>NZ_JAKZAI010000009.1 GCF_023156235.1 Marinobacter goseongensis | reverse complement strand
TTGAACTTGCTAGTGCTGAAGAAAAGGTCCATCTAGATACCCTAACAGCATGTATCAGTTTGGCAAGCGGGAATCATAGTGCAAGTCTGACCCCGCCGGAATGAACAGCACCTCCTCCACGGCAACCACCGGGTCCGTGAACAGGAACTGTTCAGGGTTATCGGTCCACTCGATGGCGCGGGGCGTGCTGTCGATATACCCCTCCTGGAGCATGGTATCCACCCGTTTACGGGGAACCTGCTCCGCCACTACGTCATAGCCGATCCGCTCAGCGATCAATGTCACTACGTCCCACATGATACCTGCAGGCTGATTATTCTTGACGATCAGGTAAGGAGGGTAGCCGTTGGGCGATACGTTGAAGCGCAGTGTTTTCGTGCTCTGCTCATTTGCCACTGCAGAGTGTGCTGTCGCTGTCAGTGCAAAAGCCAGAAGAAGCAGTGAGATGATTTGGAGCGAGGTACAGCTGCGGGAAGGCTGGTTTGGCATAAAAGGAACGTCCCGGTATCAGTAAATGACGCGAACCCGGCTACATCCCTGCCAGTACTCCAGCAATTGTTACGTTTAAGTAAGGTTATTTCAATGATTTCATCAGCATCTTCAGAAAATTTTACATTCTGAGTCCACCGAAAGCCTATCAGCCCGCAGATGCGGGCTGATAGGAATGGCCATCTACCATCGGAAATTACGCCCAGGCACGTCTGAGTACCGCCTTGGCATCCTCCAGAGTCACTTCTTTCGGATTGAACATGATGGCGCCATCGTCCAGCGCCACCTCGGCGATGCGTTCCAGCTGCTCCTCCACAACCTTGCCGGTTTCTTTCAAGGTGCGTGGCAGTTTGCAGTGCTTGTAAAGCGCATCCCGCATGCGGCGTATCGCCGAAATGCTGGCTTCGGCCCGCCGGGACGCCGGGGTTGCGGCATACACTTCCGGACCATCCAGATAGAGCAGCAGCTCGCCCAGGGGCTCACGAATCGACTCTATGTTGTATTCCAGCACGTAGGGCAGGTACAGGCTCATGCACAAGCCATGGGGCAGCTGGCAGATGGCGCCGGTCGCATGGCCCAGGGCGTGTACCAGGCCAACCATGGAGTTGGAAAACGCAATACCGGCCATGGTAGAGGCTTCGGCCAGTTCCAGGCGATTGTCGGCGTCTTTCGGGTTGTCCATGACGGCCAGCAGTGAGTTGCTGATTTTCTTGATGGCTGCCGTGGCGTACGCGTCACTCAGCGGATTCTTCGCCATGCAGGTAAACGCCTCGGTGGCATGAGTCATGGCATCCATGGCCGTTGCCGCTGTGATGTGTGGCGGCAGCGTCAAGGTCATGCGCGGATCGATGATCGCGGCATTCGGCAGCAGGAAGGACGAGGTGAACGGCAGCTTGACGTGCTTCTCGGTGTCTGCGATGACGGCCACGGCCGTGACTTCGGACCCGGTGCCGGCCGTGGTCGGTACCACAAAGAACGGCTTGAGCGGACGTTTGAGTACACCGGCGCCGGCGTAAGCGGCGATGTCGTCGCCGCCTTCGGAGACCAGAATATTGACCGCTTTGGCGGTATCAATGGCCGAGCCACCGCCCACGGCAATGATCGAATCGCATTTTTCGCTGCGGTAAACGCCGGCAATGTCGCGCACTACCGCCGTCGATGAATCCGGCGGTACGTCATCGTAAATGCTGACGATTTCCAGACCGCTCTCCTCACAGGCGGCGATAACCGGGTCCAACAGGCCTGCGGCACGAACGCCCTTATCGGTCACGATCATCGGCCGGGTGGCCGCCATGCCGCTCAGTTCGTAGGGCATGTGTTCAAGTGCAGCCTTGCCGGCGATGACTTTTACCGGGCAAAAGAATTCGTAGTATTTGTTCGACATTATGCTCTCACCGTTTCAACAAAGTTGGATGCGACCTTCAGGTAAATCCGTGCTGCGCTCATCAGCTTCTCCGGCAGGTGCAGGTCGGTCGGATATTCTTTCACCGCGCGCTTGGCTACCAGTTTGGGCAGGATGAACGACTCAAGCCTGTTCAGAACCCGCGTCATGCGAATGGCGTAGCTGATGTCGCCATCGACCAGCATGCGGTCGTTGGCGAATGCCACCGAGGTTTTCTCCTGGAATGACAGCACCAGAAACGCATGGGCAATGTGTTTGAACTGAATCGACAGGTCCACCGGTCGCGGCGCGGAGTTACCGTGATAATGGAAGCGGCCGTTGCCAACGTGCTCGACGATGAGGCTGGAGCCCTGCGGCATGACCATCATCTCGAACAGGAATCCCTCGGGCAGGGCGCTGGCGTCCTTCTGCACGGTGGCATCCACTTCACTGACGGCCTGCAGCGCACGCCCCATCACCTGGAACATGAGTTCCACGTAGAGTCGCCTCGCCTGGAAGGCCATCGGTTGGATACGTTTCGCAATCATGGCAATCGTCCGATTGTTGTTGATGTCATCCAATTTTTAGAGTTATTGCTCTAAAAGTCAATGCGGACGATGACAGAGTTTCTCCGTCATTGTGGCAAAAACAGAAAGGCCCGGTGAATACCGGGCCTTGGATGAGCGTGGTGAGGGGCGTTACTGGGTCAGATTTGCCAGCTTGCGCTTGGCTTCCTCGGCCACCTCGCCACCGGCCTCCGCCGCGGTGCTGTAGTAGCGGATTGCATCGTCACGGCGGTTCTGTTTCACGGCCACATCGCCCAGCCGCAGAAACGCGATGGACGTGGGGACCAGTTCGTTGGCTCGGGTCAGATTGCTCTGGGCCTTGTCGAGCTTGTCCTGCTTCAGGGCATTCAGGCCGTTGTGGAGTCGATAACTGAACATCTCCGGGTACAGCGCTACCGCCTTGTCAAAATCCTTTTCGGCCTTGGCCACGTCGTCCTGGGCCTGGTAGATCCGGCCGCGCAGGGAGTAGAACATCGCCTCGTTAGGCTCGATCCTGATGGCCTCGTTGACCTTGGCAAGGGCGCCTTTCATGTCCTTTTCGCTGGCGAGCTTGAGGGCTGCGTCGTGAGCGTCGTAGGCGGGCTGGAGTTTGCGAGCCATAGCCAGTTTTTTGTCATAAACGGCTTTGCCACGGTAACCGCCGGTGCCAATTTCCCGGGCCCGCTCGCGGTTTTTCTCCACCCGTTTCTGGGACGGGGGATGGCTGGCGAAGAGGCCGTCAATAAAGCTCGATTGGCGTCCTTCCGAGAGCTCGACGAACAGCTCCTGCAGTTCCACCGCAGCCTGGGGGTCATAGCCTGCTTCCACCATATACTCAATGCCATAGTGATCCGATTCCAGCTCATCGCCCTGGCTGTACTGTGCCAGCGCCAGCTGTGCGCCCATGGCGGCGCCGCCCATCAACAGTCCCGCCCATTCGTTGTCAGACAGCGCGAAACCGAGGCCGGCAACCCCGGCGCTGATCAGCATGCCCTGTTGCATGCGCTGAACGCTGTGCCGTGCCGCCGCGTGGACAATTTCATGGCCTAGGACCGACGCCATCTGGGCTTCATCCTCGAGACGGGTCAATAAGCCCCGGTTGATCGCAATCTTGCCTCCGGGCAAGGCCCAGGCATTGGGCACGCTGCTGTTCAGGACCACAAATTCGTAGGGCAGGTCAGGGCGGTCACTGACGGCGGCCAGTTTTTGCCCGACTTCGCGAACGTAAACCGTCAAATCGGGATCCAGATAAAACTGTCCGCCTTGGGTTTGCTGTGTGGGTGCGTATTGCTCCGCGCCGATTGACAGCTCCTGGCTCTCGGGTATCAGGGACAGCTGTTTTTTCCCGGTGACGGGATTAACGGCACAGCCGGCCAGTGCGGAAAGTGCGAGGGTCAGGGTCAGGCAGCGAAGGAACAGCCGGTTAGTCACGGTAAACTCCTGTGATCAGTCCTTGATCCGGGCGCGGAAGGCATTCCCGGTCGAATATGGGCAGTTTATACCACATCTGAGACGTCGGGGTGACTGCCCAAGCACCACGCCTGTCTGGAGCAACGGTGTCCCAGAGTGTATGATTATCCGCTTTCAAACCTACCGTTTTTACCTATCCGCATGTGGATCCCCCATGGCTGAATATCTGGAAGTGGTTGCGCTGGTCTGGTTCCTGATCTGTTGGCTGGGCTACACCGAGTATTCCCGTCGCAAAGCGAATGACCGGTCCTGCTTGTCAAATACCCTGGATCTGTACCGGGAAGACTGGATGAGGGTCATGTTGCGTCGTGAGAACCGGATATCAGACGCTTCCGTGGTGGGTAACCTCGAGCGTAACGGGGCCTTCTTTGCGTCCAGCTGCCTGCTGATCCTGGCCGGTATCATTACCGCACTGGGTTATACGCAGGAAGTGATGGAGGTGTTCAGTACCTTACCATTCGGCAACCTGCCCAGCCGCGCAGTGTGGGAGCTGCGTATGGTGGTTCTTCTGGTCGTGTTCATCTACGCCTTCTTCAAATTCACCTGGTCCATGCGGATGTACAATTTTGTGGCGGTACTGATCGGTGGCGCGCCGCCACCGGACGACACCAAAATCAGCCCGGCCGGCCGCGAAGCGTTTGCCCAGAGCGCTGCAAAGGTCTGTAATCTGGCGGGGGACGCCTTTAACCTTGGCCTGCGCTCCTATTACTATGCCCTGGCCGTGGTGACCTGGTTTATACACCCCCTGGCGTTTATCGGGGCGTCGACACTGGTCGTGGTGGTTCTGTACCGCCGGGAATTCCGCTCTGATGCGCTCCAGGCGCTGCGCTCCGGCAAAGTGTTCGAGGAGCCGGTGGCCAGGGTCGAGCCCACGCAACCCAATAACAGCTAATCAAACTGGCACTGCTGCATGACTGATGACATCCGCATGAACCGGGTTCGCCGGTTCCTTGACACCCTGAACCAAGCCCGGGAACTGGGCCTGACCGTGGAAGCGGCCGGCGAAGGCACGCTGACCATGCGCTTGCCCTACAGCGATCGCATTATCGGCAATCCGGATACCGGCGTGATCCACGGTGGCGCCATCACCACGTTGATGGATACCACCTCGGGTTCCGTGATCATCTGTGCGCTGGACGATTTTGAGCTGTGCCCGACCCTTGATCTGAGGGTGGATTACATGCGTTCGGCGGAGCCCCACAAGCCGGTCTTTGCCCGCGCAGAAACCTACAAAATCACCCGCAACATTATTTTCACCCGCTGTGAAGCCTATCAGGAAGGTGGCGAAACCATCGCCAACTGCGTTGGTACGTTCATGCGTATCGGCAAGGACGCGACCCCGAAAAGCTACTCGGAACTGATCACCGGAGGTGAACAATGACCGACCCGGAAATTCTTGGTTATACGCGGGAGACCGGTGATTTCTCCCGGATGCTGGAAAGCGTACCCTACGCCCGGTTTATCGGCCTCGAATGCGAGCGCTTCGGCGATGATCTGATCTTCCGCTTGCCGAAAAAGGAAGAGAATCTGGGCAACCCGGTTCTTCCGGCTATTCATGGTGGTGTGATCGGTGGTTTCATGGAAATGTCCGCCGCGATCTACCTGATGATGTCCCAGGAAAGCCTGCGCATGCCGCGCATTGTCGATTTTTCGCTGGATTACCTGCGCGCTGGCCTCGATCGTGAAACCTACGCGGAATGCCGATTGACCCGCCAGGGCAACCGGGTGGCCAATGTGATGATCACCGCCTGGCAGAAATCCCGTTCACAGCCGATCGCTACCGCTCGCGCTCACTTCCTCCTCGAAGACTGATTTCCGCACGGTCCGGGGCTTGAATTGCCCCGGGGTGCCCCCACTTTCCCTTTCAAGATGAATTCCGTGCATGAAGCGGGTGCGGGTGCGTTGCCGAAACACGCTGTTAATACGTCCATGTACGCTCGGCTCCGCCATCCATGGCTCCGCACGGTTTCGGCAACGCACCCGCACCCGCTTCCCAGAACTGTGAGTTACTTTAGGAGAAAGAAACGCCATGACGGTAGAAGCCAATAAAGAAACGCTTGGATTCCAGACCGAAGTGAAGCAACTGCTTCATCTGATGATTCACTCTTTGTATTCGAACAAAGAGATCTTCCTTCGTGAACTGATTTCCAACGCCTCCGATGCCGAAGACAAACTGCGTTTTGCGGCGCTGAAAGACGACGGCCTCTATGAAGGGGAATCCGAGCTGAAAATCCGCCTGGATTTCGATGGGGAAAAGAACACCATCACCCTGGCCGATAACGGCATCGGCATGACCCGTGACGACGTGGTTCAGAACCTGGGCACCATTGCCCGTTCCGGTACCGCCGAGTTTCTACAGCAGCTCTCTGGCGACGAAAAGAAAGACAGCAAGCTGATTGGTCAGTTCGGTGTCGGTTTCTACTCCGCGTTTATTGTGGCTGACAAGGTAGAAGTCTTTACCCGCCGTGCCGGTGCTTCGAAAGAAGAGGGTGTGCACTGGGAGTCGAACGGCGATGGTGAGTTCACCATCGAGCAGGTTGATCGCGAGTCCCGGGGTACCGAGATTGTTCTGCACCTGAAATCCGACGCAAAGGAATTCGCCGACGGCTTCCGTCTGCGCGGCCTGGTGAAGAAATACTCCGACCACATCTCCTTCCCCGTGGTGATGAAGGCCGAATCAGAGGAAGAAGGCAAAGAAGGCGAGTACGAGACCGTCAACGATGCCACCGCCCTTTGGACGCTGCCCCGCACCGAGATCAAGGACGAGGAATACAAGGAATTCTACAAGCACATCGCCCATGATTTCGAAGATCCGCTGACCTGGTCCCACAACAAGGTGGAAGGCAAGCTGGATTACACCAGCCTGTTATACATTCCGGCCCGAGCGCCGTTCGACATGTACAACCGGGAAGCGCCTCGTGGTCTGAAGCTTTACGTGCAGCGCGTGTTCATCATGGACGACGCCGAACAGTTCCTGCCGCTGTACCTGCGTTTTGCCAAAGGCGTGATCGATTCCAACGATCTGTCGCTGAACGTGTCGCGGGAAATTCTGCAGAACGACAGTACGGTAGAGAGCATTCGCTCCGCGTTGACCAAGCGGGTACTGGACATGTTGTCCAAGCTGGCAAAGAAAGACGGCGAGCAGTACCAGAAGTTCTGGGACGAATTCGGTACCGTGATCAAGGAAGGCCCGGCGGAAGATTTCGGCAACCGCGAAAAAGTTGGCGGCCTGCTGCGATTCGCGTCAACCCTCACCGGTGAGCGCACCCAGACTGTATCTCTCGATGATTATATTGGCCGTATGAAAGACGGTCAGAAAAAGATCTACTACATCACCGCTGACAACTTTACGGCCGCCAAGAGCAGCCCGCATCTGGAAGTGTTTCGCAAGAAAGGCATTGAGGTGCTGATTCTGTCCGACCGTATTGACGAGTGGATGATGGGTTACCTCAACGAATACGACAGCAAGCAGTTCCAGGACGTTGCCCGTGGTGATCTGGATCTGGGTGAAGTAGAGACCGAGGAAGACAAGAAGCACAAGGAAGAAGCGGCCGCCGAACACAAAGATTTACTGGAGCGCATCAAGACGGCCCTGCAGGACCGCGTACAGGACGTGCGTGTCACCAATCGTCTGACCGATTCGCCCGCCTGTCTGGTGGTCGGTGACTTCGACATGGGCGCGCAGATGAAGAAGATCATGGAAGCCGCCGGCCAAAAAGTGCCGGACAGCAAGCCGATCTTTGAGATCAACGTGGACCACCCGCTGGTTCAGCGCCTCGAGAACGAGCAGGGCGATGAGCGTTTCGGCGAGTTGTCCGCCGTGCTTCTGGACCAGGCGACCCTGGCCAGTGGCGAACAGCTTGAGGATCCGGGTGCCTACGTCACTCGCCTGAACCGTCTGTTGCTGGAACTGGCCCACTGAGCGCCAATGCACCAGATCATTGTGGACCTCAGCATCAGCCCTGACGAGTGGATCAAACTCTATCAGGGCGTTGCGACCGATGTTCACACCACCGCCCGGGACGGACGTTCGGTCCGCTTCCCGGCGCGGATTCTCTCCCGTTTCTACCTCCGCGACGGCATTCGTGGCAGCTTCCGGATCGTGTTTGACGACGCCGGCAAGTTCGCATCCATTGAACAGCTTTGAGCCGACGCACACCCTCGTATGATGGCCAGTCATAAACAAAAGCTTTCATAATTTTATTTTTAATTAATTGTATCCGCTGTTGCCCGCCGCGCTATGGTAACCCTGTTCTCGTAAGAAAGGAGTCGCCCGATGTCAGCGTTTTCACTGGGTCGTCACAAAGATTGGCGAAGTTATCTGGGAATACTGGCGGACTACTCGAGCGATTTTGCTTGCGCTCAGTAACTCCGGGTGAGTCCGGAATACCGGCGAGTAAGCCTATAGGCATTCACTATACGGGACATAAGAAATCCTGCGAGCAGGGTATTTTATCTGTCCTATAGTTAGTGGGCTTCCATAGAGAAAGTGTCGTTTTGCAACCCGATCAGGAGAGAGCAATGACTCAGAATAATGACTCAGGCGGAAAGTGCCCGGTAATGCACGGTTCCAATACCCAGGAAAAGGCCAGCGTAGCGGGCTGGTGGCCGGAAAACCTGAACCTCGAGATCCTGCATCAGCACGACTCCAAGACCAACCCGATGGGCGAGGATTTTGACTACCGGGAAGAGGTCAAGAAGCTCGACCACAAAGCCCTGGAAAAGGACATGCATGAGCTGATGACTGACAGCCAGGACTGGTGGCCAGCTGACTGGGGTCATTACGGTGGTCTGATGATCCGTCTGGCGTGGCACGCTGCGGGTACTTATCGCCTGGCCGATGGCCGTGGTGGTGCGGGTACCGGGAACCAGCGTTTTGCTCCTCTCAACTCCTGGCCCGACAACGGCAACCTGGACAAGGCTCGTCGTCTGCTGTGGCCCCTCAAGAAAAAGTACGGCAACAAGATCAGCTGGGCCGACCTGTTCATTCTGGCCGGTAACGTTGCCTATGAGTCCATGGGCTTTAAGACTTTCGGCTTTTCTTACGGCCGTGCAGACATCTGGCACCCGGAAGAAGACATCTACTGGGGTGCGGAAAAAGAGTGGCTGGCACCGTCAGACAGCCGCTACGAGGACGTAACCAAGCCCGACACCATGGAAAACCCGCTGGCCGCTGTCCAGATGGGTCTGATCTATGTGAACCCGGAAGGTGTCAACGGTAATCCTGATCCGCAGGCAACGGCTGAACAGGTACGGACCACGTTTGCCCGTATGGCCATGAACGATGAAGAGACTGCGGCGTTGACCGCCGGCGGACATACCGTGGGCAAAGCGCACGGTAATGGCGACGCGGATGCGCTCGGGCCAGAGCCGGAAGGTGCGGATGTTGAAACCCAGGGCTTTGGCTGGATGAACCCCAACCTGGATGGCAAGGCCACCAACGCTGTGACTTCTGGTATTGAGGGTGCCTGGACCACCAACCCGACCAAGTTCGACATGGGTTACTTTGACCTGTTGTTCGGCTACGAGTGGAAGCTGACCAAGAGCCCGGCCGGTGCCAACCAGTATGAGCCGATCGGTATTAAAGAAGAGCACATGCCGGTTGATCCCACGGATATGAAGACCCGCGTTCGGCCGATGATGACCGATGCCGACATGGCCATGAAGGTGGATCCCAAGTACCGCGCCATCTGCGAGAAGTTCATGGCAGATCCGGCTTACTTCCAGGATTGCTTTGCCCGCGCCTGGTTCAAGCTGACTCACCGTGACATGGGCCCGAAAGCTCGTTACATCGGTCCGGACGTGCCGGCCGAAGACCTGATCTGGCAGGATCCGTGCCCCCAGGGTGATACCAACTACGTCGAAGAAACCGTCAAGGCGAAGATCGATGAAGCTGGCCTGAGCCTGAATGAGCTGATCACCACAGCCTGGGACAGCGCCCGCACCTTCCGTGGTTCCGACATGCGTGGCGGTGCCAACGGCGCTCGCATCCGTCTGGCTCCGCAGAAGGACTGGGCAGGCAACGAGCCGGATCGTCTGGCCAAGGTACTGAAGGTGTACGAGAAGATTTCTGCCGAGACCGGCGCCAGCATTGCTGACGTCATCGTTCTGGGCGGTAATCTGGGCGTCGAGAAAGCCGCCAAGGCAGCGGGCCACGACGTACACGTGCCCTTCCTGAAAGGCCGTGGCGATGCTACAGACGCTCAGACCGATGCAGAGTCTTTCGAGCCGATGGAGCCGCTGTCTGATGGCTTCCGCAACTGGCAGAAGAAGGACTACGTAGTCAAACCGGAAGAAATGCTTCTGGACCGTGCCCAGCTGATGGGCCTGACCGCGCCGGAAATGACCGTGTTGATGGGCGGCATGAGGGTGCTGGGTACCAACTACGGCAACACCAAACACGGTGTATTCACGGATCGCGTTGGCCAGCTGACCAACGACTTCTTCGTGAACCTCACCGACATGGCGAACCGTTGGGAGCCCACTGGCAAGAATTCCTACAACATTGTGGATCGCAAGAGCGGCAACACCAAGTTCACCGCGACCCGTGTTGACCTGGTGTTCGGATCCAATTCCATCCTGCGCGCCTACGCCGAGGTGTACGCTCAGGACGACAACGAAGAAAAGTTTGTGAAAGACTTCGTTGCGGCCTGGACCAAGGTCATGAACGCGGACCGCTTCGACGTTAAATAAGCCACGCTGCAAAGGGCAGGCACTCTCTTCGGGGAGTGTCTGCCTTGTCTCAACGACGACCTACTACCAACCTCCGCCCATATTCCTTACAATCCCGCTCCGTTTATTGTTTAACCAATTGTGAAGTACTGCCGGAGCCCGCATGCGAATAATCCTTGCCCCGATGGAAGGTCTGGTGGATGCCCCCATCCGCGAAACCCTGACCAAAGTTGGTGGTATTGACCGGTGTGTGACCGAATTCATTCGCGTGACTCACGGCATGCTGCCGCCCCGGGTTTTCTACAAGTATGCTCCCGAGCTTCAAAACGGTTCGCTCACCGAGGTGGGCACACCGGTGGCCGTTCAGTTACTGGGTTCAGATCCGCATCAGATGGGCCGGCATGGCCTGAAGGCGGCGGAGCTCGGCGCCAACCAGGTCGATATCAACTTCGGGTGCCCCGCCAAAACCGTCAACAAGCACAAGGGCGGTTGCGTGCTGATGCGGGAGCCGGAGCTGATGCACGACATTGTTGCCCGGGTCCGTCAGTCTGTGCCGGCGGACATCCCGGTCACCGCCAAGATGCGCCTCGGCTACGATGATCGCTCCATGGGCGTGGCCTGCGCCCAGGCGCTGGAAGCGGCGGGAGCCGAGGAGATTGTGATCCACGCCAGAAGTAAGGTCGACGGCTACAAGCCCCCGGCGTACTGGGAAGAAATTGCGAAAGCGCGTGAGGCGGTTGGTATCCGGGTCATCGCCAACGGTGAGATCTGGACGGTCGACGATTACTGGCGCTGCCGTGACGTGTCCGGTTGTGAGGATGTGATGATCGGCCGCGGCCTGATTGCCCGTCCGGACCTGGCGAGAAAAATCCGCGCCAGCCAGCAGGGCGAGGCGGTGGCGGATATGACCTGGCCGGAGGCGGTGGCGCTGGTCTGTGAATACGCGTTCGCGCTGCAGACTCGCCTGGAGGACCGTTTCGTCACCGGCCGTATCAAACAATGGCTCAATTACCTGCGCCAGGGCTTTGTTGAGGCTGAGGTGTTGTGGCCTGAAGCCCGCAAAATCCGCCAGGTCGAGCCCATGCTGGCTTGCCTCCGGCAAGCCGTCAAGGTGCCGCAGGCCGCCTGATCAAGGCTGGCAACGGTCACTCAGGCTTTGTGGATTCCCTGCATTATTTCCCCTCCGGATTTGCCGTCTACACTGGTACGGATAGTGGTGCTGTTCGTAGTCGTTAGATGAAAATCGAACAATAAACAGCGGAGAGGGATGTGATGGTACGTTCAGGATTGATAGCTGCCCTTGCGGTGGGGTTCGCGCTGGGTTCTGCCCCGGTGGCGGCGGAAGACGTGGTGCAAGTAACGCCTCTGGGAAGCCATGACGGCGAATTCTGTGGCCGCGACCGCGCCCTGGTGTTTGAAGACCCCAACGGCACCCGGATTCTATACGATGCCGGTCGCACGGTTGGCGGGCCAGACGATTCAAGGCTGGGTGATATCGACGTGATACTGGTGTCTCATATGCACGGGGATCACGTGGGCGACCAGCGCATCCGCGAAACCAACGCCGGCACCTGCGCATCGCCGGACACCTCGGTGAGCACGCTGCCGCAGTCCAACACCATCGACATCGCCGTTAAAAAGAAATCGCGGATTGTCACCGGCAGTGAGATGCCAGCCTTCTTCGCCGCGAAACTGAAAGAAGCCGGTGCAGATCCCTCGAATTCCGTGCTGGTTCGCTTCGGCGGCGAGCGCGAAGAGGGCGGCGTTAAAATCACCACCGTTCCGGCAGCACACAGCAACGGCGTTTCACCCTCGTTTCTTACCGGTCCGCTGGCGGACTATCTGCAAGCGGCGGGCGTCGGAGCCAGCGTGGGGCCGCCAACCGGCTACGTGCTGACCTTCAGTAACGGTCTGGTGGTGTACCTGTCCGGCGACACCGGCATCACCGCGGAACAGAAACTGGTGGTCAATGACCATTACGGAGCGGAACTGGTGGTGATGAACATTGGCGATACCTTCACCACCGGCCCGGAAGAAGCGGCCTTTGTTGTGAACGAGTTGATTCAGCCGAAGGCCGTCATCGCCTCTCACGCCAACGAGCCCGCCACGAAAAACGGAAAAGTGCAGGACGGCACACGCACTGCCCGGTTCGCCGAACTGGCCCAGGCCCCGGTCCACGTCCCACTGAGTGGCAAGACCATGGGGTTTGATGGCAACGGCAGCTGCGTTTCCGGCTGCTGAGCTAATCGCCGGTAAAAGCACGAAGGAGAGCGTTTAGCCCTCCATGTCAGTGCTGTATTCCCCGTTACGTGCCGCGCCGTTCAGTTGCGCCCGTTTGTGCATGGCTCTCTGGGCAGCGGGGCCGTTTTCCAGCGCGCCGGCCCAGGCCTTTTGCGCCGGTTCCTGCAGGGCCCGCCCGTAAGAAAAGCTCAGGGCCCAGGGTTGCGGGCCGTGCTGGTTGATGGCGTTAAGGTTGGCTGTCGCTTCTTCCGGCGTCTGGCCACCGGACAGGAACACAATGCCCGGAACCGCCGCCGGTACCACACGCCGGAACACGTGGAGGGTGGCTTCAGCCACCTGTTCCGGGTTGGCTTGGGTGGTATGGGACTTGCCGGGTGTCACCATGCTGGGCTTGAGGAGCATGCGCTCCAAAACCACGCCGTGGCGATGGAGCGCGTCGAAAACCGCCTTTAATACCGATTCGCATACCTGCGCGCTGTGTTCAATGGTGTGATAGCCGTCGATGAGAACCTCCGGTTCCACAATCGGCACCACACCCAGCGATTGGCAAACGGCGGCATAGCGGGCCAGTACCTCGGCATTGGCTTCAATCGCCAGTCGGCTCGGGTTGGTGTCGGTGATGTGATAGACGTCCCGCCACTTGGCAAACCGGGCGCCCTGTTCCCGGTAACCCTGCAGCCGCTCCTCCAGGCCATCCAGCCCGTAGGTGATCTCATCCCCCGGTGCGTTGGCCATCGGTCCCTTGCCTTTATCCACCTTGATGCCGGGCACAATGCCCTGGCGCAGCAACAGCCCGGCCATGGGTTCGTCGTCGAGGCTGCGCTGGTTCAGGGTTTCCTCGTAGAGGATCACTCCGCTGATGTGGTCCCCCAGACCGGGGGTGGCAAAAATCAGGCTGCGATACTCCTGGCGCTTCTCTTTCGTGGATTCAACCCCGATCGCCGCAAACCGCTTGGCGATGGTGGGGGCGCTTTCGTCGGCGGCAAGTATGCCTTTGCCCTTGTGAATCAGTTTCTCGACGGTGTCTTCCATGTCCTGCTGATGGCTCATGAGGTTTCTCCTTTCCCTGCTGGCTGCTGGTTTGGCCGAAGGCGTGTTATCCAGTGTAGACCGTTCACACAGATTAAATTTTGATCTGTGCAAAGGCGCCGCCGGCAAATCAGGCATAAGCTGAGGTCAGGACCACATGGGAAAGGATGCAAACCATGAAAACCGTTGTGAGTGTCAGTCAGGGCTCTTCAGAATACGATTATCAGCTGGAAACCGAATTTATGGGGCAGGCCTTCCGGGTGATCCGGATCGGCACCGACGGTGATCTGTCGCGGGCTGAGGCGATTCTGGAAAACGTACGGGAGCAGGCCGACGCCATCGGCCTGAGCATGGTGCACGATCACTACCAGGTAGGTCGGGAACAGATCGAGCACCCGGACACGGCCCGGCTGGAGGCCTGTGTACCAGACAAGTCCGTGACCACCGGCGCAGGGCTGCGTCGCATCCTGCAGGAATGGGCGGTTCGCCACACCCAGAGTGAACTGGGGCATTTTTTTGATAATGCCCGGGTGCTCTGTTTCAACGGTCAGGCCAGCTATCGCATTGCTCTGGCGTTATCGGAGCACACTGATAATCTGCGATTCGCCGATCCCTACACGGATTTCGGCCTGCCGCGTCTGCTGACGTCCCTGGGACAGGTCGAGCGCTATACCGCGATCACCGCACCGCTGTTGTACAAACCACTCGCGGTACGGGCGCTGGATGCCCTGATTCACAATCCCCTGTACCGACTCGGAGAGGGCCTGGTGCAAGGGTCTCTGCATCAGGCCGTCAAACAGTCTCATGTACTGGTGGCGGCGGTTGGAGAGCTGGCGGATTTCACCCAGACCGAGCTGGACGGTAAAACCGTCATAACCTCTCGGGTGACCGAGCAATCACTGGACTGGATGCGCTCACGCAAAGTCGCAATGGTGGTGGACTACAGCCCGTGGCTGGAAGGCCGGCCGGTGGGCGCCAACGTCATGGAGGCGATGATCAGTGCGGCCCTGGAGCGGGCGCCGGCGCAACTGGCCGCGAACGACTTCCTGGATGTGATTGACCGGCTGGGCATCGAGCCGCGGATTCTTTATCCCAATGGTTACCGGCGGGTGAACCGATTCGCGTTCGTGATTCATCCACTGTCACAGCAGTACCTCACCAAGACCCCACCCCTGGACTGGATTGCCAGCGTGTCGCCCCCGGGGGTCATGAATCTGGTTGAGAAAGTGGTGGCCTACACGCCGCCGTTTGTCTATTCACATATTGAGGGTGTGACATCGCCCACCGGGGACGAGGCCGAGGGCTGGCTGATCACCGTGGGCGGTACGCCGCGGGAGATCATGTCCCACAGTCCGGAATTCACCTACAGTCGTTTACTGTCCGCCGCGAGGCTGGCGAAAAAACTGGGTGCCCAGATTATGGGTCTCGGCGCCTTCACGAAAGTGGTGGGCGACGCCGGCATCACGGTCGCCAAGCGAGCTCCGTTGCCCATTACCACCGGCAACAGTTACAGCGCCTCGGGCGCATTGTGGGCGGCCCACGACGCGGTAAAAAGGATCGGGCTGGTACAGGTGGGACCCAGCGGTAAAATGGCCGGTAAGGCCATGGTCGTCGGGGCGACCGGTGCCATCGGCTCGGTATGCGCCAGGCTGCTGGCCAAGGCAGTGGATGAGATTGTTCTGGTGTCGCCGGAGGCGGCGAAACTGCTGGCACTGAAAGAGAGCATCCTGATGGAGTCGCCGGGCGCGACGGTACGCGTTGCTGCCTCCACCGATCGCGAGTTGGGTGCCATGGATATGGTGGTGACAGCCACCTCCGGCGCCGGAAAGCGGGTATTGGATATCCTTAAGGTCAAGCCCGGCTGTGTGATTACCGACGTTGCCCGTCCGCTGGATATTCCGGCGGAGGATGTGGCGAAGCGGCCGGACGTACTGGTGATCGAGTCCGGTGAAATCCGCCTGCCCGGTGATGTCCACATGAAAGACATCGGGCTGCCCAGGGGTATTGCCTATGCCTGCCTGGCCGAAACCATTGTGCTGGCGCTCGAAAGCCGGTTCGAGAACTTCACACTGGGGCGTAACATCGAGTGGGAAAAGGTGCGGGAGATCTACAAACTGGGTCTCAGGCACGGTATGACGCTGGCGGCCATTTCCGGGGTCAATGGCGTATTCGGTGAGGAGGACTTCGAACGGGTGCGCTCGCTGGCCAGAGCCGGCGTACCGGCAAGCAGCGAGCGTCTGCAGTCAATGCCCCACGGGTGAGGCTATTTTACGCCGTAAGCCATCATTGCCTCGGCCAGCTTTTTGAACGCGTAGATGTTGGCACCCTTGCTGTAGGGGTAAATGCCGTTTCTGCGCTTTACATGCGCAATGCAGCGGTCGTGAATGTCCGCCATGATGCCGCTGAGCATGGTATCAACTTTATCCATACTCCAGCTTTGCAATGAAGCGTTCTGGGACCGCTCCAGACCGGATACCGCAACACCGCCGGCATTGGCGGCTTTGCCAGGACCATAGAGCAGGTTGGCCTCAATCAGCTGGTCATGGGCCTCCTGGGTCAGGGGCATGTTGGCACCTTCGCACAGGGCCACCAGGTTATTCTTGATCAGCCGTTTCATGGCGTTTCCGTCCACCTCGTTCTGGGTGGCGCAGGGCAGGGCGATGGCGCCCTTGGCCGAGACCCAGGGAGTCTTGCCCGGGTGCCAGGTGCCGCAGGATGCGTCCGCCAGGGCGCCGTGTTTCTCCAGCTTCAGGGTGCGGATCGACGCCAGCTCCTTCGCGGTCATACCCTCGCGAAATACCCGGGTGCCGCCGGAATCCGACACCGTGAGTACCTTCGCGCCTTCCTGAATGCACTTCTCGGCGGCGTAGAGTGCCACGGTGCCGGCACCGGAGATCAGCACCCGCTGGCCTTCCACAGACTGATCATGGGCTTTCAGCATGTTCTTGAGAAAGTAGACCACGCCATACCCTGTCGCTTCAGTGCGGCCGCAGCTGCCGCCGAAGCCCGGTGATTTGCCCGTGAGCACGCCCTCCCAGCGATTGGTTAGCTTCACGTAATGGCCATAAAGAAAGCCGATCTCACGGGGCCCTACGTTGATGTCGCCCGCCGGCACGTCGACGTTCGGTCCGATGTGACGATACAACTCCTGCATGTAGGCCTGACAAAAACGCATGATTTCACGTTCGCTGCGGCCCTTGGGATCAAAGTCTGCACCGCCTTTGCCACCGCCCATGGGCAAGCCAGTGAGGGCATTTTTGAAGCACTGCTCGAAGCCGAGGAATTTCAGCACGCTTTCGTTGACCGAAGGATCAAAGCGGATCCCGCCCTTGTAGGCGCCCAGCACATTGTTAAACTGCACGCGCCAGCCACGGTTGACCTGAATATTGCCTTTGTCGTCATCCCAGCAGACCCGGAACCGCACGATGCGATCCGGCTCAAGCATACGCTCCGCGATATTCCAGCGTCGGTAGGCCGGCTCCTTGCGATAGACGCTGGCCACGTCGTCGAACACTTCCATGACTGCCTGATGGTACTCATCGGAGTGGGGGTGGCTCTGGTCGAGGGTGTTCTGAATGTGGTCCTGCAGCTTGCTCATTTTCGATCCTTTTGTCCTGTGAACTCAATTGCATACGAGGGCAGGTGGATGAATGGATTTTTAGCAGCGCAACGGCGCCCGATGGTTTATGTTGTAAGCCACATGGACATTTCCCGCGGTGGAGAATGGTTTGATCACTTATTCTTTATTGGCTTTTGCCGTGATTCTGCTGGTGGTTACTGCACTGGGCAAGGTGCGTCTTCACGATTGGTGGATACGGGTGTGCGAGTTCCCCCGGGTACAGATCGTCTGCCTGGCAGTATTGGTTGCCGTGATTGCCTTCTGGTTGGGAGAGGGCGACGTCCGGGGTTGGGTGGTCGGGCTGTGTACCGCAGTGCTGGTCCTGCAGATGTTCCGCATCCTGCCCTGGACGCGGCTGTGGCCGCTTCAGATGCAGAGTGCCGAGCCCGGCCAGAAGGAACGCTGTGTGACCCTGCTGGTCGCCAACGTACTTACGCCTAACCGGAACAGTGAGGGCCTGATCCGTCAGGTGCGTGAGCGGCAACCGGACGTGCTGCTGACCCTCGAATCGGACCAGTGGTGGGGCGATCAACTGGATCAGGCCTTCGGCGACTGGCCCACCATCGTTCGCGTGCCCCTGGATAACCTCTATGGCATGCACCTGTATTCCCGCTTGCCGCTGGAAGAAATCGAGGTCAACTACCTGATTCAGGACGACATCCCATCTATTCACGGTTGGCTGAAACTGCCCAGTGGTGATCGCGTCAGACTGCACGCCCTTCACCCCCGGCCCCCGGCCCCGAGCGAGAGTGAGGAGTCGCTCTGGCGGGATGCCGAGTTGCTGTTGGTTGGTGAGCAGATCCGCAAGAGCGGGTACCCCGCGATTGTTGCCGGCGACCTCAACGATGTCGCCTGGTCACGAACCACCCGGCTGTTCTGCCGGGTCAGCGGTATGCTTGATCCGCGGCGGGGTCGCGGCATGTTCAACACTTTCCACGCCGGCCACTGGTTTCTGCGCTGGCCGCTGGATCACGTGTTCACGACCGAGCATTTTACCCTCGGCAATATCGAGCGACTGGCCGCGTTCGGATCCGATCATTTTCCGATGCTGGCAACCCTGTGTTTCCGGCCGTCGCGCTCCGATGAGCACGAGGCGCCGGAGGCCGATCGGGAGGAGCGGCAGGAAGCCCGTGAGAACATCCGCGAGGGCAAGGCGCGAAACCAGGAAACCTGAGGCGGTCAGAGCGCCTCTGCCGCACGGGCTGCATGCAGTTTCTTGTAGCTGTCGATGAGGCGCAGGTGTTTGTCGAGCCCCTCCAGTTGCATGTTGGTCGGCGTCAGGCCATGGAAGCGCACACTGCCGTCCACAAGGCCAACCACATCCTGCATGGTCTGTTCACCATACATACGCTGCAGGTTGAACAGGAAGTCGCCCAGCTCGAGTTGCTCATCGAGGGTGATCTCCAGCACCGCATTGACCGCTCGGTAGAACAGGTTGCGCTCCACCGTGTTGTCGTTGAATTGCAGGAACGCCTCCACCCGCTCCAGGGCGTCTTCGTGCTGCCCGAGTGCGAGATTGATCAATAGCTTGAGTTCCAGCACGGTGAGCTGGCCCCACACGGTGTTCTCATCAAACTCGATGCCGATCAGGGTGATGATGTCGGTGTAGTCGTCGATCTGGCTTTCTTCCAGATGCTCCACCAGAGCGGCCAGCTCATCATCGTCCAGTCTGTGCAGGTTGAGGATGTCTTCGCGGTAGTCCAGGGCCTTGTTGGTGTTGTCCCACACCAGATCGTCCGCCGGGTACACCTCGGAATAGCCGGGCACCAGAATGCGGCACACCGGCGCGCCCAGTTCCTCGTAGACGGCCACATAGGTTTCTTTGTCCATCTCTTTCAGAATACCGAACAGGCCAGCCGCCTCTTCGGCGTTGGTGCCGGAAAAATCCCATTCACAGAAGTCATAATCGGACTTCGCGCTGAAGAAGCGCCAGGACACCACGCCGGTGGAATCAATGAAATGCTCCACGAAGTTGTTCGGTTCGGTCACCGCCAGGCTGTTGAAGGTGGGCGGCGGTACATCGTTCAGGCCTTCAAAGCTGCGGCCCTGCAGCAGTTCGGTCAGGCTGCGCTCGAGGGCTACCTCGAAGCTCGGGTGGGCGCCGAAGGAGGCGAACACGCCGCCGTTACGCGGGTTCATCAGAGTGACGCACATCACCGGGAACTGGCCACCCAGGGAGGCGTCCTTGACCAGTGTGGGGAAGCCCTGGGCTTCCAGCGCCTGCACTCCTTCGAGGATGTTCGGGTATTTTTCCAGCACGTGCATGGGCACGTCTGGCAGTGCCAGTTCCTCTTCGATGATCTGCTTCTTGACCGCCCGCTCGAAGATTTCTGACAGACACTGCACCTGGGCTTCCTGCAGGGTGTTGCCGGCACTCATGCCGTTACTGAGAAACAGGTTCTCGATCAGGTTGGAGGGGAAATAGACCACCTCGCCATCGGACTGGCGCACGAACGGCAGAGACACAATGCCGCGCTCGGTCTTGCCGGAGTTGGTGTCAATCAGATTGGAGCCGCACAGCTCACCGTCGGGGTCATATATGGCCCGGCAATGGTCATCCAGAATGCCCTCGGGCAGCTCGTCTTCGGGGCCCGGCTGGAACCATTTTTCGTTCGGGTAGTGTACGAACTCGCTGTTGGCGATGTCCTCGCCGAAGAACTGGTCGTTGTAGAAGAAATTGCAGTTCAGCCGCTCGATGAATTCACCCAATGCGGAGCACAGGGCGCTTTCCTTGGTTGCTCCCTTGCCGTTGGTGAAACACATGGGCGAGGCCGCATCGCGGATGTGCAGCGACCACACATGGGGCACGATGTTGCGCCAGGACGCGATCTCAATCTTCATGCCCAGATCTTCAAGGATGCGGGTCATGTTTGCGATGGTCTGCTCCAGGGGCAGGTCCTTGCCTTCGATAAAGGTCTGGCTGCTGCCTTCCGGCTGGGTCATCAGCAGCGCCTGGGCGTCGGCGTCCAGGCTTTCGACGGTTTCAATTTCGAACGTCGGGCCGGTCTGCACCACCTTCTTGACGGTACAGCGGTCGATGGAGCGCAGAATGCCCTGGCGGTCCTTGTCGGAGATATCCTCCGGCAGCTCTACCTGAATCTTGAAGATCTGGTTATAGCGGTTTTCCGGGTCCACGATGTTGTTCTGGGACAGGCGGATGTTCTCGGTGGGTATGTCCCGCGCCAGGCAATACACCCGCACAAAATAGGCCGCACACAGGGCAGACGACGCCAGAAAATAATCGAAGGGGCTGGGGGCGGAACCGTCCCCCTTGTAGCGAATTGGCTGGTCCGTCACCACGGTGAAATCGTCAAACCTGGCTTCAAGTCTGAGGTTGTCGAGAAAGTTGACGTTGATTTCCATTACAAAGATACCTGGATCGGAGAGTTTGGCGCGCCATTGAATTCAATGGCGGCCATTATCCAGTTTTTGCAGGCGTTCGTCTTGGTGGGATTTTCGTGGGTCTTTAATCGCTCTGTGTCAGGCCCATCTGCCAGAAATCGATCTCGAGCCGTGTCGCGTCGCGGAAGATGCGGGTGAGCTGTTCAAACCGCGCCGGGGAGACGTCGGCCAGGCGCTCGTCCAACCAGCGGATTTCCGCGCCCATGGCCTGCTGGAACTCGTCACTTTCGTACATGGCAATCCACGCGTCGTAAGGATTGTGCGCGCCGCGGAGGGTTTCCGCCCGGCTGTTCAGCCAGTTGGCAATTTCACCGTAGCCCACCATGCAGGGCGACAACGCTACGTGGAGATCCAGTAGATCGCCACGGTTACCGGTTTCAAGCACATAACGGGTGTAGGCCAGAGTGGCCCGCGCTTCCGGCAGCCGTGCCAGTTCCTCCTCCGAAATTCCCCATTCCTTGCAGTAGCTGATGTGCAGATCCAGCTCTACATCCACGATGGCCTGTAACCCCTCTTTGGCTTGCCGGAGATCGCTCAGGGTAGGGCTCTTGTAGGCGGCGAGAGCAAACGCCCGGGCGAACTGGATCAGGAACAGGTAATCCTGCTTCAGATAATGCTGGAACGCCTCGGGGGCCAGCGAGCCATCGCCGAGCTGCCGGACGAAACTGTGTTCAATGTAGGCCTGCCATTCGGCCCGGCAGGCGTGTTTCAGGTCTTCGAACTGATAGGGCATGTCAACTCCGTTAAACATCACTTTTGCTTAGGTTTTAGCAGCGGCTAAACTGACAAGCAACCTTCCCAGAATCAAGGACCGAATCCATGACGTTAAAACTTCAAATCATCATCTGCAGCACCCGCCCCGGTCGCATCGGGCCGTCGGTGGCTCAATGGTTCCACGAATTCGCCAGAGAGCACGGCCGTTTCGACTGCGAGCTGGTGGACCTGGCCGACTTCAACCTGCCGGTGTACGACGAACCCAATCACCCGAGACTGCAGAAATACGAGCACGAACACACCAAAGCCTGGTCCGCGAGCGTAGCCCGGGCGGACGCCTACGTGTTCGTGATTCCGGAGTACAACTTCTGCCCGCCGCCCTCGTTCATGAACGCGGTGAACTACGTCTACAACGAATGGAATTACAAGCCCTGCGGCTTTGTCAGCTACGGCGGGGCTTCCGGTGGTCTGCGCTCGGCCCAGCTTGCCAAACAGCTGGTGAATACCGTGAAGATGATGCCCATGGTGGAGGGTGTCATGGTACAGATGCCCTGGGAACTGCTGGACGACAACCGGGTGTTTATGGCCGGCGATCACCACACCGGTTCTGCGGGCGCCATGCTGGAAGAGCTGGCCAAGTGGGCGCAGGCACTGAAAACCCTGCGCTGAGTCAGTCAAACATGGCTGAGCATTGCGAGGAATGATGATATGAGTAATGTACTGGAATCGGCCGAGCAGCGTTGCGATGCCACCGAGGCGCCCTGCAGCGCCATCGAAACCATATTGAGCCCGCGGGTGGCCGACCTGGGCGGCTTTTCCGTGCGCCGTCTGCTGCCCACGGCCAGGCGGAAAATGGTGGGCCCCTGGATCTTTTTTGATGAAATGGGACCGGCGGATTTTCCGGCGGGAGCGGGCATCAATGTGCGCCCGCACCCCCACATCGGCATCGCAACGGTCACCTACCTGTTCGAGGGCGAGATACTGCACCGGGATTCCGTAGGCAGCCTTCAGCCCATCCGGCCCGGCGATGTCAACCTGATGGTGTCTGGCAGGGGCATCACCCATTCCGAGCGTGAGCGCCCGGAGATCACCGCCACAGACCATCGCCTTCACGGTTTGCAACTCTGGCTGGCGCTGCCGGACGCGCACGAAGAGACCGACCCGGGGTTCCACCATTACCCGGGTAATGACATTCCGGCCATCGAAGTGAACGGGGTCCCGGTCCGGGTCATGATGGGCAGCGCTTACGGCGTGACCTCGCCGGTGCGTCAGTTCAGTGAAACCCTGTATCTTGAGGCCAGGCTCAAGGCCGGCCAGCCCCTGGAGCTGCCAGAGGCAGCCGAGCGGGCCGTGTACGTGTCTCGCGGGGCGCTGACTGCCCACGGCTCCGAACTGCCCGCTCACAGCATGACGGTATTTGCGCCGGAGGCGGGGGTAGCGGTAACGGCGACGGAAGACACCCGCATTGCCCTGATTGGCGGCGAGCCTGTGGGCAAGCGTTTTATCGAATGGAACTTCGTGTCGTCCAGCCAGGCCCGCATCGAGCGGGCCAAGGAAGACTGGAGCGCCGGGCGCTTCGCCCGGGTGGTCGGTGACGAAGTAGAGTTTATTCCTTACCCGCCACCGGCTCGCGGCTGAATATGCCGATAATCGGCGTACCGTGGGCACGCATGACGGGCTCGATCTCGCGATGTAGTGCGTGGTACTGGTAAAAAGGCACGCGCGGGAAAAGGTGGTGAACCGAGTGCAGGTTCTGGCCCAGCCAGAACCACTCCAGGGGTTTCATCCACCGGGGCATGATCAGGCTGCTGGTGTTGCGGTAGCGCTTGGGATCCTGATACGGAATGTGCGGGCGGTAGGCGAACCAGTAGGCGGTGAAGAAGCCGCCCAGCAGATAACCCCCAACAACGACAGCCAGGGTCCACGGCTGATCGACCATCACCACAAACCCCACGCGCCAGCTTACAGACACCAGGACCTCCAGGCAGTAAATGACACGATCCTTCCGCGAAGCGGACGCCCAGTGTTGTTTGACAAAAAAGCTGTTCTGGACCCCGAGAAACCGGACCACCGTGGCCAGTGCCGGAAGCACGCCCCCGCCCATACCGCTGACCATGTAATCCGGGTCCTTGTCGGGCTGGTTGGTGTACCGGTGGTGGGTGAAATGCTCGAGCCGGTGCGAGGCGTAAGGTATGGCAATCAGTGGTGCCACCAGGTAACCGCAAAGATCGTTCAGCCACTGCCAGCGTTCCTGGCCGCCGTGGATATTGCCGTGTACGGCCTCATGCAGGGGAGTGTAAGCCATGTAGGTGAGGGCACCCAGAACCGGCAGTGCTACCCAGGCCGGTATGGCGCCTACGGCAAACAGGGCCAGGTTTGCCACGAAGCCGATCAGCGTGGCCGCCACCAGCAGAACCGTGGGCCACGCTATATGGCCCATATACTGTTTGGCGGACGCAATCGCCTGTTTGTTGAGCACCGTCAAATCGTCTGCCATGAGTAAACCTCTGCATGGATAATGGTCACAACAGCCAGTCTATGGGGCGCCAGGAAAGCGCAACAGGACCCCGGTGGCCATTCGGCAGACATTTATGGCCATTATTGCGATGGCCGTTGATGAGCCTGTCGGGGTAGACTCCGTGCCATGTCGAACTTCGAAAATACCCTGCACCCCGTAGCCATCAGCCAGGTCATGATCAACTTTGCCCTTGGTCAGGGTGTTGATCGCGATACCTGCCTGCTGGGCACCGGCATTACTGACCTGGATCTGCAGGATGGTGAGGCGCTGGTTACCCGTGGGCAGGAAATGCGGTTGATCGAGAACCTGATGCTTGCACTGCCGGATACCCCGGCACTGGGATTTCAGTTGGGTCTCCAGTACAGCCTGGCCACCTTCGGTATCTGGGGCTTTGCCCTGCGCACCAGCCGCACTCTCCGAGAAGCCATCGGACGGGCCATGCGATATCTGCCGCTGAGTACCGCCTATTGCACCATTGCCAGAATCGATGAAGCGAACCGCTTCGGTATCTCCATGGACCCGCAGGCGATTCCCCACCATCTGCGCCAGTTTCTGCTGGAACGGGACATCGCCACCGGCCTGAATCTGCTCAAGGAGCTGAGTCTCTCCGGTATGGGCATCGTTGCGCTGGAGTTTCAGGGCGAGCCGCCGGAGCATGCGCAACGGATCGGTGAATTGTGTGGTATTGATCCGATCTACCGCAGCTCCCGGAATGCCCTTGTGGTCCAAAGCGACTTGGCGGATCAGCCTCTGGCTACCTACGATTCGCAACTGGTGCGCATGCTCGACGATCAATGCCGCCGGCGTCTGGAACGGTTGCAGGCCTCCGGTCTGGCGGGGCAGGTGCGGCAGAAACTGCATGGGCCTCTGGGCCTGGTGGCCTCGCTGGACGAAATGGCTCAGGCACTGGCGCTGTCGCCCCGCAGCCTGCGCCGCAAGCTGGACCAGGAAGGCACCAGTTTCCGTACGCTGGTGGAAGACGAGCGCCGGCAAGCGGCGCTCCAGTTTCTCGACGGCAGCGACATGAAACTTGATGAACTGGCCATACACCTCGGCTATACCGATACCGCCAGCTTTACCCGCGCCTTCCGCCGCTG
This sequence comes from Marinobacter goseongensis, assembly GCF_023156235.1. Classification (GTDB taxonomy): domain Bacteria; phylum Pseudomonadota; class Gammaproteobacteria; order Pseudomonadales; family Oleiphilaceae; genus Marinobacter; species Marinobacter goseongensis. The sequence goes on along the minus strand of NZ_JAKZAI010000009.1, from coordinate 157,856 downwards.
GATGGCGTGTACGCCGGGTGAGTATCGGCAGAACCAACGCCTACAATCCGGGAACCCAACGTTATGACAAACCGCGTAACCCTTCACTACTGCACTGGCTGCAAATGGATGCTGCGAACCACCTGGATGGCGCAGGAGCTGCTGAGCACCTTCGACGGCATGATTGATGAACTCACCCTCAAACCCGGCACTGGCGGCATTTTCGAGATCTACGTGAACAACACACGGATCTGGTCCCGCAAGGAGCAGGGTGGATTTCCGGAGATCAAGCAGCTCAAGCAGCTGGTGCGCGACCAGATCGCGCCGGAGCATTCGCTGGGCCACTCGGATCGGGCAAACTAGGAAGCGGTGGCGCCCAACAGAGTCACTCGATTGCGCCCTTCCTGCTTGGATTGATAGAGCGCGATGTCTGCTTGCTCCAGAAAGCTATCCTTGGAATCGTCTTCTGTCGGCACGGCGGCATAAACGCCCAGGCTGACCGTTAGCTTCAGGCGTCCGATCCGGGTGGTGACGGGTTCAGACGCCACGCTATCTCGCATGCGCTGGGCAACAGACATCGCAGATTGACGGTCGGTGTTGGGCAGCACCACACAGAACTCCTCGCCGCCATAGCGGGCGACCATATCGGCAGGCCAGCGTGAGCTGTTCTGGATGCGGGCAGCGATTTCCCGCAGGCTGTCATCTCCCACCTGATGACCGTGGGTATCGTTGACCGGCTTGAAGTGGTCCACGTCAATCATCAGAACCGCAACCGGCTTTCGGTCTATCCGCGCGCGGGCGATCGTGTGGGTCAGAAATCGATCCAGTGAGCGGCGGTTACTGAGGCTGGTGAGCTGGTCGGTGTCGCTCAATTGCTGCAGCTTTCGATTCGCTTTCCGCAGTTCCTCGGTGCGTTCTTTGACGTTCTGCTCCAGCATGTCGTTCGCCTTGCGCTGGATGTCCAGCGCCTGGGCCTGGGCCAACTGGGCTTCCTGCTGGTGGCGGATACGCTGTTGGCTCTCGGTGTTGATGCGATCCGCAATGGCCAGGGACAGGAATATGGCCTCAATGGCCGCGCCGATCTGCCAGCTGTGTTCGGTAAACAGATTGCTGGGCGCCAGCCCCCAGGACTTCAGGCTGTAGGCAATGCCACCCACGATCAGCATCGACCAGGCAATCAGGAAATAGCGTGCAGCGGGATTACCTTTGCGCAGACTGTTCCAGCCAACCACCCACATGGCCGCGGCCGTCACCGCACCGTGGGGGTTGGCCAGGCGGATCGACACGGAGTAATCCACAACGAAGCTTAGCGCCATAATTACCAGGGCCGCATGCTGGATCAGCACAATCACCCGGTCGAGCAGGGGCTGTTCGTCCCGAGTTGCCAGCAGAACGCGGCCAAACTGCATAATCATCCACATCGACAGGCTGACAAGCACCGACATGGCCTCGCGAGACCACCAGGGGTCCTCCAGACCCAGATACTGATAGCCAAGGCCGTTGAACAGGGTAAAGAACAACCCCTGGTGCACCACAATGACGCCGATGTAGTAGGCGTAAACCCGGTCCCGCAGTGTGGCCAGCAGAAAGATGCTGAACAGCGCCATGGTGAGGATCAGACCCTGGTAGAAGGAGAGCCAGGAACGGCTGGTCAGCTCGGTGTGCACCAGACCGGTATCGGTGTGCAGGTAGAGTGGAATGGTCAGCGTGTCGGCACTGTCCACATACAGGTAGTAAAGCGCTTCGCCGCCGGGTGGAACCGTTAACGGGAACACGAAATTCCGCGACTGAAAGGGGCGGTCCGGCGGAGGCACAAGGCGGCCGGATTCCACCTTCGTGTAGTGCCCCTGCTCATCCGGAGCATAGAGATTCAACCTATCCGCAAACAGGGAACGGAACTCCAGGAAACGTTTGAGTGGTTCGGCTCCGCTATTGCGGAGCTGGAAACGGACCCAATGACCGGCGCGGTTATAGCCAATATTCAGAACTTCGCTGCTATTTGGCCGGAACCGATCCGCGCTGGCGCGAGCCTCTTCCAGCGTCAGGGAGCGCTCCGGGTCTTCCAGATGCTCGATGTGGGGGCCAAGAGCGAGGGTTTCACCGGCTTGGGGCAGAGCTACCGGCTCTGTGGCAGCGAAACCCGGAAGTGCCACACACACGAAGACCAGGAACGCGACCCGGGACCAGAGGTGCCGGGAAAGTCTCTTGTTGAGGGTTGGTCGCCGCGCGATGGGAAAGTGCAATTGAAGCCCGCAGTATGAAGGTTCTTGTTCTTCGTTATGTTAGTCAAATAATGGGCATTTTGGGATTCAAACCGTATCTGAAGTGTTGGTTTAATGTAGCAAAGGAGGGCATGGCCGGCACAAAAGTAGCTGCGCCGGCCATGACGGTATGATGCCCGGTATCGCGAGCCGCAATCAGAAGGTGGTGTCCAAAACCGTGCCCATCCGGGTTTTGCCCAGAGACGGGTCGAATTCATCCCCCTGCCATGCCGGATGCCCGGCAATCATTACCAGTGGCACCACGCCATCGGTCCGGTTCACCAACTGCTCGTGGCTGAATTCCTCGCGATACTGTCGTTGCACTGTATTGTTGTGGTCCAGGCGACGCAGGGCAGACGGGTTCACCAGAATCAGATCCGCCTGATCGCCCACCTCGATGCTGCCGCCCTTCACGCCGAACACCCGGGCCGGATCGCGGGTCAGCCGGCGAACCATGTAGGCAACGTCGGTATCGCCGCCGTCGGAGGCCAGCTTCAGGGCGCGAAGGTTGCCATCGTAGAACGCCATATTGGTGAGGTGGGCACCGCTGTCATTGAAACCGGGCAGCAGCTGGCGGTCCATCAGCAGGTTACGAACCATTGTCTCGTCCCGGTTGGCGGATACGGTGTACCAGCTCAGGTCGCGGTCAAAGGCCCGCAGCATGGCCAACACGAAATCACCTTCGTCTTTCACGTCACCGAAATGGGTTTTGAGCAGGGTGGTTTTCGCTTCGGTGGCGTGGAATTCCCGACCGGTGTTGGCGGCCCTTACCCGGTCAAAGACCTCGGCGAAGGTGTTGCCCTCCCAGGCCTTGAGGGGGCATACGTCAATAGTCATGTCCGCAAGCGTGCGGTTGAACGCATAATCTTCCAGCCGCAGCCAGCGTTTGATCCGGCTCAGACCGAAGCCGGTCTTGCCACTCATCCACATGGCTTTGAAACGCTTGATGTAATCGGGGTCGTTGAGGATCCGGATGCGCTCCTCGCGGTCTTCCAGCTCGGTTTCATTGAGAGTGCGCAGTTCCTCGATTTCTTCGGACAGCGGTGTGACTGCGCCGTCAGACCAAACTTTGAACGGCGCTGCCAGGGCCTGCAGGTGAAAGTCGCCCTTCAATAGCCGGGAATTAAGTACCCGCGCCAGCAGGCGCGCCAGCCGCACGATCTTCCGATTGCTTTGCACATCCAGGGCAGCAACAACGGTCGTTTTCAGGGGCTTGCCGTGCAGGCGGCCGCAGCTGAGCAAAAAGGTCTTGATGGTGCCGATGGTACTGTCTTTCGGTGGCGTGGCCTGCCATACACCGCCCTTGCGACGCACCACATCCGTCAGCCGTTTGATCTCCGGGTATTTGGCGAACTGAGTGGGGATGGTTTTCCGCGTGTTGGGCTGGTTGGCCAGGTAGTGAAAGGGCAGGGCGTCGGTTGAAAAACCGGCGTAGCCATCATCCAGCGCCTTTTCCAGCAACGCTTCCATGGCTTGCAGCTCGTTTTCCGTCGGATCGCGGGAGATGCTGGCGTCAAACCCCATCACTTCTATGCGCAGCATGGAGTGGGGCACCAGCGTCACCAGGTTGGGGCCGAGGCTGAGCTTGTTGAGGTGCTGGATGTATTCTTTGGGGTTGTGCCAGTCCACCTTGTCGGCGGTGGCCCGCAGCACTTCTTTGGGAATGTTCTCTACCCGGGCATAACAATCCACAATGGGATCGGCGTCATCCTTGCGCTGGGCACCGAATGCCAGCCCCAGGCTGCAGTTTGCGATCACCACCGTGGTGGTACCGTGGCGAACGGATTCCGGCAATCCGGGTGCCACCTCCAGCTCAAGATCGTAGTGGGTATGAATATCGAACAGCCCCGGCATGGCCCAGTATTCATTGCCATCGATGACCTGGCGAGCGTTGGCCGGATCCAGTTCCTGACCCCGTGCAGCGATCCTTCCGTCGGCAATGGCAATGTCCTCCCGGAGCGGTAGCTCTCCGGTGCCATCAAACACTTTGGCACCGTGAATCAGATAATCCCAGGTTGCGACACTCGCGGTTGTCTCACTCATCATTGCCCCTCGCTTTGTTGTTCTGGTTTTCAAAATAGGCCGCCAGCAATTGCGTGCCGGTTTCGATCAATTCATTCCGCGTCACATCCTGATGCCCCTGAAACACATGCCGGTGGATAAGGCCCTCTGCCATGGAGAACAGGCAAAACGCGGTGGTTTCCACGTCGTCCCGCACGTAGCGGGCGACAAAAGCCCGCACCCGTTCCATCAGGATCGCCTCGCCGTCGTCCATCAGCGTTGCCAGTGCCGGGTCGACCCGGCGGCGGTATTCCAGCACGTCATGAAGACCCGCTTCCTGTTGGTGGAAGTCGTACAGGAAACCGAGGGCTTCGCGGAAAAGATCTCGGATGCTGGGGGCCTGTGGCCGGGTTGACACGCCACGCGTGAGCCCGAGCCGGGCGTCGGGTATCTGAATATGGGCGTGAAGATCTTCGAACCGCTGGCGTGTGATTTCCAGCAACACATCGTGTTTGTTGTGGAAGTACTGGTAAAACGTACCGGTGGCGACCCCGGCCCGATCCGCGATGGACTTCGCCGTGGTGGCCTCAAACCCCTGGACGGAGAATTCCTGAAAGGCGGCCTCCAGCAATGCGTTTCGCTTGCGGATGGCCCGTTGCTGTCTCGGTGCTGGTTTCATAACGGTGTCCGGTCTGTGTACAAGACAACTAACAAAGATCAAACTTGACGTCAAGTTCAGGTTTTCGCATGATCCTGTCACAACAACACCAACACAGCATCGAATACGGCGCCGGGAGAACAGCATGCGACCACAACAATGGCAATCCAGAGGCAGGACACTCAACATCAACGGGTTCCGGATTTTTGTTGTGGATGAGGGCCAGCCGAATCAGGACACCATCCTGCTGATCCACGGCTTTCCGACCGCAAGCTGGGACTGGCACAGGATCTGGCCGGCGTTGCGGCAGTCCTACCGGGTGGTCGCCATGGACATGCTTGGCTTCGGATTCTCCGACAAGCCGGGTCGCCACCGCTATTCCATTCATGGTCAGGCCGATGTCGTTGAGGGTGTGGTTCGGCAACTGGGGTTGGGGCGCTTCCATGTACTGGCCCACGATTACGGCGATACCGTCGCCCAGGAATTGCTGGCACGGCAGAACTCCGGTGAGGGGGCCGGGCAGTGGCAGTCCGTGTGTTTTCTCAATGGCGGCCTGTTCCCCGAAACCCACCGAGCCTTGCTGACCCAGAAACTCCTGCTCAGTCCCCTGGGCCCGCTGTTCAACAAGCTATCCAACAAACGCCGATTTAACAGCGCCATGGCCCGGGTGTTCGGCCCGGACACCAAACCAGACGCCCGGGAGCTTGAGGACTTCTGGGCGCTGGTCAACCACAACAACGGCAAGCACATCTTTCACAACCTGATCACCTACATGAACGACCGCAAGCAGCATCGGGAGCGCTGGGTCAGCGCGATTCGCGACGCCAGGGTACCTGTGGCACTGATCAACGGGTCTCTGGACCCGGTTTCCGGCGCCCATATGGTGGCGCGTTTTCGAGAACTGGATCTGCCTCTGGCCTGGTTCGGTGAGCTCCCGCGTATCGGGCATTATCCCCAGATTGAAGCCCCGGGTGAGGTGTCCGGCTCTTATCTGAAATTCCTGGAACAGCTTTGAGACATCTTTCCGGGCGCGGGCGTCTGATCTCGTAGCAACAGCGTAATCATAAAGTCTATTTACTAAGGAACCCGCAACCATGTCTCAGCACAAACCTTCCCAGGAATCCTCAGACTCGCATCGGCTCCCTTGTCGGGGATGCCTCCCTGACTGTCCGAATTATGCATCCTGCGACGGTAAGCCATGGAGGACCGTGAAAACGCCTGAGGCTCATTGATCTTGCGGCTCTCTTTATTCGATCTCCGTGCTTTCCGGAATGAACACAGAGATCGCGTTCACCCCTTCTGCCGCGTTTGCGCCGCCAATCACCCCCACAGCTGCAGCGGTACCGTCACTTAGGCTGACCGTGTACAGGGTGGAAGCTGTTTCGTTCGCAGCTCTCAGGGCCGCATAGGCGGTTCCAGCCTGGGCAATGTCCATGCTTTGCTGGATCAGGCCATCGGAGTGCAGCGTCAGGCCCTCTGCCAGACCATCACCGACGGCCACAAGGGCTCCGTCATTGGGTACGGCGACCCGCGCCAGGCCACTGTTGCGAGCATCAACCAGGTACTGGAAATCCAGGCTCGGTGTGGCGTTCATCAGCTGCATGGGAGCGGCGCGGTAGGCCACGGCCACGGGAATAGGCGCCATGGTGTCATCCAGCCGCACCGTGCCATCGACAAAGGCAAATCCGGTGTCGCGGGCCATACCGGCCAGCTCGCGGTCCTGATCAAGGTTCACTCGCAGGTTCTGGCCGGCATCGCCGATGATGCGGAGCAGATCTGCACGGGGGTTGAAGTCAATATCGAAGCGACGGCCTGAAAGGCTCTCAGACAAAGTTGCAAGCTCTGTTGCCTGAGCGGTGTCTGGCGTGGAAGGAAGTATCGGAAGTGGGATTGGCAGGACAGAACCGCCTTCCGTGATTGTGATGCTATAAATTCTGCCGCTGTCTGCCACTGCGTATAGTCCGTTGTTCTCGGCTTCTGGGCTGGTTGTTCGGAAATCAAAGCCGACGATAACGTCTCCCATCATCACCCCATCTAATGAAATGGTGCTTTCAAAGCTGGCGAGAGGGGTTCCGGAGTCTGGATTGGCTGGGTCCAGTTCAAAAATCTGCAGCTGGAAATCGTCCGTATCGAGCTGCTCATAAAGAATAAACTCGCGCGGTTGTGCGTTTGCGGCCACGGTGAGATCCATAAAGTCACCACTGGCTTGCGGGAGCTCCTTGAGTAACGTGGTTTCAGCGTTCGCCGGGTCAATGGAATAAAGGCCTACAGTGCCGTCCACATCGAACACGGCATAGTGTTCATTGCTGCCGTCAGCGGTGGTCAACACGTTGTAGCCCTTAACATCCAGGCTGCCGGCCGCTTCAAACAACCCACCAATTCGGGTGAGCAGGCCCACATTGGGGTTCTGCTGGTAGAACGTTCGGGAGTCGGCACTGATCACATACATCTGCGTGCCGTCCTGATCCGGATTCACATTGGTGTACGCGGTGGCCACCACACCCTGCAGGTAACCAAACTTGCCGTCCACCAGCGCTTCCATCATGGCGCTCTCGACCAGAGCGGGGGACCCCATGCGGAAATTCTGCCGGGCGTCGCTGATCAGCCGCAGGGCGTTGGCGGCGGGGTTAAAATCGATGTCGTAACGCGCGCCCTGTAATTCGCCAATACTCGCGGTCACCTGGGTGGTTTGGGCGGTCATGGGGTCTACGAGTAACAACTCACCCATGGCGGTGAGTGCAAACAGTTCGCCGGAAGCCGGGCGGAAATCCAGCCCCACCACATCCCCCGCAGCGTCCAGTGGCCCGATGACGGCGATTGCCGAGGGATCGGATACCGGGAACCGGACCAGGCAATTACTTTGGGAGGTTACGGCCAGCATGTCGTCAGTTGTCAGGGCCGCAAGGTCGCTGGCCGGTGTGCAGTCGAGTCGGTTGTCGCCGGCGCGGCTGCTGGAGCCAGAGCCTCCATCGAAACAGCCAGCCAGTGAAACGGCCACAGAGAGCATTGAGACAGTAAATACTTTATTGTTCATTACAGATATCCCTTCGCTGATTGTTATTACTGAACAAACGGGTGGCGCACAAAATCGCAGGCACCGGGCCTGGCGTTCCTGGGTATTCAGATTCAGCTACGGAACTGGTGAGCGAAAAGTTGCGTTCCGCTGGGTACGAGGGTGGGGTTGGGGTTCAGCCGAACAGGATATCGATGAGGTTCAGGCCGCCATCTTCTTCATCCTCCTCCTCTTCGTCATCATCATCGTCCCCGCCACCGCCGTTCCCGGGGTTTTCATCGACCGGTGGTTCTGGCTCAGGTTCTGGCTCGGGCTCGGGCTCGGGCTCAGGCTCAGGCTCTGGCTCTGGCTCTGGCTCTGGCTCTGGCTCTGGCTCTGGCTCTGGCTCTGGCTCTGGCTCTGGCTCTGGCTCTGGTTCAGGTTCGGGTTCGGGTTCGGGTTCGGGTTCGGGTTCAGGTTCAGGTTCAGGTTCAGGCTCAGGTTCGGGTTCGGGTTCAGGTTCAGGTTCTGGCTCGGGCTCGGGCGTGGCGGGGGAAGTGAGCGCCTCGGGAATGCTCCCAAGGTTTCCGCTAGAGATCAGGTTCACCAGCTCCTCATAGTTTGCGATGGTAGGACTGTCTGCCAGCGCAGCGGAGAACGCCTCAAGCAGTTGGTCTGCGTCGTCGTTGATTTCAAATCGGGTAGAGAAAGGATCGAAGTCGTCCCCGGGGAAAGTGTAGTTTTTTTCCTGCAGCGTATTCAGGAATAGGTTTTTCTGCTGCTCCAGTTCACCCACTGCGGTTGTTCGATCTTCCTGATCAAACCACGTGGTGGGCGTAATTGTCGCAGTCAGAGCGATAATCAAGTCAGTGAACGGCGTAATGTTGACTGTACCAGGAGCGTCCGTATAGCTGTGCAGGCGCTGCGCTGTACCCTCGCCCGTTACCTGCAGGGCACAGGGCAGGGAAGACGTCTCTACCTGCCCTTCAAAACCACCGCTGTCATCGGTAGTGACTGTTTCGATAAAACCTTCGCCTTGGGCACACCGCGCAGCAACAGGTGCGTTGGCGATTGGCGCACCAACCGCCGCCCGCCCGGACAGAATCGCCAGCTGATCACCTGCGATATCGCCCGAGTCATCCTGCGAAGGTCCTGATGGGCTGCAACCATTCAATGCCACTGCCAGAGTCAGGACACCTGCTCCCTTTGCGATCCCTGTCATGGTCAAACCCCTGGTCAAAAACCGACAAGCCTGCCGGTGATGATTTGCACGCAAAATGGACGCCACGGAATCGGAAACTGACGGAAAACAGCGTTGCGGAAGGGCCCAGGAGCGCGTGTTATTTCAGGACTGTTTAATAAGCTGACAGTACACATGTGTCGGCTTGCCGGCCGATAGACGCTGCCGGCAGCGGCAAACAGGGGATGCGAATTGACCGCGGTATCCGCGCTGCGGACGTTTGGGCCAATGGGTAACAATCTGTCACGTTATAGCGTTGAAAGCCTGAAAAATGATAAAAACTAAAGGCGAACCCCACCATGAAAACCTGTGCTCGGCTCATTCTTATTCTTTTCCTTGGCTACCTGGCTGGGTGTGGTGGCAAAAACTCCGCATCAACTCAATCGGACGGCGCACCGAACCAACCACGGCCGGAGTCCGATTCGCCCCCGATGGTTCCGGACCCGCCTCGTACAACCCTGAATCAAACGCCGGCTACGGTCCAACCTGCCAACGTGCACATACGGGAGGAAGCTGAGCGCATCTATCTGGAAACCGACTATGGCCATGTGGAAGTCGAGCAGAGACCGCTGGCGATACGGTTCTACGATGAGGCCGGCGAGCAAGTGCTAGGCAGTGTCAGCCAGGAGCCGCTCGCGCCGCTGCTGACCCGGCTGCCGTTGCCAACCCGTTTGCTGGGCGGCTGGTCTCAGGTAATGCCACAAGCGCCAGCCTTGTACGCACCGTTCACCTTTATGGTCGGAACGCCCATGAACATTCAGTTTCCCGCAACCTTCTGGGTTGGCAACATGCTGGCCTCGACCTCGGTGGGTGTTGAATATCGATTGACCGATGTTGAGGAAGTAACGGTTGACGGCAATCAGGTGTTATTGCGCGTGGGCACGTCGGACCCCAGTGGGCGCTTCGCGCGGGTGACCGTGTCGGCGGACGAGAACCACAGCTTCAAGGTATCGGTCAGGGTCGATCGCCTGTTAACCGAGGTGCCTCTGATAGCCGCGAGTTTTGATGCCGGGCTGGACGAGGCGTTCAGGGGCTTCGGCGGCAGGCGCAACAAGATTGATCAGCGCAACGAGGCTTTCCTGAATTGGGCGGAAGAATTCTCCCAGACTCCGGAGCAACTCGAGCCGTTGATTGGCGACAATTTCGGTGATGCATACCAGTTCCCGACCGGACCTCAGGGTGCCTATTACATTCAGTCGCTGTTCGTCTCCAGTGATGGCTATGGTTTCATGCTGGATCGGGATGAGCTCTCCCACTGGCGCATGGCCTCTGATCGCGAGGATGCGTGGCGCGTGGAAGTGGCCGGCGGCGAACTGGATTTTCTGGTAGTGCCGGGTGATGAAAAGCATGCCGTCAGCCAACTGTCGGGCATCAATGGCCGGCACCGGCTGCCGCCCCGCTGGTCGTTAGGGCCCATGCTCTCGGAAACTATCCAGGAATTCACGGATACCCCCGAGAACTACACGGTCAAAGTCATGGAATCTCTGGATCAGATCGAGCAATTAGGACTGCCGGTCACTGCGTTTGCCTTCGAGGGATGGGTCGGTACCAAAGCAACAGGCGCTTTCGATGACATCATTGACCGCCTGCGGGCGCAGAACATCAAACCTTTGACCTACTATCGGGCTTTTGTCGGTCAGACCGAGGATGAGCTGGAGGAACCAGAGGTATACACCGAGGCCGTGTCACGGGGCTATGTCGCCGAGAACGTATTGGGTTTGCCTTATATTTTTGGTTCGCCGTTGATGGGTGGTGTCGCTGCCCTGATCGATTTCACCAACCCGGAAGCATTCGAGTGGTGGAAAGCGCGCATCAAAAAAGGTCTGGAAGAGGGCAGCGAAGGCTTCATGCAGGATTTTGGCGAGCAGGTGCAGGTGGACATGGTGTTCCACGATGGCAGCTCAGGTATCGCGATGCATAATCGAAATGCGGCGCTGTTTCACCAGGCAACCCGGGAAGCGTTTGATGAATTTGCGGCTGCAAACCCCACCAGAGAGCCGTGGTTCTTTGTGCGGTTTGGCAATTCCGGGCGCAGGGGGTCAGCGCATTATGAATCCGCCAGTTGGCCGGGTGATAACACCGCAGACTGGAGCCGCGCTTCCGGTATCGGCTCGGTGATCCCGGACATGCTGAATCGCAGTGTTGGCGGGGCTTATGGTTTCGTGACTGAAATTGGCGGCTACATCGACACGCTGGGATCGATCGACTCGGACTTGCTCATTCGATGGGCTCATCACGCATCACTGATGCCGGTGTTCCGGCAGCACGGTGGGCCGGTCAACGGCACCCCGATGCCCTGGCGATTTGATGACCCCCAGGTGATTGCGCAGTACCGGAAAGCCATGGAGCGGCACGTGGCAGCCCAACCCCTGATTTACCGCCTGTGGCAGGAAGCCCTCGCGACGGGCGTACCGATTACGCGCCCGCTGTGGCTTGAGTACCCGAATGATCCGGAAGCTGCACGCCAGGATCAGCAGTTCATGCTGGGGTCGGACGTGCTGGTGGCGCCCGTGGTAACTCCGGGCACCGGGGGCAGGGAAGTCTACTTCCCTGAGACATGTTGGCGACACCCGGAAACCGGTGAAACTGTGCAGGGGCCGCAGACAAAATTCATGCTGGCGGCAACCGACGAGCTGCCGTACTTCTTTCGCTGCGGCACGGCCCCATTCCCGGTGCCGGAGAACGGCTTCTAGCTTCTGATCTGGCGCAGATCGGCCGGGTCTGCGGGCGCGTCGTTGCGGATAGCATCGTCTTTGACGGATTGTGCGCCAGTCGCTTGGGCTGCGCGTACACTACCCTGTCAATGCCTGATGCTCCCCAACTCAAAGGTGCCCCGTGTCCCACAGCGTCCAGATGACCGATATCCACCTCAGTTACCCCACAGAATCCGGCAACGTGGCGGTTCTCAGCAGCGCATCACTGAATGTGCCGCCGGGTGAGACGCTGGCCATTACCGGCCCGTCCGGAAGCGGGAAAACTTCGTTGCTGTTGCTGCTGTCGGGGCTTCAGCGACCGGACCGGGGCGAGATCCTGGTGGGCAACCAGCGCCTGGGGGAGATGGACGCTGACACGCTGGCGGACTGGCGTAGCGAGCACCTGGGTATTGTATTCCAGTCTTTTCACCTGCTGCCGGGGCTGACCGCGCTCGGTAACGTCAGTCTGCCGCTGGAGATTGCCGGGCAGTCAGATGCCCGTGAGCGTGCCGTTGCCATGCTGGAAGCGGTGGGGTTGACCCATCGGCTGCAACACTACCCGGGCCAGCTTTCCGGCGGTGAGCAACAACGTGTGGCGATTGCCCGGGCACTGGTTCATCAGCCCAGCCTGCTACTGGGGGATGAACCCACCGGCAACCTGGACCACAAAACCGGCGAGAAAGTGCTCTCGCTGCTGTTTGATCTCCACCAGGAAAGCCGGTCTACCCTGGTGTTGGTCACTCACGACGAGCGGGTAGCGGAACGCTGCCAGCACCGGGTGCGGATGGAAGGCGGGTGCCTGTATGAGATCTGACACCGCCACCCGGCCCCGGTGGATGCTGACGTTCGCGATTACCGATCTCAGGTCCCGTCTCTCCGCACTCAAGGTGTTCCTTGCCTGCCTGATCCTGGGCGTCACTCTGGTGGCGGCCACTGCGAGCCTGTACCGGGTTATCGAGCAAAGCCTGCTGGCGGACACCCGCGCGTTGCTGGGCGGGGATGTGGAGCTGGATGCCAGTGAGCCGCTACCGGGTGACGTGCTTCAATGGATCCGTGACACCGGTCGAATTTCCCTGGTCCGGGACTTTGAAACCATTGTCACGGGGAATGACGGCGAAGGCTTCTTCAGAGCCAAGATCCTGATTCCGGACGCGGCCTACCCGCTCTACGGGGAGCTGCAACTGACCCCGGACCAGCCCCGCGCCGACCTCAATGCCAACGAGAACGGTCTCTGGGGCGCCATTATTGATCCCCTGCTGGCAGAGCGTCTGGGCCAGTCCGTGGGTGACGAGATCCAGATCGGCGCAGCCACCTTTCGCATCAGCGGCTTGATCGAGGCGCAGCCGGACCGCAACCTGAACGCCAACTGGCGCGGCCTGCCGATCATGATTTCGGAGCAGGCGGTTGAAGCCACAGGCCTGATTCGCCCGGGTAGCCGGGTGGATTATGAATACCGGGTACAGACCGACCAGAACCTGGACGTCTGGCTGGATGAATTCGAACAGGCCTTTCCCGAACCCGACTGGGACACCACCACCTTTGCCGAACGCAGTGAGCGGATTTCCGAGCGGCTCGACCAGATTGCCACCGCGCTTATTCTGATTGCGTTCACCACACTGTTCATCGGCGGTCTCGGGGTGGCCAACAGCATCCACGCCTACCTAGATGAAAAACTGGGTACCATCGCCACCCTGCAGACACTGGGCCTGCGCCGCAAACCGCTGGTGGGCATCTACCTGCTGCAGATCGGTATTCTTGGCAGCCTGGCGGGGCTTGTGGGTGGTGGCCTCGGGTTGGGTTTTTCGGCCGTGGCCATCAGCCTGGCCGGCGATGCCTACGCGTTGTCCGCTCCTGGCAGTGCGGGTGAGGGGATCTCGCTGTGGTTGCTGCCCTTGCTGCTGAGCTGGCTGTTTGCAGTACTCACCGCCTATGTTTTCGCCCTGCCGGCGCTGGCAAGAGCGCTGGCGGCCTCGCCGGCCGGGCTGTTCCGGGGCCAGGTGCAGGCTGCCCGCCACGAACCGCGCAGTTGGCGCATCGCCAGTTATCTGCTGCTGGCGGTCTATATCTCCGCCACCCTGTTTTGGCTGCCATCGCCGCAATTGGGCTTCCTGTTCCTGCTGGCGGTGGTGGTGCTCTGGGGTTTGCTGGAAGGCATTATCAATGGGCTGCGGCGCGGTGCCCGGGCGCTGGAGGCCAGCGGCTTTGCCGATCGGAATTTCGCTCGGCGATTGGCGCTGGCCAATCTCCATCGGCCAGATTCGCCCCTGCGTGCCACGCTGTTGTCGCTGGGTACCGCACTCACTCTGGTGGTTGCTTGCACGCTGATTGTGGCTACATTACTGCGGGCGCTGGAAACCACCATACCGGAGGAATCTCCCGCACTGATCCTGTATGAGGTGTTCCCGGATCAAATGGACGGCCTCAAGTCCGGCCTGGCATCCCTGGACCCGTCGAGCCGGGCCGAGCTGCTGCCGTTGGTTCGGGCCCGCATGCAGGAAATCAACAACGCACCCATTGCGGAGGTGCTCGCCGACGACCCACAAGCCCGCCGCGAGGCCATGGGCGACGAATACAAGCTGACCTACCTGTCGGGCAACCCGGAGGGACTGGAGCTGGTCGAGGGCGACTGGTGGACATCACCCGCGCCCGAAGGCAAGCCGGCCTACATGGGCATGGAAGACCGGGAAGCCTACCAGCTCGGCTTGAGCGTGGGTGACCGGATCGCATTCACCGTCCAGGACCAGCCCATCGCCGCGGAAATCCGGGCGATCTACCGGCAAAAGGGTCTGCAGACCCGGTTCTGGTTTGAGGGGATTCTCCAGGACGGCGCGCTGGACGGACTGATCAGTCTGCACGTAGGGGCGGTCTACCAGAGTGACGAGGCCGCCAAAGCCTCTCAGCAATGGCTGGCCAAAAACCTCCCTAACGTGATCACGTTGCGCACCGCCAATTGGCTGGAAACCGCCGGCAACCTGCTCAACAAGGCGGCTGCCGGCCTCGCTGCGGTCGCCATCGTCAGCCTTCTGGCCAGCCTGCTGGTGTTGTCGAGCGTGGTGAGTGTCAGCCGCCGCCGGCAGCTGTATGAGGCCAACCTGCTGCACTGCCTGGGGGCCCGGCATCAGGCCATCCGCCAGTCCATGTTGCTGGAAACCGGCCTGCTGACCGTGTTAGCGACGGTATTCGCGACCGCACTGGGCGCCCTGATTGCCTTGCCCGTTGCGGCCACCGCACTGAAGCTGCCAGCCGGGGATCTGTGGTGGCTGGGTGCTCTGGTGGCCGGCGGTGTCAGCGCGCTGGCGCTGCTGGCCGGCCTGCTGCCGACCCTGCGGGCGATGCGGCTCGACCCGGCGGTTCTGTTACGGGATGGGTGAGTGAGCCCGTCACATGGCTTTGGCGAACAGCCGGAAAGGCATGGACTTCAACACATAACTGAGCGGTGTCCACGGCCACCAGGGCACGTAGGCGCGGCGTTTTTCGGAATCAATGGCCTTGACCAGCGCCTTGACGCCGGTGTCCAGATCCACCCGGAACGGCGCGTCCTTGGTGTCGCGGTTGATGTCCGTGAGAATGTAGCCCGGCAGAATGTTGCTGACGTTGATCGGCTTGCCGTCGGTGTCCAGCTGAAGGCCCTCAGCCAGCGAGGCCACGGCGGCCTTGGTGGCGGCGTACACATTCAGTGGGCCGCGGAACCCGCGAACACCGCTGACCGAGGACATCAGCACCAGGTGGCCGCTGTTCTGTTCGCGGAAAATCTCCATGGCCGCTTCACTCTGGGCAATCGCGGCGATGAAGTTGGTTTCCGCGGTGTGACGATTCGCCGCAAAATGCCCGCGGCCGATCGGCTGGGAGCTGCCGATGCCTGCATTCACCACCACCCGGTCCAGGCTGCCCAGTTCCTCCCGAAAGCCCCGGAACACCTCGAAGACCTGATCGTAGTCGCACACGTCCAGGCTTCTTACCAGCACCCGGATCTCGGGGTGGGCCTGCTGCAGTTCCCGCTGCAGCGCCTCCAGCTTGTCAGCCCGCCGGGCGCACAGCGCCAGATTACAGCCCTTGGCGGCCCACTCACGGGCCATACCTTCGCCGAGACCGGTGCTGGCACCAGTGATCAGAATGTTCTTTCGCATGGGTTTACCTTGTTGATTTCCGGAAATATGCAACCAGACTAGCATGAGCCGGCTGTCGGAGTGGACTCTTCGCAAATCGTGGTCCCGTTCAGGTTTTCACTTGGGTTTCCAATTCCCGCTTGGAGCTCCCTTGTGATGGGTCTATGCTTGATGTGAGGGGCCCACACCGGGCCATCGGCAGATGGAGTCGCTGGTGAACCGACAGAAAATCGTCCAGAGGAACAACGTCCACCTGATTGGAAGTGGATCCCGCGTCATGATGCTTGCCCATGGTTTTGGTTGTGACCAGACCATGTGGCGATACCTGATCCCGCGGCTGCGTGAACATTACACGTTGGTGCTGTTTGATTACGTCGGCTCCGGCGGCTCGGATATCGCCGCCTTTGATGCGGATCGTTACGGTTCCCTTGAGGGCTATGCGAAGGACGTTACGGAGATCTGTGAGGCGCTGGAGCTGAAGGATGTGATCTTCGTGGGCCACTCGGTCAGCAGCATGATTGGTCTGATTGCGTCCCAGTCACACCCGGAGCTCTTTGACCGGCTGGTGATGGTCTGTCCGTCGCCCTGTTTCCTGAATATCCCGCCGGACTATCTCGGCGGCTTCGAGCGGGAGGACCTCCAGGAGCTGCTCGACTTGATGGAGAGAAACTATCTGGGGTGGGCCAGTTTTATGGCGCCACTGGTGATGGGCCGCGAGGCGCCCAAGGAGCTGGTGGACGATCTGGCCAACAGCTTCTGTTCAACAGACCTCAACGCTGCCCGGGTGTTTGCCCGCGCTACCTTTCTCTCGGACTATCGCCACATCCTTCCGGACGCGAGGCACCCCACGTTGATTCTTCAGAGCGAAACCGACGCCCTGGCCGAGCAGAGGATTGGCCGCTTCGTGCACGAACGGATGCCCGGAAGCACGTTTGCGTTGATCAAGGGGGAAGGCCACTGTCTTCATATGACCCACCCTGACCAGGTCACCGACGTTATCCAGCACTTCTGCGCCGACCGGAGCGAATGAATGCAGGAATTTGCCGCCCCCGGCACTGAAAAGTTCCCCTGTGGTTGCCTGGTCACCACGGGGATGGGTACGGCGGGTGATCGCTTGATCGTGTTTGCGAACCGGTATTTCTACGACCGCCTGGGTTTCACCGGCGGCTCCCTGGTGGGGCAACCGCTGGCCTCTGTGCTTACTCCCGCATCCCGCATCATTCTGGACAGTTTCATGCTGCCGATGATCAAGCATGAAGGGAAAGTGGAGGAGATTCTGCTGGAGGTGCTCAGCTCCGATGGGGAGCGCGTACCGGTGGTGGTGAACGCCACCACCGACAGCCCGGGCGAGGAATACATTTACTGGAGCCTGTTCCGAGCCGTTCAGCGCGACCGGCTCTACAAGGAGCTGAACCAGACCCGGGACATGGCCGAGCAGGCGAACCGGGCGAAGTCCCGGTTTCTTTCCAATATGAGCCACGAATTGCGCACCCCGATGAACGCCATCCTCGGGTTCAGCCAGATCCTGAAAGCCGATCCGGCCTTGCCTGGCAGTCACGCCGGCAGCGTTGAGGAAATCATCGGGGCCGGCCAGCATCTGCTGGACCTGATCAACGAGGTGCTGGATCTGGCACGGGTAGAGGCCGGGCAGATTGACCTGTCGCTGGAGCCAGTGCCGGTGACCACAGCCGTTAAGGACGTGCTGAGGCTGGTGCGGCCCCTGGCCGATAAACGCCGCATACAATGCCGCCTGACCGGCACCGCCAAACTTGGGGTGTTAGCGGACCGTACCCGCCTGAAACAGGTGCTGCTGAACCTGGTTTCCAACGCCATCAAATACAACCGCGAGGGCGGCGAAGTCACCGTGGATGTGCGGCGTATTCAGGAGAATGGCAACGCCCGGGTGCGGCTGTCCGTGACCGATACCGGACCGGGCATCGACCCGGAAGATCTTGCCGGCCTGGCCACCCCATTCAATCGCCTGCAACGAGAAGAGGCCAGCGTGGAAGGCACCGGCATCGGCCTGACCATCACCCGCCAGATTGTCAAAGCCATGGACGGAACACTGGGCATCAGCAGCGAGGTGGGCGCCGGCAGCACCTTCTGGATTGAGCTGCCCGAGTGCCAGCCAAAGGCGCCGGAACCGGAAATCCCGGTGGAGAAAACCGCAGCAGAAGTTACCGTGCCGGAACAATGGTCTGACATCGTGCTGTACATCGAGGACAACCCGGTCAACCTCAAGCTGGTGGAGCAGTTCGTCCGCCGCCACGGCAAGGCCCGGATGGTACCGGCGGATTCACCGGAGAAAGGCATCGAACTGGCGACGAACCTGAAGCCGGCCGTCATCCTGCTGGATCTGAGCATGCCGAGCATGGACGGCTTTCAGGTGCTGGCAATTCTGAAGGCAAAACCGGAATTGGCGGGCATCCCCATCATCGCCATGACCGCCCACGCCTTGCCCGAGGACATCCACCGCGGCAAGGCCGCCGGCTTTGATGATTACCTCACCAAACCCCTGAAGCTGAAGCACTTCTTTCAGGTGCTGGACCGCTATCTTGCAGACCCGTCCTGAGGACGCTGGAATCAGCCAAAGTCATAACTCATCGCAATGTAAAGCGCTCTCACCGCCCGTGAACTGGCTACGCGCGCTTTACCTCATGTTCAACCTGGCGTCGATCTGATCCTGAACGGCGTCATCTTTAGACCATCCACCGGCCAGAGAGTGCCATCCTTGAACGTGTAGGCCTTGGGAGAAATAGATCTGACCCGGTTTTTTGTGGTGTTGAACGCCGTCACCGATCAGCCGGGGGGGAGCTCATCTACTGGACTGCTTCCTGGCGGGCTACGCCTGACCGCCGTGTTCTGAAGCAGGTCCTTGGCAAGGGGTAGGGAATGACTCAGGCGCCACGCCGGGCAAGAACGAACGCGTAGAGAAACAGCAACCCGAACGCCAGGTCATTGATGCCATACCCGGCAATAAAAACGGCCGTGAGGCTGTCCTGCTCCAGGATCGATGAGAACTGGTCAGCCGAGTTCCACCACCAGACGATCCAGGCACCGACATAGAACAGTTTTTCGATAAAGAATACCAGGCATAGCCAGGGCACCAACGCCCAGGACCGGGCAACGGCAACGTAGGCCAGGCCCCACACCAGAATCATCGCTTGCCCGAAAACAGAGAACACAACGGGGTCGGCGAACGTGAGCACGTCGTTGGTGAACCCTTTTGAAATCATAAGCATGCCAATGATGTTCACTGCGCCAGCAGCCAGAAATGCAGGACCAACCCAACGGCTCATTCGCGAATCTCCCATGAAATGAAAAAACACAGCATAGTACGAAAATCATCTGGTTGTGGTTATTCGCAGGTTCAAAAGTCCGATAATTGAGTTCCGACCCCGGGAATCACAGAATGGGCGGCGCTTCGCGCGCCGGGCTCCTCAAAAAACATAAATGAGGCCGATACCGATTTCTGCTTCATAATTATTTCGAGAGATCGGGCTATCTGACACGTCACTCCCATAGTGCTCATAAAGAGCCTCGCCGAAGACCTGCCAGCTCTCGCTCAAGTAATCCCGGTAGTTAACATTGAGCCCCACTGACCGATACCCGCTATCAACGTCGGTTTCCGAGATACCTGAATCTATGGATTGTTTTGTGTCGACACCGAAATCCCGATTGGCGCGCTCACCATCGTGGAACGTAACTGCGGCGCCCACCTCCCAGCCTGTGCCGTCAGGCTGGCAACCCAGACACGTTCCCACGCCGAAAATCCCGAGCGTGCCGACCTTTCCGGTTGATATCCGGCCATCCAGAAAGTAACGCCAGTCCTCTGCAAGGGCATGACGCAGTTCCAACAGGAAGGCCACCCCGGAACTCGATTCGCCCAACCCGTCTAGCCGGCCGTCATCTGAATCGCTTTCTTCACGGCCTTCCTCGTAACCAGCAGACGCCTGAAACAACCACGCACCCCCGGCTAGAGCACGCCAGCCGATGGCCTCACCGGCCCAGAAAAATACCTGTTCGCCAGTTCGCCACTGCACACCCCCAGCCGGATCGACCTCAAACTGGAATTCGTCCGAGCCCTCATAAGCCGACTCATATTCAACGCTTAGGCCCAAGCCAACGCCCCAACCATCACCATCTGTAAAATCGACGACCGAGGGGAGGGGAACGAGGGGTATTCTCGCCTCTGTGGCATGAACCGATCCGAAACATGAAAGGACGCCAAGCAATGTGGCGACTTTTAAGCGTATGCTTTTCATGGTTATTCTCCAGGATTGGCGTACTGGCATGAGAGACAACCCGCGTGTTTGATTCCTTCAAACTGCCTTCGCATATCCTGAAAATGTAGGCGCAGTGTACCGAAACCGCCAGAACGGCCAGGCACGGGGGGCGCCGCTGCCAGCTGCTTATACCCCTTATGATCCCCGGTTCAGTTTCTTGCCTTGCGCCGGATCTTTTCCGCGATGAACGGCGCACAAGCGGTCACCGCAAGCACCACCGGCCAGAGGTTGCCATCCTTGAAGGTGTAGGCCTCAAGCATCACTGGCCACGACTTTCCCTGTGCAAGCCCGAAGGAAAACTCGAACGCAAGGGTGAGTGCGAGCCAGCCAAATCCCATCAGCCAGACTTGTCCGGGGCGGTGCAGGTGGAGCCAGGGAAGCGAAAGCCACGCTACGGCAATAATCAGGGCTGAAAGGAGCAGACCGCTCAGGATGAAGGCGGATGGAGTCCCGAATGCTGGAAGAAGTAGAGTCTCGCGGAGCAAGCCGTTAGCGATGGCAAGGGCGAGTATGCTGAACCAGACTGCCAGCGCTTTCAGAGCTTTTAGCATGGGCAGTTGCTCCCTTTAAAACGTCTGGCTTATTGCTGATCGTTCATTTCGGATTGCTGCCAAAAATACCGGCAGTCCCGCTAACTTTGGCACCTCCCCAAACTCCGCATCCCAAGCAGCTTTTCTGGATAAGAAGATATGCGCAGTTGGTGATGGTCGGCCCCGGCAATTGCCCCAGACGACGCATATTGACCGCCACGAGCCATCAACTTTAACCAGGGCTTGACCACCGTAGCCCGGATTTAATTGATGGGCGCCCCGGGAATGTTGTGCAGAAGCTCGGCATTTGTGGGGTACTTCTCTAGCAGCTCAACCAGCCGTTTTGTGCCCTCTAGCGGTTTGAGACCGCTAAGCGCCCGGCGCAACGCTCTTATTTTGTGCAAATCTTTCGGATCCAACAGCAGCTCTTCACGGCGTGTGCTGCTTTTCGAAATATCCAGCGCGGGGAAGATTCGCTGATTCGCCACGTCTCTTGATAAAACCAGCTCCATGTTCCCCGTGCCTTTAAACTCCTCAAATATAACCTGGTCCATACGGCTGCCGGTATCAACCAGAACGGTTGCCAGGATGGTCAGCGAGCCGCCATTCTCAAGGTTTCGTGCAGAGCCAAACAACCTCCGCGGGATCTCCATCGCTCTCGCATCAACCCCGCCAGACATGGTACGACCGCTGCTCTTTCGCTCCGCATTGTGCACACGCGCAAGCCTGGTAAGAGAATCAATCACAATCATGACGTCTTGACCCTCGCCGGCTTGTTGGCGGGCGATATCAAGAAGCTCATCGGCAACGCGAGCGTGATGAGCATAGCTTTCATCCGAAGAAGACGCGTGTACCTCAGCCGGGACGCTTCGCTTGAAATCAGTGACCTCTTCGGGTCGCTCATCTATCAACAACGCGTAAAGTTTAATGTCGGGATACGCCTTTCCCACCGCCTGGCAAATATCCTTTAAAATCGTCGATTTTCCAGACCCCGGCGGTGCAACGATCAAACCTCGCTGCCCCATTCCAATCGGCGTGATCAAATCCATCGCGCGCACCGTGAGTTTTTCTGAACCCGACTCCAGGCGGATCCCCGGCGTTGGATTGATAGCCACACCGTTCAAAAAACGTTTTTGTGGATCAACCTCAACCATCGCTTCGGCTTCCTTGGCCACTGGTTTGGCGTCTTTATTTGGTTTTCGGGTCAACCCTAATGTCTTTCTCGTCATAGCTTTTGATGGCTCTTGTTTGATAGATATTTTTCGACGTTGGCTGATAACGCCAAAAAACCGTGTGCACAAAATAGGTCTGCCCCGGTGTTCCCCACAAAACAAAAAGGCCCGAAGTTCTCGCTCCAGGCCTCTTCATCACTCATTGCGATCAATCACCTCAACCGCACTTGCTGTCGCCACAAGACAGGCAGGTCGCACATCCGTCCATCACGATCACCGCCTTGGTGCTGCACTTGCCGCACATGGTGGCGTTGGCGGGGTAGTCGCCAACCTTGTCGTCGTTCGTGGCCGTGGTGTGGCTGGCCTCGAACTCGGCGCGCTTTTCGGCGAGGATGCGCTTGGTGGTCTCGCTCATTTCCTCGCTTTCCAGCAGGCCGATGGCTTTCAGATGCTTCTCGATCACAGCGCCGATTTCCGCCACCAGCGAGGGCATGAACACGCCGCCTTTCTTGAAGTAGCCGCCGTTGGGGTCGTACACGCTGCGCAGCTCCTCCACCAGGAAGGTCACGTCGCCACCCTTGCGGAAGACCGCAGAGATAACGCGGGTGAGGGCGATAACCCATTGGAAGTGTTCCATCGACTTGGAGTTGATGAATACTTCGTACGGCTGCCGGCTCTCGTGGTCGGTGTCTTCGTTGAGCAGGATGTCGTTGATGGTGATGTACATCGCATGCTCGCCGATCGGCGGCTTGATCTTGTAGGTGGTGCCCAGCAGGAAGTCCGGCCGCTCGATGTATTCGTTCATCTGTACGGGTTTGACTTCCGGCTGCACAGCCACCTGTTCCTGACTGGCTTCCGGGTCGGCTTTCTTGACGCGGTAGCCGACGATCTTGTTGCTGATTTTAACTGTCATGTTCGTTGTCCTTGTCGGTTACCGGATCAATATTTTCCGTAGGTGCCTTCTTTGAGGGCGTCGAAGAGGTTGGCGGCGTTGTGAATTTCGCCGTCGTATTCAACCTGCTCGTTACCCTTCAGGGTCACCTTGCTGCCGTCATCCAGTGTGAATTCGTACAGGGTGTTTTCCAGGTCTTTCTCTTTGACCAGTACACCCTGGAACGCCTCGGGGTTGAAGCGGAAGGTGGTGCAACCCTTCAGGCCCATGTCGTAGGCATAGAGGTAAATGTTCTTGAATTCCTGGTAGGCGAAGTCAGTAGGCACGTTCGCGGTTTTGGAAATCGAGGAATCTACCCATTTCTGCGCAGCGGCCTGGATGTCTACGTGCTGGGCCGGGGTGACGTCGTCCGAGGTGGTGAAGTAGCTGGGCAGCTTCTTGTCTTCCTCTTCGGAGAACGGCATGGCGCCGGCGTTCACCAGGTGGCGGTAGGCCAGCAGCTCGAAGGAGAACACGTCGACTTTCTCTTTCGTCTTGCGGCCTTCGCGGATGATGTTGCGGGCGTAGTGGTGCGAGAAGCTCGGCTCAATGCCGTTACTGGCGTTGTTGGCCAGTGACAGGCTGATGGTGCCGGTGGGCGCGATGGAGGTGTGGTGGGTAAAGCGGCCACCTTTCTCGGCCAGCTGCTCGACCACGTCCGGCGCGACCTTGGCGATTTCCTGCATGTATCGGCTGTACTTGGCGTGCAGTACCTTGCCTTTGAGCTTGTCGCCCAGCTTGTAGCCGTCTTCAGCCAGCCGCGGGCACTTGCCCATCATTTTCGGGGTGATCTCGAACTCGTCGTCCATGATCGGGGCCGCGCCTTTCTCTTCAGCCAGGGCCAGAGACTGACGCCAACCTTCCACGGCCATTTCACGCACCACGTCTTCGGTGAACTGCACAGACTCTTCCGAACCGTAAGGCATACGCAGCATGGCGAGGGTGGAACCCAGACCAAGGATGCCCATGCCGTGGCGGCGCTTGTAGGTGATTTCGTGGCGCTGCTCGGCCAGCGGCAGGCCGTTGATTTCGACCACGTTGTCCAGCATGCGGGTGAAGATGGCCACAACCTTGCGGTACTTCTCATAGTTGAAGCTGGCCTTGTCGGTGAACGGGTAGTCCACAAACTTGGTCAGGTTCACCGAGCCCAGCAGACAGCTGCCGTAGGGGGGCAGGGGCTGTTCACCGCAGGGGTTGGTGGCGCGGATGTCTTCGCAGAACCAGTTGTTGTTCATCTGGTTGACCTTGTCGATCAGGATGAATCCCGGCTCGGCGTAGTCGTAGGTGCTGGTCATGATGGTGTCCCAGATGAACTGGGCTTTCAGGGTGCGGTAGATGCGGCATGCGACCTTGCCCTCATCGTTGACCACATAGCCTTCCAGAATCGGGAAGTCGCGGTACACGAACTGGTCCGGGTTGTTCAGATCCAGGCCTTCTTCAGCCACTTCTTTCTCGGTGACCGGGAACGACAGGTGCCAGTCGGCGTCGTTGCGCACGGCGTCGATGAAGTCTTCGGTGATCAGCAGCGAGAGGTTGAACTGGCGCAGGCGGCCGTCTTCACGCTTGGCCTGGATGAAGTCGATGATGTCCGGGTGGTGCACGTCGAAAGTAGCCATCTGCGCGCCACGGCGACCACCGGCGGACGACACGGTGAAGCACATGCGGTCGAAGATATCCATGAACGACAGCGGGCCAGAGGTGGTGGCACCGGCGCCCGCCACGTAGGCACCGCGCGGGCGCAGCGTGGAGAATTCATAACCGATGCCGCAACCGGCTTTCAGTGTCAGGCCGGCTTCGTGGTTCTTTTCCAGGATGTCGTTCATGGAATCACGAACGCTGCCAGACACGGTGCAGTTGATGGTCGATGTGGCAGGCTTGTGGGCTTCCGCGCCGGCGTTGGAGGTGATGCGACCTGCCGGGATGGCGCCGTGCTGAAGGGCCCAGATGAACTCCTTCATGTATTTGGAGCGGTTAGCTTTCGCTTCAACCTGAGACAGGGCAGTGGCTACACGTTCGTAGGTAGCGTTGATGTCTTTGTCGACCGGCTCACCGGTTTTGGTCTTGAGCTGGTACTTGCTGTTCCAGATGTCCAGCGAAGCTTCCTGCATTGGGATTGTTGTTATCACTGCCTGTGCCTTAGCGTTCATTCAGCCTTACCCCTGTGAATCAGTATTGAAAACCTGCGCCAGAGGTGGTGCCCTGGCCGGATTGTGTGCTTGTTGAACAAAACCACTAGATGTGGTGTTGGCTCCAACCGGTGTTGGCCGGTGGCATGGGCTTTAAAGCCCTTTGTAATCGCGCCAGAACAGCCGTAAGGGCTGAGCGAGCCGCTGGGGAGGTTTCTCCGGGGCGACCCTATATATGGGCGTCTTTTCACAAAGTATAACAGGATATAGTGGTCTGTGAAGAAGGAGACAACTATCGGTTGTGTCTGTGCGGCAAAGAAAATCAATGGATAGGCCCTTGAATCCACGGAATTGCCCGAAAAACCGGCAAGTTGGGTGTCTGGCCTACAAAGCACAATATGTTGTGGTTAAAAAATATTCGCCAGAATCCGCCATTCAATCGCTAACTCAGGTAATTGTGACCGGTGCACGTACCCCTTTCGGACGTGTCGCTAAAGTACGAATGTGGCGTCGAACTCTGCAGTGGCCCACGGGTAGTTAGGGAGTAATGACAACGATAAAAGGAACATAATAATGAAAGGCCTGAAACGCTCATTGCTGGCGCTGAGCATCATGGGGGTGCCGGCGCTTGCCGCGGCTGACATCCAGATGCTGGACGACAGCGCAATGGGAAACATCACCGGCCAGGCCGGTGTGACGATTGAACTGGAAACCAAATTGAACATTGATCGCTTCATCTACACCGATGAAGGCTCGCTGGAGATTAACGACATCTTCGTGGGCGGTGCCAACCGTACCGACATGTTCTCGGAAATGAACCTCAACCTCAACGGCGATGCCACGGACCGGCTCGACAACATTCGCATCAACATTGATCTGGCCAGCGACGGCGACGCCATCATCAATCTGTTGCCGTTGAGCTTCAATGCGGTGGATGTGCGGATCGCAACCGGCGCCTGGAACCTGATCGGAACCGACGGCAACACCACCATACTGGATAACTTCAATATGGACATGCTGGTGGGGTCGGGCACCATCCGGGTGGACACCGCCACGGATACCCTCAATTTCCGCACTGACATCGCCATCGATGATATGGACTTTGATGTGCCGTTTCTGGCCCTCGGGATCCGTGACTTCGAGCTGACCGGCGCCGATTACGATCTGCAGGCACCGCAGCCGTTGCGGCTGTTTGCGGCCGTTGAGCTGGATATGTACACCGCGCAGAACTCCCAGAATGTCGAAAGCCTGGCGATTGATCTGGCGAACTTTGAGGCGGATATCCGCATTGGCGGGGTGATTGTGGGGGGTACGTCCATCGGTTCCATAGCCATGGATAACCTGGCAATTACCGATACGTCGATGCTGATCTACGGTCATTGAGGCGCAGGGCTGGTGACAGCCCGATAGAAAAAGCGGGGCCCAGGCCCCGCTTTTTTTTGGATCAACCCAGCAGCAGGCTGTCGTCGTCCACTTCCAGGCCCCGCTGTTTCTCGAACAGCCCCAGCAGGTCTTTCACTTCCAGACCCTTGCGGTCTTCGCCCTCAATATCAAAGACCACTTCGCCCTGATGCAGCATCACCGTGCGGTCGCCCACTTCCAGCGCCTGTTTCATGCTGTGGGTGACCATCAGCGCCGTCAGGTTCTGCTCTTCGATAATGCGGGTGGTGAGTTCCAGCACGAAGGCAGCGGTTTTCGGATCCAGCGCGGCGGTGTGCTCGTCCAGCAGCAGTATGGCGGAGGGCGTCAGGCTGGCCATCAGCAGGCTGACAGCCTGGCGCTGGCCACCGGAGAGTAGGCCCATCTTGTCGCCGAGCCGGTTTTCCAGACCCAGCTTCAGGGTCGACAGGCTCTCGCGGAAACGCTCCATGTACTGTTTTTTGACCGCAGTGGTCAGGCCACGGCGTTGCCCGCGCTTGATCGCCAGGGCCAGGTTCTCTTCGATGCTCAGGCCCTCGCAGGTGCCGGCCAGCGGATCCTGAAACACCCGGGCCACGCGGTTGGCACGCTTGTGGGTGGGCAGCTTGGTGACATCCACGTTGTCGACGATGATGTTGCCGCTGTCCACCATCACTTCACCGGCGAGGGCGTTCAGGAAGGTGGATTTGCCGGCGCCGTTGCTGCCAATCACGGTGACGAATTCACCCTGGTTGACGGTCAGGCTCATGCCCCGCAGCGCGGGGTTTTCCAGCGGCGTACCTTTGCCGAAGGTCAGTTTAAGATCTGTTGCGCTAATCATGCTTTACCCCTCAGGCCTTGTTGCGGGTGAAGCGGGCGACGAGTGACGCGCGCGCACCGGGCAGAACGATGGCCAGGGTGACCAGCACTGCCGTGATGAGGTTGAGATCCTGGGATTGGAGCCCGAGGAAATCAGCGTTCAGGGCGAAGGCGATGGCCAGGCGGTAGATAATGGCGCCAACCACGCAGGCAACCAGGGCCTTGATAACGGTGTTGGGGGTGATCACCGCCTCACCGCCAATCAGCGAGGCCAGGCCGATCACGATCACGCCGACACCCATGGTGACATCCGCCGCGCCCTGACTCTGGGCAAACAGGGCGCCCGCCAGACCCACCAGGCCATTGGAGAGCGCCACACCCAGAATGATCATGCCGCCGGTGGCGATGCCCTGGGCGCGGGCCATGCGTGCGTTAGCGCCGGTGGCACGCATGGCCAGGCCGGTTTCGGATTTCATAAACCGCCACAACAGCACCAGCGAGACCAGCACCACGATCACGAACAGCAGCACCGGCACCTGATGGTAGTCCAGGGGTAGGTCGTACCAGGGGGTGAGCACGGTGTCTTCGCCCAGTAGCGCCACGTTGGGTCGGCCCATGATGCGCAGGTTGATGGAGTAGAGCGCGATCATGGTAAGGATCGACGCCAGCAGGTTGAGGATGTTCAGCTTCACGTTGAGAATGGCGGTGACCGCACCGGCGGCCATGCCGGCCAGCACGGCGGCACCGGTGGCGATCCATGGGTTCCAGCCGGCGATGATCAGCATCGCGGCGACGGCCGCGCCCAGGGGGAAGCTGCCGTCAACGGTGAGGTCCGGGAAGTCGAGAACACGAAAGGAGATATAGATGCCGAACGCCACCAGGCCGTAGATCAGGCCGGTCTCGATGGCGCCGTACAGAGCAATGTCACTGAGCATGGGTAATGTTCACTATAGATGGAACGGACGGTGCCCTCGTGAGGCCCCGCCCGTGTTGGTTCGCGGTTACTTGTCGCTTTTGACGATTTCCTGGGCGTCGTCCAGCACGTCCTGGGACAGGGTGATGCCCATGCGCTCGGCGGCTGCAGGGTTTACAAACAGGTTCAAGGTATCCACGGATTCCACGGCCATGTCGGCCGGGTTGGCACCGTTCAGGATGCGCGCCACCATGCCGCCGGTCTGGCGGCCCAGGTCGTAGTAATCAAAGCCCAGGGCAGCAACGGCACCGCGGCTGACGGTGGCGGTGTCGGCGGCGAACACCGGTATTTTGGCGCGCTCACCCACAGACACCACGGCTTCTGCGGCGCTGATTACGGTGTTATCGGTGGTCAGGTAAATGGCGTCTGCCTTGCCCACCAGTGAACGGGCCGCGCCCAGCACTTCCGAGGTCTTGGTGGCCGCGGCTTTGGTCAGTTTCAGGCCTCGGGCCTCCAGGCTGGCTTCCAGCAGTTCCACCAGCGCCACGGCGTTGGCTTCGCCGGGGTTGTAGACGGTGCCGATGGTTTTCGCATCCGGGACCACGCGCTCGAGAAGGTCGATGTGGCGCTCAATGGGCAGCATGTCGGTGACGCCGGTGATGTTGGCGCCCGGCTTTTCCAGGCTCTGGACCAGTTTCGCGCCCAACGGGTCGGTGACGGCAGAGAACACCACCGGGATGTTGCGGGCGGCGGCGGCCATGGTTTGGGCAGATGGGGTGGCAATGGCCACGATCACGTCGGGGCCTTCGCCGACGAATTTGCGGGCGATCTGAGAGGCAATCGCGGAGTTACCCTGGGCGCTCTCATGCATTATGGTGAGGTTGTCGCCCTCGCTGAAGCCTTCTTCGGCAAGCTCATCCCTGACGCCCTGATAAACCGCGTCCAGTGCGGGGTGTTCAACAATCTGGGTAATGGCAACGGATTTGAGTTCGCCTGCCTGTGCCAGTCCGGCTGCGGCAAGCAGCATTGCACCGATCAGGGTTCTCAGAGCTTTATTGGCCATACGCCGTTTCTCCCGAGTGAAATGAGCCGTAATTTGAAGGTGCGAAAGTTTATCACAGCGAAAGGCGCTCGGGGGCACGCTAAGTATCTGGAAAAAAACATGAGAAGTGCAATATTTATATTGCCATCACGTTTTGACGAGAGGTGGTGTGTTGAAATACGCTACGAAAGTTTAACAAGCCCGCCAAGAGGCCTGGCTCTCGAAACAATACCAAAAACAGCAAGCAAGGAAAGGTCCATGGACACAACGAACAAACTTCCACTGGATATGGTCTATCACTGGGAAAAAGCCAAAGGCGGTTCTCTGTATATGACCCAGCCGATCGGCAACGGAAAAGTCGTGGAGTACACCTGGAAGCGGGCCGTTGACGAATCCCGCCGGATGGCGTCTTACCTCAAGTCTCGCAACCTGCCGGAGAAAAGCCGGATAGGTATTATCTCCAAGAACTGCGCCCAGTGGATCATGTCGGATTGGGCAATCTGGATGGCCGGCCATATTTCCGTGCCGCTGTATCCCACGTTGAACGCAGACACCGTGCGCTACATCCTTGAACACAGTGAATGCGAGCTGCTGTTCGTGGGCAAGCTGGACGACTGGGACATGATGAAGCCGGGCGTGCCCGAGACCCTGCGTTGTGTGTCTTACCCGCTGAGCCCGCCCAACGATTTCGAAACCTGGGATGACCTGGTCGCCAAATACCCGCCCATGGAAGAAAACACCCAGCGGGAAGCCGACGAGCTGGCCACCATTGTGTACACCTCCGGCAGTACCGGTCGCCCCAAGGGTGTGATGCTGAGTTTCAATAACATGGCGTTTGCTGCCGCCGGTGGAACCCAGGTGCTGGGTGTGGGCTCTGAAGAGCGCATGCTGTCGTACCTGCCGCTGGCCCACGTTTTCGAGCGCACGTTCGTTGAGCTGGGTTCGGTCTATACCGGTTTCGAGCTGTACTTTGCGGAATCCCTGGATACCTTCGTACAGGATCTGCAGCGGGCTGAACCGACGTTGTTCCTTTCAGTGCCGCGGCTGTGGGTGAAGTTCCAGCACGGTGTGCTGCAGAAGCTGCCCAAGCAAAAACTTGATAAGTTGCTGAAGATTCCGGTTGTAAGAGGTCTGATTAAAAAGAAAATTCTCAAAGGCCTGGGCCTGAGCAAAGTGAAGCTGGCCGGCAGCGGCTCGGCGCCTTTGTCCAGCGATGTGCTCGACTGGTACCGCAATCTGGGGCTGGAGCTGCTCGAGGGTTATGGCATGTCCGAGAACTTTGCCTATTCCCACATGAACAAGCCCGGCAGGTCCCGCACTGGTTACGTGGGTGAGGCGGCGCCGGGTGTGGAAGTGAAGATCAGCGAGCAGGGCGAAGTGCTGGTCAAGAGTCCGGCCACCATGATGGGCTACTACAAGGACGAAGAGAAAACCCGCGAAGCCTTCACCGAGGACGGTTTTCTGAAAACCGGTGACAAGGGCGAGATCGATGAAATGGGCCGCCTCAAGCTGACCGGTCGCATCAAAGAGATCTTCAAGACCAGCAAGGGCAAGTACATTGCGCCCGCGCCGATCGAGAACCGCTTGATGTCTCACGATGCCATCGAAATGGTCTGTGTATCCGGTGCCAACCAGACTCAGCCCCACGCGCTGGTGATGCTGGGCGAGGAAATTCGCCCGAAAATGGCTGACGAGGGCTTCCGCAAGGAGATTGAGGAAAGCTTTAAGAAGCTGATCACCGATGTGAACAAGACCGTGGATCCCCACGAGCAACTGGCGTTCATTACCGTGGTCAGTGACGAGTGGTCCATCGAGAACAGCTTCCTGACACCCACCCTGAAGCTGAAGCGTAATGTGGTAGAGGATGCCTACCAGGAGAAGGTCGACAGCTGGTACGCCAAGCGTCAGCCGGTGATCTGGCAGTAAGCATCACTGACAGCCACTGTGACTGGTGTTGATCCAAAAGACCCGGACCCTGTCCGGGTCTTTTGCGTTTGGTCACACAATGCCTACATAAGTCGCATAGGGCGATCCGGGCCGTCGAACTAAAATGAAACGTATCAGGAGGGACTATGACGCAATTAGGCCGTTTCCAGAAACGCATTCACGACGCTATTCCGATTACCCGTGCACTGGGGATTGAAGTGCTTGATTACGATGGCCGAGCGCTGCTGGTCAGCGCGCCGCTGGAGCCCAATCACAATCATCAGGGCACCGGGTTTGGTGGCAGCGTGTATTCGCTGGCGGTGACCTCGGCCTGGGGGCTGATCGAGCTGGCCATTGCCGATATGGGTCTGAAGGGCAATGTGGTGGTGCAAAGTGGCAGCATCGATTACCTGACGCCCGTGGAGGGGAATTTCTACGCGCTGTGCCGGTTGCCGGCCGGTGAGGTGCCGGACCGGTTTCGCAAGAGCCTGGCACGACACGGTAAGGGTCGGTTGGCATTGCACGCCGATGTCTATTGCGGTGAGCCCACCATGGAACCCCGTGGAGCGCCTGTTGCTACTTTCCAGGGACGTTTCGTGGTTCAGGATACGGTATCACGCCCGGTGCTCTGAATGCCGCTATCGGCGCCTTCAGGCGATACGGCGGCTACCAGAAATGGAGCGGCTCATCAGGATGATGGGCACTATCCCCGCCAACACAATCACCAGCGCCGGCAGGGCGCTCTGCGCCAGCTGCTCGTCCGAGGCAAACTGATACACATAGGTTGCCAGCGTATCGAAATTGAACGGGCGCAGAATCAAGGTGGCCGGCAATTCCTTCATGCAATCCACGAACACCACCAGGGCGGCGGTCAGCAGCGTGCCCCGCAGCATGGGCAGATGCACTTTCACCAGCGTGTTACCCGGCGAATGGCCGAGCGAGCGTGAAGCCATATCCATGCTTGGGGTGATCTTCTGCAGCGCGCTCTCCACGCTGCCGGCGGACACCGCCAGGAAACGCACGGTGTAGGCAAATACGAGGGCGAAGGCCGAGCCGCTCAGTAACAGGCCGGTGCTGACGTTGAAGGTGTTGCGCATCACCGAATCCAGCCAGTTGTCAAAACCTGCCAGCGGAATGATCACACCCACCGCCAGTACCGCGCCGGGCATGGCGTAACCCAGGCTGGAGAGGCGCATCATGATCTGCATGCCACGGGTGTTGTGCAGACGGCGACTGTAGGCCAGTGTGACGCCGATCAGCAGGGTGGTGAACGCGGCGGTGCCGGACAGGAACAGGCTGTTCAGAGTGTTGCGGAAGAACGTGGAGTTCCAGCTTTCATCAAAGTATTCCCAGGCGAACTGGCCGAGGGTGATGGCGGGAATCACAAAGCCCAGAATCACCGGGATGGCGCACACCGCCACGCAGATCAGCTGGCGCGGCATGGACATGGTAAAGCGGCGGATAGGATCGCGGTTGTCCCGCGCCGCAAACTGCTGCTGGCGCCGGCGTGAATAGCGCTCCAGGGTGACCAGAATCACCATGAACATCAGCATGGTGGAGGCAATCTGTGCGGCACCACCGAGGTTACCCAGGTTCATCCAGGTGTCGAACAGGCCGGCGGTGAGCGTTTGCACTGCGAAGAAGTCCACGGTGCCGAAATCATTGAGAGTTTCCATCAGCACCAGCGACAGGCCCACGGCGATGGCGGGCCGGGCGATGGGCAGTACAATCCGGAAGAAGGTGCTGATGGCGGAGTGGCCCAGGCTGCGGCTGACCGCAAACAGAGACGGCGACTGCTCCAGGAAGGCCGCCCGCGCCAGCAGGTAAACGTAGGGGTAAAGCACCAGGCCGATCATCAGGGTGGCGCCCTCCAGGGTGCGGATCTCCGGGAACCAGTAGTCCTGGGCGCTGGTCCAGCCAAACCACTCCCGCAGGGTGACCTGTACGGGGCCGGCGTAATCCAGCAGGCTGGTATAGACATAGGCGATCACATACGCCGGTACCGCAAAGGGCAACAGCATGGCCCACTCGAAAAACCGCCGGCCGGGGAATTCACACATGGTGACGGCCCACGCCGTGGCCA
The DNA here is from genome assembly GCF_023156235.1 of Marinobacter goseongensis. Classification (GTDB taxonomy): domain Bacteria; phylum Pseudomonadota; class Gammaproteobacteria; order Pseudomonadales; family Oleiphilaceae; genus Marinobacter; species Marinobacter goseongensis. The sequence goes on along the minus strand of NZ_JAKZAI010000009.1, from coordinate 124,700 downwards.
GACCGATGACCAGGGTAATGCCGGCAACACCCAGCATCAGTTTGATGGTGGTGGTCAGGTAGCGGGGCAGGGTGGTGTCGAGCAGATGGGGCCAGATGTTTTCTTCAGGGAAGAAGGCCAGGAAAATCACCGAAAGAACCGGGAGCGCCACGATGGCGGTGGTCAGCGCAGCGGAGATCAACCAGCGTTTGGAGGTACGCTTCGCCAGCAGTGGCTGTGTCAGCCCGGGAGCACCGCTGGTTACTGCCTCGCTCATGTTGGTCCTTTGGCGTTCAAAAAAGAGATCCGATTCTAGTCACCCGAGCGGGCCTCTGCAAACTAAAAAGGGTGGGCAGCGCCCACCCTTGCTCGTTCGCGACGGTGTTACTCGCCGTCGTAGTCTACACGGTCAACCAGCTTCACGGCGGCATTGCGGTTGTTCGCAATCTCCTGCAGTGACAGGTCGTCCGGGTTGATCTCGCCCCACTCGGCGACGAGGCCTGAAGGCTGAACATCCGGGTTGGCCGGGTATTCGGTGTTGGCTTCTGCGTAAATACGCTGAGCCTCGTCTGTGGACAGGAACTCCATCAGGCGCAGTGCGTTTTCGCGGTTCGGCGCGCTCTTGGTCAGCGAGATACCACTGATATTAACATGGGTGCCGCGATCGTCCGCGTTCGGGAACACCAGACGAACCGCTTCAGCGGCCGGGCGCTGGTTCTCGTCGTTCAGCATGTTGCCGTAGTAATAGCTGTTACCGATGGCGATGTCACACACGCCTTCGGAGATGGCCTTGATCTGGTCACGGTCGCCGCCCTGGGGCTTGCGGGCCAGGTTGACTTTCACGCCTTCCAGCCACTCTTCGGTTGCTTCCTCACCGTGGTGGGCAATCATTGAGGAGATCAGGGCGATATTGTAGGGATGCTTGCCGCTGCGGGTGCAGATGCGGTCATTCCACTTGTCGTCGGCCAGTTCTTCGTATGTGGTGATCTCACCTTCTTCAACACGCTCGTTCGACGTGAAGATCAGACGGCCACGGGTGGTCAGTGCAAACCATTTGCCTTCCGGATGACGCAGGTTTTCCGGAATGTTGTCTGCCAGGGTTTCGCTGTCCACACCGGCGACCAGGTCGCGCTCAACCAGCTCGTTGATGCGGGAAATGTCGACCGTCATGACCACGTCGGCGGGGCTGTTGCGGCCTTCGCGCTCAAGACGCTCTGCCAGACCCTGTTTGGCGAAAACCACGTTGGCCTTGATGCCGGTTTCCTGTTCAAAAGCGTTCAGCAGCGGCTCCAGCAGATACGCCTGGCGATAGGAGTAGATGTTGACTTCGCCGTCGGCGGAAGCGCTCAGGGGCATCACAGACAGGGCCATTGCAGTGGCGGCAGCCAGTTTCATTCGCATAGCGTGTGTCCTTTGTCGGGCAGATGGTTGAGTTATCACCTGGTTGACAGGAGATAGCATTAAAAACAACAACCATTCTCATTAGTGTTAACGATCATGTCAAGGTGCTGTTGCTGATTTTGCACAAAATGGTGCTATGCTTCGGAAAGCCCTAAAAACTATGCAAAAAAAGCGGTGGATACACGGTTTATGGTTGGCAACGATCGCAGAGAACACAGTCGCACCGCTTTGAGTGCGAAGGTGAAGGTGCAGCACGCCACCCTCGGGGAGTTCCTGTTCTCAACACGGGACATTTCTGACGGCGGTATCTTCATTGTGGTGGAGAGCGATCCCTTCGAGCCCGCGATGGGAGACCGTGTGCAAGTGCAGGTGCAGGGATTGCCAGTGCCGGCGCCGGTGCTGGAAATGGTTGTGGTGCGCAAGACCAATGACGGCTTCGGTCTGCAATTTGCGGATCAATAAACGGTTTCCCGGCCACGGCTGTGGATAATAGCCAGTGCTGATCCGTCATTCTCAAGCCGTGAAGTGCCCAAATGAATCGTTTTCGCCAGATTACCCTGCGCCTGTCTTTCTTGTTTGTTGTCTCTGCCCTCAACGGATGTGCCTCCTATTACAGCCACTATGGCGCCTTCCCGGCGGAAAATTCCGCGGGCGAGGCGCGGCAGGTGGTGTTGAGCTGGCAAACGGCGGAATACCCCGGCTGGTGGGTAAAAGACAGCCAGTCTACGCCGATCCGGGTGGCTACTCAGTGCAGTGAGCGGGCCTGGCGCCTGACCGATGATTCCCACCGTGATCCGGCCAGTTGCGGTGACGGTATCCGCGCCTGTGGGCGGCCGGGACAGGACCTGGTTGCGGCCAGCGGGCAGCCGGCAGGTGAAGACGATGTGTGCCTGTCCATAGACCCCGGAGAGAGCCTGTCGAAGGTGACCGATATTGGCCAGTCCATGACCCTGTTGGTGTCCTGCGAGCCGGTGAGCACCAGCCGTCAGGCCGAAGACGAGGAAGAGAACACCGATTACCTTCGCGCCTCGGTGGTGCCCTACAGGGTCTACATCCGCAAAGCGCCCCGGGGCGCGCTGAATGGGCGCCCGCCCGCCGTGGACGATTCGGTGTGTGACGCAGATTGACACTTTTGGTCCGGAAGTGTACTTCACGTCACGTTGCTACATTTTGTTTCCTCATGATGACTATCGTTACCTCCTGTTGCTTTCAAGTTACTTTGGACTACAAATATGTAATGGACTCTATCGTTTGAGCCGTCAAAATAGTCAGTATCGATTGTTGTAAAAATTGAGGTGCACCGTGGGCGTTCGTCAGAAAAAAATCGCCGTACAAGATCTGGAAATCGGCATGTTTGTGTCCGATCTGGACCGGCCATGGCACCAGACTCCGTTCCCGATTCAGGGCTTTCCTGTTCGCTCCCAGGACGACATCCGCTCGGTCGTGTCTTACTGCAAGTGGGTATTGATTGATGTCGCGGAAGCTCGTGAGAAAATCGATGCCGGCAAGGATCCCGGGCCAGTGTTTGGTCAGCGCGCGCGGAAAATGGGCGGCAACCGGGAAGCCATTCAGCTGCCGCCGCTTCACATCCGCGAGCCGGTTCATTATGAAACCACCACCACCATGAAGCGGGAGCTGAAGGTCTCGGGCATGGTGCTGGCAGATGCAGAGATCGCGCTCAAGCGCGTGTCTGAAACCATCAAGCGCCAGGCTACGCCCGATCTGCGGGAAGTGGCGGGCGTTACCCGCAACATGGTGTCCAGCGTGGTGCGCAATCCGGACGCTCTGCTGTGGCTGAGCCGTACCCGCCAGCATGACGACTTCATCTACCGGCACGCCATGAATACGGCAGTCTGGGCTCTGGTGTGCGGGCGTGAGCTGGGACTGAACGAAGGGTTGTTGAACCATCTGGGTCTGGGGTGTCTGTTGTCGCAGATCGGCAAGATCGCGCTGCCGGTCTCCATGCTGGAAAATGAAGACAAGCTCAGCCCTGATCAATTCGCGGAATACCGCACCTACGTCAATCGTGGCGTGGCCATGCTGGACGGTTGCGGGGTTTCTCGAGCGGTAATCAGTGTGGTGCAGGGGCACCGGGAGCGTCACAACGGTTCCGGCTTCCCGGAAGGTATTCGTGGCGACCGCATCCCACTGCTGGCCAAGATTGCCGGGCTGGCGGAGTTCTTCGAAAACCTGATCGGCCCGCGTGCGTCGTCCGAGCCGATGACGCCGGCCAAAGCCGTGCGGCTGCTGTATGACATGCGGAACATTGAGTTCCAGGAAGATCTGGTTGAAACGTTCATTCAGGCGGTGGGTATCTATCCCACCGGTAGCCTGGTGCAGCTCAATGATGGCCAGCGTGGGATGGTGGTGTCGCATTCACCGGAACGCCGGTTGTGGCCGAGGGTGATGGTAATGACGGACCAATTCCAGAAGCCACTGAAGTCGGCGAAGGTGATTGATCTGGCGAGCTTCAACGCGAACAAGGAAGCCGGTGAAACCCTGTCCATTGCCGAGTGCCTGCCCCATGGCACCGAAGGACTGAACCCCGAGCATTACGACGTTACCGGTACTGAATCCCGCTGGAATCTTGCGCGCCTGGTTGGCGCCTGATCAGCGAATGAGCACCCTGAGGCTTTTTCGTATCCAGCGGTAGGTGTTGTCGGGTCGAAAACTGATGACGATTTCCGATTCGCCGCCGCTGGCGCCCGCCACGAAATAATCCACCGTTGCTGACTGCCAGTCGAAACTGTGCACCACCACGTCCTGCTGGCGGGTGCTGATGGCCTCTATCTGCGCCAGCCTGGCATCGCGCCCTACGCGGCGCACATCCACGCTTTTAATCCCGGTGTCGGACGGGGAGTAACTGGCGGTCTCGTTGTTGAGATAGTAGCGGTTGCCATAGGTGGTGGTGATGGCGTTGAGCTCGCGGGTGAGGTAATCCTCAGCCGCCTCGCGATCGAAGTCGTCCAGGCTGCGCCGGGCTTCGAGAATGCTGTCTCGCTTGTTCTCAAGATCTTCCTGGTATTCCACATCCGGGTCGCGGTCGTCTTCGTTTTCCGGGCGTGGCGGCAGGGCGTCAATCTCGGACTGGGTGGGCGGTGCGTCGCAGAGTTCGTCGTCCTCCGGGTAGAAACAGATAGCTGCCAGCAGCTGATTGGCCGGCGACGGGGTGGGTTCGCTCTCTGATCCGGTGTGGGCAAACTCGGCTTCGCTGACGGAAAAATCAATCGGCGCCGTGAGGTCGGGCAGGGCCGCATTCAGCTGGCTGATGACCCTTTCACGCAATTCGATACCGTCGGTTTCCTTCAGGTTTTCCTCCCAGTTCAGTGCCAGCAGCAACCGCGTGAGATTGATCAGGGCATTGTCACTGAGCAGCGCCTGCTCGGTCAGTGTGTGGGTACGAAGGCCCTCATCGTCTGTGCCGGGGTTGTCGAGTTTCTGCCGGGTGTCTTCGAAAAACTCCAGTGGGGTGACAAATTCTTTTGCCGGAACATCCTCCGCCAGCGTGAGGTCGCCAACACGGAAGCTGACCGTTTCGCCCGGGTAGTATTGGTACTGCCCCTGCGCGTCGGTGTGCCCGGTGCGACTGGCGGTACGGTAACTGACGCCGCTGAAACCATGGACGTTAACAGCGCCGGTGCGGGTGTCGTCGTCGTTGCTGCCACCGCCGTCATCGAGGCAGCCGGTGAGGGTGAGTGCGGTAACCAGTGTCAGGCAGAGGCGAGGGTGGTGAACGGATTTCATGGTCTGGCGTACATTCCCTGGTCAGACGGCCGGCCGTACAAAGGCAGTGAGCGGTGCCGGGCCTTTTGTAAAGTGTTGTAACCGGCATTATAGGGTCGTCATGGCGGGGATATCGGGATTCCTGTCGCAGTTTGGTGTTTTCCCTCCGGGGTCCGTTTTCCGGTTGCCCGGAGCGGCAATGACTTGAAAATCCGCCACTCGCCACAACCTAGAAGACTTCCGATTAAACAGATCACGACGGTGGGCGGTCAGGCCGGCCAGGCACGTCACAATTCCGGGTAGTTTATGACCAATGCATTGGAGATCGGAGGGCTGATAAAAACCTACGGCGATGGGTTTCAGGCCCTCAAGGGTATCGATATGAACGTCCGCGAGGGGGACTTTTTTGCGCTGCTTGGGCCGAATGGCGCGGGTAAGTCCACCACGCTGGGTATTGTATCGTCCCTGGTGAACAAGACCGCGGGTACCGTGCGGGTTTTCGGGCACGACATTGATACCAGTCTCTCCGATGCCAAGCTGCATCTCGGCGTTGTGCCCCAGGAGTTCAATTTCAACCAGTTCGAGAAAGTGTTCGACATTGTTACGACCCAGGCCGGGTACTACGGCATTCCCATGAAAAAAGCGAAAGTGTCGGCAGAGAAATACCTTCGCAAGTTGGGCCTGTGGGACAAGAAAGACACGCCGGCGAGGATGCTGTCCGGCGGTATGAAGCGTCGCCTGATGATTGCCCGGGCTCTGGTTCATGAGCCGAAACTGTTAATTCTCGATGAGCCCACCGCCGGTGTGGATATCGAGTTGCGCCGCTCCATGTGGACGTTTCTCGAAGAGATGAACCGCCAAGGCACCACCATTATTCTGACCACCCACTATCTGGAAGAGGCGGAGGCCCTGTGCCGCAACATCGCCATCATTGATCACGGCCGCATCCTCAAGCACACCAGCAAGCGGGAGCTACTGCAGCAGCTCCACGTTGAAACCTTCGTGCTGGACACCGAATCGCCATTGGCTTCCGCACCGGCGCTGGCAGATTTTCCCTGCCGGCTGGACGGCGAGGGTGCGCTGGAAATCGACGTGGAGAAAGGTCAGGGCCTCAACCGAGTGTTTGTGCAGCTTGAGGCCCTGGGCATCAAGGTAGTGAGTATGCGCACCAAGGCCAACCGGCTGGAGGAACTGTTTATCCGCATGGTGGAAGAAAACGCCAACGAGGGCGCGGCGCCGGTCAGCGCGGGAGGTGCCGTATGACGCCCCAGGCCAAAATGACCGCGTTTAACACCATTGTGCTGCGGGAGATTCGCCGCTTCACCCGGATCTGGCCTCAGACCCTGTTGCCGCCGGCGGTGACCATGACCCTGTATTTCATCATTTTCGGTAACCTGATCGGTTCCCGCATTGGTGACATGGGCGGGTTCGACTATATGTCGTTCATCGTACCGGGTTTGATCATGATGGCGGTAATCACCAGTTCCTACGCTAACGTGGTGTCGTCGTTTTTTTCGATGAAGTTCCAGCGCAGCATTGAAGAGCTGCTGGTATCGCCAGTGCCGGACTGGATCATTCTGGCCGGCTATGTGTGCGGTGGCATGGCACGTGGGCTGGGGATCGGGTTCATTGTCACGCTGTTGTCGCTCGGCTTTACCCGGTTGGAGATTCACAACCTGCCGATGGTGGTGGTTACGGTGTTTCTGACTTCGGCGCTGTTCGCGCTGGGTGGTTTCATCAACGCCATGCTGGCCACCAAGTTTGACGACATCTCCATTGTGCCTACCTTCGTACTGACACCGCTGACCTATCTCGGCGGGGTGTTCTACAGCATCAACATGTTGCCGGAATTCTGGCAGGGCGTGTCGATGATCAACCCGATCCTGTACATGGTGAATGCCTTCCGTTTCGGCATCCTCGGCGTTTCCGATGTGAATCCTTTCGTGGCACTCGGTATGATTCTGGTATTCATCACGCTGTTGTCGGCCGTTGCCCTGCGGATGCTGCAGCGAGGCAAGGGCATTCGCCACTGATTCAGACCCCTTTGAGCAGGACACACCATGGCACTTAACGATGCCCCTCTGGGCAAATCCAGTGAATACCCGGATCGCTATGATCCGGCGCTGCTGTTTCCGGTCCCGCGGGAGGAAAACCGCCGGCGCATCGGTCTTGATGATGGCCGCTGGCCCTGGTTCGGCGAGGATCTCTGGCAAGCCTGGGAAATCTCCTGGCTGCGGGCGGATGGGGTGCCCGAGGTGGCCTGGGCGGAAATCCGTTTCCCGGCGGCATCCCCCTGCATCATCGAATCCAAATCCCTGAAGCTGTACCTGAATTCACTGAACCAGGCGGTGTTTACCGCGCCGGAGCAAGTGGCTGAGGTCATCACCCGGGATCTCTCCAGTGCCAGCGGATCGGCTGTTCAGGTTTCCATGTTAAGCGTGGATGAGGGCGGCATCGCGGAGGGTCGGCCGCAGGGTTACGAACTGATCGACTGCGAGATCCTGGAGGATGTGACCTATCAGTATGCGCCGGAGTCCCTCGTGGCTGATGCCGGAGAGGTCACTGAAAGCCTGTGCTCACACCTGCTCAAGAGCAATTGCCCGGTGACCGGGCAGCCGGACTGGGCCACGGTGATGATCCGTTACACCGGGCCGAGAATCGACCGCAAGGGATTACTGAGGTACGTGGTCAGTTTCCGCCAGAAGCAGGATTTTCACGAGCACTGTGTGGAAACGGTATTCACCGACATCCAGGCCCGTTGCGCGCCGAAACAGTTGATGGTGTGTGCCCGATACACCCGGAGGGGGGGGCTGGATATCAATCCGTGGCGGAGTACCGAGCCGGAAGGCGACGCCGGTGCGCGACTGATCCGCCAGTAATGACGGGCGGATGCCAACACAGGGATTGAGCAGGGTGAGAGGTTAGCGGATTTCTTCTTCCTGGCGCAGGCGGTCGGCGGCGTCTTCCAGCGCCGTCAGGATCGACTGCCGCTCGCGCTCGGTGATCTTGTCTGAGTCCAGGTACATGGCGAAACCGCTGTGCTCGTGCTCCAGGAAACTGCGGTTGGGGCCCATGTCGCGGCGGAAATCCACCACTTCGTAAATGGGTACTGGCTTACCAAAGCCCTTCACGGTGATCTCACCCTTGTCCCGGCACATGATGCGGTCCTTGATCAGCGAGAAGGTCTCATAGGACACCAGAATTTCACCGGGCTCGGCCAGGGACTCCAGCCGGCTGGCCAGGTTCACTTCCTTGCCGATGATGGTGTAATCCATCCGGTTCTCAGCGCCGAAGTTGCCTACGGTGGTGTAACCGGTGCTGATACCCATGCGGATTTCCAGCGGGGTCTTGATGCCCTGGCTGCGCCACTTCTGACGCATGATCTTCATGTGTTTGCGCATGTCGATGGCCATGGACACACAGGCAAAGGCATCTTCACGCTGGCCACGGCTGGTGGGGTCACCGAAAAACACCATGATGGAATCACCCACGAACTTGTCGATGGTGCCGCCGTATTTGAGCGCCACTTCCGACATGCCGTTAAAGTAGTGGTTCAGCAATTCGGTCAGGGCTTCCGGCTCCATCTCTTCCGACAGTTCGGTAAAACCCTTGATGTCGGAGAAGAACACCGCCAGTTTCTTGCGCTGAGTTTCCAGGCGCACGTCCCGCTCGCCGGTAAAGATGGACTGCCAGACCTGGGGCGAGAGGTATTTTGACAGTTTGTGGGACAGTGCGATCGACTGTTCCCGTTGGTTCTGGATCTGGGTTTTCGCCATCATCAGCGCACGGGCCTGCTGGTGCGAATAGAAGGCGGTGACACAGATGTAAAGCCCGGTGGCGAGTATCGAGACGATGCCGGTGAGCAGGGGTGCCTGGAAGCTCTCGGCCGGACCACAGACCGCCAGCCCGATGGACAGTGTCGTGAACATGAAAACGGTGCCGAACAGCCATTGCCGCAAACCGCCGATGATCAGACAGCTGAACATCAGCATCAGCATCACCGATACCGACGGAATGGCAACCAGTCCGATGGCGCCGACCAAAGCACCGCCGATCAGGCAATCGACAATCAGCATTTTCTGGCGGATGCGGGAAGAATTTTTCAGAAAGGTGCGCCGGGTAAGCGCGTGAGCGACGTGGGGCCAGCTCAGGGCTCCGGCGATGGCGTAGATCAACCAGTCCGGGAACGCGCCCTGAATAACCCCGGCGGCAATGATCATTGCCGTCACGGTGTATGCCAGGATGCGACCGTTGTAGTCCGGCATGGGCGGAATGGCGATGGGATTGTTCGGCGCGTCAACAAGAGTTGCCTTGCCAGCGTTGGCGCTGGCATTGCGCAGGTCCACCGGAGCACTCATCATGTCAGAAACGGATCCGGCCGATGAGGATGTCACGAAACATCACCCAGTCGCCCATCAGGCTGTACACTGGGTGTTTGAATGTTGCCGGGCGGTTTTTCTCGAAGACATAGTGACCGACCCAGGCAAAACCGTAACCGATTAAGGGGAGCAGTAGCAGCCAGGCCACATCGCTGTGTTCTTTCAGATAGTAAGGATAGAATTCTGAAAAGTTGCGAAAGGCGCTCTGTTCACTCATGGTTCGGCTTACCGGCTCAATATAAACGATGTTCGTGGTCGAACTACGACCAAAGGTTAACAGTATTACAGAAAGGCCACAATTCCGACGGGGCTTTTCTGCTTGACATCGCCTTTATACCCGCAAATTCACATCAGCTGATACAGGATCGCGATAAATTATGACGGCAGCAATCGATTTCCTGCTCCAGAGAAAATCCGAGCCGCGCCTGCAGGCTCCGGCGCCGGACGCCGTCGCGCTGGAAACGGCTTTCCGGTGCGCCGCCAACACACCAGACCACGCGCTGCTGAGGCCCTGGCGTTATCTGGTCATAGAAGACGAGGGGCTTGTTGCGCTGGGCGAGCTGTTCGAATCGGTTTGTGAAAACAATGCCACGGAAAAGGAGCGCGAGAAGCTGAGGGCGGCACCGCTGCGGGCGCCGATGGTGATCGTTGGCATTGCCACCCACAAGCCTCACCCGAAAGTGCCCGAGAGCGAGCAGTCGCTGTCTGCCGCGGTGGGAATGGGGCATTTGTCGCTGGCGTTGCAGGCGGCCGGTTACGGTGTTATGTGGCGCACCGGCAATATTGCGTATCGGAAAGAAGTGATGGCCGGGCTTGGGCTTGATGAAAACGAGCACATCATCGGCTTTCTTTACACAGGCACCGTGGCAGGTGAAAAACCGTCGGTGCCACGCCCGGCGGTCTCCGATTTTGTAAGTCGCTGGCCAGATCACTGAATAATCCCTCAGGGGCAGAGGAAAGCGTTTGCCGCTTCCTCTGCCGTTTTTGCCGTGGAACGCCTTGTTTCACTCCGATATCCCCCGTCACGCCCCGCCACTCGGCCATTCTCTAAAACTGGCATTGAGGTTGCTTTGTCTATCTCAAAGAGGTGAACCGGCAAACCGATGCAGGTCCGGTCACAAGGTTCGGGAGGCAGTATGGCAATTTCTTTTGATAGCGCACTGGGTGTTCACCCGCAGGCTCTGATGGCCCGGGAGAAGCGTGGCGAAGTGCTGGCCAACAATCTGGCCAACGCCGATACGCCGGGCTTCAAGGCCCGGGATGTGGATTTCCGCGCCATGATGGAAAAAGCCCAGCAGGAAGCCAGCGGCTTTGGTATGGCACGCACCCACGAGGGTCACATGGACACCTCCATGGGTGGCATGGGCGCCGACGCCGAGCTGCTGTACCGCACGCCACATCAGCCGTCGGTCGATGGCAATACCGTGGATGCCCAGCAGGAACAGAGCCGGTTCATGAGAAACGCGATGGACTACCAGGCCAGTTTTCAGTTCCTGAACAGCAAATTTTCGGGCCTTAAAAAAGCCCTGACCGGTCAGTAAACCGGACGCAGCCTGAGAGCAGAGGAGCAGCATTATGTCCCTGGGTAACATTTTTGATATCGCCGGTTCCGGCATGACCGCACAGTCACTGCGGTTAAATACCACTGCGTCCAACATCGCTAACGCGGAAACGGCCAGTTCAAGCACCGAGGGCACCTACCGTGCTCGCAAACCGGTGTTCGCGGCCATCCAGCAGTCCATGATCAACCCGGACTCTCAGGGCATGCAAGGCATGGGTTTCAACGGCGGTTCCGGTGAGGGTGCGGGCGTGCGGGTTGACGGCATCGTGGAAAGCGATGCGGAGCTGCAGATGCGTTATGAACCGAACCATCCGGCGGCCAATGAAGATGGCTACGTGTTCTATCCGAACGTCAACGTGGTCGAGGAAATGGCTGACATGATGTCGTCATCCCGCAGTTTCCAGATGAACGTCGACATCATGAATACCGCGAAGTCGATGATGCAGCGCATTCTCACACTTGGGCAGCAGTAAACGGGCGAGGACTGACCGATGAGCGCAATTAACGCAACAGACGCTGCCGATGTACTGGGCAAGTTCCGGGTGCAGCAGGATTCCGCCGCGGCCGGCGGCAACGAACTGGGCAAGAATGAGTTCATGGAGCTGATGATTGCCCAGCTCAAGAATCAGAATCCGCTTGAGCCCCAGGATAACGGCGAATTCATCTCCCAGCTGGCGCAATTCAGCTCGCTCGAGGAAATGCAGGGGCTGTCGAAGAGCGTAGACGACGTGGCCAGCCAGTTCCGCTCGACTCAGGCGTTGCAGGCCTCCGCCATGGTGGGCCGTACCGTGCTGGCACCATCTGAAATCGGCATTCTGGGTGCCGAGGGCGAGATTACCGGAACGGTGGAAGTGCCTGCATCGACCGGGGGGCTGCGCGTGTCCATCGAAAGCCAGAATGGCGAGCGGATACGTCAGATTGACCTCGGCGCCAGTCAGGCCGGTATTGCGTCCTTCCAGTGGGATGGCAAAGACGGCAACGGCAACGCCTTGCCGCCCGGGCCCTATCGCATTGTGGCAGAGGGTTCTTACCCGAGCGGCACCGAACAACTGGCTACCCGTATCAGCGCCAACGTGGACAGCGTGTCTCTGGGGCAGGGTGGCAAGGTAACACTGAATCTGGCGGGTATGGGCTCCATTGCCCTGTCGGACGTCGAACAAATCAACTGATACCGGTACGGAACCACGAGGTGAATTATGGCTTTTAACACAGGGCTTAGCGGTTTGAGGGCGGCGTCGGTTGATCTGGACGTCACCGGTAACAACATTGCCAACGCCAGTACGGTCGGCTTTAAAGGCAGCAAGGCGCAGTTCGGCGATCTGTACGCCAGCGGTTTTCTGAGCTCGGGCACCAATCCGATCGGTGACGGCGTGCGGGTGCAGGACGTCAAACAGTCTTTCGGTCAGGGCAACATCAGCTTTACCGACAACGGCCTGGACATGGCCATCAATGGTGACGGCTTCTTTGTTCTGAACAACGGCGGTGAAATCCGTTACTCCCGTGCCGGTCAGTTCGGCATCGACAAAGACGGTTTTATCACCAACAACCAGAACATGCGGGTCCAGGGCTTCACCGCCGACGCTGACGGCAACCTGTCCGGGGTGCGCGGCGACCTGCAGGTGGAAACCGACAACCTGGCGCCGCGGCGAACCACCAATCTGCGGTCAGACCTCAATCTGGACTCCAGGCAGAGTGTGCTGGAGAACCGTATTCGCGATCTGGGTGAAACGCTCAATGTGGCAGACCTGGATGGCGACGTGTTCCAGATTCAGTACTCGGATGGCACGACGTCGCAGCCGATCACCATAGGGACCGGTGAGCCGGCCAACGAAGTGGCCGAACTCCTGGGATCGCAGAGCGGGGTAAATGCTTCGGCGCGGACCCAATTCGATCTGTCCGGTCAGTTTGACATTACCCAGTTGCAGACGGATCTGGCAGACCCGGATTTCGAGCTCACGATCTCTCTGAACGGGAGTGATAACGTGACTTTCCGCGGCAGCGACGGCATTACCGATCTGAACACGTTGGCTGCGGCCATCAACAATTCGGAATTGAACACACTGCGCGCGCGGGTAAGCGATACCGGTGACGACATCGAAATTACCGACAGCCGCGGGTTTACCGTGGATATGGGGTACACCACCGGTGCTGCCGGGGCTCAGGACTTCGTTGACCCGCAGCGCGGCAACCTGTTTGTGACCACCGAGCGTGATGTCAGCGGCATTGCCACCGCTGCCGGCGGAACCGACGCTTTCGCCACCGCGTACGACAGCGGCGAGACGCGAATCACCAATGAATTCAATCCGCTGGACCAGCGTACCTACAATCACGCCACGTCCACCACGATTTACGACAGCCTGGGCAACTCCCACGAGCTTACCCAGTTCTTCGTAAAAGAACCGGCACCGGGTAACGGTGTTGGCCAGAGTGAGTGGTCTGTTTACTTGCAGATCGACGGCGAGATGGTTGCCGGCACGGATGAAGCGCCCTACACCGCCCGTTTCAATCAGGACGGCGCGCTTCAATCGATTAACGGTGATCCCAACGGCGAGATTGTGGTGACCGACTGGATCCCGAAAGACGTCAACGGGCTGCCCAACGGCAGTGACGGCCCGCCCGCGGCCGGGGAAGAGGTGGTGACCCCGATTCCTGAGCCTCCGACCACGTCTGCCTTCGTCGTGGATCTGGGTAATACCACCCAATATGGCAGTGCCTTCGGGGTGAATGACCAGAACCAGAACGGCTTCACAACCGGCCGTTTGTCCGGTCTGGACGTGTCTGATCAGGGCATTCTGTTTGCCCGTTACACCAACGGGCAGTCCAAAGAGTTGGGGCAGGTGGCGCTGGCAGCCTTCAATAATACTGATGGCCTGACACCGGTGGGCGACACTACCTGGGTGGAAACCTTCGAGTCCGGTCAGCCGATCATTGGCGCGCCGGACACTGGCACCCTGGGTTCCATCAAGGCGAGCTCGCTGGAGGATTCCAACGTGGATCTGTCTGCGGAGCTGGTGAATCTGATCATTGCCCAGCGGAACTATCAGGCCAATGCCAAGACCATCGAAACCTCCGATGCGGTCACCCAGACCATCATCAACCTGCGTTAATCCCTGAACTATAAATCTGGCACAACTCCTGCAGGATGACTGGAAACAGTCAAAATTCCGGCAGGAGTTTTCCCATGGATAAAGCCCTTTATATTGGAATGTCTGGCGCCAAGCAGAACATGCTGGCCCAGCGCGCGCACGCCAACAACCTGGCTAACGTGAGCACCACAGGGTTCAAGAAAGATTTTGCCCAGGCCCGCAGCATGCCGGTGTTTGGCGAACATCATCCTACCCGTGCCTACGCCATGACCGAGCGCCCGGGTACGGATCTCTCCGCCGGCGCCCTGATGGAAACCGGCCGCAAGCTGGACGTTGCCGTGGAAGGCGATGGCTGGCTGGCGGTGCAGAACCAGCTGGGCCAGGAAGTCTTCACCCGCTCCGGCAGCCTGCAGGTCGACGTGAACGGCCTGCTGCGAAATGCCAACGGTGACATGGTCATGGGCAACGGCGGGCCCGTCGCGCTGCCTCCTTTCGATAACCTTCAAGTCGGCTCCGACGGTACCATTTCCATCATTCCGGTGGGCGGTCCTCCCGATCAGCTGGTGGAGATTGATCGGCTGAAACTGGTGAATCCGCCCCCCGCAGCACTGGAAAAAGGTGAAGACGGCTACATCCGTCGTAAAGCGGATCAGGCTCTGGATGGCCCGGAGCCACCGGATGCCGCGTTGCGGGTGGCATCTGGCTTCCTTGAAAGCTCCAACGTCAACGCCGTTGAGGAAATGATTGCCAACCTGCAGCTGTCGCGACAGTACGAGATGCAGGTGAAAGTAATGACCACCGCCAAAGAGAATTCCGAGGCTTCGGCACGGCTGTTGCAGAACCTTTGATAAACCACAGCATCATTCGCCGGACGGGTGAAAAAGCGGCAAACAATGGCCGCCTGATTTCACCCCAGGGCAAGGAGTAAAACCATGCATCCAGCACTTTGGGTCAGCAAGACCGGGTTGAGCGCACAAGATACCAAGATGACCACCATCTCCAATAACCTGGCCAACGTGAATACCACGGGCTTCAAACGGGATCGGGCGGTGTTTCAGGATCTGCTTTATCAGGTCAACCGCCAACCGGGTGGTATGAGCACGGAAAACTCCGAGCTGCCCTCCGGCCTGCAACTGGGTACCGGTGTGCGAGTGGTGGGCACCACAAAGCAGTTTTCACAGGGCAACCTGGAAGTGACCGAGCAACCGCTGGATCTGGCCGTCAATGGCCGGGGCTTCATGCAGATACTGCTGCCGGATGGACAGATTGCCTATACCCGTGATGGCCAGTTCCAACTCAATGCCGATGGCGACATCGTCAACCCGGACGGTTACACGCTGGAGCCCAACATCAACGTGCCGGAAGGCGCCACCAACATCACCATCGGTAAGGATGGCACAGTGTCCGCGGTAGTGGATGATCAGGCGGCACCGGTGAACCTGGGCGAGATTACTCTGGTGGATTTCATCAATCCGCAAGGGCTTCAGGCCATCGGTAACAACCTTTACAAAGCCACCAACGCCAGTGGTGATCCCGCTGAGGGCGAGCCGGGTATTGGCGGCCTGGGCAGCCTTGAACAGGGCATGGTGGAGTCTTCCAACGTTGAGGTGGTTGAGGAGTTGGTCAGCATGATCACCACCCAGCGCGCCTACGAGATGAACTCCAAGGTGGTGTCGGCCACCGACCAGATGCTGCAGTTTATTACGAACAACATCGGTTAACCGCTTGACGGCTCGGTGAGGGGATAAGACATGAAACGCATCGCGATAACCAAACCAGGAACTCCACTCAGCGTTTTGGCGCTGGTAGGGGTTCTGATCGTGCTGCAGGGATGCACGGCCATGAGCCGGCCGCGGGCCATGCCGGACGACCCGGCGTATTCGCCAGTGCGCGCTGAAGCCATGATGCAGCGCGACCCCCATTCCGGGGCCATCTATCAAACCTCCCGCAACTATAACCTCTACGGTGACACCGTCGCGCTAAATGTCGGCGATGTGTTGACCGTGACCCTCGAGGAGTCAACGCGGGCCAGCAAGAACGCGGAAACCAGCATTACCAAGGATCAGGACATCTCGTTACTGGCGGCGGAATTGCTGGGTAACGCGGGGTTGGGCGTGAACACCGATCTGCAGCAGGAGCGGGATTTCGAAGGCTCGGCCGAAGCCGACCAGAGCAATAGCTTCGCCGGCAGCATCACCGTGACGGTTACCGAGGTGCTGCCCAACGGAGTGCTTCACATTCGCGGCGAGAAGTGGCTTTCGCTAACCAATGGCGATGAGTACATCCGTCTCAGCGGTCTGGTTCGCCCCCAGGACATCGCCCCGGACAACACCGTGGCATCCAATCGCATTGCGGATGCGCGCTTTGCCTACGGCGGCACCGGTGACTTTGATCAGGCTAACCAGATGGGCTGGCTGGCCCGCTTCTTCAACAGTGAGTGGTGGCCGTTATGAGGATGATCCGGTTCTGGGTTGTTGTTCTTGCTATGGCCGTCGTGGCGTCGCCAGTGCTGGCGGATCGCCTCAAGGATCTGGCGCGCATCAAGGGTGTTCGCAGTAACCAGCTGGTGGGCTACGGCCTGGTGGTGGGTCTTGATGGCACCGGTGACAAGGCGCCGTTTACCAATCAGACGTTCCGCAACATGATGAACCAGTTTGGCGTCACCCTCCCGGAGGGGGTCAACCCGAATCTGAAAAATGTCGCCGCGGTGACCGTCAGTGCCACTTTGCCGCCCTTTGCCAAGCCGGGTCAGGAAATGGACATTACCGTGTCCTCCATCGGCAACGCTGACAGCCTGCGCGGTGGTACCTTATTGATGACCCCGCTGAAGGGCGCCGACGGCCAGGTGTACGCCATCGGCCAGGGTAGCCTAGTGGTCGGCGGTTTCGGTGCCCAGGGTCAGGACGGTTCCCGTATTACCGTGAATGTGCCGTCCGTTGGTCGCATTCCCAATGGTGCCACCATCGAACAGGAAGTGATCTCACCGTTCAGCAAGGGCGATACCATTACTTTCAACCTGCTGCGGGCTGATTTCACAACGGCGCGACGGGTGGTTGAAGCGATCAACGATATCCTCGGTCCGGACATGGCTTATGCCCACGATGCCACCTCGGTGTCCGTCAAGGCGCCGCGTGATGTGAATCAGCGGGTCAGTTTTCTGTCCATCCTGGAGAACATCGAAGTGAGCCCGGCGGAAGATGCCGCCAAGGTAGTGATTAACAGCCGCACCGGCACCATCGTGGTGGGGCAGAACGTTAAGGTCAGCCCGGCGGCGGTGACCCATGGCAACCTCACCGTGACCATTCAGGAAAACCCGGAGGTCGAGCAGCCGAACCCGTTCGCGGGTGGTGAGACCGTCATCGAGCCTGATACCCAGATTGCGATTACCGAGGATCCCGCCCGTATGTTCAAGTTCGGACCGGCGGTCACCCTGAACGAGATCGTTCAGGCGGTAAACCAGGTAGGCGCCGCGCCGGGTGATGTGATGGCGGTGCTGGAAGCGCTCAAACAGGCCGGCGCACTGCGCGCCGAGCTGATCGTGATCTAGGTGACGTGATGCAGGATTCCAGCGTTCAACAAGCCCGTATCTACACTGACTTCAGTGGCCTCAACGAGCTCAAGAACCAGGCCAGAACGGACAAGAAAGCCGCTTTGCAGGAAGTGGCCCGTCAGTTTGAGAGTCTGTTTCTCGGCGAGATGCTGAAGTCTATGCGTAAGGCGGGCGATGTGTTCGCCGAGGGCAATTACCTGAACAGCAACGAATCCGAGCATTACCGTGACATGTTCGACAACCAGCTCAGCCTGAGTCTGTCGCAGAAGCAAGGCACCGGCCTGGCGGAAGCACTGGTGCGCCAGCTGAGCCGCCAGATACCCGGCATGAATGAGGAGGGCGACAAGCTCTCCGGGCATAAGGCCACGCTGGCGGATTACGACCGCGCGGTGCCGGTCCTGTCGGAGCGGTTACCGGAACGGGTGCAGGAAGTGAATCGCGTGGCGCCCCCGGGTAAGGCGGCAGATGTTGCCGAGGCCATACCGGTGGCAGATAGCGCCGCGCCGCCACCCAAGCGTTTCAGCAGCCCGGAAGAATTCGTACAGACACTGTTGCCGATGGCGCAGCGTGTTGCCCGTGACAGCGGCATCAGCCCTCGCCTGATGGTTGCGCAGGCCGCGCTCGAGACCGGGTGGGGCAAACACATGATTGAAGGTGGCAGTGGCGAGCCGAGCCATAACCTGTTCGGCATCAAGGCGGACCACCGCTGGCAGGGCGAGGCCGTGGACATTACCACCACCGAGTTCCGTGAGGGCGTGCCCATGAGTGAGCGGGCGGCATTCCGGGCGTACCCGGATTACGAGTCGAGCTTCCGCGACTACGTGGCGTTCCTGGAATCCAACCCGCGTTACCGAGATGTATTAGCCAGTGCCGACCGGCCCGAGCTGTTTGCCCAGAAATTGCAGGATGCCGGCTATGCCACCGATCCGGAATACGGTGCCAAGATCCGACGCATCATGAATGGCGATTCTCTGATGACCCTGTCACTGGGCGAATCAGAGGCTGAGGAGTAAGCGATTATGGCAGGGCTGATTAACATTGGTCTGACGGGCGTCCTTAGCCACCAGACAGCATTGAACACGACCGGTAATAACATCACCAACGCCAACACCCCCGGTTACAGTCGCCAGGAGGTGCAGTTCGACACTCAGTCGGGTCAGCGTACCGGCGCGGGTAGCGTTGGCAGTGGTGTGAGCATTACCAACATTCGCCGGCTGGCCAACGAATTTCTCTCCCAACAGCTGCGGGAAGACACCACCCTGTACGGTGAGCAGGACACCCTGCGATCCGAGCTCAGCCGTCTGGACAACCTGCTGGGCAGCGAAACCACCGGGCTGAGTGACGCCCTGAACAACTTCTTTGCCAGCCTGCAAAACGCCGCTGAAGATCCCGCCTCATTGCCGCAGCGCCAGCTGGTGTTGAGTGAAGGTCAGCAGGTGGTCAATCGTTTCCAGGCGCTGAATCAGGAATTCATCCAGCAGCGCGAGTCCGTCAAAACCCAGATGCAGCAGGGCGTGAAAGACGCCAACACGCTGCTGCAGAGCATCGCCGAGCTTAACCTGGCGATCTCAGAATCGCCCGGGCTCGCAGAGGGCAAGATGCCCAACGAGTTGCTCGACAAACGGGACGATGCGCTACGCGAACTGTCTGAACTGGTGGGCATCAAAGTGACGCCGACCGAAGGCAGCCAGGTGAATGTGTCCCTGAATAACGGTTTGTCGCTGGTGGTTGGCAGTAATGCGGCGGAATTTGGCACCCGTGAGAGCGCTCAGGACCCGACGTCTCTGGAGTTTACCCTGCGAAACGGTGGTCGCACCCTGATGGTGGACAACCAGATCAACGGGGGCAAGCTCGGCGGTTTGCGCCGCTTCGAGTCGGAAGCGCTGCGGCCGGCGTTTGAGGAACTGGGGCGGGTTGCCATTGCGCTGTCGGATGCCCTGAACCACCAGCATGAGATTGGTCTGGATCTGGAGGGCGAGCTTGGCGGGCGGTTCTTCACCGACATCAACAACGCTGCCGCTCAGCAGGGGCGGGTGATTGCCAATGCCAACAACCAGGTGCCCCAGAACGGTCAGCTGGCGGTTGAAATCACCGACAGTGGCGTGCTCGAAGCCGGTAACTGGACCCTGCAATTCAGCGGCGACGGGCGCAGCTATGAACTGGTCGATAACGCCACCGGTGAGATTGCCAATCAGGGCCGCCTGCCGGACCCGGTGGATTCGGAGATCTCGATGCCGGGATTCAATATCCGTATCGAGGGTGGCACGTTCAATGCCGGTGACAAATATCTGATTCAGCCGACCCGCAATGCGGCGGCCAATATCAATATGGAAGTGGAGCGGGAAGAGGATCTGGCGTTTGCCAGCCCGGTACGGGCGGAATCTGATCTGGGTAACAGCGGCACCGGCAAGATCAATCAGGGCAAAATGCTGGACGTTCGCAACCCGTTCACCAATTCGCTGCTGCCGTCGTTCCGTTCGGAAGGCGAGCTGACCAACGGCCCGCTGGAAGTCCGCTTCGCCGACGACGGTGCGGGCAACCTGGTGTTCAGCGTGTTTGATAACAACGGCGACGCAATCATTGACGAAAAGCCCTATCAGGCCGGTATCTCCAACAAGTTGTTCAGCGAGAACCCCGGCGATGGCGCCGAGTATCAGGGCTTCCAGTTCGAGATCTCCGGCAATCCTGCGGTAGGCGACGTTTTCTCCATCGACTTCAATGAAAACGGTGTCTCTGATAACCGCAACGCCGAGTTCCTGGCGGCCCTGGGGACCGCCAACACCATGAACGGTGGTACTCAGAATTTCACCGAGGGCTACGCCGGGCTGGTGGAAGCCGTGGGCGTGAAAACCCGACAGAGCCAGCTCGACAGCGACGCCGGAGCCACCCTGCTGGAGCAATCAACCAACCAGCGGGAATCGGTCTCCGGAGTGAATCTCGATGAGGAAGCCGGCAAGCTGATTCAGTACCAGGCCGCCTATAACGCATCCGCCCAGGTGATGAGCGTGGCGCAGGATTTGTTCAACACTCTGTTGCAGAGTTTCCGGTAACAGGGAGAGGTGATGTGACATGATCAGAATATCCTCACAACAAGTGTTCTCCGGTGGTATCAACCGGATTCAGGATCTCAACACTAGCCTGAACAAGACTTCGGAGCAGGTGTCCACCGGCAAGCGGGTCAACCGGCCGTCGGATGACCCGGTCGCCGCGGCGCGGATTCTCAAGCTGGATCAGGAGCTGGGCCGGGTGGAAACCTACCAGCGCAATGCGCAGCTGGCGGATAACCGCCTGAAACAGGAAGAAAGCACGTTGGCGAGCGCTGTTGACGTGATCCAGCGGATCCGGGAGCTGACGGTTCAGGCCGGTAACGGAGCGTTGTCGCCCAATGACCGCCAGTCTCTGGCCTCGGAAATGAAAGAGCGCCTGGGGCAACTGGCTAATATCGCCAACACCAAAGACGCCTCTGGCGAGTTCATCTTCAGCGGCTTCCAGGGTAACCAGCAGGCCTTTACCCAGAATGTCTCCGGCGACTGGGTGTACCAGGGCGACGAGGGCCAGCGGGTGCTGGAGATCGACGACGGTGTTACGGTGCCGATCAGCGATCACGGCAAGGGCATATTCGTGGACGTGGTTGCAGCTGAACCCACGTTCTTTGCTGAGGCCGCGAAGTCGAATACCTCGGGCGCGCAGATCAGTTCCGGTATGGTGGCGGATCGGGATGCGTTTGATCTGGTGTACCCGGACGACATCGCTGTGTCTGTGGTGGATGACGGCGCAGGGGGGCTGGAGGTGCAGGCCTTCAACCGCCGCACCAACGATCCGTTGCCGGTCGTGCCGGCAGCCTACACCGGTGGCGGCAGCTTTGAGGTGGCAGGTGCTCAGGTCGAGGTGTTCGGCGCGGTCGAGGGTGACGAATTCACCCTTAAAACAGCCCAGAAACAATCGGTGTTCACCTCCATCGAAAAGCTCATCTACGGGCTTGAGAACATCGACAAGACGGCTCCGGGAGGGCAGGGCGCCTATGACGATCTGATCGCCAGTTCCCTGACTAATCTCGATAACGGGCAGGAAAGCATTGTGCTCAAACAGACCGAGCTTGGGGGACGGATGAATGCGGTGGAATCCACTCAGTCATTCCTCGAGGATTCGTCGGTGTACAGTAACGAAATTCGGTCCCAGCTGCAGGATGTGGATTATGCCGAGGCCATCAGCACACTGAGCTTCCAGAGCTTCGTTCTGCAGGCCGCTCAGCAGTCCTTTGCCCAGGTTTCACAGTTGTCATTGTTCGACCGCCTGTAAGAAAATGACTGCCGGAACAAGGAAGTCCGGCGCTTGTTATTGCTTTCACATTCAGGCTCAGTATAATCCCCACCACTCTCCGATGGCGGCGTGGTGAAATTGGTAGACACGACGGATTCAAAATCCGTTGGGGTAAAACCCGTGGCGGTTCGAGTCCGCCCGCCGCTACCACTTACAAGCCGCAATACGCGGTGTCGTGAACAGTCCATTCAATGAATGTCTCCGATTTCCACTTTGATCTGCCGGATGAACTCATCGCCCGGTATCCTCTCAAAGATCGCAGTGCGTCCCGTTTATTGAGTCTTAACGGCCTGTCCGGGGAGACCAATCACCTGCGGTTTACTGACTTACCCGACCTGCTTCAACCCGGCGACCTGCTGGTGTTCAATGACACCCGGGTGATTCCGGCGCGCCTGTTCGGGCGCAAGGAATCCGGTGGGCAGGTGGAAATACTGGTGGAGCGGGTTCTGGGTGAGCGTGAGCTGGTTGCTCATGTGCGCGCGTCCAAGGCGCTCAAGCCGGATCAGAAAGTCATTCTCGAAGACGGCACCGCCCTGCGCATGACCGGCCGCGAGGATGCGCTGTTCCATCTGGTGTGCGATAGCGGTGAGGCGGTGCTCGATCTGCTGGAACGTATTGGCCACATGCCGCTGCCACCCTACGTGGACCGCCCGGACGAAGACTCCGACCGCGAGCGCTATCAGACCGTCTATGCCCGTAAGGCAGGCGCCGTTGCTGCGCCCACGGCCGGACTGCATTTTGACGAGGCACTTCTCGAAAAAATACAGGCCAGCGGTGTTGAGGTGGCCTGGGTGACCCTGCACGTGGGCGCCGGCACCTTTCAGCCGGTGCGGGTCGATCGAATTGAAGAGCACGTCATGCACAGTGAGGTGGCCAACGTGCCGGATGCGACGGTTGACGCGGTGAATCGCGCCCGCGCCCGGGGTGGACGTGTCATCGCCGTGGGAACCACGTCGGTACGCTCTCTGGAATCCGCGAGTCGTGGCGGGGTATTGAGAGCCTTCCGGGGCGAGACCGATATCTTTATCCATCCCGGCTACCGTTTCCAGACGGTAGACGCCATGGTCACCAATTTCCACCTGCCTGAATCGACCCTGATCATGCTGGTCAGCGCATTCGCAGGCTACAACAATGTCATGGCGGCATACGCCGAAGCGGTGCGGGAGCAATACCGTTTCTTCAGTTATGGCGACGCCATGTTTATTACCGGCCAGGACCCCAGCCTCGGCACCCTGATCGCCCATAACGGGGATGCCGGGCAAGACAGCGGAGTGACATCGTGAGTGAATCCTGCTTTATGTCGTTTGAGAAGCTCGGGGAAGACGGGCGAGCGCGGCGCGGCCGCCTGACGTTCCCCCGGGGAACCGTGGAAACCCCCGCGTTCATGCCGGTGGGTACGTACGGCACGGTCAAGGGCATGCTGCCGCGGGATATCAAAGAGATCGGTGCCGAAATCATTCTCGGCAATACCTTTCACCTGATGCTGCGCCCAGGCACCGAAGTGGTCAAGGCCCATGGTGACCTGCACGATTTCACCCAATGGCAGGGGCCGATCCTGACGGATTCCGGTGGTTTTCAGGTGTTCAGCCTTGGCGAAATGCGCAAGATCACCGAAGAAGGTGTCACCTTCCGCTCGCCGGTGGACGGCTCGCCGGTGAAGCTCAACCCGGAAATTGCCATGCAGGTTCAGCGGGATCTGGGTTCTGACATTGTCATGATTTTCGACGAATGCACCCCGTACCCGGCAACGGAGAAGCAGGCGAAAGAGTCCATGGAGCTGTCACTGCGCTGGGCGAAACGAAGCAAACAGGCGCATGCCGGCAACCCGGCGGCGTTGTTCGGTATTGTTCAGGGTGGCATGTACGAAGCATTGCGGGACCAGTCCCTTGAAGGACTCACGGACATCGGCTTTGACGGCTATGCCATTGGGGGGCTTTCGGTGGGCGAACCGAAAGAGGATATGCTCCGCATTCTGGATCATCTTCCGACCCGCATGCCGGAAGACAAGCCCCGTTACCTGATGGGGGTTGGCCGCCCGGAAGATCTGGTCGAGGCCGTGCGCCGTGGAGTGGACATGTTTGACTGCGTGATGCCAACCCGTAATGCCCGCAATGGCTATCTGTTCACGTCCACCGGTATCGTCAAGATCCGCAATGCGAAGAATCGTCACGACACCGGTCCCCTGGATGCCACCTGCGACTGTTACACCTGTCAGAATTTTTCGAGAAGTTATCTGCATCATCTCGATAAGTGTGGAGAAATGCTGGGGTCCCAGCTCAACACCATCCATAACCTGAGGTACTACCAGAACCTGATGGCCGGATTGCGTGGCGCTATTGAAGCAGGTACATTGTCGGACTTTATTAGCGACTTCTACGCCCGTCGAGGGGAGACAGTGCCGCCGTTGGCGGACTGACAAACCTGCCTCGGCAGGCTGAAATGACTCACTAACGACTGAAACAGTTATCTCACTTAACGGAGACTTTGAATGAAATCGATCAAGCTGCTTGTTGCTGCCCTTATTGCGTTCCTGCCGTCACTGGCACTGGCCCAGGATCCGGCCGCCCAGGGCATGGGTGTCATGGGGCAGGTGATCTTCTTTGCGGGCTTTATCCTGATTTTCTACTTCCTGATCTGGCGTCCGCAGTCCAAGCGCGCCAAAGAGCACAAGGCGCTGATGGGTGGCCTGAACAAAGGCGACGAAGTGGTCACTTCCGGCGGTGTTGCGGGTCGTATCACCAAGGTGACTGATGACTTTATCGTGGTTGAAGTGGCCGACAACGTTGAGATCAAGGTTCAGAAAGTGGCCGTTGCTGCCGCTCTGCCTAAAGGCACCCTGAAGGATATCTGAACCGGCACCTCGCCAGTCTGAATTTGCCAAGCCGACTTTTCAGAGCCGGCCCTCCGGGGCCGGCTATAAAGGGAACCCATGCTCAACAAGTACCCGCTCTGGAAGAACCTGATTATCCTGGTCGCACTCGTGATCGGGTTTATCTACGCCTTGCCCAACCTGTTTCCTGACGATCACGCCATTCAGATCACAGGTGCCCGAAGCAGCACCGAGATTAACCAACGCGTTCTCGATCGTGCGCTCGGCGCTATGGAAGCGGAAGGCATTTCCGTGAAAAGCAGCGAACTCCAGGACAGGAACGGGTTGATCCGGGTCCTCGACGGTGATGACCAGCTGAAAGCGCGGCCAATTGTTCAGGAGGCGCTGGGCGATGACTATCTGGTGGCCCTGAATATGGCGCCCTCCACCCCGGACTGGCTGCGCAGCCTTGGCGCAGGGCCGATGAAGCTGGGTCTTGATCTTCGTGGTGGTGTGCACTTTTTGCTGGAAGTGGACATGGTAACCGCCGTTGAACAGCGCCTTGAGGCGTTGTCTGGCCAGATCAAGCGTGAGCTTCGTGAGGAGCGCATCCGCTACCGTGGCGGCGATGTCGCCGGTCGGGAAATCATCCTGAGTTTCCGGGATGAAGAGGCTCGCAGCGAAGCATTCGCCCTGATCCGCGGCCAGTATAACCAGTTCCTGATGGACGAGCAGACCGATGGCGAAGAGCTGAAGATTGTGCTCTCGCTGTCCGAGCAGGCAGTGACCGCCATACAGGACTATGCGCTCGAGCAGAACCTGACCACCATC
This sequence comes from Marinobacter goseongensis, assembly GCF_023156235.1. Taxonomy (GTDB): domain Bacteria; phylum Pseudomonadota; class Gammaproteobacteria; order Pseudomonadales; family Oleiphilaceae; genus Marinobacter; species Marinobacter goseongensis. Next base: position 99,061 of record NZ_JAKZAI010000009.1, on the reverse strand, counting down.
CGCAACCGGGTCAATGAGTTGGGTGTAGCTGAGCCTCTGGTGCAGCGTCAGGGCGCTGATCGCATCATTGTCGAATTGCCGGGGGTGCAGGATACCGCGCAGGCCAAACGGGTTTTGGGTGCGACAGCAAATCTCGAGTTCCGTCTTGAGGCCCGCCAGGATGCGCCGTCAGCGGAAACGGAATCGTTTGGCTTCCGCGATGAGCCGGGCCGGACGGCCCGCCTGGAGCGGGAAGTGATTGTCACCGGCAATAATGTCTCGAATGCCCAGCAGGCCTTCGATGAGAATGGTCAGCCACAGGTCAATATCACCATGGACTCCGTCGGTGGCGACCTGATGAACCGTGCGACGCGCAATGCCATTCAGCGGCGTATGGCGGTGCTTTTTATCGAGTACAAGACCGAAACCCAACAGAAAGTGGTGGATGGCGAAGTTCAGAGTGTTGAAGAGCGGGTGGTCGAGAAAGGCATCATCAGTCTCGCAACGATCCAGTCAGCACTGGGTGCCAGCTTCCGTATTACCGGGCTGGATTCCATTCCGGAGGCGTCGGAACTGGCGCTCCTGCTGCGGGCCGGTTCATTGGCCGCGCCTATGTACTTCGTTCAGGAGCGTACCATTGGCCCCAGCCTCGGCCAGAAAAACATCGATGCGGGTATGATGTCTGTGGCATTGGGCTTTGCACTGGTGTTGATCTACATGGCGCTCTACTACCGCGGGTTTGGTCTGATTGCGAACGTGGCGCTGACCCTGAACCTGATGATGCTGATTGCCTGCATGTCGATCCTCTCCGCCACGCTGACCCTGCCGGGTATTGCCGGTATTGTACTGACAGTGGGTATGGCGGTAGACGCCAACGTGCTGATCTTTGAGCGCATACGGGAAGAGCTGAAGGCCGGTGTGCCACCGCAATCGGCCATCAATTCCGGCTACTCCCGTGCCTTTGTGTCGATCGTGGATGCCAATATCACCACCTTGCTGGTGGCGGTTATCCTCTTCGCCATGGGCTCGGGGCCGGTGAAAGGCTTTGCGATCACCCTGTGCCTGGGTATTCTCACGTCGATGTTCTCCGGGCTGATGGTCAGCCGCAGCATCGTGAATTTTGTTTATGGCGGTCGCAAGATCGGCAAGCTGTCGATCGGAGGGAAACTGGCTAATGTCTGATACACAGAAGAAGCCTATCGATTTCATGGGAATCCGGAAGATTGCTTCCGTGTTCTCTATCGCTCTGGTCATCATTTCCATTGCCCTGCTGGCCGTGCGCGGTCTCAATCTGGGTATGGATTTCACCGGTGGTACGTCGGTGGAGTTGGAGTATCAGCAAGCGCCAGCCCTGGAAAACGTGCGTCAGACCCTGAACGCAGCCGGCTACGATAACTTTGTGGTGCAGAACTTTGGCTCAGATACCACGGTGCTGGTGCGCATGCGCGAATCCGGCAATGACGAGCTCGCTCGAGAATTGACTGGCGCTTTAACGGCAGACGGCACCGAGCTTGAACTGGTCAGCTCCGAGTTTGTCGGCTCCCAGGTCGGTGATGAACTGAAAGAAGACAGCGGACTCGGCCTGCTGATCGCGTTGGCGGTGGTGCTGATCTATGTCGGCATGCGTTTCCAGTTCAAGTTCGGTATCGCTTCCGTGTTGCCTCTGGCTCACGATGTGATCATCGTGCTGGGCGTGTTTGCGCTGTTCCAGTGGACCTTCGACCTGTCCGTATTGGCGGCACTGCTTGCGGTGATCGGTTACTCGCTGAACGACACCATTGTGGTGGCCGACCGCATCCGCGAAAACTTCCGTAAGCTGAGGGAAGGGGATTCCTGGTTTATCATCAACGAGTCCATTCATCAGACCATCAGTCGTACCATAAACACCTCCGGTACCACGCTGGTGGTATTGATGGCGCTGTATCTGTTCGGTGGCGAAGCCATCAACAACTTCGCCATTGCGTTGATGGTCGGTGTGGTGGTGGGAACCTATTCTTCCATCTACGTGGCAGCGAACATGCTGATGGTGCTGGGCGTGAGTCGCCAGGACCTGATGTTGCCGGCCAAGGAAGGTGCGGAAGATCAGGAAGAGGAAGAGCAGCCACCTGAGTGGCTGAACCGAATGTAATGCCCGGTTCCTGCCCATAAAAAAGCCGCATCCCGAAAGGATGCGGCTTTTTTTGTGGTGGCTGCGATTCAGCCCGCCTCAGCGGGGCAGGCGGCCACGGAAGGGGTGTAGCACTTTCAGTACTTCCCGGAACAGCTTGGGGTTGGCAACCACCAACTGACGAGCCTGGCCCGCGGAGGGGTTTCCGGAGAAATCACCAGTCAGTGCGCCGGATTCCATCGCCAGGGTCACGCCGATGTCCAGGTCTGCCGCCTCAGGGCGGAAGATGATGGCAGCGTCCAGATGGCCGGCAGAGACCCGGGCAATGTCCAGGGCGACACAGCCGGAGGTGCGGAACATGCCGGTTTCCCGTGCGATCACCGAGGCCATCTCACCCCACAGCAGCGGGTCATCGCCGCTGCGGGCCTGATCCAGCAGGTTGCTGGAGATGGCGGCCTTCTGGGCCTGTTTGATTTCGCTGGTCCGCACGCGGCGGCTGTTCAGCGCGGCACCATGGCCGCGACTGGCAGAATATTCTTCGCCGGTGATGGGGTTTACCAGCAGCAGGTTTTCTGCTCGGTTGTTCTTCTTCTGGACCAGTGCGAGGGCAAAATCGGGAATGCCCCGGAGGAAGTTTTCGCGACCCAGTAGCGGAAAGATGTGCCAGCTTTTATCGCTGCCGGCGGCATCGGATTCGCCCATCGGTGCAATGGTGTGGTCTTTGTAGGCTTTTTCGAGCTGCTCGGTGAAGTTGCCGTAGATAGAAGTTTCCACGCGCTCCAGCTGGCTGCGACGCTCCGCGTCGTCTTTGCCATTGGGTTCCTGGCGCTCGAAATGTGCTTTCAGATAGTCAGACCCCTGACGCGCTACGCGCAGAGCCATTTTAATTGCTGGTTGCATCTGAGTGATCATTATCCGGGTGTGTGAAGGTCGCGTATTATAGCAAAAGATAGCCCTGCTTGTATGTTTTTTGCCTTAGCAATGTCACGGATAGCAGCGGGTTTCGGGATGTTCGGAGAGGCAAGGGCGATGTGATATCTGGTATCATTGGAGGCCCGAAACCCATCATAGAGACAACGTTCCATGCACAAGCCGGCACTTCCCCAGGAAGGCACAGACACGTTCCAGGACCAGATTCGCATCGTATTGGTGGAAACGTCCCACTCTGGGAACATCGGCGCGGTCGCCCGTGGCATGAAGAACATGGGCCTGGGTAATTTGTGGCTGGTTAACCCGGCGTCGTTTCCCGATGAAACCTCCTATGCCCGCGCGGCGGGTGCATCGGACGTGCTGGACAAGGCGCAGGTGGTTTCCTCCTTGGATGAAGCGCTGGCCGACTGTGTGCTGGTGATGGGTACCAGCGCTCGCGGCCGCAAAGTGCCCTGGCCGGTGATCGCGCCGCCGGAAGCGGCGGCCAAGGCGGCGGAACACACCCCGGCGGGGCCGGTCGCCCTGGTGTTCGGGCGTGAGAATCACGGTCTGAGCAACGAGGAACTGCAGCGTTGCCATTTTCACATTCATATCCCGTCCAACCCGGATTACAGCTCGCTGAATCTGGCCATGGCGGTTCAGGTGGTGACCTATGAAATGCGGATGCATTATCTGCGGGGACTTGAAGGTGGTGAGGGCAGCCCATACCTAAAGGCCATGACGATGCCCGGCGATGATGGATGGGATGTGCCGCTGGCCCCGGTAAACGATGTGGAGGGTTTTTTCGGGCATCTGGAGCAGGTGCTGGTGGACATTGATTTCCACCGTCGCGAGAATCCGCGGCAACTGATGACCCGGCTGCGCCGCCTGTTCCAGAGATCGAAGCTGGATCAGATGGAAATCAACATTCTCCGTGGCATTCTGACGGCGGTTCAGAAATCCGCGGGAGCAAACACCACTGGCCCGACAGAGACGGCCGGGAACCCCGCGAGCGGGCAGGATAAAGACCATGTTTGAGAGATTGAGGGAAGACGTCGGTAGTGTATTCCACCGGGACCCGGCGGCCAGAAACACTTTTGAGGTGCTGACGAACTATCCGGGTTTGCACGCCCTGTTGTTCCACAGGTTTTCGCACTGGCTGTGGAATCTGGGGTTCAAGTGGCTGGCGCGCACCCTCTCGACGCTTGCCCGCTGGTTCACCGGCATTGAGATTCATCCGGGCGCAACGATTGGTCGGCGTTTCTTTATCGACCATGGCATGGGCGTGGTGATTGGTGAAACCGCCATTATCGGTGACGACGTCACCCTGTATCAGGGTGTGACGTTGGGCGGCACCAGCTGGAACAAGGGCAAGCGTCACCCGACCATCGCAGATGGCGTGGTGGTTGGCGCCGGTGCCAAGATTCTGGGGCCATTCGAGGTGGGTGAGGGCGCGAAGATCGGCTCGAACTCGGTAGTGACCAAGGCGGTTCCGGCCGGTGCCACGGTGGTGGGTATTCCCGGGCGTATCATTGCCAAGCGTAAGCCTGAGGAGGGTGACGAGGTTCGTCGCAAGCAAATGGAAGAACGTATGGGCTTTGACGCATACGGGGTGACCGAGGAAATGCCGGATCCGGTTGCCCGCGCTATGCGCAGTTTGCTGGATCACATGCATGCGGTGGATGATCGCATTGAAAACATGTGCAAGGCACTGCGCAAAGTGAACAGTGAGTACCAGAACGGCGCGTTGCCGCCCCTCCATGAGGAGGATTTTGACTGCGTGCGGGACGACGAACCCCGGGAAAAGTGAATACTTGACTGTTTTGGTGGGTCAATTCATACTCGGCGCTGTGAATTCTGATTCATTCCCTCATCGGGGCTGAGACTATGAAACTGACCACCAAAGGCCGCTATGCCGTTACGGCGATGCTGGATCTGGCCCTTCACGGGGATCACGGGCCGGTCAGTCTTGCGGACATCTCAGCCCGTCAGGAAATATCCCTCTCGTATCTCGAACAGCTGTTTTCCCGACTTCGCCGCCATCAGCTTGTGGTCAGTATTCGTGGGCCAGGCGGTGGTTACCGGTTGAGTCGTGACCCGTGCTCGGTGTTTGTCGCCGAGGTGGTCGACGCGGTGAACGAGTCCCTCGATACGACCCGTTGTGCCAACAAGGGTGATTGCCAGAACGGCGAAAAATGCCTGACCCATCATCTGTGGTCCGACCTGAGCGATCAGATCCATCAGTTTCTCAGCGAAATCAGTCTTGCGGACCTGATGAGGAAGCGGGAAATCCAACGGGTGGCGGACCGCCAGGACCGTCGCCAATCGGACTCTGATTCCCAGACCATCAATACCGAGCGCCTGAACGAACAGACGCCGGCCTGAATCAAGTTACCTCGATACCATGATGAAAAAGCCCGTCTATATGGATTACGCGGCAACCACGCCCGTTGATCCGGCTGTTGCTGCCGAAATGGTCAAATACCTCACCCTTGACGGTGTGTTTGCCAACCCTGCGTCCCGCACCCACGTTTATGGCTGGCAGGCCGAGGCTGCGGTGGAAAACGCCCGTAAACAGGTTGCCGGACTCATTCACGCAGACCCGCGGGAGATCGTGTGGACGTCTGGTGCCACCGAATCCGACAACCTGGCCATCAAGGGAGCAGTGGCGGGCAAAGCATCGGCGCACGTCATCACCTCGGTGATTGAGCACAAGGCGGTGCTGGATACCTGCAAGTGGCTGGAGGGGCAGGGTGTTGAGGTGACGTGGCTGGCGCCCCATCAGGATGGCCGGATCACCGCCGACCAGGTGGAGGCGGCGCTTCGTGACAATACCGCACTGGTCAGCCTGATGATGGTCAACAACGAACTCGGGAGCGTTACGGACATTGCCGCGATCGGCGAGCTGCTCCGCGCCCGCGGTGTGCTGTTTCACGTGGACGCGGCTCAGGCCGCCGGTAAAATTGCGATAGACGTGGGCCGGATGCCCGTCGACCTGTTGTCCTTGTCCGCCCACAAGGTTTATGGCCCCAAAGGTGTGGGGGCGCTCTACGTTCGACGTTCACCGGATGTACGCATCGAGTCCCAGATCCACGGTGGTGGTCATGAGCGGGGCATGCGCTCCGGGACCTTGCCCACGCATCAGATCGTGGGCATGGGTACGGCCTTCGCGCTGGCGCAGGAAAAGCTGGAAGAGGACGTGGCCAGCCTGGAGGCTCTGCGCTCGCAGTTCCTCGAGGGACTGGCCGGTCTTGACGGTATGTCTCTGAACGGCAGCGCCGAGGCCCGGGTTCCGGGTATTGTGAATCTGTCGTTTACCGGGGTGGACGCCGAGTCGCTGATGTTGGGGCTGCGGGAGCTGGCGGTGTCGTCCGGTTCTGCCTGTGCGTCCGCGACCATTGAGCCTTCTTTTGTGCTGCGGGGCATCGGGCTGGACGATGAGCAGGCCCACCGCGCCCTGCGTTTTTCCATGGGGCGTTACACCACCGACGAAGAAATCGAGTTTGCGGTCGCACAAATCATTGAAGTTGTTGGGCGTCTCAGGTCGGTGCGGTAGGCAGTAGCCTCCGGACTGCGTATAATCCCAACCCTGAATTTTCAACCTGAACCATACTGGAGAAATACCATGGCAAATGAGCGCACGCTCTCGATTATCAAGCCCGATGCAGTCGCCAAGAACGTGATCGGCGAAATCTACACCCGCTTTGAAAAAGCCGGTCTGAATATCGTTGCCGCCAAAATGATGCACCTGACCCAGGAGCAGGCGGAAGGTTTTTACGCTGAGCACAAAGAGCGCCCGTTCTTCAATGACCTGGTAGCGTTCATGACCTCTGGCCCAGTTGTGGTGCAGGCTCTGGAAGGCGAAGGCGCCATCCTGAAGAATCGCGATCTGATGGGTGCAACCAACCCGAAGGAAGCCGAAGCGGGCACCATCCGTGCCGATTTCGCCTCTTCCATCGACGCGAATGCAGTACACGGTTCAGACTCCGCGGCTTCCGCTGAGCGCGAGATCGCGTACTTTTTCAATGACAGCGAAATCTGCCCGCGCGGCTGATTCGCTGCCGGGGCGGGTCTGACGGCTCGCCCCGGATTGGTTATCTGATCGAGGTTATGAAATGACAGCGGCCGCTGAAAAAACGAATCTTCTCGGGATGCCGAAAGCCAAGATGGAGGCTTTCTTCGAGATCCTGGGCGAGAAGCGTTTCCGTGCTACCCAGATGCTGCAGTGGATTCACCAGCGGGGTGCTGATGACTTCGATCAAATGACCAATATGAGCAAGGTCCTGCGGGACAAGCTCAAGGCCGTGGCCGAGATCCGTGGTCCCGAAGTGGTTTACGACGAAGTCTCCAAGGATGGCACCCGCAAGTGGGTGATGCGCATGGACAATGGCAACAGCGTGGAAACTGTGCTGATCCCCGACGGTGAGCGCGGCACACTGTGTGTGTCGTCCCAGATTGGCTGCAGCCTCGACTGTACTTTCTGCTCCACCGGCAAGCGCGGTTTCAACCGTAACCTGACTGCGGCCGAGGTCATCGGGCAGGTCTGGGTGGCCAGAAAAGCCTTCATGCCATTCGAGCCGGGCCCCGATCGGCCGATTACCAACGTGGTGATGATGGGCATGGGCGAGCCCCTGCTCAATTTTGACAACGTTGTCGACGCCATGAATCTTATGATGGAAGACCTGGCCTACGGGATCTCCAAGCGCCGTGTGACGCTGAGTACCTCCGGGGTTGTGCCGGCTCTGGACCGGCTGGGGGAAGTTACCGATGTTTCACTGGCCATTTCGCTGCACGCCCCCAATGATGAACTGCGTAACAAGCTGGTTCCATTAAATAAAAAGTATCCGATTGCCGAGCTTCTGGCGGCCACCAAACGGTACTTTGCCCGCCTGCCGGACAAGCGCAAGGCGACCATTGAATATACCGTGATCGAGGGCATGAACGATCAGCCGGAACATGCCCGGGAGCTTGCCGAGTTATTGCGGGATCTGCCATGCAAGATCAATCTGATACCATTCAACCCATTTCCGGAGAGCGATTTCCGTCGGCCCAGCATGAACGCGACCCGTCGTTTTCAGACAATCCTGAACGAAGCCGGTTACATCGCCACCATCCGCACCACTCGTGGTGATGACATCGATGCCGCCTGTGGGCAGCTGGTTGGCCGGGTTGAAGACAGAACCAAGCGAAGCCAACGTTACATCGCGGTGCAGCAGGTCAATCCCTGACCGTTACCAACGTTGTAAAAAATCAGAGCAAGAGGGGTGATCGAACTGTGGCAGTCAATCCAGTGAACAGTATCCAGGCTTTGATGACCGTTGTGCTGGTGATGTTCCTTGCGGCGGGCTGTGTCACGGTGTCCGATAGTCGTTTTTCCCGCGAAGAAGACCGCGAGAAAGCGGTAATGAACTACGTTGAGCTGGCAACGGCCTATATCAGCCAGGGCAATCTGGACCGGGCTCGGAGTCATCTCGACCGTGCCCTCGAGTTATCACCGGATGACGCCGGCGCATTGTCTGCCATGGCACTGCTGCACAACTCCGACGGCGAGCGCAAACTGGCGGAGGAGAATTTCCGCAAAGCCATCGCCAGCGACAGCGACTACACCCGCGGCCGAGTCTATTACGGTGCCTTCCTGTATGGAGAGCGTCGTTTCGAGGAAGCAAGGGATCAGTTCAGAACGGCTGCCGATGACACCAAATATCCGGATCGTGCTTCCATTTTTTTCAATCTGGGAATGAGCGAAGAGCGTCTGGAAGATAACGATGCAGCGATCGATGCCTATCAGCGGGCTGTGGAACTGTCCAGAGGCGACGCGAAGTCTCTGCTCGCTCTGTCCCGTACTCTGCTTGAAGCGGGAGATTACAGTACTGCCTCCCGATATTACGCGCGGCTGTCCGCATTGATGCAGCAGAATTCCCGGTACCGGCACTCTCCCGAGAGTTTGTTGACGGGCATTCGGATTGCGCGCTATTTCGGTGAACGGGATCGGGAATCCAGCTTGGCGCTGCAACTGCGAAATAATTTCCCGGAGTCAGTCGAATACCAACAATACAGGGTGCTGATTTCTAATGAGTAACGAAGAAAACGCCCAGCAGGTTTCCGGAGAGTCGGTAGGCAGCCAGCTCCGACGTGCCAGAGAGCAACGAGGACTGACGGTGTCCGACGTTGCCAATGCGCAACATCTCCGGCTTGCGGTGATCCAGGCTATTGAAAATGGCGAGTACCAGCAAATCGACAGCGAACTGTTTCTCAAGGGCTATGTCAGAGCTTATGCGAAACAGGTCGGGCTAGACGCCGACGCCATCGTGGCCACGCTGGACAGGGAACTGGAGCCGTTTCGACAGCAGAAAGCCGAAGCACTTGAGGCCAACCCGTTGGTGGATATTGAACGTCGGAAGCGCCAGAAACGCCAGGCAGCGAGGGCGTTGATGGTGTTGCTGGTACTCGCCGTGATGGGTGCCCTGGCGTTCACTTTCCTGGGCGATGACAGTGGCGGTAGGGAGGAAGCTGCCACGTCTGGACAGGGCACTGACGACGGCGTCGCCCTGGGTGCGAATGTTGCGCCTGAGGAAGTGGTGGCACCGGAAACAGATTCAGACGCGGCGCCGACGGAGGTTATGCAGGCAGAGCCCGACGCGGCCTCGGAAGGTAATCAGGCCCTTGGTGCCGAACCCGAGCCCGGTGAGCCGCTGAACGACGCGGCGCCGCTGGCTGAGGTCGTGGATGATGAGGACGCGCTGGACGAGAGCCGGATACCGACAGTGACCAGCAGTACCGACCCCGCGCTGACCGAAGAGTCCAGAACCGGTGATCTGCCGGGTACCGGCCGTCTGGAGGTCTCTTTTTCCAATGATTGCTGGGTTGAAATTACGGACGCCACCGGCGTCAGGCTGGCCAGCGGCCTTCGACGGGACGGTGACGTGATTGACGTTTCCGGGCAGGTTCCGCTGAGGGTCGTTATCGGTGCTGTGGACGCCGTGGACGCCATCCGTTTCCAGGGCGAGTCCGTTGAGCTGTCGGATTACCAGGTGGTAAATAACCGGGCCCAGTTTTCCCTGGAAATCTGAACATTCTGAACACACTTATTTTTGGTTAACACCAGATGAAACAGGAATCTCCGATTATCAGACGTAAATCCCGCCAGATCATGGTGGGTGATGTGCCCGTGGGCGGCGATGCACCTATTGCGGTGCAGAGTATGACCAACACCAACACCTGTGATGTGGAGGCCACGGTCGGCCAGATTCAGGCGTTGCAGGACGCGGGTGCCGACATCGTGCGGGTGTCCGTGCCCAGTATGGACGCGGCTGAAGCGTTCGGACAGATTCGCTCTAAAGTGTCCGTTCCTCTGGTGGCGGACATCCACTTTGATCACAAGATTGCGCTGCGGGTGGCGGAACTGGGAGTGGATTGCCTTCGCATCAACCCAGGCAACATCGGCCGGGAAGACCGGGTCAGTGCAGTGATCAGTGCGGCCCGGGATCGCAACATCCCGATCCGGATCGGAGTGAACGCGGGTTCTCTCGAAAAGGAACTGCAACGCAAGTACGGCGAGCCCACGCCGGATGCACTGGTGGAATCCGCCATGCGCCACATTGATATTCTTGATCGCCACGATTTCCAGAACTTCAAGGTCAGCCTGAAGGCCTCAGAAGTCTTCATGACCGTGGCCGCCTATCGCAAGATTGCCTCACAGATCGAGCAGCCGCTGCATCTTGGCATTACCGAGGCCGGCGGTTTCCGTTCGGGCACGGTTAAATCCTCCATTGGCCTCGGTATGCTGCTGATGGACGGTATCGGCGATACCATCCGGGTATCGCTGGCCGCAGACCCGATACAGGAAGTCAAGGTCGGCTTCGACATTCTCAAGAGCCTTCGTTTACGCAGCCGGGGCATTAACTTCATTGCCTGCCCAAGCTGCTCACGGCAGAACTTTGATGTTATCCAAACCATGAACGATCTCGAGGCCCGGCTGGAGGATGTCAATTCCCCGCTGGATGTGGCCATTATCGGGTGCATCGTGAACGGCCCCGGAGAGGCGAAAGAAGCGGACATCGGCCTCACGGGTGGTAGCCCCAAGAACCTGTTCTATATGGGCGGAAAGCCGAACCAGAAGCTGGATAACGCCACCCTGACTGACGATCTCGAGCGTCTGATCCGGGAGGAAATTGCCCGCCGCCGTGAGCAGGAAGACGCCATTATTGCCCGTTCGGGCGAGTGACCAGTCAGCGCGCAATCATTGATTCGAATTTAAGGGTTTAACTTGGCTAAGATTCAGGCAATTCGCGGGATGAATGACATCCTGCCGGAGCAGACACCGATCTGGCAGTTTGTTGAAGGTAAGGTTCGAAAAGTGCTGGCCGGTTACGGTTACCGGGAAATCCGCATGCCTATTGTGGAGCAGACCGATCTGTTCAAGCGTTCCATCGGCGAAGTGACCGATATTGTTGAAAAAGAAATGTACACCTTCGAGGATCGCAACGGGGACAGCCTGACCCTGCGGCCGGAAGGTACTGCTGGCTGTGTGCGTGCGGCCGAGGAACATGGTCTGCTGTTCAACCAGACGCAGCGGCTGTGGTACACCGGCCCGATGTTCCGCCACGAGCGTCCGCAAAAAGGCCGGTATCGTCAGTTTCACCAGATTGGGGTGGAATGCTTTGGCATGACCGGTCCGGATATTGACGCGGAATTGCTGATTCTGACGGCACGACTCTGGAAAGAGCTCGGCCTGACCGCTCATACCCGCCTCGAGATCAATTCGATCGGTACATCTGCCTCCCGGAAGGCCTACCGGGAAGCTCTGCTGGGGTATCTGTCGGGATTTCGTGATCAACTGGACGAGGACAGTCAGCGCCGTCTGGAAACCAACCCCTTGCGTATCCTGGACAGCAAGAATCCGGACACCCAGGCTATTCTGGGCGATGCGCCGAAGCTGGACGAATACCTCGACGAAGAATCACTGGCCCATTTCAGCCGGCTGTGCGAACTGCTGGATGCCGCAGGTATTCAGTACACGGTGAATCCCCGCCTGGTGCGCGGTCTGGATTATTACGGCAAAACGGTGTTCGAATGGATTACCGACAGTCTCGGGGCTCAGGGCACGGTGTGTGCCGGCGGGCGTTATGATGGCCTTGTCGAGCAACTCGGCGGAAAGCCCACGGTGGCAGTCGGATTTGCCATGGGGCTCGAACGCCTGATTCTTTTGCTGGAAACCCTGGGCCTGGTCCCCGAAGACGCAAACAGTGATGCGGACGTCTACGTGACCGCCATGGGTGAACGGGCAGTGGCTGCTGCGTTTGCGCTGTCTGAAACGCTGCGGTCAGAACTCCCGGGTGCCGTCATCGTGACCCACTGTGGTGGCGGCAGCTTCAAGAGCCAGATGAAAAAAGCCGATCGCAGCGGCGCCCGTTATGCGGTCATCCTCGGCGAGAATGAAATCGACAGTGGCACCGCTGGCCTTAAGCCGCTGCGCTCTGACGAGGGTCAACAGGCATTGGCGCAGGCTGAACTGGTATCCACACTCAAACCTTTGCTGGGCGCCTGAACGGGGCAACCGCGAACACTTATAAAAACGTTTATCACAGGAGTCATCATGGCTGAATTGCGGACTGAGGAAGAACAGATTCAGGCGATCAAGGACTGGTGGAAGAAGAACGGCAGTTCGCTTCTGATCGGTATCGGTGCAGCCCTGGCGATTGTCTTTGGCTGGCAGACCTGGCAGAACCATCAGCAAACGCAGCGTACCGAAGCGGCGTCCCAGTTTGCTAATCTGCTCAATGCCTACAGCGATCAGTCTGATGACAACAGTGGCGAAACTGTGGCGTTCGTTGCCGGCAATCTGAAAGAAGAGTTTTCTGACAGTGCCTACGCGGTCTACGGCATGCTTCTGCTGGCCCGTCAGCAACTGATGGATCAGGGCGACGCAGGGGCGGCCGTTGAATCCCTGCAATGGGCTCAAAGCAGGATCGATGACGGCACCGCGTTGTCGTTTGTTATTCGTAACCGCCTGGCCCGTGCCCAATTTGCTGCCGAACAATACGACGAAGCTCTGGCCACCCTGGACGCTGCCGGTGACAACCAGGCATTTGCTTCGATCTACGCAGAACTGCGCGGAGACATTCTGCTGGCCAAGGGTGATCGTGAGGGTGCCAGGGAAGCCTACCTCGCTGCCCGCGAACAGAGTCAGCAGGGCCGCAGCGGCGTTCTCGAGCTGAAACTGTCGGATCTCGGCGTTCAAGGGGGTGCCTAATGCCCTGGTTTTCTGATCGGCCCATTGCCAGTCGTTTTATCGGTGCTGCGTTGCTAGCAACTCTGGTGGCCGGGTGTAGCACGCGGGAGCCTATCGAGGAACCTGCGCCGGTCCCTGAGATCGAAACCACCGTGGAACTCGACAGCGTCTGGACCATGGATGTGGGCGACGGCCACGGGGAACAGTTTCTCTACCTCACGCCCCTGAACACCGGTGAGCTTATCTATGTGGCGGCGGCCAACGGCGACGTATACGCCGTGCAGGCAGAGAACGGCAAGGTTGAGTGGTATCAGGAACTGGACAGGCAGGTGTTTGCCGGTCTGGGCGGTGATCGTGCGCAACTGTACCTGGTGACCCGTGACGCCCAGCTCGTGGCGCTGTCCCGGGATACCGGAGACGTGATCTGGGAAGAGCCGCTGCCGAACGAGGTGCTGGCGATGCCGCAGTCCAATGGCGACATCGTGGTGATTCAGACCACCGACGGTAAAGTGCTGGCTTTTGATACCGCCTCCGGTGAGCTCAACTGGCAGTACGACGGCGTTGTTCCGGTACTGTCGATCCGTGCGGCATCACCACCGCTGGTGGGTAGCGAGCTGGTGCTGGCCGGTTTTGCCAATGGCAAACTGATGGCCTTGTCTGCCAAGAACGGCCAGCCGGCCTGGCAATATGAGGTAGGACAGGCGCAGGGGCGTACCGAGCTTGAACGCCTGGTGGATGTGACCAGCCAGCCACTGATCCTGGAGAATGCGGCCCTGGTGGTCGGTTATCAGGGCAAGCTGGCGCTGGTGGACCTGCGTAATGGCGAGGAAATCTGGAGCCGCAGTGCCTCCAGCCTTCATTCCCCCATGATAGGTGCGGGTAACCTGTACGTTTCCTCTGCCAATGGAGACATCATTGCCTATCAGGGCTCGAACCGCCGTGAGCTGTGGACTCAGGACAGGCTATCGTGGCGCCAGACTACTCAGCCGGTGGTTTACGGTGACTACCTGTTGGTGGGGGATTTCGAAGGTTACATTCATATGCTGTCGCTGGAAGACGGCTCGCTTCAGGGCCAGCTGGAATTTGACGATGAAGGTCTTCGTGTGCCTGCCCAGCGGCTGCGCGATGGCAAGCTGCTGGTGTTCGGGAACAGCGGTAAACTGAGCGTGCTTGAACTCAAGGAAAGCGACTGATCGCCTCCTTCTCCGGGTCCACAAGGGCCCGGATAATCTTTTGTAGCGGAACACTATGACCCCTGTAATTGCCCTTGTCGGCCGACCCAATGTCGGTAAATCGACTCTTTTCAATCAGATGACGCGGTCCCGGGATGCGCTGGTCGCGGATTTCCCCGGGCTTACCCGTGACCGGAAATACGGTGAGGGCAACCATGAGGGGCAGCGTTTCATTGTCATCGATACCGGCGGCCTGACCGGTGACGAAGAGGGCCTGGACGCGGAAATGGCGCGCCAGTCCCTGCAGGCAATCGAAGAGGCGGATATTGTTCTGTTTCTGGTGGATGGCCGATCCGGTTTGATGGCGGGCGACGAGCTGATCGCCAACCACCTCCGCAAGACAGGCAAGCGTGCCCATCTGGTGGTGAACAAAACCGACGGCCAGGATCCGGATATTGCCGCTTCCGATTTTTACAGCCTTGGGTTTGATTCCACCTTCATGATCGCGGCGTCCCATAATCGAGGGATCCGCTCGATGCTAACGCTACTTTTGCCTTCGGAGGAAGAGCGGGAAGAGCAGGATCGGGCAGACCGTTATCCTGGTATCCGTATCGGCATTGTCGGGCGGCCGAACGTCGGTAAATCGACGTTGGTCAATCGTATGCTCGGTGAGGATCGGGTGGTGGTGTACGACATGCCGGGTACCACCCGCGACAGCGTCTACATTCCGTTTGAGCGTCAGGACAAGCAATACACGTTGATCGACACAGCGGGCGTGCGCCGTCGCAAAAATGTGCACGAGGTGGTGGAGAAATTCTCCATCATCAAGACGCTGCAGGCCATTGATGACGCCCATGTGGTGATTCTGGTGATTGACGCCCGCGATGGTTTGATGAATCAGGATCTGCATCTGATCGGCTTCGTGCTGGATGCGGGCCGGTCGCTGGTGATTGCGGTCAATAAATGGGACGGCATGGATCCGGAAGACCGGGCGAGGGTGAAGGAGCAGGTGCAGCGACGCCTCGATTTTCTCGACTACGCCGACAAACACTACATCTCTGCACTGCACGGGTCCGGGGTGGGCGTGATGTACGATTCCGTCCAGGCCTGCTACGACTCTGCCATGGCAAAGTGGCCCACTAACCGGCTTACGGCCATCCTCGAGGATGCCATTGCCCAGCATCAGCCGCCGATGGTACACAACCGCCGGATCAAACTGCGCTATGCGCACCAGGGGGGCTCCAACCCGCCGGTGATCGTGGTGCATGGCAACCAGACCGACGCTCTGCCGGGATCCTACAAGCGTTACCTGGAAAACACTTTCCGCAAGGTGCTGAAAGTGACCGGGTCTCCCATCCGTTTCGAGTTTCGCTCCAGCGAGAACCCGTTTGCCCACAAGGTCGACCGCCTGACGCCACGCCAGAAGGTCAAGAAAGACAACGATATCAAGGCGGGGCGTCGAACCAAAAAGCCCCGGATGAAAAGCAAGAAGCGTTAGGCCTCAAACGACCTTTAGCAACTCCAAGGGGCTGTTATGCAAGCCCCGCATCCTCCACCTGTTTTGCCTGAACCGCCGTCAGTGCGATGGTGAAGACGATGTCTTCCACCAGTGCGCCACGTGACAGATCGTTCACCGGCTTCCGCAGACCCTGCAACATCGGACCAATACTGATCACGTTGGCACTTCGCTGGACCGCCTTATAGGTGGTGTTTCCGGTGTTCAGGTCGGGGAAGATAAACACCGTGGCACGACCGGCCACCTTGCTGTTCGGCGCCTTGCTTTTAGCGACGCTCTCAATGGCGGCGGCATCGTACTGCAGTGGACCGTCGATCAGCAGGTCCGGGCGGCGCTCACGGGCAATCCGGGTGGCCTCCCGAACCTTATCAACATCCTGGCCGCTGCCTGACTCACCGGTGCTGTAGCTGATCATGGCGACCACGGGTTCGATGCCAAACGCTTCCGCTGACTCCGCACTCTGGATGGCAATGTCGGCCAGCTCTTCGGCGTTGGGGTCGGGGTTGATGGCGCAATCTCCGTAAACTACCACCTGCTGGGGCAGCAGCATGAAGAACACCGAGGATACGACTTTGGCCTGATCGTGGGTTTTGATCAGTTGCAGGGCAGGGCGCACGGTATTGGCCGTGGTATGGACCGCACCGGAGACCAGCCCGTCGGCTTCGTTCATCGCCACCATCATGGTGCCGAGTACCACGTTGTCCTCCAGCATGGCGTCGGCCATGTCGGTTGTCAGCCCTTTGTGCTTGCGCAGGTCCACCATGGCTGCCACGTATTTTTCACGGTCTTTTGCGGGGTCGATGATCTCGATGTCCTCGGGCAGTTCAAGCCCCTGGGAGTTGGCCACATTACGGATATCGGCAGGCTCGCCGATCAGCGCGCAGGTTGCCAGCCCTCGTTGATGGCAGATGATAGCCGCTTGAACCGTGCGGGGCTCGTTACCCTCCGGCAGTACGATCCGTTTGGCCGCGGCCCGGGCACGCTCGGACAACCGATGCCGGAATGCGGGCGGTGAGAGACGGCTCTGGCGATGAACCTTGAGGTGCTCCTGGAGCCATTCGGTGTCCATGCGGCTAGCGACGGCCTCCATGGCGCTTTCGATGCGATCGGGATCGTCAATGGGGATGGCGTTGGAGAGGTTGGCCAGCTGGTGCGCGGTCTCATAGGTGTTGCTGTCCGCGCGCAGCACCGGCAGCCCGGTGTCCAAGGCACGCCGGCACAGATCGATTACACGGTCATCGGGCATGAGGCCGCCGGTCAGCATGAGTCCGGCCAGTGGCACGCCGTTGAGCGCGGCCACCGCGGTCGCCACGACGATATCCTCACGGTCGCCCGGAGTCACCATCAGCGTCCCGGGTTTCAGGGTATCCACCATGTTGCGAATGGTGCGGGCACACACCGAGACTTTCTGCACCCGGCGCGTGTGCATATGGCCCTCATGTAACACGGGCATACCGGTTTCCCGCGCAATGTCGGAAACCCGCACCGCTAAAAGCTCCGGTTGCCACGGAATGCTGGCCAGCAGCCGGAACCGGCCGTCGCGGAACACGGCGCAGCGTGTCGCAAAATCCACATCGCCGCCAGCCGCGTGGGAATTGATTCTTGGCGTGAATTCCGAACGTTCCGGCTCTCCCACTTTGTTGAGGATCACCGCGATCACATCCGGGTCGGAGGGATCCGCGAACAGGCGAGACGAGAAATCCAGCTCC
Organism: Marinobacter goseongensis; assembly: GCF_023156235.1. Lineage (GTDB taxonomy): Bacteria > Pseudomonadota > Gammaproteobacteria > Pseudomonadales > Oleiphilaceae > Marinobacter > Marinobacter goseongensis. The sequence continues at coordinate 81,438 of NZ_JAKZAI010000009.1, read as the reverse complement.
TCATCCAGCTTTTCCGGAGAGAGGTCCTTGGGAGTACTGACCAGAATGACCTCGGAGCCAAGATTGCGTGCGACCTCCACATTCAGGCGGGCAATGTAGGCCTCGCTGCGGTCCGGAACCAGCCCCTCGATAATCACCACATCGACGATGCTGGCTACCTTCTGGTACTCACCGACCAGGGTTTCCATCAGCAGGTCGGCCTTGCCCTTGTTCAGAAGATGCTGTGCTTCCTTGAGATCAATCGGATCGGGGGGCACGAGATGGCTTCGGGCGCGCACGAAGGCGATCGAGGTGTCCTTACCATCGTTGTGCTGTGACTCGCCCTGATGGACGGATTGGCTGAAGGGTTTGTAGAAGCCCACACTGACCCCCTGGCGCTCCAGCGCGCGGAACAGCCCGAGACAGACCGAGGTGAGACCGGAATCGAGGGAGGTTGGAGCAATAAACAGACTTTTCGCCATGAGCGGGTCCTTTCTGGAGATGCGGTATCAGTGACTGGCGCCTGACCGGGCGATGGTCAGGGCTTCGCTGGCGATAACCCGTTCCTCGTTGGTGGGAATGACCAGGATACGGAAGCGGCTGTCGCCGCTCTCGATGCGGTATTCGCTCTGTTTTCCATGATCCCGGTTCCGCTCGGCGTCGAGCGAGAGCCCGACCAGGGAGAGGTGAGCCAGAGTTTTGCTGCGCACGAGCGCGCTGTTTTCCCCGATACCACCGGTGAACACCAGAGCGTCGAGGCGGGTGAGTGAGGCCATCATCGCTGCAATGTAGCGCGCCAGCCGGAAGCAGAAAACCTCGATAGCCAGTGCCGACGCTTCATGGCCCTGTTCGGCGAGTTCACACAGGGATCGCATGTCATTGGTTTCGCCGGACAGTCCCAATAGACCACTGTCATGGTTGAGTAAGCGGTGAAGGTCCTCCGCATTGATGCCTTTGGAGCGCAGAAAGTCGAACAGGCCGGGATCGATATCGCCACTGCGGGTGCCCATCACCAGTCCTTCGAGCGGTGTGAGTCCCATGCTGGTGTCTACGCTGGCACCATCCCGTATCGCAGTGATGCTGCAGCCGTTGCCAAGGTGTGCGGAAATAATGGATGTCGTTTCCGGCGACTGATTCAGAAGCCGCGCGGTCTCGCTGGCCATGAAGCTGTGGCTGGTGCCGTGGAATCCATAGCGGCGCACGCCCCAGTCCTTGTAGAGGCGCTCCGGCAGCGCGTACCGGTAGGCGTAATCCGGCAGTGTCTGATGGAACGCGGTGTCAAATACCGCTACCTGGGAGACACCTGGGAACAGTTCGCGGGTGGCCTCGATACCGACCAGATTGACCGGGTTGTGCAGTGGCGCGAGGCTGGCGCATTCGTGAATGGCGGACAGGACAGGGTTGTTGATCAGTGCAGCTTCCCGGAAGGTTTCGCCACCATGAACCACCCGGTGGCCAATTGCGACCGGGGCTTCGCGCAACAGGCCCTGAGCCCGCAGTGCGTCTATCAGGGTCTGCAGTGCCTCTTTATGACCGGCATTGGTCGCCAGCGGCAGGGTGTCCCGGGTGCCGGTCAGGCTGGCAAAGGCATCAGGGCCACCGATCCGTTCGGCCAGGCCAGCGGCCAATTTGTTCAGTGAGGTGTCAAACAGTGCCACCTTGAGCGATGAACTGCCGCAGTTGATAACCAGTACCATGGCTTCCATGAAACGAATCATGCTCCTTTAATCAGGCTTCTGATGTGCCTCTGTCAGGCTTGTGCGCGATGGTTGGTGCGCAACCATGTCTCGAAATCAGCGTGGGGGACGGGGCGGCTGTAGAAATAGCCCTGTGAGTAGTCACACCCTTGCTGTTGCAGGAAGTGGGTCTGTGCTTCTTCCTCGACGCCCTCGGCGATGACCGAGAGGCCCAGGCTGTGGGCCATGTTTATGATGGCCTTGACCAGCGATGCGTCTTCCTGCTCTTTCATGACGTCCTGAACGAAGGACTTGTCGATCTTGAGGGTATCAAAGGGGTAGCTCTTGAGGTAGCTCAGGGCGGAGTAACCGGTGCCGAAATCGTCGACCGACAGCCGGATTCCGGCAGCATCCAGTTGCTTGAGGATGTCAGCGGTTTCAATGGTGTTGTCCAGGATCAACCGTTCAGTAATTTCCAGCTCCAGTCTCTCGGCGGCAAGGCCACTGTTGTGCAGGGCGTCCATGACGGCGGCGGTGAAACCCTGATCGCGGAACTGGCGTGGCGAAACGTTCACCGACACGCCAATATCGGTGCCGGTTATCTCCCGCCATTGCACGGCTTTTTTACAGGCCTCCTGCAGCACCCATTCGCCAATCGGTATGATCAGGCCGGTTTCTTCGGCCAGCGGGATAAAACGGTCAGGCATGACCATACCCATGGTGGGATTGTTCCAGCGTAGCAGGGCTTCGGCGCTGCACAGGGCCCCGGAGTCGGTGTGAACAATCGGCTGAAAATACAGCTCGAATTCGTTCAGCTCCAAGGCCCGCCGCATCCTCGATTCCATCTGCAGTCGTTCATGGGAGACTTCGGTCATCTCCGGTGCAAAGTGGGCAAAGGAACTCTTGCCCTTATGTTTGGCCTGGTACATGGCGGCGTCCGCGTGCTGGAGCAGGGTGCCACTGTTATCGGAATCGGTCGGGAACATGGCAATCCCGATACTGGTGGTGACGAACACTTCCTGGCCATTGAGCAGGTAGGCTGGCTCGAAGGTTTTCAGGATGCGCTCCGCCACCTGGGAGGTTGCTTCAGGTCCTGCCAGACCTGGCAGGATCACCAGGAACTCATCGCCCCCCAGTCGCGCGACGGTACTGGTACCGCGCAGACAACTGGAGATGCGGCGGGCGGCCTCAATCAACAGGTTATCGCCGGCGTCGTGGCCGAGGGTGTCGTTGATATGTTTGAAGTTGTCCAGGTCGAGAAACATCACGCCGACCAGCGAATTTTCCCGTCGTGCCTGGGCGAGGGCCAGTTTCAGGCGGTCCAGTGCCAGCATGCGATTAGGCAGGCCGGTCAGAATGTCGTAGTTGGCCTGCCGCAACAGCTGCTGCTCATAGCGTTTGCGGATGCTGATGTCCTCACCGAGAATCAGGTAACCGGTGGCCTCGCCGCTGGAATTCTTGATGGGCGTTACGATCAGCTGCTCCCAGAAACGTTCACCGTTCCGCCTTACGCTGTTCACTTCACCCTGCCAGACGCCCACGCGCTGAACCTGCAGGCGGATGGATTGCCACAGATTACGGGTTTCCCGATGCTCCATGGCGTTCTCGGACAGGGCTCCCGGGTGTTTACCGTGAATCGTTTCGGCGTCATAGCCGGTCAGTTGGGTAAACTTCTGGTTGGCAAATTCGATCCGCCACTGGCGGTCGCAGATCAATACCGACGACGGGCTCTGTTCAATGGCCTTGGAGAATTTCCGGATTTCAGCCGCATCCCGTTCCTGCCGTGCCACATCTTCATTCAAGCGCTCACGCATGTGATTGATGGCATCGGTGACCTGTGCCAGTTCGTCCCGGCGATTGCGCGGCGTGTCTGGCCTATCCAGCCGCAGGGGGTTGGTGGGGTTGGTCAGAGAAAATTCACGGGCATAATCGGCCATGGCGGACAAATGCCGGGTCACAAAATACTGGAAGATCCAGATGATCAGGATGGACACCAGAAAGGTTTTGAAGAACTGGGTGACCAGAATAAAGCCGACCTTGCGCTGCATGTCGGCGTATACGCGATTCAGGTCTGCGGTGACGGTCAGTTCCCCGAGTTTGAACATTTCATCGCCCCGATGAATCAGTTCGAAACTGTGGGAGGTGGTTTTGGCCTGCCGGGGAATCTCGCCCATGACCAGCTCAGAATCGGGCTCGATCCTCAGGCGGAGGTGGACGACGTCGGGCATGCTGAGTATGCCTTCCATCTGGGTTTGCAGAAGTTTTTGATCCAATGCCCACAAGCTGCGGGCCAGACTGGAGGCATAGCCCGTTTCCACCACCAGCATCCGGCTGTCTATCTTCAGGAGGTCTTTGCGGTAATCGGAGTGCAGCTGGATGGCAGAGGCAATCAGTGTGAAAAGTGAGCTGAACAGAAGTATCCATGCAAGCAGCCGAAATGAAAGAGGAGACCCCGTCCGGAAACGTTGAAGACGTGTCGACAGTTTCTGCATGCTGCTAGTTCAGCCACCCTGGCCAGTTTATCGAGGAACAAGAGTTGAGCGTTGGTTATCCTCAGGACTATAGCAGCAGTTTCTTTCAAGTGCCTTGCAAATAAGGGAAAAATAGAGAGAAGTGTGGCCCGGTTCCGGCTTTTGAAGGCCATGTCCCGCGCGGACAGTTTGATGCAGGTCAATACGGTGGAAGCGCCGCAGGCGTAATCTGAAAACCATCAGACAAAACGAAGGTGGAGATCAGGCTATGTATATGGATGCGGTGGTATTTGCCGGTATTGCAACAGTGTTGTTGATGATCGGCTTTCTGGTTGCGGTGGGCGTGTTCGTAATGCGAGATGCAAAGCAGCAGAGAAACGGTGACAGTAAAAATGTCCGGAGCCCGAAAGGAAAGCCGGTGTGACAGAGAGAGAATTGGCGTCCCCTAGGGGGTTCGAACCCCTGTTGCCGCCGTGAAAGGGCGGAGTCCTAGGCCACTAGACGAAGGGGACGCAACGTTCTTACTGACTTGCCTCGTCGAGGTGGCGCGTATATTAAGTAACGACGATTTCTCTGTCAAACAGTTTTTTTGAAAAAAAATCAGGCCCCGGGGTCGTTCAGGCAGTGCTTCAGTTCCCCGGCGAGATGGTCGAAGGTTACCAACGGTCCCTCGGCTTCAAAAATGCGATAAATCGCTTCGGCGACAGCGTGGTGCTGAGGCTCAAGGCTTCGCTTCACGTCTTCCACCGGTGCTTCCATAACGGCCGCGAGTGTGATTTCGTACCGAACCCGGTTTTCTCCGGCACAGAAGTGAAAAGCGCTGTCGCGAGTGCCGGCCTCGGGCATTCCGAGCCGCGTGAAAACCTGGCGGGCGCAGGCAGCGTATTCAGAGTGGACCCGAGAATGGGTGTCAACCAGCCCCTCTTTGCGAGACAGGGCGAGGAGGCTGTCGACCCGTTGTCTGGCCGCCGCGCTGATGTCAGGCAGCGACGCGTTCAGCGTGGTTTCATCGAGGCCACGGGAGGCCAACTGCAACACCGTCAGGTATTCAGCGGTAATCAGACTGCAGGTTTTGAAGCTGTGACCGCGGTCTTCGGCCGCCGCCTGGCCGGGCCACAACGCCATGGCCAGGGTGACAGCAATGACAGGCTGCAGCAGCCGTAGCGCGATCACCGGACGCAACTCTCCAGCGCTTCCTGCAGTTGAGGGTGAGTGAACTGGAAACCCTGTTGTTGCAGCCGCTCCGGGACGGCTTGTTGGCCGGTCAGAAGCAGTCGGGCCATCTCGCCGAGGACCAGTTTCAAGACAGGCTCAGGCGCCGGGAATAGCGCCGGCCGATGGACGGCCTTCGCGAGACAACGGGTGAATTCCCGGTTTGTGACCGGGTTGGGGCTGACCACATTATAGGGGCCGGAGGCCTGCTCTGATTCGAGCATGAACATCAGCGCGGCGACAACGTCATCGCGGTGCACCCAGGGCATGAACTGCCTGCCGGAGCCCAGTCTTCCGCCCAGCCCGAGACGAAAAGGCAGCACCATCCGCTGCAGAAAGCCCCCGCCGGAACCCGCCACCACGCCGGTTCTCGAGAGGCATACCCGCACCCCGTCGTCTTCCAGCTTGAGCGCTTCTGCTTCCCAGTCGCGGCAGAGACGGTGAGTAAACTCGTCATTGGGCGCTGTCGCCTCGGTTACCCGGGCATCGCGCTGATCGCCATAGAATCCTACCGCCGATCCGGATACCAACACCGTCGGTTTGGTCGCCCAACTTCTGGCGACGTTGACCAGGTCACGAGTCAGGCCGATGCGGCTGCTTCTGAGTGCCTGTTTGCGTTGTTCCGACCAGCGCTTGTCGGCAATGCCTTCACCGGCTAGGTTGATGATGGCGTCAAAACCGGGGTGTTCTCTCAGCAACGCCAGATCCGATACCGCTTCGACGCGGCCACAGATCGCCCGCACGTCATTTTCCGGCCGACGGCTCAGTACGGTCAGGTTGTGGCCTTGGGCATTGAGTTTCGGGCACAGGACCTGGCCAATGTAGCCGGTGCCGCCGGTGACAAGAATGCGTTTGCTCATTCGATAGCTCCCTTATCCCGGTTTTGCGTCACCGGGGCGGTTATTTTGCCAGTTCCTGCTCCACGACATCGCGAATCGCGTCACCAAGTTGCGGATTTTCTCCAATGGGTGGCGCCAGATGAATCGACACGCCATGAGTCTGTTCCAGCGCGTCGATCATGGCGGGCACATCCTTGCGCAGATGTCGCCCTGCGGCCAGAAAGAGTGGTACAACCCGGAAATGCCGAACGCCCTCCTGAACCCCTTCCTCTACGATGCGCTCCAGGGAGGGCTCGGCGAGTTCCATATAGGCAACACGCGCTCCGGGCACCGACTCAACGGTGGGCGCGGCCAGTTTTTCGAACGTCTCGCACCAGCGGGCATCGCTGCTGCCGTGTGCGAGGAGAATGATGCGGTGCGCTTCGGCCATGTGGGCTCCTGTGAACAATCTGTAGCTTGTTATCGTAGACGCTTTTCATAAAGTGTAACCCATAGGCCACGGGCACGGGCCCGTGAATCCCCAAACTCTGCAGGTCAGGATACCCCGGTATGTTCGATTGGAAAGACATTCTGGATTTCTGGTTCGGTGAACTTGGTGATGAAGGACTGCCGGACCACGAACATCGCAAACGCTGGTTCCGTGCGGACCGACGCTTCGATCAGGAAATCCGCCACCGGTTTCTGTCGCTGGTGCTGTTTGCATCCGAAGGCGGCCTGAACCACTGGCGAAAACATCCCGGCGGGGTGCTGGCTGAAATCCTGCTGCTGGATCAATTCACCCGCAATATTTTCCGTGGCAGCGCTCTGGCTTTCGAGCACGACCGGCTTGCGCGCAGCCTGACCCGGCAGGCCATGGAAAAAGGCCAGGATATGATGTTGCCCCCGGTGCAAAGGGCGTTTCTGTATATGCCTCTGGAGCACTCGGAACGGCGCGCTGACCAGGACCTGTCGCTCGAGTGTTACGAGCAGCTGGCAGCATCGACGGAGGGCCTTGTGGGCAATCTCATGCAGAGCTTCCTGCAGGCGGCCCGAGATCATCGGGATATAGTGTGCGAGTTCGGCCGTTTTCCCCATCGCAATACAGCTCTCAAGCGCCCCTCTACCCCTGATGAATTGCGTTATCTGGAGCAGGGGCGACGTTTCGGTCAGTAGTGGCCTATGCGTTGTGCAGATTACCGTCTCAGAAGGTGAAAACTGCCGAACCCGTCAAGGTTTCAGACCTCCGTTTCCGTCATTATTTACAAAACATAACAATAACTCCGGGCGGACCGGCAAAGTGTCCGGCACAGCATCGGATGCGAAGGCGACGAAACAGGACAGGGGTCATGGGGCAAGCGCAAACCATAAACGTATGGAATTCACAGGAGCTGCCGGAAGAACGCTCGTTTCGGGAATCCATTCAGTATCATGGCCGCAAGGCCGCAAGAGCGAAAAGCGAACACCGGCGATTACAGATCCTTGAGGCGACGCTGCGCATTGCTGCGCGGGAGGGCCTGCGGGGTATCAAGCATCGGGCAGTTGCCCGCGAGGCCAAGGTGCCGCTGGCCGCAACCACGTATTACTTTCGCGACATTGACGAGCTCATCAGCGACGCCTTCATGCTGTTTGCGGAGCGGGCCCGCGAGGAACTGGGGTGTTTTTACGACACCGTTAATCTGGTGCTTGACAACATGCCGCCAGAGCCTCTGTCGCGTGGTGGGGCTGGTCGTCAGGCCCTGGCATCGCGTCTGAGCGCTATCGCGACTGCTTATCTGGATCAGCAGTTTACGCAGCGCCGGGAGCAAATGCTGGCGGAGCAGGTGTTCCTGATGGAATCCCTGAGAGACGATCAGCTCGCTGGACTCGCCCGGACGTACCGCAGTGTGTGGGTTGCCGGCCTCGAGCAGATTCTGCAGCGTCTGGACTCGCCGGCGCCGGCACGGGATGCCTCGCTTCTGGTAAGCGTCGTACTGGGCCTGGGTTATGACCATTTGTTGAATCGGCAGGCGGCCAACCCGGAAGCACTTGAGGAGGCTGTGCGGCGGATCGTTGGCCTGGTGCTCGCCGTCTGATGTGCTCTTGTGTGGTAAATTGTATAAACAATGTACAACATGACGAGCGTCGCGAATTTCCCTGTTAGAATAGCCGACACTTGAGCTCAGGCTCGGGCTGATGCCCGCTGACCATTTGTTGAGCTGGACTGACAGGATTGACGGAATGCTGAAACCGAAACAGTCAAAACACGGCGTTTTCCGGGCTACTACGGTGGCCCTCATGCTCGCCCTCCCGGCACTGACCAGCGCGTCTGACTTTGACCCATCGCTTTTTTCCCGGCTATCAAGTGTTGCACCCACGCTGAATGTGGATGTTCTTCAGAGCGCACTGAGCGCGTCGGCCTGCGCAGTGCGCAACGGCGTCGAGATGCCGGCCAGGCTCGCGGTGATCGATTTTTCCCTGCCGTCCAGTGTCGAGCGGCTCTGGATTTTTGATCTGCAGACCGGCGAACTTGTGCTGCAGGATCTGGTGGCGCATGGCAAGAACTCCGGCACGCTGGAGTCCAACGCATTCTCAAACATCGAGGGCAGCCACCAGTCCAGCATCGGCCTGTTCAGGGCCAGTGAATCCTACCGGGGTAAACACGGTTATTCGCTCAGGCTGGACGGCCTGGAGCCGGGCATCAACGATCTGGCGCGCCAGCGTGCCATCGTTATTCACGGGGCCGACTATGTAAACGACACCTGGGTAAAGGATTACGGGCGCATTGGCCGCAGCCATGGCTGCCCTGCCGTTGATCAGCAGGTGGTCAGGCAGGTGGTTGATCACCTCAAAGGGGGGCAGTTGGTGTTCAAGTATTACCCCGACCAGGAATGGTTGCAGTCTTCCGGCTACCTGAACTGTGATACTGGGCGTATGGCCAGTGCGTCTGAGCAGGGCGCCAGCCGGACCTGATCACGGTTCCATCAGGCCGTCAAAAACATGAAAAAAAGTGGTTGACGGCCGCCAGTGAATCCGTAGAATACGCCTCCGTTGTCGGCCTCAAGCCAGCACCGAATTGCGGGAATAGCTCAGTTGGTAGAGCACAACCTTGCCAAGGTTGGGGTCGCGAGTTCGAATCTCGTTTCCCGCTCCAGATTCCGGAAACCCGGCCTTTAAAACGGCCGGGTTTCTTCGTTTCGGCCCCCTCCAATTTCCACGTTTTCCGGTCAACTCGGGTATACTCTCTGGCCCTGCATTTCTATTCTGCCAGCCGTGGGAGCCAACGTGCGCGTTCATGCCCTGTATCTGTATCCGGTCAAGTCCCTTGCTGGCATTCCTGTGTCCTCATTCGGCCTGGATAACTTCGGACCGCGGGGAGATCGCCGCTGGATGATCGTTGATGCCGATGATCAGTTTGTGACCCAACGCGATCATCCCGAACTGGCAACGGTGACGACATCCATCGACGGCGATTGTGTTACCGTAACCATACCCGGCGAGGGCAGGTTCCCGTTGCAGGCAACCGCGAATGAAACTCGCGCCCGGATCTGGCAGGACTGGGTAAAAGCCCTGTTGGGCGAGCCGGTTGCCTCTGCGGCACTGAGTCGGTTTTGTGGCACGGATCTCCGGTTTGTTTATATGCCGGATGAGACCTTTCGCCGAGTTGATGCCGGTCGGGTGACGGACATCAGGCGGGTGGGTTTCGCCGATGGATTTCCGCTGCTGGTGGCCAATCTGTTGTCGCTCGAGGAGCTCAACACGCGCCTTGAAACTCCGGTGGAGATGATCCGCTTCCGTCCCAATATTGTGATTGAGGGCGCCGGTGCGTGGCAGGAGGACCATTGGCATGAACTTCAGATTGCGGATCAGCGGGTCAGGTTGGTCAAGCCCTGTTCCCGCTGCGTGATGACAACCGTTGATCCGTTGACAGGCACCAAAGCTGCCAGCCTTCAACCCCTTCGAACCCTGGGGCAATACCGGCGTACTGAGGATGGCGTCATTTTCGGTATGAATGGGATTCACGAAACACCGGGTCGGATCAGTGTTGGCGATCCGGTCATTCACAGAACCACGGAGTAACAACAGGTGCCATTGTTAACGCTGGATGCCATTTCCCTGGCTTTTGGTATGCAGCCATTGCTGGACCAGGCCTCGCTGAATATTGAAGCAGGAGAGCGTGTTTGCCTTCTGGGTCGAAACGGAGAGGGGAAATCAACGCTGCTCAAGATTGTCAGCGGTGACGTGACCCCCGATGGAGGAGTAGTGCGGCTGGACGAGGGCGCGGTACTGGCAGTGTTGCCGCAGAACCTGCCGGCCACCGATACCCGCACGGCTTATGAGGCGGTTGCCAGTGCGTTCCCGGAAACAGGGCAGCTGCTTACCCGGTTTCACGCGCTTGCCCAGAATGCCGACGAGGCCAGTCTTGATGAAATGATGAAAGTGCAGGAGCGTCTGGAGGCACTGGATGGCTGGCGTCTGGATCAGAAAGTCACCGCCATACTTGCACAGTATCGCATCGATCCCGAACAGCGCCTGAACACCCTGTCTGGTGGCTGGCAGCGCCGCGTTCTGCTGGCAAAGGCGCTGGTTGCAGAACCGGACATCCTGTTGCTGGACGAGCCGACCAACCACCTGGATGTCCCCGCCATCGCCTGGCTGGAAGAGGCCCTCGGTCAGTTTCGTGGTGCCATGCTGTTCGTCAGTCACGATCGAGCCTTTATTCGGAAAATGGCGACCCGGGTTGTGGAGCTGGATCGAGGTAAACTGGTCAGCTTTTCAGCGAGTTACGACAAATACCTCGAACTCAAGGAAAAAGCGCTTGAGGAAGAGGAGCGGCAGAATGCGCTGTTCGACAAGCGCCTCAAGCAGGAAGAGGTGTGGATTCGACAGGGCATCAAGGCACGACGGACCCGCAATATGGGGCGCGTTCGCGCCCTCAAGGCCATGCGTGAAGAGCATCGTCAACGGCGAGTGCGCGGCGGCACTGCCAGCTTCGTGGTCGAGGATGCGGCGCGCTCCGGCAAGCTGGTGGTTGAGGCGAAAGAGGCCGGATTCCGCTACCCAGATGCTACGCCAGTGCTCAGCGACATGAATCTGACGATTCTGCGAGGCGACAAGATCGGTCTGGTAGGTGAGAACGGCACCGGTAAAACCACCCTGGTTCGTCTGTTGCTGGGTGATCTGGAGCCGACAGAGGGCAGTATCCGACGCGGAACCAATCTGGAAGTGGCGTACTTCGACCAGTTGCGCGGTGAACTGGATCTGGAGCGCAATGCCTTGGACAACCTGTCAGAGGGCCGTGAGTTCATTGAAATCAACGGCCAGAGCAAGCATGTGCTGGGCTACCTGCAGGAGTTCCTGTTCAGTCCGCAGCGCGCCCGCTCACCGGTAAGCGTGTTTTCCGGCGGCGAGCGGGCGCGGCTGCTGCTCGCCAAACTGTTCAGCAAGCCCGCCAATATTCTGGTGCTCGACGAGCCGACCAACGATTTGGATGTCGAAACTCTGGAGTTGCTGGAGGCCCAGCTGGTGGAATTCAAGGGTACAGTGATTGTGATCAGTCACGACCGGGAGTTTCTGGACAACGTTGTCACCGACACCATCTTTTTGGATGGCAGTGGCGCCGTGAAAGAGTATGTGGGCGGCTACAGCGACTGGCGGCGTCAAGGTGGCGCATTCCCTGCGGAACAGAAAGCGGCGCCTACGCGAAAGCCTGTCAAACCGGAACCCGCGCCCAGTATTGAAAAAAGCGAGATACCAGAGCAGAAAGAGCCCGTAGCTGTGGCGGAATCCACAAAAACGAAACCGGTAAAACTCAGTTACAAGCTTAAGCTTGAGCTTGAGGAATTACCGGGCAAAATTGAGGCTCTGGAGAGCGAAGTGGCTGCATTGCAGGCAAGCATTTCTGATCCGGACTTTTATTCAGGCCCACCGAACGAAGTCTCGGCGACTCTGGATGCGTTGACAGAAACGGAATCCCGTCTGGAAAAGGTTATCGAGCGGTGGATGGAGCTGGAAGAACAGGCCAATCAATGAACGTTAATTACAATTTCAAATTTCAGGATGGGCGTCAGGTTGAATTCAAGGTCACCGACCAGCCGGCTGAGGTGGTCTCGCCCCCGCCGGCATGGACGCGGCTGGAGCACTGTCAGTGCTCCAATTGTCCACTGAAGTCCGCGAACTCTCCCCACTGTCCGGCTGCCATTGAAATTCTGCCGGTGGTCAATGCCTTTCAGGCGGAAGATGCCTATCAGAAAGTGGATGTGTCCGTCACCGACGACAGGCGCACCTATTCCAAGACCACGGCGCTTGAGGAAGCGTTGCGTTCGCTGTTGGGGTTGAAAATGGCCACGAGTGGGTGCCCCGTGCTGGGCGAATTGAAGCCGATGGCGGTGCATCATCTGCCGTTCGCCAGCACCGATGAATTTATCATGCGCAGCGTGTCCCATTATCTGTTGCAGCAGTACTTTGCCCAGCGTAATCACCGGGACCCCGATTGGGATCTGAAAGGGCTGGTGGAGCGCAATCAGCGGTTACAGCTGGTCAACCAGGCACTGTGGCAAAGGATTCACTCGGTCTGCAAAGGCGACAGCAACCTCAAGGCATTACTGAACTTTTTCTCGATGGCTTCCAGTGTCAGTTTCTCCCTGGAAAGTCAGTTGCGTAAGCTGGAGAGCAAAATGGAGGGTGGGGCAGAGCACTGACCCCGTGTTGACAGCGGATGTGCCCGGTGCCGGATGTGCGGCGCCGGGCACAACCTGTCAATGAATGCGTACGGCCAGTACGTCGCACTCGGTACCGTGCAGAACGCCGTTTGCCGTTGAGCCCAGTAGCAACTGGAACCCCTTTCGCCCGTGGCTTCCCACGATCACCAGATCCACGCCGTGTTCCTTCGCCAGTCGGTGAATTTCCGATTCTGGCCGGCCGACGGACACCACCTGATTCTCCTCGCGAACATCATACTGGGTTCCATAGGTCGTCAGCTGTTCCCTGGCAGCCTTGTCGAGCTGGTCCTGCAGTTCGGTCAGATCCATCGGGATGTCGCCGCCATAGGCGTAGCCTACCGGCTCAACCACATGTACCAGGACCAGTTCGGCCTGGTGTGCCCTGCAGACCTCCACGGCCTTGGTCAGCACCTGTGGTGCCTCTTCGGTAAGGTCGATGGCAACCAGCACTTTCTTGTATGTAGGCATCGCATTGCTCCTTGGCGAACAGGGTGTTGTCTTACAGCATAACAATGAACTCAGGATAGTCGAGTTGTTGGGGGCGGGAAGTGACGGGCATCAAGAAGCGGGGCGGTTAACGTTAGCGAAGACCGCAGGCGAGGGGCCGCGATGGCGCAGCCCCGGGTAGGTCAGGCGTTTTCCTGCAGCAGTTCAATGGCGGTGGACAGCCCCTGCAGAATGCCCTTCGAATATCGGTCAATCACGAACGACACGTTGTTATCGTTATAGTTGATGTAAGAGCCGCGAATGAACTGCCATTTCGAGGACAGGTCGTTGAGTGCGGTATTCAGTTGGCCTTCACTGGAGCCCTTGTTGATTTCACTGAGCAGGGCGTCGAATTCCAGCGCCTGCTCATCAAGCGGGATGTCAGAGGAGGAGCCCTGGAATGTCTGAGCAACCGTTGAATGGGTGCGAGCGGAGTACTTGGCCATCATTTGTGCCATTGTGATGGCGGCTGAACGGGCCGCTTCCACCCGCGGGTTGTCGCCGGTTTCGCCGCTGTCCTGGGCAATCACGTAGAGCGCTGTGGCCTTTTCGCTCAGGGCCGAGGCCTGGTTGGCCATGTCAGAAACCAGCCTCAAATCCGGGTAGCCGGTGTTGCGCACATCATTGATGTTGTCGCGCATCAGATTCTTGAAGGTGTCGAAGGCCTGGTTGAGGCCTTCAACCTGCTCCTCGCTGAGAATGCCGACTGTGCTTTCGGCCAGATCGTTCATGGAGGTATTGGCTTCATTGATACTGCCGACGATTTCGTTGAGAGTGTCGGTGTCCCCTGTGGCACTGAAACGGTAGTAGGCATCAAGGGCGAGGTAATTGCTGACACGGAAGTTGTGGAGATCCGCCAGGAATCCGTCTCCGGTTTCTGCCCGGGCCGTCAGGGAGGTGAGGGCTAGCAGAATCAAAGCTGCCACCAGTGAGCGTACCCGCAGGCGAGCGTCGTACATCGGAAATGTCTCCGTCAATGGGTTTTATTATTGTGGACTAAGGTCTTAAACCGAAGGTAAAGTAACTCTACCGGCCGATCAAGCGGTTTTACAGCCCGTAACACGGGGCAATTGTAAAGAACTGACAAATTTGCGTGACGAAGTTCCGGTTTCCTGTTCAGACATGGATGTACCGCACTGAAAAACAACAAATCCAAACCACAAATTCCCCGGTGCCTTCACGGACGTGGAGACTTTTGCGCCGATTTTTCCGAAACAAATTGACAAATGAGCTGTTTTTTTTCATCGTGTGCCCTCACGATTCAAACGACTGTATGAATTTTGAATCGGTTTATCGGGCAGTGACCGAAATCTCGCTGCATCCGCAGGCCTTTGCCGACCACCTCCTGAAGGCGAAGCGTTTGCAGGCAGTTCCAAACACAGACTGGAGATCAGTTGATGATTTACGAAGGTAAAGCCATCACGGTTAAAGAGATCGAAGGCGGGATCGCTCAGTTGAACTTTGACTTGCAGGGCGAGTCAGTCAACAAGTTCAACCGTCTCACTATTGAAGAGCTCCACGCCGCGACTGACGCACTGAAAGCGCAGAAGAAACTCGAGGGTCTGGTGGTAACCAGCTCCAAGGACAGCTTCATTGTTGGTGCCGACATTACCGAATTCACCGAGTTGTTTGCCGGCTCGGAAGAGGATCTGGTAGCCAACAACCTCAAGGCTAATGACGTCTTCAACGCTATTGAAGACCTGCCGTTCCCGACCGTGACTGCCATCAACGGTATGGCGCTGGGTGGCGGTTTTGAAATGTGTCTCGCCACCGACTACCGGGTTATGGATCCGAAGGCCAAAGTGGGTCTGCCGGAAGTCAAGTTGGGCATCTTCCCGGGCTTCGGCGGTACCGTTCGCCTGTCCCGCCTGGTGGGTGTGGATAACGCTGTTGAGTGGATTTGCGGTGGTACTGAAAACCGCGCTGACGCTGCGCTGAAAACCGGTGCCGTTGATGCCGTCGTCGAGTCTGCCAAGCTGGTAGAAGCTGCCGTTGCCATCATCAACCAGTGCAACGAGGGCAAGCTGGATTACCAGGCCCGTCGTGACGAGAAGAAGGGCAAGATCAAGCTGAACGCCATGGAAAGCATGATGGCGTTCGAGATCTCCAAGGCGTTTGTGGGTGCCAAAGCGGGTCGGAACTATCCTGCGCCGGTTGAAGCCATCAAGACCATGCAGAAGCACGCCGGCATGACCCGTGACAAGGCCATCGAAGTGGAAGCCAAAGGCTTCGCCAAAATGGCCAAAACCAACGTTGCGGCCTGTCTGGTAGGCCTGTTCCTGAACGATCAGGAACTCAAGAAAAAGGCCAAGGCGTGGGAGAAGGAAGCCAATGATGTCAACCTGGCCGCTGTTCTCGGCGCCGGTATCATGGGCGGCGGCGTGGCGTTCCAGTCAGCGCTGAAAGGCACCCCGATTGTCATGAAAGACATCAACCAGGACGGTATCGCCCTGGGTCTGAAAGAAGCCAAGAAGCTGCTGACCAAGCGTGTCCAGAAGGGCAAGATGAAGCCGGAGCAGATGGCTGACGTCCTGAACAGCATCACGCCGACCCTCAACTACGGTGACTTCAAGAACGTTGACCTGGTGGTTGAAGCGGTTGTTGAAAACCCGAAGGTAAAAGATGCGGTTCTGCGTGAGACTGAAGACAATGTGCGTGAAGACGCCATCCTGACGTCCAACACCTCCACCATTTCCATCGACCTTCTGGCCAAGAACCTGAAGCGTCCCGAAAACTTCTGTGGCATGCACTTCTTCAACCCGGTGCACATGATGCCGTTGGTTGAAGTTATCCGTGGCAAGAAAACCAGTGATCGCGCCATCGCGACCACCGTCGCCTACGCGAAAGCGATGGGCAAGACGCCGATCGTGGTAAACGATTGCCCGGGCTTCCTGGTCAACCGTGTCCTGTTCCCGTACTTCGGTGGCTTCATCGGCCTGGTGCGTGACGGTGCTGATTTCCAGAAAGTCGACAAGGTAATGGAAAAGTTTGGCTGGCCGATGGGTCCTGCATACCTGCTGGACGTCGTTGGCATGGACACCGGCAAGCACGCTGGTGAAGTGATGGCTGATGGCTTTCCGGACCGGATGAAGCACGAAGGCACCACCGCCATTGACGTGATGTTCGAGAACAAGCGCTACGGTCAGAAGAATGACAAGGGCTTCTACAAGTACGAACTCGACCGGAAGGGCAAGCAGAAGAAGGTTGTCGACGAAGAAACCTACAAGCTGCTTGAGCCGATCGTTCAGAGCAAGAAAGACTTCGAAGAAGACGACATCATCGCCCGCATGATGATCCCGCTGTGCCTTGAAACCGTTCGCTGTCTGGAAGATGGCATCGTTGAGGATCCGGCCGACGCGGACATGGGTCTGATCTTCGGTATCGGTTTCCCGCCGTTCCGTGGTGGCGCCCTGCGCTATATCGACGACCTGGGCGTGGACAAGTTCGTCGAACTGGCAGACAAGTATGCAGATCTGGGTCCTCTATACCACCCGACCGAGAAGCTGCGTGAAATGGCCAAGACTGGCAAGAAGTTCTTTGGCTAACCCTGATTCCGAACGGAGAAAGATCTATGAGCCTTAATCCGAGAGACGTTGTCGTCGTCGATTGCGTGCGGACTCCGATGGGTCGTGCCAAAAATGGTTGCTTCCGCAACGTGCGTGCCGAGACTCTGTCCGCCGCGCTGATCGAAGCACTGTTTGAGCGCAACCCGAAGCTCGAGCCGAAAGAAGTGGAAGATGTGATCTGGGGCTGTGTGAACCAGACCAAGGAGCAGGGTTTCAACGTGGCACGGCAGATTTCCCTGCTGACCCGAATCCCTCACGAGTCGGCCGCGCAGACCGTCAACCGTCTGTGTGGTTCTGCCATGAGCGCGATCCATACTGCCGCCCAGGCCATCATGACCGGTAACGGCGATGTGTTTGTGGTTGGTGGTGTGGAGCACATGGGCCACGTGCCGATGACTGAAGGTTTCGACCACAACCCGGCCGCCTCCAAGTATTCTGCTAAGGCGTCCAACATGATGGGCCTGACCGCAGAAATGCTGGCCAAGATGCATGGCATCACTCGTGAGCAGCAGGACGAGTTTGGCGCACGTTCACACCGTCTGGCCCAGGAAGCGACCGTTGAGGGTCGTTTCAAGAACGAAATCGTGCCCATCGAGGGTCACGACGAGAATGGCTTCAAGGTGCTGATCGAGAACGACGAAACCATCCGTCCCGAGACCACCGCGGAATCCCTGGGCCAGCTCAAGCCGGCGTTCGATCCGAAGAGCGGTACCGTAACGGCGGGCACCTCTTCGCAGCTGACCGATGGCGCTGCCGCCATGGTGCTGATGTCCGCCGAGCGTGCTGAAGCGCTGGGTCTGAAGCCAATTGCCAAGATCCGCAGCATGGCGGTTGCCGGCTGTGATCCCGCGATCATGGGTTACGGTCCGGTTCCGGCCACCAAGAAGGCGCTGAAGCGTGCAGGCCTGAAAGTTGAAGATATCGACTTCTGGGAACTGAACGAAGCCTTCGCGGGTCAGTCCCTGCCGGTTCTGAAAGACCTGAAACTGCTGGGTGTAATGGAAGAGAAAGTGAACCTGAACGGCGGCGCGATTGCCCTTGGCCATCCGCTGGGCTGCTCCGGTGCACGTATCTCTACCACCCTGCTGAATGTCATGCAGGCCAAAGGCGGTAAGCTTGGTGTTTCCACCATGTGTATTGGTCTGGGCCAGGGCATTGCGACCGTGTGGGAGCGTCTGTGATTCGGTAAACCGAATTGGCAACGTTCTTCAGGAGGCCCGGCAATTGCCGGGCCTTCCTGTTTATGCTTCATTTAAAAAAAGCAGAACGGAAAACCAAGAATGGGTTGTCTTGCATTTGTTGACCCTGTAAAACAATGCACTTATACAATGTTCCGGCTATGGTGTGTTTTCTAGCCGACTGATTTTACAGCGAGTTTACGGTTTGCTGAATTATTAACCGATTATCGCCAAGGATACAGATCTCCGATATGGGTAAAAGTCTCGTTATTGTCGAGTCGCCTGCGAAAGCGAAGACCATCAACAAGTACCTGGGGTCCGACTTCATTGTAAAGTCGAGCGTCGGGCACATTCGTGATCTTCCGGTCAGCGGCAGCGGCTCTCAGTCAGATCCCAAAGAGCGCGCGAAACAGGCGGCGGCGACGCGCAAACTGAGCCCCGAAGAAAAGGTGGCTCACAAAAAGCGCAAAGCTCGTGAACAGCTGGTCGCCCGCATGGGTGTCGACCCGGATCAGGACTGGAGTGCACGTTACGAGATTCTGCCAGGCAAGGAGAAGGTGGTCAGCGAACTGAAGCGCCTGGCCAAGTCCGCCGACCACATTTACCTCGCGACGGATTTGGACCGCGAGGGGGAAGCCATCGCGTGGCACCTGCAGCAGACCATCGGCGGTGAGCCGGAAAAGTACCGCCGTGTGGTGTTCAACGAAATCACCAAACGCGCCATTCAGGCCGCGTTCGAAGATCCTGGCGCCCTCGACAATAACCGGGTCAATGCCCAGCAGGCACGACGTTTTCTGGATCGTGTTGTGGGTTACATGGTGTCACCTTTGCTGTGGGCGAAGCTTGCCCGCGGCCTGTCTGCAGGTCGTGTGCAGTCAGTGGCGGTGCGCCTGATCGTCGAGCGTGAGCGGGAAATCCGCAAGTTCATTCCGGAAGAGTTCTGGCAGCTGCACGCGGATCTGGGCGCAAAACAGGCTAAAGAGCCGGTCCGCTTCGAGGTTACCCGTTATCAGGACAAGCCCTACCGTCCGGTGAATGAGCAGCAGAGCAGCGAACACGTTGAGCGTCTCAAGGAGGGCTCGTTCCGGGTTGCCAAGCGGGAAGACAAACCCACTCGCTCGCGTCCGTCGGCGCCGTTTATCACCTCGACGCTGCAGCAGGCTGCCAGCAATCGTATGGGTTTCAGCGTCAAGAAAACCATGATGCTGGCTCAGCGCCTTTACGAGGCCGGCTACATCACCTATATGCGAACGGACTCGACCAACCTGAGTCAGGATGCAGTCAGCACCTGCCGTGATTTCATCCAGAAACAGTTCGGCGAGCGCTATCTGCCCGAGAAGCCGAGGGTATACGGCAGCAAGGAAGGCGCTCAGGAGGCCCACGAGGCCATTCGCCCGACCGAGGTGAGCCGCAGGCCGGCAGACATCAGTGGCCTCGAGAAGGACGCCGAGAAGCTCTACGATCTCATCTGGCGCCAGTTCATGGCCTGCCAGATGGCGGACGCTGAGTTCCTGAGCACGTCCATCGTGGTGGCCAATGGCGATTACGAACTGCGCACCCGCGGTCGCATCATCAAGTTCGACGGTTTTCTCAAAGCAGCGCCGCAGTCTGCCAAGAAAGACGAGGACGTGGCGCTGCCGGACATCAAGGTGGATGAGGCACTGGATCTGGCCAAGCTGGACCCGACCCAGCACTTCACCAAGCCGGCGCCGAGGTATACCGAAGCCAGCCTGGTCAAGGAATTGGAAAAGCAGGGCATTGGCCGCCCCTCAACCTACGCCTCGATCATCTCCACCATTCAGGACCGAGGCTACGTGCGGTTGCAGAACCGTCGTTTTTACGCTGAAAAGATGGGCGAGATTGTCACCGAGCGGTTGTCCGAGTCGTTCCCCAATCTTATGGACTTCGATTTCACCGCGAAGATGGAAGACGAACTCGACGACATCGCCGGGGGAGAGGTGCAATGGAAGAAGGTCCTGAACGATTTTTACAGTCGCTTCCGCAAACAGCTTGAAACCGCCGAGAGCACTGAGGAGGGGGGGATGCGCGCCAATACCCCCACCGAGACCGATATCCCGTGCCCCACGTGCAGCCGGCCGATGCAGATTCGTGTGGCCAGCACCGGTGTGTTCCTGGGTTGCTCAGGGTATTCGCTGCCACCGAAGGAGCGTTGCAAAACCACCATCAACCTGGTGTCGGGAGATGAGGTAGTCAGTGCTGATGACGACGTGGAAGGTGAGGGCGAGACCCGCCTGCTGCGTAAAAAACGTCGGTGTGTTAAGTGCGGTACCGCGATGGACAGTTACCTGGTGGATGAAGGCCGCAAGCTGCATGTTTGTGGTAACAATCCGGATTGCTCCGGCTACGAGGTAGAGACGGGAACGTTCCGTATCAAGGGGTACGAGGGGCCGACGCTGGATTGCGACAAGTGTGGCTCCGAGATGCAGCTGAAAACCGGTCGTTTCGGCAAGTACTTCGGATGCACCAACACCGAGTGCAAGAATACCCGCAAACTGCTGAAAAGCGGCGAGCCGGCACCGCCTAAAATGGACCCGGTTCCGATGCCGGAACTGCAATGCCAGAAGGTGGACGATACCTACGTGCTGCGGGACGGTGCATCCGGTCTGTTCCTGGCGGCCAGCAAGTTTCCGAAAAACCGTGAAACCCGGCCACCGCTGGTGATGGAAATCAAACCCCATCGCAAAGAGATTGATCCCAAGTACGATTACCTGATGGACGCACCGGAGCGTGACCCTGAAGGTAATCCTACCGTGATCCGTTACAGCAGGAAGAGCAAGGAGCAGTATGTGATGTCCGAGAAGGACGGCAAGGCCACCGGGTGGTCAGCCTGGTACGCCAACGGCAAGTGGCAGCCGAAGGAAAAGTAAGGTTGTGACGGTTGCCCCTTCAACGTGATGGGTGAGGGGGCAGACCTTTGTCGCAGCGTTGTGCCGGGAATCTCTACCGGAACTTTCTCAGACGCTGAATCAGTGATGAGGTGTCCCAGCGGTTGCCGCCCATGGACTGAACGTCGGCGTAGAACTGATCCACCAGCGCGGTAACGGGCAACGACGCGTTCACCTTGCGTGCTTCCTCAAGACAGATCCCCAGATCCTTTCGCATCCAGTCGACCGCAAATCCGTAGTCGAATTTGCCCTCGATCATGGTGCCCGAGCGGTTTTCCATCTGCCAGGACTGGGCGGCGCCTTTCGAGATCACATCGACCACTCTGGCCACATCGAGTTCTGCCTGTTCAGCAAAATGCAGCGCCTCGGACAGGCCCTGCACCAGTCCGGCGATAGCAATCTGATTGACCATCTTGGTTTTCTGCCCACTGCCGGCGGGCCCCATCAGGTTGAGTGCGCGGGCGTAGTGTTCCAGCACTGGCCGGGCCTGCTCGAATACCTGCGGATCACCGCCGCACATAATGGTGAGCTGTCCGTTCTCGGCACCTTGCTGGCCCCCGGACACCGGCGCATCAATAAATCCCTGCCGACGTTTTGCAGCGGCAGCGGCCAGTCTGACGGCAACGCCGGCCGAGGCGGTTGTGTGGTCCACCAGGATGGCGCCCTCTGGCGCGTGACGTATAATGCCGTCGTCGCCCTCGAATACCGCCTTCAGGTCTTTGTCTGCGCCGACACAGGTCAGCACGATATCCGCGTCACTCACCGCTTCGGCAATGGAGCTGCAGGCGCGCCCGGTGTGTTCGCCGGCCCAGGCCTCGGCCTTGGCCGACGTACGGTTCCAGACCCTGACATCAATGCCCGCCCGGGCCAGATGGCCAGCCATGGGATAGCCCATAACACCAAGCCCGATAAAGGCTGCCTTGATAGTCATGCATCATCTCCCGCTGTGGTTGTGTTTGGCTTAACTTATCACAGGGAGTAGGGCGCCGCGCATAAAAAAAGGCCGCTGATTCAGCGGCCTTTTTCCATTCCGTTACCGTGCCTTCGATTACTTTTTCGGGTATTCGCGGGCATCGGAACCGGTGTACAGCTGACGCGGGCGACCGATGCGGTAATCGCCGGAAACCATTTCGTTCCAGTGCGAGAACCAGCCGATGGTGCGCGACAGGGCAAAGATGACCGTGAACATGGAGGTGGGAATGCCGATGGCCTTGAGGATCAGGCCGGAGTAGAAGTCCACGTTCGGGTACAGTTTGCGCTTCACGAAGTATTCGTCTTCCAGTGCGATCTTCTCCAGGCGCTGGGCGATCCTCAGCAGCGGATCATTTTCCAGGCCCAGCTCGGTCAGCACCTCATGGGCCGTTTCCGCCATGACCTTGGCGCGCGGGTCGAAATTCTTGTAGACCCGGTGGCCAAACCCCATCAGGCGGAACGGGTCGTCCTTGTCCTTGGCCTTGGCAATGAACTTCTCGATGTTGGATTCGTCGCCGATCTCAGCCAGCATATCCAGAACCGCTTCATTAGCGCCGCCGTGAGCGGGCCCCCACAGGGCTGCAATGCCCGACGCGATGCAGGCATAGGGGTTGGCGCCGGTAGAGCCGGCGAGGCGCACGGTAGACGTTGACGCATTCTGCTCGTGATCCGCGTGCAGGATGAAGATCTTGTCCATCGCCTTCGCCAGAATCGGGTTCGGCTTGTACTCTTCACAGGGCACGCCGAACATCATCTGCAGGAAGTTCTCGGAATAGGAAAGATCGTTGCGCGGGTACATGAATGGCTGGCCGATACTGTACTTGTAACACCAGGCAGCGATGGTCGGCATCTTGGCGATCAGGCGATGCGCGGTGATTTCACGCTGATGCACATCGGTAACGTCCATCTGGTCGTGGTAGAACGCAGACAGCGCACCTACCACACCGCACATGATGGCCATCGGATGCGCATCCCGGCGGAAACCCTGGAAGAAGTTGCGCATCTGGTCGTGCAGCATGGTGTGGTTTTTGATGGTTTCGTGGAAGCGCTTGTTCTCTTCCGGTGTCGGCAGTTCGCCGTTCAGCAGCAGATAGCAGACTTCAAGGTAGTCGGAATGTTCCGCAAGTTGCTCGATCGGGTAACCGCGGTGAAGGAGAACGCCGTTGGCGCCATCGATATAGGTGATGGCTGATTCGCACGCTGCTGTAGATACGAACCCGGGATCGTATGTGAAAACGCCTTCCTGGACGAGGCCTCGTACGTCGATAACGTCAGGGCCGACGGTGCCTGAGTAAACCGGTAGCTCAATGGACTTGTCCCCCACCGAGAGCGTGGCTTTCCTGTCGGTCATGGTGCTCTCCTATTTATCAGCTTTGACAGCTTTATCTACGTTTATAGATGCGCTTGGAAGGCGCGTATTATCGCAAAACTGGCGGCAAAATATAGGGCGTTGGCTTTTTTTGTCAATAAATGAGGTGGGAAAACTCAATATTTGACAGAAGCTGTCAATGAGGGGATACCCGAACAGGGCCGTGTCCGCGTTCAAATTGAATTTGTCAATCATCCATATAGTGGGTGTGAAGCCGCTGTTTACAGGCATTGGGCTGCGTTGCACGTTTGTAATTAAGGGGGGTACTCCTTATAATCCGTAGCCCGGAATCGGGGATATGCCTTGCCTTTGTGCCAACGATGGCAGGTGGCGCTTGG
The DNA here is from genome assembly GCF_023156235.1 of Marinobacter goseongensis. Classification (GTDB taxonomy): domain Bacteria; phylum Pseudomonadota; class Gammaproteobacteria; order Pseudomonadales; family Oleiphilaceae; genus Marinobacter; species Marinobacter goseongensis. Next base: position 57,769 of record NZ_JAKZAI010000009.1, on the reverse strand, counting down.
TGTTTTCTCCCTCCTGAGCCAATCGTGTGCGGGTTCCGCCAGCACGCTGATCCATTACATACCAACCATCCGCATCGGTCTTTTCGGCCGCCTGTGGAACCAAGAGAGAGTGTGAGAGCGCTGTGAATAGCAAACGACCAGTTAATCTCGATCTCGGCAAGTTTCATTTCCCACTGCCAGCCATTACGTCCATATTGCACCGCATCAGTGGCATCATCATTTTCGTTGGTGTTGCGTTCCTGCTATACGGACTTCAGCTTTCCCTGTCCGGGGAAGAGGGCTTCAGTCGAGTGAATGAACTGCTGAACAGCTTCCTGGCGAAGCTGATCATCTGGGGCATTTTGTCTGCTCTGCTGTACCACCTGGTTGCAGGTATCAAGCATTTGCTGATGGATATGGGCATCGGTGAAGAGCTTGAAAGTGGCCGTCTCGCCTCGAAAATCACCCTGGTGGTGTCCGTTGTTCTTATTGTACTGGCTGGAGTTTGGGTATGGGCAGCGTAAATAGCGTAACGAATCTCGGCCGCAGCGGAGTTTTTGACTGGCTGATCCAGCGTGTCACAGCCTACGTACTCGCTCTGTACACACTGTTCCTGTTGGGTTTTATGGTGTTCAGTGATGTGAACTACGAAACCTGGTCAGCGCTTTTCGCACAGACCTGGTTCCGCATCTTTACCCTGCTGGCGCTGCTGTCTCTTGGCGCTCATGCCTGGGTGGGGCTCTGGACCGTCACTACCGACTACATCAAGGCCATGGCGCCGCGTTTCCTGGTACAGGCGGTGTGTGGTCTGACCATGTTCGTGTATGTGGTCTGGGGCATTCAGATTCTTTGGGGGCTTTAATAGATGGCTAATATCAAGACCATGTCTTACGACGCGATTGTTATCGGTGGCGGTGGTGCCGGTATGCGAGCGGCCCTGCAGTTGACCGAATCCGGCGTCAACACTGCGTGCATCACGAAAGTATTTCCGACCCGTTCGCACACGGTGTCCGCCCAGGGCGGTATCACCTGCGCGATCGCAAGCGCGGATCCCAACGACGATTGGCGCTGGCACATGTATGACACCGTCAAGGGCTCGGACTACATCGCCGACCAGGACGCGGTTGAATATATGTGTTCCGTGGGTCCACAGGCTGTGTTCGAGCTCGAGCACATGGGCCTGCCGTTCTCCCGCACCGAGCAGGGCCGCATCTATCAGCGTCCGTTCGGTGGTCAGTCGAAGGGTCCGGACAACCCGACTCAGGCAGCTCGAACTTGTGCAGCTGCCGACCGCACCGGCCATGCGTTGTTGCACACTCTGTATCAGGCAAACATCAAGGGCGGCACCACTTTCCTTAACGAGTGGTACGCGGTCGACCTGGTCAAAAACAGCAAAGACGAAGTGGTCGGTGTAGTTGCGATCGAAATTGAGACCGGCGAAGTGGCGTACATCAAGTCCAAGGCGACGGTTCTGGCCACTGGCGGTGCGGGCCGAATCTATGCCTCCACGACCAACGCCCTGATTAACACCGGCGATGGCATCGGCATGGCGCTTCGTGCCGGCTTCCCGATGCAGGACATGGAAATGTGGCAGTTCCATCCGACCGGCATATACGGTGCCGGCACGCTGGTAACGGAAGGTTGCCGGGGTGAGGGTGGTTACCTGATCAACGCTGAGGGCGAGCGCTTCATGGAGCGTTATGCGCCGAACGCGAAAGACCTTGCCGGTCGCGACGTAGTAGCACGTGCGATGGTAATTGAGGTCCTCGAAGGGCGCGGTTGTGGGCCCGAAAAGGACCACGTGCTGCTGAAGCTGGATCATCTGGGTGAAGAAACGCTCAACTTGCGGCTGCCCGGTATCTGTGAGCTGTCACGCACCTTTGCCCATGTGGATCCGGTCAAAGAGCCGGTGCCTGTGGTTCCGACCTGTCACTATATGATGGGCGGTATTCCGACGAACGTCGGAGGCCAGGCGCTGACCCAGGACGAGAACGGCAATGACAAGCCGATTCCCGGTCTGTTTGCCTGCGGTGAAGCGGCCTGTGTGTCCGTGCACGGTGCCAACCGTCTCGGCGGCAACTCACTGCTGGATCTGGTGGTCTTCGGCCGTGCGGCAGGCCTGCACATCGAAGAGCAGCTGCGCGGTGGTTTCGAAGTGGACGGTGCCAGCGAAGAGGATATCAAGCGCGCCATGGCTCGCCTTGATCGCCTGGACAACGCCTCTGAAGGTGAGAGCGTGGCTGCTGTCCGCAAGGATCTGCAGAACTGCATGCAGCTGTACTTTGGCGTATTCCGCGACGGCAAGAGCATGGAAGAGGGGCTGAAGAAACTGGAAGCCATTGGCGAGCGCGTGCGCAACACCAAGCTGGCTGATACCAGCAGTGCCTTCAATACCGCTCGGATTGAAGCGTTGGAACTCGATAATTTGTACGAAGTGGCTTTGGCCACTGCCATTTCAGCGTTCGAGCGCAAGGAAAGCCGCGGTGCGCACGCCCGGAACGACTTCACCGAGCGTGACGATGAAAACTGGCTGAAACATTCCATGTATTACCCGCTGGACAAGCGCGTCGGCAAGCGTGATGTGAACTTCAAGCCGAAGACCGTTGACACGTTTGAGCCGAAGATCCGGACTTACTAAGGGGGACCTGAACATGTTGGTAAGCCTTTATCGTTACAACCCGGAAAACGACAACGCGCCCTACATGCAGGACGTCGAGCTCGATATTCCGGAAGGCAAGGACCTGATGGTTCTTGATATTCTGAACCTCATCAAGGAGAGCGATCCGTCGATGGCCTACCGTCGCTCCTGTCGTGAGGGTGTATGTGGCTCCGACGGCATGAACATGAACGGCAAGAATGGCCTGGCGTGCATTACGCCCATGTCCCAGGTGGTCAAGAACAACAAGCTGGTGTTGCGCCCGCTGCCCGGCTTGCCGGTGATTCGTGACCTGGTTGTCGACATGAGCCTGTTTTACAAGCAGTACGAGAAGGTCATGCCGTATCTGGTCAACGACACGCCGGCGCCGGCGATCGAGCGGCTGCAGACTCCGGAAGACCGTGAAAAGCTCGATGGTCTGTATGAGTGCATTCTTTGCGCCTGTTGTTCCACCTCGTGTCCGTCGTTCTGGTGGAATCCTGACAAGTTCATCGGCCCGGCGGGCCTGCTGCAAGCCTATCGTTTTCTGGCGGACAGCCGGGATACCGCACAGGCCGAGCGTCTCGCCAATCTGGATGATCCGTTCAGCGTGTTCCGCTGCCGCGGTATCATGAACTGTGTTAGTGTTTGTCCGAAGGGCCTGAACCCCACAAGGGCAATCGGCCACATTCGGAACCTTCTGCTGCAGCGGGCAACCTGAAGCAGAAATCTGAGCAAGCGCTATACTGTTCTGATCAGGTTAGCACCCGGAAGGCCCTGCAACGATGCGGGGCCTTCAACCAAAGGCTTATAGTCAAAAGTCTTACCAGGGTGCACACTACACAAGCCGTGACGGAAGCTTAAAAGGCATCCTCACGGCTTTGCTGAGTATAAAAAAACCACTGGGGAACGGAAAACATCCATGCTGGGTGTGGTGGCCAAAGTCGATCCCGTAAAAACCCGTATTGACTGAGAAATACTCCTGGCCGACCATATCGAGCTCCCCCGCACCAGCCCAAGGTGAGCTATTCAAAATGCACGAAAGCATAATGGAGCAGTTATGGCAGACTTCCCACTTGCAGGGGGGAAATCTCGCCTATGTTGAACAGCTTTTTGAAACCTACCTGACAGACCCGAATGCCGTTCCCGAAGAGTGGCGCAACTACTTCGACAAACTCCCCAGCGTCGATGGTTATCACGGTCGCGACATTGTTCACTCTTCCATCCGCGAACAATTTGAGCACATCTCCCGCAATCAGCGTTTCCTGGCCAGCAACGGCGTACCTGCCAGTGCGACTTCCGATGCCGACAAAAAGCAGATTCGTGTTCTGCAGTTGATCAACGCTTTTCGTTTCCGTGGTCACCAGGAATCGAAACTGGATCCGCTGGGAGTCTGGCAGCGCCCGCCGGTAGAGGATCTCGATCCGGCATTTCACGAGCTGTCCGAAGCGGACCACGATCTGGAATTTCAGACCGGCTCCCTGAGCTTTGGTTCCGAGACCATGAAGCTCGGAGATATTATCGGCGGCCTGCGCCAGACCTATTGCGAGAGCATCGGTGCTGAATACATGCATGTGGTCGATACCCGCATCAAGCGCTGGTTCCAGCAGCGCATGGAACCGGTCCGCTCACGGCCGGAGTACGAAGCCAACACCCGCAAACACATTCTTGAGCGCCTGACGGCGGCGGAAGGTCTGGAGAAGTATCTGGGCTCTCGTTATCCTGGCGTCAAGCGTTTTGGCCTCGAGGGCGGTGAAAGCCTGATTCCCTGCCTGGATGAGCTAATCCAGCGGGCCGGATCCTATGGTGCCAAGGAAATCGTTCTGGGCATGGCCCACCGGGGTCGCCTGAACGTTCTGGTCAACACCCTCGGCAAGAACCCGAAAGAGTTGTTCGACGAGTTCGAAGGCAAAAAACTGGCGGATTCCGGCTCCGGCGACGTTAAGTATCACCAGGGTTTCTCATCCAACGTGATGACCCCGGGCGGTGAAGTGCACCTGGCCATGGCATTCAACCCGTCGCACCTGGAGATTGTCTCGCCGGTTGTCGTGGGTTCTGTTCGTGCCCGCCAGACCCGTCGCAACGATAACGATGGTACCCAGGTGGTTCCGATCATCCTGCACGGTGATGCAGCATTCGCCGGACAGGGTGTGGTGATGGAAACCTTCCAGATGTCCCAGACCCGGGGCTACGGCATTGGTGGAACGATCCACATCGTCATCAACAACCAGGTGGGTTTCACCACCAGCAAGCAGGAAGACGCCCGTTCCACGGAATACTGTACCGACGTGGCGAAGATGGTGCATGCGCCGATTCTGCATGTGAATGCAGATGATCCCGAGGCGGTGATGTTCGTGACCCAGATGGCCATGGATTACCGTAACGAATTCAAGCGTGACGTGGTCATCGATCTGGTCTGTTATCGCCGTCGGGGCCATAACGAGGCGGATGAGCCTGCAGCGACTCAGCCGGTCATGTATGAAAAGATTCGCAAGCTGAAAACCACCCGTGCGCTGTATGCCGAAACGCTGGTCGCGGCCGGTGTGATTTCCGAGGACGAATCCAAGCAGATGGACCTCGACTACCGTGACGCATTGGACAAGGGTGATCACGTTGTAAAGTCGCTGGTCAAGAAGCCGAATAAAGAACTGTACGTTGACTGGACGCCATATCTTGGCCATGAGTGGACCGCCAAGTGCAAATCCAGTGTCGCACTGAAAACCATTCAGAAGCTGGGCAAGAAGCTCACCCAGGTTCCCGAAGGCTTCAGTATTCAGCGTCAGGTGTCCAAGATCGTATCCGACCGGGACAAGATGACTGCCGGTGCCCTTCCGATCAACTGGGGTTACGGCGAAGTGATGGCCTATGCCACCTTGCTGGATGAGGGTCACCCGATCCGCATTACCGGCCAGGACGTTGGCCGCGGCACGTTCTCGCATCGCCACGCGGTTCTTCACAACCAGAAGGACGGCTCCACCCACATCGCGCTGGCGCACCTTGCAGAGGACCAGCCGAAGCTGGAAATCTACGACTCGCTGTTGTCGGAAGAAGCCGTCATGGCGTTCGAGTACGGTTATTCGACCACCGCTCCGGACGGTCTGGTGGTGTGGGAAGCCCAGTTCGGCGATTTTGCCAACGGTGCTCAGGTTGTTATCGACCAGTTCCTCACCAGTGGCGAACACAAGTGGGGCCGACTCTGCGGCCTGACCCTGCTGCTGCCTCACGGCTATGAGGGACAGGGGCCGGAACACAGTTCCGCGCGTCTCGAGCGTTTCCTGCAGCTCTCAGCCGAGCACAACATCCAGGTGTGCGTGCCGACCACACCGTCTCAGGTGTTCCATATGCTGCGCCGTCAGGTGAAGCGTCCGCTGCGCAAGCCGCTGGTGGCGATCACCCCCAAGAGCCTGTTGCGCCACAAGGAGGCGACGTCCGATCTTGAGGATCTGACGTCTGGCACCTTCCAGACTGTGCTGCAGGAGAAGGAGCCGTCCGATCCAAAGAAAATCACCCGCCTGATCCTCTGCAGCGGCAAGGTCTATTTTGACCTGCTGGAAAAGAAGAAAGCGGATGAACGGAACGACGTGGCGATTGTGCGAATCGAGCAGCTATACCCGTTCCCGGGCGATGATCTGGATGAACTTCTTGCCCAGTATCCGAAGCTCAAGGACGTGGCCTGGTGCCAGGAAGAGCCCATGAACCAGGGTGCGTGGTACTGCAGTCAGCACCACATGCGCAATGCGCTGCACCGCAAGAACACTAAATTGTACCTTCAGTATGCTGGCCGTGAGGCGTCTGCCGCTCCGGCGTGTGGCCATATGTCCGTGCATATCGAAGAACAGAAGAAACTGGTTAACGACGCGTTCGAAATCTGACGAGCTACCGAACTAAGGATCCGAGATGTCAACTGAGATTAAAGCCCCCGTTTTCCCAGAGTCGGTCGCAGAGGGCACCGTCGCGACCTGGCACAAGCAGCCGGGTGAAGCCTGTTCCCGTGATGAGCTGATTGTCGATATTGAAACCGACAAAGTGGTTCTCGAAGTGGTCGCGCCTGCAGACGGCGTGATCGAGGAAGTACTGAAAGGTGAGGGCGACACTGTAGAAAGCGGTGAAGTCATCGGCCGCTTCAAGGAAGGCGCCGCCGGCGAGTCCAAGCCTGCTGAAAGCAAGCCGGAAAGCAAAGAAGAAGCGCCCAAGGCCGAAGCCGAAAGTAACGCCGCCTCAGGTGACGCTATCCTTAGCCCGGCTGCTCGCAAGCTGGCTGAGGAGAACGACGTTGACCCGAATGCTGTGAAAGGTACCGGGAAAGACGGTCGCGTAACAAAAGAAGATGTTCAAAATCATGTTGATACTGCGAAGTCCTCAGACTCTGCTTCAACTCCGAAGCCGGCCGCTGATCTGCCCAAGGTAGACGTGAATGCCGGGGAGCGTGCCGAGAAGCGTGTGCCCATGACCCGGCTGCGCGCCAGCATCGCCAAGCGCCTGGTTAATGCGCAGCAGACTGCAGCCATGTTGACCACGTTCAACGAAGTGAACATGGCGCCGATCATGGAGTTGCGGAAGCAGTACCAGGACAGCTTCGTGAAGCGTCACGGCATCAAGCTGGGCTTCATGTCGTTTTTCACCAAGGCGGCGACCGAAGCACTCAAACGCTTCCCGGCGGTCAACGCCTCGATTGATGGCAATGACATGGTGTACCACGGTTACCAGGACGTAGGTGTGGCCGTGTCTACCGATCGAGGTCTGGTGGTTCCGGTGGTGCGCGACGTTGACGCGTTGGGCCTGGCCGACATCGAAAAGAAGATTGTCGAATATGGCACCAAGGCCAAAGATGGCAAGCTGGCCATCGAAGACATGACCGGTGGCACGTTCACCATCACCAATGGCGGCATTTTTGGTTCACTGATCTCCACGCCGATCCTGAATCCGCCGCAGACGGCGATCCTGGGTATGCACAAGATCCAGGAGCGCCCGATGGCGGTGAATGGCAAGGTCGAAATCCTGCCGATGATGTACCTGGCACTTTCTTACGACCACCGCATGGTTGATGGCAAGGAAGCCGTGCAGTTCCTGGTCGCGATCAAGGAAATGCTAGAAGATCCGGCACGTATTCTGCTGGACGTCTGAGCTGACTTTTAACGAATCGGAAAACGGGATCAACTATGTCTGATAAGTACGACGTCATTGTCATTGGTGCAGGCCCCGGCGGTTATGTGGCTGCTATCAAGGCTGCTCAGCTCGGCCTGAAAGCCGCGTGTGTGGAGTCCTGGACCTCTGAAGATAACAAGCAGGTACTTGGCGGTACCTGTCTGAACGTGGGCTGCATTCCGTCCAAGGCCTTGCTGGAAATTTCTCACAAGTTCGAGGAAGCCAACCACGGCTACGAGATGCAGGGCATCATCGCCAAGGATGTCAAAATCGACATCGCCAAGATGATGGAGCGCAAGAGCGGCATCGTTAAACAACTGACCGGCGGTATTGCCGGGCTGTTCAAGGCTAACGGTGTCACCTCGATCCACGGGCATGGCAAGCTGCTGGCGAACCGCAAAGTGGAAGTGACGGACAAGGACGGCCAGACCAAGACCTACGAAGCCGACAACGTCATCATTGCGACCGGTTCCAAACCGATTGAAATCCCGCCTGCGCCTTTCGACGGTGAATACATTGTCGATTCCGAGGGTGCGCTGGAGTTTACCGAAGTGCCCAAGCGCCTCGGTGTGATCGGTGCCGGTGTGATTGGTCTCGAGCTTGGCAGTGTCTGGGCGCGTCTTGGGTCCGAAGTGACGGTGATCGAAGCGCAGGATACTTTCTTGCCAACGGTGGATCAGCAAATTGCCAAAGATTCCTTCAAGCAGTTCCAGAAGCAGGGGCTGAATATTGTCATGGGCGCGCGTATGACCGGCGCCGAGATCAAGCGCAAGCTGGTCAACGTTAGCTACGAAGACAGCAAAGGCAAGCAGGAAGCGAAGTTTGACAAGCTGATCGTTGCGGTTGGCCGTCGTCCCTACACCGATAATGCCCTTGCGGAAGACTCTGGTGTGCAGATGGATGAGCGCGGCTTTATTTTCGTGGACGATAACTGCAAAACCGAAGCGCCGGGTGTGTGGGCGATCGGTGATGTGGTTCGCGGGCCGATGCTGGCACACAAGGCCTCGGAAGAGGGTGTCATGGTCGCCGAGCGCATTGCCGGACACAAGCCGCAGGTCAATTACGACTGCATTCCGAACGTGATCTACACCGCGCCGGAAGTTGCCTGGGTCGGCAAGACCGAAGAGCAGCTGAAAGCAGAAGGTGAAGAGTACAATGTCGGTACCTTCCCATTTGCCGCGAACGGTCGCGCCATGGCCGCTAACTCGGCTTCTGGCCTGGTGAAGATCATCGCTGATGCGAAGACCGATCGCATCCTGGGTTTCCACGTGGTGGGTCCGCAGGCGTCTGAAATCGTAGCCCAGGGCGTGATCGCCATGGAGTTCGGTTCCAGTGCAGAAGATCTGGCCCTGACCTGTTTCGCGCACCCGACTCTGTCGGAGTCAGTGCACGAGGCAGCTCTGGCCGTTGCTGGCGGAGCGATTCACATCGCCAACCGTCGCAAAAAGAAGTAACGCAACATCGGAAGTCGGGGCGCCAGGTTGGGCGCCCCGCTGCCATCATAACGGCAGTTTTTCCGGGTGCGTGAGCGGCAGGTTAAGGTGATCCCTGATCTGCCAGAGCGAATTCGCGTCAGGCGCACCAATGGCGGTGTGCCAGCGGGTTCATTTCCGTACGTGGTTATCCTCCATCAAAAGACGGGACATTAACTATGAATTTGCACGAATATCAGGGCAAGCAGCTGTTCGCTGAATATGGCCTGCCAGTATCCAAGGGCATCGCCTGTGATACGCCAAAGGAAGCAGTCGACGCAGCCGGCGAGATCGGCGGAGACGCATGGGTGGTGAAGGCTCAGGTTCACGCTGGTGGCCGTGGTAAGGCTGGCGGTGTAAAGCTGGTCAAGAGCAAGGACGAAATCCGTGAGTTCGCAGAGAAGTGGCTGGGGCAGAAGCTGGTCACTTACCAGACGGACGAGAACGGCCAGCCGGTCAGCAAGATTCTGGTTGAATCCCTCACTGACATCGACCAGGAGCTTTACCTGGGTGCGGTTGTAGACCGTGGTACCCGTCGTATTGTGTTCATGGCGTCCACCGAGGGTGGCGTTGAGATCGAGAAGGTTGCCGAGGAAACACCAGAAAAGATCCTGAAGGCGGAAGTGGATCCGCTGGTTGGCGCACAGCCATACCAGGGCCGCGAACTGGCCTTCAAACTGGGCCTGGAAGGCAAGCAGATCGGCCAGTTCACCAAGATCTTCATGGGTCTGGCGAAACTGTTCGAGGAGTGCGACCTGGCACTGGTGGAAATCAACCCGCTGGTGATCACCCCGGCCGGTGACCTGCACTGCCTGGACGCGAAGATCGGCGTTGATGGCAACGCCCTTTACCGCCAGAAGAAAATCCATGAGATGCATGATCCCTCCCAGGAAGATTCCCGGGAAGCGGAAGCGGCCAAGTGGGAGCTGAACTACGTGGCGCTGGAAGGCAACATCGGCTGCATGGTAAACGGCGCTGGCCTGGCCATGGGCACCATGGACATCATCAAGCTGTCCGGTGGCCGTCCGGCCAACTTCCTGGACGTTGGGGGCGGTGCCACCAAGGAGCGTGTTTCCGAAGCGTTCAAGATCATCCTCTCTGACGACAACGTGCAGGCCGTGCTGGTTAACATCTTCGGCGGTATTGTTCGTTGTGACATGATCGCCGAGGGCATTATCGGTGCCGTCAAGGAAGTGGGCGTCAAGGTTCCTGTGGTTGTGCGTCTGGAGGGCAACAATGCCGAGCTGGGCATCAAGGTACTGGCTGACAGTGGCCTGAACATCATCGCCGCCACCAGTCTGGCGGATGCCGCAGAGCAAGTCGTTAAAGCCGCAGGGGGTAAATAATGAGCATCCTGATCAACAAAGACACCAAGGTTATCTGCCAGGGCTTTACCGGCGCACAGGGTACTTTCCACTCTGAGCAGGCGATTGAGTACGGCACCAAAATGGTTGGCGGCGTCAGCCCCGGCAAGGGCGGCACCAAGCACCTGGGTCTGCCGGTTTTCAACACCGTGCGTGAAGCCGTTGAGCAGACCGGCGCAGAGGCGACGGTGATCTACGTGCCGGCGCCGTTCTGTAAAGACGCCATCGTCGAAGCGGCAGACGCTGGTATCCAGCTGATTGTGTGCATCACCGAAGGCATCCCGACCATCGACATGCTGTACGCGAAAGAATACGTTGATCGCAAAGGCGTTCGTATGATCGGCCCCAACTGCCCGGGCGTGATCACACCGGGCGAGTGCAAAATCGGCATCATGCCCGGGCACATCCACAAGCCGGGCAAGGTGGGTATCGTCTCCCGCTCGGGCACACTGACCTACGAAGCGGTCAAACAGACCACAGACTTCGGTTACGGCCAGTCTACCTGTGTCGGTATCGGTGGCGACCCGATTCCGGGCTCTAACTTCATCGATATCCTCAAGCTGTTGCAGGAAGATCCGCAGACTGAGGCCATCGTGATGATCGGTGAAATTGGTGGAACCGCGGAAGAAGAGGCCGCTGCGTTCATCAAGGAGAACGTTACCAAGCCGGTGGTGTCCTACATCGCAGGTGTTACCGCACCTCCGGGTAAGCGCATGGGCCATGCTGGCGCCATCATTTCCGGTGGTAAGGGCACGGCAGACGAGAAGTTTGCTGCGCTGAACGACGCCGGTGTCAAAACTGTGCGCAGCCTGGCCGAAATCGGCAAGGCGCTGAAGGAAGTGACGGGCTGGTAAGACACGACTGCCGGTTTACAAAGCCCCCGGGTCAGCCGCAAGGCGCCGGGGGCTTTTTCGTGCCGGTTTCACAGGCTAGTGCCGGTTTTTCAATGGCTTCTTAACGCCGGCGCCACATAAGACTATAATGCCCGGTCAGCCTGAACTAAGATGGGCTGCTCAATATTCTCAGAAGGAGTTCATGCTTTGAGTTCTGTAGATTCCCAGCAACGGGTTTTGTCCGGAATGCGTCCTACCGGCAAGCTTCATCTTGGCCACTACCACGGTGTGCTGAAAAACTGGGTTAAACTCCAGCATGAATACGAGTGCTTCTTCTTTGTTGCCGACTGGCATGCACTGACCACTAATTACGAAGACACCTCGGGCATCGAACAGAGCGTCTGGGACATGGTGATTGACTGGCTTGCGGCCGGTGTCAATCCGGGGTCGTCGACCATGTTTATCCAGTCACGGGTGCCGGAACACGCGGAATTGCACCTGTTGCTGTCAATGATTACGCCACTGGGCTGGCTGGAGCGCATTCCCACCTACAAGGATCAGCAGGAAAAACTGCGGGAAAAAGACCTGGCCACCTACGGTTTCCTCGGTTACCCGCTGCTGCAGAGTGCCGATATCCTGATGTACCGGGCCGGCAAGGTTCCGGTGGGCGCGGACCAGGTTTCTCATGTGGAGATTACCCGCGAGGTCGCTCGCCGCTTCAATCACATCTACGGTCGCGAGCCCGGCTTCGAAGAGCAGGCGGAAGGTGCCATTGTAAAAATGGGCAAGAAAAACGCCAAGCTCTACCGCACCCTGAAGAAGCGTTACCAGGAAGAAGGGGATATGGAGGCGCTGGAGACGGCGCGGGCGCTGCTGAAAGAGCAGCAGAACATCTCCCTGGGTGACCGTGAGCGCCTGTATGGTTACATCGAGGGCGGCGGTAAGGTCATTCTCCCGGAGCCGCAGCCGTTGCTGACACCGGAATCCAAGATGCCGGGGCTGGACGGGCAGAAGATGTCCAAGTCCTACAACAACTACATCGGTCTGCGTGAAGATCAGGATTCGGTGTCTCAGAAAGTGCGCACCATGCAGACTGATCCTCAGCGCGTGCGCCGGACCGACCCGGGCGATCCCGAAAAATGCCCGGTGTGGGGCATGCACAAAATATACTCCGATTCAGGCACCCGCGAATGGGTTCAGAATGGCTGCCGCAGCGCTGGCATCGGCTGCCTTGACTGCAAAAAACCACTGATCGACGCCATCATTGAAGAACAGCGCCCACTCCACGAGCGGGCCCGTGAGTATGAAGGCAATCCTGATCTGGTTCGTTCCATCATCGAAGAGGGTTGTGAGCAGGCCAGGGATTCGGCACGGGACACCCTTGAAGAAGTGCGCTCGGCGATGGGATTGAACTACCGCTGACATGAGGGCGCTGGAGACCGTATGACCGAGGATACTGCGAGCAGACCACAGGCCGACGCCGGCGAGGCAACCGTGTCGTCGCCTGCTGACCCGGCGCCGTTGGCTCGCGTGTCCGGCAAACCGGTGGTGGATTTGCCACGGGATCTCTACATTCCGCCCGACGCGCTGGCGGTTTTCCTCGAAGCGTTCGAGGGCCCGCTGGACCTTTTGCTGTACCTGATCCGCCGCCAGAATATGAACATTCTGGATATCGACGTCAGCGAGATCACACGGCAGTACATGGATTATATCGGCGCGGTGGAAGCCATGCGGTTCGAGCTGGCGGCGGAATACCTGGTGATGGCGGCGACGCTGGCGGAGATCAAATCCCGCATGTTGCTGCCGCGCCAGGAGAGCGAAGACGAGGAGGAGCTGGATCCCCGGGCCGAGCTTATCCGCCGTCTTCAGCAGTATGAGCGGTTCAAGAAAGCGGCAGAGGATCTGGATCAGCTGCCGCGTCTGGAACGCGATAACTTCAGCGGCTCCGCAGCGTTGCCGAAGATGCCATCGAGCCAGCCGCATCCGGACGTGGAACTGTCCGAGTTGCTGCTGGCGCTGCAGGGCGTTTTGAAGCGTGTAGACCTGTTCACCAGCCATCATGTCGAGAGGGAAAAGCTGTCGACCCGAGAACGTATGTCCGCCATTCTGTCTGTTCTGCAGGGGGACCGGTTCGTCAACTTTGAAAGCCTGTTCACACCGGAAGAGGGGCGGCTGGGCGTGGTCGTCACTTTTCTGGCGACGCTGGAACTGGTGAAGGAACAACTGATCGAGGTGGTTCAGGGCGAGGTTCTCGGGCCGATACACGTGCGTGCCAGAGCTTCCTGCTAGAACACACCAGCGAGACAAGACGCGAGTGCCATGAACGAAGAAAACCTGAGAAAAATACAGGCGATCACCGAAGCCGCGTTGCTGGCGGCCGGCAAGCCCATGTCTCTGGAGCAGCTTCGTGACCTGTTTACGGAAGATGAACGACCGGCTCGCCAGGTCATGGAGCATGTGCTGGTGCTGCTGGAAAGCGCCTGCGAGGGCCGCGGCTTCGAGCTCAAGAAGGTAGCCAGTGGCTACCGTCTTCAGGTCCGGGAAGAGTACGCGCCCTGGGTAAGCCGGATGTTCGAGGAAAAGCCCCAGCGCTACTCCCGGGCGTTGTTGGAGACGCTGGCGTTGATCGCCTATCGTCAACCGATCACCCGGGGAGAGATTGAGGACATCCGGGGTGTCACGGTGAGCAGTAATATTATTCGCACCCTGCTGGAGCGGGAGTGGGTCAAAGTGGTCGGGCACCGCGATGTGCCGGGTCGACCGGCCATGTACGCCACCACACGCCAGTTCCTCGACTATTTTAATCTGTCGGGTCTGGATCAGTTGCCGCCTCTGTCGGAGGTGCGTGATCTGGAGGAGATCGGTCGTGAAATTGAAAAGAACATCCAGGCGGAGATCGAGTTCGAGTCTTCCTCCGCTGCTGACGAAAACACCGATGATGAAGGTGCCGGGCAACCGGCGCCGGATACCGAATCGAATCAGACACTTCACTGATGCCAGGGGCATCAGCCCAGTTTAAAGGAAAAATTCATGGCGTCAGATCGCCCCGGGAAGCCAGGCCCCAAAGCCGCTCCCTCCAGGAATGCACCGTCTACCGCCGGTGAGCCGGAAAGAATCCAGAAGCTTCTGTCCAGAGCAGGCGTGGGCTCGCGGCGCGAGGTGGAAAGCTGGATGGACGCCGGGCGTGTGACGGTGAACGGCCAGTTGCCGGAGCCAGGCCAGAAAGTCACCATTAATGATCGTATCGATGTCGATGGCAAGCGGCTGGACCTGGCCTCAGGTTCTGCCGTGGTCAGACGTGTGTTGATCTATAACAAGCCGGAGGGTGAAGTCACTACCCGACGCGATCCCGAGGGTCGCCCTACGGTGTTCGACCGTCTGCCACGGCTCAAGGACCATCGCTGGATCTCCATCGGGCGTCTTGATATCAATACCACCGGGCTGGTGCTGTTCACTACTGACGGCGAACTGGGGAACCGGTTGATGCACCCTTCCAGTGAAGTGGATCGTGAATACGCCGTGCGGGTCTTCGGAGAAGTGACCGACGACATGCTCAAGCGGCTGATGGAGGGTGTGCTGCTGGAAGACGGCATGGCCAAGTTCTCGGACATCACACCGGCCGGCGGCAGCGGGATCAACCGCTGGTTCCATGTCACGTTACTTGAGGGCCGGAATCGCGAAGTGCGTCGGCTATGGGAATCCCAGGGTGTGCGGGTCAGCCGGCTCAAGCGCGTACGCTATGGGCCGATTTTTCTGCCAAGCCGTCTCACGGTAGGCAAGTGGGAAGAGCTGGACCAGAAAGCCGTGGATCTGCTCAGCAAATCGGTTGGTCTGGAATCCGTTGTGATTCCGGCCAAGACGCCCGATGAGCAGGCCGCTCTGGATCGCAAGCGCAACAAGCAACCGGGACGTCCGGCACGCAAAAGTGGAGGGCGCAAGTGGGACGTTGCCACGTCAAAGCCCGCCGGAGGGGGCAAGAGCTCGTCAGCGAAATCCGGCCGAAGCCCTAAGCGCTAATCCTGTCAGCCGATACTGGCAAAGACCCTTGTGCAGTTGCGCCCGTGGTCTTTGGCCCGGTAGAGCGCCTCGTCAGCGCGAGCAACCCACTGATCGGACGTTTCGTCTACCAGCCTCATGGCCACGCCGCAGCTGGCAGTCACCGAGACGTTGGTATCACCGCAATTAACCACGATGGTGGCAATGTTGCGACGGATCCTGTCCGCTACGTCCCGGGCATCCTGCTCGGCGGTGTGGGGCAGTAGCACCGCAAATTCCTCGCCACCAAACCGGTAAACTGAATCGGAGGTCCGCACCGCCCCTTCGAGTTCGCGGGCGGCCAGTTTTAGCAGATGGTCCCCGACCACATGGCCGTGCTTATCGTTAACCGCTTTGAAGTGGTCCAGATCACAGAGAATCAGGGAATACTGATCGCCGTGGCGATCGGACAGCTGCGAGGCCTGAAGCAACGACTGTTCCATCGCGCGCTTGTTGGGAACGCCGGTCAGGGAGTCCGTAAGGGCAGCTTGTTCGATCACGATGAACTTGCAGGCGTTACGTATGGGGCAGATGGCCGCACCCAGGATCAGCTCAATACCCTCCAGTTCTTCCTCTTTGAAGCGTTGGCGACGTTTCAGTGTCAGGGTGCCGTAATATTCTCCCTCAAGATTCAGTCGGTACTCACAACTGTGTGGGCCGTCCATGCCTGAGGCATAGACGAACTCGGTACTTCCAATCTGATGGCGATAGTTGAGCGCCCCGTAAGGCACCACAACGGCCATTTCCTCTGCAAGAATGGCGAGCTGATGCTCCAGTGAGAGCGTGGTCGAGAGCCGTCGGGTCAGACGAGTCAATACATCGGGCGACTCGTTCCAGTCCCGGTGAGCCTGCCGCAGCGCAGCGAGCTTTTGGGGTTGAGGGCCAGTTTTTGCAATTGAGGGAATGTTTTTCACTGGGTGTCCGCCGTGATTCACGATTTCCATGTACAATGCACATACTGTGCCTGAAAAAATAAAAGTATAAAAACCAGTAAGGTAAAGAGCTTACTTAAACCAAGATATGGGTCTTTATCATTTTTGGCAGTGAAGCGTCAGAATTTCGGCAGACATTTGCCTCCGTCAGACCGGTCGAAATGTCGGGCAGGGGGATGGGGTCTGCCAATCCCTGTGTTAGACTTTTGTGTTTATTATTGTGCCCTCAGTATAGCCAGTGAGCATCGATTTCTATGAGGTTTCAGGCCCCCGAAAGTCTTTCCGAGCAGATTGCGCAGCACCTCGGGCAACGCATCATGACCGGCGATCTCAAACCCGGTGAGCGGATCCAGGAACTCAAGGTCGCCGGGGAGCTCAATGTCAGCCGTGGCTCGGTTCGCGAGGCGCTGCTGATTCTGCAGCGGCGCCATCTGGTGGAAATTTTTCCGCGTCGAGGCGCCGTGGTATCCCGCCTGACCCCGGAGTTGGTCAACAGCCTTTACGACATCTACATCGACCTGCTGTGCATGCTCGGCCGTAAGGTCATGGAACGCTGGTCGGGCCCGGAGCTGGCGGGTGTTATCAGCCAGGCCCGCGAACTCCAGGCAGTCACCGATGCGCTGAACTCCCCCGAGGGAGATGCAGCGGAGCAAGTGATCGAGGCAGGTTTCGGCGTGATGCGGTACGCCTACACTCTGGTGGATAATCCATTCCTTGAAGAGACCCTGGAAAATTTCCGGCCGGCCATCAGCCGAACCTATTACGTCGCCCTGGAAAACTTCCGGGAGGAAATGACCGAAACCGGACGCTTCTTCAGTGATGTTGCCGATGCCGCGGTGAGCGGGGAGGCTGGCAAGGTGGAATCGGCCATTTGCCGCTTTGGTGAGCACCAGCGTAACCAGGTGCTCCGGATACTCAGGGAAGAGGCCACCGCGTGATATGCGCCTGAAATCCATTAAGCTTGCCGGCTTCAAATCCTTTGTTGATCCCACCACGGTGCCATTTCCCACCAACTTGACGTCCGTTGTCGGGCCAAATGGTTGCGGTAAATCCAACATCATCGATGCCGTGCGTTGGGTCATGGGTGAAAGTTCCGCCAAGTACCTGCGTGGCGAATCCATGACCGACGTGATCTTCAACGGCTCCAGTGCCCGCAAGCCGGTGGGGCAGGCGTCCATAGAGCTGATTTTCGATAACAGCGATGGGTCTGCACCCGGCGAGTTCGTGCGTTTCAATGAAATCTCCGTACGCCGACGGGTGTCTCGGGAGGGGCAGTCAGACTACTTTCTGAACGGCTCTAAATGCCGCCGCCGCGACATCACCGATCTGTTTCTGGGGACCGGGCTTGGCCCGCGCAGCTACGCCATTATCGAACAGGGCATGATTTCCCGGTTGATTGAAGCCAAGCCGGAAGAGTTGCGGGTGTATATCGAAGAGGCGGCGGGCATTTCCAAATACAAGGAGCGCCGCCGGGAGACCGAAAACCGTATTCGTCGCACCCAGGAAAATCTGGAACGCCTGACCGACCTGCGCGACGAGCTGGGACGCCAGTTGCAGCACCTTGAGCGTCAGGCCGCCGCCGCCGAGAAGTACAAGGCGTTCAAACAGGAGGAGCGTCAGAAAAAGGCGGAGCTGACGGTATTGCGCTGGAAGTCCCTCGACGACGATCTGCAGACCTGGCGCACCAGGATTCGTGATACCGAGCTGGAGCTGGAAAAGTACCTGACCGAACGGGTGAACCTGGAAACGTCTCTGGAGGCGTTGCGGGACAGTCATCAGGAGCGCACCGAACACTTCAATCGCGCCCAGGCCCGTTTTTATGAGGCCGGCGCGGATATTGCCCGCATTGAACAGAGCCTTGAGCACCAGCGGGAGCGCAGCCGACAGACCGCTACCGAGCTTGATCAGGCGATGGCCAATCAGCGGGAGCTGGCGCGGGAGCTGGAGCAGGACGAAGAGAAGCGCGCCGGGATCCAGGAAGAGCTGGACATGATTGAGCCCGAGCAGGAAGCGCTGGCGTTGCGTGCCGAAGAATCCGGCGAGAAGTTGCAGCGAGCGGAAGATGCCATGAGTGAGTGGCAGCAGGGCTGGGAGCAGTTCAGTTCCCGTTCAGCGGATGCCCGGCGCCAGGCAGAACTGGCCCAGTCACGCATCCGTTCCCTGGAAGACGCGATCAATCAGTTGAAGAATCGCCAACAACGCCTGAAAGATGAACAGGAACTGCTCGAAGGACAGCTGGACCGGGCCGAGCTGGAGGCCCTTCTGGAGCAGCAGGAAAACCTGCAGCTCCAGCGTGAAGACGCTTCTGAGCGGATTACTGCAGTGCAGGACGAGCTGTACGAGGCCCGTCAACAATACAAAGACGCTGAACAGGGCGTGTCGCGCTACCGCCAACGGGTTCAGAGCCTCCAGGCAACGCTGGACTCCCAGCACGCCCTGCTGGATGAGCAGATGGGTGGCCAGGACGACGCGCTGCAAACCTGGCTGCGTGAGTCCGGTCTGGAGAGCGCGCCAAGGGTGGCCCAGCAACTGACCATCGACAACGGCTGGGAGTTTGCAGTCGAACAGGTGATCAGCCGCTTCAGCCAGGGCGTGACCGTGCCGGGCCTGGGTGATTTGCATCCGGCGCTGGTCAATGCGCCAAGGGGGCTGGCGCTGGTGAATGAACAGGGCACTGAGCCGCGCTCAGGGTCGGGGCTTGCTGGCCGGGTGTCCGGGGCCGATGGCATCAGTGTGCTGCTGTCTGGCATCGACACCGCCGATTCCCTGGAGCAGGCGTTGTCGCGCCAGGCGAGTCTCGCAAACGGTGAGAGTGTGATCACTCGTGACGGTGTCTGGGTATCCCGCGACTGGATTCTGATGCCGGATTCGGACGCAGGGCAGGTCGGGGTCATCGAGCGGCAGAAAAAAGTCAGTCAACTCGGCGAGGAGCTTGCGGAGGCGGATGCGCTGCTGCAAGAGGCCAGCGCGCAACTCGAGGCACTTCAGGAGCGAGTAGAACGCGCGGAGTCAGACCGGGACGATGCTCAGGGCCGCCTCAGCGACGCAGAGCGGGAGCTTGGGGGCCTGTCCTCGAAGATCAGTGGCCTGAAAGCGCGCGCAGAGCAGATCGATGACCGTCTTCAGCGCATCCGTGATGACGCGGAGGATGTGGTCATGGGCATTGAAGAACAGCTGGAACAGCTGCAGGAAGCCCGCGAGGAGTGGCAGGATGCGCTGGCGTCGACGGAAGACAGCGACGAAGAAAAAGAGCGGTTGCTGGAGCGTCGTGATTCGCTCCGGGAAAACCTCGACCACCTGCGCCAGGAAGCCCGCCATGACCGGGATCATGCCCATCAGCTGCAACTTCAGCTGCAGTCACTGAACAGCCAGCGGGACGGATTGAAACAGACGCTGGAACGCATGCAGATGCAGAAAGAGCGACTGGACGAACGACTGGATATCCTCAGGGAAAGTCGGGAGCAGGCCGAAGAGCCCATCGAAGATCTGCAGCTGCAGCTTGAGGGTCTGCTGGACCGCCGGCTGGCGGAAGAAGAAAAACTGGGTGCAGCTCGGGATGCGCTGGAAGAGATTGATCGGGAAGTCCGGGAGAAGGAGCAGGGCCGGGGCCGAACCGAACACGAGGTCCAGGACATCCGTGCCCGGCTGGAAAAACTCAAAATGGAATCCCAGGCGCTGGAAATCCGCTCGGGTAACCACATTGAGCAGCTCAGGGAGCTGGATGTGAAGTTGCAGGAAGTGCTGGAACAGCTCCCCGAAGAAGCCACTGAGCAAAGCTGGGCTGACGAGCTGGAGAAGATCGGCAACCGGATTCAGCGGCTGGGCGCGATTAACCTGGCCGCTATTGAAGAATACCAGGTGCAGGGCGAGCGCAAGAACTATCTGGACAGCCAGCATGAGGATCTTACGGAAGCATTGGAGACGCTGGATAACGCCATGCGGCGCATTGACCGGGAAACCCGTCAGCGCTTCAAGGAAACCTTCGATCAGGTGAACGGTGGCCTTCAGGCTCTGTTCCCGAAGGTGTTCGGCGGCGGCAACGCCTATCTGGAACTGACCGGGGAAGACCTGCTGGAAACCGGCGTCGCCATTATGGCGCGGCCGCCGGGCAAGAAAAACAGCACCATTCATTTGCTATCGGGCGGGGAGAAAGCACTCACAGCAATTGCCCTGGTGTTCTCCATTTTTCAGCTCAATCCGGCGCCGTTCTGTATGCTGGATGAGGTGGACGCCCCGCTGGATGATGCCAATGTTGGCCGCTATGCCAATATGGTGAAGGAAATGTCAAAGCAGGTTCAGTTTATCTACATCACCCACAACAAGATCGCCATGGAGATGGCAGATCAGTTGATGGGGGTGACCATGCATGAGCCCGGGTGCTCACGTCTGGTGTCGGTAGATGTAGAAGAGGCGGCCGCGCTGGCAGAGGCCTGAACCCGGGAGGCCGCCCCCGAGGCGGTCAAAGATGACAAAGAAGCCATCTGGCCCACCTGCGCGTTGTATTCATTACAGGCTTTTTTTAGAGTAGCAACGATATCCGATCCGCAAACAGGACAGCAGCACTATGTCACTAAGGGAATGGTTAATTGCCATAGGTACCCTGGTCATTATCGGCATTGTCATCGACGGTCTGCGTCGAATGAGACGGGCCAGAAAAGAGTCGATGGCAATTTCGTCCGGTATGGGCGTCAACGAACTCGATGCATCACCGCTGGATGAGGATCACAATCCTGAACTGCCCAATGGCGGCGCCCGCACCATATCGCGGGATACTCTGGAAGAGCGGGGTTATCTGAAGCGAGAGCGGTCCAACCGGTTCGGGAGTCCGGTGCAGAAACCGACGCGGCCCATCATCAGTGATGAGGAAAAGCGTGCGCTTTCGGAGCCCTACAGCGGCAATGAGACGGGCAATCCTGCCGGAAACGACCAGCAGCATGATGAGGTGCGCGAATCGGAAATCGACGACACTGGCTGGGGTGCGGTTGAGGACGATGTCGAGTACGAGGTTGCTGAGGGCCTGGTCAGCGAACCGAGAACCGGGGGCGCAAGCCAACCTGCGGCGGAGCCACAGCCTCAGGCTGATCCTGTCGCGAGCGCTGCAGAGGCCCGGAGCGCGCCTCCGCTGGTCACCAGCGAGGTAGAGGAAGATACCGCACGTCGGGAACAAATGCCGAAACGAACCGATCAGCCGTTGGCGGGTGCCAATCGTCCGGAAGCACGGGAAGTGATTGTGATCAACGTGCTGGCGCGCAACGGTGAGGACTTCAAGGGGACTGCCCTGAAAAACCTGTTCGAAGCCTGTGGTCTGGAATACGGCGATATGGACATATACCATCGCCACGAACAGTCCGACACCATCAGCCCTGTGCAATTCAGTGTGGCCAGTGCCGTTGAGCCGGGCACCTTCCGGCCCGCCGACATGCCCGGGATGGCAACCCCCGGGATCAGCTTTTTCATGAGTCTGCCTGGACCGTCCAATGCCCTTCAGGCCTTCGATTTCATGCTGGAAACCGCGCAGTGCGTGGTCCGCAACATGGGCGGTGAGCTGAAAGATGAGCGGCGCAGCGTCATGACCCCGCAAACCATCGAGCATTGTCGCCAGCGTATTCGTGAGTTCGAGCGCAAGCAGCGGTCGCATCGCCACTGACACCTACGGCGGACAACTGACGGTAAAATACCCGGTGTAATCCGGGTATTTTTTTGTAGATCCGAGGACAGACAGGTATGAGCACAGCAAACCGGGAGACGGTTAACCGGGTTCAGGCATTGCGACAGGCGATCAATGAACACAACTATCGCTATTACGTGCTGGATGAGCCGCAGGTGCCAGATGCGGAGTACGACCGTTTGTTCAGGGAACTCCAGAAGTTG
Source organism: Marinobacter goseongensis (assembly GCF_023156235.1). GTDB lineage: Bacteria > Pseudomonadota > Gammaproteobacteria > Pseudomonadales > Oleiphilaceae > Marinobacter > Marinobacter goseongensis. The sequence continues at coordinate 35,503 of NZ_JAKZAI010000009.1, read as the reverse complement.
GAGGCCGACAATCCTGAGCTCATCACCGAGGATTCACCCACCCGTCGGGTTGGCGTCAATGCCGAGACCAGCTTCGAGGAGGTGGTTCATCGGATCCCGATGCTGTCACTGGATAATGCTTTCAGTGATGAAGAATTGCAGGATTTCGACCGCCGGGTTCGCGACCGCCTGAAAACCGATGATCTCATCGACTACGTCTGTGAGCCGAAACTGGACGGTCTGGCGGTCAGTCTGCACTACGAGCAGGGTGCGCTCACCCGTGCCGCCACCCGCGGTGACGGCTACGCCGGCGAGGACATCACCGCTAATATCCGAACGATTCCCTCGGTACCGCTGAAGCTCCGTGGGGAGCAGGTGCCGGACCTGGTGGAGGTGCGTGGCGAAGTCTATATGCCCAAGGCGGGTTTCGAAGCCCTCAACCAGTCACTGACCAATAAGGGTGAGAAAGCCTTTGTGAATCCCCGCAATGCCGCGGCCGGTAGTCTGCGCCAGAAAAAACCGTCGGTCACCGCCCGCCGTCCACTGGAGATGTGTGCCTACAGCGCCGCGGTTACCGACGACTCCCTATTGCCCACCACCCATTGGGATACCCTGCAGCAAGTACGGGAGTGGGGGTTTCGCATCAACCCGGAAATGACCAAGGCCCGGGGTGTGGAGGCGTGCCTGCAGGCGTATCAGACGTTGATGACCAAGCGTCCCGAATTGCCTTATGAAATCGACGGTATCGTGTTCAAGGTCAACAGCCTGGAGCTGCAGCGGACGCTGGGTTTTGTGTCACGCGCACCACGCTGGGCCATTGCTCACAAGTTTCCGGCGCAGGAAGAGCTGACCGTGATCGAAGACGTCGAGTTTCAGGTCGGCCGCACCGGTGCCGTCACTCCGGTGGCGCGTCTCAAGCCGGCGTTTGTCGGCGGGGTCACCGTCAGCAACGCCACGCTGCATAACATGGATGAAATTCACCGCCTTGATGCCCGCATCGGCGACACGGTGTTCATCCGCCGCGCCGGGGATGTGATTCCACAGATCGTCAAGGTGGTCATCGAGAAGCGCCCGCCCAACGCCTGTGCGGTGGTGCTCCCCGCCACGTGCCCGGTGTGCGATTCCGACGTTATCCAGATTGAGGGCGAGGCGGTGGCCCGCTGTTCCGGCGGACTGTTCTGCCCGGCCCAGCGCAAGGAAGCGATTCGTCATTACGCGTCCCGTAAAGCTCTGGACATTGAGGGTCTGGGTGACAAGTGGATAGATATCCTGGTGGACAAGAACATGGTGAAAACCGTGGCTGATCTGTACCGGCTGACCAAAGCGGATCTCACCGGTCTGGAACGGATGGGAGAGAAGTCCGCGAGCAATCTTCTGGGGGCCATCGACAAGTCCCGCAATCCGGTACTGTGGCGATTCGTCTACGCGCTGGGAATCCGCGAAGTGGGTGAGGCGACCGCCAAGGCGCTGGCCAGCTATTTTGGTACCCTGGAGACGATGGCAGAAGCGGATGAAGAGACGCTGCAGCAGGTGCCTGACGTAGGGCCGATTGTCGCCGGGCATATCCGCAGTTTTTTTGACCAGTCCCACAACCAGGAAATCCTCGAGGCCCTGCGCAGTGCTGGTGTTCAGTGGCAAACGGAGGAAATCACCGCACAGGCGAGACCGCTGCAGGGAGAAACCTGGGTGCTTACCGGCACGTTGTCCACGATGACCCGGGATGAGGCCAAAGCGCAGCTCGAGCAACTCGGCGCGAAGGTCGCCGGCAGTGTGTCCCGTAAAACCACGTGCGTGGTCGCCGGCGAGGCGGCCGGATCAAAACTCACCAAAGCGGAATCCCTCGGGGTCCGGGTCCTGGACGAGACCGATTTCCAGTCGTTCCTTCAGGCCCAGCAGGCATAGCCACTCGGGCCGGGATACCGGGCCCGGCCTTTCAATCTGAGAACTCGCGCAGATCCCCTCAGGGATAAATTGATTACCATGGCGTTGCTCTGTAACGGTGTGTAAAGCTGTGATGTGACGCCGCTTGGCCACCGATAATAACAACGCCTTGAAACGGACTTTTCCATGCGCGCCGATTCGCTACCCCGCATTGCCTGCTCTCTGGGCCGCTACGGCCTGCTTCTCGCGGCAACCCTGATCGCCACCGGATGTAAGACGGACACCGGGCCTGATGACCCCACCATTCTGGGTGATCCCCCGACCGAGGCCTACCTCGGTGTGGAGTACTACTACAATTTTGGTGCCTTTGGCGGTGAGCGTATCCTCGATTTTTCCCTCACCAATGCGCCGTCCTGGCTGGCTTTGGAAGACACCAGCAACAAAGCGCGGCCGGGAATTATCATGCGTGGTGTGCCAGGGCTTAGCGGCGGCGCCCGCGGTGATGCGGACCTCGGCAAGCAGGAAAACATCAATTTGCTGACAACGGACGGCGAGCGTGCAGGAATGCAGCCGTTCGATATTGAGGTCAAGCGCAATCCGTTGTCACTGGAATCCGACACGTTTATTGAAGGCAAGGCATCCGAGGCTCCCGACGAGGCCGACAACCGCTGTCAGGCGCCAGATCTTGAGAGCACCGGATCTCACAGCTACGAGATCAACCTGTTTGATGAGACCGGTGAAGTCACGGCCACGGAGCCTCGCACCGGCAAAACCACGCCGATGCTGGTGAAAGTGTTGCTCGAGCAGCCTTCCGTGACCCGGGTCGCGGTGGCCTTCGAATTGACGTCTGAATTCGACCCTGAGGCATGCGATCAGGACTTTCTCCCCGATCACCAGCGCTGCGAGGAGGGCGATGCTAACCGTGACGAGGCCATAATCGGGCGCGATATCGTAGCGCTTGGCAGCGACAGCGCAGGCCGCCTGCCGATTCCCGATTACCTCCGTTATGAGCGTGATGACAACAACGTGTATTCCCGGGGGGTAGTGACTCTGGAGCCCGGTATTACGGAGTGCTACATCCGCCTCGAAGTGGTTGATGACACGGTACCGGAGCCGTCAGAGTCACTGCGCCTGACCCTCATCGAAATACGCAGCGGGCTGGCGGCGCTTGGGCCGTCCGACAGCGGGGTGCGGACCACTCTGGTGATCGATGACAACGAGCCGGTGGTGCGGTTGGAAACTCTGGAAGGCCGGCAACGCGACGCCATCAGCGTGGGCACTGAACGCGAGTTCGTGGCGGTATTGACGGGTGAGCGAGGGGGAAGCATCCGCGCCCGGCTCGCCGAGACTGAGGACTCAGTAGCCAAGGCCGGTGACTACGTCATCAGAACCCGCAACGAGGAAGATCTGTGGGTGGAGGATCCGACGCTGACCTTCCCGCTGGGTGTGGATCGCATTCGTTTCCGTGTCTTTATACCCGATGATTACACCAATCCGGGCCTGAACGACAGGTTTTTGTTGTTGGCGCCAGACCAGCACTACCAGGCGGGGCGTGAAAACTTTGCGGGCTCAGCCGATGGTGCCGAAATGCGGCTCAACATCAACGAACTGCTGACACCCCTTGCCCTGAACGACGGCAATGCCTTCGTACCAACGGATTTGACCGTCGGTCACGACGGCAGACTGTTTGTGGCGGGTTATGACAGTGACGCGGACGACCGGGTGCTGGTGCGGATTTATGATCAGAAAGGCTCATTGTTGCAGGAAGTGCCCGTATCGGACGCCACGGTTGTGCTCAATCAGCCAGACCCGGTGATTGCCTTTGTCCAGCGGACGGTGACCCGGGACAACACCCGCATTGACCGTTTCGAGTTTGCGGTGTCCTATCAGGCAGTGAACGACATACCGGGTCAGTCCTCCAGCGGTGGGCGGGATGCGGTAACCACGCTGTTCTGGTTCGACTCTGCCCAGCCCGCCGGCAGTGAGTACGTCGAACTGTGGACCCTCAGGGCCGGCACCGGCGGCCATGACGATCCTCGTTGGGTGGGCATTAATGACAGTAATGGTGCGGTTTTTGTCGCCGGTGAAACGACGGGACGTTGGCCCGGCCAGACCCGTGGTGGCGGGCAGGACAGTTTTCTGCAGCGCATTGATACGGTGACTGACGGTGATGCACGGGTTCCGGACATAGCGTGGACGCGTCAAACCGGGTCCAGCGCGGATGACAGCGTGGTTGCCGGAAGCGCAGCGACCGCCAGCGCCTACCTGTTCGGCACGACTAATGGAGCCATCGGCGGAAGTGGCGGACAGGGTATGTCAGATGGCTTCTTCTACAGTGCCTCTACCGCCGAAGGCGCCCTCAACGTCTATCAGGTTGGTACAGACGGCGACGAGGTGGTGGCCGATGGTCTCTACACCCCCAGCAACCTCTGGTTGCTGGGAGACAGCAATCGCAACTACATCATCCAAGAGCAGGACGAGGGCAATAACATTCTGGTGGGTGAGCCGCTGAGCGGCACTAACGGGTTCATTCTGGGTTATTCATCGACCGGCAGCGTGAACCGGGCATTTTCTTTCGGATCCGAGGATCGTACCGGAATGGAAACATTCCGCTCGTTACTGTTGTTTGATGGCGATCTGATTGCTGCCGGGTCAACCACGGGTGCTTTTGTTGACGGCGCGGTGAGTGGCGCCACGCAAGCCATTCTCGGCCGAATGGACCCTGATGGAAAACCGGAAGAGGGCGACCGAGATGCCGATCCGGATGAGGGGGATGCCGTAGCAGAGGAAGACACCGGCACCGAGATTGCCACAGAACTCTGGCGCGTGCAGCACCTCGCTGACGATGCCGGGTTCCGGGTGATCGCGAATTACCGGGATGATGAGATCGTTGCGCTGTTTCGGCAAACGGTGGGCGGCAACGTGCAGTGGAGTGTCCTTCTGTTCTCTGGTGAAGGGGTGAAACTGAACTAGACCATGCCGTGCTTGCCACCCACGCTGGCATAGAGCTTAAGATAGTCGGTGCTGGTGACAATACCGGATGGACTGCCGGCCTGATCAACCACGAGTGCCGCATTCAGTTGGTGGGCAAGCATCAGCCGCGCCAACTGATGAGCATCTGTCTCCGGGGAGGCGGTCAGGAAAGCCGGCAACTCCACGTGCACCAGACTGTGGCTCATAGCGTCGGCGTTGCTCTCGTGCAGCAACGTGAGCAGCCAGCGCAGATCAATCAGCCCTGCCACGTTGTCCTGCGCGGTGACGACCAGGTGATGGACGCCGTGATCGTCCATGTGGGTCAGCGCTTCGGCAACGGTGGCGGTGGCAGGTAACGAATACAACGCCGGCGTGCACAGCGAAGAAACCGGCAGATAACTGCGCTGGTCCCAGGGCTCGGTTGCTGCCGCTGCCCCATATTCCTCCAGGGCACGGTGATGCCCCGCTGAATAGCTGGCTTGCTGGAATTCGGCATCCGTCACCTCGCTATGGCCGGTATTGATCGGTTGCGATTCGGTCATTTCAGTGACATCACCCACGCGCCGTCCGCGGAATACTTCCGGTAATCGTGTGCCGACAGGTCTGCCGGGTTCACTGACAAAAATGGCCATAGGTATTCTCCAGAACGTAATCCCCGTTGCCGGTGTATCGGCCGCTGCCAGATTTTCTTAAGTCACTAATTCGCCTGATCTGCCGGAACGGGCCGAAAACAGCGCCCTGGCTCAACCCGTCGTACCAGCGAAGACGGCAGGCAGCGAGGCTCCCCGGTGATCACGTCGGCCAGGTACTCCGCCAGCAGGGGAGAATAGGTCAGTCCTTTACTGCCGAAACCGGTCAAAAGAAACAGGTGTTCCAAGTCGATGTCTGCTATTCCTGACAGTTCTCCTGCGACCGGCTGATAGTCATGAGTTGTGCAGCGAAAGCCGACTCGCCCTGCCAGCTGCCCGCCATCCATGGGTTCGTGCTGCCAGATGCCCGGGAGCATGGCCGTCAATTCGGCTACATTCTCACGGTGGCTGGCGGCGCTCTCCGCCGGCGAGAGATCGTGCAGGTCGAAGGTGGCCCCCGTTACTGCGACCCCGTTGCTGGCGGGATTGATGTAACGCGGCCCGCAGATTACCGCTCCTGGGGAATTTATGATGGACGCCGGCAGGTGGCTTACCTGACCCCGGATGGGCTTCAGGCGGAACATGCCTTGCTGAGGATCCAGAGGAATGAGCGCCGGCGTTTCGTGGCCCCCGCAGATGACGACCCGGTCCGCCTGCTGGATCTGATCGCCGGCCAGGACTCGCCAGCCATCGTCGTTGCGCTCAAGATGGCTCACTTCGCTGGAAAAAAGGTGCTGGATTCCGGGATGCTGGCTTAAATGCTGGCACAGCAACGCCGGCTGCAGCCAGCCGCTGTGAGCAAACCAGAGACCGCCGTCGGCGACGTTGAGACCACAGAGTTCGCTGGCCCGCTCGGCAGACACGGGCTGCACCACCTCCGGTGGGTAGTCGTTGCGAAGGGTGAAACGCTGCTGGCGCTCATGTTCCTGTGGGCCAAAGGCCATCTGGAAAAGCCCGGTAGGGTGCCAGCCATCGCCCCGGAACGGGTCGTAATATCGCTGGCTGAACAGTAGCGCAGAGAGCGCGAGTTGGGTCTGGGCGTTGAATTCCACCCCGAGTTTCACATACAGGGCGCCCTGCAGGTTGCCGGACGCCGCTGCACCGGGGCCGGATGCGCGGTCGATGAGCGTGACGCTCACTCCCCTTGACGCAAGATTGGCCGCCAGCAAGCAGCCTGCGATGCCGGCTCCGATAATGGCAACAGATCGGGGAGGGGGCGCCAGCGAGGACGCTGCAATAGCCGGGCGGTCTGCAAGTTCGCCATGCAGCATCTCCCGCTTGCGCCCGAAGCCGGCGGTTTTAGTCATCCTGAATCCACACGCAGTCAGCGCGCGGCGAACGCTGCCCACCGACGTGAAAGTCGCCAGCGTCGCTCCGGGTTTGCTGTGCTGGCGGACAAGGTGCATGGTGTCTTCCAGCCACATCTCCGGGTTGATGGCCGGCGCGAATCCGTCCAGAAACCAGGCGTCCGCCTGGAAGTCCAGCTCGCGCCAGCCATCCGTCACATCACCGAGGTAGAGGGTGAGCCTGACACGGCCGTGATCGAGCAGGATGCGATGAACGCCGGTGATCAGCGGCGGGTAATGTGCCACCAGTTGATCGGACAGTTCCGCAAGCTCCGGCCACAGGCTCAGGGCCCGCTGCAGGTCTTGCCGGCTCAACGGGTAGCGCTCCACCGATACGAAATGCAGGCGTGCACCGGGTGCGGGGCAATGCGCCCTGAACGCTTGCCAGGCGGCGAGGAAACTCAGGCCGGTGCCGAAGCCGCTTTCACCAATGACGAATGACGAGCGGTTCCCGAGATTGGCGAACCGCTCGTTCAGTCGATTGTGCGTGATGAAGATGTATCGGGTTTCTGCCAGACCGTTGCCACGGTTGAAATAGACATCGCCAAAAGCCCGGGACTCAGGCACACCGTCCTGCCAGTCAATCTCCGCCGGCTCCAGCGAAGGTAGTTTCGGCGAGTTCATCAGTCGGCGGTTTGGCCATCTTGTTGAGCTCCGCGGATGACCGAAACCCGCTCAATCACGATGGGGTCGCGGGGAACATCCGCCATGCCGCCGGAATATCCGGTCCGGGCGCCGGCGATGGCGTCAACCACACCGAGACCCCCGGTGACCTTGCCGAACACCGCGTATCCCCATTTTCTGGGATTGTCGGTGGTATTGAGGTAGCCGTTATCCACCACGTTGATGAAAAACTGGGATGTCGCGGAGTGTGGCTGTCCGGTGCGTGCCATGGCGATGCTGCCCCTGAGGTTTTTCAGGGTCGGGCTGCCTTCGTTCCGAATCGACTGGCCAGTGTTTTTGCGACCAAGATTCTTGTCAAAGCCGCCACCCTGAATCATGAAACCGGGTATGACCCGGTGAAAGATGGTGCCGTTGTAAAAGCCACTTTCAGCGTACTCGATAAAATTCCGCACGGTTTCCGGGGCGACGTCGGGGCGCAGCATCAGTTCAATCACACCCTCGCTGGTTTCCATTCGTACCAGCGGCAGATTCTCGTTGGCGCTGATGGTTTCTTCAGCCGCCGCCATCGCGGGCAGAATTGTAGAAGCGAGCAACAACAGGAGGGCCTGAATCACAGAAACTGTGGGTTTTACCGTATTTGTCATTTGAGTCGGGTGCACCGTGTGAGCTCCGTCAGTCATCCCTGCAATAATGCAGGCGTTTGAAGGGTTTGTGTGGATGTTAGCAGAATTAGAAGGTATTACGGCGATTCCCTATGCGCAGATCGGGGTCATCGTCTAACCTATTATCAGATTGTTGTACAACACACGTCACTGAGCCGGGCTGTACGGTTATCGATACAATGGATTGGGGGAACATGGTGAGAATCCGTCAGGGTTTTGAGGAAAAATCACGGCTTGGTCTGCTGCTGGTCAATCGCGGATACCTCTCTGAGGGCCAATTGGAAGATGGTCTGCGCTTGCAGCGCGACACCGGGCAGCGTCTTGGTGAGGTGCTGGTGCAGGCAGGCTGGATCAGCGAGCGGGAGCTGCAGCGGGTTCTCAAGCACCAGTCCCGATACCGCAATGCCGCGGCGCTGTTTACCATGGTGACGTTACCATTCCAGCCTCTGGTCAGCTTTGCCGCCTACAGCGGAAGCGAGACGGCGTCCGCGAGTGAACAAGGGCCGGGGGAGCTCTATGCCCAGCCTGGGCTGTCGGCACTGGACGATGTCGAACTGGCCGCGATTGCCGGGCAGGGCGATCCCACATTGCTGCAGCGCATTGAATCCGTGTCACGTATGCCGGGGGCCGTGGACGAGGTAAAGGGCAAGAACCTGGCTGAGGGTGTGGATGTCATTGAAGGCATACGGCTGACCGCAAACATTTTTGTGCCGGTTCTCAATTTCCTGGATTCGGACCTGACCATTACCGGCGTGCATTACCGCAAGGATACGCCGCGCTATCAGGTGCGCAGCGATGGCGGTCTCGTGCTCGCATTCCCGGAACGGATAGAGCAGATCCGCATGGACAACATCCGCGTCAGCGGTGGGCAAACGCCGGCCTTTGGAAACGTCAGTATCAACGACATCCGCTTTCATCCGGATTCTCGGATGACCATCTACACCCGCTGACCGACACGACACCTTCAACCGGCGTCGCGTCTGTTGCGGCTGATCAAAGTGTGATCAGGCGCTGGCGAGAATGGTCCGGTCAGACAGGCCGGTCTGTTCCCCATGGGAGCCATAGAGCTTCTGTTGGCTGCTGGCTCCCCGGAAAATGTCGGTCAGCCGGGTCAGGCGTTTTTGCAGGTGGCTGATGACGCGGCCGTTGTTCTGGTTGAGTTCCTGGCAAAAGGTCAGGCGCTCATTGGCTTCCGCCCACAGGGTAGCCAGCTCCGTCAACCCGGCACTGCGGATAAAACGGGATGGTGCGCCGCTTTCAGGCCGGTAGCCCATCGCTACCAGGTGATGGATCTTCTGCTTGGCGCGATCACGTATCGCTTGCAGGATCGCGTTCTTTTCCCCGGTCAGGGATTGGAGAGATGGCATGTCTGTGGTTGAAAGGCAGGTTTGCTCCTGCTCCAGCAGTTCCGCCAGGTTCTGAAGCTGGCGGATATCCTGAGACAGAAGGTCTTTCAGTTCATCGATTGCGGCCATGATTTACTCACCCGAAAATGCTTTCATCCATCTCAAGCATTTTCTGGGCCAGCTTTTCAGCGTCAATCTTGTAAGAGCCGTCAGCCAGGGCTGCACGAATCTGTTCGATGCGGTCGTCATCCATCTCGGGGTAATCACCGAGCTTCTGCTCCAACTGCTTCAGGTTCTTCGCCTGACTGCTCAGATTCACGTTCTCACCGCGAGCGTCCGATGCCTGCCCCTTCGCCTGTTCAGGCGATGCTGGCTGGGTGTTCTGCGTGGAGGCAGACTTGTCGGCCGTGGTTCTCTGGGTGTTGACCTGGCCGGGGCCAATTCCATTAAAGTCAACTGACATATCGGTACCTGCTTACCTTGTTAGCTGTCCAACGACAGCATTCGCGAATTTTATACTTGCGTATCGGCGGCCCGTTGCAAAACTTTAGGATTTTTTTTGCGCTGACAAAAGAATTTTCGTTAGTGTGCGGCTTTACCGTCGGCAAGGTCTTGCCGCTTGCGGAAAAGGCCCTCCGCTGATCACATAGGTATTTCGACCTGGCCCGGCGCTGTAACCCGGGCTTTTACGGTGCGTGACGATGACAGGTTCTCTACCAGAACCTGGTCGCCTACGCTGGCGTCCGCGAGGGCCTTGCCCCGGGAGTTCACTGAAAAATTGCCGCTTCGGGCGGTGATCATAACATGGTCACCCCGTGCGACAGCCGCAGGAGCGGAGAGAAGGTCCGGCGTCATGAGTGTGCCGGTGTTCACCCCGCGCCGCATTTCCATCCCGACAAGCTGATCCGGATCGGTAATAACGCCGCGGCGCGTTGCATTGACGGTGACCCGCTCGGCTTTAATCAGGCCGCTTGTCACTTTTTCGCCTCGCGCCAGAGGGCGCGCAGCGACGAGGCCATCACCGTCGATGGTGACCGTGGTGTTCAGAAACATCCGCCAGGGGCGATCACCGCTGCAGGCGACCTGAAGGGTTGGCTGTGTAGTTTTCCACACGTCACTGCTGAAACTGACCGCCAGTGGCCTGTTGCAGGTAGCGAGGGCCAGCCGGCTGTCCAGTCGACCGGTTTTGTAGGCCACAGCAAAGCCACGCTTTTCCTGTTCAGCGCTGAACGCGTTCAGAAAGCCGTTCGCGGCGAGCTTGATCTGGGCGGCCGTGGTGTTGGCCGCCTGCAGTTCGGGTGACGCTGAAGCCAGCATTGCCATGGCCAACGTTGCGACAAAAATCGTGGTGCGCATAAGCAGTAGTTTGTCCTATGCTATCGGTATTGAGGCAAAAAACCGGCCCGTCCTTCAGGATTCCGGCTGGCTGCCGTTAATCGTATTTAGCGAGTCAAAAAACCGGCGATCCTTGGCGTTTAGACCGGCAATGACAAAAAAACCAGCAAAATACATGCCGGTATCAAGTGGCAGTTTCGGGAGAGACGCAATGGCAGGGGTACTCGATAGTGTTAATCAGCGGACGCAGCTGGTAGGGCAGAATCGCCTGGAGCTGCTGCTGTTCCGCCTTCGTGGCCGGCAGATGTACGGCATCAACGTTTTCAAGGTCAAGGAAGTGTTGCAATGCCCCAGGTTGTCGTCGATTCCCAACAGCCGCAGCATGGTGCGGGGCGTTGCCCATATCCGTGGTGAAACCATTCCCATCATTGATCTGGCCATGTCGATACGGATGCCGGGTATCCCGCAGGAGGAGCTGGCCACCAGCTTCGTGATCATCACGGAATACAATCGTAAAATTCAGGGCTTCGTGGTGGCAGGCGTGGACCGGATTATAAACATGAATTGGGAAGACATGCTCCCACCACCGAAAGGCGCCGGCACGGAGATTTACCTGACCGCCGTCACGAAAGTTGACGACAAACTAGTAGAAATCATTGACGTAGAAAAGATTCTTGCAGAAGTTTCTCCGCTGAAGGATGATGTGTCTGAAGAAATTCGTACCAGAAGCGCGCAACGGGTTGCCGGGCATCTTCCGGTGTTGGTGGTAGACGATTCCTCGGTGGCCCGCCGGCAGATCGAGCGCTGCCTGACAGCCATCGGCATGGAGGTAATCACCCGTGATGACGGTAAGCAGGCACTGGATTATCTGAAGCAGATCACCGCGGACGGATCAAAAGCCAGCGACCACCTGTCGTTGATGATTTCGGATGTCGAAATGCCGGAAATGGATGGCTACACCCTGGTGACCCGTTGTAAGAGTGATCCGGCCATCCAGGATATCTTTATCATGCTCCATACCTCACTCAGTGGAGTCTTCAACACCGCGATGGTGCAGAAGGTGGGAGCAGATGTGTTCATGGCCAAGTTCAGTGCTGATGAGCTGGCAGAGAAAGTGATGGAGATCATCGACAGGGAATAGATTGTGCCCCTGACGTCCTTTGTTTCACCTGACGCAGAGATTCAATGAAAGCTGACATTACGCCACAGGAATATGAGGCCTTTAAAACGTTCCTGCAGGATGCGTGCGGCATATTGCTTGGTGAGAACAAGCAGTATCTGGTGAAAAGCCGCCTGCGCCGAATTCTCGAGGAAAACCAGCTCACGACCCTGGGTGAATTGCTGGACCGGCTGAAACGGACCGGCCGCAGCAACCTGCGGGAAGTGGTCATTGATGCGATGACTACTAATGAAACGCTCTGGTTTCGTGACAACCATCCCTTCCGCATCCTTCAGGACAAACTGCTTCCGGAATTCGCCGAGCGTCAGTCGCTCCAGCCCCTCAGAATGTGGTCTGCCGCAAGCTCAACGGGGCAGGAGCCCTATTCGGTTGCAATGATCATTGAAGAGTTCCGGCGGCAGCGACCGGGGAAGCTCAGGGATGTGAAAATCACCGCCACCGACATATCCAAAAGCGTTCTGGAGGTGGCCCGCAAGGGCGAATACGAGATGATCGCGATCGGACGCGGGTTGTCTACCGAGCGGCAGAAGCAGTTTTTTACGCCTTCTCCCAGTGGTGGATGGCAGATCCGGCCCCAGATCAAGAGTATGGTCGAGTTCAAGGAACTGAACCTGCTTGAGCGGTACATGCTGGGGAAGTTTGACGTTGTGCTGTGCCGGAACGTGCTGATCTACTTCTCGGCGGAACTGAAGAAAGACATCCTCACTCGCATCCACGCCACCCTGAATCCTGGCGGCTATCTGATTCTCGGTGCGTCCGAGTCATTGAATGGCCTGCCGCATCTCTACGAAATGGTGCAATGCCACCCGGGAATCATTTACAGGAAGAAATAAGCCATGCCTCTGAATGTCGGGGTACTGGTGGCCGCTCAGGCGCTGGCGATGTGCACTGCGCCTTTCGTCGTTTTCATCGGGAGTATTCAGGGGCGGCTGCTGGCCCCGTCGATCGAGTACGCGACGCTGCCGGTCGGCCTCGTTGTGGTCGGCACCGTGCTGGCGATCAAACCCGCTACCTGGCTCATGGAACGCGTTGGCCGCAAGCAGGTAATGCTGCTGGGAGCGGTTATGGGCATTCTGACGGGGTTGCTCGGTACCCTGGCGTCCTGGCAGGGATCGTTTCCATTGCTGTGCCTCGCCGCCGTAATCGGCGGCACCGGGCTGGCCGTGGTTCATCAATACCGATTTGCGGCGATGGAGTCGGTGCCCACCGAACTTGCCGGTTCCGCCGCTGCCCGGGTGTTGCTGGGCGGGTTGGTGGCGGCCTGGCTGGGGCCGGAAATTGCGGGCATTGGCAGCGGCCCGGATGAGGCGTTTCCCTTTCTGACCAGTTGGTTTGGCCTCGCGATCGTTCAGGGCGTTGCGCTGATAATTCTGGCAGCAGGCTACCGTGCCCGGGGAGAGCTGGTTCGTGAATCCCAGCCCGGGGGCGGCAGACCTTTGCCCGAGGTGCTGGCCAATCCGCTGGTCTGGGCCGCGATCAGCGCAGCGGCCATTGGCTATGCGGTAATGAGCTTTATCATGACTGCGACACCGCTTAGCATGACCGAGTCAGCCGGGCACGATTTTGACGATGCCAAACGGGTCATTCAACTCCACATCTTGGCCATGTACCTGCCGTCATTGATCAGTGGCTGGTTGATCCGTGTCGTGGGTCTGCCGCTGATGATGACTGCCGGGCTGCTGGCCTGCCTTGGTTGCGTATTGCTGGCCGCCAGCGGCATCAGTTTCCACCATTACCTCAGCGCCTTGTTGTTACTGGGTATTGGCTGGAATTTCCTGTTTGTGGGCGGGACAACCCTTTTGCCCAGGGGGTACAGGGAGTCGGAGCGGTTCCGGGTTCAGGGTTTGAATGACATGCTGGTATTCGGCGCCCAGGCGACGGCGGCGCTGTCTGCGGGCGCTGCGCTGAGCTGGCTGGGCTGGGGCGGGCTGGTCATGTTGGCTGTGCCATTCCTCGTGCTTCATGGTGTACTGATGATCTTCTGGCTGACCCGTGCACGTACGCCTGAGATTGCTGACTGAAGGAGAGCGCAATGCTGATAGATCTGGATGGCATGGCACCACAAGATGCCTATCACCTGCTGACGCAAACGGTGATTCCGCGGCCTGTGGCGTGGGTGCTGAGCGAGAACCCCGAGGGCGACTACAACCTCGCGCCATTCTCGTTTTTTACGCCGATCACCAGTAATCCGCCACTGCTGATGATTTCCGTTGGCAGGAAGCCGGGGGAGGGTGTGTCCAAAGATACCCGGGTCAACATTGAAGCGCGCAAGCATTTTGTGGTTCACATCGCCCATCGCGGTCTTGCGTCTGCCGTGACCGAATCGTCCCGTTCGCTACCCCATGGTGACTCCGAACTCGCTAATCTTGACCTGGAACTGGCTGACTTTGAGGGCGCTGAGCTGCCTCGCCTGAAGGATTGTCACGTCGCATTTGCGTGTGAGCTTTACGAGATCAAGGAGATTGGCGAAGCGCCCCAGTCACTGGTGTTCGGAAAGGTGACGCGGGTATGGGTGTCTGATGACGTTATCCGCCACGATGACAAGAACCGAATGACCTTCGACGGTGCCACTATCGACCCGATCGGGCGTCTCGGGGGCAGTGAATACGTCACATTCGGGGAGGTTTTCAAGATACCCCGGCCCTCCTGAAGTCCGGCGGGTCAGTGACCTGCCGGTTCCGCGAGTAAATGACCGGTCTTCACCCAGATGACCGTTTCCTGATCGACAAACGGGTGGTGCTGACTGAGGTGAGGGCTTCGTAACCAGGTGCCCTCCGGGTAGCGACCGTGCTCATCGCAAAACTCGCCGGAAAGGACGAAGATTTCTTCACCACCAAAATGCCTGTGAGGTTGAAATACCTCGTTGGCTGGCCATTTTACCAGAGCCACATGCTCGTGCTCGAATCCGTGGAGCGGCATCACCTGCAGGCCTCCGATGCCCGGAAGCCAGGGTGTTGTGTTGGTATCAATCCGCACGGTGGCCAGGTCCCGCGGATCAAACTGGTGAAGCTTGACCAACAGGGAGCAGCCGTCTTTGCTGAACGGGGCGTGACCGGTGCCCGGTGGATTACGCAGATAGGTGCCCGCGGGATAATCGCCGGTTTCATCGGAAAAAACACCGTCCAGAACGAGGATTTCTTCCCCCAGAGGGTGCTCGTGGCGCTTGAATGAGGCGCCGGGCTCATAGCGCACCACGCTGGTGGCGTGTCCGCGCTCTGCCTCTTCCCGCGCGAGGGGTTTGCGCAGAACGCCGCCGGCCGGGCTGGGCACCCATTCCTGTTCGGCGGTCCTGACCACAACCCTGCGGGAAAAATCCATGTTAAGCATCGTAACCCCTATGGCAACTGTGGTTTCCAGCGACAGACTACGTCGGTAACCGGCAGGCGGATGTTTCTACTTGATCAGCGCCTGTATGTTCCTGAATTGCGGGTGTTGGCAGTGACGCATCCATTCGAACGCCACCATTTCCACGGTAACGATCCGGGCACCGCTTTCGCTCAGCCGATCCAGTGCCACGTCACGGTCGAACTCATTGCGTGAGCCGGTCGCATCGGCTACCACCCAGACCTTGAAGCCGGCATCAAGCAGGCTCAGAGCCGTTTGCATCATGCATACATGGGTCTCGCAACCGCCAATAACGATCTGCTGGCGACCCTCGGGGAGTGCGTCGATCAGGCCATCGGGGCAGGCGTCAAAATAGACTTTCGCAATTGTCTGGTCGCACAGCTCGCGCACATCGGCCACGTTATGGCCGAGCTTGTCAGGGAGTTGTTCCGTTCCCACCACGGGAACATCAAGCAGGCCTGCCAGGGTGGCCAGAGTGAGGCATTGATGGATCACGTCACCGCCATGGCTGATCGCCGGCATCAGCTTCTCCTGAAGATCAACGAGTACAAGGATGGATTGTTCGGCTTTCATCAACATGGGAGCTCCCGGGACTGGCAGGGGTGTGGGTGGCTGGGCTCGGCCGTTTTCTGGTTCCTGTCTGATAGTAGCCCGCAAACCGCCTGATCGTTAAGCAATCCGCCGGCGGGGTAATAATTTTTTATGGATTTATCCGGTGGCAGTTGCCAAACGCCTGAAAATTCATTAGAGTTTGCGCCCTCAAATGAGTGACGACGTTGCTGATTTGGAACAGGTTATTGGAGAGGTGGCCGAGTGGCTGAAGGCGCACGCCTGGAAAGTGTGTATACGTTAATAGCGTATCGAGGGTTCGAATCCCTCTCTCTCCGCCAACATGAAACCCCAGCGTTCGCTGGGGTTTTTTTATTGGGTCTGAAAATCCCGGAACCCGTCCACAGAGGCTTCAGACTCTGTCACCCGAACGTCCGAAACGCGCGCTGATGGTGGCCCCTGGGTGCACCATCCCTTGAGCGCCTGGAATTGCCCGACGTCACCCTCGGCCACTATGTCCACGCGCCCATCCGCCCTCCTTCCCCAACAAAAAGCCGTTACCGCTAAACGAAATGTAATTCAAAGCATTTGGTGACGCCATGCCGTGCTAAGCTATAGTGACAGCGATTTCAGACAACCTATAACGACCGTCCAGAGCCTGAAAACCAAGGAAGCACATGGAAACCGTCAATCCGACTCCGGAGCAGCTCCAGAAAGTCCTCGCGGATACGCCAAAAGATCACCCGGTGGTAATGCTGAACCTTTTACGATTCCGTGAGCGGGCGCAATACAAGGATGAAACTGCGGAGCGTTCGGGCCGCGAGGCTTATTCTCTCTACATGAAAGAAGCCGCCGCCTGTGTGCGCGAGGTCGGTGCCGAGGTGATCTGGTCGGGCCGAAGCCTGGGCTCGCTGATTGCGCCGCCTGACGAATCGTGGGATCAGGTGTTGCTGGTCCGCTACCCCTCGATTGACGCCTTTATGGCGATGATCGAGAGCCAGGAATATAAAGGCGTGGTGAAACACCGTACGGCGGCCCTGGAAGATTCGCGACTGGTGGCCAACCTCGAGGGCCAGAGCTGACAGCATGACCGACGATGCCAGCCAGCAGGGGCAATCCGATCCCCGGGAAGAAAAGTTTGTGGTGGATACCGGGTTGCTGTCTGAGGATCAGATTGACGGGCTCGTTGACGAATACTGCACTCGTTACCATGGCCTGAACGACACCGAAAACCCGATGGCTGAACGCGGCCGGGTGATGGCGGCGGTACGCCGTGGTGAACTGGTGGTGTGGTTCGACCCGGTTGAGAACACCGCCGGGCTTGGGCAGCCTGCTTGAGCGTACATTCAGTTTGGATGAAACCCCTGAAACACCTACCCGGGGCCTTTCTTAGGCGGTACAATCCGTGTGTTTTTACCAGAAGCCGCGTGTGAGGTGAGTTTTGATCAGGGTATTGGTTGTTGATGACCATGAGCTGGTGCGCTCGGGGATTACCCGGATGCTGGCGGATAACCCCGACATTGACGTCATCGGCCAGGCCTCATCCGGTGAGGATGCCATTGAGTTCGTCCGTAAGCAGTCCCCGGATATTGTTCTGATGGATATCCGGATGCCGGGTATCGGTGGTCTTGAAGCCACCCGTCGTATCCTGCGGATTGACGACGCCATCCGCGTGATTGTCGTGACCGCCTGCGCCGATGATCCATACCCGACTCGCGTCATGCAAAGCGGGGCCTCGGCGTACATCACCAAGGGTGCAGACATTAAGGAAATGGTCCGCGCCATTCGCATGGCCCATTCCGGTCAGCGTTACATCAGCCCTGAAATTGCCCAGAAAATGGCCCTCAAACAGCTGGGGGGCGACCACAATGGCGAAGACGGGGATCTCTCCCTGTTCGACCGCTTGTCCGAACGTGAGATGCAGATCGCCATGATGGTGGTTGACTGCCAGAAAGTTCAGGACATCTCGGACAAGCTCTGTCTAAGTCCAAAAACCGTCAACAGTTACCGTTACCGGATATTCGAGAAGCTGGAAATTTCCAGCGACGTTGAGCTCGCTTTGATGGCGGTACGGCTCGGATTGCTCGATGCCGACCAGGTCTGAATTCGATTCCCGCAGCTTTCTCAAGCAATTAACAGAACGGCCCGGCGTCTATCGCATGTTCGATGACGGTGGTTCCGTGTTGTACGTCGGTAAGGCCCGGAATCTCAAGAAACGGGTGGGTAGCTACTTTCGCAAGACCGGGCTGGCGCCGAAGACTGAAGCGCTGGTTGCCAGAATCGCGTCCATCGAAGTCACCATTACCGGCAGTGAAACCGAAGCTCTGCTGCTTGAGCAGAACCTCATCAAATCCCTGCGGCCGCCCTACAATATTCTGCTTCGGGACGATAAATCCTATCCTTATATTTATCTGTCTTCTCACGCCGATTACCCGTCGCTGACGTTCAGGCGAGGGCGCACCAAGAAGGGCGGTGGAACCTGGTTCGGACCGTTCCCGAGCTCCGGCGCCGTCAAGGAAAGTCTTAACATACTGCAGAAAGTATTTCGCATAAGATCATGTAATGAAAGCTATTTCAGAAACAGAACACGCCCCTGTCTGCAGTACCAGATCAACCGATGTACCGCGCCTTGCGTTGAATTCATCACGCCCGAGGACTACCAGGAAGACATCCGCCACGCCTCCATGTTCCTGGAGGGAAAAAACCCCGCCATCATCCACGACCTGATGGCAGCGATGGAAACCGCCTCGAAAAACCTCGAGTTCGAAAAGGCCGCCAGCTGCCGCGACCAGATCAACCATCTGCGCCATGTGCAGGAGCAGCAGTCGGTCGATGGCGAGGGTGGTGACGCAGACGTGGTTGCCATTGAACAGGATGCCGGGGTTGTGTGCGTTGTGGTGATCATTGTCCGGGGCGGTCGGGTGCTGGGCACCAAGGACTACTTTCCCCGCTATTCCATTGAGCAGTCCGAGGGCGAGCTGCTGAGCGCTTTTCTCGGCCAGTATTACTTTGGCGGCAGCACCCGGCGGGAAATTCCCCGCGATGTTCTGGTGCCCGTTGAGGTGGACGGCCAGGAACTGCTGGCGCAAGCCTTGAGTGAATCGGCAGGGCGGGACACCCGCATTCGCCGTAATGTGCGTGGCGAGCGCCGGAAATGGCTTGAACTGGCCATGACCAACGCCCGGCAAACGTTGCTCAGCCACCTCGCCATTAAAGAAACCGTCTATCGACGTCTGTTGGCCCTGAAGGACATGCTCGAGCTGACGGAAACCCCGTCACGCATGGAATGTTTTGATATCAGCCACAGCCATGGCGAAAACACGGTCGCATCCTGTGTGGTTTTCGATGAGAATGGTCCGCTGAAGAGCGATTACCGCCTGTATAACATCGAGGGTGTGACCGCCGGTGATGACTATGCGGCCATGCGCCAGGTGCTGACCCGTCGCTACAAGCGAATGGTGTCCGGTGACGGAAAGCGGCCGGATCTGGTGTTTATTGACGGTGGTAAGGGGCAGTTGAATATTGCCCGGGAAGTGTTTGATGAGCTTGAGATTTCAGACATTCCGCTGATTGGCGTCGCCAAAGGCGTCACCCGTCGCGCCGGCATGGAGCAATTGATCGATGCCATGACGGGGGATGTGTTCCGGGTGCCCGCAGACTCACCGGCGTTGCATCTGATTCAGCATATTCGCGACGAATCCCATCGCTTCGCGATTACCGGGCACCGGGCCCGGCGTGATAAAAAACGGCGGCAGTCCACGCTGGAGGGGATCGAGGGCGTTGGTCCGAAGCGCCGGCGGGATCTGATTCGCTATTTTGGCGGCATACAGGAACTTCGCAAAGCCAGTATCGACGAGATGACCAAGGTCCAGGGCATCAGCAAGTCGCTGGCAGAAAACATCTACGCAGCCTTGCACGACGAATAGGAAACCAATGAACTTACCCAATATTCTGACCATGTCCCGCATCGTGATGATCCCGGTGTTTGTGGTGATTTTCTACCTGCCGGCACAATGGAGCTATCTGGTCAGTGCTGCGATTTTTGCGCTGGCGGGTGCCACCGATTGGCTGGATGGGTATCTGGCCCGCAAGCTTGACCAGAGCACACCATTCGGTGCCTTTCTGGACCCGGTGGCAGACAAGCTCATGGTGGCGGTTGCCCTGACGGTGCTGATCGAAGAGCACGCAAGCCTGATCCTGACGCTGCCGGCCACGATTATTATCGGCCGCGAGATTGTCATTTCCGCACTGCGGGAGTGGATGGCAGAAATGGGCAGCCGTGCGAGTGTCGCGGTGTCTTACATCGGTAAGATCAAAACCACTGCGCAGATGGTTGCCATTATTGCGTTGCTGGCGTTTCCCCCCGGGGTATTCGGTGCCTGGATCGGCACAGGGCTGCTGTACCTTGCGGCCGTTCTGACGCTCTGGTCGATGTTCCTGTACCTCAAGGCCGCCTGGCCTGATCTGTTTTCGAAGCACCCGGCCTGATCAGCCGAGGCATTTGCCCAGCCAATTCCGGACCTGACGGCGGAGGTCCTCGCCGGCAGCGCCAAATGCCCTGACCACTGCGTCTATGTCGCCGGCTACCGCCGGCTCACTGACCTCGAAGTTGCGGGTGCACAGGGTGGTCCGTGAGCGGTTGTCCATGATCTGTCCATACAGCGTAATCGTTACGCTCACTTGCCCGTCCCGGGTTTCGCTGTGAAAGCCATACAGATCGCTGGTGAATGTCAGGTCGCTGGCTGTAGGGCTGGATTCATTAATCACTGCATCAAAGCGTCCTTCCTGCCTCAGAGATCCAATGATCAACTCCCGTACCAGTACCGGTGCCGTGTCACGCCAGCGTACCTTGCCATACATCTGATATTCGTTGGGGGAGGGTTTGGTCAGGATGCGTGAGCTGTCAAAAGGTTCAGTAGCCAGTGGCGTGTCGACACGCAGGGATCGACCGTAACCGGTCGTTGTTGCCTCGGCCACGTCAGCAAGTGCAAGGTCCATGACTCGCGGCGGCTCGCCTCCGGGAAACACTGTGCATCCGGAAACAGCGAGTGCGAGGCCCAGTGCAGCAAGTATCGGTAAGGGCTGGCCTGTCATTGTGGCGCCTCCTGCATGGTTTCCCGGCCCCAGATCGTGCTCGATGGGTTGTCCTCAAGCCGGCGGGTGAAATGGTTGAGGTTGCGCAGCGTGCTCCTCAGTTCTCGCAGCGCCGGAGACAATTCACCCAGGCCGCGCAAGCCCTCGTTGAGGGCGCCTTCGTTGTTTGCCGTTAGCAGATCGATACGTGTGGCCGTGGCCTGAATGGACGCAATGGCGGTATTGAGTGCGGCAAAGGTTTCCTGCCCCTCGTTCTGGAGAAAACGGTCGGCGTTGTCGGCAAACCGATCCACTTTGGCGGCGGCCTGTGCCGCCCGCACGCTGGCATCATTCATCCGTTCCATCAGCTGCTCCAATTCACCCCTGTGCGCCAGCAGCGCTTCCGTGGCGGCTCGCGTGTTGGCGAGAATCACAGTCAGGTTGTCGCTGTTCTGTTCGGAAAACAGCGCATTGGCGTTGGTCAGTAGCCGGTCGGCTTTGCTCATCAGGGCCTCGCCGTTATCAAGAATCGACGTGAACACCGAGGGCTCAGCCATGATCAACGGTGGGTCGTCGCGGGGGCCTTCAAGCACCGGGCTGTCCAGTGTCCCCCCCTGGAACCGCACACTCATGCTGCCGGTGATGTTGGCCAACACCAGACTGACCCGGCTGTTCTCGCGAATGTTTACGTCATCGTATACGCGCACCAGAGCCCTCACATGACTTGGGTTCTCCGGATCCAGATAGAGGTCCACCACCTCGCCGATGCCGACCCCGCTGTACTGCACCGGGTTGCCCTTGGAGAGTCCACTGACTGCGTAATCGAAGCCGATCTCGTACCAGGCCCAGTCCCGGTCGGTGTTGGATTTTCCGAGCCAGAGCGCAAACAGCAGGGCAGCGGCGAAAACTGCCACCGTAAACAGGCCGATCACCAGATGGTGGGCTTTGGGCTCCATAGTTACTGCTCCTGAATACCGGCGGTGGCTGCCTGTGCGGCAGCGCGTCCCCTGGGGCCGTGGAAATAGTCCTGAACCCACGGGTCGTCGGTGGTTTCCACCGCTGCCAGCGTATCAGCGACGAGCACCTTTTGCTGTGACAACACCGCAACCCGGTCACAGGTAGAATAAAGCGTGTCCAGATCATGGGTGACCATGAATACGGTCAGACCGAGAGCGTCGCGCAGGGTTTTCAGCAAGTGATCGAAGGCTGCCGCGCCGATGGGATCCAGCCCTGCGGTCGGCTCATCCAGAAACAGAATTTCCGGATCCATAGCCAGAGCGCGGGCCAGTGCTGCCCGTTTGACCATGCCACCGGACAGTTCTGCCGGGTACTTGAGGGCAGCATCAGGCGGTAGCCCCGCGAGGGCGAGCTTCATCTGGGCGAGGTGCTCCGCCAGGGGGCGCTTGAGGCCAGCGTGTTCGATCAGGGGAACGGCGACATTTTCCTGCAGGTTCAGGGAGGTGAACAGGGCGCCGCCCTGGAATAGCACACCGAACCGCTGCTCGATGCCGGACCGTTCACGGGGCGAGAGCGCAGGGAGATTCTGGCCGAAAACTCTTACTTCGCCGCTCGTGGGTTCGTGCAGACCTACGATACTGCGCAGCAGAACCGACTTTCCGGTTCCGGAGCCACCCACCACACCGAGAATTTCACCTTTGAGAATGTCGAGGTTCAGCTGGTCATGCACCAGGTGGGACCCAAAGCGGTTGGTCAACCCACGTACCTCAACCAGGATCTGCCCGGACGCATATTCCGTAACGGCCATACTGCCTTCTTCCACGGTTACCACCCCATTTCCATAAAGAATAGCGCAGCAATCGAATCCAGCAGTATCACCATGAAAATAGACTGCACGACGCTGGATGTGGTGTGCTCGCCCACCGATTGGGCACTGCCGCTGACCTTGAAGCCTTCCAGGCAGCCAATAACCGCAATCAGAAAGGCAAACACCGGAGCCTTGCCGAGGCCCACCAGAAGGTGTTTCAGCGCGATATCACGTTCGAGTATGGCGAGAAACTGGCCGGGGGAGATGTCGAGGACAAGCGCACAAACCGCAGCACCACCGATCATGCCCGAAATCATGCCCACAAAGGTCAGTATCGGCAGGCTGATCATCATGGCTAATACCCGGGGCAGTACGAGTAGCTCGATGGGGCTCAGTCCCAGAGTACGGATCGCATCGAGCTCTTCGTTGACCTTCATGGCACCGATGTGGGCGGTAAAGGAACTGGCGGTTCGACCGGCCAACAGAATAGCCGCCAGCAAAACACCGAACTCGCGCAGGAACGAAAACGCCACCAGATTGACGGTATAGATGGTGGCGCCGAAGTCCTCCAGAACGGTAGCGCCAAGAAACGCGACCACAGCGCCGACCAGAAAGGTGAGCAGCGCGACGATTGGCAGGGCATTCAGGCCAGTGTCCTGCACCGCGGAAACCAATGAAGTCACCCGCCATCGTTTGGGGCGTGGCAGGTTGTAGGCCAGAGCGGCCAGGGTCTGGCCAATGAAACCCAGCAGGAGCGTCAGTAATTGATAGAGCTGCTCGGTGCGTTGGCCTGTGATGTTCAGGGCGGCAATCAGCGGATGGATCGTCGGTCGGTGAGGTGCGCTCCGGTCGGCCATCGCGGCGGCAACGGCATGGAGTAAGGCACATGTCTCTCGTGGTAAACCCGGAGTGTTGTCCGAAAGCCGGACCAGGGCTTTGGCGCCGAGAAGCTCCGCAAGCAGTGCAGCGCCCGCTGTATCGATTCGCCCGAGCCCGGATAGGTCGCCGTGGTGGATCTGCCCGGAGGTCTGGTCCTGCAACCGGTCAATGTCGGCTTTCAACCGTCGATAATGCGCCAGCACCCAGTCACCCCGGATGAGTAGGCAGTCTCGCTGCTGAACAACAGCGCCGGGGGCGCCCGGTACCGTTGGCGTTTGGGGGTCAGTGGGGTGGGGTGACTGCGTCATGTCGCTCCTTGTTGTTGTTTAAATAATATGCATAAAACGCAGATAAAACAAAAAGTTGAAAAAAGAGGTTGACGCAATCGGTCGAATCCGTAGAATACGCCCTCGTTGACCAAGCGGGAATAGCTCAGTTGGTAGAGCACAACCTTGCCAAGGTTGGGGTCGCGAGTTCGAATCTCGTTTCCCGCTCCAACATCCAGTGCCACTGGTTTTATCCAGAGCTTCTGGTTTGAGGTTCAACACAGTCTCTCAATGCCCACCTGAGAGCATGAAAGTCCCGCAGATTCCTTCGGACTTTTCCCGGCGCGGTGGCAGAGTGGTTATGCAGCGGACTGCAACTCCGTGTACGCCGGTTCGATTCCGACCCGCGCCTCCATTTTTACCATTTAAAATCAACAAATTACTCTGCTCGTATTTAGTTGATTTTCTCACCCAAAAAATATCCAAATTAAACCCAAAGTATTATCCGCTTCAATCCGTGACAGAAGAGCGGACAAGTGAATGTGCGGGGCATCTTGAACAAGCGTGATTAGCTGTCTGTTGTGACCAAAAACACAGCCTCTTGCTCTAACGCCTTGCCGCTCAGCTTAAGCGCCTCAATCAGCTCCAGCACCTCATCCGGTTCCTGATCCAAATTTAAACTTTCCTCGGCATTGGCAACATATTTAAGATTATTTCGCCATACCTCAGAATTGCCATAGCGCTCCAGTTTGCGTTTCCAGTCAGGCATTAGCCATAGTTCGGCGTCCTCACCCAGCGCTTTGCGCAGGCGGGCATAGTTCTCGAGTCCGACGCCATCGTAGTCTGGAAACATAAGAATCCGTGGACTTCGTTTTTTCCCGCATAGCCACTCTATCAGCCGTTCACTGAGCTGCCCCTGATAATAGAGTACAGATCCGTGCAAGCCTTCAGGCACCCAGCTGATGTCATCCAGCAGGCCCTGATTTTCCACCAGCCATAAGACGCTGTCGGTGGCCAGAGGCGTTTCATTCTGGCTGATATCGACGGCGAGGGCGCCGGCGATGGATGTCAGATGCCATAAATCAAGCGCCTTTCCGTCACACTTCCAGGTTACGCCCGGGGTCGTTGCTTTCAGTAGCCTGTAAGAGGCCTCGTGCGAATTCTTTCGACCTTTCGAGGACCGGGTAAGCGAAAGGTTTTGTGCCCGAATCGGCAGAGCCTGAGCGCCAGATTCCGGATCAGGTCTTAACTCCTGAAGGTTCTGTTTGAATACCGGCGAGTTGCTGACTCGATAGACGGTGCCATTGCCCTTGCGCATCTTGGTTATGCACGCGGTCCTGAGCAAAAACTCATCAAGCACCCGTTTTTGTGAGGGGGTGAACCGTGAGCCAAGACATTCTCCGCCGGAACCCTCAAGTTTGACCAATGCTTCTCTGAGCGATCTGTTCATTAGGGGGAGCTCATGCCTCGACAGTTTCAAGTGGCTGCAGAATCTGCCAGTGCTTGCGGCTGATGTGGTTCTTGCCGTTGCTCATCTGTTGAATAGGGACGCAGTAATGGGCGGTAATCAACGGTGAAGGGGAAGCGAACATTAGTGCGAAACCGAATTCGGAAGCGGTTTTGATCAGGCTTCTCTGGTTTGCAGCATCCAGCGCCAGGGCTTCGTCCAGGTAGCAAAGAGCTTGAACACTACGGCGCTTGTCCTGCATAAGATGGAGCATAGCCAGGCCGGTCACCAACTTGGCCATGAGCACGGTGCCGTTGGAAGCTGCGCTGTCGATGTCATCAAAGCTTTCTACGTCCTGATTTTCCTTGGCTAGCTCGAAGGTGAGGCGAAACAGATCGGCAACCTTCAGCCCGTGGCGCGCGCTACCTTCATCAATCAGTAACTGGCGCGCGTAGTCAAGCTGTCGGTCGTCCAGCACGCTGGACTGGTTAAACAGTTCGAAGGATTCACCGGACTCGACTTTCTCTGCTGTTTGGATCAGCAAGTCGATCGCTTCGACAAGGTGATTCTCGTGAACGGGCTGAATGCGGAATACTTTGAGGTCTGACAACTTCCTGCGGCTGATCAGCCGGTTGAATTCATGCATGGCATTCTCGAATGACTGCAGGTTGCCTCGAAGATCCCGGAGGCTGGCCGTCACAGTGACCACGGCACTGCGGGCTTTCTTTTCCAGTGCTTCTGCCTCTCGGACAAGATGATGGCGGAACTCCACCATCAACCGGATTTCTTCTTCCGGGCTGGGAGCATACTGGAACTTGGTCAGGCCGCCGCTGTGCAGGGTTATGCGCTGGTGGTGCAGCTCCCGGTCCAGTTCCTTCAGCTGGTAGCAATCCCGCTGATAGTCCCGCAGCGTTTTCGCAAGCTGGTCGAGCGGAAGCACGGGGTCGCCTACCCATGGGGTGTGGGGGAGGTCAGCCAGCCAGTTGAACTGATCGTCGGTGTCGCCACGGTTTTGACGAATGCCATCTATCTCCTGGTGCTCGGCATCCAGTGCTTGCCGCTGATTGGCGACTTCCTGAATCTGCTCCCTGAATGCTTGTTGCAGGGCACCAGCCTGTTTTTGGGCGTGCTCTATTTCTGCCAGCTCCTGCTTGGCTGCCTCCATTGCTTTCAGGCGATCCGGGCACGATTTCTGAAGTTGAGCCAGCTCGTCAAACTGTTCCAGATCCTTTTCTAGGCTTTTTACTTCCTGCTCGAGTTCTTCCGTGCGCTTCTTCTGGGTATCTAATTGCTCGGTGGCGGCCTTCTGTTCCTGCAATTGCCGAAGCCGACCCCGGCAATCCTCAATCAGTTGGGCAACCTCTTTTTCTGATCGCTGTTCATACTGTGGTGCCTGGTTTGCAACAGACAGATTCAGCCCGGGGAGTTCAAACCAGTCTTCGGGCATGTCTTGCAGCCACTGTAGAAGCTGCTGAGACTCGAGTTGATAGTCCCCAGGGGGCAGAGTGAGCAGTTGCCGGTTGAGCCCTCGGTTGAGAATGCTGAGTTGCTCTGCTGAGATCTGCTGTTTCAGTGTGAGATAAAGATTGTCCGAGAGCGTTTCCTGTTCCTTGCGCAGGTTTGATAGCTCTTGGTTCTCCCGCCGCAGCTGGTGCTCAATGGCAGGAGCAGGCTGCCCACAGGCATTGTCGAGCAAGGCGATATGGCGGTTGCGTTCTGTGATGGTGCTGGCAAGTTGTTGCTCAAGCTGGCTACGTTCATTAATCAGCGCGAGCCGGTTCTCCAGTTCGCGACGACGGTGCTCATCTTTATTCAGGGCCTCCAGTTGCTGGTTGAGCTCACTCTGGCGACGGGTTTGTTCCCTGTCCCTCTCAAGCAGGTCTGCTTCTTGCTCCTGCAACTTATCATGTTGATGTTGGAGGTTTTTGCTTTCTGTCTGATAGTGATTCTGCCAGCGCTCCAGCCCATCGTCGATGAGCGGGCGTCGGGCAATGATCCGGCCTCGGATGGCGAGGCGCTCTTCCTGCTGGCGCTCCAGTTCGTCGATCAGTGTTTGCTGATTTCTGGCGGATCGGTATTGTTCCCGATCCTGGTTGACCTCGGCGAAGGCCTTGTCCCATTCCTGTTTGAAATCCACCACGGAGTCCGGCAACTGACGACTGAATATTTGGAGCAGGTGACGTTTTACTTCGCCGGAACTGAGTTTGTCCAAGCGTAGGGTCCGAGTAAGAACCTGACGGTAGGCATTTGCATCCTTGCGGTTCTCCAGCCGGAAAACGGTAAATTCGGAGCTGGTCTGTCCCTGCTTACGGGCACCGCCGTAGACCATTTCGGCAAACTCAGTCGATGAGTAGAAATTGGCCGTTCGCCCGTGTTGAGCCAGTTGCTCCAACAGCTGTGGCTGAGTCACCAGCTTGCCATTGTCCAGCCTGTACTCCTCAATTTTCAGAGGGCCCCGATAAGCAAAATAGGCGTAGTCATGGCTAAACCCCTTGCCCACACACCCCAGCACCACTGAGCCGGATTCAGGCAAAGTGACTTCCAGCAGGATATAGCTGCTATTGGATGGGAAGTAGAAACGTCTCGCTTTGTCTTTGTCGTGGGCGCCAAAATCCAGGTGCCGCTTGTCGATAATCAGCAGGTATTGCAGTGCGTTAATCAGGCTGGTCTTGCCAGTATTGTTGGGGGCAATGAGAGAAACTGACTCATCCAGAGGGAGCTCAGCGCGCTCATAGCCGGCGCTGTTGAGAAGTACCAGCTGCTGGAATCCGTAATCGGAACTCATAGGGAATTATCCTCGTCGTCCTGATCGCCTGCCCAGGACACATCTTCATCCTGATCCACCTGGCTGGCCAGTTCTTCGTAATGATCCAGGTAACGACACACAGCAGGCAACAGCTGCCAGGCTCCGCCATCGTAACGGGCAAAGCCGAAGTTTTCTGCGGTTCTCATCAGGCTCACCAGGCCGGACAGATCCAGCTCTTCTGCCTCCAGCAAGTCCTGGTGTTGCTCGAAAACCGTTGTCAGCAGGGTTTGATCGATTCGCCAATGCTCGAATTTCATCAGCGGAATGCCGGCATCCGCTTGAGTATCAAAGATGACCATGAACAACAGGGCCAGTTGTCGTGTGGCTTTGTTGGTATTGCTGCTTCCGTCGTCCTGATGGAACCAGGCGAAGCCCCGGCCATCAAGGCGAAGGTCAAAACCCAGTGCGGTAAAAATGGCCACATAATCGTCGAGGTTGCGTTCAAGCTCTTCCCACAATACTGGTTCTGAGATCCGGTTGAGATGCCGGCCCCGGTTGAACCACCGAAAAAGATGGGCCAGGTTTGGCAGGTTGCTGGCGATTTGTTGGAATTGGCTGGTATTACTCACGAGTTTTATTCACCGGTTGTGTCAGACGGTAGGGCCAGTAGTGCACTGAAATCAGGGAAAGGGCGGATATTGTAGGTTGCGGGTCCAGCTCCATCTCCCATAGCTCCTCCCGTGCCAGGTCATGATAGAGCCGCAGAAGAGCCTGGTCAGGCAGGGAGGGGTAGTGATGCTTCAGCCACTCCAAAAGGTTGCCGACCGGGAGGTCCTTTAACAACTGTTGCCGGAGCTGTTCTTCGTCAATCCACTCAGCAATGGTTATGGGCGCCGCATCGACTGCGCCCGGAAACTCCCGATCAGTAGGCTCAAAGTTCCTCGCTTCCGCCATGATTGTTTTTACCTCGTCGCCTACAGACACACTGCGGCTCTGATTCACGCGCCACACCGGCAGCCAGGACTGATCTTGCCGTTTGCGAAAGGTGCGGTTGAGCCCTTTTTTGCGAACCTGCCCCAGCAATCGGCTGATGGCTGAGGAAAGATTGTTATGCTGGCGCGCTTCTTCTCGCAGCGGAAACAGAATATCAGCGCATTGCTGAGCGGTAATTCGCCCAAGCCGTCGAAGTTCCTTAGCGTGATAACCAACGTGCCGGAGACGGTTGAGGTGGCTGTAGAGCGCGCCTTTGGTGACGAGGCGATTGTAGCCCAGGTCGAGGGCGTCTTCCGCTGCGGCGAGGTGGTGGTAGAAAATGCCGGAAGGTCCGGAATCCATCATCTCGTTCATTGGTTCAACATACTGATCGTAGGCGTCGAGGACGGACTTGTAGCGTTTTGCTATGGGAGCCCGAGTGTCTGCTGATTTTGCCTGCTCGGCCAGCTCGGCAATCGCATGGCGGTCCTGCTCGAGCTGACGGGCAATATCTCTGAACAGGGTAGATAGTCGGTTAATGGCCTGGGTCTGCTGACCGGTATCTCCGGCTTCGATACCTGCGGTGAGGGTTTCTGTTGCGCCACGAATTGCTTCGATGCGCGCCTGAATGACTGATGACAGTCCCAGTTCGTGTTCATGCGTCAGGCCACGGACAAACTCAAGTACATGGGTATTGACCACGAAGCTTTCAGAGCGACTTTGAACCTCCAGTACGCCACTTGCCAAAAGCCTACGGAGAGCCTCCCTGACCTGAACGTCGTCCAGGGCCGGTTGAGCCTGGCGAATGGCAGCAAGAACCTGTTCCTCGGAGAACGCCGGCATCTCCCGGGTGGCCCGAACCAGTGCCTCGACAGTTTCCCAGTGCTCAAAAAGTGTTCGAGTGAGGTGTTTTGGGCTAGCCATGGTGCTCAGTCGCCCTTTGAAGCAAGTCTGGCGTCTATGCCAAAGAAAACGGCCGCGTTCACCAACGCTTCATCCTCACTGATTAGTTGGGCCTGGTGATGTTCTGCGCATGCCAAGTGAAGTGCATCCAACGTCCTCAAGCTTGTCTTCCTTGTGCCAATCCAGTGGCTGGCCCGCTGATAGTGGGCCGTTTCAATGGGGCGCAGGCTGAAGCGCCCATGGCTGACATCATCATGGAATGCACTTTCGATCCGGTTCGCCTGGGGTTCGCTGAGCTCTCCCATCCGAACCCACCGGGCCAGTGCGCTTGCCACCTCAACTTCAGTCAGATGACTGATAAGAACCGGCTCGGTCTGTGATTCAAGCAATACCTGAACACGATCGCTGGCGTGCTCTTGTCGGTAGTAGGGGAGAACGGCGCTGGTATCAAAGTACAACATTAATAGCGCTCTTCGTCTCTGAGTTCCCGCACCGCCTGAGCAGAGCTTTCCCGGACGGGGGGCAGAGATGCCCTGAGTTCCGAACGGTTTGGAAACTGAATCTTTTCGGGCAAGGCCGCGGTTAGGCGTGCAGCAGGTTTACCGTGACGCAGAATTACAACCTCTTCTCCTGCTGCCACAGCGTCCAGAAGATTTGAGAGCTTTTCCCGAGTTTCTCGAACATTGATCGTTTGCATAATTCTCACCCTATCCGTGTACACAATGAGTGTACTCTCAGTAGAAGTTCTATAGCAATCAGGTCCGTTGGAGATTTTTCGGTTTTATCTAACTCACTCAGAAAGTTTCTGTTCCCGCTCAAACCTGATCGTTGTCCTCGCCCGCTTAGGCGGCTTGATCAACCGATAATGATTCCGCATGGCCTGCGTTTCATGTCCGCCTTTGTCGTTTTCTCCTTGGCTCAGGAATTCTTCGGTCAGTCCTTTCTTGCGGAGGTCTCTGAGGTGGTACATGCCTCCATAGCCTGCTGTCTTGCAGGCATCTCGCCAGGCGGCCTGCATAGTTCTGTGTTTTGCTTGTTGAGCTCTGGAGCGCTTATCGAAGTAGCGTGGGTATACTAGGAGATATTCACTTATGATGGCCTCCTTCCGCTTGAACTCCACAAACCATTTCCACAGATCGGCAAGATCCTCGTTCATCTCGAGTTCGATGCCGATTTTAGTTTTGTGGCGAGCAAAGCGGATCACTCCGTAGGCGAAATAGTCCCCGCGATCGATGGGTTTGTCATAGAGCTCACCTTGGCTTTCCTTCAAATTGAAAACGTCAATCGGCTGCTGACTCATCATGTAAATGAGATCGCAAATCTTCGCACGCCACGTGCCGTCCATATCTCGCTTGTTATGACGATGGACGCACAGGTGTTCAGTTATCTTCCGGTAGGCCTCATCAGGGATGAGAACTTGGCGTTTTTCTTCGGCGGCTTTACGTATATCGATCATCGGATTTCGGTCAATGAGGCCTTCCTGAACCGCATGGAGGAACACCCGGTTCAACGTGTTTTTGAGACCGTTGTAATGGGTCGGCATCGGCAGCCATGGGGATAGCAGTTTGCGAATCTTGCGAAGGATTTGCGGATCAGAAAGCGGGAATTTTGCATCGTCGCTCTGCTCCAATTGCCGGGCATCGCTCGCGTAATCAACACGGGTTGGTTTAGCGATAGGGGCGCCTTTATTCGGTCCTCGTAGGGATAGGACTCGGCACTCCGACCAAACTATGCTCTTGCCCTTTATTTGATGACCGAGGACCTCCGTTCTCCATTTCTTCAGGTAGTCCTGGAGCAGGATGTGATCCCCCTTGCTTGCTGGTATAGAGAGGCTATCCAATTTTTCAGCCAGGGCGTTGGTTTTCCGTTCTTGGACTTCGGCCTCCCACCTATGGTTAAGCATTGACCACAGTCGGATCGCTTGATTCCTGTCCCTGGTGTCCAGGGTGCCGCGTTTTTTCGTAATGGGATGGATAACGAAGTAGACACCGTCCTCGCTCTGATAGAGGCCAGGGTATCTGTGCAGCGATGAGTATTTTTCAGAGCGGTATCTTGGTGCCATGTTAGGAAGCTAGTTTATTTGCCAGTTCATGGATAAAGGCGTCTTCTGCAGCGACCGATCCGGACACCCGACGCTCCATCTCCCGAAAATACCCGTCCAGGTCTATTTTCCAGGCTTTCCCCAATTTAAAGGCACCCGGGATAACTGCCAGTCCGAACTCGTCTTTCGCAGCACAAAGCCGACGAATAGTTGATGGGGCAGGTGGCGTGCTGTCGTATTCAAAAACGACCTTTATAAAATCCTCAATCGATACCGGACGCATGGCAATCTCCCGAACTTACTGGTTTGGACGCATCTGATCCCCGAAAGCGTGCTGTTTGAGAGGCACTTCTGATCAGACATTGAGATTACTCTACGTTTTTTTCGGGAGGAGCAAGTGCAAAACGACCGCGGAAAATTGCCGTCGTTTTGCACAAGTAATAGCGGTTTGTTGTGTCAGGGCATGGATTTTGGCGATGAGCCAAATCGTTAGCTGCGAGGCCTATCCTTTGCCGAACACCTCCTTGAATACTGAGTGGGCTTGGAACTCAGTGGCGATTTGCAAAGGCGTCACCCATTTTCCTGAATTTTGATCAAGGTACGTCTTCTCAAGGATTCCACCGGCGCTGACCATTCTGTTTACTAGGTCTAGTTCATCACTTTCAATTGCAAGCATAAGGGGGGTATAGCCTGGAATGGGGTAATTCTGTTCTGCGTTGGTGTCTGCTCCCTGCTCGATGAACAGTCCGGCCATAGCCCGCAAAACATCCAGGTCAAACGACTTTCGCTCTGTTTCAACCAGAATTTTTCCGGCCGCTTGGTGGATGCTGTTATACCTAGGGTTGGAGGCGACTCGTTCCAGATACTGCCGCTGGGCTTCGAGGGTCATACCAAGACTCCCTGAGGTATATCGCCGGATGCTTTCAAGTAGCACCTGATCTTGGGGAACCTGTGTTATCTGTTTTAAGACCTCACTCTTGCCCTTTACCAATCCAATTTTTTGAATGCAGTAGTACAGGGGTGTGCTCAGCTCGATGCCGGCTCTGGAATCTGGCGCGCAACCCATATCAAGTAATTTTCGCAGCACATCGAGCCTGTTGGTATTGATCGCGGCTGTTAGCAGGGATAGGCGCTTCTTCTGCGTAGTCGCATTCAAAACTTCTGGATCGTGTGGCTTTTCACTCAGCAAAGTGAAAAACGAATCATCACCTGGCTTTTGGTTCGGGGTAGTGACATCCAGCAACTGCACAGCCTGCAATAATGCTGAGTCGCCCGCATCGGACAATTGATTCACGTTGGCGCCAGCGTCCAGAAGTTTTTCTACAGCGTCTGCGTTTTCCCTCCATACGAAATAGGTAAGTTGGGGTAGTCGTTTCTGGCGAAGCTGGCCGATTTTTATCTTCCGATTTGGATCATTGGTGGAGGGTTTCTTGGCAAGGTCCTCATCAGTTACAAAAATCGACCCGAGGAAGTCTGGCTCTGCTGCGGGTATTCTGTTCCGGGGAACGCACCATCAGAAGGAAATATCCTTGGAAAATGTCCGCGATACTGAGGGATGAACCAGTTTTCAAGATGTTTGTCGTATCGTGACGACACAGCGGTCCTGTCGCCGAGATCCAGGGGTACTTCGAGCCCCAGCACTACCTGCGCATTTCGAAGTTGCCTGAGAAATGTCTTAGGGGGGGATGGGAGTATTGCCGCTACGGCCAGGGCCTCTTGAATAATTAGGCCCTGATTTGGCCCTGCATGAAAATAAGACTGCTCAAACGCTCTCTGGTAAGCCTCAGCGGCACGATCCAATTTTCCTGAGAGGGTGAGCCAGCGCGCTTCATGCCAGCTTTGACAGTAGGAGAGCGAGCCTGAGGGGGCAACCTTTTGCAAAAAGATCTTAAAATGCGTGAGTAGCTGTTGGGTGAAAGCTTGATCCGTGGATGCCTTTTCACGACCAGGATTCAGTAGTGTTGCGAGCACCGTATTCAGCTTCGCGATCGGCTTGAATTGGGGAGCTTTTAACAAGCACTCATCAACAATTCGAGAGTGGATATCTTGAGGGTTTGCAGGAGAGCGGCCCTTTGTCCGTTCGATTGCAACCTCTCCAAAAGTCAGAGCTCGGTAATAATCAACGGCTCGCGCTGTAACGAGCAGCGCTCGCAATCGAGTTCTCTGTATTTCATCGAAGAACTTGCCAGCATCTTGTTTAGAAAAGAGGGCGCCGAGCGAACTCAGAGCAGGAAGCTGTGTGCCCGTTTGCCACCGTCGCATGCGGTCTTTCACTTCTTTGCTGAGTTGGCCATAGAAATCGTCCCAGCCAGGTACCGATAACTCGAACCATTCGAACAAAGTTGCAATGGCTTGCTTTCCAGGCGTCATAAACTGTTCTGGGGATGGACCGTGGAGGTTATTGCTGGCGCTTCTCAAAGCTTCAGCTCCAAACGAGCTGAATAGGTGACTCGAGAGAATTCTCAAAGCTTCTGTGCGAGAAATTCCCTCTAGGCTCAGGTTCGAAACAAACAAGCTGTATGCTTTGCAGAAGGCGGTTAACTTGGCGGCCACATCTCGCCCAAAATCCTCTCCGATGTATCGTGATAGCGGTTCATAGACTACCTTGTCGGTTGCGACGGGAATGGCTCTATAATCAAAATCCCATTTACCGGCATGGTCATCAATCCACTTATCAGATCCCTTTGTGTCAAACGCTCGTGCAAGTGACCTGATGATCTCGAGGTGGTTCGGATAGGCAGGAGTGCTATGCAAGAGTCGCCTCCCTGCGCTCAAGTTGACGAATATCTCGAATGAGATTCTGTAGGGTCCGTCGGTCGCTGGGGCTCGTCGGAATAACCACTTTGCCTACTCCAGGTAGTTCGATTTTCCCGTGCTTTTTGCCAGACTGATATCGCCAGCCGTTCTGAAGTAGCTCTTTAATCAATTGATTTATATCCTTATCGCTGCTTACTCGTTTCATCGTACTCTCCCGCAACAAGAGAGCGGGCACAAGGCCCGCCCTCTTGTAATGCCTATTTAGAATCCTTTTTTGCAACAGTCCTCTGAGCCCTGGCGACAAACGAATCCTTACTAACTCCACCGCCCGATTGCTTGGCGGTGGCGCTCTGGATCCTAGCCACATCTGCGGCGGTCATGGGCTTGCTTGAAGGTTTCTTGTTCATTTCATATCTCCGTTCATTGGTTGTTTGAATCGTCCCATCGGGACCCTTTGAAATTTACAGACGCGGAGATAAATCGTCGGC
The DNA here is from genome assembly GCF_023156235.1 of Marinobacter goseongensis. Lineage (GTDB taxonomy): Bacteria > Pseudomonadota > Gammaproteobacteria > Pseudomonadales > Oleiphilaceae > Marinobacter > Marinobacter goseongensis. Next base: position 317 of record NZ_JAKZAI010000009.1, on the reverse strand, counting down.
AGCGCAGTTGGAGGAAAAATCTGTTTTTTTGCGGATTGATATTCGGTGGGCTTACGTAGAGCTATTTTTACCACTCGATTGAAACCATAAATTCCAACCTTTCTGCCGTTTTGGGAATTTCATTCAAATCCAAATCAGGCAGATTCCATCATGTGACCATGTCGCCTGATTTGGATAGGTGCCACGGCCCGCGTATCTGATTTGGATACTTCACCCAATTCCCAAATCTCGAATTTGTTTTGTCAATGGCCATTTATTTTGACCCACCTTTGGCCAATAAAATTGACCCACCTTTCATAGTCTATCTTGTGGCTTTT
>NZ_JAKZAI010000088.1 GCF_023156235.1 Marinobacter goseongensis | reverse complement strand
CGGCGATTTTCAACCCAGTTGTCCAAATGACCGCGTTTAAGCGGCCAATTTATTGCGCTCTATTTCCTGCAATTTGCCAGGGTTGAGCGATACCGGTCCGGTTACTTCCCAGTTCCGGGTATTGCCAGACCAGCGCCGTGGATTCTGGCGTTTTGCTCTTTCATAAACCAGTTTCCGGTGCGCCAGGCGCTCGTGATCAACACCACGATGTCGGTCAGCCGGTGTCACGAACCGGATGCCGCTGTGCAGGTGCTGTTCGTTGTAGGCGTACTCGAACGCCAGCATCCAGTCACGCACCGCCGTGAGCGATTCAAAGCCCTTTGACGGCCACTCCGGGCAGTATTTGACTGTCCGGAACAATGATTCCGAGTAAGGATTATCGTTGCTGACTCTAGGCCGGCTGTGAGACATCAACATGCCCAGCTCAGCCAGTCGGGCCTTGAGCAGATAAGAGGTCATCGGCGCTCCGTTGTCAGAGTGCAGAACCGGCGGATTATGCCAGCAGCCCTCTC
>NZ_JAKZAI010000087.1 GCF_023156235.1 Marinobacter goseongensis | reverse complement strand
GGATCACCTCCTTAAACGAAGCCGAATGCTTCGGTCAGAGTCCACACGAATTACTTGGTTGGCTAATAAAGAGAGCAAAAGGGTCTATGCAGGCCCGATATCGGTTTGACCAGACCCTTGGGTTTGGCGCCGGATTCGGATCAGCTGGCAAGGCGCAGGTTGAGCGAGTGAGGGAGCGTACATACGTACGTGACCGAGTGAGTGAAAGCTGCAACGCAGTCCAGGTGATTCGAAGACAAGCGAAACCGGGTCTGTAGCTCAGGTGGTTAGAGCGCACCCCTGATAAGGGTGAGGTCGGTGGTTCAAGTCCACCCAGACCCACCAGAATTTCACTGCTCGTCGTTGTCAAAGCACTTGCATAGCAGGCTATGCGGCGCACTTTGACGCCTAGATCAGTAAAATCCTGGTCCAGAGACGACGGCAGAGCTCAAGAATGATTCTGGGGCTATAGCTCAGCTGGGAGAGCGCCTGCCTTGCACGCAGGAGGTCGGCAGTTCGATCCTGCCTAGCTCCACCA
>NZ_JAKZAI010000086.1 GCF_023156235.1 Marinobacter goseongensis | reverse complement strand
AACAGCCGGCTGCTCAAGGAGGTGGACGTACCCTCGATGCTGGTTCGCAGGGCTCACGGGGAGTTGGGAGAAAAAGTCTCTGCCACCTACCGGTTCCAGTACCAGGCCCGAACCTGGAAACACCCCCGCTGGGTGATCGCGCGTCTGGAGGAGGGCGAACTGGGTGCCAACCCCAGGTTCATTATCAGCTCCCGTTACGACGACGGCGTTAAACTCTACTACGAGCAATACTGTGCCCGGGGTGACATGGAAAACCGGATCAAGGATCAGCAGTTGTGTCTGTTCGCAGATCGCACCTCCAGCACGCGGTGGTGGACCAATCAGTGGCGGCTGCTTCTGTCGGGCTTTGCCTACACGTTGTTCGAGCGATTACGCGCTCACCTGAAGAAAACGCCCTTCGAGCGCATGAGCGCCAGTAACCTGCGGCTGAAGCTGATCAAGGTGGGCGCGGTCATCATTCGCAACACTCGGCGCATACGGGTGTTGATGAGTGATGCCTATCCTTACAAAGACGAACTCTCTGACCTGGT
>NZ_JAKZAI010000085.1 GCF_023156235.1 Marinobacter goseongensis | reverse complement strand
TTTTCGCTTAAATACCTTGAATATTGCTTTGTACTTGATAGCGGATGACCTGGTTGCCCGCTTCAATAACGTCAATGCGAGCTCCGCGATAACCGATGGTCTGACTCTCCGAGAGATCATATTTCAGGTCTGCAGAGAATGCCGGTCTGGCAAGGCTCCCCGAGAACTCACGGTATTTAAACGACAGCTCATCGCCAGAGCGTCCCAGATAAATCAACTCTTGCCGGAAGGTTTGGCCATAATCAGAGAATTTGTAACGCTTCGTACACTGATCGTCTGGTACATCAACGGCAAATAGGGCACTTGAGCCTCTAAGAATTGAGCCACTCAAAATGGTTCGACCGCCTATCGCGATGGCATTCTCGTCCTGCTGCTCACTTTGATCTCCCGATACCCAGTTTGTGATCAGCTTGCCGTCTCGATCGATCAGATTCAGATTGGAAACCTGCAGGGTACATCCAGAGTCTGTCGGGCCTGAAATAAGCTGAAAATTGGAGCCCGAGATGGAAATACCCTCGTTGAGAGATCGAATGTTGCCGTATCCATAGGCGGTACTCTTTCCCTCCTGAGATTCGTAGTTGATCTGGTAAAGGGCTCCTGGCAGGAAAAATCGGTAGCCACCCTGCTCGAATTCCAGGTCTTTGACTCTGAATCCGGGAGCTCCATATCCTCGGGTACGCTCCAACACCGATTCGCCAATCTCGGCGCTCACGACCTGTCC
>NZ_JAKZAI010000084.1 GCF_023156235.1 Marinobacter goseongensis | reverse complement strand
TGCACGAACACCCCATCACCACTGGTGTCGCTGTTGATCGTGTAGGCTAGGCCTACAGCAGCAATGCCATAGCTGATCTCGCCGTAAAGTTCGCCGAAATCAATGGAGTCCGGCGCGTCAGGATACGCATAATAAATGTACCCAACGTCATAACCCAGTTCTTCCACAGAGCCGGAGAATCCGGCATAAAGATCAAGCTCATAGCTGGTGCCGTCACCAAAATCGACATTGGAACCCTAGCCACCGGCGTAGAAGCCCGACGCATGCTCATAATCCAACCCTCCCTGGACAGCCGCAGCCCCGTCTGTCTGGGTGACGCCCCGGAACAGATAGTTGCTGCTGGCGCTCACATTTGAGCTGACGTCAGCGCTAACAATGGCGGGCGCAGCCTGAAGTGCTGCAAGCAAAGTGATACTGATAAATCCGGATTTGGTGAAAAACTGCTTCTTCATAATGGATACCTTCGGTTGGGTTTCATTGCTCCAAATATGATCAGCAAAAGTCTTGCCACATCTTATTTATTCTTTTTTATCATAATTATAGAGACAAATCGGCACATTCTGAGCTTGCCCCCGAGAAACTACCGCAACACCTAGCGCCCCAGAACCTGTCACCGGCCCGGACCAGCGCCCTGTTTTGATGCATTCTCTGTAACCATTCTGTAATCTTTGCCAAATAGACTTTAATCGCGCTTCAACACACACAAGCAAACCGAAAAAGGTGAG
>NZ_JAKZAI010000083.1 GCF_023156235.1 Marinobacter goseongensis | reverse complement strand
GCCTAGCCCCTTCGTACGAAAACCTGCAATTTTTTGTTGTTTTGTGTCCAGAAATCACGTACAAAAAACTATGATTAGAAAAGGTGCGTTTAATGATCATAGGCTATGCGCGTGTCAGTACCCAGGATCAGAATCCTGAGTTCCAGGTGGATGCCCTGGAAAAAGCTGGGTGTGAGCAAATCTTTCAGGAAAAATTTACCGGTAAGCTGCGTGAGCGACCTGAGTTGTCGCAGTGCCTTCGTACCCTCCGAAAAGGGGACATTCTCGTCGTCTGGAAGCTGGATCGGCTGGCACGCTCACTGAAGGACCTGGTTGAGATCGTTCAGGATCTGAATGATCGAGAAGTTGGCTTCAAATCGCTTACCGAAGCAATCGACACAACCAGCTCAGGCGGACGCCTGGTGTTCCATATCTTCGGCGCATTGGCTGAGTTCGAGCATGATCTGATTAGAGAGCGCACAAAGGCTGGTCTTGAGGCAGCTAGGGCAAGGGGGCGCAAAGGCGGCCGGAAACCATCTATGTCTGATTCGGACGTCCGTAAAGCAGCGGCCATGCTCTCCGACCCTCAAATCACGAAAACAGAAGTTGCGGCTCACTTCGGTGTGACTCGAACGACGTTGAACGCCTCACTTAAAAGAATTGGATTGGCTGCCTGAGATAGTCGCAGCCCGACAACATGCTGTAATGGAGCTCCACGGATGACCGACGACCAAACCAACCACTCCCAAACCGCCGCTTTTATCTGGTCGGTTGCCGACCTTCTGCGCGGTGATTTCAAGCAGAGCCAGTATGGGCGCGTGATTCTGCCGTTTACCCT
>NZ_JAKZAI010000082.1 GCF_023156235.1 Marinobacter goseongensis | reverse complement strand
ATATAAAAGCCCCCGTTCTGTCGCTAACCGCAACAGATGACCACATTGCCGTGCCTGCAAACGTGGAAGACTTTCTGCGCCTGCTGCCCAACGCCCAGATAAAAAAAATTTTTTGGAACCAGGCAGTTTTGGCTTGAAAGAAATCGGCCACAGCGACCTGCTACGCAGCCGATGCAAAGCCTGCTGGCCGCATATTCTGGAAGGCTTGGAGTCCAACGGCTGAACCTGATACCTCCACTCCACCGCGTCAGCTTTGAATTCCGGGGCACAGGTTTGGCTACTCATGGCAGTCCCTCCTGTGCTCTTTTTGTAGACTAGTATACCGGGGCGAATCCAAATAAGATCTATAGCCCCATTGCTGGCGATCCAAGTGCTGAAGCAATGGGGCAACTTGATCGTTTGCCGGGTTCTTTAAGAGTGACTCTTCTTAGGAATGTCCGCAGTAACGGGGTAGAACCCGACAGGCAAAACCCTCCAGCACAATCTTGCCAACGGCGGTTCCTGATTCCAGTTCGGCGTGTGCGGCACGTAGATTCTCGGCGTTGATCGCTCCGAGGTACTTACCTGCAGTTGTGCGGATGAAGCCTTGATCTACAAGCCGTGAGACCTCATTCAACAAGTCGTGCTGAACCTGCATATCATCCGCCTGGTGCATTGAGCGGGCGAACATGAATTCAATGTGTAATGATAGACTCTTCGGCTTGATCTTCATTACGTCCAGACTTGCAGGATCGTCGATCATGGCAATCTTTCCAAACGGCTTAAGCACCGCCACATAATCGTCGAAGTATTGATCTGTGGCGTTAAGACTGGCCACATGGGTTACAGAACCAATTTTGCCGGCAGACACCAGTGTTTCGATCTGGGGCTGCAAGGGTTCACGGTGATTCA
>NZ_JAKZAI010000081.1 GCF_023156235.1 Marinobacter goseongensis | reverse complement strand
CAAATTGCAGGAAATAGAGCGCAATAAATTGGCCGCTTAAACGCGGTCATTTGGACAACTGGGTTGAAAATCGCCGGGACATTGTGACCGATAGAACGCTCGTCCCTGAATGACAGACCTTCCTGCGCAGTGGTGACCGCATTCACATACTTCCCGCTGTAGGTAAACGTCATATCACCTTTGAGGCCAGCCTTGGGTTTCGGGAACCGGATGCTGCCGGCGTCGTGCCACTGGTAGTTCCAGTAAACCTGTACTGTCAGAACCTTTTGTTCGCTCTGCATCGGTATTCCTAAATACCAACATGATGGACTTTATAGTAGCTATTAACCGCAAAAATACCACTATACTGATATATAGTCCTGCAGGTCAGGGATCTAATTACTATTATAGTGATATATAAATAAAAGCTAACGTCAGCCCACCGCATTAGTACCGCTCAACAAACAATGCCTAGCTGAAATTGATGCTGCCGACGTCTCCAAGCAGCCCAGTGAGTCGGCCAAGCAGTTAACTCACAAAACGATTAGAAGACCCAACGACCTCTTCTCTGTCCGATTTCGAGGCACTCGAAACCTAACAGGCCGGGAATGAAGGGTGGTCATTCCGGTCATGTGGCGAGGCTCGCTAGGCTGGTACGAATGTACGATATACAGCCCTCGGCTTCAGAGTCGGCCTGGTTTAAGGCGTTTCTGGAAAACTGCGGCCGGTGAACCATCTAGCTGGCATTGCAGAGGAACCGAAGACTTTCCGTATACCGTTCCAGTAGGAGGATAGAGGTTGGATTCAGACGGGCCTTCTACCCTATACACTTGTCAGATCATCGCTGCCGCAACGCGTTAATTTCTCTGGTTGTAAGCGCCGTTAAATCGACCCACTTGCCCTAATCGTATTGAGCCACTTTTTTCAAAGCCGGCAACTCGGCATTC
>NZ_JAKZAI010000080.1 GCF_023156235.1 Marinobacter goseongensis | reverse complement strand
ACTTCATCTCCGCTGTCGCCATTGGCTTCTTCGCCATCCATGTAGCTCATACCCAGTCGAACATTCTTGTTGGCGTAGTAGTTAACGCCCAGTGTTGTTTGCTCGCCGTCGGTCGTGGCCAGCCCAACGTCACTGTATTTTCCGTCACCATCCTCAAAGCGGGCAACAACTTCCCAGGCTCCTTTGGGCGATGACGGTTTCACTCGCTTGAACGCCCCAGCCTTGTAAGGACGGCTTTCGCCGGTGATGATCCAGCCAAGCTGTACGTAATAGCCATCAACATCCACCTGGCCTTCCTCGGAATCGAAATATTCGGCCTGGGCATGGAAGGGCCCGGAAGCGCCGGCGAGCTCCAGATTAAACGTATCGACCTCATCGGCCTGAGTGTCGGCATCACGCGTGGTATAACCCGCACCAAGATGAACAACCATATTGTTCGTTTGAATCGGTGCAACCGTGCCCCGTGCGGTTACTGCCGTGTTATTGAAGTCGTCGCTGCCATTGCCGTCTGCCTCGAAGTAGCCGATACCGTAGGTCCAGTTGCCGCCTTTGCCACTGAGCTGGATGCCGCCGCTGCGACCGGGGGTATAACGCTCGGTCATGGCGGATCGCTCAAGGGCCGAGATGTCTTTTGAACTCGTTAATTGTTCCAGGCCGAATGGCTCTTTCTGCTTACCAATAGTCACGGTTGCCGTCGAGCCAAATCCCAGGTAGCGAATGTACAGGTCCTCAGCGGTCCCGCCGTCGGCGCCATCACTCTCAGCCACGTTGAACTGGGTTTTGTACGCCCAGTCGCCAAAGTGGCCCTTGGCGTAGAGGCGTGCCCGGCGCACGTCGAAATCGGTAGTGTCAACACCGTTGTCGTCAGACTGCGTGGCGTCGTAATCCCATTGAAGGCGCCCGCCGAGCTGAAAAGACGCAGAGTTATCCGACACTTTCACTTTGATACCGCTGTCGGTATCGATCACAAGGTCTTCGCCGCTGGTCGTAACGTTTCCGGCCTGTGCAGCAGAAGCGGCAGAAATCGCCAAAGCCAAGCCCAAATATTTCTTGCTCATGATCTGTCTCACCTTT
>NZ_JAKZAI010000008.1 GCF_023156235.1 Marinobacter goseongensis | reverse complement strand
CCAAAATCGCGCTTGAATGGCTTTTTTTCGAGTTGAAAAGCGATTCAGCGATAAATCAGGCGTTAATCAGACCCTCCCTAAAATAATTAGTAAAGTCTCGTTAGTGGCGTTCCTTTTACTTTCACTTGCTGCGAGCCTGGCCAACGCTCAATCTGAGCCGGTTTACAGTAGAGGCGACTGGGTGGTTGGGCTGAATGCCACTAGAGTTCTAACCGATGAAGATTTGCGATCAGCCTCTGCGGGGAGTGCCCCCGTTCCAAATTCCAACCTGTCTATTAACAACGATACGACCGTATCATTCGACGTGTCGTATTTTCTGAGTAATCAGCTGGCATTTAACATTTTTGGCGGCATTCCCGCTAGTGCGGACCTCCAAGGCGAAGAGTCTCTCTCCGGTCTTTTTCTTGGTCAAACAGATTATGGTCCGGTAATTCTTTCGCTTCAGTATCATGTTTTGACGGGTAGCAACTTCTCTCCGTACTTTGGAGCGGGTGTAGGACGGATTCTCTTTTTAGATGAGAAGGATCGCGCACTAACCGACTTCGACGTCGAAGATACATGGGCCCCTGCGGTTCAGGCTGGTTTTCGCTGGAGGATACACAATAACTGGTCGGCAAATTTTGACGTTAGATATGCACCCTTCGAGGCGGATATCACCGGTAACCTGGGCCCGGCCCCTGTTCAGGCAAAAGTGGAAGTGGACCCCACTATCGTGAGCATCGGTGTTGCATATCGCTTTTAAATGCCAAGTATACCAACCGTCTGCATTTGCTGGTCGCTTTCAGCAACCTGCTGATTGATAAAAAACCTGCAGCGTAAGACCAATGCGCCCCTTTTCCGCCAAGATTGCGGAAAAGGGGCAAAACCAGCGGTTATTCAGATCTTCCTTAGGTATATAGCCCCAGCCTTATGCATCATTTAAAGGTCTCGTATCGTTTAGTCGAGTAGTATATAGCCATCAGGACCGGCACGTCCTTACTATAGAAAACCTTTTCAGTAGTCCCGCAAGTTTCATTTAATCGAGCAAGTGTCTTAACATTAATACCGCTCGTAACTATCGGTTCTTGATGTCCACCATCAATAAGCCGGAATCTTACTGTGTTTGATTTACACACCGCTTGAAGCTTGCAGTCTGAAAAGCCCTGTCTTGGCTGCCACCACCCATCCGCATGAAAAAGCATATGCTCAGATGAACCAAAACAAGAGGTCGACACCGAATGGGCGATGTTGCTTATGAAGGATTGAGTGATCGGAACCTCTACCCATAATGGCCGATAGAGACTTCGCTTTTTCTTTGTGGGTAAAATCAAGTTCATATTTTCGTCGGTAATTGCAAGGTGAGGTTATTAGTGGGACATATAGAGAATTATTTCACCTACATGGACTCCCCCTGCGGTCAAGCAACGCCATTTGAATCCGAAGCGGTTTGAGACTGCGGCTCTACATTCGGCCTCTTTGTGGGCGTTTTTGCCCGGGCCAGGATGATGATGCGTGTGAGCGGGGACCTTATTCGTTAGTCGGCTTCGCTGAGCCGCAGAAATAAACAGGTTCTCCCACTCTCGGTCTGACCGTTCCGTCATCGCTTGCCGTTGCAAGACTCTTCTGGCAGGCTTGTTCTGCCTGTCGTTGGTGCTCGGTTTTAGCCCTCCACAGGCTGTGTCTTAAACTCGGTTTGATTCATGAGTAGTGCCCATATAATCCGGGCGTTCTTGGCCGCCATCGCAACGGCGGCCCGCTTGTATCCACGTCGTTCCACCAGGTCTTTGGCCCAGTCACTGAGTCGATCATTCTTATCCGGTAATTTTGCAATCACTGCCCGGGTGCCATGGATCAGCAGCGTTCGCAGGTATTTGTCCCCGCGCTTGGTGATTCGGCCAAGTCGCACCTTGCCACCGGTCGAGTATTGTCGGGGCACCAGACCCAACCATGCGGCAAAGTGTCGCCCACTTTTGAACTGTCTGGGGTCAGGCGCACTGGCCAGCAGGGCTGTTGCGGTCTGTGGTCCGATACCCGGTATGGCCATAAGGCGCTTGGCCTGCTCATCGCTCCGGGCCATCGCTTCGACCTCCCGATCGTAAGCCAGGATTTCTTCATCGAGCTGTCGAATGCGTTGGTTGATGTTGTTGATTAAGCGGCGAGCGAGCATGGGTAAGTCGTTTTCGGCATCCTCCAGGATTTCGGGAACCCGGCGCCGTGCGGCGTAACGGCCCTGGGGAATGATCAGTCCGAACTCGGCCAGCAGCCCACGAATCTGATTGATCTGCGCGGTGCGTTCTTTGGTCAGTCCACGGCGAATACGATGCAGGCACAGTACGGCTTGCTGGTCTTCGGTCTTGATTGGAACAAACCGCATATTCGGCCGACCTACTGCCTCACAGATGGCCTCGGCATCGTTGTCGTCGTTCTTGCTGCTCTTGCGATAGGGCGCGACAAACCGGGGTGCAATGATTCGGACATCGTGGCCGAGTTTGGTCATTTCCCGAGCCCAATGGTGGGCACCCGAGCAGGCTTCCATGCCAATCAGGCAGGGTGGGAGCTGAGCGATATAAGGCAACAGCTTGGGCCGGTTCAGTCGTTTGCGAACCACGACCTTGCCGTGTTGATCGGTGCCATGAATACTGAACACAGTTTTCGCCAGATCGATGCCAATGGTTGTAACATTCATGATGACTCCTCCTGCTTTTGATTGAAGATGTCAGACACCTTCAATGTGGCACATCGATGCCGTGGGAGCAGGGGGAGTCCATATCATTCGCTATGGTGCTCTCGGTTTACCAGAGCAACAGTAATGTGTCTGGCTACGGGAAATTCCGCCGGTTGTGGCTCACGCATCCTTTGCGCTCACTGAAAGCTGTCGGTCGTAGGATATGATATCCATAGGCCGTATGAGTTGTGCATTGCTTTCGCAATTTTGGGCAAACTAAGGGCACAGCTCTACTCGGTCGTCAATTTCAATTTATGGACTGACCGCTCACCAAGGACTTCAGTTCAATATCCGGATCCTTCAACATTTCAGGATTGACCTGCCTGCGTTGTTGAACGAGGGTCTTGCCGACCATAAAAGCGATGGGCAGGTTGACCGCATCAACAGCAATGACACAGCCATCGCGGAGATAGAACACCGCAAATCCCTTGTCTTCCGGGCTTCCGCGCAGCACACGCTGATCATGATATTGCGACAACCCCACCATCTGCAGACGCACGTCATACTGGTTCGACCAGAACCATGGAGCGCTATTATAGGGTTTCTTCTCGCCCATCAGGGTTGCCGCCACTGTCCGGGCCTGATCAACCGCGTTGGCGACAGATTCAAGGCGCTGCATCTTCTCGAAGAAAAGATTCCGGTGGCGGGTACAGTCGCCGATCGCCAGGATGGCTGGATCTTCTGTGCGGGTAAACTCGTCAACAATAATGCCGTCATCACAGGGCAGGCCGGCGGCCTCAGCCAGCGCGGTTTCCGGCACAACACCCACTGAAACGAGCACGATGTCGGCCGGTACAGTGCCGCCGCTCGCCAATGTCACGCCAGCCACATGCCCCTGATCGCTAGCTTCGAAACCGGTTACCGCCGTGTTCAGGCGTAGATCCACGCCAGCGTTACTGTGTTTGGTGTAAAAAAACTCCGACATTTCCGGGCCTGTTACACGCTGCATAAGACGCTCGGCCGCTTCCAGTACCGTGACATCAACGCTTTTTTTGGTAGCGCTGGCTGCCACTTCAAGGCCAATGTAACCACCACCCACGATGACCAAGCGTTTCCCCGGAACCAGTTGTTCACGCAGGGCATCCGAGTCAGCTATGTCATGTAGGTAATGAATGCCCTTCAAGTCAGCCCCGGGTGCGTTCAGGCGTCGAACGTGTGACCCCGTGGCCAGGACCAGTCGATCGTATTTCAATGTGCTCTGGTCCGACAAACTGATGGTCTTGTTGTCCCGATCAATTTGTTCGGCACGTACACCGAGCCGCAACTGATGGCCGGCGTTCTCGTACACCGAGCGCGGCTTGAGGTACAGCGACTCCTGATCCACCTCGCCTGCCAGGTAGTTCTTGGACAGGGGCGGCCGCTGATAGGGTGGATGTGGCTCTTCGCCCACCAGGACCACCTCATGTTGATATTTCTTTTGCAGCAAGGTTGTCAGGAGCGCACCTGCTGCGTGCCCGCCGCCAACGATGACTGTCGTCTCTTTCTGTTGGTTTGCCATAGCCTGTCTCTTTCTACTGTTCTTTGGAATCAGATTGATCAGAAGTCCAGATGCCAACTGAGCCCTGTGACGCCCGCGCGCGCGGAGCTCAGCCGACCATCTCCCCGGCATCCTCAAGTATCATCGCGGCACCTTTCTCGCCGATCATGGTTGCCGGCTGATTGGTGTTTCCGCCGACCAGCGTCGGCATGATGGAGGCATCGACCACCCGCAGGCATTGCAGGCCATGCACGCGCAGGCGCGGATCGACCACCGCCATCGGATCAACACCCATCTTGCAGGTGCCAACCGGGTGGTACGCTGATTCACCGCTGCGCCGTACCCATGCGGCGAGATCGTCGTCATTCTGCAGCGCCGGCCCGGGCAAGACCTCAACCTCGTGGTGCGGGGCAAACGCCGCCTGCGCCAGGATCTTGCGCACCAGGTGGACACCGCGCACCAGTCGCTCGACATCGGCGGACTCGGCCATGTAGTTGGGGTCGATCAGCGGCGCGGCAAACGGGTCGGCACTGTGCAGACCGACGCGCCCGCGCGACGACGGCCTAAGCCCGTAGATCATCACCGCGTAGCCATAACCGCTCATCGCGGTCTTCAGGTCTCGCCCGTGATCGTCGTACAGCATTGGCGCGAAGTGCAGCTGCAGGTCGGGTACCGGCTCCTCGGGCCGGGAGCGGATGAACCCGCCGGCCTCGGCGCCGTTGCTCGACAGCACGCCCCGCCGACCGCTCAGATACGTCAAAGCGCCCCACAGCCCCTTGAGCCAGTAGCTCGGATGCATCGAGATGCTTTGGCGGCTGCGGGCGCTGACGCGCACGAACACGTCGATATGATCCTGGAGATTCTGCCCGACGCCCTCCAACGCATGGCGCAGTTCTATGCCATGCCGGGACAGCTCCTCCCGCGGACCGATCCCGGACAGCATCAGCAGTTGCGGCGAGTTGAACGCGCCGCCGCAGAGCACAACTTCGCGCCCGGCACGAACCTGCGTCAGCCCCTTTGTATCGCGGTATTCGACACCGGTGGCGCGGGTGTCTTCGAGTAGCACCCGGGTGACATACGCGCCGCTGCAAACCGTCAGGTTGGAACGCGCCGTGGCGGGTTCGAGATAGGCCCGCGCGTTGCTACAGCGTGTGCCGTCTTTCTGGTAGGCGTAGTAGAAGCCCACGCCCTCCTGCTCACTGCCGTTGAAATCTGTATTGAGCCGGTACTTTGCCTGGGTCGCCGCCTCGACAAACGCCGTGCTCAGCGGATTGGTATAGCGGCGCTCGGCAACGTTCAGCGGACCACCCTGACCATGAAATTCTGCCTCATTCGGCGTAAGTTTGGGCTCGAAATGTTCCGATCGGCGGAAGTAGGGCAACACCTCGGCGTATGACCACCCTTTGCACCCCAGCCGTGCCCACTCGTCGTAGTCCCGGGCATGCCCGCGAATATAGACCTGCGCGTTCATGCCGCTGGAACCGCCAAGCATCTTGCCCCGCGGCTGAAAAAGCGCCCGGTCGTGCATGTGACGCTGCGGTTCGGTATTGAACTGCCAGTTGTAGCGGCGGCTGAACATTAGCTGCAGGAAACCCAGCGGCATGTTCACGAAAGGGTTGCGGCGGCTCTCCGGACCGGCTTCAAGCAGCAGCACAGAATGGCGACCGCTCTCCGACAGGCGGCTGGCGACAGCACATCCGGCCGAGCCCGCGCCAACCACGACATAGTCAAATTGTTCGGTCGTCATCCTGGTTAGCCTGTTCATTAACTTTTTGGTGTCAGCTGGACCATCAGCTCCGAATAGCCCCGCACGAAGTTGGACTGCACGCGCTCCGGCTCGCCGACGACTTCGATCTTGTCAAAGCGTTTGAGAATCTCTTCCCATAGGATACGCAGTTGCAATTCGGCCAGGCGGTTGCCCATGCAACGGTGAACACCGTAGCCAAATGACATATGGTTTCGTGCGTCCTTGCGATCGATAATGAAGTGATCGGGGTCTTCGAACTTGCGCTCGTCACGGTTGCCCGAGGCGTACCACATCACAACGCGATCGCCCTTTTTGATGGTCTGGCCGCCCAGCTCAACATCTTGCTTGGCGACTCGGCGCATATAGGCCAGCGGCGTTTGCCAGCGGATGATTTCCGACACCATGTTCGGAATCAGTTCCGGTTTTGCCTTCAGTTTTTCGAGCTCCTTTGGGAATTCGTTCATGGCCACCAGGCCACCACTCATTGAGTTGCGAGTGGTATCATTGCCGCCAACGATAAGCAGCGTCAGATTGCCGATAAACTCCATCGGGCGATTGATCAGATCTTTGGTGTCGTCGTTGCTCTGTAGCAGGCTGATCAAATCGAAACCGGGCTCTTCGCCCGCCGCGCGGCGCGCTTCCTTATCCCTCCAGAGCCTGGAGAAGGACCAGGCCATGTCAGCCGCGTCGTCAAACATGATCTCTTCATCGGCATACTCGCCGCCGGTTGCCGATGCTGCCCCGGCCATCCGATCCGACCACTCAACCAGCTTGTGACGTTCCTCGTAAGGAAAATCCAGAAGGGTTGCGAGCATGCGACCGGTGAGTTCCTTCGATACAGTGGGCACCCAGTTGAAGGGCTGGCCCAGAGGCAGGCTGTCAAGCACATCGCCGGTACGCGATCGGATCAGCTCCTCCATTTCCTTCAGGTTCTTCGGTGCCACCACGCCTTGAACCGAGCTGCGCTGCACATCGTGTTTTGGCGGATCCATGGCTATGAACATTTCCACCGACAGCCCCTCTGGAGGGTCACCCAGAATGATTTGCGGCTCGGCGGAAAACAGGTCGTGACTCTTATCCACGAACATGATGTCTTCAAAGCGAGTCACCGACCAGAAGGGGCCGAAGGGGCTGTTCTTCTGGTAATGGACCGGAGCCTCATCACGCAACCGTTTGAAATAGGCGCGCCACTGATCCTGCCGATATAAAAACGGATTGCTGACATCGATGTCCTCAAGGGCCAGCGTGTTAACGTCCGGGATGGCTGATTCAACAAATTCGGGCACGGGCCGGCGTGGGCCGAAGGCCTTCTTCTTGGCGCCCATTAACAGTTTCAGCCCCTGGATCTGCCTGTGCATCGGCACCACCCTGGAGGTAGCATTAATCACTCGGGACTGAATGTCGTCAAATGTTTTGGACAGTGTTGGCATGCGTCCTCCTATGATCACATCTGGAACTCGGGTAAATGCACGGTCATGCCGTCCATTTCATCAGTAATGACCACCTGGCAGCCCAGGCGCGAAGTGCTTGCCCGCTCCGGGGTCATTGACAGCATTTGCTCTTCCTCACCACCAGGCGTACCTGTCTTTCTGAACCAATCGTCCGAGACGATCACGTGGCAGGTACCACAGGCACACTCTCCCCCACAATCCCCGTCAATACCGGGAATCAGATTGTCAACGGCGATTTGCATTACCGAGGAACCAGCTTTGAATTCAGCAACATGTTCAGTTTGATCATGTTCTATAAAAGTAATCTTGCCCATTATTGTTCTCCTGCCAGTAGTGTTCAGTAATAGATATTGTCTGTCTGACGACACTCCTGTCAGGTCATTTCTTGACAAGCTGAGGTCATTTAAAGACAAAATGACGATCATTTAGGACGGGGAAGATCGATGATGACGACGCAGAAGACGGGTGATTTGCAAAAATCCGGTCCCGGTATTCCATCGAATTACTCACGGCTCATTGCACGTGAGCTCGATTTAACAGCCAAACAACTGCCACGTCTGCTGCTCGGCACCGGGCTTGGTGTGACGCAATTCCTGAGCGAGGAAAGCCTGCTTACCGCAGCGCAGCAGGTGCGGATTCTGCGCAACGCACTGGATTTGTCCGGCCAGCCGGAATTAGGGTTATGGCTAGGCAAGCGACTGACCCCGGCAACCCATGGTGCGATGGGATTCGTGGCCTACAGCAGCCCCGACTTTCTCACTGCGCTGCAAGCGATTCATACTTTTCTGCCCACGCGCGCGAGCTTCATCCAACTGCATTTGCGGCAAGTCAACGAGCGCCTGGAATGTATTCTGGACTACCAGGAGTCGCTGGACGATGACATACAGCGGTGCCTGTCGGATGCGATGGTTAAGGCCCTTTTTGAATTTGGCGAGTTTATAATTGGTCGCCCTTTGCATGAGGCTGAAATATGCTTCGCTCATCCTGAACCCCCGTATCAGGCAATGTATGCCGATTTTTTGCCCGGGCAGATTCGCTTTGATTGCGACCAGTTAAAACTTACGTTGCCGATGTCGTTGTGTCAGGAACCGAATGCCTCCGCCAATCACGAAAACTATCGTCTGGCCTTGCAACAGTGTGAATCGATGCTTGCGCAACTTCAGTCGGATAAACCGAGCTATCAGACCCAGCTGAAGATGATGATGTTGTCCCGACCGCCCGGAACGCTCAGTGAAGACGAAGCAGCAGCCTCGTTGTTCATGAGCAAACGCACCCTGGCACGCAAACTCAAACAGGAACGCAGCGGTTTTCGGAAAGTTCGCGACGAGATTCTGTCCCAGCAGACAGCGACCTACTTGCGTGACAGCCAGCTGTCAATCGAGGCCATTGCCGCGTTGATGAACTATCACGACAGTGCCAATTTCAGACGCGCCTTCAAGCGCTGGTTTGACCAGTCGCCTGAGCAGTTCAGGCAAAATGTCAGATCACAAACCGTGCATCCGCATGATTAGCGATCATAAACAGAGGCTACTTGCTTGCGTTTGTGAAGCCAGAACCTATGCCTGCCCCCCTTTATTGATCACACCGTCCATAGCGATCTGCCAGATCAAGTCGCCAATGGTGTCGAGTGAATGAGCCCCGTTCGGGTCGAACCAGGTTGCAACCCAGTTGAGCGCCCCAAGGCCGATCAGGCGAAGCAGGCGGCCATCAATATTCTTGCGGACCACGCCCTGCGCAATCATTGTTTCGAGGATACCGGCCCACAGGGACTCGTACTGGTCACGCAGTTCGATGATTTCCTCGCGAGCCTCCGGGCCCAGCGCCCGCCATTCAAACAGCAGCACGTAAACCGCGTCCGAATCGACCAACAGGGCTCGCAGATGCGCGTTGATACAAAGACGTAAACGCTCAACCGGGTCATCCGAACTGGCGTAAGCCGACTCGACCTCTGCGGTAACCAGGTCCACCCCCCGGCGCATCAGCTCGACAAGCAGCGCTTCCTTGCTGTTGTAACGATAATACAGACTTCCGGGCAGCATATTGCAGGCCTCGGCAATCTCCTTGAGCGACGTCC
This sequence comes from Marinobacter goseongensis, assembly GCF_023156235.1. Taxonomy (GTDB): domain Bacteria; phylum Pseudomonadota; class Gammaproteobacteria; order Pseudomonadales; family Oleiphilaceae; genus Marinobacter; species Marinobacter goseongensis. Next base: position 178,715 of record NZ_JAKZAI010000008.1, on the reverse strand, counting down.
TTTCAAAGCCTTTCTCACGAAAAAGCCTGGCTGCGTTAGACAAAACGTCGCCCTGGTCGCCCAGTTTGCTTGGAGGAGCCATCTGTCTGTTAACCATCGCTTAAGTATCTCCTCAGCAAGCCAGTTCGTTATTCATCAGAGCGGCCACCACCTGACTTGTTACACTGATCGTACGCCATTGCACGGGTGGCGTGCCATTTGCCTCAACAGATTCTTGACTTTTGGTTGGTTAACCAACCAAAATCCAGCAACAATGTTATTCGGAAGAAACTGACATGGCAATGACATATGACAATCAGCTGTTTCCCGCCACTTCCGCCCCTGTGCGAAATGCAAACCGGGGTGGGCAGATCTGATGACGGAGTCGAACAGAGCTCAGCACAGTGACGCTGTGACGACGGCGTGGCAGTTCACCGAACAGGTTCCCCACGGCAGGGATCTGGGTATGCAGGTTGTCTCTGTGAACGGAAACCAGGTCTGCATGCGCCTGACCCCACAGCCGTGGATGTTCGCCGAAGAGGATACAAAAGAAATCTGCACCAGCGTGCTCTACTCGCTGGCCGACTCCGCCGGAGGCTTGGCGGTATTCGCGGGGGCCCTGGAGTTGATGCCCATTGCCACGCTGGATCTGCGCATGGATTATCTGCGGCCCGCCATCGGCGACCGTGCCCTCTTGGCGGTGGCCACCTGTCGTCATTTAACGGACGAGGTCGCGTTCATCCATTGCGACATCCTCAGCGAGAGCGATAGTGCACTGTTAGCGACGGCAAACGCCACCTTCATGCGCAACACCCAGGGCCAGCGATTCCAGGCCGGTGGACGAAAAAAGGAGGGCGCATGAGCACGACTGGCGATTCGGCACAACCCATCTCAGGCCCTACCGAAAGCGGGAAAGAATGTTCCGACTGGCAGGCTCTGCTGGAGCGCATTCCCTACGCACGGCACCTTGGGCTTGAGGTTCAACGCGACGATGTAGGTCTAGTGGTTCATATGCCGTGTCGTGAAGCGCTCATTGGCAACTTTATGCTACCCGCCCTCCATGGCGGCGTGCTTGGCGCCCTGATCGAACTCACCGCGCGGGTCGCTGCGCAAAGCCAGGATACCGACAAACGTTGCCCACGCATTCTCGACAGCCACATTAACTACCTCCGTTCCGCGCAGGCCCGATCGACGTTCGCCAGCGCCGAAATTGTTCGACAAGGCAGGCGGAGCAGCCTGGTCCGGGTGACCTGCTGGCAGGGCGATAAGCGCAAACCGATCGCCAGCGGTCAGGTTCAGTTGTTGCTCCCGACAGTGGCGGCCAAAGAAGCAGATCTTCATGAACAATAAGCACAACAACCCTGAACGCGACCAATTCCAGGCGCCGGATGGCGCGGAGATCGCACTGTGGCGCTGGCCGCAATCCAAAGCGCGCCCCACGGTGCACTGGGCGCATGCAACGGGTTTCCATGGCCGCCTGTACCGCCCCCTCCTTGATGGGCTTGCCACGGACGTCAATGTCCTGGCCTGGGACATGCGGGGGCACGGGGCCAGCGCCGGTGCGGCGAACTTTTCGACATTCCGGGGCTGGGAAACCTACTATCGCGACATGACCGCTCTGCTGGGTAGCCTGGACGAGCCGGTCTGGCTCGCCGGCCATTCTATCGGTGCCACCACCAGCATCATGGCCGCTGCCCGACGGCCAGACAAAGTGCTGGGCCTGATTCTGGCGGAACCGGTGATCATGGATCCGGGGCAGGGCCTGAAGTTGTGGCTGGCCAAGCTGCTACGCCAGTCACATCGGTTGTCACTGGCCGCCGGAGCCGCACGTCGGCGCCGGGTATTCGACTCGCACGCTGCTGCGCTGGACAACTATCGGGGCCGCGGTGGCTTCAAGACCTGGCCCGATGCATGGCTGGAGGCCTACATCCAACACGCTTTTCTGCCGCAGGACGATCAAGTTCGCCTGGCGTGTGCGCCGGAGTGGGAGAGCACCACCTTTGCCCATACCGAACACAACCCCTGGCCCGGTATTCGTCAGTTGCGGTGCCCGGTTATCGCGCTGGCGGCGGAACGCGGGTCAACCTTCTCGCCGGCGGCGCAAAAACGTCTGCAGACCTTGTTGCCCTCGGCTGACGTGAGGGTTCTTGAGGGTACGACTCATTTTCTGCCCATGGAACAGAAGGAAGCCGTTCGCGATGCCATCCTGCAACTTGCTTTGTCCAGACACCGCGAGAACTGATACCCACACCTTGATTTTGCCAATCGGGACACCTGCCATGCGCTGTATGCTGACACTGTTTATCTCGCTGCTCATTCTGTCTGGTTGTCAGCAGTCTTCGGAACCGCCCCCAGAGGCCCGCGCCCCTATCCCCTGGGTAAAAACAGTTGAACTAAAGGACGCCGGCCCAACAACGCACAGATTTTCAGGAACCCTGCGAGGCCGCCACGAAGTTCCTCAGGCCTTTCAGATCGCCGGTCGGATTCAACATCGTTACATTGATGCCGGTCAACGCGTGGAAAAAGGCGACTTACTGTTCAAACTCGATACACGAGACCTTGTAGCAACGGCGGAGGGAGCCGCCGCGGATCTGAAGCGTGCAGAAGCGGCCCTGGCAATTACCACCAATGAGCTCCAGCGCCAACAGCAACTTGTGGGGCGTCAGTTTGTCAGCGAACAAACCCTGCAACGCCTTGAATTGGCAGAGCGTGAGGCGCGCAGCCAGGTGCAAACGGCTTCTGCACGCAATCAGCAGGCTCAGAATGCCCTGGGGTATGCGGAACTGAAAGCCGCCCATGCAGGCGTGGTCACTGAGGTCATCGTTGAACCCGGCCAGGTTGTGGGTGTCGGTCAAACCCTTGCCGTTCTGGCCGAAGATCAATCGCTGGAAGTCGAGGTTTTTTTGCCAGAGGGCAGTAGCCCGCCCAGGCGCGGTTATGTTCCTTTACCCAATGGCGAACAGCTTGCTGTGAGCCTGAGAGAGATTGCCGGGGCTGCCGACCCGGCAAGCCGGAGCTGGCGTGCCCGATACAGCCTGGAGGGGCCCTACCCCTCATCTTTAACCCTGGGTTCGGTGGTGAGTGTCCAGTTAGCACAGAAGCAAACCGCGCCCAGCCATCGCGTACCGCTGGGTGCCCTCGATGAGAGAGGGCAAACGCCGCAGGTCTGGTTGGTCTCCGATGGCACGGTGAAGCCCCTTGCGGTCGAGGTGATCGATCTGGGTGAAGAGTATGCGCAGATCAAGGCCGATATCAACGCGGGAACGCCCATCGTCGCGTTGGGGACACACCTGCTCACGCCTGGCATGGCGGTGCGGGAGCTGGCTCAATGAGCTTACCGAATCTTTCCGCGCTGGCAGTGCGCGAGCGTTCGGTCACCCTCTTTTTTCTTTTGCTGTCCGTTGTTGCCGGTTTCTACGCGTTCTCCTCCCTTGGTAGGGCGGAAGACCCTGCGTTCACCGTCCGGGCGATGGTGGTTTCTGTCGTCTGGCCAGGAGCAACCCCTGAGGTGCTGCAGAATCAGGTCGTGGATCGTCTGGAAAAGCGAGTTCAGGAGGTGGCGTATACCGATACCATTGAAACAACCATCCGGCCCGGGCAGGCCGCCATGGTTATCCGATTCCAGGATTCTACGCCCAGCGAAAAAGTGCCGGACCTCTTCTATCAAGTCCGCAAACGCATGCTCGATGAGAGGCCCAATCTGCCCCGGGGTGTGATCGACCCCATCGTCAACGATGATTTCGCGGATGTGTATTTCTCCCTGCTGGCGCTGACGGCACCCGGGATGCCAATGCGTGAACTGACCCGAGAGGCAGAATCGATACGGGATCGCTTGCAACGGCTGCCCGGCTTGCAAAAAGCACAGCTCCTGGCGGAGCGTCCTGAGCGGGTGTATCTCGAATTTGATCAGGACCGGCTCAACAACCTCGGTTTGTCGGCAGAAGAGGTGTTGCAGGCGATAGAGGCCAACAACCGTCTTCAGCCTCTTGGCTTTGTTGATCTTGCCGGCCCGCGGGTTTATGTCCGCAGCAACATCGACCTGTCTGACCTTGAGCGCCTCACCTCAGTACCTCTGCGTATCGGAGACCAGCTTATCACCGTGTCTGATCTGGCCGAGGTGCGTTTAGGTTATGAAGATCCTTTGAGCTACATCGTCCGCTCCAACGGTGAGGATGCGATCCTGTTAGGTGTCGTCATGCGCGCGGGTGAAAATGGCCTGGAGTTTGGTGAGCGGCTGCGCGAGTTTGTCAGTGCCGAACAGGGCAGGCTGCCGCTGGGAATGTCAATACAGACCCTGACCGATCAGGCGGAAGCCATCACTCAGGCGGTTGATCTTTTTCAGGTCAAGTTTCTGGTTGCGTTGGTCGTGGTGATGGGGGTTAGCATACTGGCGATCGGTCTGCGCGCGGGTTTGGTGGTGGGCATTGCGATTCCTGTGACCCTCGGCCTGACTTTCTTGTTGATGAAAATGGCGGGCATAAACCTGGACCGCATCACCCTGGGTGCGTTGATTATCGCACTGGGTCTGTTAGTGGACGATGCGATCATCGCCATTGAAATGATGATTGTGAAGATGGAGAGCGGCTGGGACCGGGTACGGGCAGCCAGTCATGCCTGGAGCGTAACAGCCGCGCCCATGCTGTTTGGAACGCTGGTGACGGTGGCCGGATTTGTTCCCATCGGATTTGCCCAGTCCGGAGTGGGAGAATACACCGGCAACATCTTCTGGGTGCTCGCTTTTTCGTTGTTGATTTCCTGGGTGGTGGCGGTAACTTTTACGCCTTATCTGGGCGTCAAGCTCTTGCCCGATTACACCGGGCATACGGGCCAGGACCTCTACCAAAGCGCGTTTTATCAGCGGTTGCGTAGAGTGATCACAGCGTGTGTACAGTACCGGAAAACCGTCGTTTTTATCACAGTGGGTTTGCTGGCGATCAGTGCTTTCGGGATGGCAACCCAGGTGCAGAAGCAATTTTTCCCCAGTTCTGATCGCCCCGAAGTTCTGATCAGTGTCTACGCTCCGCAGGGGAGCGCTATTGCCACCACGGATCAAAGTGTCAGACGCCTGGAAGCGATTCTGATGGACATGCCGGAGGTGAAAAGCCTTTCCGCTTACATCGGTGCCGGTGCACCCCGATTCTTCGTATCGGCCAACCCCGAGCAGCCGGACCCGGCATTTGCCAAGTTGATTGCCATTGGGCAGGACGTTGAAGGGCGCGATCGCATCATCTCGGCGCTGGAAACCAGAATCGCGGCGGGTGAATTTCCGGAGGCACGAGTGCGGGTGACGCGTTTGCTGTACGGTCCCCCGGTGGTCTGGCCGGTCAGTTTTCGTGTGCTGGGTCCGGAATCCGATCAACTCAGAGAGATCGCGCACCAGATCCGCACTCTCATGACCGGGCATCCGAATATCGTCATGCCGCATCTCGAATGGGATGAGCGTGTGCCCACTCTCTATCTTGATATGGACCCGGAAAACCTGGGTTGGATGGGCCTGACCCCGGCGGAAGTTGCCCGGCAACTGCAGTTCCAACTCCGCGGAGTGGCCGTCACCGAACTGCGCCAGGGCATAAGGAGCGTTCAACTGGTGGCGCGTAATGCCCGTGGCGAAGTGATCATGCCGGAAGATCTTGAGATCAAAACCCGCGACGGCCGCAAACTTTCCGTACAGCAACTGGGCAAGTGGCAGGTTCGTTACGAGGACCCCGTCATAAAGCGTTACAACCGTGACCCCTTCCTGGCCGTTCAGGCCGATGTAGAAGGTGCCCAGCCACCGGATGTTACCAAGGAGATATGGAGTGCGATGACGGGCCTGCGCGAACAGTTGCCGGAGGGTTACCGTATTGAAATCGGCGGTACGGTGGAACAATCAGCCAAAGCCAATGCTTCAATCCAGACATTACAACCGGTGATGTTGGCGTTGATGCTGATCTTTATCATGCTTCAGATGCGTTCCTTTATCGGCACATTGACTGTTCTTGCCACCGCGCCACTGGGTCTGATCGGGGCTGTGCTGGCTTTGCTGCTGTTTAATCAACCCTTTGGCTTTACCGCGCTGCTGGGGCTGATTGGCCTGGGCGGCATCCTGATGCGAAATACCATGATTCTGACGCAGCAGGTGCAGGACAACTTCAAAGCAAGGATGGCTGCCCGGGAAGCCGTTGTCGAGGCGGCAGTCCAGCGTGCCCGACCCGTGGTACTCACCGCCCTGGCGGCCGTTCTGGCGTTTGTTCCTCTGACCTTTGACCTGTTCTGGGGGCCGCTGGCTTATGTCCTTATCGGTGGCGTGGCGGTCGGCACTCTGATCACGCTATTGTTTGTGCCGGCGCTTTATGCTCTTTGGTTTCGCTTACAGATGGAAGATTGAGGTAGGTTTGAATGAGCGCCAATTTTGTTAGCAATTACATTTCACTTAAGTCTTCCAGGAAGGTGATTGAGTTCTGAAATAACCCTTAGACACGACCTGTTTTGCCGCCAACACCAGAACCGGTAAAGTCAGGTGTTGAAGCAGCCAGGAGAGTCGTCGAAGTGGCCAGTAGGCACGGACGTCTAAGTTTTGACAGCATTAACGGTTTTTCCAGCATAGCGGCTGCGCCGTCGGGGCGCAGCACGATGTGAAGGTTGGGTTGGGTTGGGTCGGTTTTGGAATCAGGACTCGGTAGAGTTTCGGTACCCGGCCATCATTGCCATCATCCAGCCCGGGTACTCCTCGGGCAGGCGGCTGACTTCATCCAGGGCTATCAGTTCATCGTCGGACAAGCGGATTTGGGCCGCGCGGATATTGTCCCTGAGCTGCTCGGGCCGCTTGGCGCCAACGATGATGCTGGTCACAGGCTTCTGGTGTAGCAGCCATGACAGGGCAATCTGTGCCACATTGACCGGTTCGCCGTCGATCTGTTTGCCATCGGCAATCTCCCGCATAACCTTGATGACTTCGCTGCCCCGCTCGCGGTTGACGGGTGGAAAGTCAAACTTGGCGCGCCGGTTTTCTTCGGAAACGTCCGGCCCCTCGTATTTACCGGACAGGTAACCCCCGGCCAGTGGGCTCCACACCATCAGACCAACGTTCTCAGATTTCAGCATCGGAATAATATCCCGCTCCAGATCGCGACCTACGAGGGTGTAGTAGGCTTGCATGGATATGATCGGGCACAGGTTGCGGGCCCGGGTGATGCCGATGGCTTTCATCACTTGCCAGGCGGCCCAGTTGGACAGGCCCACGTAACGCACATGGCCTTGCTGCACCAGGGTGTTCAGTGCCTCCAGAGTTTCCTCGATCGGCGTGGCCGGGTCAAAACCGTGGATCTGGTACAGGTCAATATAATCCGTTTGCAGGCGCGCCAGGCTCGCCTTGCATTCGCTCATTATATGGCCGCGGGAAGCACCACGGGCATTGGGGCTTGCGCCCATGGGGCCGAGCACCTTGGTCGCCAGCACCACATCTTCGCGGCGAACGCCGAGATTCTTCAGGGACTGGCCGACGATGCGCTCACTGGCGCCGAAACCATAGATGTTGGCGGTATCGATAAAGTTGACCCCCGCCTCCAGGGCGATCTTCACGAGTTCGTCGGCCTGTTCCTGCTGCAACTGGCCGATCAGGCCCCAGATGTCCTCATCGCCGCCGAAGGTCATGGTGCCCAGGCACAGTTCGGATACGAACAGCCCCGAGTTGCCCAGCGACTTGTAGCCTGGACGATTGTCTCCATCGAACAGTGGTAAACTCTCAGTTGCCATGTTGCACCTCATCATGCTTTTCGGTTGGTGTTCCAGAATTCACTGTAAATACTGCCGGTTTCGGTTTGTTTGCACTCGCTTGTGTTACTGGGTGAAGATGGCCTTGTAGAAACGCATGGTGCCATCCCAGGAACGGCTGGCAGCCTCTTCATCATAACCAACCGGCATGCCGAACTCCTCGGCGATCTTGTCGGCGCCTGGGTTGGTGAATGAGTGCAGTACTCCGGGAAAGCTCACCAGTGTCAGGTCGACTTCGGCATCCTGCATCTCCTTGACCAGGCCCGCGACCTGATCCGAGGGGACCAGCTTGTCGGCACCGCCGGTGTACACCTGGATCCTGGCTTTCACGGACTCGGGTTCAGCCGTGAGGGGGCTGCCGAGCGCGCCGTGGAAGCTGACAACGCCGTCCAGATCGACGCCCATGCGCGCCATGTTGAGAACCACGGCGCCGCCAAAACAATAACCCTGTGCCGCAATTCGGGACGCATCAACACTTTCGTGGTTCTTCAGGATGTCCATCGCCTTCATGAAGCGCGCCTTGACCTGACTCATGTCCCGAGTGGCTTCCTGCATGAACTTCTGGGCGGTATCGGGATGGTCGGCTTGTTTGCCAGAGCCATACATATCCAGCGCAAACGCCGTATAGCCGGCCGAGGCAAGTCGTTCTGCCTGATTCCGGGCAAATTCATTGTGCCCCCACCATTCATGGACCACCAGAACCCCCGGACGCTTTTGCCCGAATTCATCATCCCAGGCCATGTAGCCGGTGAAGGTCTCGTCGCCGACTTGATACTCGATGGTTCTGGTTTGCGTTTCTGCCAGTACCTGCGTACTTGCAACAGTGAGTGACAGCGTGGCTGCTGCCAGTGCTGTTTTCAGGGTGCTCATCATCTGTTTGCTCCTTTTCGCTCGTTATGAGTCAATTTGCGTAGCGATTCTGTACATCAAAGCGCGATTCCTGTCCCGTCGTTACTGGCAGCGGGCGCGCAGCAGTCGCGTTGCGGCATCAAACACGGCGAGGTCTTCTTCGGTGCGCGCGGCAAGGTGGGCCCCTTCCAGCATCGCCAGGGTCGCCTGCGCTTCATCGGCGGGACCCAGGATGGCCGAGACGGATCCATCCCTTTGTCCCAGTTCAAACGTTGCCGTAATCCACTGCAGAACCATTGCGCGAACGGCGCCGACTCTGGCAATAACGGTGTCGGACAGGCTTTCGCGGCAGGTCGAAAAGGCAACGCACAGACACACGGTCTGGCCATCATGCAACGCCCCGCGGTACAGGGCAATGAGTGCCTTGAGGCGCGCGCCAGCGCTGGCATGGGCTGCGTCTATCTCGGTCAGACCCTGCTGCAGACTGGTCTGATAGCGCTCGATCAAGGCTTCGGAGAGCTTCGCCTTGGTGGGGAAATGATAATGGATCGAGGCCTTTCGAATGCCGATGGCCTCGGCCAGATCCGCGTAGCTGAACCCGTCAAAGCCCCGTGACCGGACGGTGTGCTCGGCAAGATCCATCAGGGCTGTTCTGGTATCACGGTTCATGGTTGTTCACCTGTCTGCCTTTTCAATCCCGCTATTGCCGGGCTTATACCCTCGGTGCCCCGGCAAATCGCAGGTGCCCCGTTTTCATCCAGATCTTGGCGCCGTCGTCCCCGGCCGTCACGGACAACCTGTGTCCTTCAGGGAGGCGCAGCCAGTCATGCCTGGCCAGCACCTCGCCATCCCTGATAGCCGAACCTTCGACCACCAGCAGTTCGATTCCGCCGGGCGCCTCAGAGGTCAGTGTCGCCCCCGCATCGAGCTGGCTGTAGGTCACGATCTCACGATCGTCCTCATGCAGCTTTGCGGTGGCAACGCCGCCCACTGGGGCGCCCAGCTCGGCCTCCATATTCTTGCTGAACTGGGTGCGGTCGGCCAGGTCGAACTGCCACAGTTTCACAAATATCGTACAGCCCGTTTCAGAGCCCGGAATATGTGACGTGGTTGGGGGGTTGCGCACGTAGGTGCCAGCAGGGAAGTCACCGTGCTCGTCCTGGAACACGCCATCGAGTACGATGAATTCTTCTCCACCGGTATGGGTATGCGCCGAGAAATGACTGCCCGGCGCATAACGCACGATGGTCGTGGCGCGGGCAACTTCGTCCCCGATCCGGTCCAGCATGCGCCGCTCCACCCCTTTCATGGGCGAGGGCTGCCATTCAATCTGGTCGGAATGCATAACCACCGGTTTGGAGAAATCTGCATTAATCTCCATGATATTCCTCCCTTTTGTGCCCTTCATGTTTTCAGCGCTTGCATTAAATCCGAAGGTTTCGGATTACCCGGCAATTGAAGGACGGGCTGCGACTTTTGCGCGCCAGGCCTGGAGATTGGTCAGAGACTCGGGAATGTCAACCTTCGCGAAATCCGCAAACCCCAGGCCGGCAAAGGCGGTGATGTCTGCGACCGAGAAGCTGTCGCCTGCGAGAAACTCGTTGTCCGCCAGAACGCTGTCAAGGTAGGCCATGGTTGCGCTGGCAATTTCTTTCTGTTTATTACCCCACTCAGCGCATTGCCAGGTTTCCAGATCCGGACCAAGCCCCGGGGTCGCGTGGTGGAAATAGGCACCCACGGCGTTCATCAGACCGTTTTCTGCCCGCAGATTCATCATTGCGATACGGGCACGCTCCGCTGGGGTTGTACCCATAAGGGACGGACCATCAAAGACGCCGTCGATATATTCGGTGATGGCATTGCACTGGGCGATGCAGGTGCCGTCGTCAAGTTCCAGCATGGGCACGGTGGCATCCGGGTTTTTCGTCTTGAACGCCTCGGAACGGTGCTCGCCGCCCATGACATCGACCGGGACGAATTCCACCTGGTTTGTTGCGCCTTTTTCTGCCAGAGCGATGCGAACGCGGAGCGGGTTCGGGAAGCCTTCGATATCGTAGATTTTCATTGATTGCCTCTGTTGGTCATTAAACATGCGCCAATTAATCTACCTATTAGTAGGTAGATGTGCAAGAGGCAATTTGATTGTTCTGCTTTTCTTTGCGCTGTTGACAAGACATTCCAAACGCCAAGAACAGCCCGGGCCTTCTTGCAGTACATAGCCAAACCAAAAAGCCAGCTTCTCAGTTAGACGATTTGATAAATATCGAAGTGTTTTTGTTGAAAGAAGCGTGTGCGAAAGAGCAGCCGTGAATGTTCGCTTATGTTTAACAGCAGGAACAAGCGCCACCACATCCCGTAAGCAACGGTCAAAACCGACCTTTCTATATTGCCCAAGAAACTGACAGTGTTCCAAAGCTGAAGTTGTCTTTATGGCGCTCGTCTTCGCTGGTCGAGGCACGCAATGTGACCGCGGCCAGCAGGTGATCCCACTGCCAGGTAGCACCCAGACCAAGCTGACCAATCAGCGGCCCTTTGTCGAAACGGTAAGCCCCGGCATTGTCATCGATGTAGGAATAGCCTACATACTCCAGCCCCAGCCCCACATATACTGACCAGCTACTGCCTGAATCCTTGAACGAGCCCGGCAAAGCGATGGTTGAGGATGTACCAGCGTAGTCCGGCACAAAATTTATAGGAAGGTGTCTGCCAAGCTGCCAGACCAACCCGGTTTTAGCGGAAGTCCGAAAACTCGACAGTAGTCCGGATCCAACCACCGACACACGCTGTTCAATGTTGCCGCCCTGCCCGAGTTGCAGGAGTTTTCGGCCATGCGCAGCCTGTATGCCACCCACCACATCGGTTCCAAGCTGATTCCCCCACCCTTGCGGCTTGTCGCTTCCAGTGGCTTCGTGCACCCATTTCTGAACCGACTCGGCACCGCTTTCGGGCCCAATAACGCCAATGTGAGCACCAAAGCCGGTAATCGTATCGGCGTTCCAGCTCCAGAGAGTGCCGCTGAGCGACAGGTGGCCGGCATAGGGAATGTCGTCGAACTGCGGACCTTCAACCGTAATATCTTCAGGCGTAACCATGAATTGCCGCAAACTCAGGCTTACCGCCTGCTTTGAATCAGCAGTTCCAATACCTGGCAGAAAGCGCAGCTCATCACGCAGAATCCGGGCAAATCTTGCCGACTTTCCATCGTTCTCGTCAGCGGTGTCCGTCAGATACGAAAAGCGTACCCCGTTTGTATAGCCGCGATCGGTTCCGGTAAGCAGGTCGTTATCCCAGGACAGGTTCACGACTTCAGCCTTCAGGCTGGTTGGGAAAACACTAATGACGAAAAACAGCAGGAGGGCACATCCGCAGCGACAACTCAAATCCAGTCTCTCCGGTTGATACAAGAGTTAACAAGCATGGCCTATGTCGAGTCATACCGTTACAACGGCCACTCAATCAGATGTGCAGACTAAGTCGCTTTCCCTCGCTTTTCTAGCTCCCTCCCATCGACGCAGTCAGCTTTCCGGATTAACGTGCCGCCGGACGAGATAAGAACACCCGATTACTTGGAAAAGTTCAGCTGTAGTCAATCGACCTGACAGGTACTGGCTCTTTAGCTATTGGTAGTCTGAACGCTACACTAATCGCCCCGAGTGTCAGCTATGTGGTTGCCGAATCCCCCCGTTACTCTTGATAACCTCTGATGCGGCCAACCTTGACTGTTAACGAGTGCCGATGGGTGATACTCTCTCGCAAAATATAGCTTTCTACAGGCGGACTCTCGGACTACCCCGCTCGACAACTGTCCAATTTCGGACAGTTAAAACCAGACATTTTTTCTGAGCTTGAAGTTCGCATAGTAAACTGTGAAACTGGAAAATAAGCAGTTGGAGCAGCGGTCATTCTGTCCTGTTAGAGCCATCTCTAACCTGACAAGTGTGTGCCCAAACCTGGGATAAATCGTGTAACTAGCGGTGTTAAAAGAATTTTTTTGAGCTTCCGCCCGACCTGCAAGTTACTGACGAACAACGATTTAGACCCACCGACCTCACTCCAAACCGCCCCCAATCGGCGCCCTCCGGAGGCAGAGGTCAGAGGTTCGAATCCTCTCGGGCGCGCCATATATATGAAGGACTTGCGTGGAAACGCAGGTCCTTTTTTTATTGCAGAGTAAGCAACCATCCGCTCCACCTGGTTCGGGCAATCAGATCGCCATACTGGTTGGTACGGTCAGCGCTTTGTTTTCGTCACCACCACGAGAAGCCAAGCGGCGCTCTGCCAACAAAAATACCCGGTCATTGCGCACCAAGTAGGCAAACCCTTGGCGACGCCAACTCGACACACACCAATGCACTTGGTCGTTGAGATTATTGCCCTCAGGCATCCAAAGCGTCCGGGCTAGCTGCATTTCGCCAGACAAGATGGCAGCAAGCTCTGATCGATTAAGCCCTTCCCTGCTGAACACGGCCAGCTTGCCATCAACTTTAACGAGGACTCGAATCTCGTAGTTTTCATCCTTGTCTACTGCCTGGAAGATAAGGGGCGCATCGTCTTGGTGTTCTCTCATTGTTTCGGTTAAACACTCGTTGAATGAAAAAAATGAATCTCGGCTTTGGGGTCAAGGCACCAAATTCCGCACGACACAAACAGTGAGCAATACGAGGCGCGATAAAGAACTGCCCAGGCTCGGTGTCATTATCATCGGCATAACCCGACAAGCGTGATCGCCACCCAGGATTGTCCGCACAAGGTGTGACCGTATTTGCCGGATGAGCGCATGGGTACCCACAGACAGTGGTGTGCAACACTCAATAAACAGAACCGATTAAACCGCCGTTGCAAACTTGACTGCAATCTGAGACCCGATGCGAACAAGATGCATCCACAGCCGTAGATAGAGTGGCTTACTCAATGACGATCGCTGCTTGGCGTCGTCTCTGTGGTGGACCTCCTCTAATCGACAATATTCAAACCCAGCCAACACTTCCCTCTCCGGCTCTCGCATAACGTGAGGCATGAGGACATTGATCTGGTCCCGATAGTGCTCATCCACAAACGTCTCAACTGCTTCAATCGTCGCGAAGACGGCCTGGTTTCCAACGAGCGCCGGGAGCCAACCTGTCAAAAATCCTGCAAATCGCCAAAGCGGTAGCAACAAGCTCGGACGATAACAACACTGCAGGTCGTCAAAAAACGTTAGATGCTCGGTTTCTGACCTGAGATGAGCCACCGCAAACTGATGCAATTCTGCGTCAGGGCGCGTCGCCAGAATGCCTCGGTAAATCCAACAGGCGCCAGTCTCGCCGGCATGGCTGCACCTCAGCTCTCGCTGAAATCGGACGCTCACTCCGGTGGTTTCGAGGTGCCTAAGGTGAGTTTTATCAAGCATTAACTCTGACACTCACCGCTCCTCACTTACTGCTGATACAAATAACGACAGGGCTAATCCCGTCATCCGGGTATTCGGTGATCTAAAAGAGCGACCACAACAAAAACCTCCGTCTCACTGAGTCCATGTCTGTGTCTGAATGCGTCGAGCAAGTCGGCGGTTGTTTCCTCTCGGAGCCGTCTCTCGTAGTGGTGAATATGGAGATTCTGAAGAGCAGAGAGGCTCCGCGCCGACAACAGCACGGTGATCACCGACGCTAATAGCAAAAGTGTTGCTGCTGAGAATGCGAAAGGCGCGTCAATCAGGAAGTTGACGTCACTGTATGCGTACACCAACACGCAAGGCACCGCGACCAATCCCACTATCACGCCGAGCCATTTCATACCTGTTGCCCGAATCAGCCGCTGATCCTGGAAATCTCGCAAGCGCGGGAAGGAGCGTTCAGAGGTGTGATCTCGATGGTCCATTGCTTGGCACGACCCAGACAGCTGATACAGTAACCAATACGACCGCTGACCAATTCTGGGTTAGCACTTTTCGGATCAATCGCTGACATGCTTCTGCCGGATTTCCGCATTACCGACCAGTGCTTTCGCACCACAGTGAGCCGCTCAGTATTAGTCAGGTTTGGCTCAATACCCCTGTCCACTTAACGAAAAAAAGCCGCGCTCGGGGGCGCGGCAATTAGAGAACAATCCAGACGTTTAGCACGAATCAAACAACATTACGCTTTCGGCAGTCTGGCGGATCAAAAATGCACCATCACAATGGCCCACTTTTTCATCATGAGCCGCACTCGTGGTAGTTGAGGCGAAAACTGCTCGTCGTATACAGTCCATATCATCGAAATAATGGAAAGCCTTAAACAGCTCGCCCAGCTCAAAGCACCGGCCCTCATCAAGCCTCGCTAACTACACTTCACAAAAATTGGGCCGGACGTAAGTCCGTTTCAAGTTAGGGCGAAACAAAAAAACCCTGCAAATAGGCAGGGCTTTTTTGAGTATAGCTGGAAACGACTCCACGTAGGTGTGAAGACGAATCGCTATATGGGCGTTTTAGGCAGCTTTCTTCAGCTTCTTCTTGAGGCCCTTCAGCTTACCCTCATGCTTAGCAATCTTTTCTTTGCGAGTTTTGATTGCTTTTTTGAGGCTGGTTACTTTCTTTGAAGTTTTCTTAGCCATGTCTTCACTCCTAGTGTGATGCTTGAGTTAAGCGGTCTCAGTCATCGTTATGAGTGCGGATGAAATTGCGAATGAACTTTCTCAACTCTCTGGCTGCGCTTGTATCCAGATCTTCGCACAGGGAGATGAATTCGCCCCGCTCCAAACTGTTAATCCGAATGAGTAGCTGTGAATCTTTTTTGCCCGCTTTCTTCTTTCGGGACTTCAACGGCTTTTCGGAAACACCTTCGTCTGCCATGGAAAATCCAATTCGCTGAGAACCAATTTAAGTATATACACTGTATATCGTAATGATATCGTTTTAGCCAATCGAATATCAAATCCACATAAGTATGACCTATCACAACTCACAGACACGAGGACCTAATGTCACCACTTCCTCAAATGCATCAGGTGACAGATGCCCACACCCAATTGGCAGCGTGACATTCGAATGGCCAAAGACCTGTATACATCCCTAATTCAGTTGCTCTGCTGATTGGAGTTTTCCGCCCGGTGAGTCCGATCGAAGCGCTCAACATACGAAATCTGAGTTGGTATGCCCGGCTTGATGAATACCTGCCAAGCATCGTACTACTCTGCGCGATCTGCCAAGTCAATCGAGATGAATTCCGGACCGTAATCCATGCGGAGTTTTGCGAGGTAACCGTGCCAAGCGATGATGTATTCGCGAACCGGTGTGCCCCCTCGTCGCTGCATTTTTCTGGCTCAAAACGCTGACATACCAGGGTTTCCAGCCACCGATGGGCCAAAACTCTGGGATAAGGTCAACCAATTGGTCATTCTCTTGCAATAAAACCATCACTTTACTGACTCCCAATGCGAGGAACATCAGACTCATCATCAATAAGTTGGAGTCAGCAAATGATTCATAAGTCTGTCTGGTTACTACTTCCTCTCGTAGCCTTGGTCGGCTGCAACAACGATAGCGACGATAACAGCAACACATCGGCTGCGCCGCTGAGCCTGAACATCCTTCACATCAACGATCACCACTCTCATTTGGAGGGCGACTCGCAGTCGCTGACAATTGCCGGACAGGACACTGAGTTTTCCGCCGGCGGGTTCCCCCGTGTTGCCGCCAAGATTGCCGAACGGGAGTCGGCACTGGAAAACGTACTGAAGTTGCACGCGGGTGACGCGATCACGGGTACGCTTTATTTCACCGCTTATGAGGGTGAGGCAGATGCAGAATTGATGAACCTCGTCTGTTTTGATGCGTTTGCTCTGGGCAATCACGAGTTTGACCGAGGTGATGAAGGTCTGAGAAAGTTCCTTGAATTCCTCGCCAATGGAAGCTGCCAAACTCCAGTATTGGCCGCCAACGTGGTCCCTGAGGTGGGCACCCCCCTCGCACCGACCGCTGTCGATGATTTCATTAAGCCATTCATCGTAAAAGAGGTAGCGGGCCAAAAAGTGGGTATTGTAGGCATCGACATTGGCAACAAAACCCGAAACAGCTCCAGCCCGTTGGCCAGTACCCAGTTCCTCGATGAAACCGAAACTGCCCAGTCAGCAATCAATGAACTGGAGGCAGCCGGAGTGAATAAAATCATTCTGCTTACGCATTATCAATATGAGAATGATCTGGCTCTGGCAGAAGCGCTGTCTGGTGTGGATGTGATCATTGGCGGCGACTCTCACACTCTGCTTGGTGATTTTTCCAGTTTCGGTCTGACATCCGCTGGTCCTTTCCCAACCGAGCGCACCAATGCAGACGGCGACAAAGTGTGTATAGCGCAGGCGTGGCAGTATTCTCAAGTCGTTGGCGAACTTAATATTCAGTGGAATGCTGAGGGCGTTGTAGAATCCTGCTCTGGTGTTCCGCACCTTTTATTAAGTGACGATATTATCCGCGAGGACGACCAAGGCAACGAATATTCGCCTCAGGGTACCGAGCGCCGGGAAATCCTGAATGCAATCGATGCCGCACCGCAATTAAGTATAGTGACCGAAGACCCCACAGTGGCTGGTGCACTGGCGAACTACACTCAGCAACTCGATACTTTCCGTAATGAAGTGGTCGGCACCGCTACAGAGGACCTCTGTCTCGAGCGTATCCCCGGCGAAGGCCGCAGCAACCTTCCAAGCTGTGATGGAAACACCGCAGAGCGTAGCGGTGACATTGCAAATATTGTTGCTCAGGCATTCCTGTTCCTCAGCAAGAACGCCGACGTTTCAATACAGAACGCTGGCGGAGTCCGTACCGACATTGAGGCCGGCGACATCACCATCGGTGATGCCTACACGTTGCTGCCGTTTGCGAACACGCTGGTAGACCTGACCATGACCGGAGCAGAAATTCGCCAGGTGTTGAATGAAGCCGTAACTTTCGCACATGCGCCAGACGGGTCCACAGGTGCTTATCCATATGCCGCCGGCCTTCGATGGGATGTGGACATGACCCGCAGCGACGGAAATCAGTTGTTCAACATTGAGGTCAGAGGCCGGAGTGAAACCCAGTGGCGCGCACTGACGGAGACCGAATCCTTGAATGTAGTGACCAATAGTTTTACCGGGGGCGGTCGAGATGGCTACATTACGTTTGGGACAGTAACGGAAGACGGTCGTTCGGTAGACACCTTTTTGGATTATGCCCAGTCCTTCGTAGACTACGTCAGAGCACAAACCACCATCAGCAAGCCGGCACTGGAAGACTACTCAACCCAGTCTTACATTCCGCCTGCCAAGTAATACTTCGACATAACACAATATTTACTAGCCGGCCCACAAGGTCATGGGTCGGCTCCTCGCTCAGCGTAACAGCGCAGGCCTTTTTCGTTATACCCCGGCCAGTCAGCGCCCAACTCCCTCCGCTTTCCTTTTCACCCGGGCTGACTCCGCCTCAAACCCTTGCGAATCTGGCACAAACAGCGTTCAATCGTGACCTTACTCTCGCAGGAACACAGCAATAGCAATGAACGCGTTGGCCGAAGCATTCCGACTCATCATCACGCTTGACGCAGATCTGTTCGAAATTCTCTGGTTGTCTATCCGCGTCAGTCTGATCGCACTGGCCATCTCGGCCGTGATCAGCCTGCCGCTGGGCACCTGGCTGGCGATCACCCGCTTTCCGGGGCGGAAATTCTGCATCCTTGTGCTGAACGCACTGATGGGCATGCCGCCGGTGGTGGTCGGCCTGATAGTGTATCTGCTGCTGTCACGGTCCGGACCACTGGGTTGGATGGGCCTGCTGTATACACCCACCGCGATGATCATTGCGCAGGTGATCCTGATCACCCCGATCATTGCCGCACTGTCGAACCAGGTAATCGAGAACCTCCACCAGGAGTACCACGACACCTTTTACTCCCTGGGCGTCACCGGGCGCCGGGCGGTGGTGGCGTATCTGGTGGATGCGCGCTACGCATTGACCAGTTGCATTCTCGCGGGTTTCGGCCGGGCGATCGCCGAGGTGGGCGCGGTCATCATCGTCGGCGGTAATATTGACCACCTCACTCGTGTGATGACTACCGCTATTGCGCTGGAAACCTCGAAGGGCAACCTCACCCTCGCCCTGGGCCTGGGTGCCGTGCTGCTGGTGTTGTCGTTGCTGATCAATGCGCTGGTGATCAGCGTGCGCGAATACGCGGCGAAGCGTCAGTATGCCTGAGTCACTCCTGCCCATTCGTATTCGCGAGCTGCGCCTGACCAAAGGGGATCGGGCCCTGCTCGCCGGCATAAACCTGACCATTGAGGACCCCGGCATCACCGTGATCATGGGCCCGAACGGTGCCGGGAAATCCCTGATGCTGCGTTGCCTGCACGGTCTGATCATGGCGGATCAGGGACAGATTTCACTGGGCGGCCTGGCGGTGGCAGACAGCCGGAGCCATCAGGCGATGGTGTTCCAGAACCCGGTACTGCTCCGGCGGACCGTGCTCCAGAATCTGGCGTTTGCCGCGCCGGAGGCGGCCAAAGGCAGCCCCTGGCGCTTGATCGACGCACTGGAGGCCGTACACCTTGCCGATCGGGCTGATCAGCCCGCCCGCACCCTTTCGGTTGGAGAACAACAAAGACTGGCTCTCGCCCGCGCGCTTCTCACTGAACCGGCATTACTGTTGCTGGACGAGGCGACAGCCAGCCTGGATCCTGCATCGGTGGTCCTAATCGAATCATTGGTGAAGGCACAGAGCGCCCGGGGCACCAAAGTCATCCTGGTCAGTCACGACCACAGTCAGGCTCGACGCATGGCGGACGAGATTGTATTCGTCTCTGCTGGGCGGGTCGTGGAGCAGCGCCCGGCAACGCAGTTTTTCACCCAACCGGAAACCGCGGCAGCGAAAGCCTATCTGGCCGGAGAAATCCTGTTATAGCCGTTGCATAGCCGGGAATCACATTCGAGGGGTACTGTCATGAAGCAGACCGTTATTCTGATCACACTGATGTTCAGCGTTCCGTCGTTCGCAGGCAGCATCATTCTTCAATCAGCCACCTCCACTCAGAACAGCGGCCTTTACGATTATCTGCTTCCTGTGTTCAAGAAAGACTCTGGCATTCAGGTCAATGTTGTTGCTGTTGGCACCGGGCAGGCCATCAAGAACGCCAAACGCTGTGATGGCGACGTGCTGCTGGTTCACGCCAGATCCGACGAGGAAGCCTTTGTTGCCGCCGGCTATGGTGACTACCGCCAGGACCTGATGTACAACGACTTCATCATTGTCGGCCCGGCCTCCGATCCAGCAGCCGTATCGGGCGCTCTCGATGCCATCACCGCTCTGCAGCGAATCAGCCAGTCCGGCGCACGATTTGTGTCGCGTGGTGATGAATCGGGAACTCATAAAAAGGAACGCGCACTCTGGCAAAGAGCCGGCGTCGAACCTGACACCGGATCCGGCCAATGGTACCTGGAAACTGGCAGCGGTATGGGAGCAACTCTGAACACCAGCGTGGGCCTCGGCGCCTACGCATTGAGCGACCGAGCCACATGGATCGCATTTACCAACAAACAGGACAGCACCATTGTGTTTGACGGAGGCGCCGACCTGCTCAATCAGTATGGCGTCATTCCCGTCAGTGCAGCTGCGTGCCCCAATGTGAACCGTGACGCGGCCGAGACGTTCATCCGCTGGTTGTTGTCCGAAACCGGACAGGCTGCGATCGCAGCCTACCAGTTAGAGGGGCAGCAACTCTTCTTTCCCAATGCCGAATAAGTGAGCCGGTTCTCCCTGCTTCAGGCAATCTCCTGACCCCGCAGCCAGGCAACCCGAAGCGTCTCCGCAGCCATGCCGGCCAAGAGCCCGAAAAACGGATCAGCCCAGACGGTGACCAGCGCTGTTGTCGCAATAACAGGCCAGCAAGATCGACGGGCGGACCAGAGTCGCCGTGACAGGGCGAGTTCCAGGGCGGTCACAAGCAACAGCGCCCCAAGACCCGCCAACGGAATCGCCGATATCGTTGAGAGACCGCCGGGCACGAGCGCAACCAGGAGCAAACCCGAACCGAGCAGAACGGGGGCCATGCCGGTACGCGCACCGAAGCGATAGTGTGCTGCTACGCCACCCGCCCCATGGCACATGGGCAAGGCGCCAAGCGGAACCAGGACAACATTTGCCAGGCCGGTGGACACTGACAGCCGGGCAGGCGACACGCGATACGCCTGGCTGCCGAAGTAATCCCGGGTCACCAACGCAGTCAGCACAATGGCATTGCTCAATGTGAGCGCCAACTGCGGCAACACCAGCGCAGAAACCGCGTCAAACCAGTCCTTCGGACGCGGCACCTCAGGCCACCCAAATGAAAACGAATCGACCATTGAAGGAAGCGCGAGACCCGGCGCCCCCAGCACCGCCCCGATTGCGACAGAACTGACCAGCCCGATCAGAGCCGCCGGCCAGTGAGGACACACTCTCAGAAGGAACGCCAGAATCGCCAGCGTGATCAAACCCAACGGCGCGGATGTCGCCATCAGGTCGATACTCATGCTCGCCAGCATCAAGCCGAGTCCCAGTTGCAGGCCGCTCAACACCGATCGCGGCATCAGTCGGGCCGCCCTGTCAATCCATCCGGTGGCACCGAGAATCAGTAACAGCACTCCTATCAGCACACCGCTGGCCACCAGGGCCTGGGCACTCACCTGGCTCGTAAGCAAGAGCGCCGCAACCGCTTTCATTGGCTGCACGGGGATCGGCAGGCGGTAGTACACTCCCGTTGCAATGTAGAAAACGGCAAAGCCGAGAAGTACCGGCACCGGCGCCAGACCCACCAGCCCGATGGCCCCCACCCCGAGTGGAATCAGAGTTCCTATATCACCCAGCGCACCACCGGCGTCCCTCGCAATCTTCTTTTGTATTGAAGGCACACAGCCTCCTGATGAATTGGCCTGTTTGTTGTTTTAGACGCCGATCAGGCGTTGTATACCACTTCTCCGAGTTCACTGACATCGTATCCGCCCAGGGCTTCAGCCCGGCGGACGAAGCGTTCGCTTCTGGCGAAGGCCAGCAGACGTTGCAGGGCTGGCTCGAAGTAATGGCGCCGACGCATGGCCAGATCAAAATGCTCCTGCTGCAGTGGAATGAATGCCAGGCCCTGGCGTCGCGCCGCCGCCTCAATGCCCACGCCAACATCCGCTTCCCCCTGACGGATCGACAGCGCCAGGTCATCCTCACTGAGCGACGGGTGATCAGCCCAGCGCAGCGTGCGGGCATCCATACCATGGCGAACCAGCAAACTGTGCACCAGATGGGTCACGCCGGCATCAGGCTGGCGATGCGCTACCCGAACACCCGGGCGGGCAAGATCGTCCAGCCCAGCAATCCGGTAGGGGTTATCGCCGGCCACCAGCAATCCCTGTGTGCGCTTCACCCAGCGAATCAACACCAGATCACGCATTCCACCCAGTCCCAGCATCGCGGGATCGTTGTACCGTTGGGATTCCCCATGCCAGATGTGCATCCCGGCGACCATCGCGCGCCCGGCAATCAACCTCTGCACGCCGTCGCCGCTGCCCTGGCACAGCAGCGCCAGTTCGGCGCCGCTCTCCTTCGCGGCCCATTCCAACAACGGGTCCTGGCTGCCCACCAGCACCGGCTGGGTTGGCGCACCAACCCCATCATCACCCTCCAGATGATTCATCAACCACAGATCGATACGCTGACGCGGGAACAACAGCTTTCCCGTTATCCGGACACACGGGATCATGCCCTGGCTGACCAGGTCGTAGACCTTGCGCTCTTTCAGACGCAGATACCCGGCAACTTCTGCCGTGGTGAGGTAAGTAGGGAGAGGCATCGGTCATTCCTGCTCTAGCAACGGTGCGTTTCACTGCATTTGACTGCGTATTTTTCAGGACACTGTGCAAAGCGTAGTCACAAGCGCCACGATGCTCAATATCAAGGAGACGCAGCTGTGGAAAATAATGCGTTTTATGTAGCGATCTCGCTGTTGCTGGATGTCGACGCCGCGCTTTTCAGTATCGTAGCTCTGTCGATGCAGGTTTCATTGCTGGCAGTGCTGGTTGCAGCTCTGCTGGGATTTCCGCTGGGCGCAGCGGTTGCGCTGTGGCGTTTCCCCGGGCGCGGCGGAGTGATTGTTACCCTCAATGCCCTCATGGGGCTGCCGCCGGTGGTGGCGGGCCTGACGGTGTACCTGTTGCTGTCCCGCGCCGGCCCCCTCGGCGAGCTCGGGCTGTTGTTTACCCCGGGCGCGATGGTGATTGCTCAGGTCATACTGGTGCTGCCCATTCTCGCCGCACTCTCGCGCCAGAAAGTTGAAGAATTACTCGGGGAATACCAGGAGCAGTTCATTTCCCTGGGCATGTCCCGTGCGCGCATGATGCCCACACTGCTGTGGGACGCCCGGTTTGCCCTGCTCACCATTTTGCTGGCGGGCTTCGGTCGCGCCAGCGCCGAGGTGGGCGCGGTGATGATGGTTGGCGGCAACATTGAAGGCGTCACGCGGGTGATGACAACCTCCATCGTGCTGGAAACCGGCAAAGGCAATCTGCCCCTGGCACTGGGTCTCGGCATTGTACTGTTGGCGCTGGTCATGCTGGTCAATGCGGGCGCCTATCTGGTGGGCGAGCTGGCCAGGAGGCGAACCGGGTGACCTCACTCAACACGAACATGCTTCCTTTATCTGCCCCGTCCAACACGCCGACTCTGAATTTTGAAGAGGTCGCTTTTTGCGGTCAGGAGAGGACGCTTCTCGCTCCATCCTCGTTCACTCTGGCCAGTGTCGGCCCCACCCTGGTGATGGGTCCTAACGGGGCGGGTAAGAGCCTTCTGCTGAGGCTGGCCCACGGCTTGCTCACCCCGTCTCGCGGCCGCGTCATCTGGTCAGACGGTGAGCGTCCCCGCCAGGCAATGGTGTTCCAGCAACCGGTCATGCTGCGCCGTTCTGCCGTCGCCAATGTCATTCACGCTCTGGCGGTCAACAAGGTACCTCATCGGTCACGGTCGAGGCGCGCACTCGATGCACTGGAACGTTTTGGTCTCGCCACCTGCGCGCACACCCCAGCCCGGCTACTCTCCGGCGGCCAGCAACAGCGGCTCGCTCTTGCCCGCGCCTGGGCACTCTCCCCCAGGGTACTGTTTCTGGATGAGCCGACGTCTGCCCTGGACCCGGCCGCGATCAAAGCGGTGGAGGCGGCGGTACAGGAATTCCATTGTCAGGGCACGCGCATTGTCATGACCACCCACGATATTCACCAGGCCCGTCGCCTCGCCGGCGACGTCCTGTTTCTCTCTGGCGGGCACGTCCGCGAACACACCCCGGCTGACACATTCTTTGACCACCCCGCATCGCGGGAGGCGCAAGCCTTTATCGCCGGAGAGCTGATCGAATAGTCCGGCCCTCAGACGCTTTACACAGCGTTGCCCACAGGCCGCGCTGACGACAACAAGGAGAACAAGAAATGAACAAGGTGTTAAATCTCTCACTGGCAGGCATTACCACCCTTGGCCTGACCTTCAGCGCCTCCGCTGACGAGTACATTACCCTGGCGTCGACGACCTCCACAGAGAATTCGGGGCTTTTTGATTCCATCCTTCCGAAATTTGAAGACGCCACCGGTATCGAGGTGCGAGTGGTCGCCGTGGGCACCGGCCAGGCGTTTGAGCTGGCTCGCCGCGGTGACGCCGACAGCCTTCTGGTTCACGACACTGCCGGTGAACGACGGTTTGTCGATGAGGGCTATGCCACCGCGCGCGCCGATGTCATGTACAACGATTTCGTGGTGATCGGCCCGGAAAATGACCCGGCCAGGGTCGCTGAGGCGCAAAGCGCCGCCGGGGCTTTTGCCGCCATTGCCAGTGCCGAGGCGCCCTTCACCTCACGGGGCGACGACAGTGGCACACACCGCGCCGAGTTACGCTTATGGCAAAACGCCGGCGTTGAGCCCGACGGTGACTGGTACCGTGAACTTGGCAGCGGCATGGGCCCTACCCTCAATACCGCCGCTGCGATGGACGCGTACGTTATGTCGGACCGAGCCACCTGGGTGGCGTTCGGAAACCGCCAGAACCTGACGCTGGTGTTTGAGGGTGACGAAGTGCTGTTCAATCAATACGGCAGCTTGCTGCTGTCCGCAGAGAAACACCCTCACCTCAAACACGAGCTGGCTGAGCAATGGCACAACTGGCTGCTTTCTGACGATGGCCAGCAAGCCGTTGCAGACTTCAGGGTCGACGGGCAACAGCTGTTTTTCCCGAATGGCAAATAGGCTAATCTCTGCCAATTGCCGTAACAATTCCATTCTGCGGCGCCCCTGACACGGCTCAGACAAACATGATGATTGATCCCATACTCCCAGATCCTCAAGACCCCCGGCTGTCGCGCGCAGTGGCGGGCGTTGACGAGACCGGCCAATCCAGATCGATCAGCGTGATCGAGGAGCGCCCGCTGACCATCTACCTGAACAGCCAGGAGATCGTCACCGCAATGACCATTGGCGATCATCCGCAGTATCTGGCCCTCGGTTTCCTGCTGAACCAGGGAATGCTCAAAGATACCGACCAGGTCACCGGGATTGATTACGACGAAGAGCTTGAGGTAGCCGTGGTCCGCACCGCCACAGCCACCGATGTGGAAGCCAAACTGGAAAAGAAAACCCGCACCTCCGGCTGCGCGGTGGGCACGGTGTTTGGTGACATGATGGCAGGGCTCGAGGGGCTAACGCTGCCCGACACGCCGGTACACACCAGCAGCTTTTACGATCTTTCCTACCAGATCAACCACACTCCCAGCCTGTACATGGAAACCGGCGCCATTCACGGCACCGCCCTGTGTCAGGGCCGGGACATCCTGGCTTATATGGAGGATGTCGGGCGCCACAACGCGGTCGACAAGATCGCCGGCTGGATGCACCTGAACGGCATACCGGCGGCCGACAAGGTGCTCTATACCACTGGTCGGCTCACTTCGGAAATGGTGATCAAGACCTCACTGATGGGGATCCCCACGCTGATCAGCCGCTCGGGCTTTACCGCCTGGGGCGTCGACATTGCCCGCCAGGTGGGGTTGACGCTGATCGGGCGCATGCGTGGCAGGAAATTCACCTGCCTCAGCGGCCAGCACCGACTGGTGTTCGATCAGGATCTTTCACAGGTGCCCGATGAGGACAAGAAACTGCGACGCAAAGGAGCGGCCCATGACTGACTGTGCCGTGATCCTGGCAGGCGGCCAGGCCAACCGCATGGGGGGCGGCGACAAGGGCCGGTTGATGCTGGGCGACCAGTCGCTGGTCCAGCGCGTGATTGAGCGGATCAGCCCCCAGGTCGACGCCGTGGTCCTGAACGCGAACGGTGACCCCAGCCGCTTTGATGACCTGGGCCTGCCAGTGGTGGCCGACTCCATCAGCGATTTTCCCGGTCCGCTAGCGGGCGTGCTCGCGGGCATGGACTGGGCGGCGGAACAGGGTCACGACTGGCTGATCAGCGTGGCGGCAGACACCCCCTGCTTTCCCCGGGATCTGGCGGCACGGCTGGCCGGGCATGACACCCCGGTGGTACTGGCCGCCACGCCGGACCCGGAGCGTGGCCGCCTGCCCCAGCCGACTTTTGGCCGCTGGCAGGTCGCCTTGCGGGAAGATCTCAGAGCCGCGCTGAACGACGGCGTGCGCAAGATTCGCCAGTGGACCCAGGCCCAGGGGGAGACGCTGGTGGTGTTCGGAGAAGACGACTTTTTCAACATCAATACGCCGGAAGACCTGGCCTGGGCGGAGCAACACCTGAAGTGAACGTTATCGGCATTGTGGGTTGGAAAAACTGCGGAAAAACCACTCTGGCCAGCGCACTGATTCGCGAGCTGGCCCGCCGGGGGTTAACGGTCAACGCCATCAAGCACGCCCATCATGCGGTGGATGTGGACCAGCCCGGTACCGACAGCTACAGACACCGTGAGGCCGGGGCCCGTGAGGTCATCCTCGCCGGCGGGCAGCGCTTCGCCATCATGCACGAGCTGCGTGGCGCCGGCGAACCCGCACTGGAGGATCTGCTGGCGCGCCTGGGCCCCTGCGACTGGGTTGTGGTCGAAGGCTTCAAAACCCATGCCCACCCCAAGATTGAAGTGCACCGGCGCGAGTGCGTCCGGGCCCCGCTGTATCCGGAAGACCCCAGCGTGGTGGCGGTGGCGGCGGACTATACCGCGGACTTCCAGGGCCCGGTTTTTGACGTGAACGACGTCGCCGGCATCGCTGACTTTCTTCTGAATCCTGCACACCCGGAGCGCTACAACTATGAACGGGAGAGCAATGAATCCGCTTCGTAACGACTGTTTCGCCCTGCCCCCCGGCGTGAACTGGACGCCGGTGGAAGAGGCGCTGGCGCGTTTGCGCTCGCGTTTGCATCCGGTGGTGGACGTGGAACCCGCCGTGCCCCTGTCACAGCTCAATGGTCGGATCCTGGCGAGCGATGTTCTGGCGCCCCGCGCTCACCCTCCCAGCAGCAATTCCGCCGTCGATGGCTATGCCTTTGCCGGCCCCCTGACTGACGTGCCCTGCACCCTGCCACTGGTAGATGGTCGCAGCGCCGCCGGGGAGCCCTACCGCAAGCCGGTGCCACCGGGCCACGCCATCCGCATTCTGACCGGCGCGGTGATTCCGGCGGGCACAGACACGGTGGTGCTGGAGGAGGACTGTGAGGTGGTGAACGGTGAGCTGAAACTGAACGGCACCCTGAAGCTGGGTGCCAACGCCCGCCAGGCCGGCGAGGACATCAAGGCGCAGGACCGGATTCTCAGTGCCGGCACCCGCCTGACGCCAACTCACCTCTCGGTACTGGCCAGCGTGGGCATTTCATCGGTGGACGTGTACCAGCGGCTGCGGGTCGGCGTTCTGTCCACCGGCGACGAGGTCAAAGCCGTTGGCTCGGAGGTCACCGACTGGCAGATTTACGACGCCAACCGCCCGATGTTGAGCGCGCTGGTTACCCGGCTCGGGTATGAGCTGGTGGATCTCGGCCATGCGCTCGACCGCGCCGACGACGTCAGGGCAGCGCTGGAGCGCGGCGCCGAACACTGCGATCTGATCCTGACCAGTGGCGGTGTTTCCGCTGGCGACGAGGACCATGTGTCGAAAACCCTGAAAGCGCACGGCGACATCAGCAACTGGCGCATCGCGATCAAGCCCGGCCGGCCGCTGGCGCTGGCTATGTTCAAGGGCACGCCGGTGGTGGGCCTGCCGGGCAACCCGGTGGCCGCCTGGGTCTGCGCTTTGCGGTTTGGCACGCCGGCGATGGCGCTGTTGGCCGGGGGGCACTGGTTCGAGCCACAGGCGTATGTCATGCCCGCGAACTTTTCCAAGAACAAGAAGCCCGGGCGCAGCGAGATGTTACGTGCCCGGGTCCGTGACGGCCAGGTGGACGTGTTCGGTTCCGAGGGATCGGGCCGGGTGACCGGCCTGGCATGGTCCGAGGGGCTGGTGGAACTGGATGAGGGCGCCCAGCAGATCGAGCCGGGTACCCAGGTGCGGTTTATTCCTTACGGCAGCTTCGGGTTGTAATCATTCCACACTGCCATGCACGGCGAAGGCTTCCAGCGAGGCATCCTGCGGCGCGCGGGAGCGATAGGTTTCCTCCACCCCCAAACCGGTCAGCGTGCGGCTGACCATCAGCAAGGTGTTGTCTTCGAAGTCCTCGCACATACTGCGCATCTGATCGATTTCTTCACAGGCCACCGGATAGGCGGCGTCGATATCCGGCGCGCCATAGCGGTCCACAAACGTCTGCGCCAGCGTCTGCCGCAACCGCTCGAGTTCCGCTTCGGTGATGTCGCACACACCGACAAAACTGGCGCGCCCAGCCGACTCGATGCTGTACCAGCCGTTGCTGAAGGCCTGGCGGGCCTTACCCTTCAGATCCGCTTCGGTCCAGTTGGAGAACTCGAATCCGCCCGATATGGCCCACTCACCACTGGGCGCCGGGCGCTCAAATACGTTGTCGTCGGATATGTCCAGTCTCAGGGTTCGGGCCAGTTTCATACACGCTCCGCGAATTCGATCAAACTCACTGTTTCGGTCATCACATCCCGGCGCAACAGCATCCGGCCTTTTTCATCCAACCCGACAAAGAGCCCGGGCCGGGGCTGGTCAATCTCCTTGCCGAGGGTGTCGCAGCGGGGCCGCCATTCGCTGTGCACGCGCTCGAACCCGCTGTCCATGAAATAGGTCAGCCACAACAGGGTGTGCTTGGACCAGCTCTCAAGCAGTGCCATGGGCTGAATCTCGCCACAACCTTCTTCTATCAGGCAGGTCTGGTTCGGGTTTTCGCCCGGCTCGTCGCTGGCGGGAAGAAAGGGCACATCGATGCCGATCACCAGCCAGTTGGGCGTCGCGGCCGGGTCTGATACATCCGCGGCAAAACGCACACCACCGCAGACCGCGCCATTGACCTTGATGCGATCGGGCCATTGAAAGTGCACGGGCACTTCCGGAGGTGCCAGTGCGCCCAGACTCTCGGCGAGACCGATCTGCGCCACGTAGACCGCCAGAATCGCGTCCTCCAGCGGCGTTTCCGGCGCCAGCACCAGGGCAGCGCGCAGGGTGTCGCCCTTCTCCGAGTAGAACACCGTGCCGGAATCCACCCCGGCAATGGCTCGGCTGACGGCCTTGTCGAACGGGTCGGTGTGCCTGGGTACCACTTCACCCGAGAGCAGCGGCGGAAACTGAGGTGACTCCATCATAGGATCGCCTGTGCGTAGACGTCAGAGGCAATAATGTCATCGGCGATACGCTGGAAAGACCGGGACTGAGGGCTATCAGGCTTCGACACCACAATAGGTACGCCGCCGTCCGACCCGATCCGGATATCCAGGTCGAGAGGAATTTCCCCCAGGAACGGGGCCCCCAGCTTTTCGGCTTCAGCCCGGGCGCCACCGGATCCAAAGGGATGGTGTTCTTTCCCGCAACCGTCGCAGATGAACGAAGCCATGTTCTCTATAATGCCAAACAGCGGCACCTCCATCCGGTTGAACATATCAATGCCCTTGCGCGCGTCCATCAGCGCAATGTCCTGGGGGGTGGAGACCACAACGGCGCCGGCCACGAAGAACTTCTGGCTCAGGGTCATCTGGACATCACCGGTACCCGGGGGCAGGTCCACCAGCAGCACGTCCAGCCGGCCCCAGTCCACCTGGTTCATCATCTGTTCCAGAGCGCCCATCAGCATGGGCCCGCGCCACACGATGGCCTCGTCATCCGGCGCCATCAGGCCCAGAGACATCAGGGTCACGCCGTGATTGCGCAACGGCAGGATGGTGTGCCCGTCGGGACTGGACGGGCGACCGGACACGCCCAGCATGCGAGGCTGGCTGGGGCCATAGACGTCGGCATCCAGCAGGCCCACTTTCAGCCCTTTCGAGGCCAGCGCAACCGCCAGATTGGAGGCGACCGTGGATTTGCCGACCCCGCCTTTACCGGAGGCAATGGCAATGATGCGGGCAATGCCCTTCGGGTTCTTGTCCTGCGGCCGGGGCGCATCAGTGCCGATCAGATTGCTTTTATCGGCGTTAACGTACTGAACCATGTGATGTCCTGTTTGGTTGTTAGCTGTCGAGGTAGTCGTCGCTGGTGCGAACGCGAGGACGCTCACCTCCCGCCATGGGCGAGTTTTCCCCGTGGAACTGGGATTTCACGCGACAGTCGTCACACATTTTGATGAGCTGGACATTATCCGACCTGGTGTACATCCAGTGCTGGTTTTCGAGCTTTTCGATAATCCGGTTAATGGTACTGGCCACGCCAAACGGCGTACCGCACTTGATGCATTCAAACGGCTCCTCACCATGCAGTGCGCGGGCACTCAGGGCGGCTTTCGACACATCCAGCTGAGGCACCAGCGTGATGGCGGTCTCCGGGCAGGTGCTCTCGCAAACGCCACACTGCACGCAGGCATTTTCGGTGAACTGAACCTCCGGGCGGTCCGGGTGATCGCCAAGAGCACCGGTCGGGCACAAGGAGACACAGGCCAGACAGAGCGTGCACTTGTCGGAGTTGATTTCGATGGCGCCGTAAGGCGCGCCTGCGGGCAGAGGAATGGGCGTGTCGATGCGGTCGGCCATGGCACTGACGGTCACCCGCGTAATGTCACGACGGCCGCCCACCAGCAGTACCGGATCACTCACCCGCCCAGCATTGTCGCCGGCGGCACTGAGTTCGTCGGCCGCGATCACCCGCACCCGGTCGGGCGCGTTGTGGGTACCAATGAGCATGGCGCGGGCCAGTTCCACTTCGGCGGTCACGGCTTCACGGTCAGTGTCACTGTCCGCCAGGATCAGCACTTCGGCGTAACCGGCACCGAACGCAGCCATGATCTCGGCGTGGCCGACACGGTCAACGTGCTCCAGCCCCAGCGGCACCAGATCGTCTGCCAACCCGTCGCCGTAGCGGGCCAACCGGGCGATGGCGTCACCGCCCGCACCCAGGGTATGGAACACCAGGCGCGGAGCCTCGCCGGCATGTTCGCGATAGACCCGGGCCATGACATCCATGACCTGGGTCAGGGCCTCGAACGGGGTTTCAGTCATGGTTACCGCAGAGGTCGGGCACACCGCGGCGCAGGAGCCGCAACCGGCACAGATATCCGAATCGATCTCGATGTGATCGCCCATGGAGAAAATCGCCTTCGTGGGGCAGACGTCCAGGCAACGGGTACAGCCGCTTTGGTTGGCGCGTGAGTGCGCGCACAGCGAGGTCTCCAGCCGGAAGTACACGGTTTTTTCGAACTCACCCACCCGCTCCCTGGCGGTCAGCGCAATCCGCTCCAGCTCTCCGGTTTTTGCAGGGTCGGCCCAGAAATAGCCGTTGCGTTTCTGATAACTGGGAAACGCCGGCTCACCGCCGCGCAGGTCGATGAAAACATCACATTCGCTACGGGCAGAGACCTGGACCTCACCGTACCCGAGGGCGCCACGGCCAGCCGGATTGAGCGGTTGCAACCGGGCAAATTCCAGCCGGAAGTTGCCCAACGCGCCCCGGGCGGCGGTTAACTCACCCCGGGCCATGTCATAGTTGGCGGAGGGCAGCTGTACCGGTCCGGCATCATTAACGATGCAGGTGACGCCGAGTTCGTCCCCCACCAGTTCCGCCATTCTGACCGCCTGCTCGGTGGGACCAACAATGCAACACACCCCGGCCGACTGAATGGTTTTCGCAGGTGCCATCGGCGCCGGCAGTTGGGCTGCGGCAACCAGCGCGGCCTGCTTGGCATGCAGGCGCTGCGGTTTCGCCCCGGGCGCGCTCCAGCCGGCGCGATCACGGATGTCGATGGTCGCCAGGGGTGCGGCCTGCTGAGTTTCCGCGTAGACGTCCTCGCCCAGACGCTCGAACAGAGCGGCCTGCTGGCCACAGGCGATGAGCACGTCGTGGCGGCCGCTCAGGTGTTCGGCGGCCGTACGCATCTCTGAGCCACAGAGCTGATCCACAACGACCACCTGCTCAGCGCCTGCGGCCGCCTGCAGTGCCGCCGAATCAATGGACTGGGATTTGTCGCAGGTGCATAACAGTAGGGTTTTAGGTGATGTCATCAGGGTCATACTCTTTTCGTTATTTTTATACGTATACGGTTTTGATACAGCCTGCTTTCGAGCATGCCACAGCGGTTCGGCATTGGACAATTGGATGATTGGATAATTGTTAGCCGTCTGCTAGCTTCAAATAAAAAGAGAGTTGCCATGACCCGTCGCACAGAGAGTTGGAAACGAGAGTTACTCGTGGGTGCCGTTGTTCGCCGCGCGCCGGGCGTGACCCGATGGGCGCGGGATATCTGGAAACCCGTCGCGGTGGTTCCGGGCGCCCCGGAGGCGTTCTGGAAAGAAATGGTGCGCGACGGCGACGTGGTGGATTACCACGCCGGCACCGTGGCCATGGAACTGTTCCGTGCTGACGTGGAGTCCTACCTGGTCTCGTTGAATATGGCCACGCCCTCGGTGTGGATCATCATGGATCGGGATGAAACCCGCCGCTCCCCCTCCGGCTGGTTCGTCAGCGCCATCACCGCCAGTGCCTATGAAGCTCAGGACGCGCTCGACAGTGGCGAGAGCATCGTCGAGGCGGTGCCGATTCCGGAATCCCTGGCGGCCTGGATCAAAGAATTCGTCGACATGCACTACATCGAGGAGCCCTTCAAGAAGCGCCGTCGCGACAAGCACCGCGTGGACGGCATAGAAGACGGCAAGGGCGACGCCCGCATTCGCCAGGAAAGCGATGTGTTCCGGGCTCCGTCCAATATCAAGAAACCGAGAGTGCACTGATGGCCGAATCACGCTTACAGCGCTGGGCCCGCAAAAAGGCCGAAGCCAGCAAAGAGGCCGAACCCGCTTCCTCCTCAACCATTGAAACCGCGGTACCGCCCGACGAACAGGAACTCGCGGTCAACGAAACCCTGTCCGAGCACGAATTGCTGGCAAAGTACGACCTGCCCGACCCGGACGCCATCGAACTGGGCACCGACATTACCGGGTTCATGCGCAAGGAGATTCCCGAGCTGCTGCGGCGCCGGGCGTTGCGCTCGCTCTGGAAATCCAACCCGGTGCTGGCGGTGCTGGACGGCCTGAATGACTACGACGAAGACTTCACCGACGCCGCCACCGCCGTCAAGGGCGTGCAAACGCTCTACAAAGTGGGCGAGGGACTGATCGACAAAAGCGCCCGGCCCGACCCAATGCAAGAACCGCCGACGGCAGAGCAGACACCCGAACCGGCGGAACCTCCCGCACCCCAGATGGCCGCCGCAGAAGTGGATACGCCCGGTCCGGACAACGCGGCCGGGTCCCTCCCCGCCGCCGACCAGGAGGACCCCGCGCTGGCCCGCGCTGAGGCCGAGCCGCCGCCGCGCTATCGCCCACGAATGCGTTTTGACTATTAGCCCGTTAGTCAGAATCTCTGTTGCGTGGCTGTGTGATCAGGGCTATAAATTAATGAACAAAATTTAAACAAAATAACAACACGAGAGAGACACCTTGTCCAACACGGCTGAAGTTCAGTGCCCGCGCTCGGTCAGCAACGAAGACCGGGCGCGCGCCCAGATGTACCAGTTGCTAGGCACCCTGCTCGGTAACCCCCCGTCACGCGAGCTGCTCAAGGGGCTTGCCGCCTTGCAGGGTGACGACACCCCTTTGGGTTCCGCCTCCCGGAACCTGGCCGCACTGGCAGAACGCACTGCCCCCGGCGACGCCGAACGCGAATTCAATAACCTGTTTGTCGGTCTTGGCCGCGGCGAGTTGCTGCCCTATGCCAGTTATTACCTGACCGGTTTCCTCAATGAAAAGCCCCTGGCGGAACTGCGCAGCGATCTGATGGCGCGCGGTATCCAGGCCAATGACGACGTCAAGGAGCCGGAAGATCACATGGGCACCCTGTGTGAAATCATGGCGGGCATCATCACCGGTGAGTTCCCCTGCGACAGTGAGCTGCCCTCCCAGAAAGCCTTCTTCGATGCGCACCTGGCAAAGTGGGCGGCCCTGTTTTTTACCGATCTGGAGAAAGCGCAAGCGGCGGTTTTCTATGCCCCGGTGGGCTCCCTCGGGCGAGCTTTCATGGCCATAGAGGCTGACGCGTTTGCAATTCAATAGCCGGGATCTACCCGATCCCCATACCAAGGTGGAGGTGTCCAATGGACCACCCGAAACGCGATAACAGCCGGCGCAGGTTCCTGCAGCTGGCGGCCACGGCGGTTCCCGCTGCCGTGGCCGCGGCCGTTGCACCCAACGCCGCAGCTGAGGTCGTCAAGAGTGATGCGCCGAAAAGCCGCGGTCTGCGTGACACGGAGCACACACGTAAATATTTCGAGTCGGCTCGCTTCTAGGGACGCGTGTGTCGTTCAAGGTTGCGAAAGGCCCTTGAATGACCGCACTTCCGGCTGAACGAGAACAAAAAAAGAGAGGTATGTGACATGTTAAGGAAGAAAACCAACGGGGTAGCGAAAGGCTCCCGTGCGGGATCTTTACTTTCATCCCTCGCTGCAAAGACGATGGACCGACGCGGTTTTCTGGCTGCCTCAGGGGTGACCGTCGGTGGCCTGGCAGCTTTGTCGATGACGTCCACGCGCGTCAAGGCTGCAACCCCTTCAACGGAAGGTGGCGAGGTTGTTCGCAGAAAGTCAGTGTGCACTCACTGTTCGGTTGGCTGCACGGTTGAAGCCGAGGTTCAGAATGGTGTCTGGACGGGCCAGGAGCCGGGCTGGGACAGCCCCTTCAATATGGGCGCCCACTGCGCCAAGGGTGCCGCCGTGCGTGAGCACGCCCACAACGAGCGTCGCCTGAAATACCCGATGAAAATGGTCGACGGCCAGTGGCAGAAGATTTCCTGGGAACAGGCGATTAACGAAGTCGGCGACAAGATGTTGCAAATCCGCGAAGAGAGCGGCCCGGATTCGGTCTACTGGCTCGGAAGCGCGAAATTCTCCAATGAACAGGCCTACCTGTTCCGCAAGTTCGCCGGTTACTGGGGCACCAACAACGTTGACCACCAGGCGCGGATCTGTCACTCCACCACGGTCGCCGGTGTCGCCAACACCTGGGGCTACGGTGCGATGACCAACTCGTACAACGACATCCACAACTCCAAGGCGATCTTCCTCATCGGGGGCAACCCGGCAGAAGCACACCCGGTGTCGCTGTTGCACATTCTCAAAGCCAAGGAACAGAACAACGCACCGCTGATTGTCTGCGACCCGCGTTTTACCCGCACCGCCGCCCATGCTGACGAATTCGTGCGTTTCCGTCCGGGGTCAGACGTTGCGCTGATCTGGGGTCTGTTGTGGCATATTTTTGAAAACGGCTGGGAAGACAACGAGTTCATCCGCACCCGCGTGTACGGCATGGAGGACATCCGTGAGGAAGTGAAGCGCTGGAACCCGGAAGAAGTCGAGCGGGTTACCGGCGCCCCGGGGGCGCAACTGGAGCGCGTTGCCCGCACATTGGCCAACAACCGCCCGGGCACCGTAATCTGGTGCATGGGGGGGACCCAGCATACCAACGGCAACAACAACACCCGCGCCTACTGCGTGCTGCAGCTTGCACTGGGTAACATGGGCGTCGCCGGCGGCGGCACCAACATCTTCCGGGGTCACTGCAACGTTCAGGGCGCCACCGACCTGGGCGTACTGGCCGATACCCTGCCCGGATACTATGGCCTTGCCGCGGGCTCCTGGGCGCACTGGGCCCGGGTCTGGGAAGAGGATCTGGACTGGCTGAAGGGTCGCTTTGCCACCATGGACAAGGATGGTAAATCCCGCGCCATGATGAACGAGAAGGGCATTCCCGTATCCCGCTGGATCGATGGCGTACTGGAAGCGAAAGAAAACCTGGAGCAGCCGGACAACACCCGGGCCATGGTGCTCTGGGGCCACGCGCCCAACTCACAGACCCGCATGCTCGAGATGAAGGAAGCCATGGAAAAGCTGGACCTTCTGGTGGTGGTGGACCCGTTCCCGACCGTGTCGGCCGTGCTGCACGATCGCAAAGACGGGGCCTATCTGCTGCCCTCGACCACCCAGTTCGAGAATTCCGGTTCTGTTACCGCGTCCAACCGCTCACTGCAGTGGCGTGAAAAGATCGTCGAGCCACTGTTCGACTCGAAGGTCGATCACGAAATCATCAAGCTGTTTGCCGACAAGTTCGGCTTCACCGAGCGCATGTTCCGCAACATTGCCCTTGAGGGCGACATTCCGGTGACCGAAGACATTACCCGCGAGTTCAATCGTGGCATGTGGACCATCGGCTATACCGGACAATCGCCGGAGCGCATCAAGAAACACATGGCGTATCAGCACCACTTCGACAAAACCACACTGCGTGCGGCGGGCGGACCCTGCGATGGCGATGTCTACGGCATGCCGTGGCCATGCTGGGGCACCGCCGAGATGAACCATCCGGGTTCCCCGAACCTGTACGACATGTCGGTACCGGTGTCCAAGGGCGGCCTGACGTTCCGCGCCCGCTTTGGTGTTGAGCACAACGGCCAGAATATCCTGGCAGACGGCGTGTACTCCAAAGACTCCGATATCAAGGACGGCTATCCGGAATTCACCATGCAGATGCTGATGGATCTGGGCTGGGATGGGGACCTGACGGCGGAAGAACGTGCCACCATTGACGGCATTGCGGGTCCCGAGACCAACTGGAAGACGGATTTGTCCGGCGGCATACAACGGGTGGCCATCAAGCACGAATGCGCCCCCTTCGGTAACGCCAAGGCCCGCGCCATCGTGTGGAACTTCCCGGACCCGGTGCCGGTTCACCGCGAACCGCTCTACACCACCCGCCGCGATCTGGTCGAGGATTACCCGACCTACGCCGACAAGCATTTCTGGCGCGTCCCGACCCTGTACGAGTCCATCCAGAAGAAGGACTTCAGCAAGGACTTCCCCATCATTCTGACCTCTGGCCGTCTGGTCGAGTACGAGGGTGGCGGTGACGAAACCCGTTCCAACCCGTGGCTGGCGGAACTGCAGCAGGACATGTTCATCGAGGTGAATCCCCGTGACGCCAACAACCTGAACATTCGTGACGGCGAGGACGTCTGGGTTTCCGGCCCGGAAGGCGGGCGCATCAAGGTGAAGGCCATGATCACCGAGCGGGTTGGCGAAGGCGTGGCCTTCATGCCGTTCCACTTCGGCGGACATCTGGAGGGCAAGGACCTGAGGGACAAGTACCCCAAGGGCGCCGACCCCATCGTCCTGGGCGAATCCACCAACACGATTCAAACATACGGGTATGACTCGGTCACGCAGATGCAAGAGACCAAAGCCACCCTGTGTTCGATTATGCCAGCATAATAAGAGGTGTAGAAAATGGCTCTTGAAGGACAAGCACGCGCAAAATTCCTTTGTGATGCCGAGCGCTGCATCGAATGCAATGCTTGCGTAACGGCCTGTAAAAATGAGCATGAGGTCCCCTGGGGCATCAACCGTCGACGCGTGGTCACCATCGAAGATGGCAAACCCGGAGAGCGTTCGATCTCGGTAGCCTGCATGCACTGTTCAGACGCGCCCTGTATGGCCGTCTGCCCGGTGGATTGCTTCTACCAGACTGAGGACGGTGTGGTGTTGCACTCCAAGGATCTGTGTATCGGTTGTGGGTACTGCTTCTACGCTTGCCCCTTTGGTGCGCCCCAGTTCCCGCAGGCGGGTAACTTCGGCAGCCGGGGCAAGATGGACAAGTGCACGTTCTGTGCCGGTGGTCCGGAAGAGGACAACTCCCAGGCCGAGTTCGCCAAGTATGGGCGCAACCGGATTGCAGAGGGCAAACTGCCCATCTGTGCGGAAATGTGCTCAACCAAAGCCCTGTTGGCCGGTGATGGCAACGAGGTGGCGGATATCTATCGCCAACGCGTGGTGAACCGTGGTTTCGGTTCTGGCGCCTGGGGATGGGGCACAGCCTACG
Source organism: Marinobacter goseongensis (assembly GCF_023156235.1). Taxonomy (GTDB): domain Bacteria; phylum Pseudomonadota; class Gammaproteobacteria; order Pseudomonadales; family Oleiphilaceae; genus Marinobacter; species Marinobacter goseongensis. The sequence goes on along the minus strand of NZ_JAKZAI010000008.1, from coordinate 140,750 downwards.
AGAAGAAGGGCGCTTAAGCCCAACTGATGGATCCGGGGCCCTAGTGCCCCGGAATTCCTTCGGGCAACCGCTTCTTATTGTCCATTCCGCTGGAGTGTTCTCATGAACATGAAACTGTTTGGTGCCGCGGTGTTTGCACTGGCGACGCTGCTGGTCAACCCGACGTGGGCGCAGGAGACCGCCGAGGTCGACCGGTCCAGCACCGGGGGTGCTCAGACCCTCGAAGACATCATGGCCCGTCAGCAACAGATGAAAGTTGACGAGTCGTTCCGCTCAGAAAATCTGGGCAACCCTGACAAGGCGCCCGCCATCAGCGAACCGCTCGGCACCCGCGGAGGTGTCTCGGACGCCGACACCTGGCGCGGCATTCGCTATAACGACAGTGACATCACCACCCAGGCCCGCAGCCCGGCCGCTGATGTTCTGATCCAGGACGGCGGCATGCCCTGGTACAAGCTTCGTGAAGGCCCGGTGCTCACCTACGGCGGCCTGGCGCTGCTTGGCATCATCGCGTTGCTGACCGTGTTCTACTTTGTGCGCGGACGCATCAAAATCGATGGCGGACCCGCAGGGACCACCATCGAACGCTTCAAGGCCATCGAACGCTTCGGCCACTGGTTGCTGGCCGGCTCGTTCATTGCCCTCGGCCTCACCGGCTTGATTACCCTGATGGGACGCAGCTTTCTGATCCCGGTGATGGGGCCGGACGCCTTTGCGACTCTGGCAGCAGGCTCCAAGTGGCTCCACAACAACGTGGCCTGGGCGTTCATGCTGGGTCTGGTCATGACGTTCGTCATGTGGGTCGCCCACAACATCCCCAACAAGCTGGACTGGCAATGGCTCAAGGCAGGCGGCGGCATCTTCACCAAATCCCATCCGCCCGCCAAAAAGTTCAACGCCGGCCAGAAGATCATTTTCTGGACAGTGATGATTCTGGGCTTCTCGGTGTCACTGTCTGGCCTGTCACTGCTGTTTCCGTTTGAAATGCCGATGTTTGCCAAGACCTTTGGCGTAATGAACAGCATTTTGGGCACCGATTTCCCGACGGTTCTCGCGCCCCACGAGGAGATGCAGTACGCCAATATCTGGCACTCGATCGTGGCGTTCGTGATGATGGTCGCCATCATCGCTCATATCTACATCGGTTCGGTGGGTATGGAAGGTGCGTTCGATGCCATGGGTAACGGTCAGGTAGATGTCGAATGGGCGCGCCAGCATCATGATCTGTGGGTGGCCGAAGTCGAAGCCAAGCAGGCGAAAGGAGAGTCAACGTGAAGGTCATGATTCTGGCGTTTGCCGCCGCCCTGGTGATTGCTTTTCTCGCCCCGGAAATACTGGAGCAACTCGGCTGGTCCACCGCCGAACAAGGCAGCAGCGCAACGAGTGTGCGGCTTGACTGATCAAACCGCCGCGCTGCAGGAGGTTCACCAGATCGACGCCATCGGACTGGTGTGCCCCCTCCCGATTCTGCGTTTGAAAAAACGCACCCAACATCTGCCCAGCGGAACACGGGTCGATTTTCTCGCCGACGACCCCAGCGGCCGTGGCGACCTGCAGTTACTGTGCGAAGTCACCGGCCACAGGATTGAATGGATCCGCGAGGAAGACGCGGGCGTGATCCGTTATCGCATCTGTCTGGCCTGACGCGACTAAGTTCGTCGGCACACGGTCAGGACAGGTTGTGACGCCGGTATTCATCCGGCGTCACGTCGAACCACTTTTTGAACGCCCGCCGGAAATTGGCGCTGTCGTGATAGTTCAGCAATTCTGCCATCGCCTCGATCGACAGAGTGCCGTCCCGTAGATAACCGATCGCCTGCTGCGAGAGAATTTCGTTTCGCAGTTGTCGAAAACTGCTCCCCTCGCGCTTCAGCCTTCTCGCAAGCGTTCGCTTGCAGACAAACAGCATCGCGGCGGCCTCGTCTTCGCTCAAGGTTCCGGGCGGGTGCGACAGCAGCATTCTCTTGACCTGGTAGGTGCAAGTTTTCTGATCCGGATGCAGTTGGGTAAGCATGGCCTCGCACTGTTGCAACGCCATCCTGTAATTTTCATCGTTAGCGGACGCGTTCGGAATCCGGCACACCGCCAGCGGCATTCTCAGCCTGAACGCCCCGGCCCCGAATTCTACGGGGCCGGGAATATGGTCGGCATACCGGTCTCCGTAGGCCGGCCTCTGGTGAACAAAGCAACTGACCGCCTCCTCCAGGGGGCGGCCCACAATGAACTCGGCACTTTCAAAAAAGATGGTGACGGCGATCTCGCTCAGCACCCGATGCAGTTCTTCCTCGTGCACCCTGTCAAAGCTGCAGGTGACCTCCAGCCAGTCTCCCCGGGTTTCTAACTGCAGCCGGGCAAGGCTCATACGGGTTGGCAAAAATTCCTGGAATGCCCGCAACGCGGTATGCAGATCGGGGCTGCTGTTCACCAGAAACCCCATAGCACCGTGAGTCGGCGAGGTCAGGCGACGCCCTATCCGGAAACCGAAAGCTGCATCATTGGCCATACGCAGACTGTTCTGCAGGATCTGCAATTGCTTTTGGGGTGTCAGCAAGGTGTCCTCCCGCAGAAACTGATCGACAGACAAACCGGTCATCGCCAGCAAATCGGACACGTCCTGCGTCTGAAGGCCCAACTCCCGGGCAATCAGGCGGCTGTAGTTCGAGGGAATACTCGCAATGCCGGAGTCGATGGTGGTCATAGGGCCTTCTTGTTAATCCGTTGGCGTTGATCAGGCGGCCTGCCTCAAACCCATCCCGCCGTACCCGAGTGTCTTTAAATGACTCCCTAATGTCAATTTATGACCTGCCGCCGCCGCACTGCAGCACCTAATCTGGCCGCATCACTGCTAATTCCGGACACAACAGAAGCGAGAGGGTTATGGGTCAGATCACCTTCATTGAGCACAACGGCACAGAACATGTCGTCAACATCGAGGAGGGCCAGTCACTGATGCAGGCGGCTGTCGATAACGACGTACCCGGGATCGACGCCGATTGCGGCGGCGCGTGCGCGTGCGGCACCTGCCACGTAATCGTCGATCAACACTGGATTCAGGCCACCGGCGGCATCCAGGCGGATGAGCAGGGCATGCTGGGACTGACGCCGGAGAAAACCGAGACCTCTCGCCTGTCCTGCCAGGTCACCGTCACGGAGCACCTGGATGGCATGGTTGTGCGCCTGCCCGAATTTCAGATGTGATTACCACAACACTTCAAAGGTGAAGCATGAGCCTACTGCGCCCGTTACTTGAGCCGGTTATCCAGCCGGCGCTGGATAAAGCCACCGCCATTATCCCGATGCACTGGCAGATCAGAGGCGCTCACGCGTTTCAGGGTCTCAAACAACGGGCAGGCCGAGCCCGCCCGATTCCGGTTTTCCGCGAGACCCCACTGCCGGATGTGTCGACGCTGGCGCTCCGGGATATCGATGTCAGCAACCCGTTCCTGTACCGGCAGGGGTTATGGCATTCCTATTTCAGGCGACTGAGGGATGAATGCCCGGTGCACTATCAGGGCAACAGTCCGTTTGGCCCGTTCTGGTCGGTTACCCGTTACGAAGACATCATGTTCGTCGACACCCACCATGATCTGTTCTCTGCCGAGCCGATCATTTCCATCGGGCCACAACCCGAGGGGCTGGAGCTGGAAACCTTTATTGCCATGGATCCGCCAAAACATGATGTACAGCGCCAGGCGGTGCAGGGTGTTGTGGCGCCGAAGAATCTGGCGCAAATGGAAAGCCTGATTCGCAGCCGTACCGCGGATGTCCTGAATCAACTGCCGGTCAATGAGCCGTTTGATTGGGTACAGAAGGTGTCCATTGACCTCACCTCGAGGATGCTCGCCACGCTGCTTGATTTCCCGCTCGATCAGCGTCACAAGCTCGCTTACTGGTCCGACGTAGCCGCAAGCCCGCCGGAAGCCACCGGCGGCCTGTCCAATACGGACGAAGCGTTCGACGTTGCCACCGATATGGCCAGAACCCTGTCATTGCTGTGGCGCGAGAAAGAGGCACGCCTGGCCGCCGGCGAAGAGCCCGGTTTCGACCTGATCAGTTTGCTGCTGGCCAACGACAGCACTCGCACCATGATCAACCGTCCCATGGAGTTCATGGGCAACATGGTACTGTTGATTGTGGGTGGCAACGACACCACCCGTAACTCGATGACCGGCGGTGTGTTGGCGCTCAATCAGTTCCCCGATGAATTCGCCAAACTCAAAAAGAACCCCGCCCTGATACCCAACATGGTGTCCGAGATCATTCGCTGGCAAACGCCGCTGGCCTACATGCGCCGGGTTGCCAAACAGGACGTGACCCTGAACGGGGCAACCATCCGCAAGGGCGACAAGGTTGTCATGTGGTATGCCTCGGGCAATCGCGATGAACGGGCGTTTGATGAAGACCCGGACCGCTTCATCATTGACCGCAAAAATGCCCGCAAACACCTGTCATTCGGCTTTGGCGTCCATCGCTGTATGGGTAATCGGCTGGCGGAAATGCAGTTGCGGATTCTGTGGGAGGAAATCCTGAAGCGCTTTGATCACATTGAGGTGCTGGAGGAGCCGGGCTATGTGCAGTCGAACTTTGTCCGTGGCTACACCCGGATGCAGGTGAAACTCACGGCGAAAACCTAGCGACAGGGGCCGGGGCGAGGCTCACGCGCCCCGGAACCCCTTGGCCACCAGGTACACTTCCCGGGACCGCGCCCGTGAAGAATCCGGCTTGCGGATCACCACCTTGTCGAAGGACTCACGCACGGCTTTGACATACTCGTCGTAGCCTTCACCGTGGAATACCTTGGCGACAAAACTGCCTTTGGGCTTGAGCACCTGACAGGCCATGTCCAGCGCCAGTTCCACCAGATACATGGAGGCGGCCTGGTCGGCCACATTCACACCGCTGATGTTGGGTGCCATGTCGGAGATGACCACGTCGGCACGGGCGCCGTCCAATGTCGTCATGATCTCGTCAAACACCGATTGCTCGGTGAAATCCCCCTGAATGAACTCGACCCCGGCGATGGCATCCATGGGCAGGATGTCCGATGCCACCACGCGGCCTTTGTGGCCCACCAGCTTCGCGGCCACCTGGGACCAGCCGCCCGGCGCAGAGCCCAGATCCACCACCAGTGCCGTGGGCTGGATCAGGCGGTCCTTGTCATTGATCTCCAGCAATTTGTAACTGGCACGGGAGCGGTAACCGTCCTGCTGTGCCTGCTTCACAAAGGGATCGTTGACGTGCTCTTCGAGCCAGCGGTTACTGCTTTTGGAACGGGCCATGGGGTGCCTTCTGCTCACTGCGGGAAAAGCCGCATTGTACGCCTGCCCAAAGCCCACCGCAAAAGCCGCCCAATGCCTGACAAGGCCCCTGCCCGGCAGTACAATGGGCGCACTTCTGCAACTGCAACCTGCCGGGCCATAACCCGGCGGCCAGGAAATCCCATGATTCGCGTTACCGAACTGGCATTACCCCTTGATCATCCGGAGGACGCCCTAAGGGCCGCCCTCCTGCAGCGCCTGCAGCTCCGCGACGCCGATCTGCTGAACTTGACCGTGTTCAAGCGCAGCTACGACGCCCGTAAGAAGAACAGCGAGATCAAATTCGTCTACATCGTCGATCTGACCGTGCAGAACGAGGCCGCAGTACTGGAACGGTTCGCGGAGGATACCCATGTGCGCCCGGCGCCGGATACCGCCTACTATCCGGTGGCGGAAGCCCCCGAGAACCTGACTGAGCGCCCGATTGTCGTCGGGCTCGGGCCCTGCGGATTGTTCGCCGCTTTGCTGCTGGCCCAGATGGGGTTCCGGCCCATTGTGCTGGAACGGGGAAAGGACGTGCGCCGCCGCACCAAGGACACCTGGGCGCTGTGGCGGAAAAAGCAGCTGTCGCCGGAATCCAATGTGCAATTCGGTGAAGGCGGCGCGGGGCTGTTCTCCGACGGCAAACTTTACAGCCAGATCAAGGACCCGAAATTCTACGGCCGCAAGGTGATGGCTGAGTTTGTGAAAGCCGGTGCCCCGGAGGAGATCCTGTTCGTCAGCAAACCCCACATCGGCACCTTCCGGCTGACCGGCGTGGTGTCCCGCATGCGCGACGAAATCATCACGCTGGGTGGCGAAATCCGCTTCCAGCAGAAGGTCACCGACCTGATGGTGGAGAACGGCCAGGTTCAGGGGGTGGAACTGGCCAGTGGCGAACAGTTGCAGAGCCGCCACGTGGTGATGGCGCTGGGCCACAGCGCCCGGGATACCTTCCGTATGCTGCACCGCCGCGGTGTGTTTGTCGAAGCCAAGCCGTTTGCCATCGGTTTCCGCATCGAGCACCCGCAAAGCCTGATCGACCATGCCCGGCTGGGCAAATACGCCGGCCATCCGGCCCTGGGCGCGGCGGACTACAAGCTGGTGTATCACGCCAGTAATGGCCGCGCAGTTTACAGTTTCTGCATGTGCCCGGGCGGCACCGTAGTGGCCGCCACCTCAGAACCCGGGCGGGTGGTGACCAACGGCATGAGCCAGTACTCCCGCAACGAGCGCAATGCCAACTCCGGCATTGTCGTCAATATCGAACCCAAGCAGGACTTCCCGGGCGATGCCCTGGCCGGGGTCGAACTGCAGGAACGGCTGGAAGCCAACGCCTACGTGCTCGGCGGCAGCGACTACTGCGCGCCGGCTCAACTGGTGGGGGACTTTATCGCGGGCCGGCCGTCAGACACGCTGGGTGAGGTAGAGCCCTCTTACCAACCCGGTATCCGCCTGGGGGATCTTGCGCCGTCACTGCCGCCTTACGCCATCGAGGCGATCCGCGAGGCCCTGCCGGCGTTCGGGCGCCAGATCCGTGGCTTTGACCGGGCCGACGCGCTGCTGACCGGCGTGGAAACCCGCACTTCATCTCCAGTCCGTCTCACCCGCGATCGTGAGAGCCTGCAAAGTCTGAACACCCGCGGCCTCTACCCGGCCGGTGAAGGCGCCGGTTATGCCGGCGGCATCCTGTCCGCCGGGGTGGACGGCATCAAAGTCGCCGAAGCCGTCGCCAAAGCCATCATGACGGATCTTCAGCGCAGTGAAGAGAGTCAGGGAAGCGCGCCGTGAAGCTGGACGACATCAAGAAGCTGCATCAAAAGAAATACCGCCAGGCTTTCGGCCATTTTCTGGTGGAGGGCGAACATCTGGTGCAGGAGCTGGAAAAGGCCGCAGCCGGCAACCGCCACTGGCAGCAAGCGCAGCTGTTGGTCACCAGCGCCTACCAGGACTGGCCAGGCTCCTTGCCACGGCAGGTGATCAGCGACCGGCACATGACGCAACTGGCGGACACCAAAACCCCCCAGGGCATCCTCGCGGTGGTGCCCCTGCCGCCACCTGCGGGCACCGGCGAAACGCTCGCGGAGAAAGCCATCTACCTGCATGAGGTTCAGGACCCCGGCAACCTGGGCACCATTCTGCGCACCCTGGCCTGGTTTGGCGGATTCCGTTGCCTGCTCAGCCCCGGCAGCGTCGATCCCTACAACCCGAAAGTGGTGCGTGCCAGCATGGGGGCCATTTTCCATGTACCGGTGGAGACCGACGTCAGCCTGGACACCCTGGCCAGCCGTTACGCCCGGATCGCTTGCCTCGATATCGGCGGTGACGCGATCACCAGCGCGGAATTCCAGAGCCACGACTGCTACCTGTTCGGCAATGAAGCCCGCGGTGTTCCCGGCGAATCGCTCACAGAACTTGGCGCCCGCCGTTTCACCATCCCCGGCGCTGCCGCCATTGAGTCGCTGAACCTGGCATCTGCCGTCAACATGGCGGTGTATGAGCTGAACCGGGGATAAACCACCCTCAGACCGGCTCCAGCATCGAAAAATCCACTTCGTCCATGGAGTTGGCCAGGTAGTCCAGCAACGCCCTCACCGCCGGCAACAGCCCACGCCGCGAGGGGAACACCGCGTGGAGAATCCCGCCTCTGGGCTGCCATCCGGGCAGAACGTTGATCAGCCGCCCCTCCACCAGATCCCGCCCCCCGACAATCAGGGGCATGCGGACCACGCCCAGGCCTTCGAGCGCCGCCTGCCGCAGGGTGAAGACATCGTCGGTCACCAGCCTCGGCGAGTGGTGTACCTGGGCAACCGCACTGTCCGGACCGTCCAGACACCAAACGTGTTTCCCGTCCGGCTGTTCAAAATCCAGGCTGGGCAGGTTAGCCAGGTCCGCGGGGCTTTCCGGTTTGGCGCGGTGATCGAAAAAGTCCCGGGATGCCATCAGGCATTGCGGGCTCTTTGACAGCACTTTCATGGTCAGCCCGCTGTCTTCCAGGGGCGGGAAACGAATCCGTAGCGCCAGGTCAAGACCCTCCTTGAGCACATCGACGCGACGGCTGGTGGCATCAATTTCGACTTTGACCTCGGGGTACTCCGCCATAAACCGTACCAACAGCTGACCCACGTGAAAGTAGATCAGCCCCGGCGGACAACTCAGTTTCACCACCCCCCGGGGCTCGGCCCGGGCCTGGTCGATTACCTCCTGCGCAGCCTCCGCCTCGGTCAGCATGGCCACACAATGGCGATAGTAGTCCTGCCCCAGCTCGGTGACGGTGAACCGCCTCGTGGAACGGTTCACCAGCCGGGTGTCCAGGCGATCCTCCAATACCGCCAGCCGGCGGCTCAGCTTGGATTTCGGCACTCCCAGCGCTCTGCCGGCGGGAGCAAAGCCGCCGTGATTGACCACCTGCACGAAGTAATAGAGGTCGTTGAGATCCTGCATGGTTCATCGTCCTGAAAATAGAACACTGAGTATAGATTTTACCGGCTACCCGGGCCAGAGCTCCCCATCTATGCTGAATATAGAACATCGGCGCAGCGTCGACGGATCTGGATGGGAGATCGCAATGAAAAAGATTCTGGCAACCTACAGCCCGCCCCGTGGTCACTGGGTGGGAAACGGATTTCCGGTGCGCTCGCTGTTCTCCTACGACCGCATGGGCGCCGGCAACATCAGCCCCTTCCTGTTGCTCGACTACGCCGGACCGGCGCACTTCACGCCGGCAAGCCACCGGCGTGGCGTCGGCCAGCATCCCCACAAGGGCTTTGAAACCGTCACCCTGGTTTACCAGGGCGAGCTGGAGCATCGCGACTCCACCGGCAGTGGCGGGCTGATTGCTGAGGGCGATGTGCAATGGATGACCGCCGGCGCGGGCATCGTGCACGAGGAGTTTCACTCGCCCGCCTTCACCGAGCGCGGCGGTGCCCTGGAAATGGTCCAGCTCTGGGTCAACCTGCCGGCCCGTGACAAGAATGCCAAGCCGGCGTATCAGACCCTGTTGGACCGGGATATTCCGAGGATTTCCCTGGAGCACCTGAATGGCGAGTTGAGAGTTATCGCCGGTGACTATCTGGGCCACCGCGGCCCCGCCCGAACCTTCACATCGCTCAACGTCTGGGATGTCGCCCTGGAGGCCGGCGCCGAAACCTCGCTGGCTTTGCCGGAAGGCGACACGGCGTTTCTGGCGGTGCTCAAGGGCACGATTCAGGTCAACGGAACCACGGTTCTTCGCGACGCCGAACTGGTCAGTTTTGACCGACAAGGCACCGACATCCAGCTGATGGCCAACAACAGTGCCCGGCTCCTGGTGCTCAGTGGCGAACCGATCAACGAACCGGTTGTGGGGCATGGCCCCTTTGTCATGAACACAGCCGGTGAGATTCAGGAAGCCATCCGTGACTTCCAGAACGGCAGGTTTGGCGCTCTGGAGCAACGGTAACCGCGAAACCTGCTGGCAAGACCCCGGCAGCTTCTGCCGGGCACCTCAACATGACCGTAATAAAGGAGAGTAAACATGGCGTTCAAATACAACCGACTGAACAAGGACGATGTCGCACTGCTGATGGTCGATCACCAGTCCGGCCTGTTGTCACTGGTGCGGGATTTCTCGCCGGATGACTTCAAGAACAACGTGCTGGCGCTGGCAGACATTGCCAAGTTCTTTGACATCCCGACCATTCTGACCACCAGTTTCGAAGATGGCCCGAATGGCCCGATGGTGCCGGAACTGAAGGAGATGTTCCCCGATGCGCCTTATTTCGCCCGCCCGGGCCAGATCAATGCGTGGGACAACGAAGAGTTTGTCAACGCCGTCAAGGCAACAGGCAAGAAACAGCTGCTGATTGCCGGGGTGGTGACCGACGTGTGCGTGGCCTTCCCGACCCTGTCTGCATTGGAAGAAGGCTACGAAGTCTTCGTGGTGACCGATGCCTCCGGTACCTTCAACCTGACCACACGGGACGCCGCATGGAGCCGCATGGAGCAGGCCGGTGCCCAGCTGATGAACTGGTTCAATGTCGGCTGTGAACTGCACCGCGACTGGCGCAATGACATCGAGGGCTTTGGCGGCATCCTGGCCAAGCACCTGCCCCACTACGCCAACCTGATTCAAAGCTATACCGCTCAGAAGGGCTGATACTCGGTCATCCTGTCCACATTCCCGGTGGGCAGGATGACCGTAATACCTCCCGCCCCCAACCTTCCTGCTGTCACAAAACAGTCATTCCACGCCGCTAGGCTTGTGCGATATTCATGGCGCTGGCAACTCATCAAGCCTGCCTCGCTCCCTGACGTCTGGAAGCCCTCATGCGCATAACCTTTCTCGGCACCGGTGCCGCCGGTGGCGTACCGCTTTACGGCTGCAGGTGCGAAGCCTGTACGCTGGCCACGGAGAATCCGGCCCTCAGACGGGCGCCTTGCTCCGCCCTGATCGAGACAGGCGACACCCGCATTCTCATTGATGGCGGCCTGATGGATCTGCACACCCGCTTCGCCCCGGGTGAACTGGACGCCATCCTGCTGACCCACTTTCACCCGGATCATGTGCAGGGGCTGTTTCACCTGCGCTGGGGCAAAGGCCCACGGATTCCGGTACTCATCCCTCCCGACCCCGACGGCTGTGCCGACCTGTTCCGGCATCCCGGCATTCTGGATTTCCAGCCTCAAACCGCGGGCCGGTACCACCTTTCCACTGGACCTTGCCCTGGCCGCCAACGATGCCAGTCTCATTGCCAATGGCATAACAACGTTTTACTACAGCATCACCGATGGGTTCGAGCCGGGCCCCCGCAGCCGCGACACTGTGCGCGAGCTCCTGCTCGCACTCGAGGCACTGTCGCCGCGATTCAGCTGTCAGGCACGGGTGCACATTCGTCATGAACGGGTAAACACCGAGCTTCACGAAGAACTGATGGGCTGGCTGGCAGACGGGCGCGTCCATATGCTGTCGCTGAACGACCACTTACCCGAGCTGGACAACCCTGCCGCCACCGAGCGTTACCTGGCAGGACTGCGGCGCCGGGTCACCATGGACGCCGCTGAAACCCAACGGTTTCTCGAGGGCCTGCAGAATCGGAGAGACCTTGGTGACCGGCAGACCGGAGAGCTGGCGCGGCAGGCACGGCAAGCCGGAGTCAGCCTGTCGTCCCATGATGATCACGGGCTCGACGATGTAGAGCGTAATCGCGTGCTCGGCACCTCCATTGCGGAGTTCCCCATGGATGCAGAAACCGCGAGCGCCAGCCGGGAAGCCGGCGTTGCCGTACTCATGGGCGCGCCCAACCTGGTGCGCGGGGGCTCCCATGTCGGGGCCATCAGTGTGCGGGATGCCATTACCGGGAATCTGGTGGACATTCTGTGCAGCGATTACCACTACCCCAGCCTGTTCCGCGCACCGTTTGTCGCGGCGGAGCACGACCTGCTGCCGCTGGAGGAGGCCTGGAAGATGGTCAGCGAGAACCCTGCAAAAGCCGCCGGCCTTGGCGCCAGCAAGGGGCAGATCGCCCCCGGCTTCGACGCCGACCTGCTGCTGTTGAGCGAACTCGACGGCTCACCGCTCTCGCTGCAGTCCACGCTGGTGGGTGGCAGGCTGGTGTTCCGCAGGGGATGATGCGGTCGCCGGGGGCCAGACGCATGGCAACCGGCGACGTGAGGCCTGCGGCTATTACTCGCTGCGGGTCAGGCTCGCCACCACGGCCGCCAGGTCGGTCATGCCTTTTTCGACCTCCTGGATACCTGTGGCCACATTGGAGATTTCGCCAGAGCTGCGGCGAGACAGGTCGGAGACACCGTCCATGCTGGAGCGCAGAGAACCGATCAGCTGGCTGTTCTTGCACACCACCGCCGAGATTTCTTCCAAGGACTGGGCGGTTTTGGCGGCCAACTGACGAACCTCGTCCGCCACCACGGCGAATCCACGGCCCATCTCTCCGGCGCGGGCCGCCTCGATGGCCGCATTCAACGCCAACAGATTGGTCTGATCGGCCACCGACCGGATGGTGCTGACGATACTGCCAATCCGCTCCGCCTGGGCTTCAAGATCCCTGCTCACCTCGGCGGCGCTGGCCACCTCGGCCAGGGTCGATTCCGAGGTTTCCACCGCCACCGCCAGGGCACGGTTGGCCTCGGCTGCAATCTGCGAGGTCTCTTCCGAGGTGGACGCGGCGATTTCGGCCGCCTCCTTGGCACTGTTTACCCGTGCGGTGATGTCGGCGGCAAACTTGATGACCTTGTAGACCGTTCCGTCCGCGTCGAGCACCGGGCTGTAAGTCGCCTCCAGCCAGATACTCTTGCCGTTCTTCTCTCTACGCTCGAACTGGCCGGAGAAGCTTTCGCCGCGGGCCAGCCGGCCCCAGAAGTCCGGGTTGTCGCGATAAAAATCGTCGAAGCAGAACATCTTGTGGTGCTGGTGAAGAATCTCTTCCTTGCTGTAACCGGTGGTGGACAGGAAATTGTCGTTCGCTTCCAGTATCTCGCCGTCCGGGGTGAACTTGATCACCGCCATGTAACGGTCGATGGCGGTCAGCATCGCAGTGTCGTCAGCGACCCTGTCCTGCGCGGCGGTGGCATCCCAGGCGATCTTGACCACCTTACAGATGTTGCCGTCCTCACCGGTGACCGGGAAATAGGTGGCCTCCAGCCAGACCCGGCGACCGTCTTTGGCATAGCGGGGGAAGGTGCCCTGTTGTGGCGTACCGCGCCCCAGCTCTTCCCAGAAACGCAGGTATTCGGGGGAGGCGGCATAGCGGGAATCACACAGTGCGCGGTGATGTTTGCCAACAACCTCCTCGCGCTGATAACCCACCAGTGCCAGCAGATTGTCGTTCGCAGCCTCCACAATCCCGGAACGGCTGAACTCGATGTACCCAACCTGAGCGCTGATGGCGTCGAGGATCTGGCGCATCCTGGTGTAATCGTTACGTGAGATTTCAAGTTCTTGCGTCAGTTCTGCAATGCGGTGGCGGCCAAACATGTTGCCTTCCCCTGTGTATTATTTGAGCGGTCCATAACTTTGAGTATAGTCAGCCCACCCGAAAAACAGCGTAGAAAAAAGTATGTTTAGGGAAACGATTTGTAAGCAAAGACGACAGTTTGGGAAAGCACTTACTGGATAGGTACGCGACCGCCACCCGCCCGGAAGAACCCCAAATCCTGTAGTGGAAGCTCGAGCACCGAGTCGTCCAGAATGATCGGCACGGAACGCTCCTTCGGGATCACCGTGGCCGAAAAGCCATTCAGCACCGGGGATTCAATATCGAGATCAAGGTCCAGCGTGGTGGTCAGTTTCGTGTCCACCGACGGCGTGACCACCTGATCGATCGCCGCCAGCACCTGGCCACTGAACTGCAATTGCACCATGGTCTCCACCGGCACCAGAATGTCTACCGGCAAAGCGAAGCGCACCGGCAATACGCCCTTGACCGGCAGTTCCGGCAGCCAGGAATAGATCATGCCGGTGTCGGCAGACACTGCCAGGTCGGTCTCCACCATCAACGTATCGCGGTAGCGGATATCCATCCGCAGGGGCACCCAGGTATCCAGTTCGAGGTGAGTTCGGTACTGCCCTTTCAGCGGCAGTGGAAGGGCTTCGTGACGAAAAGGCACCTCCACATCCACCCGGCCCAGTAACGTCAGCTCGGCGTTCTGATCGGTGTGGGCATCCACGCGCAGCTCGGCCGGCAGCCGCAGCAATGCAAACTGATCGGTCAGCGACACCCCGATGACCACCCGGGTGTACAACAAAAAGCCACCCGCAAGTCCCAGCACAACGATCAACAGAAACAGCCAGCCGAACAGGATCCAGCGCCCGAGGGTACTCATGGAGCGGTGGGCTCTGACGTCGGCTCAATCTCCGCTCCGGGCGCGGTGGGTTCGCCACTGTCAGACTCCGGGCCTTCTTTCGGTGCCCAGGACAGGCCAATCTCCCGAATCGGCAGTTCCAGGTCCATTTCCGCCAGCAGGGCGTCCGCCGGTTCGAGGATGGTCGCGTAGGCGTTGATGCGAGAGCGCACGGGCACCGACATGCGGGTTTTCAGGGGGATGTCCGTGGCAATGTCCACTTTGAGCGGCACCTCCAGTGAGTCCAGCAACTCCACCTGGGCCGGCGCGGTGAACTTGAGATCGACCATCTGGTCAATCTCGATCTCCTCGTTCAGCGGAATAGTCGCTTTCACCGGCAGTTCGCCCCGCAGTGGCAACTCGAACCACTGGCCCAGTGCTTTGACCTCCACCTCGCCATCCACCGCGATGGTCTGGTCCAGCAGGATATTCTGGCGCAACGGCACCACCATGCGGATCGGCACGGCACTGTCAAAGGTCACGGACACGTTCAGGGTATCCCGGATCGGCAGGGTCAGGGTCTGGTCGATCGGCACCGTGGTGGACAGCACCGTGTCCAGCTCAATGTCGAGGCTGTCGAGAATATCGATGCCGACGGCCATAGGCTCGGGAATCGCCACCTTGGCCTGCTGGTTACGCAGTAACAATTCGGCACCCAGGTTTTTCCACAGCCAGAAGGCGCCCAGGGCACCCAGCACCAGCGCCAGAGTCAGCACGGTTCCAGCGATGGCCAGCCATGTCTTGCGAATCGTGATCTGTATGGGCATAGCGGTTTCCCCGGGCCAGCGCTGTTATCCGAACATGAAGGTCAGCTGGAACAGCCCCACCAGACAACCCAGCGCCGCACCGACGGCAATCAGTATCCACTCGTCCTGCTCGAAAGCCGGTCGGAGCATCCCTTCGAACTCGGTGGGTTTCAGGCTCTGCAGCCGGGTCGAGAGAGTGTGCTCAAGGTCGAGGGCCTCATCGGCGTAGTCTTCAATGTGTTTCAGGGTCGCCGGTAAACGCTGGATCAGCCGCTTCACCGCACTGGCCTTCATGTCCCGGTAGGTCTGGGTGCCCACCGCGAAGGTCACAAACGGTTTGGCCAGGTTGGTCTGCTCATCAACCGCACGCTGCACGTGCCGCCCGATCATATCGAACACCTTGTCGGCGTAGGGTCCTTTCAGAATACCCTCGATGATGTTGGCCGGCGTCAGCACGTAGGATGACACCAGGCGGCCGTAGTCGCTGGCCACCTCATTCTGGCGTTTCATGAACAGACCCTGGATATTGAACGGCCCGATACGCATCAGCTCCTTGGGATTGAAGATCATCTGCAGGGCAATGGCGTTGGTGGCGTAACCCACCAGCAGGCCGAACGCCGGCAACAGCCAGCCCTGCTGGAAAAACAGCCACACCGCCATCTGCACCAGACCGAACAGGAAGCCGAAATACAGGCCCGAACGCCCGATGAAGCGGAACTCCGTTGCCCCCACCTCCTGGAAGATCTTGTTCAGCAGAGCCTTGTCGCGACTGAGGTTGGTCACCACCATGTCTTCCAGGTCGTACATCTGGGAAATGTTGACCTTGAGCTGGGCCATGATGTCATTGATCAGTTGTGGCGCATCACGTTTGACCCGCTTGTAGATCTGCCGCTTAACCACTTCCGGCAGCGACTCCCACAGCCTGGGCTCGTACTCCAGCATCACCTGATCGACAATTTCCTCGATCATGCCGTTCAGTGCCGGTTCCAGGGCGCTGGCCACCTTGTCGGCATCGAGGCGGGAGAAAATCTCCTCCTGGGTGATCAGGTGCGTGGTGATGGTCTCCACGGAAATCGCCGCCATCTTGGCCGCCCGCCGGGGAATGATGCCCTGCCACCCCAGGAACGGAGGCTTGCCCACGAACTCCAGCGGCTGGAACATCATCTTGATGGCGATGACGTTGGTGACGTACCCCACCGCCCCGCTGATCACCGGCATCGACAGATACAGCCAGAGGTTTGACACGAAGTCATTTACTACCGCTTCCATACATACTTCCAGTCGTTGTTGTTTGCCCGTCTGGGCCGGTGTCTAGTCGCTGTCGCGGCAGTCGAGGGCTTTCGCCCAGAGAGTCTTGCCCAGATCGGAGATTGCGAAGGACAGGCGCTGAAACCGCACCTTCGCGCCGGCCTGGCGCTCCATATCGGCGGCCAGCGCCCGCACGGCGAGGCCGTTCTCGATGCTTTCGTAGTTGCGTTCGAGGGTTTTCACCACCGGTCCTGTGTCCAGCAGGCCCAGTTGGATCATGTGGTTGAGGTAGTGGGGTGCCCACTGCGCCAGCATCAGCCCGGACTCCTGGCCTATCCGGCTCAGATGGCCCCGCAAGCGATAGCCGGGTTTGCCCATGCGACCGGCCACATCCAGATGACACATGGCATGGGGCCCCTCATCGGACACCAGCGCCAGCACCCGTAACTCGTCCGGCACCAATTGCTGCACGATGGTGCGGATAAGGTCCTCGGTGGCGGACTCTCGGGTCTGGTAAATCGAGCGCTGATGAAGATCCCGGAGCATGCCAGCGGTGTCTGCGCCGATCAGGGTTGGCAGGGTGTCGGCGCTGTCGTCGTGGGATTGCGACGGTGTCCCATCAAGGCGTTGCAGGCGATGGCTGAGCGCCAGAAGTAGCTGGTTCTCGACCCCGGAGGCAACCGCCGCTGCCCGTTGCACCGGGGGCAACTCTCCGAGCACGGATCGCAGGCGGTAAAGAGTCCCGCTGCGGGGCACCAGGGGTGCCGGTAATGCTGACGTAAGCTTTCGCTTGTCCATTGCGCTCGCCTGACAATCTTGTTGTTATGTTGCTGACAATTTACGTGACATATGTCACATTTTTAAAATAAAGTTGCAAGAGCAAATTAACAAGAACAAGCGAAAAAAGGCTCACCATGACACCTGCCGCGAACCTGCCCGACATTCTCGACACTCTGCCCGATGAACTGGCCGGCGCCATCCGCGACGGAGCCGACAGCGCCGTGGCCCGCCATCGTCAGGACATTGCCAGCGAACTGGCGGCCGCACGCCTCAGGCTGCCCTTGCCGTCACGGCTGGTATTCAGCATGGCGACTGGCAAACCCGACACGGCAGAGGGTGACGCGTGATGACGATTTCCTCACTGCAGACCCTCGCCGAGCTCGAGAAACTCGAGGCCCTGATCGGCGAACTGCCCGCTCCCACCCGAGAGTTGGCGGATGCCTGCCAACCCGGTCAGATTCGCCAGACCCGTGACGCCATTCTGGATGAGCTGCACCGCTCTGCAGCCCCCACCTTCGGCCGCCTTGGCCGTCTGGTCAGCGCATTACCGACAAAGCGTTCCGCGGCATTGGCGGAGCATTGCGGGGCAACGGTCGCAGCCGGCACGCTGCCGTTTGTTGACGCGCTGAAGGTAGGAAAAATTGCCCGTCGTCTGCCGGTGGCATTCCTCACCGAGATCACGCTGATTTCAGATCCGAGGGCGCTGCGCGGCCTGATCAGGCACATTCCCGCCGAACAGCTGACCGGAGTGGCGGTAGCGCTTATTGAGCAACGGCAATACGTGCGGGCGGGCCAATTGGCGGACGCGCTGCCAGCGGCGGTCATTCGTCAGGTACTGGCACTGGTCAGCGACGATGCCGCCCTGCTGCGCACCATTTTCTACATGGACGAGCCCGAAAAACTCGGGGACATCATCCGTCTGATTGATAACGATCGGCTCAACCGCATCATTCTCTCGGGGCTTGGGAACCCGGACACCTGGCCGATCCTGATCTGGGTGATCGACCAGGTGGGACGGGACATCAAAAGCCGGATCACCAACCTGATCGTGGAGCGTGACCCGGGCACCCTCAACGAACTGATCAATGTCGCCAATGCTCACGCCTGGTGGGGGCCGATCCTGCGCTCTCTGGACACCATCAAGGAACGCCATCAGCGTTCACTGGTGCATCTGCAGGCATTGCGGGACGAGCAGGTTCTGGAAGGCCTGATGAAGGCCGCCCATGACGAGGGGCTGATGGCCAATACCCTGCCCCTGATCGCCGCGATGAACAGCGATTTGCAGGCTTTCGTGGCCAAAGTGGGGTTGCGACAGGGTGCCGATATCCTGGAATCGTTTATCCGCGACGCGGTGCGGCAAGAACACGCCGATCTGGTACTCACTCTGATTGGCAGAATGTCGGACGAGGAACTCCGGGAACTGACCACCCTCGACGTTTTCACCGACAACATCATTCTGCGGGCCATGGTGGCATCGGGCATAACCACCGGGCAGATTCGGGTGCTGATCCGCTTTGCACGACGACTGCCACGCAAGGGGCAGGAGTTGATCGCCAGCCTGATGGCCGCGGACCACGGTGCGCTGCTGGAACGGCTGCTCAATCGCTCGGAATTGCTCGGCAATAATGACTGGAACGAGTTGGTCACCCTGATTTCGCGGGTCCGGCTGCCGGACCAGGCCCGGGAGATCGCCGACGTGATCCGCTACCAGTCCCGCCAGGCGTCACAGGCACTGAAAACCCATGCCGAGAACATGGGCACAGATCTGCTCAAGGCGCTACGACAGTAGCGCCGTCAGCGGTCCGAGCACCAGCACACTGAGCTCTTTCGGTTCGTTACAGCAGCCCGTTGATTTCCCGCCACAACCGGCGGTAGGCGTCGGCGGCAACCGAGTGTGGCGCCAGCAATTCCACCGGCACCCCCTGTTCACCCATGCGCTCCACCACGCTGGCGTTGGGGATAATGGTGTTCAGGCTAGCCGGCAAGTGTCGCTCCTGATCATCAATCAGTTCCCGATGCAGGCTCTTGCGTCGGTCCGCCATGGCGTAGAACGGGCGCAACCGCGAGGGTTTGATTTTGTGATCTTTGGCAAAGGTCCGCAGTTGCTCCCAGCTGTTCAGGGATAGCCAGGTGGGAATGACCGGCACGAACACCCGGTCAGCCGCTTTCAGCACCTGCTCCGACAGCCGTGACAGCGATGGCGGGCAATCCAGCACCACCAGACTGGTCTCCTCCGACAACGGTGCCAGCCACTCCTTGATCAGGTTGACGTCGAGATTACGGAAGCTGGTGTGCGAGGGGATGAAATCCAGGTTGTCATAGCGACTTGCATGAATGAAGTCAGCGATCGGGCTTTTGCCCTTCATCAATGCCGACAACTTATGCCCCTTGATGCGATCGGCCCCGGCCAGGTACCAGCTGGAGGCGCCCTGAGGGTCCAGATCCCAGAGCAGCGTGGAATAGCCCGCCTGACTGGCAAGGTAGGCGATGTTCACTGCCGACGCGGTTTTGCCCACACCGCCCTTGAGACTGTAGAACGCGATTGTTTTCATTCTGCGGCTCCCGACCTGCAGGCATAAAAAAACCGGGGCGACCCCCGGTTAAAGCTTAGACACGATTTTCAAAACCCTACAGATCGTCCTGAAGTTTTGATCATGGCACTGAGTCGTGACAGTTTGATGACAGCACTCTCCCTTGTTACCCACCCGTCCGCGGCCTCAATAGAAAATTGCCGTACCCCTGTTCAATCACGGCCTGGGCGGATCGATCCTTCAACCCGACTCCGGACAGGTTGAGGCGACGCGCTTCATTCAGCAGATACCGCAACCGCCGGCTGGCCTCATCGACATCCAGGCCGCCAGGACGGATGTTGGAGATGCAGTTGCGGTTGGCATCGGTCAGCCCCGGTTGCGGCGCCCAGGTCAGATAGAGGCCCAGGCTGTCGGGCGAGCTCAGCCCGGGCCGCTCGCCGATCAGCACCACCACACAACGGGCATTGAGCCGCTGCGCGATGTCGTCACCGATCGCCACCCGCGCCTGGGTCACCACGCACAGAGGGGCCCGCTGCCCGCCGGCAGGCGCCAACTCAGGCAACGCCAGAAATGCCTGCAGCAGTGGCACCGCATTCTGTTGTACCGCCCGCGAGGACAGCCCATCGGCCACCACCAGCGCGAGATCTACCGGGCTTTGGTGGGTGTGCCCGGAGCGATCCAGATGTTTGCAGGATGTCGCATCAAGACGTCGGCCCAGATCCGGGCGTTGCAGGTACGTGACCCGGTCCGCCGCCTCACTGTGCAGCAAAAGCGGCGGCGGCAGGCCCCAGGCCGCCGACAGGGTCGTCAGTGCTTCAAGCAACGCCCCGGTATCCAGCGGCAGGTGCACCGCGTCCCGGGCCCGCGCGTGATCCAGCTGGAATGCCAGTAACTCGCGGGTCGGCAAGCTGGTGCCGGCACGGCCAAGACCAATCCGGGCATCGGTATAGGCCCGCAGGCGGCGCCAGGGGTTATCCGTCACCAGTTCCGGCGTTGAATCGGTCATTGGTCATCTCCTTCCGGCAGACGGGACAGGCTCGCGCTGAAGGCCTCCGGCAGGGTGTCAGCGGGCCATTGTCCGCGGCTGTCGCGGAATATCCCCATCCGTGCCAGCCATTGCTCGAACTCCGGCGCCGGGCGCTTGTTCAACACCCGCCGCAGATAGAGCGCATCGTGGAACGACGTGGTCTGGTAATTCAGCATGATGTCGTCGGAACCGGGAATGCCCATGATGAAATTGCAGCCCGCCACGCCGAGCAGGGTCAAAAGGTTGTCCATGTCATTCTGGTCGGCCTCGGCGTGATTGGTGTAGCAAATGTCACAACCCATGGGGAGACCCAGTAGCTTGCCGCAGAAATGATCCTCCAGGCCGGCGCGGGTGATTTCCCGGCCGTCGTACAGGTACTCCGGACCAATAAAGCCCACCACCGTGTTCACCAGCAACGGATCAAACTTGCGCGCCACCCCATAGGCCCGGGCCTCGCAGGTTTGCTGGTCAACACCGTGGTGCGCATTCGCTGACAGGGCGCTGCCCTGGCCGGTTTCAAAATACATCACGTTGTTGCCCACCGAACCGCGCTGCAATGACAGCGCGGCGCTTTGTGCTTCTGCCAGGGTCGCCAGGTCGAAACCGAAACTGCGATTGGTGGCCTCGGTGCCACCGATGGACTGGAACACCAGATCCACCGGTGCATTCTGTTCGATGGCCTCAAGGGTGTTGGTCACATGGGTCAGGACACAGGACTGGGTGGGAATGTCGTACTGGCGGATCACTTCGTCCATCATCTTCATCAGCCGCACACTCTGGGCCACGTTGTCGGTAGCCGGGTTGATACCGATCACCGCATCGCCGCTGCCATACAGCAGGCCATCAAGAATGCTGGCGGCAATGCCGGTGATGTCGTCGGTGGGATGATTGGGCTGCAATCGGGTCGAGAGCCGGCCCGGAGTGCCGATGGTGTTGCGAAACGCGGTGGTGACCTGGCAACGGGACGCCACCAGAATCAGATCCTGATTACGCATGATCTTGGAGACGGCGGCGGCCATTTCCGGGGTGATGCCCTGGCGGATGCCTGCGAGCGCCTCCGGTGTTGCCTGATCGCCCAACAGCCAATTACGAAAGTCACCCACCGTGAGATGGGCGATGGGCGCGAACGCATGCTTGTCGTGATCGTCCAGAATCAGTCGGGTGACCTCATCGCTTTCGTAAGGCACCAGCGCGTCATTCAGAAAGGTGTTCAGCGGCAGCTCCGCCAGCGCCATCTGCGCCACCACCCGCTCCTCCGCGGTAGACGCCATTA
The DNA here is from genome assembly GCF_023156235.1 of Marinobacter goseongensis. Taxonomy (GTDB): domain Bacteria; phylum Pseudomonadota; class Gammaproteobacteria; order Pseudomonadales; family Oleiphilaceae; genus Marinobacter; species Marinobacter goseongensis. The sequence goes on along the minus strand of NZ_JAKZAI010000008.1, from coordinate 119,010 downwards.
CTCCGGCCAGGCGGTCACCGGAGCGGGCAGGTGTTGCCTTCGCCATCAACTCTGCCAGCGTCTGAAACTGCCAGGTCTGAACACCCAGGGTGTATCGGTACATGCCTCGCCCTCACTTCGCATCGTATTCTTTTTTCACGCAATGGTTATGCCACCGTCTGGTGCTATCTTGGTGTAACGGTTCTGCCCCACTCCCTTTTGATCAACAGGACATCCACCATGACTGACCAACTCGTGCTGACCTCCGTGGATGATGGCGTTCTCACCATCACCCTCAATCGCCCTGACAAGCGCAATGCCGTGGACCGCCCCACCGCCAGCGCGCTGCGCCGGGCGTTTACCGAATTCGAGGAAAACCGTGCTTTAAAAGTAGCGGTTCTTTGCGGTGCCGGTGGAAACTTTTGCGCCGGCGCGGATCTGGCAGCCTTGGACGACCCCGAGCGCCGCAACGAGATCGATCCCCACGGCACCGGCCACGGACCGATGGGCCCCACCCGCATGACACTGAGCAAACCGGTGATTGCGGCGGTCTCCGGTTATGCCGTGGCTGGGGGGCTGGAACTGGCATTGATGTGTGATCTGCGGGTGGTCGAAAAATCCGCGGTGTTCGGTGTGTTTTGCCGGCGCTGGGGCGTGCCGCTGATCGATGGTGGCACCGTACGACTGCCAAGAGTCGTCGGCCACGGCCGTGCCATGGACATGATCCTGACCGGCCGGCCGGTGCAGGCGGAGGAAGCCCTTGCCATGGGTCTGGCCAACCGGGTGGTTGATGATGGGAAGGCATTGGACAGCGCCCGGACTCTTGCCCGTGAACTGGCCGCGTTTCCCCAGCGCTGCCTGCTGGCAGACCGAGCCTCGGCCCTGCGCCAGTGGGATCTGGAACTGCACAACGCACTGGTTGCCGAGGGAGCCGCGGGGTACCCTGTAGTTTTTGAGGAGTCCATTGAAGGCGCAAAAAGGTTCAAGAACGGTGCCGGTCGTCACGGTCAGTTCTGAAACTGACCTTCCACCCACATCTCCAGGCGGATACCCATACATGAGGCTGGTCTGTATTTCCGACACCCACAGCATGCATCGACAGATTGACGTGCCCGAGGGAGACATCCTGATCCATTCCGGCGATTGCCTCGGCGTGGGGACACTGGAGGAGCTGGAAGACCTCGATGACTGGCTTGCGGAACAACCCCACACTCACAAGATTCTGATCGCTGGCAATCACGACTGGTGTTTCCAGGACGAACCCCAGGACGCCCGTGCCCTGGTGCGCCACGCCCACTATCTGCAGGACACAGGGCTGGAGCTGGCCGGCCTTAAATTCTGGGGCAGCCCGTGGACCCCGGTGTTCTTTAACTGGGCGTTCAATCTGGACCGTGGCCCGGCCATGGCCGAGCGCTGGTCCCGGATTCCCCGTGACACCGATGTGCTGATTACCCACGGCCCGCCCGCCGGCATCCTGGATGCCGTTCCGACCGGCACCGGTTTTCAGAGTGTCGGCTGTAACGATCTTGCCGACACGGTTGAAAGCCTGAACCTCAGGCTCCATATTTTCGGGCACATTCATGAGAGCTTTGGTCAGCACCAGATCGGCCAGTGCCTTTACGTGAATGCGAGCACCTGTACCGGCGCCTTCAAACCGCTGAATCCACCCATCGTGATCGACCTGTAAACCCCAGGCCCGATGCCACCGGAGCACACCATGCCGCAACGCCCGCCCCTTTCGCTGCTGGAACTGGCCTCCGTCCGTGAGGGTGATTCCGTAGGCACCACGCTGGCCAACAGCGTGGCCTTCGCCCAGCACGCCGAAAAGCTGGGGTTCAGCCGCTTCTGGCTGGCCGAACATCACAATATGGAGGGCATCAGCAGTTCGGCCACCTCGGTGTTGATCGGCCACATTGCGGGCAAAACCGAGCGGCTGCGGGTCGGTTCCGGCGGGGTGATGCTGCCGAATCATCCGCCACTGGTCATTGCCGAGCAGTTCGGCACCCTGGAGAGCCTCTACCCCGGGCGCATTGATCTCGGCCTCGGACGCGCACCCGGCACCGACCCGATCACCAGCCGTGCGTTGCGGCGTGACGGACTCGGGGCCGAGCAGTTCCCGGAAGACGTCGCCCGCCTGCAGACTCTGCTGGGGCCGCTGCAGCCCGGGCAGCCGGTCAAAGCGATTCCCGGTGCCGGCACCCACGTGCCGATCTGGCTCCTCGGATCCAGTCTCTACAGTGCCCAGTTGGCAGCCATGCGGGGCCTGCCCTACGCCTTCGCCGGTCACTTTGCACCGCGGCTGTATCGTGAGGCGTTGAAGGTCTACCGCGATCATTTCCAGCCCTCGGAACAGCTACAGGAACCTTACGCCATGCTGTCTGTTCCGGCCGTCGTCGCCGATACCGACGAGGAAGCCCGATGGCTGGCAACCACCAGCTACCAGCGCATTCTGGCGCTGTTCCGGGGCCAACCGCTGTGGATGAAGCCGCCGGTGGACACCATGGCCGGCCTGTGGAATGCAGGTGAGGAAGCCAGTGTGCGGGATTTTCTGTCGTTGCAGATTCTCGGTGGCCCGGCGTCAGCGAAACAGCAACTGGACCGGTTACTGAGCACGGTCGAGGTGGATGAGCTGATGTTTACCATTGACATTTACGACCCGCAGAAAAGACGTCACGCCCTGGATATCCTGAGACGGGCCTGATCGCTACAGCAGCTCTTCGATCGCGGAGGTCAGCCGGGTATCCTGCGGGCGCACCTGGCTGGGGAAAGACGCCACTACGTTACCTTCCCGATCAAGCAGGTACTTGGTGAAGTTCCAGCGTGGCGGCTGGCTCTGAGCGTTGATGGCGCTGAACACCGGATTGGCGTCGGCGCCGGTGACGGCACCCGGGGCAATCATCGTGAAAGTGACACCGAAGTTCACGAAGCACACCTTGGCGGCTTCCTCCTCGCTGTCAGCCTCCTGACGGAAATCATCGCTGGCAAAGCCGACCACCACCAGCCCTTCCTCCCGGTACCGATTGTGCAACGCCTCGAGCCCTTCGAACTGTCCGGTAAAACCGCATCGGCTGGCGGTGTTGACCACCAGCATCGGCTTACCGGCCGCCACATCGCACAGGTTCACGGTGTCACGGGAATGCAGTTTGCGCTGATCATGATCGAGAAACGCGGGGCATTCGCGTTGCTGCGGTTCTGCACCAACGGCGGCTATGCCTGGCGCCAAGAACATCAGTGCTGTCAACCAACCCGATAACCTGACCATGACCGTTCCTGCCTGCTGCTGTGATAACTCTGAAGTGTTACGGGGACACGATGAAAACAGGTCACAGTCCGCTGTCTGGACATCGCTGGCGGGCCGCAGCATGATGCCTGAACATCGTATCTCGTCTGAAACAGGGACCTTTAGCCATGACTCAGCGCACCACCCACGTTTTCCTGTCCCATGGCCTGGAGAGTGGTCCGGGGAGCACCAAGATCCAGGCCATGAAAGCTGCGGCAGAGGACGTTCCCGGGGTGATCGCCGAGGCGGTCGACCATCGCAGCAGCAAGGATCCGGCAACCCGGCTGGCACAAATGCGTCACGCCATGGCGCAGGCTGGAGCCGTTCCGCAGCGCACCATTCTCGCCGGCTCCAGCATGGGCGGCTGGGTGTGTGCGCAAACCAGCGCCGAGCAACCGGTGCTCGGCTGCTTTTTGCTCGCCCCGGCACTGGCTCTGCCCGATTACCCCCAGTCCAGCCCGCGGATTGTTGCCGACCACGCACAGATCATTCACGGCTGGGACGACGACGTGGTCCCGGTGATGCCGGTAATTGCCCTGGCACAACAACAGGGACTGCCCATTCTGATGCTGGCCGATGGCCACCGCCTGGAGCACAGCCTTGACCGGGTCGTGGCTGAATTCCGCCAATTCCTGATCAGGGCTGGCGTGTAGCGACGAACTCCGCCAACGTCTCGCCCTCGGAATTCAGCAGATGCAAGCGGCGCGCACCCATCTGAACCCCGGCGGTGCTGGCCATGGCGGCAAACAGTGCCCGCTCCGGATTGTCCCTGTTCTGACAGGCACGGCGGGTGCTCGCCATACTGCTGAAGACAAGATTGCGGTTGTTGATCACTTCGTACTCGCCGCGAAACGCGTTGCAGCCACCAAAGCCGTTCACCATACCATCGTCCCGTAAAATCAGGTGGGCTTCGCTGGCCGCGTCGGAATCGGCCACCGGTTCACCCGCCACCACATGCAACTGCCAGTATGTGTTCGTCAGCGGTACCTCCGCCTCAAAGCCCCCCTCTCCGGGCATCGGCTGAGACACGCAGCCGGTGAGCAGGACGAGTCCCACAACAGCCACCAGCCCGCGGGCGCGATTCCAGAATGTATCCATGAGTCCATCCTCCACTGTGTGCGCATTATCCAATGCGATAGCAATCAACGAGGCGACCGGTCGCACTAAAACGCTACGTACCGCACCACCAGAGCGCGCCATGATGCGGCCCGCCAAAACCATTTTGAAGTGTGACTTACCAGCCGGCTAAATTGGCCAATTTCTTGCGAAACTCGGTTTGATTTGCCAGTCTTTAATAATGTAACAAGAAATTACAGCGAAAAAATCAAACGGAGACAACACGATGAGCAGCTTGAGTAAATTCAGAAAACTGGCCGGTGTATCCGCGATCGCTTTCGCAGCCCTGACCGCGGCGAACTCGGTGAACGCCGCCAACTGGCGCTATGCCCACGAGGAATACGAGGGTGATGTCCAGGATGTCTTCGCCTACAAATTCAAAGAGTACATTGAGGAAAACTCCGACCACACCCTGCAGATTTTCCGTTTCGGGGAACTCGGTGAGTCTGACGACATCATGGAACAGACCCAGGCCGGCATTCTCAACTTCGTCAATCAGTCTCCGGGCTTCACCGGTTCGCTGATTCCGGAAGCGCAGATTTTCTTCATTCCCTATCTGATGCCGACCAACATGGAAACGGTGATCAAATTCTTCCGTGAGAGTGAAGCGATCAATGAGGACTTCCCGGAACTCTATGCCGAGAAGGGCCTTGAGCTTCTGCAGATGTATCCGGAAGGTGAGATGGTCGTCACTGTTGATGAGCCGGTCACCAGCCCCGAGGATTTCAACAACAAGAAGATCCGGGTCATGACCAACCCGCTGTTGTCCGAGACCTATTCCGCCTTCGGTGCCACCCCCACCCCCCTTCCCTGGGGCGAAGTGTACGGTGCACTGCAGACCAACATGATCCAGGGTCAGGAAAACCCGATCTTCTGGATCGAGTCCGGTGGTTTGTACGAAGTGTCTCCAAACCTGGTATTCACCAGCCACGGTTGGTTCACCACCGCCATGATGGCAAACCAGAACTTTTACGCAGGCCTGTCCGATGAAGACAAAAAGCTGGTTCAGGACGCTGCCGACTTTGCCTTCGAAGAAATCATTGTGCACATCGACGGGCTTGCCGATGAGGCTCTGGGGAAAATCCAGAAAGCCAGTGATGAGGTCACGGTGACCCGCCTGAATGATGAGCAGATCGCCTCTTTCAAGGCCCGTGCGCCGCAGGTGGAAGAAAAGTTCATCGAGATGACCGGAGAGCGCGGCAAGGAACTGCTGGCCCAATTCAAGGAAGATCTTGAAGAAGTGCAAAGCGACGACTGAACCTCGCCATCTATTCCCGCCGGTACGCCGGCGGGAATCCGTTTCACCCCGCCCCGCCGGGGACCTCCTTCCGGCCGGGAGCGACATGTTCTGGAGCAGAACCCATGTCCGAGAAATCCCCGGAGATAGAAGACGACACCGGTAGCTACGAGTCCGGCTTGCCCGGGTTTCTGGGAACCATTGATGTGTTCATCAGCAAGGTAGAGGCTGTCATGCTGGCGGCTGGCGTGATCCTGATGGCGATCAATACCTGTATCAATGTAATCGCACGTTTTGTCTTTGGCGAAGGCCTGTTCTTTTCCGGAGAAATCAACCGCATCCTCATTATCCTGATCACCTTTGCCGGCATTGGCTACGCAGCCCGGCACGGTCGACACATTCGCATGTCAGCGGTGTACGACGCCATACCGGCCAAAGGCCGCAAGGTTCTGATGATATTTATTGCCCTGTTCACGTCGGTGGTCATGTTTTTTCTCTGCTATCACGCGTTTGGTTACGTGGAAACGCTGCACAGCCGTGGCCGCATCCTCCCAGCACTCGGGTTCGAAATCTGGTGGATCTACGTCTGGGCGCCGATCGGCTTCGCCATTACCGGGATCCAGTATTTGCTGACCGCGGTCAAAAACATCACCAGTGATGACGTCTATCTCTCAACTGGCGTGGTTGATGGCTATGCAGACACCGAATCGGAAGTCTGACCCCCGCAGACCCAAATCAGAAAGGATAAAAACATGGCAACTATAATGATGCTGGTCATGGTCGGGTTGTTGCTGCTGGGCTTCCCGATGATGGTCCCACTGATCACCGGTGCAGTGGTCGGGTTTGTAATGATGTTTGATGGTTTCGGTCAGATGGGCACCTTCATTCAGCAGATGATGGGGGGTATCCGGCCGGCCTCGCTGATCGCGGTTCCCATGTTCATCCTCGCCGCTGACATCATGACCCGAGGCCAGTCCGCAGATCGCCTGATCAATATGGTCATGGCCTTTATCGGTCACTTCAAAGGCGGCCTCGCGATCAGTACCGCCACGTCCTGCACACTGTTCGGCGCGGTGTCCGGTTCTACCCAGGCTACCGTTGTCGCTGTGGGTTCGCCGCTACGGCCGAAAATGCTGAAAGCGGGTTACTCCGATCCGTTCACCCTGGCATTGATTATCAACTCCAGCGACATTGCCTTCCTGATTCCACCCAGCATCGGCATGATCATCTACGGGGTGGTGTCCGGCACCTCCATTGCCGAACTGTTTATTGCCGGCATCGGACCCGGCGTGCTGATCCTGTTGATGTTCTCTGCTTACTGCCTGATCTACGCCTATAAGAACAACGTGCCGACGGAGGACAAGGCGACCTGGACGCAACGGGCCGTGTCCGTCCGGGATGCTCTCTGGCCGCTCTTCTTCCCGGTCATTATCGTTGGCGGTATTTACGGCGGCATTTTCAGCCCCACGGAAGCGGCCGCGGTGTGTGTGCTGTATGCCTTCCTGCTGGAATTTGTGGTTTTCCGTTCCCTGAAACTGCCTGACATCTACCGCATCGCCAAATCCACCGGCCTGATCACGGCGGTGGTCTTCATTCTGGTCGCGGTCGGCAATGGCTTTTCCTGGATCATCTCCTTTGCCCAGATTCCCCAGGCGATCCTGGAATCCGTCGGGGTCAATGATGCCGGTCCCGTAGGCGTGCTGGTCGCGATCTGTATCGCCTTCTTCATCGCCTGTATGTTCGTTGATCCGATCGTAGTCATACTCATTCTGACGCCGATCTTTGCTCCCGCCATTCAGTCCACCGGGCTCGACCCGGTACTGGTGGGCGTGCTGATCACGCTGCAGGTGGCCATCGGCTCGGCGACGCCACCGTTTGGTTGCGATATTTTCACCGCCATCGCCATTTTCAAGCGCCCCTACCTGGAGGTGATCCGGGGCACACCTCCGTTCATTTTCATGTTGGTGACCGCGGCCGGGCTGATCATCGCCTTCCCGGACATTGCCTTGTTCCTGAGGGATCTTGCCTTCCGGGATTGACGGGGATAGGGCCATAGCCAATTGGAGAAAGCCATGTTCAAGAAAATGCTGGTTGCTGTGGACGGTTCGAAAACCTCGCTCAAAGCGCTGGACAAAGCCATTGCGCTGCAGAAACTGATGCCGGATGCAGAGATTTACATACTCTGCGTGTTCAAGCATCACAGCCTGTTCGAAGCGTCATTGTCCATCGAACGCCCGGTTGAGCTCGACATTCCCGACAAAGTGCTCTCGGATTACGCCAAAGGCGTGGTCAACCACGCCAAGGACCTTGCAAAGGACCATGGAGCCACCAAAGTGCGAGGCTTCGTCAAAGGCGGCCGCCCGTCCAAGGTGATCGTCAAATTCGCAGAGGACAAAGAGGCGGATCTGATCGTGGTAGGCACCCGCGGCACCCACAGCGACAAAGACGGCATGCTGCTGGGCAGCGTGTCACACCGGGTCGCTTCCCATGCCAAATGCCCGGTACTGGTGGTGTAGCGGGGCCCGATAGCCCACTCGTAACACAGACGTCACACTGACGCGGTAGAAACGGTCCGACATGTGTTTTTGGAGCTGTATCAATGTCGGATCGTTCATCTCTGCTGGTGGAAAAACTCTGGCGCCTCAAGCGCCTGATAGACAAGGGCGAATGCCCCGGTGTGTCTTTTGTTCATCTGAATAATCTGTTGCGGGAACCGGGGTACCGGAGCGATGTCCTGCGTCGTGTTGAGGGCGCCGGCTCCGAGAAACTGAAGCGACTGGCGGAGGAGATCCGTGCCGAAGACACCGGCGCACCCCTGATGGCAACTGCCACCACTTCAACTGCGCAAATCACCCCCCCCGAGTCAACGACGCGCGATCACTCCTGGTTCCGCCGCAATCTGGTCTGGATGGCGCCCGGCGCTGTCGCCGGTGTTATCGCCATCGTCGGGTTCACCGCTTTTGAGCCTCAGACGGTCCGCGTGCATGAAGACATCATTGCCAACACGGTGTGGGAGTCCGGAAAATCCTACATTCTCGAAAAACCGATTTTCGTCGAAAATGCCCAACTCACCATTGAGAGCGGCGTCACCGTGAAAGGCAACAATGGTTCGGCCTTGATTGTGAACAGCGGCAGCAAGCTGTTTTCCCGCGGTCGCCCGGACAGCCCGGTCGTCTTTACCAGCAATCAGCCTGAAGGGAAGCGTTCACGAGGCGATTGGGGCGGGGTGGTCGTTCTCGGCAAAGCACCGGTTAACCAGCCCGGCGCGTCAATCGAGGGCGTTTCGGAACAGGACGCACGTGGTCAATTTGGCGGCAAGGATCCGCGCCACAGTTGCGGGGTCATCGAGTACACCCGCATCGAATTCGCGGGCTTCGAGGTTTACCAGAACAATGAACTCAACGGCCTGACCCTGGGTGGCTGCGGCAGTGACACCATCGTCCGCAATGTTCAGGTCCACCGGGCCCTGGACGATGGCATCGAGATGTTTGGGGGCTCCGTCGACCTCAAGAACATTGTGGTCACCGGCGCTGCGGACGACAGCATAGACTGGGACTGGGGCTGGACCGGGCGGGTTCAGTTCCTCGTTGTGCAGCAGCACAGTGACGTGGGTGACAATGCCTTCGAGGGGGACAACAACGGCAACGATCATCAGGCCTTGCCGCGCTCCGAGCCGGTGTTCTACAACGTGACCCTGGCCGGAACCGGGCAAACCGCCACAACCCACCGCGGCATGGTGCTTCGCGAGGGTACCGGCGGGCACTTCCACAACATGATCGTGGACAGTTTTGGTATCGAGGCCGTCGACCTGAGGGACGAAGTTGCGACCCTGGTCAACAATGGCACCCTCACGTTCTCCCACAACATGATTGCCAACACCGGCAACCTCGGCAGAGACTCTGACGAATCCGGCAGCGGCAACGACGATTTCGGCTTCAGCGAGAATCGCTGGCTGACAGATGCCCGCAACGGTAACGCCAGACGCCTCGACAGTGCCCTGCACGTTACCGCCCGCGACCCGGTCAATCCGAACTTCTTTTCCCGCGGCCAGGTCAGACAAATGGCGGCAAAAACGCCTCCGAAATCGGAATTCTTCGATGAGTCTGCCTCCTGGGTTGGCGCCCTCAACCCACGCCTGCAAAGCAGCTGGTTAACCGGCTGGACCGCCTTCCCTTCGCACTGATGAACCACGCGCGGATATCCGGGTCAACTTCGGATATCCGCAACATCTCTCTGAAATCCAGCTGCTAGACTTTTCGGCCTACCCTCAATCCAATTCGAACAACGACAAGGCGTCGGTATGACTGCAGTGGTTGACTTCCTCAACTCCATTCTCTGGGGTTACGTTCTGGTATATGGGCTTCTGGCCGTCGGTGTGTTTTTCACCATTCGCCTGAGGTTCCTTCAGTTTGTCAATTTTGGCGAAATGGTGCGGGCCATTCGCGGCTCGCGGGAAAGTGACGTACACGGCATTTCTCCGTTCCAGGCCCTGTGCACCAGCCTCGCTTCCCGTGTTGGCACCGGTAACCTGGCCGGCGTGGCGGTGGCACTCTACCTAGGGGGTGCCGGCGCCATTTTCTGGATGTGGATGGTGGCGCTCGTAGGCATGGCAACCGGCTATGCCGAGAGCACCCTGGCTCAGTTGTACAAGGTTCGTGACGGCAAGGGGCAGTATCGGGGCGGCCCGGCGATTTACATTGCCAAGGGCCTGCGGGCACCCTGGGCGGCGGGCATCTTCGCGGTGTGCCTGATCATCTCATTCGGGCTGGTGTTCAATGCCGTGCAGGCAAACTCCATCGCGGATGCCATGGCCGGCGCCTTCGGTTTTGAGAAACTGACCGTGGGCATTGTGATCGCGGTGCTTGCCGGCGTCGTCATATTTGGTGGTCTTCGCAAGATCGTCCGCTTCGCCGAGTTCGTGGTGCCGTTCATGGCCGGCGCCTATGTTCTGGTTGCGCTGGGCATTATGGCCATCAACATCACCGAGGTGCCGGGCATTCTGATGTTGATTGTCAAAAGCGCCCTGGGGCTCGAGGAAGCGGCCGGCGGCGCGGCCGGCTCGGTCACTGCCGCTATGCTGAACGGCATCAAACGGGGGCTGTTTTCCAACGAGGCCGGCATGGGCTCAGCGCCGAACATTGCAGCGACCGCCACGCCGGCACCTCATCACCCATCATCCCAGGGTCTGGTCCAGGCTTTCGGGGTGTTCGTCGACACCATCATCATCTGTACCGCCACCGCGGTCATGATTCTGCTCTCCGGCGTGCTGGAACCGGGTTCCGGCGTCACCGGTACGCAACTGACCCAGGAGGCAATGGAAGCCCACCTTGGCGATTTCGGTGGTTACTTCATTGCCGTGGCCATTCTGTTCTTTGCTTTTACATCCATCGTGGCCAACTACACCTACGCGGAAAATGCGCTCTATTATCTGAAAGGTGGCAATACGCTCGGCGTAACGGTCCTGCGTCTGGCGGCACTGGGCATGGTGATCTGGGGCGGTTACGAGGCCGTCATTACCGTGTTCAATACCGCTGACGCCTCCATGGGGCTGATGGCAGCGATCAACCTGGTGGCCATTGTGCTGCTCTCGGGCACGGTGGTGAAGCTGACCCGGGATTACCTCGCCCAGCGCAAGCAAGGCGCGGTGCCGCACTTCCGTTCGAAGGATTATCCGGAGCTGCACGAGAAAATCGACAGCGATATCTGGCACTGAGGTCATCCATCTGCCCGCCGTCACTCCAGACGGGCGGGCAGGTCTGTCGGACACGCCTCAATCCGGTCGCGACCACCTTCCTTGGCTTTGTAGAGCGCGCTATCGGCGAGCCCCAGCAGAGCGTCCGGATTGTGCGCGCATTCGGGCCAGGCAGCCACACCAACCGAGAGAGTAACGCAACCCAGGCTCCTGCTACCGTGCTGTACCGGCGTCGTCCGCAACACCCGGCAAAGGCGCTCGGCTTTGTCCCGCGCACTCGCCAAACTGGCGCCTGGCATGATCACCACAAATTCTTCACCGCCAAAGCGGCAGACCACGTCGCTGTCACGGAACTGCTGCAACAGCACGCAGGCAACGGTTTTCAGAGCGCTGTCGCCGGCCTCGTGGCCATGGGTATCATTGAAGCGTTTGAAATGGTCGATATCCACGATCAACAACGCCAGGGGCACTTTGCTGCGCTCGGCCACCGCACCTTCATGCTCCAGTAACTGATTGAAGTAACGCCGATTCTTGAGCCCGGTCAGCGCATCTTCGTAGGAGTACTTCTGGAGTTCCTCATGCAGACTGATGCTGGACAGGGTAATGCTGATGCGTTGCATGCCCTGATCCAGCGCGTGAAACAGGCGGGCCGCTCCGTAATCAGCGCCCTCGGAAGAGAAATCATCAGGAATCTCCACCATCAGTAACCCGAGCGTCAGCATACCCTCACTGGCGGACTGGACATCCAGGTACAGGCACACCGAGCCATTCAGTCCGGCGCGTTTGTCGTCTTCGTAATCCTCCGGGAATGTCCGGTATCTTGAGGGCAGCGTTGTTGCCTCCGGGACGCCCTCGGTGGTGTCGAGGATCAGGGCAAAATCCGGAATTTCCCGGGCATAACCCCAGTAGTTCAAACGCTCGTACGCCCTGCCGTCATCCACCCGCTGGTAAAGTGCGCCGCGCAGGGGGCTGCACAGATCCGGCATGACCCGGGACAGGTAATTGAACGCCTGATTCAGGCTGAGGCAGTCCTGCAAGCCGGCAATGATGTCGTTCAGCACCCGGTTCTTCTCGTTCTCGAAGGTCAGCAACCGGACCCGGGCCTGTTCGCGATGCACCAGAGATTCCGCTTTGCGGGTTCGCTCGGTGACCTGCTTTTCGAGAGAAACATTCAGGGTGTGAAGGGCGTGCTGATTGCGGGCATAGTGCACCAGCGAAATGATCACCACCGACAGCGAGAACGCCAGGGCGCCCCAGCTTACCGGCACCCGACCCCAGGGCAAAAAGCCGTGGGCAACGGCCATGTCCAGGATCAGCAACACACAGAAAATACCGTAGGTCAGCAAAATGATCTGCCGCTCTATCGCCAGATCCCGAAACCGCTTAATCACCACCACACTGATGGTAACCAGAGACACCAGGAACAACAGATCGAACGGCGGAAAAGTGGAGGACAGATTGATGGCGCCCACCGCGGACAGCCCCAGAGCCCCGGCCAGGTAGATAAAATGGACCTTCCACACCAGATTGATCAGCCACGGGCGTTGGTCGGCGAACCACTGTTCCAGCAGCAGCGCCATGGCCACCGGCAACAGGTAGTAAGACCCTGCCGCGAGGTAATCCCAGGCCAGCGGGGCATTCCAAACCAGCAGGCTGGCCTGGCTTTCCGCCACCAGCATGAGGCCCGATGAAAAGGCAAACAGGGCGATGCTGGCGAAGCTCTTTTTCTCAGCCTGGAGGATGGCGAAGAACAGTGCCAGCAGCCCGATCAGGGCGGAAAATCCGGCGATAATCAGCGCTTCCATGGAATTGCCAAGGATATAGAGCACCAGATCCGGCCGATCCATGACCGACACTTCCCCCCACAGGCCGATATCGGTGTAATTGGAAAACACGCGGAAATACAGCTCCTTGCCCTCGAAACCTTCCGGCAACGGGACCTCATGCCAGGGCCAGCCCTCAAACCGGCCCCGCCCTACCTCGTCAAATGTGCCGTGCTGGTATATCCGCTCTCCGTCCAGATATACCTGGACAATCAGGTCCACACTGAAGATGTACAGCACCGGCTCCTGCCAGTCACCGGGAGGAAGGGTCACCCGAAACCAGACGTTTTCACGCCCGGCCCGCCCGGGCGGATTGGAGGGGAAGCCGATTTGGTGCCATTGCCCCGGTGTTTCGTCTCGCACCCATTCCGGGACACCGGCGGGAGCAAAGGGAGAGTCGCCCCAGCGATATTCCCAGCCCTCGGTTACAGGCTGTGATGCAGCAAGCACCTGGCCAGACAGACAGAATGCCAGCAGGAGAGGGACGATCAGGCGTGGCAGGCTTGACGGTGGCATCAGCAAGGAGACCCTGAATAGGTTGGCGGTCTGCCCTGATTATAGACCACTCCCCGTTGATACGGCCCAAACGGACAATCCGCAAGGTGCACGGCGCGACAGACAAAAAAACGGAGGCCTCGGGCCTCCGCTCTTTGCAAACTAATACACGTTCGTGGCTTTTAGCGGCCGGATTTCAGCATCTCCCAATATTTTGCGTACACCTGCAAAGCATCGTCTCCGATATCCACCTGAAACTCGGCGTTTTCCATGTCCTCGGGTGTCGGATAGCTGGCGCGATTGCCCGCCACTGCATCGTCCAGCAGCTCACGGCCTTCCAGATTCGGCGTCGCGTAGCCGATGTCCTCGCTGATCAGCGCTGAAATCTCGGGCTGCAATACAAAGCTGATGAACTGGTGGGCGGCGTCCGGATTGCGGGCATTCTTCGGAATCACAAAGCTGTCGAGCCAGGCGATGACCCCTTCCTCCGGGTACACGTATTCCAACGCGCCCATGGTGTCCTTGCCCATCACCGCCTCACCGTTCCAGATCATGCCCACATCGGTTTCGCCCTCCAGGTAGGGCATCCGTGGCGCATCGGAGTTGAACGTGCGCACGGACGGCATCAACTCCGACAGCTTCTTGTAAGCTTCCTCAATCTCCTTCGGGTTGGTGCTGTTGCCGGAATAACCCAGCACCCGCAGGCCCACATGGAACACTTCCCGCATGTCATTGGTGAGCATGACCCGACCCTCGAAGCGGTCATCCCACAGGTCCTGCCAGGCGTTTACCGGCTCACCCTCAATATCGGCGGTATCAACCGCGAGGCCAGTGGTGCCCCAGAGATAGGGAACGGAGAACTGGTTATTCGGATCGATGTCCAGGTTCACCAGCTCGGGGTCAAGCCGGTTGAAGCCCTCGATCTTGCTGCGGTCGATGGGCATCAGCAGGTCTTCCTGGCGCATCTTGCTGACGTAGTAGGTTGAGGGCACCGCCAGGTCGTAGGCGGCACTGTCGTCCAGCAACTTGAGGCGGGCATACATTGCCTCGTTGCTGTCATAGGTGGTGTAGACAACCTCTATACCGGTCTCCTCGGTAAAGCGGTCCAGAACCTCCTGGGGCATGTACTCGGACCAGTTATAGAGGCTCAGAACCTGCGGCTCTTCAGAACTGCAGCCGGTCAGTCCCACAGCCAGCAAGCCGGCCAGCGCCAGTTTTTTCATCGTTTGCTCCTTATCAGAATCCATTGAGACAACATCAGCATGACCAGTGAAAACACCAGCAGCAAGGTGCCGAGGGCGTTCACCTCGGGTTTCAGGCCCACACGCACCATGGAATAGATGCGCAGCGGCAGAATCTCATAGCTGGGGCCACTCACGAAGGTGCTGACCACCACATCGTCGAGAGACAGTGTAAACCCCAGCAGCCAGCCTGCCAGTAACGCCGGCATGATCACCGGTATCAGCACGGTGCGGGTCATGGTGAAATCGGACGCGCCAAGATCCCGCGCTGCCTCCGGCAGGCTGTCGTCAAACCCGCTCAGGCGGGCCATCACGGTGATCACCACAAACGGCAGGCAGAAGGTCACGTGCGCCAGCAACAGGGACACGTAGCCCAGTTGCAGGCCGACCAGCAAAAACAGCGCCAGCAGGGAAATCGCCAGCACAATCTCCGGCGACATCATCACCACAAACAGCATGCCGTTCAGCAGCTTCTTGCCCCGAAACCGGTAACGGTGCAACGCCAGGGCGGTCAGCGCACCGATCACCGTGGAAACCGTGGCCGCCGACAGCGCCAGCCAGATCGAATTCCACATAGCCGCTACCATGGCGCGGTTATTGAAAAGCGCCTCGTACCAGCGCAGGCTCAGCCCTTCCCAGGCATATCCGGTACGGGATTCATTGAACGAGAACACCACCAGCACCACGATCGGCACGTAGAGCAGGATATAAACCAGCGTAAGGTAGGTGCGCGGCAACCATCGGTGTGTCACGGGCCTTCCTCCCCCAGACGCCGCTTACTTAGGCGATGGGCGAACATCAGAAACGCCATGGCCACCGTCAGCACGATGCTGGCGGCCGCACCGAACGGCCAGTTGCGGGCATCAAGAAACTGGTTCTTGATGACATTACCCACCAGCAGATGGCGCGAGCCGCCAAGGATGTCCGGCACAAAGAACAGACCCATGGCCGGCAGCAGCACCAGCATCACGCCCGCCAGCACGCCCGGCAGCGTAAGCGGCACGATCACGTGAATGAAAGTGGACAGGCGCCCTGCCCCCAGGTCGTGGGACGCCAGCAACACTTCCTGCTTCAGGTCATCAAACACCGAGTACAGGGGCAGAATCATGAACGGCAACAACAGGTACACCAGTCCGACAATCACCGCACCTTCGGTATACAGCAGCTGCAACGGCTCATCGATGAGCCCCAGGGACATCAACCCGTTGTTCAGCAGTCCGTTGGTGGCGAGGATCAGTTTGAGGGCGTAAGTGCGCACCAGCGAATTGGTCCAGAAAGGCACAATGAGCAGGAAAATCAGCAACAGCTGCCGTTGCTTGCCCACCCTGGACAATGCCCAGGCAAAAGGATAGCCAATCAGCAGGCACACCAGCGTGGTCATCGCCGCCATGAAGAGCGAATGGAGAAACACCTCCAGGTAGAGAGGATCAAAAAGCTGGCGGTAGGCGTCCAGATTCAGAGGCAGCGACAGAAACGACACCGGATCCCGTGTCATCATACTGGCGCCGACCACCAGCAGATTCGGGGCCAGCACCAGAAACAACAGCCAGCCCCAGACCAGGACCAGCACCGCGGTTTTGAACGGCTGCTGCCGCACGCTAAGCATCGGCCGTTCGTTCCCCGTCCGGCACCGCCTGACCGGCTTCTTCCGGCAGCAGCCATTCCCAGCCATCGACCCAGCTCACCTTGACCGGCTCGCCCAGGCGGTAATCGAATGCCGGGTCATCCTCGTCGAAAAATTCACTGGCCAGCACCTCGGTGCCATCGTCCAGGTGAATGACCGAATCCAGGGTGCTGCCCTTGTAATTCCGCTCCACCACTTTGCCAGACAAACCATGATCGGCGTTCGGTTCCAGCACACGGATGTCTTCAGGGCGCAGCAGCACGTGTACGCTCTGACCGTCAGCCACCGAAAAATCCGGTCTGCGCAGGGTTCTGTGCACACCGAACACGTCCACGGTGATTGCGCTTTCGGTTATCTGCTTCAGGCGCCCGGGGAACAAATTGGTTTCCCCCACAAAACGGGCGGTAAAGAGGTTGGCCGGGCGTTCATAGATTTCACGCGGCGTACCGAGTTGCTGAACCACACCGTCCTTCAGCACCACCACCCGGTCCGACATGGACAGCGCCTCTTCCTGATCGTGGGTCACGAAAACGAACGTGATGCCCAGTTCCCGCTGCAAACGCTTGAGCTCCACTTGCATAGTGCGACGCAGTTTGTAATCCAGTGCAGACAGCGGCTCATCCAGCAGCAACAGCCGGGGCCGTTTGACCACCGCGCGGGCAATCGCCACACGCTGTTGCTGACCGCCCGATAACTGGTGGGGCTTGCGGCGGGCGTAGTCACCCAATTGCACCATGGCCAGGGCGTCTTCGACCCGCTCGCGGATTTCGTGTTTCGGCCGCTTTTCCATTTTCAGGCCGTAGGCGACGTTGTCGAAGACGGTCATGTGCGGGAACAGGGCGTAATGCTGGAAGACGGTGTTGAGCGGGCGATGTTCCGGAGGCGCATGGCTGATGTCGTTATCGCCAAGCAGGATACGACCGGCGTCAGCCTGCTCGAAACCCGCCATCAGGCGCAGCAATGTGGTTTTGCCACAACCGGACGGTCCCAGCAGCGTAATGAACTCGCCATCGTAGATGTCCAGATCCAGGCCATCGAGTACGGTTTTGTCTGCAAAAACCTTGCTGATGCCCTGCAATGACAGCAGTGTCTGTTTCATCGGCCCTGCCTCAATAATGAGCGGCCTATTTTTCCAGAAACCACTGCAAACAAAAAGGGCACAGCAGGCTTTTGTAAGCAGCCACTGCACCCTTTTCAGCAATCCCTGATCAGTCGGTAGCGATGCTGTTCAGATAGGCCTTGTCAGAGATGTTGGTCCATTTGCGCACCTTCCGCAGGTAGTCACGCTGGGAGGTGATGATTTCTTTCGCCAGCGGGTCGTTCTCCGCTTCCTGCGCCAGCAGCTTGTCGGTGGCCTCCCGCAACGCCTCGATCACCTCCGGTGGGAAAGTCTTGTGGGTCACATCGGGGTAGTCTTCCTTCATGCGGTCCCAGGCCTCCGCGCTCATGTGGGTGCTCTGGCTGTACATGTCGTAGGCCGCGGTACGCATGGCCACCCGCAGAATCTCCTGAAGGTCTTCGGGCAGGCTATCCCAGGTTTTCTGGTTGATCAGGAACTGAACCTCCGCCCCGGGTTCCTGCCAGCCGGAGTAGTAATAATCCGCGATCTGATGAAAGCCCATGGGCAGATCCAGTGCCGGCCCCACCCACTCCAGTGCATCAATGGTGCCGCGCTCGAGGGCGGTGTAGAGCTCGCCGGGTGGAATGTTGGTGACCGCCACACCGATTTCCGACATCACCTCGCCGGCAAACCCGGGGGTGCGCATTTTCAGCCCCTTGAGGTCCTCGAGGGAGTTGATCTCCTTGCGGAACCAACCGCCCATCTGATTGCCGGTATTGCCGCCGGGAAAAGACAACAGACCGTGGGGCTGGTAAACCTTTTCCATCAGCTCCATGCCACCGCCGTAGTAGAACCAGGCATACTGTTCAGGCGCCAGCATTCCGAACGGCACGGTGGTGAAGTACATGGCGTTGGGGATCGTGCCCTTATAGTAGTAGGAGGCAGTATGCCCCATGTCGTACTGACCCTGGCGCACCATGTCGAAGATCCCGAAGGGTGCCTTGTGTTTGTTGGAGGAATCAATACGGAACTTCAGGCGCCCGGCGGACATCTTCTCAGCCATGGCGGCCATGCTGCGGGGTGTATCCCCCAGGATCGGTGAATTGGGCCCCCAGGTCTCGGCCAGCCGCAGGGTGTAGGTCTTGTCTGCCATCAGTGAGGTGCTGACCATCGACAGCAGCAGCGCGATAGCCGCAAAATAGGATTTGCGGTGAGTAAGGGTTGGCATGGTGTTACCTGTTATCGGATAGGTTCCTGGAATCCCGACCATAGTAGCCCGCCAAATACCGCTTAGCCAATGGGGCGGGCTCCGGCGCCGGTGCCCGCCCCATTGGCGATTTCAACTAGTTACCTTCCAGTTCCACCAGACGGTAACGCACCAGTTCCGGATCAGCGTCGATCTCGGCCTGCCGGTAAGGGAAGCGGATCCATTGCTTGCCGGAATAGGCCTCGGTCATGTCGCTGAAATAGGGCGAGGCCGGGTCAGTGGACTGGGAATAGGTTACAAACCCTTCCGCCAGTGGCTGGCCGGCCTCGTCCCAGGTCACGGTTTGAATGTAGCTGTTGCCGTAGTTCACGTTGTACTGGCCATCGCTGAGGTCGTTCGGCCGCGAGCTGGCAATGGTAAAGGCGCCCTCGAAGCCTTCGCCGCCGAAAATCGGAATGGCGGTGTCGTGCAGGCCGGATACCTGTAGCGTGCCCATAGCGGCGGTCATTGCCATGGGTGAATCCTGGATGGCCTTAACGCCGTCCGCGAAAGCGGTCTGGATCAATGGGCTGAAGACGTTCAACATTGCCGGCGTGTTGACCGGATCGGCAGGATCAAAGGGTGTCAGCCATTTGATCGGGGATTCCACCGGCAACGGGTCTACATTCCGCCAGAACTCGCGCCAGATGTGCCCGCCGACAGACCCCAGGTTATGGGTGCCGTCCCAGCTTTGCAATACGGTGCAGGCTTCGGAGATGTCTACCGGCTGGCCATCGCTGCCCAACAACGTGCCGAGGGGGCAATAGGCGTTCAGGACGTTCTCGCGGGCCAGCTGTTCAGACAGCAGCGAGCTGTCAAGCACCATGTCCTGCAGGTTGGCCATATCAAAACCGGTACTGCCCGGTCGTCCATCGGAGCCATCGAGGCGCTGGATCACCTGCTCCATGCACTTGCGGGTGCGCAGGGACCGGGGGGTTTCCTCGTCACCGATAATGGCCGCAAAGCCAGTCAGTGGTTCTGCGGGATTGGTAACCCAGTAACTGTCATTGCAGTTATGCACCCAGTCATCCCGCTGCAGCGATGGCAGGTTGGCGGGCCCGAACACGCCTTCTGCCGGTGCATCGGGGTCATTGTCCCACTGGCAATCGGCACGGGCGCCGTCCAGCAGCGGCAGGCCCGGAGCCAGCAGGTCAAACACCGGCGACAGTAACGTGGTACAGGCCTGCACCTTGCTGTCGGGCACATTGGGCACCACCGTCAGGTCACCGTAATACGCCGGCTTGCCGGGCCCGGTGGCGACGGTATTGACCCATGGCGTCCCGAGCACACTGCCGTGGAGTTCCACGAATTCCTCGAAACTGTCTGCCTGATTCCAGCGGAAAAACTGGTTCAGTAACCGGTCATTCTCGGCATTGGCATCCCGCAGAGTGTAAGCCTTGAGATTGGACCAGTTCAGTATCGGCACACCGGCCGCCTCAAAGGTCAGCAGGGGGCCATAACGGGAACGGTACAGGGTGCGGGTGACCTCGCTCAACTCCCCGGTATCGTCCATCGCCTGCACGGTGATGTCCGAGGCCTCCATATCCACGAATTCGCCTTCGTAAAGGTACTGGGTGGGGTCGGCGGGATTCAGCGTCAACTCGTAGAAACTGAAACGGTAGGCCGCTGAGACCGTGTGGCTCCAGGCAAAATGCTCGTTAAAACCGATCAGCACCGCCGGCAGGCCATAGAGCGCCGCTCCCATAATCTCGGTATCGTCCCCGACCTTGAGATGCGCCAGATACAGGCGCTCGGTGGCCTCCCATGGAAAATGGGGGTTGCCGAACAGCAGGGATTCACCACTGCGACTGGCACCGGCCGACAACCCGTACATGTTGCTGCCGATGGGCAGCTCGGTGTCAAAAGGGAACGGCAGGGCCCCGCCATCCTCAATGCCGAGGTCAGCCAGCGCATCCAGAATGGCGTCAGCCGACAGCTCCGGTACGTCGGTCGCGGGCGGCTGCGCCGTGGCAATGCCTTCCACGAACACCGATGACGACGCCAGCACCGCGAGGCGGAGATAGCGACGGTACATGTCATCTTCCTCAATGGGCATCAGCCACGGCTCATTCCGGCAGGCCTCATGGCGACCGGGATGTTGGCCCTTGCGAAGTTCCTGCAGATAGCGATTGAAACCGGCCACATAGCCCCGGGAGGCCTCGCCCACCTCGGGGTCGCTGCCAGTTTTCAGGGGCTGGATGGCGTCGTCCGTCGCCGTTGCCCGCCAGAAGAAGTCAGCATTCAGGTTAGTGGTGGTGGCGCCATTGGAGGGTATCTGGTAGTTACCCCCGGCCCCAAGAAAGCGGGCCCGCAATCCGCGGATGGTCAGGGTATCTTCCGCCAGCAGGCACAGGTTGTCTTCGGCCTGGGCATAGCCGTAGGCGTACCCCATACTGCCGAAATCATCGGCTTCAATGTGGGGAATGCCGAAGGCGGTACGCTTGAGGGTTGCCTTGAAGACTTGCTCATTGCCGCCAACCACCGGCGCCGGGGCATCGGAGCCGTCGCTGCCACTGCTGCTCAGACAGCCGGCAAGCAGGACTGCAGACACGGCAATCCCGCCCAGTTTCAGTTTATTGTTCATGGCTTCATCCGTCGTTGTTATTGTTGGTTACAAAGCTGACGCCCTGTCACTTACAAACGGCCAGCGGATGAAAAGGGTTCCCTGCCGGGATGAAATTTATGCCTTGAGCTGGGCGGCAGTCACGTAATTGTCTTGAAGATTCGTTAGACTGAAAGACCATGACACGCGGTCGGCCAATGAAGCACCTGTTTCTCGTTCGCCATGCCAAATCCAGCTGGGCTGATGATCGTCTCAGTGATCGGGAGCGCCCGCTCAACCACCGGGGGGAGAGTCAGCTCGCCCCCCTCGGCAAGGCACTGACCGCTGCCGGTGCCTTCGAGGCAGAGGTCTATGCCAGCGACGCCTGCCGTGCACAGGCGACACTGTCCGGAATACTGCCAGCGGGGTTTCCGGCGGACGCGCACCATGTGCGAAGTGAGCTGTACACCTTTGATTACCGGCGACTGCTGGCCTGGTTACAGCGCAAGGGTGACACGCCGCGAATCACGCTGATCGGCCACAACCCCGCCCTGCTGGAGCTGGCCCAATGGCTCCTGCCGCAACCGCCGGCCCAGCTGCCTACCGGCAGTTTCATCCACATCCGTCTGCCCATCGAACGCTGGCGCCAGCTTGATGAAGGCTGCGGCACGCTTGTGGCGTTGCTGACACCGGCGGATTTCAGCTACCCCCTCTTCGCCCGCAAACTGAAAAAACGTGCCCACAACTCGGCAGCCGACCCAGTAACGGGTATCCCGGCCGCGTTGCATCACCAGATCGAGCGCCTGCAGAAACTGGAACGAGGTGTGGTGCTGGGGCTCGATGACGAGTTTCTTCACCAGTACCGCATTGCCATTCGCCGCAGCCGGGCGATCGCCGAGTCGGTACAGGAATTGACCGGAGACAAATCACTGGCAAAAGCCGTCAAAACACTGCGGCGCCATGCCAGGGCCACCGGGCCACTACGAGATCTGCACGTCTTGCTGCAGGACCTGCCCGCCCTTTGCGTTGACAACCACGAACTGCTCGAGGCTCTCCAGCACGCCCTCGAGACCGAGCAGACCAGCAAACACGGGAAATTGTCAGCACGCCTTGTCAGCAAGCGCTACCGGGACAGCATGGACCACTGGCTCAACCTGATTGACTCCCGCGCATTCCGGAAGCAGGTGGCAACACTTCGCCCCGCAGACATCCGAAAAGCGGTGGCGCGTCGTATCAAAGGATTCAACAAACGCACCGCCCGCCTTGACGACGACGCGCCGGATGAGGACATTCACCGGTTGCGCAAACAGCTCAAGCGACTTCGCTATCTGATGGAACTGGATACAAAGCGCTGGAAAAGCGACCTCAAGTCGCTCAGGGCACGGCAACAGTTGTATGGGCGCTTTCAGGATCTGCACGTTCAGATCGAACTTCTGCTGAGCATCCGGGAAGCGGCACCCGAACACCTCATCGCGGCGTTCAGCGCGGTTATCGACACGCTGGAAGCTCGCAAGGCGGACACCCGCCACCAGATTCTGGCCCTTGGAGGACTCGATGGAGCCCCGCTATGACACCCTGTTCTATGACGGACAATGCCCGCTCTGCGCCAGGGAAATCGCAACCCTCAGAAAACTGCAAAAAGGTCAGCTGATTTTTGCCGACATCCATCAGCAAACCGCTCTGGACTCCCTCCCCGAGAAGGAGCTGCTGCTGCGCAGATTGCACCTGATGACGTGGACCGGCGAATGGGTAACCGGGCTGCACGCAAACGTGCGAGCCTGGTCACACACACCGGTGGGCTTCGTGTTCAAACCCTTGCTGTGGCCCGGTATCTTCCACGTCGCGCGCAAAGTTTACGAACGCTGGGCTGATCGTCGCTACGACCGTAAATACGCCTGCACGGTCTGCAGTGCAGGCGAGCCGGGCTGAGCCGCGAGCGGAACGAACTAGAGACAGCAGACCTTGAATTTGAGGCCACTACCGCAGGGGCACGGGTCGTTACGGCCCGGTTTCAACGGCCCTTCGCGGGTATCGCCCCGCAGGTAACACCAGTATCCGTTCTCCCGGACGAACTCCGAGGCTTCTTCAAGACAGCCCCAGCCGCTCCCCGCGCGGTAAACCGCCCGGAAGTGAACCGTGCCGGCGTCACCGGTGTGACTACTGCCAAGCACCCGCAATGAGACCCAGTCCGGTGTGTCATCCAGTGTCAGAGTGTCCGGCCGGGTACTGTGGTGCCAGGTGGCGCGCAGGTAGTCAGCCAGCCCCAGCACGAAGGCGGTATAGCGGGAGCGCATCAACGCTTCTGGCGAGGTCGCCGCCTGCCCCCGATGCAAGGGCCGGCAACATTGCTGATAGAGTGTTTTGCTGCCACACGGGCAATCAGTCTGTGCGGAATGTTCTGTCATCTGCGCCTTGGGGTTCGGTCAGTTCCGGAAGCGCCCAGTGTACCAGCATCACCACCGGGCTATCCCGCCCACAGCCGCATACGAAAGCGGCTCTTTCGCCACAGCCACGCCAGCCAGAGCGCGTGCAGGTTGATGAGCAAGGCCAGAATCCATTCAAATGCATCGTCCCTGCGGCTGTAGAACTCGGGCATCACGCCATTGAGCATCACCGACAGGATGCCCACCGCCAGGGTGAACTGGCACAGATTCAACAGGCGGTTCCCGGGGTGCCTCCATAATGGATGACTGCGCAGCCCCGCGCTGATCAGTAACTGGCAGATAAACGTGAATGAAAAGTACAGCACCACTCCGATCCGGCGCGTGAGGTTGAAACCGTCTCCGGCGTGGCCCAGCGCCAGCGTGTATACACCCAGGGCAAGACCGGCGATCAACCCCAGCCAGGGCACCCACAGCACACCCCATGTGTGCACGCCCAGTTGCCGCAACCAGCGGCCGTTCAGCCACCAGAACACTATGCCCAGCGCCGCGGCCGGCAGCATGGTGCCTTTGAAAATGAAGTAGGAGGTACCCTCGCGCCCCGTGCGGCTGATGCTCGTGCAGCTATCCCAGTAGGGCATGCAGAACGACACATGCCCCTCCAGCACCGACACGGCAAACGTGGCATGAATGGTCAGCAATGGGATCAGACCGGCGACCAGCGCCAGGCCCCAGAGTGACACCGATGAACTCTTCCCCGTCATACCCTCTGACCCCGGACAGTGTTCCGGCAAAACAGACGTTTTTGCCTGTTCATGAAACTTATTGGGATTTTGCCCGTATAATAGAACTGACCCTGATCGTAGTCATAATTTTCAGGGTTATCTACACTCCGGCTCATTAAGACATTAACCAAGGACGCTTAGCAGATCCTTCGACAGGTCTGCGCCTGACAAACGGTCGATAATGCCTTTACCACGCCTGCTACCCTGCCTGCTCCTGCTGTTCTTGCCGCTCTCACTGGCCATCGCCCATGATATCACTCCAAAGCCCGACAACATTGGCTTTTACTACGGTGATGAGGCTCCGATCGGCGCGCTCTACGCCTACGACTGGCTGGTCCTGCAGCAGGATCAGGTATCCGATGCGCGACTGGAACTGCTCGCCCAGGGCGACACCCTGCCCCTGGCCTATTTCAGTATCGGGGAAATGGCACGAAGCCACCGTCTGTATTCCGAGATTAGCCCGTCATGGAAAGTCGGGAAAAACACTGCCTGGAAGAGCACCGTTCTCGATCTGCGAAACCCTGATGTGCGCCAGTTCCTGATCGACAACATCGTGGCACCGGCAATGGCGCGGGGTTTCCGGGGTGTATTTCTCGACACCATGGACAGCCACCTCCTTGCAGAGGCGGGCCGCGCGGATCCTGAAGCGTTCGTCGCTGGGCAGGAAACCCTCATTCGCGCCATCAAGGCCCGCTTCCCCAGCGCCCGGGTCGTTCTCAATCGCGGGTTTCATCTGCAGGGCGCCATGGACGACCTGGTGGATGGTGTTGCTTTCGAGTCCTACCGCGAGGGCTACGATCCCGGCCGCCGGCAGTACTACAGCGTATCCGATCAGGACCGCCAGTGGCTGGATACGCAGCTCGCCTATTGGCGCGAGACACGACCGGACATCCCGTTGATTGCCATCGACTATGTGAAGGATGGGACGCGCGCGGCGGCGTTAGCGGACAAACTGCGCGACGATGGCCTGGTGCCTGTTGTCAGCAACCCGGAACTGACGCGCCTGAGCCCGACCCGGCCCGCCGTGCAACCGAGACACGTGCTGGTGATTCACGATCTACCTGCGAGCCGAATGGATCAGAGCGGCGCACACCGGCGCCTGGGCATCGTTCTCGAGCGCATGGGCCTGGTCCCTCATTATCGATCGAGCCGCGAGACGGTACCGGACGAGCCCACCAACGACCGATACCTGGGGGTCGTTCTGTGGTGGGAGAGCGCTGGCACCAAAAGCGCCGTTTGCGGCTGGTTGAAGGGCGTGCAACAGCGAGGACTGCCCGTTGTGTCCCTGGGCCTGCTGCCGGCCGAAACGTCCTGCCGTCAACTGCTGGGCGCCAACACCCTGGCCCTGCCGGCCACCCCACTCACGTTCTCGGAGCGGGCGCCCTCTGTCGCCACCTATGAGGGTCGGCGCCTGCCGCAGGCACCGACTTCCGCACTCCCGGTGCTTGACGGCGGCCAAAGCTGGTTTACCGCCACCGACACCCGCGGCCGCGAGTTCCACCCGGTGTACACCTTCTCCGGCGGTGGCGTGGCCCTGGCACCGTTTCTGTTCGAACAGGGCCCGGATGACGAGGCCTACTGGCTCTTCGATCCCTTTGCCTTCCTGAGTGAGGCGCTCGGCAACCCCGGCATCCCCGCCATCGACAGCACCACGGAGGCCGGGCGGCGCATTCTGACCGCCCACATCGACGGTGACGGCCTGGTTTCCCGTGGTGAATTCACCGGCAGCCCGCTGAGCGCGGCGGTGATCACCGACAAGATACTGCAACGGTTCACCATTCCTCATACCGTTTCAGTCATTGAAGGGGAAACCTCACCCAACGGCCTCTATCCGGGCGTCAGTGACGAGGCGGAATCCAACGCCCGCGCCATGTTGCGCCTCGACAATGTCGAGGTGGCCTCACACTCCTACAGCCATCCGTTCTTCTGGCAGGCTCTGGAAGGTGGTCCGGCGCCCCGCCTGGAAAACACACTCTACGGCTACTTCATGAACATTCCCGACTATCAGGTGTCTCTGGACCGTGAGATTGCCGGCTCGGTGGACTACATCAACCGGGAGCTGGCCCCGGCCGACAAGCCGGTGTCGGTATTCCTGTGGACCGGCGATGCGCGGCCGGGCCCAAAAGCGCTGCGGAAGGTTCGTGAAGCGGGGCTGCTGAACGTCAACGGCGGCGACACCCACCCGCTGCCTTACGCATCCGAGCTGGCCGGTACCTGGCCCGATGCCAGACCGGTCGGTGACGAGCTGCAGATCTACGCACCGGTGATGAATGAAAACGTCTACACCAATCAGTGGACCGGGCCATACTATGGCTTTCGCTACGTGATCGACACCTTCCGCCTGCTGGAAGACCGCGGCCGTCTGAAGCCCATGGGGATCTACTATCACTTCTACTCGGGCACCAAGCCGGAAGCCCTGAATGCCCTGGAGGAAATCTACCGCTACGCCCTGGCGCAGCCCGTGACCCCTCTGTACCTGAGCGACTACGCCAGGCGGGTTCAGACCCAGTATTATTCGGTAATGCAGCAGGATTCACAGGGCGGATACCGCTGGCGTGGGCTGGGCGCTCCCAGCACCGTTCGCGTCGCCGCCGACCGGTTTCCCGATCTGGAGCACAGCCGCGGCGTGGCAGGCTTCCACGATGCAGCTGGCGTGCGTTTCGTTCACCTCACCGGCAAAGATCCCGTGCTTCACTTGAGCGACGCCCGCCCGGAGGGCCCATACCTGTCTAACGCCAACGCCGTCATTACCCACTGGCAGCGCAGTGGAAATACTGGCGGCTGGAAGCTGGAGCTCGGACTGCAGGGTCACCAGGCACTGGAGGTGGTTATTGCCAACGGTGGTAACTGCCGCGTCACGCAACCCGCCGGGGTCGCCGCCACCCGGAGCGGTAGCGACCTGCAACTGCGGCTGGCACGCTCCAGCGTGGCCAGGCTGACCATGGAGTGTCGCTGAGCATGGCGCAACGCAGAGAGGCCTTTTTCAGCCTGCCGGCACTTCTGCTGATGGCCGCGCTGATGGGAGCTGCGCTCTATCTCCTGTTTCCACGACAGGCGATATTTGAGGACATCAACTACCTGAGCAATCCGGACGGCCTCTCCATAGCCTACCTGGAGGTGCTGCTGCGATCGGATCAGGACAACCTATCACTGCGTATCAATCTGGGCACCATGCTTGCCCGATCCGGCCAGCCCCGCAAAGCGCAACAGACACTGGCGCCGCTGATGGAGCGAAAGTCCATTCCCTCTCTGGCGTTCGAGACTTACACCGGGCTTATCGCCCAGCAAGTGTTTGCCGAGCCTCCGGGACCTGAGCGGGAAGCGGTTCGTCAGCGCCTGTTTGAAACCTATCAGAAACTGTCGCTGCAAAACTACGACATCGACCGGATGTTAAACCTTCTGAGACCGGCCAACGATTGGCTGACCGGCGATCAGTACCTCGCCATCCTGTCTTCGCTTCGCGATGTCGCGGATACAAAGACGTCCCGTATCGCCATCGCGCGCGAGGTTGCCCGCAGGCAAGAGGCAACGGGCGACCCCGCTCTGGCCGTCATAACCTTGCGGGAGGTGTTGCCAGAGGTATCGGAACCCCTGCGAGCGCCCATCGTCTCGGAACTGATTCGCCTTGAACTGGCGGCGGGCAACGCCACCGGTGCTCTCGATCTGTTCCGGCAGGCGTTCGCGTCGCCGCCAATGACGAGCGGAGAACTCGCCCGGGGTATGGAGCTTGCCCGGCTGGCCGGTGACGACCGGCAGTACCGTCGCTGGCTGCTGCAGCGAGCGCGGCAGGAGCCAACCGACATAGAGACCCAGCGTTCGCTGTTGCAATTGCAGCTGGGCGAGGGCGAGCTGGTGGCTGCGCTGGGCACCGTGCGCCGTTTGCAAGCCATCGACGGACAGCTGAGCCGCACGGACCGGGAACAGATGGCCCGGGTACTGGAGTGGAACAATCGCCCCGCGGAAGCCCTGAGTGCCTGGCAATCCATCTACAACCGGTATGGCTCCGCCGAGGCCTTCCGACGCATCAGAGCCCTCGCCAGCAGCCTGTTCCGCTGGGATGTTCTGGCATCGGTTCTGGCCAGTGAGGCGGCGGCGAACCGGCTGCGACCGGATGATTACAGCCTGCTGTCCGACGCTTTGATCAACATTGGCGACTTCGAGGGCGCACAACGGCGCCTGGCGGAGGGGCTGGAACGACATCCTGATGCCTCGAGCCTCCGGGCGCGGAAGTTGACCCTGCTGATCAACAGCCGCCGCTTCCCGGAAGCCATCGAATTGCTCGAACGCTCTGAATCACTGACCGATGCGGAGCGGCTGCAACTGGCCAACCTGTACTGGCGCATCCGGGAACCGGACACTGCGCTGGCGCAACTGAATTTTGAGTCAGAGGATCCGGACATCGCGGCGGAAGCCGCCGCCATGCGACTGGATCTCGCTGTGTTGCTGGGGCGCACCGATGTGCTGCGCCAGGAATACCGACAAGCCGTGGCACGCGACCCGATTCCGCAAGATGCCTTCGCACAGGAACGGCTGCTCAGCCTGGCCGTCCTGTTTGGCGAATACGACCACGCCATCGCACTGAGTAATGCCCGGTTCCAGGCCACCGGAGAGCCACGCTACCTGGCTGCCCGCGCGGAATACCACCTCATTCTGGAGGAATACGACGAACTGGAGGCCACGCTCTGGCAATGGCGAAAAGCCGACCCGGACGTCACGAACACACCGCGTTACTGGACGCTGACAGCCTCGCTGACGCAACAGCGGGGAGATGCCGGGGCCACCGCCGCGGCTTTCCGCCGAGCCTCGGCGCTGGCTCCGGAGAACAACGACATCCTCACCGGCTGGGCATGGTTCCTGATCAGCCATCCGGAACGCCAGCCCGGCGAACTGCCCCTCCTGCTGCAGCGACTGGCGGACTCTCCGGGGGCCAACACCTATCCGGTTCTGGCCTATGGCTACAGCGCGTTGGGTGAACATGAGCACGCCCTGTACTGGTTCCGCGAGGGCCTGCCGCTGTTCGAGAACGACGACAACTGGCTGGTGTCCATGACTTCCGCCCTCGACCAGACCGGTGCCCACGGCACCGCCAGCGACCTTCGCCAGCAGGTTGCCGAACGTATGTCGTCAACCAGCGGCTCCAGCGACAGCAACAGTCGTCTGGCCGTGTATCGTGGCGAGCACCTCGATCGCCTGGCCTGGCAGGAAATCGCCCGCTATCAGACTGCCAGCAGTTCACTGGATGTCAACGAGGGCGACTACCGCCAGGCGCTGGCCCAACTGGCCATTGAGCAAAACAGCAGTCTGGCTGCCGAGAGCCTGCTGCGCGGTGATGAGACCGCCCGGCTGTATCCCGATCCCGCACCCCTGGTCAACAACGACAACCGGGCCCTGCAACTGGGCTATACCCGTCAGAACCTGGGCAATTTTACGGTCGGCGGACACGAACTCACCGGCCAGTTCAGCCACGACCGCTTCCGCTGGCTGTTCTCCACCAGGCAGCTTGAGGCCAGCGGGCGCGGGCGCCTGAACCAGCGCCCCGACAGCCACAACGAGAGCAGGCTGGAGCTGGAGAGCAATCACAGCAACTTGCGGCTGTGGCTCAGTGCCGGGCAACTGGGCCGGTTCGACCAGACCGATACCACCGCAGGCCTCGAAGTGGGCGGCCCGGTTACCGACCGGATCAGCCTCACTGCCGGTTATCGCCTCAGCGAGCGCACACCGGACACTGCGGAGGCCTGGTGGCTGACATCCCGTGACCGGAGTTACCTGGCGCTGAGCTATACGCCGTTCTCGCGGCTGACGCTGAGCGCGCAAGCCGAGCAGTTCGACATCAACGAGCTGAACGGCCGCACCCTCGCAACAGGCACCGGACTGGACCTTAACGCCACGTATACCCTGTTTCGTCGTGATCCGGACTGGACCGTTTCCGCCAGCTACCGGAATCAGGAATCTGATATCAGCGGGTCGTTTTCCCCGGAAACCGCGGCCGCATTGGCGCAACCGCTCGGGGTGCCGCTGACGCCCGAGGATCTGATTTCCCGGGAATACGAACGTCTGGGCGTCAGCACACGCTGGAGCCACGGCGAGCCACACGCGCTGTTCCGCAGCACGCCGTCACCACGACTGTTCCTGGGTCTCGGCACCGGTTTTGTGCTATCCACCTCAACCCCGGATTTCAATCTGGAAGCCGGCCTTGGGTGGCGCGTACTGGGCGACGACGAACTGGCTCTGTCCGGGCGCTGGTCGTCCGAAAACCTGGATGGTAATGCCCGCACCGATGTGAAACTCACGTACACACTGTATTTTGGTCATTAAAGGAGACCCCCATGATCAAGCATCAATTAACCCTGTGGCTCATGCTGACCCTGTTGGCCGGCTGTTCCGTCATCCAGAGCCAGGACGGCGAGCCGATACCCGACGACAACCAGTTTGCCGTGGTGCCACTGAACAACCTGTCACAGACGCCCCAGGCCGGCGACCAGGCCGCCAGCATCCTGTCCGCTATCCTGCGGGCCAATGGCGCTGAACAGGTCAGTCTTTACCTGCCGGACGGTCAGAATCCGCTGGTTTATGAAAGCCGGCAACGGCAGCGGGAAGCGACAGACGAAGCGGCGCGAGACGGTGCCGACTTCATCCTGACCGGTACCGTGGACGAATGGCGCTATAAAAGCGGGCTCGACGGTGAGCCGGCGGTCGGCATCACCCTCGAAGTGCGCCGGGTACAAGATAATACCCTGGTCTGGTCCGGCACTTCCGCCCGCACCGGCTGGGGGCGCGAAAGCCTGAGCGTGGCCGGCCATAAAGTGCTGCAAAAGCTGGTGAACGCCATGCCACTTGTTTCCGGAAACAGGTAACCCGTACCCATGAACGACCTGTTCGGGAAGCTGAATCAGATCCACTCTGCCAAAGAAGGCGTGCCCCGCGTGCTGAAGTGGCTGGAGACCCTGCTACTGACCGGCTTTTTCGTGGTGCTCGGCGCATGGAACCGCCCCGACGATCCGTTCTACGTGTCTGGCGGCTTTCCATGGCCGGTGCTGGCGCCGCTGCTGGTGGGGCTGCGCTACGGCTTCTTTATGGCATTGGTTTCCGCCCTGCTGATCATCGGCGGGCTGGGGCTGCATCTGCGTGAAACTTCCGCCGGGCAGGCCTTTCCCGTGGTCTGGGCAATCGGCATCATGGCGGTCAGCCTGTTGGCCGGGGAATTCCGCGACTACTGGGGACGGCAACTGGAAAAGCTCAATGCCAGCAACCGCTACCGTCAGGTCCGGCTCGAGGAATTCACCCGCAACTTCTATCTGCTGAAAGTCTCCCATGACCGCCTTGAACAGCAGCTGGCCGGCAGTTCCAGCAGCCTGCGGGAAGCTCTGCGGCGGCTGTATGCGGAATTCGCCCATACTGGCCCACAGGGGCTGAGCCGCGAAAATGCCGGTCTGATGCTGCAGTTGCTGGTGCGCTATGGCCAGCTTCAGATTGCCGCCATTTACCCGATGAAAAACCACCGTCTCGGCGATGAACCGATTGCCACCGTGGGCGCCTTCCGCCCGGTCAAAAGCAGTGACCCACTGCTGGCACATGCGCTTGCGGAACGGTCGCTGGTGTCGGTCCAGACCGAGTATCGAAAACATATGGACGACCTGGACACCGACCTACTGGCCGCCATTCCGTTGATCGATTCCGAAGACCGGATCATCGCTATGTGCCTGATCGAGGCCATGCCGTTTTTCAACTTTCAGCCCAAATCGCTGCGGTTGTTGGCCATCCTGGCTGGACATATGGCAGACATAGTGCAAGAGCAGCAATCGGTTCCTACAGCGATCAGTCAGGAGTGGCGGCATTTCCATATGCAATTGGCAAGAGTTGGAAGAGACGCCGCACGGTTCGGTCTACCCGCGGCGCTGGTGGCTCTGGAAATGCACGATGCCCACCAGGCGACGATCATTACCAGCCACATCCGGAAAATCCGGCGTGGGTTGGATGTGGTGGTGGAAACCGGCGACCCTGAGGTGCAACAGGTGATAATTCTGATGCCGTTGACCGACGAGCTGGGACTTGCCGGTTATATGCAACGGCTCAATGAAGAATTGCAGGAAAGACTTGGGAAACCTCTACACAACCAACTCTCGCTCCAGGACAGCCTGCTGGTGAGCGACCGGCAACAGGCCGAAGAGTGGCTCCAGCGATTCCTGAACAACGGAGCCAAACGGTGAACAGCAATCTGCTGATTCTTTTCGCTATTGCGCTGGAGAGCGGGGGTATTGCCGGTCTGATGTCGGACCTGCCCCTGCAGGCCGCATTACCCGGCTATCTGTTGGCTCATGCACTAGCCTGCCTGGCCCTGACCGTGGTCATTTTGCCATTGTTGCCCGCACGCTATCGCGGGCAACCGCTGCTCACCACCCTGTTCCTGTTTTCCCTGCAATTTGCCATCCCATTTATCGGCAGTCTGGGCGTCTTCGTGGGCATTCTGCTGGCCCTGTATCTGCCCCGCTCCACCCGAGAAATGCCCTGGCAAGAGATGGACATCCCTGAATTGCCGTTCCAGCC
This sequence comes from Marinobacter goseongensis, assembly GCF_023156235.1. Taxonomy (GTDB): domain Bacteria; phylum Pseudomonadota; class Gammaproteobacteria; order Pseudomonadales; family Oleiphilaceae; genus Marinobacter; species Marinobacter goseongensis. Next base: position 85,965 of record NZ_JAKZAI010000008.1, on the reverse strand, counting down.
TGTTGACATGGATTTACAGGTGATCTACAGCGAGGGCGGGCTGCGTCAGGTGCTGAGGGAAGCCCAGAGTCCGGACAAGCGCCTGAAAGCGCTACTGGCAACGCGGCAGATGGACGATCGTACCGGCATCGAGATTCTGCGCGAAGCCCTGAAAGACCCCACCGACGACGTGCGTTTGCTGGCCTATTCCATGCTGGAGCAGAAAGAGAAAATGCTGGCAGAGCGCGCCCGGAAGCTGCAGGCAGCAATGGCAAAAACCAGTGATATCGACAGCGTCGTGCTGCGACGCCGCCTTGCCCAGGTGTGGTGGGAAATGGCGTATCTGGGGCTGGCTCAGGGTGGCTTGCGCCAGTACTACCTGAACAATGCCCGCACCTTGTTGCTGGAGCTGACCGAGCGGCGCTCGCAGCACAACGACTGGCGGCTCCTGGGTCGGGTGGAACTGGCGCTGAATGATATTGATGCTGCAGAGGCGGCGTTTAACGCTGCCCTGGACGCCGGGTCACCGGCCGAGGTGATCCTGCCCTATCAGGCCGAGGTGGCGTTCCTGCAGCGAGATTTCCAGCGGGTGCGGTACTATCTGGCCACCTGTCCGCGCAACCGGATCCACCCTGCAAACCGGCCGATCATGGAGGCATGGTTATGAGCAACCCCACCGGACAGACGCCACCCAAGGCCGACATCGCGCTGCTGCTGGAGGGCACCTATCCGTTTATCCGGGGTGGTGTGTCTTCCTGGGTACACCAGATCATCACCGGCCTGCCGGATTACACCTTTGCGCTGATCTTTCTCGGCGGCGATCGTGCGCACTATGGCAAACAGCAGTATGAACTGCCTGCCAACGTTACGCACCTGGAGTGTCATTATCTGATGGACCCCCACGCCGAAACCCGGCCGCGGCCCAGCAAGGGCAACCGGCAAGCATTCCAGGCGCAGCGGGAACTGCACGACCAGTTCAAGTCCGGCACTCCAGTGCCGGCCCACGTTCTGCAACAGGTGTTCGCGGATCTGGGAGACAAGAAAGGCATCAGCCGGGAAGATTTTCTGTACAGCAAAGAGAGCTGGGAGATGATCGACGACAGTTATCGGCGGTTTTGCACCGAGCCGTCTTTCGTCGACTATTTCTGGACCATCCGCATTATGCATGCCCCACTGTTCCAGCTGGCAGAGATCGCTCGCAATATGCCACCGGTGCGCATGCTGCACTCGATTTCCACCGGATACGCCGGGCTGCTCGGCGCCATCGCCAGCGAGCAGCGCGGGCTACCCTACGCCCTCAGCGAACACGGCATTTACACCAAAGAGCGCAAGATCGACCTGTCCCAGGCTCAGTGGATCAGTGACCCGACGGACCAGGTCAGCGGCACCCTGGACGATCAGCTCGGGTATATCCGCCGGCTGTGGATCCGCTTCTTCGAGGCCCTCGGGCGGCTGGCTTACCAGCAGGCCCAGCCGATTGTCTCGTTGTATCAGGGCAACCGCCTGCGGCAACTCCAGGATGGCGCCGAAGAAGCGCGTACCTGCATCATTCCCAATGGCATAGATCCGGCCCGCTTCAACGCCGCCCGGCTGGCGCGCCCCTACGCCACCCCGAAAGTGCTGGGCCTGGTGGGGCGGGTCGTGCCGATCAAAGACATCAAGACGTTCATTCGCGCCGTGCGCAGCGTATGCGAAGTCATGCCCGAGGCCGAAGGCTGGATCGTAGGCCCGGAGGATGAGGATGCGGAATACGTCAGAGAGTGCAAAGAGCTGGCCACCAGCCTGGGGCTGGATAACAAGGTCAGATTTCTGGGTTTTCAGAACGTCAACGACATCCTGCCACAACTGGGGCTGATGGTGCTGACCTCCATTTCCGAGGCCCTGCCGCTGGTAATCCTGGAGGCGCATGCCGCAGGCCTGCCCTGCCTGGCCACCGATGTGGGCGCCTGCCGAGAGCTGCTGGAAGGCAGCGGCGACGAGGATCGCGCCCTCGGACCCAGTGGCGCGGTGGTGCCCATTGCCGATCCCGAAGCCACCGCCCGCGAGGCGATCCGGCTGCTCTCGGACCAGGAACTCTGGCACAAGGCCCAGACCGCTGGCCTGGAGCGGGTGAAGCGCTATTACACCCTGGACAGCATGTTCGACGCCTATCGCAACATCTATGACCAGCACCTGAGTGCATCGCCGGAGGCGTCCCGCTGATGGCCGGTATCGGATTTGAACTTCGCCGCATCCTGAAACGGGACAGCTTTCTCAACCTGCTGGAAGCCTATGGCCTGGCGGGCATTATCAGCTCCGGTCCCTGGGTGTTGTCAGTGCTGGGGGTCATGCTGATCGGTATCATCAGCCTGTCAGTGGCGGTATCGGGCACGGAGGTGGTGCAGTTCCTGGTGTCGGTGACCTACCTGATGGCCATTTCCCTCACGCTCTCGGGGCTGTTCCAGCACGTGTTTACCCGCTGGGTGGCCGACCGGCTTTACAGCAACCACCACGCTCTCATTCTGCCCAATCTGATGGGACTGATCTGGGTATCTACGTTGCTGTCCATGGCGCTGGGTGTGATTGCCATGATCTGGCTGATGCCGGGCACATCGGTGATGTACCGATTGCTGATGCTGGCCAACTTCGTGGTGCTGTGTAATCTGTGGCCGGTGACCATCTTCCTGTCGAGCATGAAGTCCTACCGCCGCATTGTGGTGGTGTTCACCCTCGGTTATGCCACCGCAGTTGTTGGCTCCCTGATCCTGGCCGATTACGGGCTGGAAGGACTGCTGACCGGGCTGTTGTTCGGCCACAGCCTGCTGTTCTTCAGCTTTTTCTACACCATCATCCGCCAGTACCCCGGCGATTCGTTTATCCGTTTCGATTTTACCCAACGCAGGCAGATTTTTCCGGCGCTGATTCTCACCGGCTTGCTGTTCAATGCCGCGGTCTGGGCAGACAAGGTGATTTTCTGGTTCCACCCGGACACCTCCCAGCCCATTATCGGCATGCTGAGAGCATCAGTGATCTACGATCTGCCGATTTTTCTGGCCTATCTGTCGATCATTCCCGGCATGGCAGTGTTCCTGGTGCGAATGGAGACCGACTTTTCCGAGGCCTACGACCGCTTTTACAATGCGGTGCGGGAAGGCGATACCCTGGCGCGTATCAATGACTTCCGCGACCAGATGGTGATCGTGGCTCGCAATGGCATCTACGAAATCTTCAAGGTGCAGGGGCTGACGGTCATTCTGCTGTTCCTCTGGGCGGAGGAGATTCTCACCGCCATCGGCATCTCCACACTGTACCTGCCGCTGTTCTACATCGATCTGGTGGCGGTCAGCATCCAGCTGCTGTTACTGGCGATCCAGAATGTGCTGTTCTATCTGGATGCCCGCGGCATCAACGTCACCCTGTGTACGCTGTTCTTTGCCAGCAACATTGTGCTGACGCTGATCACCATTGAGATGGGGGCATCGTTCTACGGTTACGGCTTTGCCGGCGCCACCCTGATCTCGGCGCTAACCGGCCTCTGGCTGCTGTCACGGAAGTTTGATCAGTTGGAATACGAAACCTTCATGCTGCAGGGCCGCTGACGGCCCGCAGCATATGGCGGGCGCTAGGGCCGCTTGGTCACGGCCATGGTCAGCCGTGAAATGCAGGTGGTCTTGCCCAGCTCGTTCTCCAGGCGAATTTCCCACACCTGAGTGGCACTGCCGATGTGCAGGGCTTTGGCGGTGCCATAGACCCAGCCCTTGCTGACCGGGCGAATGTGGTTGGCGTTGATGTCCAACCCTACCGCCACGGTGTTCGGGTCTTTCAGGCAACAGTTGGCGGCCATGCTGCCGAGGGTTTCCGCCAGCAGTACCGAGGCACCGCCGTGCAGTATCCCGAACGGCTGAACAGTGCGCTCGTCCACCGGCATACGGCCTTTGACGTAGTCATCACCCACCTCGAGATACTCGATGCCCATGTGGTGAACCGCCGTGTTCTGGCTGGCTTTCATCATCTGTTCAAGGTTCGGCGTTTGGGTCCAGATTGCCATTGCGCGTCAGTCTCCCGAAAGTTTGCTGTGGTTGGATTCTTACAACAGTCTATCCAGATAGGAAGCGAACGACTATTGGAATTTAGTCCCAGCTCAGACCACCCGCACCAACGCGTGTTTCTCCCACCCCAACCGGCCAGTCTCCACCACCTGACGGCGAATACCCGGCACCGGGCGGATCATGAACAGATCACCGTTGCGCCCGACCAGGGAACGGGGCACGCCACAGGCTTTCGCGATGTCGGCGTGGGCATCCATGTGCTCAGCCTCCCCGTGCACCGGAATGGCGACATTAGGTCGCACCCACCGATACATTGCTTCCAGTTCTTCCTGGGCAGGATGGCCAGAGGCATGGATCGGCAGGGCCGCGTCCTCCGCCGTGATGACGGTGACACCCATGGCCTTGAGCCGGTCAATCAGGGCGTTGATGGCGTCCTCGTTACCCGGTATGGCGCGGGCGCTGAAAATCACCGTATCGCCGCTTTCCAGCTCGAAGTCCCGCAGGCTGCCATTGGCCAGGCGCCTGAGCGCGGTGCGGGGTTCGCCCTGGCTGCCGGTGGCCACTGCCAATACCTCATGGCGAGGCAGGTAACCGAGGTGGGCGGCGTTGATCAGCTGATCGGCGGTATCCCATACCCCGGCGGCTTTGGCGGCACCGCTCATGTTGATCAGTGAACGGCCCAGCAACCCCATGTAGCGCCCGGTTTCCCGGGCAATCATCGCCAGAGTATGCAGGCGCGCAATATTGCTGCCAAAGCAGGTCACCACCACGCGACCCTCCGCACCCTGAATCGCCTTGAGCAAACCGTCATGGAGCGCCGCCTCGGACACCGAGTGGCCCGCCACGGTGGCGTTGGTGGAATCACACACCATCGCAGCCACGCCCTCGTCTGCCAGGTCGGTAAAGGTTTTGGGAGAGTAGCCGTGGCCCACCAGGGGCCGGTCATCCAGCTTCCAGTCGCCGCTGTGAAAAATATTGCCCAGGGGGGTGCGGATCATCAGCGCATTGGGGTCGGGGATCGAGTGGGTGAGCGCCAGCCACTGCACATTGAACGGACCAATCTGCCGCTGCTCGCCGGTATCCACCACGATGATGGGGACCCGGTGCAGCATATCGAATTCCGCCAGCTTGCGGCGCAGAATCTCGGCGGTGAAACGGCTGGTATAGATCGGGCACTGCAACAACGGCCACAGGTAGGGCACCGCGCCCACGTGATCCTCGTGAGCGTGGGTGATGATCAATCCGGCCAGCTGGTCGCGACGATCCGCGATGAATTCCGGGTCGGCCATCTGCACTGGCGGCTCGCCGGTGTGGTGGACGGTGCCGTCGGCCGAGATCCGGCCGGGGCGCGGGAAGGTTACTCCGCAGTCCACCATCAGCCAGCGGCCGTCGTGACCGTACAGATTGAGATTCATGCCGATTTCCCCGGTGCCGCCAAGAGGCAGAAACCAGAGGTCATTATGGTCAGGTGTCACGGTTGCGCCTGTTCGATGCCCCCCCAGATCTCTGTAGCGATCGATGCGGTGGTCTTTATCCGTTTTGAGCCCCGAGTATAGCCCTTTCAGGATCTGACCGGGACCGGTTTCCGTATTCGACGGTTGAAATCGGGAACGCTGGCCACAAAGTTCTACAACAAGGCAGTGAACCAGTACTCGAAGTCCCATTCATCCATCAACACAAGGATCGACTCCATGAACGTTCTGATGGTTCTGACTTCCCACGACCAGATGGGCGATTCCGGCCACAAAACCGGATTCTGGCTCGAAGAATTTACCTCACCCTATTACGTATTCAAGGACGCCGGAGCAAACATCACACTGGCTTCGCCGAAAGGTGGGCAACCCCCGGTCGACCCCAACAGTGAGGCCGACGACGCCCTCACCGAAACCACCCATCGCTTCCGGGAGGACGCTCACGCCAAGGAGTCCCTTGCCAGCACCAAAAAACTGGCGGATGTGGACATGCACCAGTTCGATGCCGTTTTCTATCCCGGCGGCCATGGCCCGTTGTGGGATCTGGTCAATGACGAAAAAAGCATTGCAGTGATCAAGGCCGCCCATGAGCAGGGCAAGGTGATTGGCGCTGTATGCCACGCCCCGGCCGTGTTCAAGAACGTGGAAGTGAAACCCGGGCAGAACATTGTCGGCGGTCGCGAAGTCACCGGCTTCAGCAACAGCGAAGAAGAGGCGGTGGGTCTGACTGGCATTGTGCCCTTCCTGTTGGAAGACATGCTCAAGGAAAACACCGCCACCTACTCCAAAGGGGACGACTGGGCACCCCACATCGTGGTGGATGGCAAACTGATCACCGGTCAGAACCCGGCCTCCTCCGAAGGCGTGGCCAAGGCGGTCGTGCAGGCATTGCAGGAGGGCTGAACACCGCCCTTTAAACGCTACTCCTGACCGCTATTCCCCGGCGTGGCTGATCAGCACGCCGGGGGCTCCCACCTCCAGCGTTTCCCGCAGTTCCGCCGGGATCGGCGCTTTCACCATCTTCGACGGCTGAATCAGCACGTAGGTAATGTCCGCTTCAGCGACCTGCTGTGCGTCACCGTGGCGCACAAACTCCAGATGCAGGGTGAACGACGTATTGCCAAGCCGCCCGGCGCGGATCCGCGCCTCCAGCACATCATCAAAGCGCGCCGGCGCGCGATAGTTCACGGTCAGGCTCACCACCTGGATGTCGAGATCCCGCGCCAGCAGATTCTGATAATCCCCGAACAGGGTGCGTATATACTCGTTTACGGCGATATCCACGTAATCCGCGTAGCGGGCGTTGAACACCACGGTCTGGGCGTCGCATTCGCTGTAGCGGACCCGAAATCGGAAGCGGAACGGCAGGTCGGCTGTGTCGGTCATCGTCTCTGGTTCTTGTGGCTGTTGGTGTCGCTAAAGCCTAACCGATCGTGGCACCGTTTTCCCCTGTGGCCTCGTCGCGGCTGGTCAATACCGGCTGGTGTGCTATGTTTTTCATACCCTCGCAAACAGGCAGGCGGTGCACATGAGCAACCCCAAGCACACCTTGTTCTGGATGACACTCTTCCTTGCTGTGGTGGTTGTGGTGTGCGCTCTCATCCATGCGCCGCTGACCACAGCGTTTATGGCCAACTGGGTCTTCAACCTGCTGATCGTGGGTGTGCTGATCATTGGCATCGCTCTGACCTACCGCCAGGTCATCATTCTGTTTCCCGAGCTGCGCTGGATTGCCCAGTTCCGCACCGGCAATGCCGGGCTGTCGGTGCTGCAGGAGCCGCGCCTGCTGAAACCGCTGGCGCGCCAGCTGGGCGACGAATTCAAGCGCGATCGTTTTACGCTCTCCACATTGTCCCTGCGTACGGTGCTGGACGGCATCCACTCGCGGATGGACGAGCAGCGGGAAATCACCCGTTACTTCATCAGCCTGCTGATATTCCTCGGATTGCTGGGCACCTTCTGGGGCTTACTCGGCACCATCAATGCCGTGGGCGATGTCATCACCAACCTCAATATGGACCAGGGCGACTTCGGCGTCGTGTTCGCCGATCTGCAGGCGGGCCTGCAAACGCCGCTTCAGGGCATGGGCACCGCCTTCAGCTCGTCCCTGCTCGGGCTCGGAGGTTCGCTGATCCTCGGCTTCATGGATATTCAGGCGGGCCATGCCCAGAACCGTTTCTACGACGGCCTCGAAGAATGGCTGACCAGCGTCACCAATCTGGTAGATTACGTTGACGATCCACGGCAGCAAACCGAGTAGCCGGCCGTGATTGGCTCCCGCCGCCGCAGCCGCAGCACGGTCAATGTCTGGCCGGGGTATGTGGATGCCCTGTCCGCCCTGCTGATGCTGATCATCTTCATGCTGCTGATCTACGTGGTCAGCCAACTGTACCTGTCCCAGACCCTGTCCGACCGCAACCTTGAGCTGGCAAAGCTCAACGACCGCCTGAACGACATTTCCCGCCTGCTGGGCCTGGAAGGAGAGAGAAGCACCGTGCTCGCCAGCCAGCTGGACGCCAGCCTGGAGCGCAACCAGCAGTTGCAGGGCCGTTTTGACAGTGTGCGTAACCAGTTAATGCAGACCACTGCGGAAAAGAAGGGACAGGAAGAGCAACTGGCCGCGCTCAACGAGACCATAGCAGCCCGGGATCAGGCGCTGGACGAGAAGGACGAGCTTTCCGCAAGCCAGCAGGCGATGATCCTGCGTTTATCCAACCAGATTGCCGCACTGGAGAACCAGCTCCGGCAGATCGCTGCCGCTCTTGAACTCCAGGAGCAACAGACCGCTGCCAAAGAGGCGGAACTGAAGGACATTAGCAGACGCCTGAATACCCTGCTGGCAGAGCGGGTGAATGAACTGCAACAGTACCAATCGGAATTCTTCGCGCGGTTGCGGCGCATCCTGGCGGAGAACGAAAACATTCGCGTGGTCGGAGATCGCTTCCTGCTGCCCTCGGAGCTGTTGTTTGCCTCCGGTTCGGCCGACCTGGGCGAGGAGGGGCAGCGTAAGCTGGATAAACTCGCGGGCGTCTTGCTGGACGTGGTGGAGCGCATTCCGGACGACATTGACTGGATTCTGCGAATTGATGGCCACACCGATCGGGTTCCCATCAACACCCCGCGCTTCCCATCCAACTGGGAGCTTTCCACCGCCCGGGCGGTGGCCGTTGTGCGCTACCTCGCCGAACAGGGCGTACCGGAGCGGCGGATGGTGGCCGCCGGTTTCGGGGAGTTTTTCCCCGTGGCCGACGGCACTTCAGCTGACGCTTTGCAACAAAACCGGCGGATTGAACTCAAACTGACAGATCGTTAAATCCTCAGAAATGAATCACCGTACGAATGCTCTTGCCTTCATGCATTAACTCGAAGGCCTCATTGATGTCTTCCAGCGGCATGTTGTGGGTAATAAACACGTCCAGCGGAATTTCCCCGATCCTGGCCTTTTCCACATAACCGGGCAACTCGGTACGACCTTTTACTCCGCCGAACGCCGAGCCTTTCCAAACCCGGCCGGTGACCAGCTGGAATGGGCGGGTGCTGATTTCCTCACCAGCGCCGGCGACACCGATGATGATGGATTCGCCCCAACCCTTGTGGCAACACTCGAGTGCCGAGCGCATCACATTGACGTTGCCGATGCACTCGAACGAGTAATCGACGCCGCCATCCGTCATGTCCACGATGACTTCCTGAATCGGCTTTTCGTAATCGCTGGGATTGACCACATCGGTGGCGCCGAGCTGACGGGCGATGTCAAATTTACCCGGGTTGATGTCAACGGCAATAATACGACTGGCTTTGGCCATGGTGGCGCCGATAATCGCGGCCAGGCCGATACCACCAAGGCCGAAGATGGCAACGGTGGCGCCCTCTTCCACTTTGGCCGTGTTGAGCACCGCACCGATACCGGTGGTGACACCACAGCCCAGCAGGCACACCTTGTCCAATGGTGCCTCCTTGGGAATCTTCGCCAGCGACACTTCTGGCAACACGGTGTACTCGGAAAAAGTGGAGCAACCCATATAGTGATAGACAGGCTCGCCGTTGTAGGAAAACCGGGAGGTGCCGTCCGGCATCACGCCCTTGCCCTGGGTTTCGCGCACGGAGCCACACAGGTTGGTCTTGCCGGACGTACAGAATTTGCATGAGCCGCACTCCGCGGTGTAAAGCGGAATCACGTGGTCGCCCACCTCGACCGAGGTGACGCCTTCGCCGATGGCCTCGACAATACCGCCACCCTCATGGCCCAGAATGGCAGGAAAGTTGCCCTCGGAATCGGCACCGGACAGGGTGTAGGCATCGGTGTGGCAGACGCCAGTGGCAACAACACGCACCAGCACCTCTCCTTTCTGGGGTGGAGCCACATCCACTTCCACAATTTCCAACGGTTTATTGGGGGCAAATGCCACCGCGGCACGGGATTTAATCACTGGTAGACTCCTTGACTTCGGGTAACGGGATTCGGGGTCGGAATTCGGGGTCGGAATTCACCGACCCATAATCGCTTATACAATGGTGAACGTACAGTATGGAAACGAACCGGACACGGCAGGTCTACGCTTGAACACGCTTTATTGGTTTACCCGGGATCTACGATTACACGACAACGCCGCCTTACTGGCCGCTTCCCGCTCGGACATGCTGCTCTGTGTTTATGTTGTTGACCCGCGCTGGTTCAAGCCCGGCCCGCTGCAGAGCAGGGCTATGGGCAAGCACCGCTGGCGGTTTTTATGGCAAAGTCTGATGTCTCTCGAGCGCAGCCTGCGTCCCCTCGGGCAACGCCTGCATATCGCCTTCGGAGAGCCGGAACAGGTGATTCCGCAACTGGTCCGCGAATACCGCATCAATCGGGTGATCCGCTCCCGGCAACCCGGCACAGAGGAAGCCGCTCAATGGCAAGGTATCAGGGATCAGCTTAACGGCGTGGTATTCCAGCAGTTCGAGACCCTGAGCCTGTTCACCGAGGGCTCGCTGCCCATAGCGCTGGAGGATCTGCCCGATACATTTTCACAGTTTCGCAAGCGGGTGGAGAAAACCGGCGAGCGCTGCTCAGAGCGCCTGAGAATACGCACCATGAGCGCACTGCCCCCGCCCCCAGGCTTCCCCGAGGATAACCGCGGCGACTGCCCGCTCATCGCAGAGCCGCTTCACCGATTGAAATTCACGGGGGGTGAACCTGCCGGACTGGAGCGTCTACAGACATTTCTTTATGGCAACCAGAGCATCGACCGCTACAAGGAAACCCGCAATGCCCTGGACAGCTGGGACGCGTCGTCCAAATTCTCGCCGTGGCTCGCCAACGGCTGCCTGTCTGTGCGTGAAGTGGCAGACACGATCACCGAGTATGAAGAACGGGAAACGAAAAACGAATCCACCTACTGGCTCTGGTTCGAACTGCTGTGGCGGGAGTACTTCTACTGGTACGCGCTGAAACACGGCGCCAGCCTGTTTCGCCGGGATGGCGTGCAACGCAAACACCGGCACGCCACCTTCTACGGTCACCGCTTCAAAGCCTGGTGTGAAGGCAATACCGAATACCCCATTGTGAATGCCGCAATGAACCAGCTGCAGGAAACCGGCTATATGAGTAACCGGGGGCGACAATTGGTCGCCAGCTGTTTTATCAACGAACTGGGCCTGGACTGGCGCTACGGCGCTGCCTGGTTTGAAGAGCAGCTGATCGACTATGATGTAGCGAGCAATTACGGCAACTGGCAATACCTCGCCGGCGTCGGCGCTGACCCCAGAGGCCTGCGGCAGTTCAATCTCGACAAGCAGACACATCAGTATGACCCGACAGGCACCTTTGTGGACCGTTGGGGCGGACATGCGGAACAGCCTGTCGGCTTACATACCGTGGATGCAGCAGACTGGCCCCTATTATGAGTCATTCCGAAGCAACTCCCACAATACAGGCGACTCTGGCTCGCCTGATTGACACCTGCCAGCCGTCAACACTGGTCGCCTGTGGCCAGATCGCAGAAGAGCTTGGGCACCGCTGGTGCCGGCAACATGACGGGGCCTCGCTGACCACACTGAACGCCAGTGAGCCCAACAGCGCTTTTCCACTGCCGTCGACCCAGGATCTTGCCCTGATTACCGATACTCTGGAGCACCTGACCCACGACGACGGCGAAACACTGCTAGGCCAGCTCCGTAACTACGGCACGCATCAGATCGCCGTGTTGGTGACGAACGATGCCCGCTGGACGTTTACCGACTTCATAGGGTTCGGATTCCGTCGGCACGCCGAAGTCACTGCCTCTGACAATGCGCAGACGCTGTACACCTACAACATCAGCACCTACAACCACAAGCGGGCATGGAATAACCCTGACCATTGGGCCAACCCCGAAATGTGGGGAAAAGCCTGGTGGTAGAAAATCAGCCTAAATATCCGTCCAAAACCAGACGACAACATTGGCCTGTTGCCACTGGAAATGTTGGTATATAAGGGACAGTACGACTTGAAAACCCACCTGACTTACCTCATATTAATCGTCGAGCTTCCCGGCTCAATGAGCGACATCGCTCACACCCTTTGCCACTGTCCGTAGTGTAAAACCCGACGGATAGTGGCTCTTTAAAGAGTGTTACATGGCTAAATTCTTTTCCTTTTTTTCAAAAGACGGCCAGGGACTGAGCGACAAAAAAGTTTCGGAAGAGCAAAAACCAGAACCGATAGCTGACGCAGTCTCCGGCAAGGAAGAACCTGTCACGCACCACGGAGCGTCGTCGCGGATGGTCGAGACGTCCATCGGCTGGTTTGCCCGCACCCGTGAAAAAGACGATCTCGGACCTTACCCTACCGAACAGGACGCTATGGACGCCCTTGCCGCGTACCTGAACTTCACGCGGCCCAACGAAGGCAGACCGTATTCTCCGCATGTGGTGCACGGCATGGTAATTCACGACCCGGACACCTGCCCCAAGGACCTGTGCGCCTTCTGTATCGAAGCGGAATCGTCGCAGCAGGATACCTGGAACGACCTGGTCGAAAGCTGATCCAGCGAAAATGGTAAGGCAACAAAAAACCCGCCAGATGGCGGGTTTTTTGTTGGTCGAACTGCCTGTATTAACCTGGTACTGGAAATAGGCCCAACAGGTCGCCCAGCACCGGAATACCACCCAGCTGATCCGACAGGTCAGCCAGCTGTTCCGGGTCGAACAGATCAGTGAGCTGATCCGGGTTCAGCTGCTCCGGGTTCAGTAGATCAGTCAGCGGGCCCAGAGGACTGTCGCCGCCCAGATCACCGCCTTGGAACAGCGTGATCAGCTCGCCGATCAACGGCAGATCCTCGGGATTCGCTCCGCCTTCGCTGAGCGCCAGCAGCTGCTCAACCAGATCACCGAGTACCGGGATCGAGGTGAGTTCGCCGCCGTCAAAATCGCCCAGGTTCGACGGGTCCAGCAGCTGGATCAGGTCGCCGATCAGCGGCAGCTGATCTGCGCCACCATCAGGGAAGCCGCCAGGGAAGTCGCTTGGCAGCGCCGCCAGAATGTCGCCAATCAGTGGCAGGGTTGCCGGATCAAACTCGAAATCGTCCGGAAGCATCAGCAGTTCTGCCAGCTGCCCCAGGCTGCCCGGATCCAGCGGGTTACCTTCCATGTTCAACAGGTCGCCGATCAGCGGCAGGTCCTCTGGGGAAAGCGGCAGATCGCTACCCGGAACACCTGGATTACCTGGCTCGGGAAGACCGTCCAGCAGCAGATCAAACAGAGCGCCACCAAGATTCAGCACGCCCTTCTCGCCAATGAACTGCTCAGTGCCGCTAAGCACGTCCAGCGATGCCAGAGCACCCAGGTCGAGGCCCAGTAACGAACCCTCCAGCAACCCCAGGTCGACCAGGGGTCTGTCATCTGTCTGGTTCAACAGATCACCGATGAGCGGGACCTCATTCAAAGCGTTCAACACGGTCAGCAGAGCATCTTCAGCCTCGGCCGGGAGCGGAAGGCTACTGTCATCCACCAGACGCAACTCGACACCGAGGCCATCATCCACCGGGAACAACTGGCCACCCAGCACATCGGACAGTTCCGGTGGCAGGTTGTTGAAATCACCGGAGGCGAAGCTTTCTGCCAAGGCCTGAATCAGTGCCGGAACCTGTTCGGGATTGCCACCCGTAAACGCGTCAGCAAGGCTCTGTAGCTGAGTCAGGTCCAGACCGAGATCAAGACCAACAACACAATCTGCCGAGGGGCTGACGGTCGTGACTGACTTCGGATCACAGACTGCAATGAGTGCAGACGTAAAATCGGTAAACTCGGTTCCATTCACAGTGGTGGTCTGGAAGCCATTAAAGTTATCAAGCCCACCGGCACCGCTGAGCAGGTCAGTCAACCCACTGAGCAGAGGAATCTGGAGCAGCAGCAGGTTATCGAGACTGTTGAGGCCGTCTTCCTCACTGCCGAAAGCCAGCGGCGCGAGCAGAAGACCACCCAGTCCATTCAGTCCCTCGTCCAGCGGTCCGAGCTGCGAAATCACGCTCTGGTTAAGAAGCACGATCAAACCACCCGTGCGGAACGTGAACGTTTCCTGCTGCAGAAGCGCATTTCCGGCGAGGTCGGCAATCGTGGTATCGACCTGAATTTCGTAGAACGTCTGGCTCTTCAGGTTGGCGTTAGGATTGAAACGGACAGAGTTGCCAACCGGGCTGAGCACGCCCGCAACTGGCACACCATTTCCGCCGACCTCAGTCACCGTAAAGTTGCTGGCTGTGACCGAAGCAGGGTCAATCTCTTCATCGAATTCAACCAGAATGTCAGAATCCACTGGCGCAAGCGTCACACCATCTTGCGGCGACGACGCCACAACACTGGGGCCCTGACCATCGAATTGGTCACCCGTCGTAAAGCTGGATGACTCGTTCGCCAACAGGTTCTTGGTCAGATCTGCTTCTCCGTCACACAGAGCGCGAAGCCCAGTTGTGGCGGTTACTTGGTAGTCGGTGTTGATCTGGAGATTCTGGTCGGGGTTGATCACAACCGCCGTTCCAAGAACGTTGTAGGTTGCAGGTACCGGGTTGGCGCCACCACCGATGGTGAAAGGCAGCGTGTTCGGATTGACCGATGCCTCATCGATCACCGCATTAAAAGTTACCCTGAGGCTTTTGTTGAGCTCAACGCCCTGCTCTCCGTCTGCCGGTACGAATTCGGCAACTTCGAAAACCGTACTTTCCGATGTGCAGAAAGTTTCCTGTTCGCCGCCAACGTTTCCGCCGTCCCCACCGTTATCGGAAGGTACGTCGAGCCGTGGGTCGCCAGGACCACCACTACCGCCGCCGCAACCGGCCAGCGCCATGGCTGACACGAGTGCCAGCGGAACCCAGTATTTTGATGATGTCACCATGATTGCGTCCTCTGCGACTTACTTTTTGATAATTTCTGAATATTGGCCGGATACAATCGCCTCGACACGACGATTCTGCATCCGCCCTTCAGCGGTACCGTTAGACGCAATCGGTTGAGATTCGCCCATACCGGTGGTGTTGATGCGATCCGAGCTAATGGAAAACTCGTTGATCAGAACCTTCATGACCGCGTTAGCACGGCTCTTCGAAAGCTCCTGGTTGTAGCCGGCAGAGCCGGTGCTGTCGGTATGGCCCTCCAGAAGAATGGCGCTGTTCGGGTACTGCTTCATCACGTCAGCCAGCTTTTTGATGTCCGGGTAGAACTGCTTGCGCACCTCGGTTTTGTCCAGCTCGAACTCGACGTAGAGCGTCTCCCGAATGTCTTTAGTCAGTTCCTTGGCACAACCATCGGAATCAACCAGGGCGCCTTGTGGGGTATCCGGGCATTTGTCGAGTTGGTCAATTACGCCGTCGCCGTCGGAATCCTTGGGGGGCTCGATCTTGGGCTCTTTCTTGGTTGCCAGCACCACTTCACGTTTGGGTGCAGCCGGGTACTCCCGACCAAACAGAAAAGCCACACCGGCGAAGTACTGGCCGTCTACGTAGCCGTCTTCAAGCTCGGTGCGGGCGCGAATGCCGCCTTCCACCAAGAACCGTTGCGACAACATGCGCTGCAAACCACCTTCCAGGTACAGTGCATCTTCGGTCTTGGAAGCGCCGGTGCTATCCACGTCGAAGTCGGTGTAGCTGTATCCCAGGCCACCAAACGGACGCCAGCCACCCAGGCGGAACTTGCCGGGGTGAACCCGACCGCCCAGAGAAAAACGCATCATGTCCACATCAAGGCCCGTGGTCCGGGTTTCAGGCTCTGCGTAGCTGCCTTGCAGCAACATGCTGATATTGGGATTGAACTGATGAGTGAAGTTCAGGCCGAGCTCGCCGTAGTTATCAAGGTTGTCGCTGACCGTGCCTTTATTCCGGGAGTTACCGGAATCCACATAACTGCCTTCAATGCCAACCGAGCTATAGCTCAGCGGAAAATTTTCATTTGCAAGAACTGCCGCCGGCACCATAAGAGCCACCGCGACAACCCCCTTCCAGTGTGAAACACCCATGTTAACTCTCCTTTAGGTTTTTTAATCTTGCGTCAGTATATGATAGGTCATATTATTTTCAGAGGGCGATAGATGTGTATTTGACATTCTTTTATAAATGATGCAAATCGGGCTCAGCGAAGGCTGTTCGCCCACCACGGTCGACAACCAAAGAGGCCATCTCAGGGAGCGGTAGGGATAGGGCCGGAGGTAAGGGATATGACCACGCTTATGGTACGGGACAGTGCAGGGCTTTCAGCGAAAGACACCGATCACCCGGAATACGACCGACTCACCGGACTGCTGAACCGGGAAGGCTTTGCAGCACTTCTGCAAAGCCGAATGCAAACTTTGAAAAAACAGTCGGTTATCCATCTCGATTTCGAGCATTTCGGGCTCATAAATCAGAAGTTCGGCCGCGAAACCGGCGATTACATCCTGCGCAACACCGCACTCAGGCTGCGCCGTTTGCTGGGCAACCAGAATAGCTACTGCCGCCCGGCCGGAGACGAATTTCTTATTCTGATCAACGCCAGTAAAAAAGAGGATCTGCTGGCCAGCGCCTATGACATCCAGGTGGCCCTGGAACGACCATTCCAGATAGGCTCCCAGCAAATCAGCCTGAGCGCCAACATCGGCATTGCCCGATGCCCACTGGATTCCGACAACATTGAGTTGCTGCCCGATCTTGCCGAGTGCGCCCTACGGCTCGCCAAATCACGGCAAGAACCGGTCGCGTTTTTCAGCCGTGAGTTTCACACCGAAATGACACGCACGCTGGATGTAGAGCAGGCGCTGAAATCCGCCATTCAAAAAAACGAACTGGAAGTCTTCCTGCAACCCAAGTACTGCTTCAAAAGTGGTGACATTGTAGGGTTTGAGGCGCTGCTGAGGTGGCAGGACACCCTGCTGGGCAGCGTTACCCCCCAGGAGTTCGTCGCCGTAGCCGAGCATTCAATGCTCGGCCAGCAACTGGATTTTTATGTACTGAGAACCGTGAGCGAACTGATTGCCGAGCGCAAAGACCTGGGGCTCTTTACCCCACCCATCTCCATCAACATCACTACCGGGCATTTTTCCGATCCGGAGCTGACCGGCAACATTTTTGCGATTCTGGAGGCGGCTGGCGTGGTGCCGACGGATATTGTGCTGGAGATCACCGAGGGCGTGCTGATGGAATCCGACGGGCAGGTGGCACCTAATCTCAGGATTCTCAGGGAAAGCGGCTTTGCCATCGCCATCGACGACTTCGGCACCGGCTACTCAGCACTCAGCTATCTCAAATTCATACCAGCTACCGAACTAAAAATCGACAAAAGCTTTATGGAAGATATTGAATCAGAACAAGGCAAAACTCTGATCAGCATCATCATCAATCTGGCCAAGACCTACAACCTGGCCGTTACGGCTGAGGGCATCGAAACCGAAGCTCACCATACATTGCTTCAGGGGCTTGGCTGTGATTACGGGCAGGGCTATCTCCTGTCTAGGCCACTTCCGGCCCAGTGCGCCCTGCACCTGCTGCCGCCCTCCCCGGCCCCGCGCCAGCTGGGCTGAAGGCCTGACGCCTCAGGAGAGATCCGGGCGCGCCGCGGCTTTGGCGCCCGGCGTGTAGGCTCTGAGCAGGCTCACACGGCCCAGCAATCGTCCGTAAACGGCAAAAAGGCCAAGGAAGCTCGCGAACATGAGCCACTCCGGCACCTGATACAGCTCGCCCATCAATCCCACCGCCGCCAGCAACGTGGCTGCAAACACCATACATACCAGCGCCTGAGTCTGGCTGAAGCCAGCACGGAGGAACATGTGGTGCAAATGGTCACGGTCGGGCACCATCATGGACTGGCCATTCCGGACCCGCCGCACCATGATCGCCACCATATCCATCAGCGGCAGCGCGATGATCCACAACGCCGTAACCGGGCGCATAGCCGGCGCCTCCGCCTGGGTGCCGTTAATCAGTAGCCAGACAATCGCAAATCCGATGAAAATAGAGCCCGCATCTCCCATAAAAATCTTCTGGCGAAACCAGAAAATCTGCAGATTCGCCGCGAGATAGGGCACCAGGGCAACGGCAATCCCGAGCGATAATGCCAGTTCCAGCTCGAAGCCAGGCTGCAGACTGAACAGGTACGCCAGCGACAACAGAGCCACCAGGCTCACGGCGCCGGCGAGACCGTCAATGCCATCCATCATGTTGAACGCATTGGTTGCGCCAATCACCGCGGCGATCGTGATCAGCGAACCGACCAGCAGGCCAAACTGAATCTGTCCGAAACCCAACAAATCTCCAAAGGTATCCAGATGCAGGCCGGAGCCTGAAATCAGCAGAATACCCAGCAGCACCTGGGCTGACAGACGGAACTTCGCGGGCAGATCACGCGCATCGTCCACCGCGCCGATCACAACCAACATACACGAACAGAAGAAAAACACCGCGTAGCCCAGATCCATCGGCATCACCAGCACCCACGCGACAAACAGTCCGGAGAAAGCACTGAGCCCTCCCACCAATGGCACAGCACCGACGTGCACTTTGCGATGGTCGGGGTTATCCAGTAGACGAATCCGAACGGCAAACGGCTTGAGTACTGCAAGCGCCAGCCAGGCAAAAATGCCGGCTGCGATAATCAGGGTCAGGGGAAGGATGTTCACGGAGCCTCCATGCTATCAAATGCACCTATTTATGCTGAACGTTTATTTGGAAAACAGATACTTCCACCATAGGCTTTCGCGTTTGAGTCGCAATTAAATGCTTGTCGGGGAAATTGACACATCGTTAATTTATCTTATAACCCACTATATGCCAATCTGTGTTGCGGTTTTTTTACACACTTCCATGCTTTGCAAGTCGTGGCTCCGGTCCTCTTCAAGGCATCGGGGCGCGGGGCATGGGAAATACGTCTTTTTGGCAATGTCGATCGTATTGACTCAATACTTTGAATGCAGGCGGGAGATCTAAAAATTGCTTTTTTCAGATGATGAGGAGTCCAGGATCATTGAAATGGCCTGGGAGGACAGAACGCCCTTTGAAGCAATAGAGCAGCAGTTTGGCCTGGGGGAGCCTGAGGTGATAAAGCTGATGCGTAAGCGCTTGAAGCCACGAAGTTTCAGGCTTTGGCGGGCAAGGGTAAGCGGTCGTGCAACAAAACACGCCAGCATTCGAAGCCCGGACGTCAGCCGGGGCTATTGCCCAACTCAGTATAAGCCGCGCTGAGGAACTGGCTGGCCGGTTTAGCTTTTGATCCGGCCCTTGATGTTACCCGGCCTCACCGCGGATCTGGGCGCACCGATCATGCCTTCGTCTCGCGAATACAACGCCTGGGAATTGTGGCTGGAAACAGCCAGTGAATCGACACACAGCGTCATGATTGTGCGCTCGGCCGCGGTATTCATGCCCGGCGCTCGCTCTGACACCAGGGACTTATCGAGAGATCTCAGTGTTCGCGCACTCAACAGGCGAAGCTCCATTCCCTCGGAAGCCATGGCCTTGATTTCATCAATGTAGCGTTCATCGTAGTCAGCTTGCATGATTTCATCCGCCTTTCGTCAGTATTTACAATTCCATTGTATCAGACTGCCCGTGCCAACTCTTTGACCATTGTCACATAGTCACTATAATACTGAACGGGCAACAGCCATTCCACTTTGCTGCTGTTGGCTGCCACAGTATCATCTTCCTGTAACGCGGAAATCAGAACATATCCGTAGGTCTGGTAGAACTTGCAGACTTCCGCCGCATTCTCCCGATCGGTAACCGATTCCCAATCCGCGTAGACCACGTACTCTTCACCATCCAGATCAAAGGAAATCATCTGCGGCGAGCCCTGGCCAAAGGATTCACCGAGAAATACGACATCTTCCGGCGCGGAGCTGGCCTGGGGCAGCCCGTAAAGGAACCAGACAATGTTGCTGATTTTCTGATGTTCATCTCGCTGAATTGCGAGCGTACCGTCTAATACTATGGCCATTTCACACAATCCCTTACAGCCGTTAACTCAGTATTCGCGACGCTGTATTTCCGTCAGGTATTCGTCCATTTCAGCCTGGCTGGCGAAAATCGTCAGATCCGGCATCACTTTTACAATTTCAAACACTTTCCGCACGCCCTTGGACATCTGAGACATGCTCACCTGACCACCACGTGCTTTCATCTGCTTCAGTGTCTTGAAGATCACACGAAGGCCGGCAGAACTGATAAAAGTGACCCCACCCATGTTGATGGCCACCACTTTGGTTTCCGGCGTCATCAGCTTCGACAGCTTGTCGTCCAACTGCGGTGCGGTTTCGCTGTCCAGCGCGCCCTGTAGGGCCAGGCTGACGGTTTCAGCGGTACTCTGGAGATGATCAATGGTTAATGACATGAATGTCTTTCCTGCATTGTTCTAGAAATTCTTTTTGATGGTCCACTCATTCATTCCGTCGTGGTAGTGGTAGTGCTGTTCGTCGCTTAATGAGGATATCAGCACCAAGCCCAGCCCCCCGATACTGCGTTGTTCAATGGGTCGGTCAGTCACCGTTTTTGCGGCTTCGAACGGGTCGAACTTTGCTCCGGCGTATCTGAATTTCATTGTTACACCGGATGACGTTTTGTCCAGTTTTAACGTCCAGTCCATATCCCCCGCGTGGGGATAAACATGATGGGTCATGTTGGCCATAAATTCGTCAACAATGATCAGGCATTCGTGAGTCACCTCATCCGGCAGTCCATGCAACGCCGTTGTGGTGACGCCGAGAACGTCACTGACCGAATCATTTGCGTGAACGGTAAAAATCATAACGCCCCGGAATGATGCTGTATGGTCATTATTGTAATGTCATCTGATTGTGGAGCATAGCCGGAAAACTGCTCTATTTCACGCCTGAGCGTGGTCAGGAAACTGTTGCCTTTCTCATTGGCCCGATAACCAACACTGACCAGTCTCTCGTCACCGAATTCCTGCTGTGCCGCATTGAACGATTCGGTCACGCCATCACTGTACAACGTCAGGCTGGCGCCGGACGCTATTTTCACGTAATCCGACTCGAACTGGCTTTCCTCATAGAGCCCCAGGGGCGGCCCGGATATCCCGGTAATCAATTGCGGGGTCATGAACGGCTCTACCAGCATCGGCGCGGTGTGGCCGGCGTTCACAAATTCCATCTCGCCGCTGGCCAGGTCCAGCAAGGCGAAAACAGCGGTCACGAACATGCAGGAGTCGTTGTTATCACACAGCTCAGTATTCAGTTTGGTGATGATGCGTTCAAGGTTCGAATCTTCCGCCTTGGTGAGGTAGTTAATAAGTGAGATGGTTTTTGCCATGAAGAGCGCGGCAGGGACGCCCTTGTCTGACACGTCACCCACCACCAGCAACAACTTGCCGTTGTCACAGCGGATGACGTCGTAGAAATCGCCCCCGACTGCCCTTGCAGGCTTGAGCAAGGCCTCTATGGTCCAGTCCTTGTAGGTTTCCCGGAACTCCCCCTGCAGCGGCACCATCGACATCTGGATATCCCTGGCAACAGACAGCTCACCCTCCAGCTTTTCCCGCGCGCCTTTTTCACGTTCCACCGATTGTGACAGCGAGCTCAGCAAGCGCATACTCATCATGCTGGTGGACAACATTGCCCCGATCATCACCAGGTAATCGATGGTTGCCTTGGCAACATAGAAATAGCGCGGCTGAATCGTCAGCACCCCCAACAGAGTCTGCTGATCCACCAACAACGGCACCGCAAGCACCGGGCGTTTTTCCTGACCTCGGGCGCACACCTGGTGGAGGCTGTCCGATGGCATCACATAGCCGCTGGTGGCGTTATCACCCAGGGTGTCTTTCAGTTCATCGACGGTGAACGTCAGACCGGGTGAAGTGAGATCCGCGCCGGCCAGGGTGGACGCAATGGGGCGAAAACAGTCTTCCTGCAACGGCCGTTCCCACAGGGTAATGCCGCCCAGCTCATACTGGCTTTTCACCAGCTGCAAAATGCTCTCCAGATCTTGTCTGAGATTGCCTGAAGTAACCCCCGCCAGACGCACGCCGATACTGCGAATAAAGCGCTCATACGACAAGGTAGCCTCCAGCGACACCTGCCAGGTGTGGCGCTCAATGGCGAGGCTGGCAAGGGACACAACGGAGGAGAATTCAGCAATTTCCTGCTCGGTCGGGTGTTTTACTCTGTCAAAAAACAGGGTCATCACACCGAGGAGGTTGTTTTCTCTGCCGTTGATCACCTCAGACCAGGACGAGGCCATCCCCAGCTCATACACCATCGAGCCATAACCCTGCCAGCGGTGATCGGTCTTGAGGTTTTCACAGATGACCCGGCCACTGATGTACGCCGCAGAACCGATGGAAGTCGCACCGTAGCGAGACATGATCGTAGGGAACAACTGATGAAACGCTTTTACGAACGGTGAAGAACCGGACGGCCGCAACGTGGCGCTTTGCTCGTCGTACAGCGTGATGACGCAATTTGAGTGGCCGATAACCACCTCGGCAAGCTTCGACAGCGTATCCAACACGGTGTCGAGGGGGCGGCCTGACATGATGCCCACCAGCGAGCGGTTCCGCAGGTGCTCGGCTATCTGGTTGGTTTTAATGCCATGGATGTTGTTTGCGGCAAACAGTCGCGCCAGGCGACCTTCAAAAGCGGTGTTACTGACGGTGGCCTCCACCCAGAGGTGGTCATCCTCACCGGTCCGGAAGCACCATTCCTTGCGTTCGGTACCGATCACCCGCGCTTGCTGCAGCCAGTCCTCAAAGTCGATCAGCCTGTGAGGCGCCGGGAGCCATGAATCCGGGCGGGAGATAAACTGATCCATCAGTTCAGCAGTCGTGTCTTTGCCAAACGCCTCGAGGGCCTGTTGGTTGGCGAACAGAAGAATGGGCGCATAGCGCTCGAACACCAGGATGATCTGCGACGCCTGGTTCAGCAGCGCCCGCGTGTCGGCCGTGGCGGACTGCAACTGCCGCGACATCAGATTCCGCTCTTCTTGGTGTAGCAGCTTAATCCGCCGCATTTTGCGGCGGATCAGCGTCAGCGCTACGGTAAGCCCAACGGCGGCAAGAACGCTGACAATCGCCAGCCATTCAACCACTCCGAGCAATGCCATCATGTCCATATGAATCACAACTGAACGTTTTCAATAAGCTGGGTTCTTTGCTGACTGGCGCCAATAACCTTAACCGATACACCGCCCAGATCGGCACCCAGGGACGAGAGCAGGGGCGACACCACCTCGCCCAACACAGTGCCGGTCACTTCTTCGACCACGGTTTCTGCCACACCCTCAAGGATACCGGTCAGAGGCGTGAGCAACCCACCCAGAAGGCCCGTGAGACCACCCTGGCTGCAGTCGAGTGCGATGTTGTTCAGACTGACGGACAAACCCTGCAGATCGCCGGTTGATCCTTCGGAGACCGTCGCCTCCGAACACTCACCCTCGGGGCAATGCAAAATGTAAGACTGAATATCCTGGAACATTTCCTGCGCCGGAAGCGCAACACCCAGATCGCCGCTGACGCAGGCGATCACCGCCGGTAGCAAAGGCGCCTTGAGCCTGAGGATGTCGAGCTCCAGCGATCCCGGGGCAACGGCACCCGTCGACGAGTCGATGGTGCCCGTGTCGATCTCGACCACGCTGCTTTGGGTTGCGAAATCCATGTTGACGGTGTTGCTGTTACCCCGGGCGCAGTCGGCGGCAATCAACTCAGCCTCACCACCGCCGACCTGAATCGCCAGAGGAATGCTGATGCTGTCCAGTACCGTCACGTTGATCAGACCAAGGGACAACGCGCCCACCAGGTCACCCACCACGCTGGTGGCAAGTGTAACGTCAACACCGGCCTGGATACTGATATCTGCACTGCGGACCTTTGTCAGCCATTCGCCATTTTCATCCTGGCGGGCGGGGCCGAACACGATGCGGGGTGGCTCATCCACAATGATGTCGAGGGTAACGTCCACATCACCCAACAGATCAAGGGTGGACACCAGGCTGCTGATCACCGTGGAATCGGTGGTGTCGAGTTGCAATGACAATAATCCCATGGCGCTCTGGTTCGCCGCGCGCACGCTGTTCAGGACCACACTGGTGACCAGATCATACAATGGGAACGAGCTGTCACCCGACACCGTGGCGTCGCCCACCACGTCGAAAACCGCGCTGCCGTTCAATCCGCTGACGCCAACCGCGGCGGTCAGGTCGTCGATCAGGCCGCCGGCGGGTGTGGCCGCCCCACCCAGCGAGTCCCGGACCGCTTCCAGTACATCGATCAGCGGCTCATCCACCAGGTCGGCGAGATCGGCAACGCCGGCGTTGTCCAGCAGGTCGCCAACACCCACCAACGTGGATTCCAGGCTCTGCAGGCTGGTGGCATCCAGCGAGTACCCCGGCACTCCGGTCAGGTCGCCAATCAGCCCACCGAGCAGGCCGCCCTCGACTTCAGCGGTGGAGCCCACAGCGCTCAGTGTGGCGACGACCTCTTTTCGGGCTGCGGCATTGACCGACAGCTGAACCGGGTCAAACAGACTCTGGGGCAGCAGGCGGGATAACGGCTCAGAGCGGGTGTAGGAAACCAGGGCCGAGTTGGTCTGACGGATTTCACTGACCGGATCTTTGGGCAGGAAACGCAGCGATTGCGGATCATCCACACGCGGGCCGAGCAGGCCGGCGCTCACTAGCAGGTCGTCGTCATTGCCATTGAATCCGACCGCCCGGGCCGCCGCCAGAGCCCGAGCCCGCATCTCATCGATATCGCCGGTGGGGCCATTGCAGGATTGTGCGGCATCCGCAGCAGCGGTGGCCGCGGCATTGACCTGCGCCTGCATCGATGATTGCACCGACAGCAGCCGTGACCCATCCAGTATCAGTGTCAGCAACACGAAGATGAGGGTTAACAGGATAGGGGTGAGCGCAATCAATACCCCGCGCTGGGCGCGCCTGTTAATCGTCATCACGCGTTGACTCGTTGATGCTGTCCGGAATCGGCCGCGAGAATGTCTCCTCGACGCGTTCCAGAGTCTTCACATAGATTGCCTGGCTGAGTTCGCCACCCACTGCCGGCTGCGATGCCTGCTCATCAAGAATTTTCGCCACATTGCTCCTGGCGTCTTTCTGAAAGGATAGCCCCATCATTCCGCCGAGCTGCGCCTCGCTCGACTCCACGCTCTGTGCGTATACCGAGGCGCTGCCCATCACAGACATCGCCACTGCCACGCTTACTGCGATCATCTTCATGGCCGGCCTCCCAGGATGTTTTTAGCCACTTGCTTTCCGGCAGACAGGTCTGCCTCTTTCAGGCGCAGGTCTTTTTTCAGGTCATTGAGGGCTGCTTCACCACCGTTCAGGTAGTAGGCAGCGACCATATTCTGCCGCACCGCGGCCTTGCCTTTGGACAACTCATAGGCCGTTCGGAGCTCGAAGGCCGCGCGACCGTACTGTCCACCAACCATCAGGGCGTAGCCATAATCGTTGCGGATCTCGGGCACCGCTGGCGACATGTTTTTTGCACGAGCGAGTATGTCGATGGCGTCCGTAATTTTGCCCTGCTTGACGTACACCACACCCAACCCATGATACGACTCGTACGAATCGCACGTTGCAGCGATGGCCCTGAAGGCATCAGCGGAGTCTTCAACCTGCTCCACCTGCGCCAGCAACTGCGCCCAACGCAGCCAGTGATGCTGCGTATCGAATGACAGCGATTCCAGTTGCGCCAGCGCGGCATAGTACTCTCTGTCGCTCATCAGCGAGTCGATGAGATCCAGCTCAACCCGATGCTCGGGCTGTACCGTTGTTGAGCAACCCACGGTGTAGATGGGGTCGTTGAGCGGCCTCTGGCTTGTGGTTTCCTGCTCGGCCACATCGGAGGACGCACAGCCTGCCGTCATCAGGGTCAGTGCCACCAGAAGACAGGGCAGCGTCTTAACCGGATAGTCCGTTCGACCGTTAGATTTCATAGCGTTTTCCTTCACTGACATCGTCGATGGCGCCTGTTTAGTTTTGTAGCGTATCCAGAATCGAGAGCACCGCCGGCCCCCCGATGAGCATGAACAGAGCGGGCAGCATGCAGACCATCATGATGATGGTCATGCGGGCGCCGATCCTGTTGGTCTCTTCTTTCAGCTTGCTGCGTTCCTCGTGCTGGGCTTCCTCGATGATCTGATCAAGGCTGCCGGCCACTCGGGAACCCAGGGTGCCGCTTTGCTTCATGAGAGTGACGTAGCTTCGCAGTACGGTGATGTTCCGGTTCCGCCCCAGTTCGTCCAGCGCTACCGTGCGATCTGCCCCGCTTTCCATTACACGGTTGAACCGATCAACCCGATGGATCAGGTGGGGCATAAGATCCCGCGCCTGGGCAGACACCAGTTTGAGGCTTCGCTCCGGCGACAGGCCCGCCTCAAGCAGCATCCGCGTCATGTGGCACAGTTCGATGGCTTCCCGGTTCTGCTGTTTCTCGGACAGGGCGCCAGAGGTTCGAATGGCCCGGCGCGGCAAATAAAAAGCAACAAGCGTTGTGATCACCGCCGCTACCACACTGAAAAAGATAAATGCAGCCACGGTGACGCAGGCGGGAAACACCCAGCAAGCGATGAGATAATACTGCCGTGACCGGTAAGGGCTTCGCCCGGCGGTTTCCAGGGCCGGCTCCAGCTCTTTGTAGTCTCCGGCAAACAGCGGCCGATTGACCAGCCAGAACACCAGATCCGCCAGGGCAGAATCGCCATCAGGGTCATCCGCCGCCAGGCGCTGGCGTGTCAGCCGGGCGTTGATGCGGGCGCCCAATGACCAGGACGGCGCGCCAAGAATGCCAACAATCAGCGACAACAGCCCCAGGATCAGCGCGGCCGCAAAAACCATCTCAACCACGGCCCACCCCCCGGATCAGGTTCCAGATCAGCAGGCTGCCCAGCACCTGCAGGAAGCCGGCAATCATCAGCAACGTGTGCCCGGTGTCCGTGTTGAGCAACACCGCAGAAAATTCTTCATTGAGTATGACCATGTACGCCGCCAGCCCGGGCGGTAACACGGCGAACACCACCGCGGTGAAGCGGGTTTCCGCCGTTGCCGCCATGAACTCCCGCCGCAGTTCCTGCTGGGAGCGTATGGCCTTGGTCACTTCCTGCAGCACCGGCCTGATGGAGGAACCAAACCGGCTGGTGGTGCGCAGCGCAATGGCCAGCTGGGTCAGCGCAGGCACCCGGTACATGGTGGCAAACCCCTCGAACAGGGAGGTGTAATCGCGCCCCTGCTTTATGGCACCGCGCAGCCGGAACAATAGCGGTTCGAACACCGGCGAGGCGTCTCCGAACGCTGCCAGCAAACCCTGCTCGGTAGACCGCCCGGCCGTGATTGAGCGCAGCAACGAATCCAGAATAACCGGCATTTCTTCCAGTATCTGACGACGGAGTTTCTCGAATTTCACGCGCCACCAGGTAATGCCTGCGGACACCACGAAAAACAGGCCGATCAGGCCCTCAATCACGCCCCGGGCAATGGCCACGGCCACCACGAGGGCGAGGGCCAGAATCACCAGGCTGATGGCTTTGCCGGGAGACATGGTAAAGCCCGCTCTGATCAGGGTTTTCTCGAGCGGGCCCATGTCAACTTTTTCATCGTCTCCGCGCTGGTCGGACACATCAGACCGCAACCGGCGCCGCACTCGTCCCGTCATCGTCCGGGAGGCACTGGCCTGGCTCCAAAGCCCCTGGAGCACCACCAGGATCAATGCGAAAAAGCCTAATATCATCGACAGCAACAGAATCAGCTGAACACTCATACGGGCTCCTCGGCGGGGGGCGAGAAGTCAAGATCCGGCGAGCGGTACAGCGACTCCATCCGATACGGGTCAGACATGGTGGGTTTCAGCGCAACCACTTCGCTGATCAGACGGCGGCCGTTGGGCAAGCGGCTGAGCTGAACGATGATATCCAGTGACGAGCCGATCAGCCGTCCGATGGCCCGCTCACCGGCATCGTACCCATTGACCGCGAGCAGGGTTTCGATCCGCACCAACGCATCTTTTGCCGAGTTCGAGTGGATGGTGCTCATGGAGCCCTCGTGTCCGGTGTTCATCGCCTGCAGTAATTCGATGATTTCACCGGAGCGCACCTCACCCACGATGACCCGGTCCGGGCGCATCCGCAATGCGTTTACAATCAGATCCCGCGCGGTCACCTTGCCCGAACCTTCGGTGTTGGCCGGGCGGGTTTCAAGGCGAACGATGTGTGGGTGGTTCAGCTGCAGCTCGGCGGAGTCTTCAATGGTCACCACGCGCTCATCTTTGGGAATGTACTGGCTCAGCATGTTAAGAATGGTGGTCTTACCGGTACCGGTGCCGCCACTGACCAACAGATTCCGACGGCCCTCAACCACCGAAACCAGCAGATCCAGGCATTCGGAGGTCATTGCTCCGCTGTTGACAAGATCTGTGGCAGACAGGTGCTTGTTGCTGAATTTCCGGATACTGAGGGAAGGTCCGTCGAGGGCAATCGGGGGCACGATGGCGTTGACACGGGAACCGTCCGGCAACCGGGCATCCACCATCGGGCTGCTCTCGTCGATACGGCGTCCAAGCGGTGCCAGGATCCTGCGAATGATCCTGACAACGTGCTCGTCGTCGATGAAACGGGTCTGTACTTTCTGCAGCACGCCGGCGACTTCAATGAACACCACATGGGCGCCGTTCACCAGGATGTCGTTGATCTGATCATCCGCAAGCAGGGGCTCAAGCGGACCGAAACCGACAATTTCGTCGAGGGTTTCCCGGGCCAGCATGGTCTGATCCGGCGTAGCCAGCGGAATCCGGTGGTTGGCAATGTACTGGCCCACGGCCGTTTGCACGAACGCCTGGAGCGACTCGCGAGTCGCTTTTTCGACTTCCACACCTTCCTCATCGAGCCGCTCAATCAGGTAGATATGAACGCTCTTTTTGAGTTGCTGGTAGTCTTCGTCAATTCGAGTCGCCACGCTTTACCCCTGGGTGCTACTTCCGGCCCAAAAAACCAAAACGGTGTCTTGAGGGTGACTTTGACGAGAACGTTGAACGAACGTAGCCACTCAGTTTTTTGTGGTATCCGGAGCGGCTGGGCAGCATGCCAAGAGGCACGCCGGCATTGATCGAGTCGAGGCGGTGGCGCCACTCCATGGGCAGCACCAGGTCGCAATCCACACCCGCGGTCTTTTCGATGTCGTCGATCGACAGCTTCGCCCGCCGCTCGTAACCGTCAACGATCAGGCATTTGCGACACTCTGCGGGCAACCATTCATCCACTTTCTCAAAAAACGCCTCGGCCTCCTGAACCTGATCCACCACCGGGTGCATAACCACATATAGGCGACTAATGTTCGCGCCAATGGCTGACAACCACATCTCGGCCAGATCGTGATCGACGCGCACAATCACTTCATCAAACAGTTCGCCGAGCTGGGTGAGGGTGATGAACAGATCGGCGCCCGCGTCACCGCCCAGCTCGCCGCGGTCGAGACCGCCCGAGAGCAGGCGCAACCCTTTCGAGTACTCGCCAAGGGCGGCTTCAACAAAGGATCGGTCAATCGAGTCTTGCCGCGTAACCATTTCATCAAGAGTCAGGCGATTCAGGTTATCGAAATAAAAGGTTCTCTCACCGCGAGACAGGGAGTCGATTGCCAGAACCTGCTTGTCTGGCAGTGCACGATTGATTTCACTGACAAAGTTCTGACAGAAAAAGCGGGTATCGGCGACAGCGCTCACCGAGGTGACCAGGGTGATGTTGCGGCGCGACCGCCCACCCTCTGCCGGGGTTGGCTTTTTATTGGCCGCTTCAATTATCCGGCGTATGCGCTCCGGGGCTGACTCCGTATCGACACCGGTAATCAGGCAATCCCTGGCGCCAGCACGCATGATTTTGAGCAACATATCCTGGGAGATGCGCTTGGCAATGGCGATTAGCTCGGCCGATTCGCACACCTTACGGATGGCGGCAAAAGTCTTGATGGCCCGCTCCGGATTGTCTTCCTCAACGGCGACCAATACCACGGGCGCACCCATCGCCTTGACCAGGCGGCTTACCCGTGAAAGATCCGAGGAGCTGACGGATTCAACGGTCCATTCGCTGTCGAGGGAACGTTCCAGCCAGACCCTGACACCAATGTCGTCAGCTACACAGACAAGGGATTCGTTCATGTATGGTACTCCCTACCAACTCAGTCCATGTTCAATGGGCTCACCAGCTTTTCGTGTTCCCATGAACATGTCCGGCCAGTCCGTGCTGCTGCTCTCGTATTCCATACCGAAACGTTTGACGGAATCGGGCATTTTTTTCTGAGGGCTGACGATTCGGGGCGTGACCACCATGATCAGCTCCTTTTCCTCAGTGGATACCCGGTCGGAGCGGAACAGCGCGCCGAGAATGGGAATGTTGCCAAGCCCGGGCAGACGATCACTGTTGTTTAGTGTGGATCGGCTGACCAGCCCGCTGATGATGAACGTTTCGCCGGGCGCCATGGAGACGGTTGTCTCGGTGCGGCGAATCCTCAGGCCGGGCACCGCAACCCCGGATGTGGCAACACCCGCGGTAAAGTCCAGCTCGCTGACTTCCGGAGCCACCTTGAGAATGATCTGGTCATCTGCAACGACGGTGGGGGTTAACGACAGGCTCACGCCGAATTCCTTGAATTCGATTTGCGTGCCATTGTTATTCGACTGGGTCGGAATCGGAAATTCCCCACCTGACAGGAATGTGGCGCTTTGCCCACTCAGGCTGACCAGTGACGGCTCCGCCAGGGTATAGGCGAACCCGCCGGACTCAAGCGCGTTAATGATGCTGAGCGAGCTGCTGCCAAACCCGAACAGGTTGAAGCCTTCACTGGAAATGCCGGCAGCCGCGCTTGAAGGCGACCCGAAACCGCGAAATCCACCGCCACCGGGAGGCGCAATCCCAAAACTGCTGTTGCCACCATTGAACAGCTTGGCGTAGTAGAGCCCCAGCGTGTTCAGCTCACTGCGATTGACTTCCACAATGCGTATGTCGGTCTGTACCTGCATGGCAAGCGGTGATTTCGCACCACGGGTGGCACTGACAACCACACTGGACACCCGCGGCTCGTCATCGCCTTCCAGCCAGATACTGAGCGTTGCGGTGCCACTGCCCTGGGCGGTGACCAAAACTTCTGAATCGCCCGAGGCGGTGATCCTGACAATATCCGGATTGGACGTGGCCACTTTGCTCAGCTCACTCGGGAAATTCAGGGCGCGCTGCTCGCCGGGCCCCATTTCCAGCACGGCCTCCTGCTGCTGGGCCGCAACGCTACCGACAAGAAACAGCAACACCAGAACCTGGCTTGCGGTTGTGATTAACCGGTGCATTCCTCGCTTACTGGACATAAACATTCCTTGCTTCGGAGCCTTCAAACACCTGCACCTTGCGCCCCGGATCTTCAGGCGGGCGCTCAACAGTTGCGCTTCTCTGGGGCGCCCGCGGCGCTTCCGGAATCAGGTCAGACAGGAAAATGGCTGTTTCTTCCTCGGCCGCTTCCGGTTTTTCAGCCTCGGGGTCTGCAATCACCACGGGCGATCGCTTCACGGCCGTGAAATTAAGCTGCGCCTCTCTCGAGGCCAGCACCAGCGCTCTGACCTCCTCTTCGGGCACCGCCAGCACCATCGTGCTGTTGCGCCGGCGCTCGTCATCGGAAGAGGCAGATCCCACCGTGGTTTCGCCCTGCACCGCCAGCACTTCGATGGATTTCAGCAACGTTTTCGACGACGACTCGCCATCTGCGCGGCCCTTGAACGAGGCGACCACATCGACGAAGTCGCCTGGCTTCAACAAGCCGCCGATACTGGC
The DNA here is from genome assembly GCF_023156235.1 of Marinobacter goseongensis. GTDB lineage: Bacteria > Pseudomonadota > Gammaproteobacteria > Pseudomonadales > Oleiphilaceae > Marinobacter > Marinobacter goseongensis. The sequence continues at coordinate 54,238 of NZ_JAKZAI010000008.1, read as the reverse complement.
CACACCGCTCATTTCAAGAGCGATGGCGGTATGGCCGTCCGGTACGATCTGGCGGATCAGACTTTGCTTTTCGAGGGTCTGAGCGGTTAACAGTTCACCGGGTTCCAGAGCAGTCTCGATGGTGAGATCGTAAGGCACATCGGCAACAGCGATGGCGCCCTCGATGGGTGAGGCAGTTTCGATTTCAATAAAGCTCTCGGCAGACAGGGTGTCGCCCGCCTCGATTGGATGAACGGCCACCACATAACGGTAAACCGGTGCCTGCTCGGCCTCGGGCGCGGTGGTTCCGGATTCCGACCCGGTAGACAGCGCTTTCTGCGCCTCTTCGGCGGCGTCGTACTTCATCAACCCGAACAAGGCCAGGGCAATGGCCAGCGCAGCCATGAGAAGAGAAGGGATAAAATAAACAAAACGAGACTTCATAGTGGCTTCATCCCGTACTTACAAAGGTATGGTTTCGGGCTGTCTGACATAAACACCTCATCCTTGAGCAAAGCCGCGCAAAATCAGAATGCCACCGCAGACCGGACCTCGATGGTATCCGGTAACGGTGGAAACTCTCCCAGGAATCCGAATTGCAGCTGTGGCACGAACGGGGACTCTTGCCCGTTTGCCACCACCCGGCACTGGACGAGCGAGACGCCACCCGCGCCCTCTACGCTGCAGCCTCGCTCGCCGGAGCGAGACACCAGTGAAGCCGGCAAATCGGACATCAGGAATTCCAGCGCCTCGGACGCCCGGGTAACCGCCTGTTGCCCGGCGTTTTCTCCGAACTGACTGCGGTCGAGCGACATCACCGACGAGGCCGCACGATCCACAGCCTTCTGAAGCTGAAATTTCTGGAAAAACACCACACCGTAGGCCGCCGAGCCGTAGACCATGGCCACGATCAGAGGAAAGACCAGCAGGAATTCCAGCGCGACAGCGCCCCTGCTGCGACCGATCGTGTTTACGTTTGGATATGACACCATGATCTTCGCCCAGTCATCCGCTGTGCAACGCCCGTTCCGGCCTCGTCTGCAACTGCCGGGCCAGGGAAAGCTCAAGCCAGCGCCTGTTCGTTACGGGGTGCCACCAGAGGTGTCAGCCGCATCGGTGAAGATACCTTCAAACGCGCCCGAAACAATGGTCCCGAGACCACTATCACTGGCCGCAAGTGCGCCAATGACAATGATGATGGCCGCTGCCAGCACAAGATACTCGAGTGCGGAAGCGCCCTTCTGCCGATTGGGGCTAGCGATAGAACCGAATCTTTGTCGTATGGTATGCAAGCTCATGGTATGCCTTCCGTTTAATTGTTTTTCCGACTGCCCGACCCTGAAACCCTCCAGAGCCTTACTCTCACTTGATCTTAGCATCGGTTGCTTGTAAAGGTGTGTAATTTTTATGGCATTATTCGATAACTATTATTGTCTTTTTATGTGATCTAGCTCTCACTCAGCAACATACCCCCTACACTCCTGTCCCAACAAGCGGCATAACGCAGCAAAATGTCAACTTTCGTGAAAACCATGCAGATCAGGCCTAAACGTTATATTTCGCGATGTTGCATGATTATCATTACCGCTTCCATTGGCCGAAAGTACCGGTTGGGCTATTTGTGCCAGCGGCCGTCTCGCCAGAACTTGATGGGGTCCAGGCCGCGAGCGGACAACTCATCTTCGACACATGCGCGCATACGTTGATAAATGGGCTCACCCATGTCAGACCGCTGGCGAAAAATACTGGCCAGGCGCCGCGCAAAAAACGGGCAGGGCAAATCGTCGTTGGCAAAGCCGTAGCTCATGACTCGTGACGCGCCGAACAACGGGCCCAACTGACTGAGCCGGAAGCCCGGATCTTCGCGCTGGATGCGCGCCAGGATGTCGCTGCCCTTCTCCGGGCTACGAACGAATATTGCAATGTCTTCCGGGTATCGGAAGAGGTAGCGGATCAAGATGGAAGTGGGTGCGGAAATTCGCTGATTCGCGCGCTGACGGAAGCGATAGAACGCTTTTACCTGGATGCCAAGGGTCCAGTATGCCTCGGCACTGGTCAGCTCAAAACTTTCCCGAAACAGCGAAAACAGGCTTTCGTTATTGCCCAGAATGGGCTGGGTTCTGCGGGAATACGCCCTGAATGCGGCATCGGAAACTGGCTCATTGTTCGTCCAGTTACCTTTACGCAACGCTTTTTCGGGGTCCAGGTCCCTGGAGACCGCTTCATCCTCCAGCACGCGAAGGTAGTGGCTCTGGAACCAGTCGCCCCACTGTGCGTGCAGCTCTGCGGAGAACACCTGATAGGTCTCATCCGGCATCCAGGCGGCCAACGAATCCTGCTCCCGCAAGGCGGCCCAACCGTTCGATTCTATTTTGCGGATGTCTGGCTGAACATCTACCCCGGCCGCCTCTGCGTACCGAAGCAGCAACGTCAGAAACAGTTCGCCAAACTTGCCTGCCACCAGCATTTGCAGTCGGGTTACCGGCAAACTGCTGTTGGCAGAGCCCGCCCCGTCTTCTGCCAGCATTTTGTATGAAGAAATGTAGGACCGCCCGAACAATGGCGCAAAACCACTCTTCTTGGGCATCACATCACTGCCGTCCACCCCTGCTTCCTCGAAAGGAATATACCGTGCAAGCAGACTGAACACTTCCGGATTGGACGGACGCAGCATCAGCTGTCCGTAATGAGGGTACTTCAGCAACAGCCGTATCAGAATAGCCTGACTTGGCCGCAGGCTCGGCAGTTCGCTTGCGGTTTGATCGTCGTCGTCACTGACATCCGTGTCTGCGCTCACGTTTCCCAGCACATCGATCGACGACTTCGCACGCTTGAGCTGACTGAGGCGATTCACCGGCACGTTCATCAGCATGGCGAGGTCCAGATCCCGGACTTCGTCCCCACCCAGTACACTCTCAAGCATAACTTTCAGATACTGCAAATTTTCGCCGCAGATCGGTTTACTGGGATGGATCAGCTCATTTTTGTGTGACACAGACATGTTTATAATCTCTGAGAGCAGTTTTAACTGACAGGAATTTTACACGTTTTCCCCACCCGGTTTCGATGGTAATATTGGCCTCTTCGCCCGATGGCGGAGCGCTCTCCGACGTTGACATAAAAGAGCATCTGTGAAGTACATTCAGTTTCAAGAAGGTATGGTCTGTGTCAGTAATCGGGGCGAAAACGTTTTTCTTTTTCGAGGGTGAGTCTCAACCCTCGGATATCGTAATCAGCCAACCGGACTATTTTCAGAAACCGGACCTGGTATTGCCGAAGTCGGGCATCACTCTGCTCTACGGCCACAAAGGGCCCGGCAGCCTGATCGGCGCGGCTATCCGCAGGAGCGCCAGTGAGAATGTCGGCGTGTGCTTCGCAGATGTGAAAATTGACATTGGCGACTGGGACGCCAACAAGCAAACCCTCGAAGGTTTTGACCGCTGCCGCTTTCTTAACCTGCCCACCAGGGCCAACAAAGAGATTCTCGACGACATTAACCAGCACTGGAATCGATGGCTGGATGAAGAATGCCTTGAGAGAGAATCGTTCCCACGCAAGCCCTCTGCGAACATGCACCTGCTCGACAGACTTATCAAGGAGGAGCCTTACTCCAGGCTGAATGCCATCGCGTTCGATGCAGTCACCAAATTCGGCATTTCAAAATTCGTGACCGTTTTCAACCTGGACGCCATTCTTCAGGACGAGGTTATGGTCATCCCACCCTCCACACGCGTATCGTTCGTCAGTCCCGAAATGCGCGATTGACACTGGGCACCACGTTGTTTCTGCCACTGTTTTTGGCTTCGTACAGCGCCAGATCTGCTCGCTTGATCAACGAATCTCTGGTATCGCCCGAGGCATGCTCCGCGACCCCCATACTGACGGTGATCGACTCACCCAGGCCGAAATTGTAAGCACCCACGTCCCGACGAATGGTGTTGGCAACACCAATCGCCTTATCGAGCGGGGTTTCCGTCAGAATGATGATGAATTCCTCGCCCCCCCAACGACCAATCAGGTCTGCGGCCCGCAGTTTCTGCCGCACCAGTTCCGACATGTCGGTTAATACCCGGTCCCCCACATCATGGCCAAAGTTGTCGTTGATCAGCTTGAAATGGTCTATATCGAAAAGAATCAGTGACAGCGGGTTGTCATAGCGCTGGCTGCGCTCCAGCTCATGCTGTAGAGCTTCTTCGATTTTATTGCGGTTGAACAGCCCGGTCAGACGGTCGTGCAGGGCTTTGTGCATGAGACTTTCGATCAGCCTGTGCCGGCCCAACGCACTCGCCAGGATCGGGGCGATCGTGGACAGCAGGTTCAGCTTTCTATCCAAACGGTACTCCCGGGGGTTGAAAACAAGAAATCCCTCGAGGGTCCGGTCTGCGGACAATGGGAACACCAGAAATTGCTGGGTCAGGCTCTGCTGTGTCTGATCGCTGTCTTTGTGCAGCTCCATCAGGCGGGCCATTCTGTGATCAGTACTCAGATGCAGACACTGGTACTCGGCTTCCAGCGATGCTTCGAATTCTGACTTATGAACAAGCAACTCATCGCTTGCCAACCAGCGCCTGACCTTCTCACCTTCCAGCATTGGACAGACAATAACGTGTCCCTCGGCAGCACTGCCCACGGGACGGTAGACATCTTCTTTTTCGTTCAGCATCCAGCAACGAAGACTGGCGGCAGGGATTTGCATGAACGAGATGATTTTACTGACGGCATCAACAAATGTGCTGTCATCCGGCTGATGGGGCGTGGTCATTAACTGCTGATTGAAGAACCGCAAAAACCCCTCGAACCGGGCGTTCTCTCGAAGCGCCTGTAGAGACTGGTGCCGCTCAATGGTGGCACTCGCCAGGTGAAAAGGGGTGGCCAGCTTTTCAAAATCGATCCGTGCATCTGTGTCATTATCGAAATGAAAGAAATCCAATGTACCGAGGAGTTCGTCGTTGATACCCAGGATGGGAAGAGCGGTCCAGCGAGTGACACCACTGGACTTCAGCGCACTCAGCACCTCATCCGTTGCCATGTTTTCAGGCCCCTGGAAATCCGAGAACACTTCCTTTTTAAGCACGGCAGCCGTGGCGTGAATGCCGTTTCCGAACACGATCTTGGCGCGGTTGATTGTGCTCAGGGTCGACTCGCTCACCTTCTCCGGTTCGACGACGTAATGCAGACAATCCGTCTCATCATCAAAGATGCTGATCGCGATGGACGCGTCAGTCGCGGTAACGCTCTGACAGAGCTGAGTGACCGCATGCAAAGCCTCGGGAAGCTTCTGCTCCGTCAGGGCGAAATCCACCAACTGGTAGTATTCACGAAGTAACTTTTCCTGATCACCACTTCCTGTCTTGTCATCCAGGGAAATAATGTAGCCCTGACCAAAGGTACTGCGGACCGGCTTCAGGCTGACGGTTACCGCCAATGATGCGGCATCACCGCTTTGCCGGGAATGCGCCAGCATAGAATCTTCAACATCAATGGGTGACGACACACCCTCACGCAGCAAGCGCCTCAGATTGACCAGCTCTTCGGACGTTTGATCGTCCCGGGCCAGAAGTCGCTCGAGCTTTTTCTGCGCCGCCCCCTCCGAGTTCTCCCCCAGGAATTCCACACAGGCACTGTTGAGCGATCGGACGGAAAACGGCGTTTTCTGCACCACGAACAAGGGCACATGAACCGCATTGAATATCTGCACCAGATCAAGATTGGCTACCTGAATCTGGCGCGAGAGCTGGCGATTCCGCTCCAGAATAGATATCGACTGGGACTCGGCAACGGATGCTTTCGAAAAAATCGCCCATAGCGCCACCACCGCGAGTATCAGGATGAGCGCCAGCATTAACAGCGCCAGCCAGTTTACGGGCAGCCCCAGATTCGCCATTTTATTGGTCGCCTACTTCTCTCAACGTATCCACCAAACCGAAAATATCATTGGCATTTTTGTTCCGGTCCACCAGCAATCTGTAACGAACACGAATTTCCTGGTCCTGCCGGATCGTGGGCACATTGCCGCTCACACTATCGCGCCATAACAGGGTAAAGCCTTCGCCACAGTGAATGTCGCTGGACATGTCATCCACCAGAATATACTGATGGGAATCCATATGGGTAAGAACTTTGATCACCCGGAAGTCCTGCGCGAAGACAGGTTCGGGGAAACCCTTGCCCCACGGCTGCTTCTCTATCCAGTGCGCCAGGGCAAACACTCGCTGCTTTCTGCCCAGAGGGCCATCACTCTCGCCCAACTCACCGGGCCCGGTATGTTCGCGGGACACCTTTCCAAGGTAGTCCCGGATCGATGCTTCGAACTCGGCAAGCCCGGCCTCATCCAGCTCGAGCGAGGCATACAGCGTGTCGGCCTCCCACTCAGGATTGCGGTTCATCAAGCCGGATGCGAACGACAGGGCGACCAACGCATCGGCAAGATGGATGTTTCTGGACCTCAGATAGCAATGAACCCGGTCCGCGTCTTCGGTTTTCGACGACACCAGCAAATAGACCCCGCCCAGTTGGCTGCAGTTTTGGCCTGCAACCACAGGCAACAGCGCCTCCGACAGAGAATCATTTCTCTCGGTTCTCAGGCTGTACAGGATATCGCAGGCATCGCCCCAGTCTTCGTCCGGCTCAGTCAGCGCAGGCATTGCGTCACTGCTTCCGCGAAAGCTGGGGAAATCGGCTTTTGAGGCGAGCAGCGCGGCTTTCGCGCTTTTGTCGTTTGCCACTTTACGATCATTGGTCAGCAAGCATTCGATCAGGGTCCGAGTGTCTCCTGCCAGAGCCATCACCTGGAAAAACGGCGCCAGGCAGAGAGCGACCTCTCGAGACGTAAAGGGATAATCGGCGCCGCTCTCGGTCAGCAGCGACCTCAGACCGTAACTCAGCAATCCCCGGGAATGCGCAGTTCTGGCAGGAAGGGACCATCCACGGTTGATCTGTTCAAGACCGGATCGGACCATCAGTCGCATCGGCGCAGTCATGGGCATATCGTCCATAATCACCGACAACCCGGCCAGGGCCACGTTGGTCTCCAGTCCGGAGGATTGCAGTTGCGCTACCAGGGCCTGATTACGGGGATGGGACGCGATGGATTGAGAAACCTCGTCACGCACTCTCAACAGCAGAAAATGAAGAACACAGCACAGAGTGTACCGCTTGTGAGAGTCGCCCCCGGATACAGGCGAAACGTTGAGCTGGTCCGAGGCATCATCGATACAGCCAGCCAGCGTCGAAACACCCGCAATTGGGACGTTGTCACCGGCAGCGTCAAACATGTCCCCGATACGACTGGATACGCTTCCGGCCGGGTTCAGTAACAAAATCAGATCCGGTGCCTGCTGGCTGGTGTGATTGCGGATAAGGGACTCAGCCTGCGACTCAAGTGAGCCCAACACCACATTGACCTCAGCGCCTGACCGCCAGGCCCCGAGATCGCCCCGGGAGGTCGTCACCACGTCTCTGGTGCGCCCCATTGCCTGCACGAGCAACTGAATGCCACGCTGAAAGCAGGCGGCACTCAGAATCACTTCGGATGACGCTTTGCCGACGACAAGAATTCGCTGCCCATTAAGGACGATGTGCGCAAGCATGGACGCCAGTTTCTGGAATTCCGCCGTCGCCAATTCGCTGGCAATGGTCTCAACGCCCTGCAAATCCGGAAAAGTGGCGCCCCTTGCGTCGAAGATTCCTTCTTTGACCGCGTCGAGTTCACCGGATGAGTCTGATTTGCGTACTCTGAGGTGACGATCAATGTTTGCGGTGATCACAGTATCCGGCATGCGGTGTCCCCATCGTTAGGACGATCGTTATTTTTGGACCTTTGGCTGACTGCCTCGAGCTGCTCAACGCCACTTTGCGGCTTGATTGCGCCCTTGCTAGCATCTACAGCGGGGGTATCGGGTACGCGGCGCTGTTTACCGGTATATGCACAACATCTTTTTGTAGTATAGGCGGGTTTATTCTGTATTTTCAAAAAAACCGCTGCCTCTGCAGGCAGCGGTTAATAGCTTGACGGAAGCTTAAGGTTTACAGCCAAAAGACACTTCAACCCAACCGGCAAATACAGTAACCGCGTTGGTAAAGTGAGTATTGTACGATAACCGTAATTAGTCAAACGGATATCAACACTCGACCAGCAGGGACTCGAAATCATGGCAGTCTTCAATGAAAGAAAAGCGGCGGGTCAGCTGACCGCCGAAGCCAAAAAGATTCGCCCCGAGAATCTTGAAGCGTTGCTGGCCAAACAACGCGCCATCGAAGACAAGGTAAAAGGCAGCGGCAAGCTCAACCGTTTCAAGTCAGACATCAAGCTGATGTTTGACATGATCCGGGATTACTGGAACGGCAGCTATCGAGACGTGCCCTGGAAAAGCATTGCGGCGATCGCCGGGGCGCTGGTGTATGTTCTGAATCCGTTGGACCTCATCCCTGACCTGCTCATCGGCATAGGCTTCCTTGATGACGCTGGTGTGGTTGCTTTGTGCCTGAAACTCGTTGAAACAGATCTGTTCCGCTACGCCGCCTGGAAAGAGCAACAGCGAGAGGTCACAGATTCGCATCCGACGAATTGATTAAGTTCTGGCCGGGGAGTAATCTCAGCCCCTTGCCTCGGCCTTGCCCTCTTCCAACCGTTCTGGAGTCACTGTGGATTTCGCCACTCTTATCGGTCTTGTTGGTGCGTTGCTGCTGATCGCCACGGCAGTGATTGTGGGTGTATCGCCCACCGTATTCATCAACCCGGCGTCTCTGCTCATCGTTGTCGGAGGCACCCTGTTGGTGGTTCTGGCCAAATTCAGCTTTGTCCAGTTTTTCGGCGCATTCCGGGCCGCCGCAAGAGCATTCAAGTTCAGGCTGCCAGCAACCCAATCGAGCATTGAAGAGCTGGTAGAGATCAGTAATGTCGCCCGGAAGGAGGGCGTGCTCGGCCTTGAAGGGCGCGAGACAAGCAGCCCGTTTCTGAGCCAGGGCATCCAGATGCTGGTGGACGGTCGTGATGGTGCCACTATCAAGCAGATTCTCAACAAGGAACGCCTGATGACGCTGGACCATAACCGGTCAGGCGCCAAGGTATTTACCGCCATGGCGGACGTTGCGCCCGCCATGGGCATGATCGGTACGCTGATCGGTCTGGTTCAGATGCTGTCGAATATGGAAGACCCCAAGTCCATCGGCCCTGCCATGGCTGTCGCGCTGCTGACCACATTATACGGCGCCATGATTGCGACGATGATCGCCACACCCATTGCAGACAAGCTGTCACTGCGCATGACCGAGGAGGCTCGGCTGCAATCGCTCTATACGGACGCCCTGGTTGCCATTCAGGAAGGCACCAACCCCCGAATTATCGAGCAGATGCTGTCCAGCTACCTGCCACCCAAAGAACGCGAAAGAGCCGCCGAATCCGAGGGTGCCTGACCATGGATGAACTGCCAGAGGAGGAGAAGCCGGGAATTCCGGCCTGGGTTGTCACCTTTGCCGATCTGATGTCCCTGCTTATGTGCTTCTTTGTGCTGCTACTCTCTTTTTCCGAGATTGATGCCCAGAAATTCAAGCAGATCGCCGGTGAGCTTTCCAAGGCGTTCGGTGTGCAGCGGGAGGTACCCGCGCTGGAAATCCCTCAGGGCACGAGTCCCATTTTCGACCGGTTTTCCCCCGCTCCGCCAGAGCCGACGGTGCTTGACGAGGTCAAACAGATCACAACCGATCAGAAGCCGGAACTCCAGACCCTGACAAGCCCGACGGACCAGGCGGTGGAGGCGGCGATTGAAGACCGGATGAAGGAGACCGTGGACCGGATTCTGCAAGTGTTGGAACCTGCCATCATCGATGGCCGCATCAATGTCAGCCAGGACCAGCGCCGTATTGTCATTCGCGTGGAGGAAAAAGGCTCGTTTCCATCCGGTTCTGCTCAGTTGACCTGGGAGTTTGAGGGGCTGCTGCTGGACATGGCAAAGATCCTCGCGGATATTCCCGGCAAACTGACCATTGAGGGTCACACCGATGACGTTCCCATTCGCACGGAGCGTTTTTACAGCAACTGGGACCTCTCAGCGGCCAGAGCCGCGGCCGTTGCCAACGTGCTGCTGGCACAGAATTATGTTGAGCCGGCGCGGATTGCCGTAACCGGCCTGGCCGATACAGAACCCAGGGTGCCGAACACCTCCGCAGACAACCGCGCCAGCAACCGTCGGGTCGAAATCATCATCGATCTCTCCGAGCCCATGCAGGAGCAGGAAATTCGCCTGAGGGAGCTCATCCGCTCGGAATCCGCAGACCCTGACACCGCCCTCGACATCGAGTCCGACAGCACCTCACCCGAGACCTTGAACTGGTAACCAAGCCAATCCATTTTGGTGCGATTACGCCTTAAGCGCACCTTCGTAGTGCGCTTTCATCGGAGAATGTGCGCTTAACGGTGGCACTTTATCCCGCAACCACCCCTCCGCCCTCAAAATGCATTGTTTTGGAACACCTCTTGCTTACTGTGCACTCCATTCATGCACACGTTGCCCGACAAACGGCAGCCAATTCATCTATCAGGAGCAAAACCCGTGGACATCACGAGTGCAGTACAAACCCTGACCGACAGCTCCAACACGCTGTTCATTCTGATCGGTGCCATCATGGTACTGGCCATGCACGCCGGCTTCGCCTTTCTGGAAGTGGGCACGGTGCGCCACAAGAACCAGGTAAACGCCCTGGTGAAGATCATGACCGACTTCGGCGTGTCCGCCGTGGCCTATTTCTTTGTCGGTTACTACATTGCCTACGGCAGCCACTTCATGGCCGGCGCCGCTGAACTGACCGCCGCCAACGGCTACGATCTGGTCAAATTCTTCTTCCTGATGACCTTTGCCGCCGCCATCCCCGCCATTGTGTCCGGCGGCATTGCCGAGCGGGCAAAGTTCTACCCGATGCTGATCGCGTCGGCGTTAATCGTGGCGTTTGTGTACCCGTTTTTCGAGGGCATGATCTGGAATGGCAACTACGGCTTCCAGGCCTGGCTTGAGAGCCAGTTTGGTGCAAGTTTCCATGACTTTGCCGGCTCTGTTGTGGTGCACGCTGTGGGTGGCTGGATCGCTCTGGCGGCGGTTCTGCTGCTGGGTGCCCGAAACGGGCGCTATCGCAATGGCCGGGTGGTGGCCTTTGCCCCCTCCAACATTCCATTTCTGGCCCTCGGTGCCTGGATTCTGACCGTGGGCTGGTTCGGCTTTAACGTGATGTCAGCGCAAACCCTCGACGGCATCAGCGGCCTGGTCGCCGTAAACAGTCTGATGGCCATGGTCGGTGGTGTGCTGGTCGCCATGCTGGCTGGCCGCAAGGACCCGGGCTTCATCCATAACGGCCCACTGGCCGGCCTGGTCGCTGTGTGCGCGGGCTCGGACTTGATGCACCCCGTTGGTGCGCTGATCACCGGCGGCATTGCCGGTGCCATCTTCGTTTACCTGTTCGAATGGGCCCAGGCCAAAATCGAACGCCTGGACGATGTACTGGGTGTGTGGCCACTGCACGGGGTGTGCGGCGTGTGGGGCGCTATCGCGGCCGGCATCTTTGGCCAGGAAGCCCTCGGGGGTCTTGGTGGCGTCAGCCTGATGTCTCAGATTGTCGGCTCTGTTGCCGGTGTATTGGTGGCGTTCGTGGGCGGCCTGATCGTCTACGGCATCGTCAAAGCCCTCTCCGGCCTGCGCCTGAGCGAGGAAGAAGAATTCAACGGGGCGGATGTCAGCATCCACAAGATTGGCTCTACCTCACAGGAATAAACCGTAAGTGCCAGCCGCGCAAACAGCGGCTGGCACTCCACCGCTTCACCCTCCACTTTCCCTGTGAACCCACCTTCCTCTTCCCCCGGAATTGACACTGCCCTCCGCCTGACCTTTGCTTAATCAGAGCCTTCCGGCCAGAAACTTTACACTTTCAGCCAGGATGGCCTGCCTTTTGCTGTTTCTTTTATAACGGAACAGCTGGATATCGACTCTTCACATCCGGTGAGGGGCGTGTTCAGGAGAGGTTCATGGTTATGCTGATTCAAACCCCGCCCGAGGGTATCTACGACGAGCTGTTCGACGAGAATAACCGGGTACGCCCAAGCTGCCGGGTACTGGAAAACTGGCTCATGCAGTCGGAAGAAGCCATGCTGGCCGAAAAGCGCCGTGAGGCGGATGTCCTCTTTCAGCGCCTGGGCATCACCTTCAACGTGTATGGCGAAGATCAGGGTGCTGACCGGTTGATCCCCTTCGACCTGATCCCGAGGGTGATCTCCGCCAGCGACTGGCAGCGCCTGCAAGCCGGACTGCGCCAGAGGGTTCAGGCGCTGAACCGGTTCCTGTTCGACATTTACCACGATTTCGACATTATCCGTGCCGGGGTGATCAGCGCCGAGCAGGTCTTCGCCAATCCCCAATACCAGCCCGGCATGCAGAACCTGAAGCTGCCCCGCAATCTGTACTCCCACATTGCTGGCATTGACTTGATCCGCCATAGCGACGGCGACTTCTACGTGCTGGAAGACAACCTGCGGTGCCCCAGCGGTGTGTCTTACATGCTGGAAAATCGCCGCATGATGATGCGCCTGTTCCCCGAGCTGTTCGCACAGGCGCCGGTTGCGCCGGTGGAGCAGTACCCGGCACTGCTTGGTGAAACCTTGCGCGCCGCCTCCCTGAAACCCGACCCCACAGTGGTCGTGCTCACCCCGGGCCGCTTCAACAGCGCCTACTTCGAACACGCGTTCCTGGCCCGGCAAATGGGTATTGAACTGGTGGAAGGGGCGGACCTGTTCGTTCGCCAGAACCGGGTCTACATGAAAACCACCGTGGGGCCCCAGCAGGTGGATGTGATCTACCGCCGGGTCGACGACGACTTCCTCGACCCGTTGGCCGGCAACCCCGACTCCATGCTCGGCGTACCGGGGCTCTATGCCGCCTACCGCACCGGCAATGTGGTGTTGGCCAACGCCATGGGCACCGGCGTTGCCGACGACAAGGCCATCTACCCCTTTGTCCCGGACATGATCCGCTTCTATCTGGGCGAAGAGCCAATCTTGAAAAACGTACCCACCTGGCAGGGCAGGAAGCCCAAGGATCTCAGTTACATCCTCGACAATCTCGCGGATCTGGTGGTCAAGGAAACTCAGGGGGCCGGCGGTTATGGCATGCTCATCGGACCTATGGCCAGCAAGAAAGAGCTCAGCCACTTCCGTTCGTTATTGAAAGCCCGGCCCGACAACTACATCGCCCAACCCACGCTGAGCCTGTCTACCTGCCCCACCTTCGTTGATCAGGGCGTGGCGCCCCGGCATCTCGACCTGCGCCCGTTCGTGCTCTCTGGCAAAAAGGTGCAAATGGTACCGGGGGGGCTTACCCGAGTGGCGCTGAAAGAAGGCTCACTGATTGTAAATTCGTCCCAGGGGGGTGGCACCAAAGACACCTGGGTACTGGAGGACGACCCATGCTGAGCCGTGCCGCATCAAGTCTGTTCTGGATGGCCCGCTACCTGGAACGAGCCGAAACCCAGGCCCGCCTGCTGGATGTCAGCCTCACCATGGCACTCATCGATGTGCCGGAAGATCGCGAAGAGCAGCTCTCGGTACCCTTGCTGGTCACCGGCACCCAGGCGGTGTTTCAGGAATTGTACAAGGAGACCACCCCCCAGAACTTGATCGACTTCCTGCTGCTGGACGATCGCCACCCCGCCAGTGTGTTCAGCATCATCGGCAGCGCCCGTGACAATGCCCTGCACGTGCGCGGTAACCTGTCGGCAGACGTGTGGGAAAGCATCAACCTGGCATGGATGGAACTCAAGGAATTACGCAAGAAGGGCGTGACCGAATCCAGCGCCAGCCGGGTATTTGACTGGACTCGTGAGAGATCAAACGTATTCCGGGGGGCTGCCTACGGCACCTTGCTGCGCAACGACGCCTTCAATTTCCTGCGCCTGGGCACCTTTATCGAGCGGGCAGACACCACCGCGCGGGTGCTGGATATTCGCCATCGCATGGCCACCAAATCCCTGGAGGGCCACCCGACCCAGTCGTTCTTTGAATGGACAGCCCTGCTGCACTCACTGGCAGCTTTCGAGGCTTACCAGAATACCTACGGACACAACATCGAACCGATGAACGTGGCGGAACTGCTGATCCTCAAGCGGGACGTGCCCCGCTCTCTGCACGCCTGCCTGCAGGAAATCTCCGACTTGCTGGAGCAGATCGAGAGCGGCGAGGCGCGCCGTGCACGGCGCCTGGCCACCAGCCTGTACGCCAACATCCGTTTCGGCGACCGCGAGTACATCGAGGAACGCGGGCTTCACGAGTATCTGACCGATTTTCTGGCACGTATCCAGCGCATCACCGGCCAGATCCAGAAAGACTACATGGGGTGGTAACAATGAAACTGAACATCCGCCATGACACGACCTACACCTACGATGCGCCCATGCACAACGGCATTCAGTACCTGCGCCTGACACCCCGCAACACACCGCAGCAGAAAATACTGGAATGGCATCTCACCACCCCCGGCGAAACCAGCCAGATGACCGACGGTTTCGGTAACCTGGTGACGGTGATGACCATGGACAAAGCGGTCTCCGAGATCACCCTCACCGCCGAAGGCATAGTGGACCTGACCGGCAAACCGCTGACCAGGGACGATTCCCCGTTTCCGCCGGCGGTCTTCCTGCGCCACACCCCGCTAACCGAGGCAGACAAAGCCATCAAGGCGTTCGCCAGCCAGTTCTCACCGAACAAGCGCAGCCTGGTGAGGATGATGAACCGCATTCTGGAGCACATCGAGTTCATGCCCGGTGCCACCAAGGTCACCCACACCGCAGCCGAGGCCTTCAAACAGAAAGCCGGCGTGTGCCAGGACCATACCCACATCTTCATTTCCTGCTGCCGCCACATCGGGGTGCCCGTGCGCTACGTCAGTGGCTACATCCACACGTTCAGCGAAGACCACCTCTCCACCCACGCCTGGGCTGAGGCCTGGCTGGGTCACAACTGGCACACCTTTGATGTGGTCAATCTGCTCAATGTGGCAGAGAGTCACATCAAACTGGCGACGGGACTGGATTATCGCGACGCCGCACCGGTGCGCGGCATCCGCAGTGGCGGCGGCATGGAAAACCTGCACACTCGCGCCTGGGTGACCCTGGCCGGTGATGGCCAGTAACAAAAAGCTTTGAAAACACACACGCCAAATCATGTTTTCCTCGCAGAAAGGATTACACTGGGCGGATTCCGACGACCCGAGGGCAGCCCCCATGACTTACTGCGTGGCGATGCGCCTGGCCGATGGCCTGGTGTTCGCATCCGATTCCCGCACCAACGCGGGCTTTGACCAGATTTCCACCTTCCGTAAGATGCATGTGTTCGAGCAGCCGGGCGAGCGGGAACTGGTCATCCTGTCTGCTGGCAATCTGGCCACCAGCCAGAGTGTGATCAGCCTGCTGGAGAAGCGCGCGGGTTCCGAAGAACCCAATGTGTTTTCCACCACGTCGATGTTTGAAACGGCCGAGATTGTAGGCAAAACCATTCGCGAAGTGGTCCACCGTGACAACCCTGATGGCAGGATCAATCACGTGGATTTCAGCTGCTCGCTGATTCTCGGCGGCCAGATAAGCGGTGAAGAGTCCAGACTGTTCAACATCTACCCCGAAGGCAACTTCATTGAAGCCACGGTAGAAACGCCGTATTTCCAGATTGGCGAATCCAAGTACGGTAAACCGATACTGGACCGGGTGGTGAGCTACCAATCCTCCCTCGACCGGGCCTATCAGTGTGCATTGATCTCCTTCGACTCAACCATGAAAAGCAATTTGTCGGTGGGTATGCCCATTGATGTGGCGATCTACCGCAACGACGAGCTTAAGCCCTGCTTTACAGACCGGGTCGGTGAATACGATGACTACTTTCATCAGCTCCGCCAGCAATGGCACCAGGGCATTCAGGCGTTGATTGAAGGCCTTCAGCCGCCCCGGGTAAGGTGAGGCGCACGGCTTGGTGGGCGTTGCCGGCGGCGCTCAGCCGCCGTAGCCCGTCAGTTCCATGTAACCCACACCACCGTGGGAACCGGTGACCGACACCGGGCTCTCCCAATAGGGGAAAAGCCCATTGTTCCAATAGTCACCTGCGGGTGCTTCGATAAGCAGGTCCACCTCATGCGGTGGAATGCGCAACCGCCACTGCGCCGGCACTCTGCCATGTTGCGATGTCTGCCAACCGGCCGGTTCCAGCAACAGGTCACCAGCGCCCAGCGATTCCACGTCGCCGTTGGCGTTGATCCAGCTACCGGATACAAACGCGCCTTCGTCCTCGCGCAGGCGAAACGCCATAAGCTTGTAGCCACCGTCCAGATGCAGTGCAAACCAGTCCCAACCCTGCTGGCCGGCTTTCAGAAACTGACTGCTCCACTCCCGATCAAACCAGCCGAGCCCGGACACCCGGTGAACCTCTCCGTTCAGTGTTACCTCACCGGCAATCGCCAGATTCACCAGGCTGAAATACATCGAGCCCTCGCCACTGGCGGATTTGGCGCTGAACCCATGGTCGCCATGGGCAACCGGCTCTCGCTGCACTGTTAACCGCAGATCGTAAGACCACCCCTCACCATTGACCTGCAAGCGCCATTGCCCTTCTTCCAGGGCCTGTAAGTGCCAGTCATCCAGCCACACGTTGAACGGCTCGGCCGTGGCGCCGGCCTGCCCGATATCACCCCGGGCCAGCTTTTCCGCGAACCCGTGCTGTTCCCGGAAAGACACGGCGGCGTGGGCCATCCAGCCCGCCTCCATGGGCCAACGGTTGGCGGCGGGCGCCGGTGCATCGGCGTCGCGGGCCACCAGAGCCTGGCGAAACTGAGTCCATTGCAGTCCCAGCGGTTCACCCTGATCAGTGGTGAGGTTGGCGGTCAGATACCACCATTCAATGCGATGGCGTGGATGAGGGCCGAAGTCTTCCGGAAAACGTAGCCGGTCCCCGGGTGCAGGCTGGGCAAACTCGCCCGCATCCGCCTGCTCATCCAGCCCGGCAAACCCGGAAGACGGCGGAGACTCCGAACAGGCTGACAACGCCAGACAAAGCACCAGTGCAGCCCGCCGCAGCGAACCCGGGAATCCCATCATCGCTCACCCCCACCTGCCACATTGGCCATGGCCGGCACCGCAGCCACACCATGCAGCTGCCGGCGCATCAATGTGGCGATGGCCAGACCAATGGCGAGGCACAACACCAGCATTTCCAACCAGAATCCCGGATATACCGCCATGGGTAGCGACCAGCCGAAGGCCAGGGGATTGATCCGGCCCACCAACACCCAGGTCAGCCACACGCCCAGCGGTAACGCCACCAGAGCCACGGTGCCGGTGAGCACCAGCGCCAGCCACCGCAGCTGCGCTGCCACCTCCCGCCGTGACAGGCCTCACACCGACAACAGGCGGTAGTACCAGGCCCGCGACGAAAAGAAGACCCACCCCATCATCAACAACGACGTACCGGCCAGCACCAGGGTCAGCACGGTAATGGCACGGGTCAGCAGGAACGTTTGATCAAACACCCCGGACGCCAGAGCCTGGATGCTGCGATTGTCCCGCACCGTGAGCTTCCCGGCGTTCCAGACCTCCGTCAGGCCCTGCTCGATCTCCGTCATGGTCACGTCTCCCGGGTTCATTGACAGGCTCTCGAACTGCGGCCGGAACGCCTGCGGCAGACGCTGCCCGGCCGCCAGGATCTCGCCGGCGGGCCGACCGTAATCCGCGTAGACGCCCAGTATCGCGAATTCCCGGGCCTGCCCCCCCACCGTGAGGCCAAGGGAATCACCGGGTTTGAGGCCCTCCCGCCGCGCCAGCTGCTCGTTCACCATCACCCCCTCACCGGCCGCCAGCTTGCTCCAGGCATCGGCCACCGACGTCTGCAACGTCCAGCCAGTGACCAGGGGCCCGATGGGGGCAATGGCAAACAGATCCACCTCCACCGGCGCGCCGGACCCGGCCGCCGCGCTTAACCGGGCAGTGCCACGCTGCACCAGATGCCAGTCGCCCAGCTCCGTGCGACTTGCCAGGTAACGGACACCGTCTGCGGCCCGGGCCGCGTCCGGCACTTCAACATAGAACTCCGCCTCCAGCCGTTGCGCCAGCCAGGCCTCGAACGTGTCTTCGAAGGTGGTCACCAGGGCCTGCACCGCCAGCACCATGGCCACGGCAAACTGCAGCGCCACCACCGGCAGCGCCAGGCGGCGAAACAACACGGCCAGTTCCCGACGCTGCCACAGCACCAGCCCCCCGGCCCGATCCGACCACCACTGGGCGCTGGCCGACAACAGGCGGGGCGTTAATACGCCCACGGCCACAAACACCAGGGCGATGCCGGTGAACAGCCAGGTCAGGCCAGGGGTAACGCCGACCATCACCACCCCGAGAAACAGCATCGCAAGCCAGAGCGACGGCCCGGCAGCGGACACACCGGGCAGCTTTGCCCACAGCCTTTGGTCAGTAAAGCAGGCCACCAGTACCATGGTGACCATCACCACCGCGGGCAACGCGAAGCCGCCACCCTCCACCGCATACAGCGGCGTATCAAACAGGCCTTCCAGGGCCTGACCAAAGCCGCCGCCCAGCACCGCCGCCAGCCATCGCCCGAGCCAGATTCCCGGCAGCACGCAGAGCGCCGCCAACACCACCATCTCCATCAGCAACAGGCGCTGGACCCGGCCGGGAGGTACCCCGAAACGCGCCAGCAGGGCAAAACTCTCCCGGCGCTGCACCCGGCCCATCTGGTACACACTGCGCACCAGCAGAGCGGTAATCAACAAGACCAGCACCCCTAGTGCATCCAGATTGAGCAGGAAACTCTCGCCCAGCTCTCCGGTTGCCGGGCCCAGGGAAAAGTCTTTCAACTCATAGCCGGGGGGCAGCTCAGCCGGCAGCACCGTGACCGGCACCAGCAGCGACAGCGTGCCGGGGTTGTCCTGATCCACCAGCGCTGCCGCGTCGCCGATATCGAGGAAAGGTTCGCCGATCAGGGCGTCGCCACCGGCCTGGCCGGGCACCTGGTCCCCGAAACAGCCACCGGCAAACGGATCCACGCCGATGACCCGCCCAGCCGGGGCCGGCCGCCGCACTTCCAGCCAGGGCATAACACACAGGCCCTGACGCCGCAGCACGGCAAAGTCCCGCACCGACACCGCCTGGCCGTCAACCCGCACCAGCTGTTGCTGCCCCGCCACCGCCCGTTCGCTCTGGGCCAGACTGGCCCGCGCGCGCTCGGTCAGGTTGCTGACGCCGGTCCACAAGGTGGTCGCCAGCACAATCATCAGCGCCAACGCCAGCAGTTGCAGCGGATGCCGACGGTAATGGCTGAACAGCGCGACAAACAATGTCATGACGGGCTCGGGGCGGCACTGGAAGCGGTGAGCACGGGCTGGTCGTGCCCGAGATCCAGCCGGTACTGGCAGCGCGCGGCCAGCGCCGGATCGTGGGTGGCGAGAATCAACCCGCAACCGGTACTTTGCTGCAGGCTGAACAGGCTGTCTGCCACTGCATCGGCGGTATGGTGATCCAGGCTGCCGGTGGGTTCGTCCGCCAGTATCAGCCCGGGTTTCATGGCAAACACCATGGCCAGGGCGGCACGCTGGCGCTGGCCGCCGGACACCTGATCCGGGTAGCGATCTGCCAGTTCACCAATGCCCAGCTGAGCAAGCCAGTGTGCAGAGCTGGCTTGCGTTTGCCCCGCCAGCCTTGCGCGGAAACGCACGTTGTCCCCCAGAGACAACGCCGGCATCAGGTTGGCATCCTGAAACACCACGCCAATGTCACGGCGTCTCAGCCGCGCCCACCGTTCGGAAGCCGCCTTCGGCGACCGGCCACCGGCCGCCGGGAAAGTCTCACCGAACGCCTGCACCTCCCCCTGATCCGGTGTTTCCAGACCACAGAGCAGGTTCAGCAAGGTACTTTTGCCCGAGCCCGAGCGACCGGTCAGCGCCAGTGAGCCACCGTCCGGCAGTGAGAAGGACAGCTCCGACAACACGGTGACCGTATCGCCGGCACCGGCAAAACGCTTGCTCAGGTGGGTCACCCGGATCACGGGCTCTGTCATGGCTTCAGCCTCTTTAAGCGATGGGTTCGGCAGCTTCCCCGCGATCACGCGCGCGCCATTCGCGGAACTGCTCAAGATACGACAACAGCGCCGGAATCACTGCCAGCACCAGCAGCGTAGACAGACCCAGCCCAAATGCGATGGAGGTGGCCATGGGAATCAGGAACTGCGCCTGCAGGGAGGTTTCGAACAGCAAGGGTAACAACCCGCCAATGGTGGTGAGTGAGGTCAGCAGGACCGCGCGCACCCGCTGAACTGCGGCTTCGTTCAGGGCATCGTTGATGCCCAGCCCCTTCTTGCGAGCATCGCCGTAGAACGCCACCAGGATGATGGCGTTATTGACCACAATGCCCGACAGACCGAACAGCCCGAACAACGACAGGATGGTCAGCTGCAACCCCATGATCCAGTGGCCAAGCAGCGCACCCACCAGGGCAAACGGAATGATCGCCATCACAATCAATGGCAGGCTCCAGGAGGCAAACACCCAGGCCAGCACCACGTACATGAGCCCGAGACCAATCATCAGACCGGTTTTCATGTCCGCCATGGTTTCCCGCTGATCCGCGGAGCGACCTTCAAAACTGTATTGCAGGTTGTATTTCCGCACCAGCTCGGGAAGCACGTTGTCCGCCAGGTTGCCGAGCACCTGATCCGCCGTGCTGATGCGGGTGTTGAGGGACGCAGTGACCTCCACCGCCAGCTCGCCGTCGGCATGGCGCAGGGCCTCGAAGCCCTGGCGGTGGTCCAGGTTCATCACCTGGGTCAGGGGCACAAAGCGGCCATCCGGCACCCGCACCGTCATGCGCGCCAGCGACGCCATACTCTCCCGCTGGGCCCGGGGCAGTTGCACCCGCACCTCCACTTCGTCGCGGCCATCCTGGTAGATCTGCGCAATGCGACCGTCGTACGCCGCCCGTAACTGCTGGCCCAGATCCGTGGTGGTCAGCCCCAGCGCCTCGCCATAGGCGCTGACCTGATACACCAGTTGTTCCCGGCCCCAGGGCATGTCGTCTTGCACATCCAGCACTCCGGGCAGACTGCGCACCGACTCCGCCAGGGATTCCGACGCCAGTTTGAGGTCGACGGCACTTTCACCGGTGAGCCGCACATTGATGTCACGGCCGGGCGGCCCGGACTGACGCTCGGAGATGTTCAGGGAGTCCAGCCCGGCCGGCAGATTCAGGCGCTCACGCCACTCGGTAATAAAGGTGGGGTTGCGCACATTCCGCCGGTCCGAGGGCACTAGCTCAACCATCATGGACCCCAGCTCGTCACCAGCGCGTGACGAGCCCTCCGCGCCCTGGGTGCTGCCATGGGTGGTGACTGCATGCAGGATCAGATCACCGCCCAGGGCCTCCTCGGTGTCATTGAGCGTGCGCTGCATATCGGCCAGAAACCTGTCCACGGTTTTCCGGTTGGTGCCCGCCACAAAGCTGGCATTGGCGTACAGCACCGACGGCTCCGGCGTAGGGAAAAAGTTGAACCCGAGCCGCCCGCCCGCCAGCAAACCCACCGTGACCAGTGCCAACGCCAGCGCAGCCGCCAGCGTCGCGCCACGATTGGCGAGGGTAAAACGGGAGAACGCACGGAAACGGCCGTCCCGGAAGTGATCGAAACGTTGCTCGAACCGATTGCGAAACCGGGTGACCGGGCCCGGCTGCGGCGGCTCCACGTCTTTCTGGCGGCCGCGTTTTTTGCGGCGGGGAACGAAGGCGTGCCGCAGGTGGGCCGGCAGCACGATGAAACATTCCAGCAGCGAAGCGATCAGCACACAGATCATCACCAGCGGGATATCACCAAGAATGTTACCGATGACACCGCCGACCACCAGCAACGGCATGAAGGCGGCCACGGTGGTGAGCGATGACGCCAGAACCGGCCACACCATGCGCTTCGCTGCGCCTTCGGAGGCATAAAGGGCCTCCTCCCCCATGCGGGCATGGGCGTCGGCGTCTTCACCAACCACAATCGCGTCGTCTACGATCACCCCCAGCGCCATGATCAGGGCAAACAGGGAAATCATGTTGATGGAGCCACCGATCAGCCACAGCACCGCAAGCGCAGCGAGGAAGGCCGTGGGGATACCGATCGCCACCCAGACCGCCACCCGGCCCGGGAGGAAAAGGTACAGCAGGCAAACCACCAGCACCAGGCCGCCCAGACCGTTCTTCACCAGCAGCGAGATACGATCATCCAGCAGTTGCCAGGTTTCGTCATAGACCTCCATTGTCACCGTGGGCGGCAACAAGGGTCGGGTGTCTTCCAGCCAGGTCTTGAGAACCTCTGCGGCCGCCAGGGAGTTACCGTTCTCCGCTCTCTGCAACTGCAGTTCAACCGCTGGCCGGCCGTCCCGGTCCAGAGTGAGCTGACTTTCCCGGGCTTCCTGCCGGATGATGGCAATGTCGCCGAGGGTCAACTGAATGCGTTCGCCGCTGAGCACGGAAACCGTTTCAAAGGCCTGCGGGCTGCGGCGCTGTTCCACCGCCCGCAACTCCCGGGTGGCATCCTGCTGACCCATCATCCCGGCCGGCAGATCCCGCGATATGGCCCCCACCCGCTCGGCAATCTGGTCGAGGGACAGACCCAGGGTTTCCAGGCGCTCAATGGGCACATCGATACTGATCTGCTGCTCGGGCAAGCCGCGGATAGACACGCGGTCAATGCCCCGCTGCAGCAGTTCGTCTTCGAAGCGGTAGGCCAGTTGCCGCAATTCACGGCGGTCCACCTCGCCGGACACCAGCAACCTGGCCACGGGTTCGTAGCGCTCCAGCCGGGTGACCTGAGGCTCCTCGGCCTCGGCGGGCAGATTGGTGAATTCATCCACCTGCTGACGGACGTCGTCCAGCGCCTGAATCGGGTTGCTGTCTTCCTCGAATTCCAGGGTGATGGACGACACGCTCTGGGCCGAGGTGGAGGTCATTCGCTTCAACCCATCAACACTGCGCAGGCGCTGCTCAAGGGGATTGGTGATGCCCTGCTCCACGTCTTCAGCGGAAGCGCCACTCCACACCACGCGAACGCTTACCACGTCGAGAGCGAAGGTGGGAAAAAACTGAATATTCATGCGCGTCAGCGCCAGCACGCCGCCCAGCAGCATCACCAGCATCACCAGGTTGGCCGCCACCCGGTGATGCACAAAGAAACCGATCACACCCTTTTTCCGCCTCATTCCCCGGAGGCTCCGGTGTTCGCCACATCCACCTTCAGGCCGGTGATGGCATTGGGCAGATGGGTGGTGATGAGGCGAGCGCCCGCAACCAGTGCGTTTCCGGATACCAGCAAGCGGCGCTCACCGTTGTCGCCCCGGGCCTCGCCGATTCGCTCCACGGTGGCGCGTTCCATGCGACCGTCTGTGGTCAGCAAATACACACTGTCAGCGCCGTAGAGCGCACTGAACGGAATACTCACGCTGTTGTTCCGCGGGGCTCGTTCCAGGGTGACCGGCATCAGTGCGCCCGGGCGCAGACCGTCAGGCTCACCCTCAAGCTCGAGAATGGCCTCGGTGCCGGAGGCATCGCTGGTGCCGGCGAAACGGGCCAGACGGAAGCGGTGCTGACCATCGGCACTGGTGGCCATTAACGACTCACCCGCGGCCAGGGCGCGCTGCAACTCAGCCAGGAACACATCGGGCACCCGCGCCCGCAGCTCCAGGCCGTCAATTGGGTACAGTGACAGCAACGGCTCATTGCGGCTGACCTGATCCCCCCGCGCCACCTCGACTCCAGTCACGATACCGTCGAAGGGTGCCACCATTCGCGCTCGAGCCGCATCCCGCCGGGTGCTTTCCAGATTGGCCACGGCCTGGGCCTGTTTCGCCTGCAGGCTCTGCAACCGCGCTGGGTGTTCCTCAACCGCCCGTTGCCGGGTGTTGACCGTCAGCTCCGCGCGGGCGGCGGCGTCGGTGGACGCTTCCAGAGCCTCCCGGGAGGCCAGATTGCGATCGACCAGAGCGCGGGTGCGCTCCAATTGCCGGCGGGCGTTGTCAACAATGGCCTGCTCACTGGCAAGTGCCGCCCGATCGGTGCGATAGCGCACCTCCTCCGAGCGGATCTGCGCCTCCAGATCGGCCACCTGCGCCTCAGCCTGGGCCAGTGCCGGACCAATATCTGCGTCGTCCAGCGCCACCAGCAAATCGCCCGCGCTCACCTGCTGGCCCTCGGCGACCGGCCGTTCGCCGATGCGCCCTGCCAGAGTTGCGGTCACCGTCAGCTGCTCCGGCGCAAGCACCTCACCATAGAGCGCCAACACCGGAGTGTGGATCCCGGGCTCGACAGCCTGGACATCCACGCGCCAACTGCGTTCCGTGGCAGTGACCTCCACGGGCTCGGGACGTGTCATTTTCAACAACAGAAAGCCGGCGATGCCGACGGCAATGATCAGAAAGGGGATGAGTCGTTTGGACATGACATACTGGCCGGCTAAGGTGATTAATGCCGCTTGGGCGGTTCAACTCACGCTACTATACAATCAGAATACAATCAGAACGTGTCATTGGATCGGCAGGATCTCATCTTTGTGGCTTGAGCACAGCGATATCCGCCGCAGCACAAACGGAGAGCGATACCCTTGGCGTTGACCGAACAGCTCCATCTGCTGAATGCGACCCTGATCAACGCACTCATCGTGGTTGTGGTGGTGGTCATTCATAACGAGGCCCTGCTGCGCCTCAGCGGCTTTTTGGCGAGAATGCGCCAGAGTCACCATTTCCGTCTTATCACCGGCGTGCTGGGCATTCTTGCGACCCATACGCTCCAGGTCTGGATCTTCGGCCTGGCCTTCTACGTGATGCATCACGCCGAGGGGTGGGGCGAACTGGCCGGTAACTTCAGCGGCAGCCTGCTGGACTGCGTTTACTTCTCCTTCACCACGTTCACCACCCTGGGCTACGGCGACATCGAAGCCATGGGCATCCTGCGTTTTCTCACCGGCATCGAAGCGCTGACCGGCCTGGTGCTGATCACCTGGAGCGCCTCGTTCCTGTTCGTCGAAATGCAGCGCTATTGGCCAACCCGTTAACACCCGTTGTTGCGCCAGAGTGTAGTACAGCCGACGCATTCCTGAGTATCAAAAAAAACCCCGGGTGGCATGGATCCACCCGGGGCTAACGTTACCCGCTGTCTGTCGAAAACGGGAAACCGCCATCCGAAGACTCACAACCTGACTCTCAATAACGCACGCAACATGCAGCCCGGTTACCTCTATATACGAACTATGGCCAAACCGGATCAATTCCCGGTCGTCCGTGAGGAAATGCCGGGCCCACCAAACTACGCACAATTCACTACAAACATCTTATTGACATTTTTCTGGAACCTTTTCTAAGCGCCGTTCGTTTTGGTTCAGAGGCGGCCACCGCCTCGAACGACAATAACAAGCGGAAAGGTACCAAGATGGTCAGTTTCAACAAGAAATCGCTCCTGGCGGTTGTTGCAGGTAGTACCGTGCTAGCGGGTTGCCTTGACAGTGGCGGCCAGACCGGAAAGAACGCCAACCCGATCTTCGAGATCGATAACCCCAGATTCAGTCAGGATGGCACCAAACCCATCTTCCGTCCTCTGGACACCGAGTTCCCGCTTCCCAGCGATCCGCTGTTTTTCCTGAACCCGGAAAACGACGGCACCATGCTCAACGGCAACGACCCCACCAATCCGGTCACCACCGGGCTGGGCTTCGTTGACGGCAACTCCGTGCTGGCGCCTTTCGACATCAAGATCAGCGACAGTCTGGATCCGAATCAGACCCTGGACGCCCGCAATTTTGTTGAGGTGGACGGTGACGTTGTCCCCAACCCGGACCAGAACGTGTTCGTGCTGGAGATCGAACACCCCACGGGTGACGCTGTCTTCCAGCAACCGCGGGAAGTCGGTGGCGTGGTCGCCGCTGAACAGTATCGCCACGCCAAGCGCCTGGAAGCGCAAGGCGATACCGCAGCCGCTGAGGCCATTTATCAGGAATTGCTGGAACGGCGTTTCCGCATTGAAATCATTACTGTGGACGCCAACGGTCCGGCCGGAGCCGCCGGTGGTGCCGAAAACAACGCCATCCGCATTCTTCCGGTTCAACCGCTGAAACCGAAAACCAAATACGCGGTGGTACTGAGCAACGACATCCTGGACAAGAACGGCGACCCGCTGGTTCAGGAAATCCGCTTCCAGACCGCGTCCGACCCCGACTTTGTGCTCAGCAACCCGGCGCTTCAGCCCTTCCGCGACTCCATGTTGCCGGCGCGGACACTGGGCTCTGACTTCTTCGACTTCAAACGCCAGATACGCAGCGACAGCGGGCTAAGCGCGGCCGCCATACCCACGTTTGACGACGTGACCTTCGCCATCAGCTTCACCACCACGGCAGTGGAGGATATTCTGCTGGCCAACGCCGCACCCGCCACCTGGTTCCGCAACCACCTGCTCGTCGATCGCAAACAGGCAGTGCTGAATGCGCTGGTGGCCGGCGACTTCAACCTGTCCGGCCAGTCGCTGAGCGGCGCCTCCGCCGAAGACCAGCAAATCAACGCACGCATATTTGATCTGCTGACCGATGAAACCTACCGCCTGTTCGACGCCGAACTCGCTGATACCCTGGCCGCGGCTGACGAGAACGGCATGAGTGTGCTGTACAGCGACCTGGTGGCTTCGGAAGATGACGACCGCCGGCTGGCGTTCATTCTGCAGGCGACTGCCACCCAGGCCGTGGAAGACTCGGTGAATGTCTCTGCCCGCGCGGCCGAGCTGGCGGCCGACGCGGCCGACATTCTGGAAATTCCCTCAGCTTACGACCCGGCATCCGGTGAGCCCTCACCAGTGCGTTTCTTCAGCCAGAAACTGGGGCGTGAAATCAATCCGTCGCTGGGCCAACAGGCCAATCTGATCGTGATCGATGACATCGACCTTCAGGTCTACGAGGGTGAGATCACGCTGCCTTATTATCAGCAGCTGCCCAACGGCAGTGATGGCAGCCCACTGCAGACTGGCTCCTGGCAGCCGGCGGACTTCAGCGCCAACAGTGAGTTGCCACAAGCGCAGTCCAACCGCGTGAGCTATAGATTCCCGTTTATCCAAAAGCGGGCCGACACCAAGATTCCGATTATCGTTGGCACGCCCGACACCAACCCGCTCTTCGGTGGCCCGCCCACAGAAGGCTATCCGGTGATTATCTACCAGCACGCCGCTACCCAGGACCGCTCGGCGATCCTGCCGATGGCGACTGCTGCGGCGCTGCTCTGTCTGGCAGACGGTGGGGGCGTTCCGAGCAACAGCGACAACTGCTTCATCACCGTTGGCATCGATCTGCCCCTCAACGGTGTGTTCGGCGAAGCCGCCGCCAGCGCCCGGGATGAAGACGACCCCGCGACAACACCCGGTATGGTGGAGATCTCGCAGCAGTCCGGTGCGTCTGCCGATGCCACCGAAAGGCATTTCGGTTTCACCGCCAACGATGCCATGCAGGCGGTGGCCCGGGATCAGGTGGCCAATCCGGAGTCGGGTAGCCTGTTCCTCAACTTCACCAACTTTGCCAACACCCGCGACAACATGCGCCAGGGCGCGCTGGATCTGCTGAACATCAACGCTCTGCTGCCGGCCATTGAAGCGGCCATCAACCAGTGCGCGACGGACGGCGCCTGCGACGACGGCACCAGCATGAACACCGACCGTGTGTACTTCATCAGCCACTCGTTGAGCGGCATGGGCGGTGTGCCCTATCCGGTGATCAACAATCTGGCGGCGGAGGACAACCCCGACCTGAATCCGATTCTGGGTTCGATCCTGTTCAACACCGGCGGCCAGTTCTCGCGCATCGCGGAAAACTCCCGCGAGACCATTGCCCCGGAGCTGCTGCCAGGCCTGGTAGCGGCGTCTGACGGCCTGCTGGCCCAGGGCAGAACGGAGCTGAACATCTACTTCAACGTATTCCAGGCGCTGCTGGACTCCACCGATCCGGCCGCCTTCGCGCCGCTGTTCCTGGAGAGCGGCAACGAAGCCACCCTGTTGACCTCCATCGTCGGCCTGGAAGGCGACGCCAATCGCCCGTCTGACGCAACGATTCCCAACGCCGCGGACGATCAGCTCTACGATCAGGGCCCGCTGGCGCTGGTGACCTCAACGGGCTTCGAGATCGACAGCCGCCCGGCCCCGCTGGCCGGCACCGATCCCATGGCTCGCTTTATGGGCGCCGTCAGCATCGACAACGCAGACGGCAGCGATGACGGCACCCGCCCGATCATCACCCGCTATCTGGAAGGCGCCCACGGCAACCCGATCTCCGCGGGCCAGAAAGGCTCTGAGCCGTTCAGCTCCAGCGCGGTGTTTGACGAGATGACCACGCAACTGGTGGCCCTGTTCCGCAGCCGCGTGGACGCCGACACCCCGTTTACCGTGGACGTGACCAACGACTGCGTGGTGCAGGGCGTGGGCAACGCGCCGGGCGATGCAGAGTGTGACGGTGCCACCGACGGCGGCGCCGAGCCGGCTGACGGTGACGGATCCGACGGCGGAGACGGTGGCGATGGCGGCGATGGCGGCGGCCTGCTTGACGGTCTCTTCGGCGGTCTGATCTGACGGCAACGTTAAAACGTCGCCCCCGGGCCCCGCAACAAAGTGCGTGCGGGGCCCCAAGAATAAAAGAACTGGAGCAGTAGAAATGACAACAAGAAATTCTTCCCGCTTTACCCGAACCCGACTGTCGCTGGCTACGGCGGCGCTGTCATCCATGGTGTCGACCTCCGCCATGGCCTTTAGTTTTGATCTCTACGGCATCGACGCCTCTTTCAGCACCACCCTGACGGCAGGCATCGGCGTGCGTGTTGAAGATCAGGACCCGGATCTGATCACCCAGGGCAACCTCGGTACCGAATTCGCCTACAGCAATACCGGCGCATCCTCCAACAATTTTGACGATGGCAACCTCAACTTCGAGAAGGGTGACCCCTACTCGCAGATCCTGCGGGGGCGGTCCGAACTTTTCCTGGACTATAGCCCGGACAGCGATTATCTCACCCGGATCGGCGCGCTGATCCGTGGCAGCTACTTCTACGATTTCGAGCTCAAAGACAACGAGCGCGCAGTGGATCCCGTCGGGCAACGCCGCGAACTCAATCCGGAGGCCAAAGATAACGCCGCCGGCGCGGATCTGCTGGACGCTTACATCTTTACCGACTGGTACGCCGGCAACACCCCGATTTCGGTACGCTACGGCCGCCAGGTACTGAGCTGGGGTGAGAGCACCTTTATCCTCGGCGGTATCAACACCATCAACCCGATCGATGTGCCAGCGTTCCGCACACCCGGCGCCGAGTTAAAAGACGTTCTGCTGCCGGTCAATATGCTGTACACCTCCGTCGGCATCACCCCAGAAATCAACGTTGAGGCCTTCGTCCAGACCGAATGGGAACCGTTCAGGGTGGATGACTGCGGTACCTATTTCTCGTCTGCGGATGTCGCGGCGGACGGCTGTGGCCCAGTGCTTCTGGCGGGGCAGGTGCCCGATGCCCAGGCCTTTGAAGAAGGCTTTGTGGCGCCCCGGCGGGGCGACGTGGAGCCTGGTGACAGAGACCAGTTCGGCGCCGCCGTGCGCTGGTTTGTCCCGGCTCTCGATTCCGAGCTGGGCTTCTACTACGTCCGCTACCATAGCCGTTTGCCGTACCTCAGCGGCGTGGTCAGCAACCCGGAGAGCCCGACGGCAAACCAGATCAACGATCCCAACGAGCCGTTCACCCGCTTTCCCAGCTACTTCATTGATTACCCGAAGGGTATCGACCTGTACGGCATCAGCATCAACACCACGCTGCCCACCGGCACCTCACTGGGTGCCGAATACAGCTTCCGCCCCAACATGCCGATTCAGTGGAACACGTTCGAGCTGATCTACGGCGGCCTTCAGCAACGCGGCCCGGACGGCCAGGTGGTAAGTAAGCTCGAGCAGCAGGTGCGAGAGGACGACCCCGACCTCAATTACGCCGGCAAGGCCGTTGATGGTTATGACCGTTACAACGTGTCCCAGGCCCAGGCTACCCTGATCCACTTTGTGGACCGGGTGTTCGGTGCGAGCCGGCTCATCGCCATTGCCGAAATCGGCGCCACCTATGTGCACGACCTGCCGAACAAGAGTGAGGCCCGCTATGGACGGTCGGGGCTCTTTGGCGTTGGCCCGGTGCCACTGGACGGCCCATCTTTCAGCGGCGACCTGTGCAGCGAAGGACCCGGCGACGAAACCACCCGGTTGAACATCAACCCCACCAACTGTGGCTCTGATGGTTTCACCACGTCGTTCTCCTGGGGTTACCGCACCCTGTTCGCCCTGGATTACTCCAACGCCATCGCCGGCATCAACCTGCTGCCGAAGTTGTTCTTTACCCACGATGTTGAGGGCTATGCCCCGGATCCGGGCGGCAACTTCAAGGAAGGTAACAAATCGGTGAGTCTGGGTCTGGACGCTAACTACCAGAACACCTACTCCGCTTCCATCAGCTACACCTCCTACTTCGGCGGTGATTACAACGAAATCTCGGACCGGGACTTCGTTGCGGCCAGCGTTTCCTACTCATTCTGATTCACGAACCACAATCACAAAGGAGTCACTTGTGAACAACTACCGTAAACACCTCATTGGCAGTG
The DNA here is from genome assembly GCF_023156235.1 of Marinobacter goseongensis. Classification (GTDB taxonomy): domain Bacteria; phylum Pseudomonadota; class Gammaproteobacteria; order Pseudomonadales; family Oleiphilaceae; genus Marinobacter; species Marinobacter goseongensis. Next base: position 23,566 of record NZ_JAKZAI010000008.1, on the reverse strand, counting down.
CCATTGCCATGTGCCTGTTCACCTCGGGCGCGGCGATGGCGGCGGTTTCCGCCGAGGAAGCGGCCAAGCTCGGCAACGAGCTCACCCCTATCGGCGCCGAAAAAGCCGGCAACGGCGATGAAATCCCGGCATGGACCGGCGGGCTGACCGCGCCACCGGTGGACCAGCCGGAGGAGGGTATCTACCCGAACCCGTTCCCGGACGACAAGCCGCTGTTCAAGATCGACCAGAGCAATGTTGACGAATACAAGGACCGACTCTCGCCGGGCCAGATCGCCACCATCAACGCTTACAGCGATTTTTTCATTCCGGTTTACCAGACCCGGCGCACCGCCGCCTACCCGGACCGGCTGATGAAAAAAGCCGGCGAAAATGCCACCACGGTCTCGCTGACCGCGGATGGCAACGGCCTGCAGGATTACCAGACCGGCGTGCCTTTCCCGATTCCGAAGAAAGGGGTTGAGGTGATCTTCAACCACATCACCCGCTATCGCGGCGGCTCCATCATCCGTAACGTGGCGCAGGTCACCCCCCAGGCCAACGGCGATTTCAGTCCGGTCAAATTCTCCGAGCATCTGGCCGACCGTGTGGCACTGGCCGATTATGAGCCGGGCAAAGACGACAACGTGCTGTTCTACTTCAAACAGGTGATCACCGCGCCTTCACGCCTTGCCGGTAATGTACTGCTGGTGCACGAGACCCTGGACCAGGTTGAAGAGGCCCGCCGCGCGTGGCTGTACAATTCCGGCCAGCGCCGGGTTCGCCGTGCCCCCCAGGTCGCCTATGACGGCCCCGGTACCGCGGCCGACGGCCAGCGCACCACCGACAACTTCGACCTCTACAACGGCGCACCCGATCGCTATGACTGGGAGCTGGTCGGCAAGAAAGAAATGTACATCCCCTACAACTCCTACCGCCTGACCGACCGGAGCCTGAGCTACGACGACATCGTGCAGCCGGGACACCTCAATCCGGAGCTGCTGCGCTACGAGCTTCACCGGGTGTGGCACGTTCGCGCCAAGCTGAAGGATGGCGAGCGCCATATCTATGGCCAGCGTGACTTCTACGTGGACGAGGATTCCTGGCAGATTGCTGTGATCGACCACTACGACGGCCGTGGTGAGCTTTGGCGCGTTGCCGAAGCGCACATGCTGCAGGGCTACGACATCGGTGTGCCAAGCTACGCCGTTGAAACCCTGTACGACCTGCTTTCCGGTCGCTACCTTGCCCTGGGTCTCACCAATGAAGAGGACGACCCTTACACCTTCAATGTGAAAGCCCGCTCCAACGAGTTCACACCGGCGGCTCTGAGACGTGCCGGCGTCCGTTAATACCGGCGCCTGAACACCCCGGAAAAGGGGGCTGACACAAAAAAACCCGCTTTCGCAAGAAAGCGGGTTTTTGTTTTTTTGGCCGTTTGTTCTATCGGTATCGCCGCTGGTCCAGTGTGGTGAGACGGTCCGGATGAAACACCATCAGCCCGGTCACAAAGGCTCCGTTGGCAAATCCTTCCGGAATCATGAACAGCGGCAGGTAGCGGATGTATTCATGGACCAACTCGCTGAAGTCATACACCCCCGCGGTCCACAACATGATGCACATCATCAGCCCGGCACACGCCACGGCGATGCCTGCGCCGAAGAAGCCGCAGACAAAGATGTAGGCGAAAAAATTGCGGAAATTGCGTTGGCGCTCCCACAGCATGATGCCGTGGCTGACCAGGGCTGGCACCATCACCGTGACCAGACCGTTGGCGGCAAACATCAGCAACGGCTCACGCCCGGTGATCACCGTGATCACCAACGCCAGCAGACCCGCCAGAACCGCCAGGCCCCAGCCCAGCATCAGGGTGACCACCGTGATGCCGAACACGTGAATCGACAGACCCGGCGACAGACCCGCCCGCAGCTGCCAGAGAAACCCCAGTACCACGGCCGCCCCGAAGAACGAGTGCTGCAGAACGTTGTCCTTGCGCAGAGCACGCCAATCCACCTGGCGGACCGCCACCACCAACACGCCGAAAAACAGCAGTGCGGTGACAATCAGCTGAGTGGTGGACAACAGATTGTCCGTCATACCCATGAATGGTTCACCCTCTTCGACCGGGCACTCAGTGTATCAGCGTGCGCTGGTGACCGGCATCTCCGCGGGCGTCACCAGTGTGCGCCAGGCTTCGAATGTACTCAGGAACACCTGACCGCCAAGGCGGCTGATCAACTGGGTGTTTTTCAACCGGTCCATTACCGGCCCCTTGACCTCAGACAGGTGCAAACGCACACCTGCATCGGTCATACGCTCATTGATGGTTTCCAGACTCTCGAGCGCCGACGCATCGATCAGGTTAACAGCGGGGCACACCAGCACCAGATCTTTCAGCTGTGGCTGACGGGTGACCAGATCCATCACGGTTTCTTCCAGAAAGCGGGCGTTGGCAAAGTACAGGCTCTCGTCGACCCGCAAAAAGCTCACCTGCGGGCTGGTTTCCACCTGATGGCGCTGGATGTTGCGGAAATGCTCGGTACCGGGCACCCGCCCGACCAACGCACTGTGAGGCCGGCTGGTGCGATACAGGAACAGGCCGATGGACAGGCCCACGCCGGCCACGATGCCCGCCTCCACACTGTGCAACAGGGTCAGCACAATGGTCGCCAGCATGGCGCCGAAGTCGGGGCGGGAATAACGCCAGGTGCGCCGCAACGCCGGGAAGTCGATCAGTGTGGCGACGGCGACAATGATCGTGGCGGCCAGCGTTGTGGTCGGTAAGTAGGCGATGGCCGGCGTCAGCACCAGCGTTGCCAGCGCGATTCCCACCGCGGTGTAGGCCCCCGCCGCCGGCGTTTGTGCGCCGGCATCAAAGTTCACCACCGAGCGGGAGAATCCGCCGGTCACTGGCATGCCACCGGACAAACCCGCGCCCAGATTGGCAGCACCAAGGCCAATCAGTTCCTGGTCCGGGTCGAGACGCTGACGCCGTTTGGCCGCCAGCGTCTGCCCCACCGATACCGACTCTACAAAGCCTACAACGCTGATCAGCAATGCACCCACTGCCAGTTGTTTCCAGACCGCAACGTCCATGGGCGGCAGGGTCAGTTGCGGCAAACCGGAGGGCACTTCGCCCACCAGGCTGATGCCGTGAGCCCCGAGACCGAGCCCCCAGGCAAGCAGGGTGGTCACCAGAACCGCAAGAATCGGCGCGGTTTTGGTGGCGATGTCGGCCGCCCGGATGCCGGCGCCGAGCCTCACCAGTATCGATTTGAGGCGGGTGCGGGCGAATATCAGGAACAGCAGAGTGCCGGCCCCCATCATTAACGTCGGCCCGTGAGTCTGGCCCAGGTTGTCCGCCAGCGACTCGCCAATCTCCAGCAGATTGTGGCCGGACGCCTCAACGCCCAGCAGATGCTTGAGCTGGCTGGCCGCAATCACCATCCCCGAGGCGGTGATAAAGCCGGAAATCACCGGGTGGCTGAGGAAATTCGCCAAGAAGCCCAGCTTCATCAGCCCCATGGCGGTCAGCATCAGGCCTGACATGACCGCCAGCAGCACCGCACCCGCCAGATACTCCGGACTGCCCGGCGCGGCAATCGGTGCCAGCGCCGCCGCCGTCATCAGCGCCACCACTGCCACCGGACCAACCGACAGGGTGCGGCTGGTGCCGAACACGGCGTAGAGCACCAACGGCAGAATGCTGGCGTACAGGCCCACCTGCGCGGGCAACCCGGCCAGCAAGGCATACGCCAGCGACTGGGGAATCAGCATAACGGTGACGATCACCGCGGCTACCAGGTCGCTGGCCGCCTGTTCTTTACGATACTGCGGCAGCCATTGCAGCAGCGGAAGGTGACGTTTCAGGCTCATGAGGGGCTCAGAACAGGTTGACCGGCACTTTGAGGTACACCTGCCCATTGTCTTCTGCCGGCGGCAGGTGGCCGGCCCGCATATTGACCTGCACCGACGGCAGAATCAGCCGGGGCATGTCCAGGGTGGCATCCCGTTCGGTACGCATCCGCACGAACTCGTCTTCGGTGACGCCCTCGTGAACGTGCACGTTCTGCCGTCGTTGCTCCGCCACCGTGGTCATGTGCTGATAGGTTTCCCGTTCCGGCGCCTTGTAGTCGTGGCACAGGAAGATCCGGGTTTCCGGCGGCAGAGCCAGCACCTTCCGGATCGAACGGTACAGGGTTCGGGCGTCGCCACCGGGGAAGTCACAGCGGGCGGTGCCGTAATCGGGCATGAACAGGGTGTCACCGACAAACGCGGCGTCACCGATCACGTAGGTCAGGCAAGCCGGCGTGTGGCCGGGGGTGTGCAAAACCTCGACGTTGAGGTTGCCGATCTCCAACCGGTCGCCTTCCCTGAACAGCCGGTCAAACTGGCTGCCATCCCGGGCAAAGTCGGTGCCGGCGTTGAAGGCCTTACCGAATATGGCCTGCACCTCAACGATGTGGGCGCCAATTCCGGTGCGGCCACCCAACCGCTCATGAAGATACGGTGCCGCCGACAGGTGATCCGCGTGCACGTGGGTTTCCAGAATCCACTCCACCGTCAGCCCTTCACGACGAACGTGGTCGACGATGGCATCGGCAGAGCGCACGTCGGTGCGGCCGGCGGCGTAGTCGAAGTCCAGCACCGAATCGATGATTGCACAGGCGTCACTGTCGGGGTCACGGACCACGTAGCTGAAGGTATTGGTCGGTTCGTCGAAAAAATGCTGAACCAGAGGACGGTTCATGGGCTCACCTCGGCGTGAAAACGATATTTAGGATATAAGCATATACCGTTTTTGAATATGAGGTGAAATGATCTTTTCTTATATGCGGATAACTCCTGATGCATCCACGAAGCAATCCCGGCCTGCCTGTTTGGCAATATACAGATGGTGGTCCGCCTTACCGATGACCGGATCGGGCGTGGACGGCACCGACGGCATATCGATTACGCCTGCAATACCGGCACTGACAGTGACGTCAATCGGCAACCCCTCGAACACAAACGGGTGTTTGCGAACCGCCCTCAGTATTCGGCCCACCAGGGTTGTCACCTCATCGGCTTCGTCCAATACAAAGGCCACCACGAACTCTTCCCCGCCAAACCGGGCAACCACGTCGGTGGAACGGGTGGTATGCTCCAGAATCCTCGCAAACTCCGTCAGCACGAAATCCCCGCCAAGGTGCCCGTGGGTGTCATTGATCTGCTTGAAGTGATCAATGTCGAACATGGCGATGGCAAAGGTGTTGTGATGCCGCACTGCGCTGCCCAGCATCTCGTATAGCCGCGGCATCAGATAACGACGGTTATGCAGGCCCGTCAGGGGGTCCCGGATGGACTGATGCAACAGCTCCTGCTCCAGACGATGCCGCTCCAATGAGCCCGATAACAGGCCGGAGACAATGGTCAGCAGATCCGCCTGATCCTCCCGCCACTGGCGCGGACTCAGGGAATCCACCCCGAAAAACCCGGTCACCCGGCCACGGATGGTCACCGGTACACAGAACATGGAATGCACCCCCTGTTCCTCCAGCAGTGCCTTTTCTTCACTGGCCTCCGGCGGCAGTCGGGAAACGTCCGGAATAAACACCACCCGGCTGTTGTGCACCATGGCGTCGATCTGCCGGTGCCACCAGTGGAAGTCCTGAATCGGCACGTTCTGCTGGCTGTCTCTCAACGCCGGCACACCGGATCGTACCCATTCGTGGGTGTTGGTCATGGCCAGATAGTCATCGGAAAATTCGTAGAGGTAGGAGCGATCCACCGCAAAGAACTCGCCGATGGTCTCCAGCAGCTCTTCAATACACTCATCAATGGTGCCGAAGTGCAGGTTGATGAACTCAGTCGACAGCTTCGCAATCAGCTTCTGAAACCCGGCCTGAAACGAGAACTCCGCCTCGCTTTCCCGCAGAGATTCCTCCAGTACCTTGTAATGCTGGATGTTATGGAACTGGCCGAACCACAATGTGCTGCCGTCGGGCTGGCGCTCGGGTTCGGAGTGGGCTTCGAACCACTGGAACTCCCCGGAGGGCAGCCGCAATCTGGCGTGGCACTTCCACGGCACCAGATTCGTCGCGGAATTGAGGATGCTGTTCTGCACCTCTGCCATGTCGTCCGGGTGGATGATGGCGAAAAGCGCACCCGCGTCGGCTTGCAGCTGCGCCGGCTCGATCCCGAAGTGATCCTTCAGTTTATCGCTGACATAAGGGTAACTATGCTCAAGCGCGTCCGCGCTCAGCCAGTAGGTGAAAATGATCCCCGGCACACTGCCCGTCAGCTTGTTGAAAAACGCCGGCGACTGATGCTCCGGGCTGCCTGCGGACTGCTCATCATGCATGAAACAAACGGCTCCATCCGGTACGTACCCGCTATCCGTACTCAAGAAGTGTAGAGCAAGGCGACAAATGCCGCGACCTTGCGCTCTGCCACCGCCGGATTGCCGTCAGTGCACGGCATCCAGCCGGATAAGCTCACCGCAGTAATACTCCAGAGAATGCTCCGCGTGGAACGGAATGGCGCAGGCCTTGTCTGCGTTTTTCCAGTGATCCACGATCTCTCCATGAAGTTTGCCGATCTCCGCCGCCAGCTCCACCGCACTGTAGATCTTGTACGGACAGAACGCGGTACCGATATTCTGCAGTGTCACAAACCCCCGGGTCGGGTGAACCGGCAGCATATTAATCAGTACGTACGTCGGTCGATTTCGGAGCTGTCCGATGATGGCACTCAGGGAATCCTCCACGTATTGCAACGAACCGGAGAACAGCACCCAATCGCATGGCGGCGCCTGTTTCAGGTCATCGCAGAAACTCAGGGTGGCCGCCGTGTGATTGGCCAAGGCAAATTTCCGCGCTTCCCGGACCACCGCCGGCACATCGTATATCTGCCATTCAAAGCCTTCCGGGAACGCGAGGTACCGCGACAGGGCGTAATACAGCACGCCCACATGACCACCGAAATCGAGCAACCGCTGGTCGGGCTGCATCAACTTGTTGAGCCAGAAGGCCACCGGGTAATCGCACGGCGAGATGGCCCGCATGCGGAAACGGTACATCTCCGCCGACGCCGGGGCTTCGTTATCGTATCCGATGGGTTTGCTGGCAGGCGCATCTGCGGTGGCGGTTGCAAAATCCGGGTAGACACCGCGAAACAGGTTGGCGTTGTTCGCGCTGGCAAAACGCTTGGCGTAACGCCGGTCGAGCGCTTCGCTGATCAAAGGCAGCTGCTCGAACTGATGCAATAAGTCCTTTGCGCGTTCATACATGATGATTGCCCTCTGAGAGACAACACACCTGAAGCTTAGCAGCTCCGGGCCGTATTAGTAGCGCGCCCACCATGGCTGGCGAATTTACGTATTCAGCCCCCTGAAACCCGCCGCTGATTTGACGCTGATCACTTTACGCACAGCCGGTGGCGTCCATACTGACAGTGAAGAAATGCCCCATCAGCAAGCCACCATGGACAGGAGATGCCACGTGACTGATGAAACGCTCCCCGAAAGGAACCCTGAGGACGATCTGGCAACGCGATTTCCCACCGCCTACACCATTCTGTTTCTGCTGATCATTGTGATTGCCGCCCTGACCTGGATCATTCCGGCCGGACAGTACGAGCGCGCCATGAACGAGGACGTCGGGCGGGAGGTGGCGGTACCGGGCACTTACCAGATCGTTGACCCCAACCCGCAGGGCTTTGTTGATGTCATGCTGGCTCCCACTGCCGGGTTCTATGACCCTGACAGCTACGCTGCCAACGCCATTGATGTAGCGCTGTTCGTGCTCTTTCTCGGTGGTTTTCTGGGCGTAATGAACGCCACCGGCGCCATCGACACTGGCATTCGCAGTGCCATGCACCGGCTGGAAGGGCGAGAGATATGGATGATCCCGATCCTGATGACACTCTTTGCCCTGGGCGGCACCACCTATGGCATGGCGGAGGAGACCCTGGCGTTCTACGCCATTCTGATTCCGGTGATCATCTCCGCCGGGTATGACGCCGTCACCGGGGTGGCCATCATTCTGGTGGGTGCCGGTATCGGCGTGCTGGGGTCTACCATTAACCCCTTTGCGACGGTCATTGCAGCGAACGCCGCCAACATCCCCTTTACCGATGGCATCGTGCTGCGCTTTGTTTTGCTTGTGGGTGGCCTGATTATCTGTGCCGCCTACGTGATGCGCTATGCCCACCGGGTCAAGTTGGACCCGTCCCGCTCGGTGGTGGCCAAACAGAGAGATGCCCACCGCAAACTTTTCCTCCAGGGCCATGATGAGCTGGAAAACTTTGACCTCACAGGCACCCAGAAAATAGCTCTGGTTATCTTCGCCATCACCTTCGTCGTGATGATCTGGGGCGTGTCGTCCCAGGGCTGGTGGATGGCGCAGATGGGCTCGCTGTTTTTTGGCTCTGCCATCGTGATTGGCCTTATCGCCCGACTGGGCGAGAAGAAGCTGACTGGCAGTTTTGTCGACGGCGCCCGTGACCTGCTCGGTGTCGCCCTGGTGGTCGGCCTGGCCCGGGGCATTGTGGTGATTATGGAACAGGGCATGATTGCCGACACCATCCTGCACAGTGCCGAAACCACCCTCGGGGGCTTGCCGGAACTGGCCTTTATCAACCTGATGTTCTGGATCGAAGTGGGCATGAGTTTCTTTGTGCCGTCCTCCTCCGGCCTGGCGGTGCTCTCCATGCCGATCCTTGCGCCACTGGCAGATTTTGCCAACGTGGGTCGCGATCTTGTGGTCACCGCTTACCAGTCAGCCAATGGCCTGGTCAACCTGATCAACCCGACCTTTGCCGTAGTGGTGGGTGGTCTGGCCATCGGCCGCGTTTCCTACGACCGCTGGCTGGCCTTTATCTGGCCACTGCTGCTGATTCTCACCGTCTTTATCACGGTGGTGATCAGCATCGGCGCATTTTTATAACCCAGAGCAAAGGAAGCTGCGACATGACGGAACCTACTCTTGGCGTTCACTCGGAAACCGGCACCCTGCGGCAGGTGATTGTCTGCCGCCCGGGGCTGGCACACCGGCGGTTGACGCCTTCCAACTGCGACGCACTGCTGTTTGACGACGTGTTCTGGGTCAAGCAGGCCCAGAAAGACCACGACGTGTTCGCCGGCATCATGCGCGCCCGCGGCATTGACGTGCTGGACGTCAACGACCTGCTCGCCGAAACCCTGGATCTTCCAGAAGCAAGGGCCTGGATTCTGGACAACCGCATTACCTGGAACCACATCGGCGTGGGCATGGTGTCGGATCTCCGCGCCTGGATGGACGAACTGCCGGGGCAGGCCCTGGCCGAGTTCCTGATTGGCGGGCTGGAAGTGGGCGACCTGCCCTTCAACCCGAGCGGCCTGTTCGGCAACCACCTGGGGCCACACGGGTTTGTGCTGCCGCCACTGCCGAACTTCCTGTTTACCCGCGACAACAGCGCGTGGATCTATGGCGGTGTCACCCTCAACCCCATGTACTGGGCCGCGCGCAAACCGGAAACCCTGCTGATGAGCGCGATCTACCGGTTCCACCCGACGTTTGCGGGTAAGGTGAACGTGCATTGGGGCGACCCCCTTACGGACCACGCTCTGGCGACGCTCGAAGGGGGCGACATCATGCCCGTGGGCAATGGCACTGTATTGGTGGGCATGGGCGAGCGCTCCTCGCCCCAGGCCATCGGCCAGCTCGCCGGGGCCCTGTTTGCCAGCGGCACCGCCGAGCGAGTGATCGCCTGCCAGATCCCCAAGACCCGCTCCGCCATGCACCTGGACACCGTGTTCACCTTCTGTGGCGGCAATGTGGTAACCAGCTTCAAGGACGTTGCCGACGAAATGGTGTGCTACGACCTGCGCCCCGGCAAGGGCGACAAACACCTGTCGTTCCAGCAGGACCCACGGCCGCTGTTCGACGTGGTGGCCGAAGTGCTGGGCTACCCCTCGCTGGAAGTGGTCGCCACCGGCGGTGACACACCCGCCGAGCGCGAGCGGGAACAATGGAACGATGGCAACAACGTGCTGGCACTGAGCCCGGGGGTGGTCATTGGCTACGACCGCAACGACGACACCAACGCCGCCCTGGAAGCCGCCGGCATCGAAGTGCTGGCCATTCCCGGCGCCGAACTGGGGCGCGGCCGCGGCGGCGGCCGCTGCATGAGCTGCCCGACCATACGAGACGCCATCTGACCGGCAAGGAGCACCGCCATGGCTTTCAACCTCAAGAACCGGCACTTTCTCACCCTGCGGGATTTCACCCCACGGGAAATCACGTTCCTGCTCAAGCTCTCGGCCGATCTGAAAACCGCCAAGTACGCCGGCACCGAAGTGCCAAAACTGCAGGGCAAGGACATCGCCCTGATTTTCGAGAAGAACTCCACCCGCACCCGCGTCGGCTTTGAAGTGGCGGCGTTTGATCAGGGCGCGCGGGTCACCTATCTGGGGCCGACAGGCACCCACATCGGCCACAAGGAATCGGTGAAGGACACCGCGCGGGTACTGGGCCGGGTGTACGACGCCATCGAGTACCGGGGTTTCGGCCAGGCGGTGGTGGAAGAGCTGGCGCAATACGCCGGCGTGCCGGTTTACAACGGGCTGACCAACGAGTTTCACCCCACCCAGATACTGGCCGACTTTCTCACCATGCAGGAAAACGTGGAAAAACCCCTGCGTGACGTGGCCTTTGTGTTCATCGGCGACGCCGCCAACAACATGGGCGACAGCCTGCTGATCGGTGGCGCCAAGATGGGCATGGACGTGCGCCTGTGCGCCCCGCAAGCCTGCTGGCCCAGCGAAGCCATCCAGCAGGAAGCCCACACCATTGCCGCCAACACCGGTGCGCGGATCACGATCACCGACGACATCGATGCCGCCGTGGCGGGCGTGGACTTTGTCTACACCGACGTGTGGGTGTCCATGGGTGAGCCCAAGGAAAAGTGGGCGGAGCGCATCAACCTGCTGCAGCCCTACCAGGTCAACGCCACCCTGATGGCGAAAACCGGCAACCCCCGCGCGCGGTTCATGCACTGCCTGCCGGCCTTTCACAACACCGACACCACCGTCGGCAAAGAGATTCAGGCCGAGTTCGGCATCAGCGCCATGGAAGTCACCGACGAGGTGTTCGAAAGCCCCGCCTCCATCGTGTTCGACCAGGCGGAGAACCGCATGCACACCATCAAGGCCGTGCTCGTGGCCACACTCGGAAGCTGACAGGGAGACCTTCACATGCTGGTAGTTGCAGCCCTGGGTGGCAACGCCTTGTTACGTCGCGGCGAGCCTCTGACCGCCGAGGCCCAGCGCGCCAACGTGAAAATTGCCGCCGAATCGCTGGCTCAAATTGTCCGCGCCGGTCACCAGCTGGTGATCACCCATGGCAACGGCCCACAGGTGGGCCTGCTGGCGTTGCAGGGCGCGGCCTACAAGCCGGACGAAGCCTATCCGCTGGACGTGCTGGGCGCCGAAACCGAGGGCATGATCGGCTACATCATCGAGCAGGAACTGGAGAATGCCCTGGGCCACGACCGCCCGGTCGCCACCCTGCTGACCCAGGTGTTGGTGGACAAAGACGACCCCGCCTTCAGCAAACCCACAAAATTCGTCGGACCGGTGTACGACAGGGAAGAGGCCGAAACCCGCGCCAGAGCGGCCGGCTGGCACATTGCTCAGGACGGCGACAAGTGGCGCCGGGTGGTGCCTTCGCCCAAACCCCTGGAGATTCCCGATCTGCGGGTGCTGCAACTGCTGCTGGAGCAGGGCGTTGTGGTGATCTGTGCCGGGGGCGGCGGCATCCCCGTTCTGCGACGGGACGATGGCAGCATGATCGGCGTGGAAGCGGTGATCGACAAAGACGCCGCCAGCGCGCTGCTGGCCCGCCAGCTGGGGGCCAACGCCTTGCTGCTGCTCACCGACGTGGAGGCCATCTATCGCGATTTCGGCAAAGCCACGGCCGCGCCCCTCCATAAGCTGAGCCTGGAGGAGGCCCACAAACTGTCCCTGCCCGACGGATCCATGGGACCCAAACTGGCCGCCGCCGCCGGCTTCGCCGAAAGCGGCGGCATCAGCGGCATCGGCCGTCTGGAAGACGCGCTGGCAATCCTCGCGGGCAAGGCGGGGACGGCTGTCAGCGCTTGAGTGCCAGCCACGACCATCAATGTGTGGTTGGCAATTCAGGCCTTATGACCCCCGTGTCCAGTACAAACTGGTGGGCCCTGAGCCTGTGAACTAGTCTGAATTGTGTCACATTGCAAACAATAAGCGCTTCAAAGCATGCTTCCAGAGAATAATAATGATGACCAATTCAGCTCAGCAGACTCCTGAAACCCAACCGACCTGGCGCCAGAGGCTGACCGGGGTCCTCGACATGTTTGCCTACCCGTTGCGCACGTCCCACTATGTGGAACTGGTCAACCCGCTCTGGAGTACCCACCAGATGCAGGCACAGGTAGTGGATGTGTGGGACGAAACCAAAGACGCCCGCACCCTCACCCTGCGGCCCGGTGTGAACTGGCGGCTGAACCGGCCCGGCCAGCACGTTCGCATCGGCATTCCCATTGAGGGCCGGCACTACACCCGCACCTACACGATTTCGTCGCCGCCGGAACGTAACGACGACTGCTTTACCATTACGGTGAAAATCATCGAGGGCGGGCGCGTATCCCGGCACATCGTGCGTAACATCAAAGTGGGCGATTACTTACCCATCGGCCTGCCACAGGGCGACTTCTACCTGCCCGATGCCTCCCCGATCCAGCCGCTGTTCATCACCGCCGGCAGTGGCATCACCCCGGCCATGAGCATGCTGAGAAGCCTGGTCGTCCAGCAGCGGCTGCCAGACACGGTGCACATACATTACGCCCCCCACGAATTCGATGTGATCTTCAGCAAGGAACTGCGACAGCTCGCCGCTGACAAGAAGCAGTATCACCTGCACGAAGTACACACCCAGGAATTCGGCGAGCACAAACAGAGCCAGGGCTATTTCAGTGAAGAGCAGCTGGCCACCCTGTGTCCCGACTGGAAAGAGCGGGATTGTTACGCCTGCGGACCGCCAGGGCTACTGGCGGCCCTGGAGAGCCTGTATGAGCAGGCCGGCCTCAGCCGCCGATTGCACATCGAGCGCTTTCTGGCGGATTTTGCCGAGATTCCACAGGACGCGGTGGGCGGCAAGGTCCGCTTTGCCCGGAGCAATATGGCGGTGGACGCCGACAGCGAGACCAACCTGCTGCGAGTTGCCGAAGACGCCGGCATGAATCCGCCCCATGGCTGTCGCATGGGCATCTGCCATACCTGCAACACCCGGTTGCTCTCCGGATGTGTGCGCGACCTGCGCACCGGCGAAGTGCTGAACGAAACCGGGGCCATCGTGCAAACCTGCGTTTGTGCGGCCGCGGGTGACTGCGAACTGGATCTTTAGGAGTACAGACCATGGCTACCCAAAAACCGCTGCCGGTGGATCTCACCGACGAGCAGATCGACGAATTCGGCCGCGAGATGGAGTCGATCTATGACGACATCATGCAAAGCCGGGGCGAGAGTGATCGCCAGTACATTCTCGGCATCATCCGCACCCAGCGCAGCATGGCCCTGATCGGCCGCCTGTTCATGTACGCCGGCCTGTTCTTCCTGCCGGCCTGGCCCCACGCCCTGGCGGGCTGGACCGCCACGCTGCTGATCATGGGGCTGGGCACCTTCATGCTGGGCATCGCCAAGATCCTGGAAAACATGGAGATCGCCCACAACGTGCTGCACGCCCAGTGGGACTGGATGAAGGATCCGGAGATCCAGTCCAACACCTGGGAGTGGGACACCATGAGCCCCTCGGACCGCTGGATGCATTCCCACAACGTGGTGCACCACACCTGGACCAACGTGCTGGAAAAGGATCTGGACGTGGGGTACGGCATCATGCGGGTCACGCCGTTACAGAAATGGCACCCGAAATACCTGCCCCAGCCGGTGTACTTCCTGTTGCTGATGCTGTTCTTCGAGGAAGGTGTGGCGCTGCATGAGCAGGCCCTGGTGGACGTGGTTGAGGGTCGCAAGAAACCGGCGGAACTCAAGCCCCTGGCGCGCCGTATCGGGCGCAAGATCTGGGGACAGGTCCGCAAAGACTACATCATGTGGCCGGGGCTGGCGGCACTGGTGGCGATTCCGATTTCGTTCGTCGTGCCGGCCTCGCCACTGCTGGTGTTCGGGCTGGTGGCCGGGGCGAACTTCGTTGCCAACATCATTCGCAACATCTGGTCCTTCATGATCATTTTCTGCGGCCATTTCCCTGAGGGCGTGTACAACTTCACCCCCGATCAGGTAGAAGGCGAATCCCGCGGCCAGTGGTATCTGCGCCAGCTGCTGGGTTCCGCCAACATCACCGGTGGCAGCCTGTTCCATGTGCTGTCCGGCAACCTGAGCCACCAGATCGAGCACCACCTGTTCCCGGACATGTGCAGCAACCGCTATCCGGAAGCCTCGCAACGGGTGCGTGCGGTGGCGGCCCGCTACGGCCTGCCGTACAACCGGGCGTCGCTGTGGCGCCAGTTCGGCACCACCTGGCTGAAAAATCTGCGGCTGGCCTTCCCCGGCGGCCGACCGCAGCCGGAAGTCGCCCGCGCCTGACCGGTCACTCATCAACCCTTGGGGCGGTCGCCGGGCGCTGTGCGCGTTCCGGCGGCGCCCACAAGGGCACCTCCGCCTGGCTCGGCGCCTCCCATTCCTGCTTCATCACGTCACTGAGTGCCTCCTCCAGCTTCATGAACAGTTCGCCATAGCGCGGGCTGAAACTGATGCCGGACTCGATGTCTTGCCACGCGTCCGCCAGTTCCGCTTCGTGCGCCTTTTCGTTGTTGACGAAAGCCCAGGTCATCTGCCGCGCGCGCAGGGGATGCACACCAAAGGCCGTCAACGCCTGACCGCCAAGTTCGAGGGCGGAATGGTAGGTTTCACTGATCACGTCATCGGCGCCCGCCGCCCTGAGATCGTAGCCATGGCCCCGGTCAAACGCCCGCGCCAACACCCACACCCCCGGGAAGTGCTGTTTGACCTGATGCACCAGCGCCACGGCCCGCTCGCGGTTGTCAATCGCCACCACCAGCAAGCGCGCATTGGCGATACCGGCGGTTTCCAGCAGGTCCATCCGGCTGG
Source organism: Marinobacter goseongensis (assembly GCF_023156235.1). GTDB lineage: Bacteria > Pseudomonadota > Gammaproteobacteria > Pseudomonadales > Oleiphilaceae > Marinobacter > Marinobacter goseongensis. The sequence continues at coordinate 8,460 of NZ_JAKZAI010000008.1, read as the reverse complement.
CGTCACCAAAATAGCTTTTGATATTGATGCGGCGCAGGTTTTCGATCTGGTCCAGTGCCAGATCCAGCGCCACGATCGGAATGTTGTTGGCCCGCAGCAAGCGGCAAACAATCTGGCCGAAGCGCCCCACACCGGCCACGATCACCGGAGCCTGCTCCTCAATGGTATCTGCCGCCCGTTGTTCCTGGTTTTGTGCATCGCGGTAGCGCGGCAGAATCAGGCGGTCGTAGGCGATGAACAACAACGGCGTAAGGAACATCGACAGCGCCACCACCAGCGCCAGGACCTGGGCAATGTCCGTGGGTATTACCCGGTTCTGCATGCTGTAGGTCAGCAGCACGAACCCGAACTCGCCGGCCTGCGCCAGCCCCAGCGTAAACAGCCAGCCATCGCGGCCACGGATCCGGAACAGCAGCGCAAGCAACAGCAAGATGCCCGCCTTCACCGCAATCACCAGCAACCCCAGCGCCAGCACCGTGCCCCATTGTGCCGACAGCACCTCAAAATTAATGCCGGCACCCACGGTGATGAAAAACAAGCCCAACAGCAGCCCCTTGAACGGCTCGATGTTGGCTTCCAGCTCATGGCGGAACTCACTGTTGGCCAGCACCACACCTGCCAGGAACGCGCCCAGAGCCGGCGACAGGTTCACCAGGCTCATCAGTGCCGCGATGCCGATGACCAGCATCAGCGCCATGGCGGTAAACACCTCCCGCATACCGGACTGCACCACGTAGCGGAACAGGGGGCGGCTCAGGTAATGACCGCCGACAATCACCGACGCCACGGCGCCGATCACCACCAACCCGTGGGCCCAGCCGGGCAGATCCGCCACCAGACTGAAACTGCCGTGATGCCCGGCGTCGCCACCCCCCACCGCGGCCAGCCCGGCAATAGTCAGCAGCGGAATCACCGCCAGCATGGGAATAACGGCAATGTCCTGGAACAACAACACCGAGAAGGCACTGCGGCCGCCTTGAGTCTTGCTCAAGCCTTTCTCGTTCAGGGTCTGCAAAACGATGGCGGTGGACGACAGCGAGAAGATCAGCCCCACCGCCACCGTGGTCTGCCATGGCAATGCCAGCCACCAGGCGATGGCCATACCCGCCAGAGAGGTCAGCACCACCTGCAGGCCACCCAGGCCCAGCAAACGCACCCGCATGGCCCAGAGGGATTTCGGGTCCAGCTCCATGCCGACCAGAAACAGCATCATCACCACCCCGAATTCCGCGAAGTGCTGGATAGTGGCGGTTTCCTGGCCCACCAGGCCGGTGACCGGCCCGATCACCACACCGGCCACCAGGTAGCCCAACACCGACCCCAGCCCCAGGCGCTTGGCCAGCGGCACCGCGACTACCGCCGCCAGCAGATAGATAAAGGCCTGGATGAAGTATTCCGTCATGGGTATGGCTCCGTTTTTATTGGGTTATGGGTTGCTGCGTCTGACCTGCTTGATCTGCCGTGCTCGCAGCAACAAATACGCGGCAAACCCCACCGCCACCCCCGGTACCACACCAAGAACCAGGCATACCCAGCCGTTACGGACGGAAAGCGTTCTGGCCTCGTAAACCACCCAACTGGCAAGAATGAACCAGCAAACAAGCACGTCTGTTGAGTAGCCGCTGGCGTAAGGGTTAACAAAGCCCGCCGCCAATGCGCCCCATACATCGGGATTTTCAAGAAGCGGAGGCACGACAACCAACGCAAAAAAGCCCGTGAAGAAAAGAAGGGCGAGGACCAAACTTGCCTTGAAGATTGACTCGGGCATTCCAGAACTCTCCTGATTGGGTGAGAAACGTAACTTTAAGGCCATAAGGCTTTTGATCAATCATGAACTCTTCTATCTTATCGGGTGTATCGGGCCCGGTGTAGCCTTGGCTTCGTTAAGCCGTCGCGACATCCTTGAAAACAGGGCAACCGTCGTTGCACTCCGAACGACAGCAACTTGAAAAACAGGTACCAAGCGTGAAAGAGCGGATAGAAGTCGGTCGGGTCAAAGAGTTGTGGCGTTATCCAGTCAAGTCCATGGAGGGCGCCAGAGTCACCGAAAGCTTCATCGGTAAAGCCGGAATGTCGGGCGACCGTCATTGGGCACTGAAAGATGAATCCCTAGGGGAGCTGAGCACCGTCAGAAAACTCCCCAAACTCCTGAAGTTTAAAGCCCGGTACCAAGAGGCGTCGAACTCAGACCGCGTTCCCCCTGTGACCATCGAGCTGCCGGATGGCCGCACGGTGAACAGCACCGATGACAATGTGAACGCCGTATTGAGCGAGGCGATTGGCAAACCCGTCAGCCTGTGGCCGCTCCAGCCCAAAACCAACCTGAAGCACTACCGGCTGAACGTGCCGGCGGGCGCCACGGCGATGAAAAAACAGTTTGCCACCAAAGAGCTGCCGGATATGTCCTCGGTCAGCTGGCGAATGATGATGGAACTGGCCATTTTCACAACGCCGCTGGGGCGTTATCACGACGTTTATCCCCTGCACTTGCTGACCAGCGGATCCCTTGAAACATTGAAGGAACTGGAGCCCGAGGGGGATTTCCAGGTTGAGCGCTTCCGGCCCAATCTGCTGATAGAAACACCTCAGGGCGTCGCCGGGTTTGAAGAATTTCAATGGGTAGACGGTAAGCTCTACATCGGTGAGGTCGTGCTGAAAGTGGTGTCGCGCACCGTGCGCTGCTCCATGCCCGCTCAACCGCAGGTTGCCATCACAAAAGACGCCAAAGTACTCCGCGCCCTGGAAGCTCACACCCAGCGCCACCTGGGCGTGAACATTTCCGTGCTGAAACCCGGCATGATCCGCGAGGGTGATGCGGTGCGGCTGGAGCCGTCCAATCGCTCGGGCGCGTTACGACGCGTGGACGCCCTCTCATCCAAAGTAAGAAACCGGGCGATCCAGGGTTCCTTCAAATTGATCGATCGCTTCACCAAACGGCGTTAGCGCGCACGAGGCGGGTGTGGTCCGCAACCGGGTCAGTACAGGTTCTTTTTATAGTCCAGCTCCAGCCCCTTCTCCATGGCGCCAGGCAAAGACACCGCGGCACGGGCCACCTTTGCTTTCAGTGAGCTGTCTTTGCTTCGTTGTATGTGCGCTTTGAAGATGTCTGAGGGCACCAGGTCTCCGGGGCCTTTTTTCGAGGGCCAAAGAGCGGACCTGGTAATTGCAGGGCTCGGCCTTACCAGCAGTGAGGCCGGTCGTATTTTAATGATGAGCTTTGGCTTTTTGCCGTTTATTTCGAATCGCTGCAGGAGATGATCATCACTGCACAGCTCCGCTTTGCCCCTGAGCTCAAGCACATCTTCACAGCCCGGCACCAGGGCCAGAACGCTCACCTCCGGCTGCTCAAGAATGTTACGGAAGCTGTCTATCCGCCGGTTACCCGGTCGATCAGAGAGATAAAGGACACCCTCATCTTCCTGAATCAACAGATGCGCCGGGTCACCCTTGGGACTGACATCCGCCTCCCCACGACGGTTGATGCTCGCCAACACCAGAAATCTGGACTGCCTGATGAAGTCTGACAGCTCCCCCTGTGACTGCCCTATGGACGATGGCAACCAGAAATCGGAGCGGCGGAACGATTTGGCGCAATGCAGGTAACACTCGGCTACGTTCAGGGTCGCATGGCCATCGGCTACGTGGGACACCGTGCCGTTGACCCGCAAGGTCTCGTCCATACCGCTCACCATGAACAATGAGCCAAAAGACAGATCAGGCTCAACGATGCTTGCATCATCCAGCGCGGCGAGGGGAATCTGCAGATGTCCGGAATCCACTACCGTTGCAAAGGCTCGCTCGCTCCCCGCTGGGGTAAGCTGGATATTCCCGGCCTTGCCAAATCCGATGAACGCGAAATTGGCGTAGGACAGCCAACGTCGGGCATGCTCGTCCACATGGTCGATGACTTTCAGGTCTCGAGGAGCAGGCAGAACGCCGACTCTTTTTTGCACCTCTTCAATACTGGTCAGTTTCATATCCCGGCTGCTCCACCTTACCTGGTCCATCACACGAGTGTGTGGGCTCCAGTGTCTACCGCGGTCGCCACGTATTCAATCCACCCGGGCAGGATCTGGCCTGAAAGGATGCCAAAAATCATGAGTCGGGACCGGCTGATCCCGGGGTCAATCCAGTGAGGGGGTGTACGTCTGGAAACCGTTCTTTCCGGAGTACTTAACGGCGTACATGGCCTTATCGGCCTGAGCCATCAATGAGCAGAAGTCGCGGGCGGTGCCCGGGAACATGGAAATACCGATGCTGCACCCAACGGTGACCTCGCCCTTGCTCATCGGTACCGGATCACTGACCTGGGCAATGATCCGTTCCGCGAGGGGCTCCACCGGGTAGTTATCGCCTCCTTCCCGGGTGCCATCCACCAGAAAGGCGAACTCATCCCCGCCCACCCTGGCCACCATTTCACCGGCTCGCTGGATTTGCCGGAAACGGTCGGAGATCACCTGCAACAAATGGTCCCCAGCCATGTGCCCGTGACAGTCGTTCACATTCTTGAAACCGTCGATATCCACCAGGTAAAGCACCACTTCGCCCGTCGGGTTCCGCTCCTGTAAGGCGATGGCAGACTCCAGGCTCTCTTCAAAGGCAGCCCGGTTGTAGAGACCGGTGAGGGAATCATGGGAGGCCTTGTACAGGATCTCCGCCTCTTTGCGGCGATCTTCGGTAATATCGCGGGCAATGGCAAACAACTTGGTGGTGGCGTTGGTAATGGCCGGACAATACCAGGCGATCCAGCGCCAGCGGCCATCCTTCGCCAGGTAGCGGTTCTCAAAACTGATGCTGTCGCGACCGCTACCCAGCCCTGTCAGTTCCCGCATCGTTTTGCCCCGGTCGTCGGGGTGCACAAAGTCCACGAAGGGGCGGGCCAGCAACTCTTCCCGGGTGTACCCGAGGGTGTTGGCGAAGGTCGCGTTCACCCGACGGAAGTAACCGTCCAGCCCGGCGATGCAGAGCATCTGAACGGAATGCTCGAAGAACCACTCCCACTCCTCCAGGCTTCGGTGGTACTTCTTCAGCTTTCGAGACAGGCGGTTTTTGCTATTCAGCAAATCTTCCCGCTCTTGCTCAAGGGCTGCAAGTTCGCCTTCAAGGCGCTCCAGCCGGTCGGCTTTCTCGCGGAGCGTGGCGAGAATGGTGCTCTCTGAATCGTCCCTTTCAGCCATCAGCGTCCGTCTCCATACGGCAACATGCGGCCCCGCAATCGCAATAACTGCGCGCCGGAATGCGCAAGCTCATGCTTTCAACATAGCACCCAAAAAGAAACCCGTGAACAAATGTTCATGCCCCCTCGCCTCCCCGGGAAACGGTTACCGTAACTGGCAAGTGGCATGCGCCGGATCAGGATGTGCTTACGACGAGGGGATCCTGCGGCGTGACTGACCGGCTCGTCAGTGACCAAGACGAACAGGTGAACGCCAGAAGTCCCAGCGGACCAAACAGGTTCACGCCAAATATCGCTCGACTTTCACAATCAAGGCCCATGAATTTACCCTCGCAAAACCCCGAGAGCGGCCATACTGCCAACGCAAGCAGCATCATCGATAAGACGATCTCGATCCATGTCACGGTTCTCAGCATCCGGATATCCCTTCGGGTTAGCGCATTCTTTCCTGTGCTCGACGTGCCGCGATAACTATCTGTTGAACAGTGGCAGTGAACGACTGGATTGCATCGCAATCCAGTTCATCAAGATCCTCTGCCAATGCGCCCTCAGATGCCTCAATGTACTCCAGGAGGACGTCGTCCGGATCCAGTTCGGTTAATCCAGATTGCGCTCTCAGAGACGCCGGCACCGCCTCAAAATTGATGCTGTTCAGGTCACATTGCATGTGTGCCACGCGCAACATTCCGTAGACCTTGGCCCACCCTTTAACCATCTGTTTCACGACCACTTCTGATTTTTGATTGCTCTCGTCCAAAGTGGCCAAATGCTTCAGTGATTGCTCCTCGCAGGATGGACTCATTGGAGCATTTCTTTGAGGCGCTGCTTTCATGCAACGCTCTCTGTCCAGCTCTTTGATAAACGCCTCGTTTTCCGAGGCCAACGTACTCAGGGACTGGTTGATTAGTCGCAGTTCAGAGAATAAGCGCTCGTCCAGGCTCTCTGCCGCGAAGAGCGCTGCAGGGAAAACGAAGAGAAAAAAGCTGATGGGGTAAAAACACAGAAATCGCATATATCCTTTGCTCGCTAACGCCCGGCTCACGCGCCGGTTTGGAGCCGCGAAGCGACGGAAAATTGTCCGGCAACAGCGGCGGGTTGTGCATTATTCGTAGTGGCCCCAGAGCCTTAAAACCTTAACCACACGCTCGTTTTCGAGCACTTGGGCAACCTGAACACCGAGTTATCCGCAAAAACCGATGACTGACTGGCGGCTGTGTTTTGCCTGAAAACTACTGCCAAGCCGCGCCCGAACACCACACCCACGAACACGGGAGCCAAGGCATTTAACGCCAGCCAGCATGCGCGGCTATGGAATGGAGGCGAAGACGCAATGCAGTAGGCGTCGCCATGACTGGCATTGTTAGCATCTAGCGCTCCCCGGCCCATTTCCCGTCAACATTAATAATCTTGCACGGATGTTCAGCTTCGTGTCTTTTGTTATTTCTTTGACAATCTATCAAAGAGTTCTCTATCGCGTGCTTTATTGAGGTTCTATTAGACTTCCAAGACCAGGCACCTACATCAGATTGAGCAAAAGCCTTGTGTGCGGTTGCATGGACATATTCCTCCCGGTACGACTTCAAGGCCTGATTCGTCATGATCGAGGCCTCTCCAACGGCCTTCTGCTCAAAGGTAGGCTCGACGATTTCGCCTGTACTTGTTGCTGTAGGAATGTGTTGTTCATAGCTTGCACATCCAACCAGCAAAGCAATAAATACGATGAAGATTCCCGATCTCAAACTTGACTCCTCCATTGATGCTAACGTGGCCAACCACGGCAGACTTTTTTTGCATTTTTTCGATAAAGGCGCAGCTCGCGCAAACAATGCAACGAAAAGGCTGTCCAGAGAGCGCAGCGAATGATATTACTCGACCTTGCTATGCATTTTATAAATAGAGATTAAGATATGCGCCCTGTGTTTTTCCGTGATTAGTTTTATTGTCATAATCAAAATGCTTTTGTGAGAATTTATTAAGTACCCGTTGGGCTTTAGCATTCGCCTTTTTGCTTAGAAGATCACAGTTAGAGTAAGATGGCAGATCCCTAAGGCTTCTTTCTATTAACTGTGCCGCGTCAATTGCTATTTGGCCATGACCCTCTTCATGCTCAATAAGTGCTGAGTAATATATATTCCATATTCTTTTTACTTCAACGTTCTTTGTTTTTGAGGATAAGTGTGGAAGAGTGTATGTGATTGTCACAGTAGTTTCTACACGATTTAACTTACAGTAGTTATTTCGTTTATCCCACCAGTAGTTCCAATTTACATACGTACCAGTGTGAGCATGAAAAACTTCACCGCTCTCTCGAATTGGCGATGCATTGTTGATTGCAGAAAGCAATGAGCCTTTGTCATTAGCCCGGATTTCTCATGACGGGATAAAAGAAAGCGGCTGAAAGTGCTATAGTTTCAGGACCTTACACCGTTCACCAAGCACCAAAAGCCGCTATCCAAAATGGTACCTGAAAAACTGACCTTCTCGCCACTGTCTCGCCGTCAAATTGAAGCCGATTTCTCCGGCGGCCATATCACCTCCGATGCCGGCCTGCTCCTGCTTCGCGAAGTCGACAATCAACACCAGCTCACTCAGCGCCTGGCTACGGTGCTGGACGATACCCGTAATCCGGTGCTGGTTCGCCACAAGCTTCAAACCATGATCCGGCAACGGGTCTTTGGCGTGGCTGCCGGGTACGAAGATCTGAACGATCACGAAACGTTACGCGCTGACCAGGCACTTCAGACCGCGACTGGCGAAGAGGCCATTCTGGCGGGCAAATCAACACTGTGCCGAATGGAGCAGCGCGTAGACCGGCAGGCCGTGGTCAAGGCCCACGAACTGATGTGGCATCACTTCATTGAACAGCACGACGCCCCACCCAAGGAAATCGTGCTGGACTTCGATGGCACCGACGTTCCAGTGCATGGCGACCAGCCCGGCAAGTTCTTTAACGCCTACTACGATCACCATTGTTACTTCCCGCTGTACGTGTTCTGCGGTCGCCATCTGCTGGTGAGCTACCTGCGCACCAGCAACCGAAGCGACAGCCGCCACAGCTGGGCCATTCTGGCCCTGCTGGTGAAGTTCATCCGGCAGTACTGGACGAATACCCGCATCGTGTTCCGGGGTGACAGCGGCTTTTACCGTCCCCGATTGCTGAGCTGGTGCGACCGGAACAACGTGGACTATCTGGTGGGCCTCAGCAAGAACAGCCGGCTGCTCAAGGAGGTGGACGTACCCTCGATGCTGGTTCGCAGGGCTCACGGGGAGTTGGGAGAAAAAGT
>NZ_JAKZAI010000079.1 GCF_023156235.1 Marinobacter goseongensis | reverse complement strand
CTAAGGAGGCTCTGAATAAGTCTCAAAATCAGCGATAATACGGTCATCGTCAACTGCACAGGATTCGTTGCCACCATGGATCAGATCACCTTCTCCGAAGCCGAGTACCAGACCAAGAAGCGTAAAACCCGCCGCGAGATTTTTCTGGAACGGATGGACAAGCTGATTCCGTGGAAGCAGTTGGAGAAGAAGGTAGCCCTATATTACCCCAAGGGCCAGACTGGCCGGCCACCGTATCCGCTGCCGACCATGCTGCGAGTCCACTGCATGCAATTGTTCTATAACCTCAGTGATCCTGCCATGGAAGACGCATTGTATGAGATCGAATCCATGCGCCAGTTCGCCGGCCTGAAGCTGGACCGATTGCCGGACGAAACCACCATTCTCAAGTTTCGTCATTTCCTGGAGCGCCATGGCCTTGGCAAGGTGTTGTTCAAAGAGGTGAACAAGCACCTGGAGAAAAATGGTTTGATGCTGCGTGAAGGCAGCATTGTGGATGCTTCCATCATTTCTGCACCAAGCTCCACGAAGAATGAAAGCGGCCAGCGCGACCCTGAGATGCGACAAACCAGAAAAGGCAACCAGTGGTACTTTGGCATGAAGATGCATATCGGCGTGGACGATACGCTCGGCTTGATCCACAGCATCGATACCACCGCTGCCAATGTCCACGACATCGTGTCCGCCGGCAACCTTCTTCACGGTGACGAGCTGCGCGTGTTCGGTGATGCCGGTTATCTTGGCATTCAAAAGCGGGATGAGCATAAAGATCGCCAAAATGTATCCTGGTTCATTGCCAAGCGCCCCGGTTCTCGTAAAAAACTGGACGACCGAAAGCTAAAGGCCGAGAAGCTCAAAGCCAGCGCCCGGGCCAAAGTGGAACACCCATTCCGGTACATCAAGCAGGTCTTTGGCTATAGCAAAGTTCGCTATCGCGGCTTGGCCAAAAACAGTAACCGATTGCACTTGCTGGCTGCGTTCAGCAACCTGCTGATGGGTGAAAAATACCTGCTGTCGTAGGGTCAGTTCGCCTGTTTTCCGCCAAAACGGCGGGAAATAGGCAAAAATCGAACAAAACAGAGGGTGATAACGCCAAAATCGCGCTTGAATGGCTTTTTTTCGAGTTGAAAAGCGATTCAGCGATAAATCAGGCGTTAATCAGACCCTCC
>NZ_JAKZAI010000078.1 GCF_023156235.1 Marinobacter goseongensis | reverse complement strand
TGTAATCCCCCCAGAAAATAATCGAGGTTTTGAGTAGAGACTTTTACAATGATCGCAGAAGGAGCGACAGATGAAGAAGTCTCGATTTACCGACAGCCAGATCATGGCGATTTTGAAGCAGCACGAAGCCGGCGTTCCGGTGGCCGAACTGTCCCGCGAACACAACGTCAGCACCGCGCTCATCTATCAGTGGCGCTCGAAGTTTGGCGGCATGGATGCATCTATGATGAAGCGCCTGAAGGAACTGGAAGCTGAGAATGCCCGCCTGAAGAAGATGTATGCCGAAGAGCGGATCAAAGCGGAACTGCGCCAGGAAGCTCTCGAGGGAAAGTTGTAAGGCCATCTCAACGCCGGGAGATGGCCATCAAGGGCGTGGCCAAACATGGCATCAGTATCCGGTTGGCCTGTGTGGTGTATGGCATCAGCGAGACCTGTTATCGCTATCAGGCGAAGCTCGGTGGCGAGAACGCTCTGGTGGCGGACTGGCTATTGCGTCTTACCCAGACCCACAAACGCTGGGGCTTTGGCCTGTGCTTCCTGTATCTGCGCAACGTGAAAGGCTACCCCTGGAACCACAAGCGGGTATATCGCATTTACCGGGCACTTGAGCTGAACCTGCGCATCAAGCCCCGGCGAAGAATCCAGCGGGATTATCCGGGCGAGTTGGATGTTCCGACTGCGCCAAACCAGGTCTGGTCGATGGACTTCATGAGTGATCAACTGGTCAGCGGCAAGACGTTTCGAACGTTCAACGTAATTGACGACTACAACCGGGAAGGCCTGGGCATTGAAGTAGACCTGTCGTTACCCGCTCAGCGGGTGATTCGGGCGCTGGATCAGATCATCGAATGGCGTGGCAAGCCCGCAGCGATTCGATGTGACAATGGGCCAGAGTATATCTCGCAGTCACTGATAGACTGGGCCAACAGGAAGCGGATTACGCTGATCTACATTCAACCCGGCAAGCCCACTCAGAATGCCTACATCGAGCGCTTCAATCGGACTGCACGGCATGAATGGTTGGACTTGCACCTGTTCGAAAGCGTTGCCCATGCTCAGCTATTGGCGACTCAGTGGCTATGGCAGTACAACAACGAACGGCCGAACACGGCCATCGGAGGGATACCCCCATCCAGGCTACTGGAGGTAGCTTAACCCTCTACTCAAAAGGGCGGTTAAAAATGGGGGGCTTACA
>NZ_JAKZAI010000077.1 GCF_023156235.1 Marinobacter goseongensis | reverse complement strand
CTGACCTGCCCCCAATCACCGAACCACTCACTGCTTAGTAATGTCGGTTAATTTCGACCCTTTTCCCGTAGTCCGATAGCCAGCGGCAAACTCCAGTGGTGTCTGGTAGCTCAACGCTGAATGGGGCCGATTTTCGTTATAATCTCGTCGCCAGTTTCCGATTACTTCTCTGGCATGGGCCAGATCCCGGAACCAGTGTTCGTTCAGGCACTCGTCTCGGAAGCGCCCATTGAAGCTTTCGATGAAGCCATTCTGAGTCGGCTTTCCGGGCTGGATCAGCTTCAGCTCCACCCGGTTGTCATAAGCCCACTGATCCAGAGCCTTACTGGTAAACTCCGGCCCCTGATCTGTCCTGACAGCCTGAGGATAGCCTCTGAAGGCGGCTATGGCATCCAGAGTGCGGGCAACCTGATTGCCAGAGATACCATTGGCCACAGGAATGTCGAGGCACTCCTTGGTGAAGTCATCCACAATAGTCAGGCACTTTATCCGACGGCCACACGCCAGTGCATCCATGACGAAATCCATAGACCACGTCTGGTTCGGAGCTTCCGGTAGCACCAGTGGCTGACGCTCCATGGCAATACCTTTGCGGCGCTTGCGTTTCGGGACGGCCAGACCAGCCTCCCGATACAGCCGGTAAACCTTTTTATGATTCACATCGATTCCTTCCCGTCGCAACAGTTGATGAACCCGTCGATAACCAAACCGACGGCGTTCATGGGCCAGTTCCGAAATGCGCTCGGTGAGCGCACTGTCGGTAGCCGCAACGGTGGAGCGATAGTGAAACGAAGCGCGGGATAACCCGACGAGAAAACAGGCCCTGCGCTGGGAAATTGGCGTTTGCTCCTGCATCGCCCGCACGGCCTCGCGCTTGTTCTCGACGGTCAGTACTTTCGGTTGAGAGCCGCCTTCAGAGCCTCGTTGTCCAGAAGAGATTCAGCCAGCAGCTTCTTGAGCCTGGCATTCTCATCCTCGACCGTCTTCAACCGGCGAGCTTCTGAGACCTCCATGCCGCCGAACTTCTTGCGCCAGGTGTAAAAGGTGGCGTCAGAAATGTTGTACTTGCGGCACAGTTCCTTCACCGCCAGGCCTGCTTCCGCTTCCTTCAAAATGCTGATGATCTGCTCGTCTGAAAATCGCTTTTTCATGTTCATCGTCCTCTGCTGTGATGAACATTACTAAGCTGAAAACGGTTAAGCTAGAGGGGAGCAGGTCA
>NZ_JAKZAI010000076.1 GCF_023156235.1 Marinobacter goseongensis | reverse complement strand
CCCTCAACAACCTCATTGCCGGCGTTATTGACTGTCGGGTAGGACAAATCAGCCACAGCTCGGATACCGGCGGCGCATAGCCCGGCATGATGGTGGTGACACGGCCTGCAAGCAGATCATCCGACATATCAAGACACGATTTTATCGCAAGACCGCGGCCAGCAACGCACCACCGGCGAACCAGATCGCCATCGTTTGAGGCGCGATCGCCCGTCATTTTGACTCGATATTCCTCGTCTCCGCGTTTGAACGTCCAGAGGTCAAATGGGATGTCCTGCAACTGATAGAACAGCCCGTTGTGGTTCTCAAGGTCATCAGGATGAATGGGGCGACCATGACGCGACAGGTAATCAGGAGATGCGCAAAGCAGGCGCGGCACATCGCAAATTTTGAAGCCATACAGGTTGGTGTCACTGGGCGCGCCGTAGCGAAGCGCCATGTCGACCGAATCCCGGTAAAAGTCCACGTTGGTGTCAGTAATCTGAACTCTGAGGTTCAAACCTGGATGCGTTGCCATCAATTCGTCGATCCAGGGCACAACGCGGTTACGACCAAGATCGGATGAAACCGAAAGCCGGATTTCGCCTGTTACAGAGTCAACTTCAGATCGAAGGTTCTGTTGCGCCTGGCTCAACAAGTCAATCGCTTGCTTGCAGTAAGGCAAGTATTTCTCGCCGGCGGCAGACAACCGCAACCTTCGCGTGGAGCGTACGAATAACTCTACACCCAGCTCCTGTTCTACGCGCTTTACTGCGGCGCTGGCTGTGGCAGCTCGCATATCAAGACTGGTGGCGGCAGCGGTAATGTTGCGGAATTCAGCGACCCTCAAAACCACGATCAGATCATCAAGACTCATTTTCAAAAATTCTTTGAATATGTTTAACAAATTTTCCCGTTTACCCGAGTGTAAACGGCGACCATACTGCGCGCTACTCGAAAATCATTACGGAGACAGATAATGAAAGCTGTTGGATATCGGGAATCTCTTCCTATCGAAAACCCTGATGCGCTGCAAAATGTTGAGATGGAACGTCCCGTCGCAAAAGGCCGGGACCTGTTGGTCAGAGTCAAAGCCATCGCCGTGAACCCCGTTGACTTCAAGGTACGCCAGCAGGCAGAGCCCGAACCAGGCCAGATCAAAGTACTTGGATGGGATGCCGTTGGAGAGGTAGTGGCAATAGGCGAGGGCGCTTCACTCTTCAAAGAAGGTGACACCGTATTTTATGCCGGTGACGTTACCCGTCAGGGCAGCAACGCTGAATACCAGGT
>NZ_JAKZAI010000075.1 GCF_023156235.1 Marinobacter goseongensis | reverse complement strand
CTCCTTCATTTGAAAGCAGGAATCAGTGTGGCGAAATTCAGTTGCCAGCCACAGGTGCGGATTTATTGGCGCTTACTATATAGTGGCCTCGCCTAAACATGGCATCAGCACGATTGAGCCCAACAGCTTTGACCGCAATACGAACATCAGTGGCCTGCAAACTTGGACTCGCCAGCGAGTCAATAGTTAATACCTCGGGGCCACCTAATTCATGGAAGCGAACAGTTCGAATTAGTTTTCTTGGGCTCATATGCATCCTCAACAATGTCTTTTTAAGCAATTACATCAATAACGACTTTACCCATGGACCCCAACTCTACGGCATTATGTGCATCCATGGCCGTGTCAAGGGAAAAGCGTAACGGATCGAGTATTGGCTTAATTTGTGCAGCTTCAACAAGAGCCGTAATTTGCCGCAGAATGTCACCATGATGTTTGCGCCCCTCTCCGCTGAGCTGTGGGTGTAACACAAAAATCGCTGACAATGTTGCAGAGCGTAATGACGACGGTGCCAGGTTATGTGAGCTGAATGCAGCACAGCTTAAAATATGTCCATAATGTGCAATGATACCTAATGAGGCATCGAGTACAGAGCCACCGACAGTGTCGTAAATGATATCGAATCCTTTGCCTTGGGTGTATGCGTCCACGTACTCAGCAGGGCTTGCAGTGTGATAATCAATTGGCGTGGCACCAAGCGCCTTGAGGAGTTGTTGTTTTCCAGTCGATGCAGTGGCATAAACGTCGGCACCTAAGGCCTTAGCAATTTGCACAGCTACATGCCCAACTCCGCCAGCTCCACCCTGGATAAGGATTTTCTGGCCCGCTTTAACATTCGCCTTGTCAACCAAACCTTCCCAAGCGGTAAGTGTAACCAGAGGTAAAGCCGCAGCTTCACGCATGGACAAATTTTTCGGTTTGAGAGCAAGTAACTCAGCATCTACGTTGGCATACTCAGCCAATGAGCCTTGCAGTCCTCGCACTCCGCCAGTCAGACCATAAACTGCATCGCCTACTGCAAAGTCGGTGACGCCGTCGCCGATAGCAACAACTTCTCCAGCCAAATCGGTGCCAAGTACTGCGGGTAATTCCGGCATGGCATAAGGCGCGATACCTCGGCGGATCTTGTAATCAATAGGATTGACTCCACTCGCAAATATTTTTACTTGCACCTGACCTGCTGATGGAGAGGGTAACCTGAATCCGTGAGTTCAACCGGCTGAAACTGTATCCAAAGCCTGCAATAACAAAGCCTTGGGCGATATAATAGCA
>NZ_JAKZAI010000074.1 GCF_023156235.1 Marinobacter goseongensis | reverse complement strand
GGTTCATCGCGCTTTACCGGGAAATGCTGCTTTTATCTTCAGAAAGAAGTAGTCGTTATCCCGGTAGCCGTAGGCCACCCGCTTGATCACCTTGATCTTGTTGTTCATTCCCTCCAACACACTGGTGTTCAACCGGTAGACCGCGCTGGCGATAATGCCGTCGACGTAGCCCTTGAGGCGCCTGGCAAACTGCTGCACGGGGGCCAGCCCACTACTCATAGCCAGATTTAGCCAGTCTTGCCAGCGTTGTCTGGCATCGGCCTCTGAGGGAGCGTACCAGAGCTCTTTGAGCTGGTCTTTCAGGACGTAGACAGTCATCAGGGGCTGGTTGGCTTGCAGCAGTTCTTCGAGCTTCAGAGCCTGCTCATCCTTGAGGTTGCCTCGGTTTCTGAGCAACAGCCAGCGACTTCGTTTCACTACTTTGCGAGCCGGCTTGTCGTGTCGAAGCTGATTGGCCTGATCGACCCGGACACGGTCAATCACTTCCCGTCCGAACTTTGCTACAACGTGGAACAGGTCATAGACCACCCGTGCTTGTGGGCAGTGGTGCTGAACTTCCAGGTCCATGGCGGTATTCATATCCATCGCCACGGCTTCGATCTGGCCACAGGTTTCCGGCCCCAGCCATTCAAAGAAGGGGCGTACCGCTGCTCGACTGCGACCTTCTCCAACCCAGAGGACTTGTTGAGTATCCGCATCAATCGCCACGGTGGCGTAGCGGTGTCCCTTGAACAAGGCGAACTCATCCATGATCAGTCGACGAATCCGGCGTTTATCTGGCTCAGTCACTTCTCGTTTGAGGCGCCGATGGTCGATGGCCTTGACCGTATGCCAATGCAACCCTAGCAGCGTTGCCACATGTTGGATCGGCATCAGTCGTACCAGGGATTCAATCCAACTGACCATGCCTGCCGTCAGACGCTGTCGCCCTGGTAACCAGCGAATCTGTTCAAGCTTGGGGCCACAGGTCGTACAACGAACTCGGCGAACTGGCACGTCCAGCCAGACGCGGTATTGGAACAGGTCGCGTTCTCGGACTCGTCGGGTGCTGATGTCATGGATGGCAAGCGTGTGCTGATTACAACCACTGCAGCATGGCAAGTAATCGTCGGCAGGTTGCAGTCGGATGAGCAGAGATTGAGCGTCAATCTGGGCATACGATTCTATCGTGAATCCTTCCCAGAACAGGGCAAGAGGATTAGCATTCATAGGGACGGCGGTGAGTCGGTCAGGTTTGTTGTTTTGGCGAACTCAAAACTAACCGGTTTTACCGCCGTC
>NZ_JAKZAI010000073.1 GCF_023156235.1 Marinobacter goseongensis | reverse complement strand
GAGCCTGTAAATAAATCTGTGTAACTGCCCACCCCATTACAGGTGGCCGTCCAGGCGGTCACCGAATTCGATAATAAAGCGATTCAGCGCAGGCTTCCAATCCCTGATCGGCATGGTCCATTTCTTTGATGCTTGCTGGATCGCCAGGAACGCCACCTTCAGTGCTGCATCATCACTGGGGAACAGCTTCCGGCGTTTGGTCGCCTTTCGAATAACACTGTTCAGCGACTCGATGGCATTGGTGGTGTAGATCACCTTCCGGATGGCTGGAGGGTAATCGAACAGCGTGATCAGGTTGTCCCAATGGTTGTACCAGGATCTGGCGATTTGCGGGTATTGGCCGTCCCAGCGCTCGGCAAAGTCGTCTAGCGCTGTTCGGGCCTCTTGCTCGGTGGCCGATCTGTAGATTTGCTTCAGATCCGCCGTGACGGCCCTGTAGTCCTTCCAGGACACATACCGCAGCGAGTTACGAACCATGTGCACGATGCAGAGCTGGACCTTGGTCCGGGGGTATTCCGCCGCAATGGCATCCGGGAAGCCTTTGAGACCGTCCACACAGGCGATCAGGATGTCCTCCAGACCACGGTTCTTCAATTCCGTCAGTACTGACAGCCAGAACTTCGCGCCTTCGGTCTCAGCAAGCCACAGGCCCAGCAGCTCCTTCTGGCCTTCCATGTTGATGCCCAAGGCCAGGTATAGGGACTTGTTGATCACCCTTTTGTCCTGACGAATTTTCAGAACAATGCAGTCCAGATAAACAATGGGATAAATCGGATCAATAGGCCGGTTTTGCCACTCATGAACCTGATCAATCACACGCTCCGTCACCTTGGAAACCAGCGTTGCCGAGATGTCCGCGTCGTACATTTCCTTGAAGGCGTCCACGATGTCTCGTGTGCTCAACCCCTTGGCGTATAAGGCCAGGATCTGGTCATCCATCTGGGTCAGCCGGGACTGCCCCTTACGGACGAACTGGGGCTCGAAAGAGCCTTCCCGGTCACGGGGAGACTCGATTGGCACATCACCATGCTGGCCTTTGAGACGTTTGGCAGAATAGCCGTTACGACTGTTGCCGGTACCACGACCAGCCGGGGCATGCTTCTCATAACCGAGGTGCTCATCCAGTTCGGCATTGAGCGCGGTTTCAACGGTGAGTTTTACGAGTTGCTGGGTGAGGGCTCCGAGGTCTTTCTCGGACTTGATATCTTTGGCCAGCTCTGCGGCCATGGCTTTGAGTTTTTCTTGATCCACTTGTGTACCCACGATGGTATCCTTTTGAAAAGATTACTCACTCGTGGGCAGTTACACAATTTGG
>NZ_JAKZAI010000072.1 GCF_023156235.1 Marinobacter goseongensis | reverse complement strand
CCTGAATCCGTGAGTTCAACCGGCTGAAACTGTATCCAAAGCCTGCAATAACAAAGCCTTGGGCGATATAATAGCACCTGACATCCATTCACCCAGTCAGTGCATTTAGCTCATGCGTACTTTCACTCTCCAGCAATCCCGAACCGAAGTCTATACACCCCACGGCGGACTGGCCCTGGTGGGCCACTGCCTGAACCGGCACACGTCGCTGATCAAAACCGCTCGCACAGTCGTCAAGCGGCACGGTATTCCAAACATTGAGCTGATCCGCACCTACCTGGGCCTGATCACGCTGGGCAAGAGCGATTTCGAGGCGGCCGAGCCGGTACGAACAGATCCGTTCTTCAAATCGGCGATGGGCATCAAGCAGTCGCCATCTTCAGCCCGTTTGCGCCAGCGATTTGATGAAGATGCCCAAGCCCTGACGCCATTGCTGGAGGATGCCAGCGTTGAATTTCTTCAGTCCGTCGAAGCGCCGGTGTCACCACTGGCGATGGGCCATGTTGCCCTGGATATGGATGTCTTTCCCATGGACAACAGCCAGACCCATAAAGAGGGTGTCAGCTACACCTACAAGGGTTACGACGGCTATGCACCCATTGCCGCGTATCTGGGCCAGGAAGGCTGGTGCCTGGGTTGCGAGCTACGCCCTGGCAGCCAGCACGCCAATAACGGTTTTCTGGATACCCTCAAACGGGTTTTGCCCCGGGCCCGGTCACTGACGGACAAGCCCATCCTGCTGCGTCTGGACAGTGCACACGATGCCCGTGACAATCGCGACTTCCTGCGCGAGCAGGACCAGATCGACTTCCTGATCAAGTGGAACCCTCGCAAGCAGGATCCCTTGGCTTGGGCAAACAAGGCCCAGGCCAAGGAAGTCTGGTCGCTGGACCGCGACGGCAAGATGGAAGCGGTTCTGTCAGAAGACCTTCCCGATGAACCCGGCCTGCGTCGCATCGTCAAGGTCACCGTTCGCACCAGCGATGCCTCCGGTCAGCTGTACCTGGAGCCAGAAGTTAGCATCGAAGGCTGGATTACCTCCTTGCCCGCTGACGTGGCCAGTGAGCAACACATCATGGCGCTGTACAGCGACCATGCCACCAGTGAACAATTTCACAGCGAGTTCAAGACCGACCTGGACCTGGAGCGCCTGCCCTCCGGCAAGTTCGACACCAACAACCTGGTCATGGCCTTCGCCACCATGGGTTACAACGTGCTGCGCTGGATGGGCCTGAGACTGACCGCCCCAGATGCGCCAGTGCGCCATCCGGCCAAGCGCCGCCGCCTGAGAACGGTGATGCAGGAACTGATGACCATGGCCTGCCGCCTGGTGCACAGCGGCCGGCAGTGGATTCTGCGCTTTGGTCGGCACT
Source organism: Marinobacter goseongensis (assembly GCF_023156235.1). Taxonomy (GTDB): domain Bacteria; phylum Pseudomonadota; class Gammaproteobacteria; order Pseudomonadales; family Oleiphilaceae; genus Marinobacter; species Marinobacter goseongensis. The sequence continues at coordinate 228 of NZ_JAKZAI010000072.1, read as the reverse complement.
GTCCGGGCTTTGCCGTTTACCGCGACCTCTATGGAAGCCTTGCCGCCTCCGGTTAAGCAAGTCCGACAACAGCCGCTACCTTAAAGCCACCCGGAAAACCAGCCCGGGGCAACCCGCTATTGCCTGACGACCAGAAGTTGATCAAAACGCGCCCAAATTTGGCCGCTGATCGACGTCAGACTGCACGTTCCGGCATTATCAACCTGCTTTTGACCAAGTGATGGCTCC
>NZ_JAKZAI010000071.1 GCF_023156235.1 Marinobacter goseongensis | reverse complement strand
GAAAACCACGAACTAGACTATGAAAGGTGGGTCAATTTTATTGGCCAAAGGTGGGTCAAAATAAATGGCCATTGACACAGCTCAAGCACAACGAATGAATTGCCTGCCACATCCAGGTTATTACGCCCGTTGAACCAGTGGCCGAATTCTCCTGTAGACGTAAACGGGTATAGTTGGTTTCCGATGTCGGCGATCCTGGAATCCTGCTCGGCCAGGCCGGTCTCGATTAACTGTTTGGCGACCAAATCAATAGTTAAGTTGTGACCGTGCTGCTCCCATAGCTCGTTGAGCGTTCTTCGCATAATGGCCAACTGAAGATCAGAAAGCTTTTCGTTAGGCGCGGCCATGGCTGTCAGAAGCCCGACGATCATGTTGATCTCTTCTTTGAAGTTTTTAATCACATCAAACGGATTCAGACAGATGTCACGGTCTTCAGAGAATTCGATAAAAACACCGCCAAGTACATCGCACAGTTTCTTATAGGAGTAACCGACGTCGATTACCCATACTCGCTCCCCGGTGGCCAGATACGAACATATAATCTCGTTGGTCACGAAGGACTTACCGGCACCGGATGCCGCTGCTATAACGGCATTGTAGTTTGACGCGGAGTCGAACAAATCCATGTTCATGAGCTGGCCGCTGCGCGAGATAAACGTCATCAGCGGTGTCCATGTTCCTTTCCAATCGCCAAGAAACGGCAAGAGCAGACTGGCGTGTCGAGTTGCCATCGTGGTGTAGCGGTTGAGCGCCTGCTTCGCCTTTGGGTCTGCGCCCAACGGCAACGCGTTCAGGAAGACTGGCAGATTAAAGAACTTGTCTTCCATCATCTGGAAACCGAGCGTGCGGTAGTACGTTTTCGCGTTAGACACCGCCTGCGTCAGCTCGTCTTCACTGTCTGCGAAAAGTGAGAGCGTCAGATTCAGCTCAACGGCTTTGTCACCTTCGTCCAAGGCGTTGAACAAAGCTTCAAAACTTCTATGTTGCTGTGCGAGCCTGGGGACAAACTTCAACAGAGGACCAGTGGCGTTCTTCAGTACCCAGTTCCGCTTATTATTCATCATCTCCCGTTTGTTCTCGGAATCCGGGAAATACACACTGGCCGTCAACAGGTAATTACCTTTGATGCCACGGCCGCCGCTGCTGGTGTCCATGATGTAGTTGGCGGGTATACCAAGGTGCACCTGAGATGGATACTGTTTTGGGCTTAATGTTCGAACATACTTGCGCCCAAGTTTCAGCGTATCTGCGTTTGCCTCAAAGGCTGTTTCGGTGTCGAAGAACTGCTCTTTGATCAGTTCTTCCTCGTTGTAAAACTCATTCGGTGGCCGCAGCCAGCTGAAATCCTCTCGCCAGCTGAGCATTGTCTGCATTAGTCTGACGTATTCCTTTGCATCCAGTGCCGTAAGCCCCATGCCCACGGCCTTGAGCGCGGACATCACTGAGGTTCTCAGTTTCGACACGGAATCAATGTCGTTTTGAGTAGGCGGGTTAGAGCACGGAATCTTCGCTGAGATGATCAGTTGCGTATCTTGTAAGCGCCGTTAAATCGACCCACTTGCCCTAATCGTATTGAGCCACTTTTTTCAAAGCCGGCAACTCGGCATTCCA
>NZ_JAKZAI010000070.1 GCF_023156235.1 Marinobacter goseongensis | reverse complement strand
AGCAGGCCTACACCATTTTTGCTGAATCCATGGGGCGGTCCGGCTATGCCAGGGCAACGTTGGCCCCCGAAGAGGGTATGGAAGCGGCCGTGCCGCAACTGCGCGAACCGGCGCGCCTGACCATGGCTGACATGAGCGGTATGGCCGGCATGGACCATGGCAGCATGGCCGGAATGGATCATGGCGACATGAATATGAGCAGCTCAGAGGGGATGGGCGGAATGGATCATTCTTCGATGGAGGGAATGGACCACTCGAATATGAAAGGAATGGATCATTCCAACATGGAAGGCATGGATCACTCTGGTATGTCCGGCATGGATCACGGTTCCATGGCGATGGGTAAAAAAGGGGGGCCAAGCGATCCCTTCTATGCCAAGGGCAGTGGCCTTGTACCTACAGCAGCCAATGGCGGTAAGTTCTTGTCATACGCTGACCTGAAGGCTCAGGATCCGTTGTATGAACTCCGCGAGCCAACCCGCGAAATTGAGCTTCGTTTGACCGGCAATATGGAGCGGTATACCTGGAGCATCAATGGCGTCAAGTACGAAGATGCCGATCCGATTCGCCTCAAATACGGTGAGCGGGTCCGCTTCAAGTTTGTTAACGAAACCATGATGACTCACCCCATGCACCTGCACGGCATGTGGTCCATCCTCGATGTTGGCGCAGGCCAATGGAACCCGATCAAGCACACCGTTAGCGTGAACCCGGGAACTACGGTGTATATGGAAACCGAAGTAGACGAACCCGGCCAGTGGGCATTCCACTGCCACCTGTCCTATCACGCGTCTGCGGGTATGTTCCGCAAGGTGATTGTTGAAGGTGGGCCAGAGTCGACGCAGGCCAAAACAGACGTGGCGGCTGAAGAAGGAGGTGAGGCATGAGTTTTAACCGATCACTTGTTGCGGCCAGTTTCCTTGCCTCTATTGGACTCTCAACGGCGGTGACAGCTCAGGAAATGATCTCCGACACCACCGCTCGGAAACAGCCACTCACAACCTGGGGTGTTCAGTTCGAGGAATTTGAGTACCGCTACAGCGACGATGACGAGGAACTGGGCGTCTGGAATGCGGATGCCTTCTATGGCACCGACGATTTTAAAGTCCGGTTGCTTACAACCGGTGAATACAAGATAGAGGAGCAGGCCTACGAAACACTGGAAAACCAGTTGGTCGGCCAGATCCCCATTTCCAAGTTCTTCGATGCCAAAGCGGGTGTTCGCTTCGACACCCCTGAAGGACCGGATCGCACTTATGCCGTGTTGGGTGTCGCTGGGCTTGCACCGCAATGGTTTGAGATCGATGCAAATCTGTATGTCAGCAAGGATGGCGATACGTCAGCTGAACTGGACGCTGAGTACGAATTGCTGTTCACCAACTACTGGATTCTGGCGGCAACGCTGGATGCCACAGTAGCGTTCAGTGAGGATGAAGAGATCGGCGTCGGCAAGGGATTGGTTTCCACCGAAACCGGCCTCCGGCTCCGCTACGACCTGCTCGACCGTGCGTTCTCGCCTTATGTGGGTGTGGTGCACGAGCGTAAGTATGGCGATAGTGCCGACCTGGCCGAGGCGAGCGGCGGCGGCACAGAAGATTGGTTTGCCGTAATCGGCGCTCGAATCGCATTCTGATGCTGA
>NZ_JAKZAI010000007.1 GCF_023156235.1 Marinobacter goseongensis | reverse complement strand
TGGAATGCCGAGTTGCCGGCTTTGAAAAAAGTGGCTCAATACGATTAGGGCAAGTGGGTCGATTTAACGGCGCTTACGGCGTTGAAGCCAATAGAGTGAGCGCTGTCACACGCAGAGATGACAATGCGTTAAGGAAAGGGGGAGTATGAGTTGTGTCACAGATGGGGGAGAGCGGCTGCGCCCTCTCAGGAGAGAGGGCGCGAACGGAATCAGTCCTGCTGCCAGCTCTGCACAGCATCTTTTCCGTGCTTCTCACGCCACTCGTTCAGCGTCTTGTGATTGCCACCACGGGTCTTGACCACTTCACCGGTGTGCGGATTCTTATAGGTCTTCAGGGGGCGCTTGGCACGGGTGCCAGCCGGCGCATCCGCTTTGCCGCCGGCAATGGCGGGGTCAATCGCACCCAGAATCTGCAGCACGTCTTTCGGCGACTTGTTGTACTCTTTCATCAACGCGCGAACTTTGTTCTCGAATTCCAACTCACCTTTGAGAGCCTGATCCTGCTCCAGCTGCGCCAATTCTGCAGAAAGCTTTTCCATAAGCTGTTTCTTCTGGTAGTAATCGTTAATCTTTGCCATGAATAAAAACCCTTATGATGTATGACCAAAAATCACCGCAAATAATAGGTTAAATACGCCATCAAGGCAAAGCACTTTATTTACTGATCAGTAATAAAAAAACCAGCCATAGGCTGGTTTAAATAATGATGAACTGAAAACATATTACAATCGTAAGTCGGCTTCGCCTAATGGCAGCACACCTTTCAGGTCAAACAATACACCGTTATCTTTCAAAAATGCGCGCAGTTCGTGTGAGGAAAGTGCGGCGTACTCCCGATGGGGCACGGCCAACATAACGGCATCATATTCACCTTGATGTGGGTTATCCAATAATTCGATGCCGTATTCGTGGCGGGCTTCTTCGTTGTCTGCCCAGCAATCGGTGATGTCGACGGTGCAGCCAAAATCCTGCAATTCGTTAACCACATCAATAACACGGGTATTTCGTAAATCCGGACAGTTTTCCTTGAAGGCAAAGCCCATCACCAACACGCGGGCCCTGGCAATGGTGTGCCCGGCTTTGATCATGGCCTTGACTAACTCAGAAGCTGCGTACGGTCCCATATTATCATTCACTCGGCGACCGGCCAGGATAATCTCTGGATGATACCCAATAGACTGGGCTTTGTGGGTGAGATAATACGGATCCACGCCGATACAGTGGCCGCCGACCAAACCCGGCTTGAACGGCAGGAAGTTCCATTTGGTTCCCGCCGCGGCCAGCACCTCATGGGTATCAATCTTCAAACGAGAAAAGATCATCGACAGCTCGTTGATTAACGCAATATTCAGATCCCGCTGGGTGTTTTCAATAACTTTCGCGGCTTCGGCGACTTTGATAGAGCTCGCTTTATGGGTACCGGCGGTAATGATATCGGCATAAAGCGCATCCACTTCCTCCGCGATTTCCGGCGTGGAGCCTGAGGTCACCTTCATAATAGTAGTGACGCGGTGCTCTTTGTCGCCGGGATTGATGCGCTCGGGGCTATAACCTGCATAAAAGTCCTGATTGAACGTCAGGCCCGAGACTTTCTCCAACACAGGAACACAGACTTCTTCGGTTGCACCGGGATACACCGTCGATTCATAGATCACAATATCGCCGGCTTTAAGCACTTTGCCCACGCTTTCGCTGGCCTTGACCAGCGGAGTAAGATCGGGCGATTTGAATTCATCAATCGGCGTTGGGACGGTCACGATATAAATCTGACAGTCGCGAATGCCATCCACGGAGTCTGTAAACGACAAACCAGAAGAGGCTGCCAACTCCTCTGAGGAAACCTCACGGGTGAAATCTACGCCGTCCCTCAGTTCAGCAATGCGCTTTGAGTTGACATCAAAGCCAACGATCTCCCGCTTTTCACCAAACGCAGCAGCCAACGGCAAGCCGACGTAACCCAGGCCGACAACGGCTATCTTCTTCATAGACAGTCAATCCTTTTTATAAGAGCGTCACCCGAGGCACTCACGGAATCATTATTCCTGTGTGACCCAAGTCATGAAACCTGTATTTCAGTGCACGCTTGGCTCCGGGATCACCATGCACAATTCGAATCTCGGTCGGCGCCTGCGCGATACCCTCAACAAACCGAATCAGATCGGACTGCCCGGCGTGAGCTGAATACCCTCCCACCTTGTGAACCTGCGCCCGAATCTCGTAACGCTCACCGTCAAGTTCCACCCAACCGCCTCGAGGGCCATAAGTAAGGATATCTCGCCCCGGAGTGCCCGCAGCCTGGTAGCCCACAAAAAGCACATCGTTGCGACTGTCCCCGAGCATCCTTTTCAGGTAATTGACTATCCGGCCCCCGGCGCACATCCCAGAGCCCGCGAGCACGACGCAGGGCCTATTGGTTCTGGCAAGATAATCAACCGCCTCGAGATGGTCACGGTGATCGCCTATGACCGTGAGTTGCTCGAAAGACAACGGATGGCGTCCGTCACGAACCAATTCCGTTGCCTCATCATCCCAGAAAGCCCGAAGGCGATCGTAAATGCGGGTAAACTCGGCCGCCAGTGGTGAATCGACAACGATTTCAAGATCGTTCCAGGTGAGCTTCGGGTCACTGACCGGCGTGTCACCAAACTCCGCAATCAGGCTTTCAATTTCATACAACAGTTCCTGGGTGCGTCCGATACTGAACGCGGGCACCAGTACCGTGCCGCCATCTTCCAGTGCGTGCTCCAGAACCGCTTTCAAACGATAGCGCCGGGTTTCCCGGTCTTCGTGGTCCTTGTCACCGTACGTGCTCTCAATAACGAGACGGTCCGCTTTTTCCGGCGACTGTGGCTCCGGCAACAGGGGGGCATGGGGTGCACCCAGATCACCACTGAACACAATGCGCTCGGGGGCAGCGCCCGCGCGAGCATCGCATTCCACATAAGCGGAGCCGAGAATATGCCCTGCCCGCTGCAAACGTACCCGCAACGCCGTGTCGCCATCGTCAAATACAGTATGCCATTCGCCATAAGGCACTTGCACAGTGCGGGCGCGAATCAACTCCAGTACTCTCTCGATCAAGGCGCGATCACGGGTGAAGCCGATTTTCAGCGCGTCTTCAAGAATTTCCGGCAGCATAATCGCCGAAGGTTTGGAACAAATGATGGGCCCATTAAAGCCGGCGGCCAACAGGTAGGGAATTCGACCGACGTGGTCAATGTGTACGTGGGTGACAATCAGCGCCCGGATGTGATCAATCGGGAAATCAATGGCAAGGTTTTCGGCGTCCGAGCCGGCTCCTTTGTCTTCGCCCTGAAACAGGCCGCAGTCGACCAGAACGCCGGCGTTGCCGACCAACAGTTCGTGACAGGAGCCGGTGACGCCGGTAGTGGCGCCATGGTGTTTAATATTAATCATCGAAACGTCCATGTTGATAAATCGAGCGTCAATTTTACGGCGACGGACTGTCTAACGCCGTGATCCAACACTGGCTATATCGGTAAGCGCCGCACGTTGTCTTTTTTGTCGGCTGCTAGAGACGCCTGAGAGCCAGCGCACCAAATAAGATCTACAACATCACTGTTTGGTGCGTAGCCTGTTGGGGCAGCCTGCAACACATCCACAACAGCTTTGCAGTTAAAACTCTGGCTGGCACGCATCAGACTGTCGAGAGTTTTCTCAACCTCAAACCAAGGCATGGATACTTCACGCGCCATCATAATCCTGGGGTGGACCGTACCCTGGGGGTCGTCGCCAATCAGCAGTTCTTCGAATAACTTCTCACCAGGTCGCAGGCCCGTGTACAAAACCGCGATGTCACCGCCCGGATTGTCTTCAGTCCTTTCTTCCATACCCATCAGGTGAATCATTTTACGGGCCAAATCTGCAATCTTGACCGGCTCGCCCATGTCCAGCACGAAAACTTCACCACCTTTGCCCATGCTCCCTGCCTGCAACACGAGCTGGCTTGCCTCCGGGATCGTCATGAAATATCGCACGATATCAGGGTGGGTAACGGTAATCGGCCCACCATCGCGAATCTGATCCCTGAATAAGGGCACCACTGAGCCGGAAGAGCCCAGCACATTGCCAAAGCGCACCATGGAAAAAACAGTGCCGCTCTGCCGCTGAGCTAAAGCCTGCAACACAAGCTCGGCGAGTCGTTTGCTGGCGCCCATGACGTTGGTAGGGCGAACAGCCTTGTCGGTTGATATCAACACAAAACGTTCAACACCGGCCGCCACCGCCGCCTCAGCTGCATGCCAGGTGCCAAAAACATTGTTTTGCACGCCTTCAATGACATTGTGCTCCACCAGTGGCACGTGTTTGTATGCCGCCGCATGATATACAGCTTGAACACCGAACGCTCTCATGACCACTTCGCAACGACGACGATGATTTACACTGCCCAGCACGGGGTGGAGCGTTACCTCCAACCCCTCAACTCTGTTAATGGACTGCAACTCCCTCTCGATGGCATAGAGAGAAAACTCAGACTGCTCAAACAACACCAACGTCCGTGGCTTATAGCGGAGAATCTGTCGACAAAGCTCTGAGCCGATCGAGCCCCCAGCACCAGTTACCATGATGACTTTCTGGTGAAGGCTATCGGAGGTCAGGGCCGTATCTGGCCGCACGGGTTCACGCCCAAGCAGGTCTGCGATGTCAAGATCTCGAATATCATTGATCCGGGCCTGACCAGCTACTAACTCAGACATGGAGGGCACGGTCTGGACAGGCAAGGTCAAAGGCTCAAGCCGCTTCAGCAACTCTTTGCGATCTACCTTTGATTCGGCATCCAGCGCCAACAATATTCTGCGTACACCGTGCTTCTGGGCATGCTTGGCAATATGCTCAACGCTGGTTACCGGTAAGCCGTTAATCATGGCCTTGTGATTGGAGCGTAGAAGCGATATGAACAACACTGGCCGATACTCCGTGCCTTGTTGAAGCGCCGAAGCCAGCTGCATGCCCGTTTCACCAGTGCCAATAATGGCTACTGCCTCTTTTGCACGTTGACGCGGGTGATTGACGATAATGCGAACGCCCAGTCGGGTGCCACTAACAAATAAGAAGGCCAATGCGCCGTAAATAACTGGCACAGAACGAGGAATAAAGGCCTGTAGAAGATAGCCCAACACCATGAGCGAGAGGCTGGACACCACCACACCGTATATGATGGTGAGAAACGCTTTATCGCCAAGAAAGCGAATGACCGCTCTGTACAGGCCCAGCCTGATGAACACAGCGATTGTGAGCACCACGGTTATTGTTGCCGCAACCACCTGATCCTGGTTTGGAATCCAAAAATGCTGCTCCAATCTCAGCGCAAAAGCAGCCCAAATTGAGAGAAAGAGCATGAACACATCGGACGCAACCGATATGATGCGCTTCTGATATCTTGGTAAATTCAAGAATGTCTGAATCAATGTCAGTCCCTTAAGCGATCACCGGTGCCCTTTCCCAACACCGTTAAAGCAATGTATCTGAAGTACTGCCGGATGTTCAGCCGCGCCAGCATCGCCTCATCAGTTTCCGCCAACAAACGTGGCGTAGACATGTCGATATCATTAATTTGCGCCAGACCCGTGATACCGGGGCGGGCATCAAGCACCCCCCTCACTTCGCGCTCCGCGATTAACTCCCGTTGGTTGAACAGACAGGGCCTGGGTCCCACGAGGCTCATTTCTCCTTTGAACACGTTCCAGAGTTGGGGCAGCTCATCCAACTTGGTACGGCGAAGAAATCGGCCAAATCGCGTAACAGAGGCGCTGCTGGCAAGATGGCTCGCGACGGAAGCGGTGTCAACTGCCATGGTCCGGAACTTAATCAACGTAAACGGCTTTTTCCCGCGACCGACCCGTTCCTGGCGAAAAATGGGTGATCCCGTGTCGAAAAGACCGATCCCATAGAGTATAGCGAGCACTGGTGCCCCCAACATGAGCCCAGCCAATGATAACAGAACATCACATATTCTAATCACGTTAACAATTCCGCCTGGCTTCGCAACACCGTCGCAACCCCTCATCCACTGAAACCGGCGGCTCCCAACCCAGCAAATCGCGCACCTTGTCGATGTCTACCTGCAGCGACCCCAGAAGTCTACGCACCAGCGCTTTTTTTCCAAGCAATAACGCGGCCAATTCAAGAATGCTGCCGGGCACCGAAATCAACCTGGCTGGTTTGTTCACGGCTGCCCCAACACGGCGCAGAAGCTCCGACGTTGAGAGATCGTCACCGTCACTGACCAAGAACACCTGATTCGCTGCCGCGGGATGCTCTATGCACACCGTAATCAGATCCACTAGATTATCCAATGCCACGAGCGAACGTTTATTGTTCACCGCGCCCAGCGGCAGAGGCAATCCTCTGGCCACCGACGCTACCATACTTGCGAAATTGCCTTTTACCCCCGGACCATATACCAGCGGAGGCCGAATCACGACGATCTCCATACCGGTGTCCCTCGCAATCTGCCACAGGCCACGTTCTGCCTCCAGCTTTGAAAGCGCATAAGCATCTTTGGGATCAGGCGCATCATCCGCTGTGAACGGGGCACCCTGCAACGTATGCTCACCGTTGACTTTTATGGAACTGATAAACACGAATCGGCGAACGCCTGCTTTGGCGGCCTGTCGAGCCAAGTTTAGTGTGCCCTCGGTGTTTACCTCGCGGAAAGCTAAACGGGGGTCGAGGGCTTTGTCATCCATTATGTGTACCCGCGCCGCAGCATGAATCACCACATTTTGACTCTGTAAGATGTCTGACCAGCCTGTATTTGAGCCTATATCACCAATTGCAAACATGCCCGGAATGGGTGTCCCCTGAATCGATCTCACTGAGCAACTAATCCTAAAATTCGGATGCTCTCTCAAGCTCCTAACGAGAGCCTTTCCAACAAACCCACCTGCTCCCGAAACGAGCACGTTTACTCTTTTAGCCATTGCTCGCTTTTCTCATTGCATTAGTGTTGCAGCTAACCATGGATAGAATGCACCGAACTGTGGTGATTATACCCAAGACGTCGGGGTGCTGCGCCTCTTCCGATATTTGGCCTAAATTTCTTGAAATACCGTCAATGTGTTCTAAAACTCTTTGCCAATTTAAGACCCCACCAGAGTCTCCAACGAATATCTGAAAACTTGATCGGTATTGCTACTGAGAACCAGAGACTTAAAACTAGACAATTAAATTTAGTTTCGATTTTATAAGGGAATGACAATCAAACAAACCGAAATTATTAATTCCCTAATATTCCAGACGCTTCAAATCGTGCTTCCCAGCAGTTGTCGCGCAAAAATGAACCTGAGCCCTCTACATATGTGTGGTTGAGCGCAGCTTCAGCCATAAGTTCGATATCTTGCTTGGTTTCGGTTAGGTATGTCCCAGGCTCTCGTTGGCGAAAGCCCATTTCACCAAACTTCGTAGATAAGATTGGGAGTTGCAGCGCTCGATATTCATAGAACTTTATGGGGTCAACCGAGCTCGTTAGCTGATTGCGTTTGAAAGGGATTAAACCAACGTCAAAGCAGCTCATAGCCTCTAATGCATCTCTGTGGCTACAAGGAGGATGGAAAGTAATATTGTTCGAGAGATTAACTGGGGCACTCTGAAACACGGGACCAATCAGCCGAATTTCATCGTTAGGTCTACACGTTGCTAGAGTATCAATCCACTCCCAGTCAAACCAAGCGCCAATGGTTCCAACGTATCCAAATATAGCTCTGCCACCTCTCCTCTGCCTCGCCCTGACGCCTTCAGGCAATATATTTTTATCCAGGCCGTTGGGCACCAGTGTCACTTTTTTGTCGAGTCTACTCCAACGCTCCTTGAGCGCCGAGCTCGATACGAACAATTCGCCCGTTTGTTCCGCGACAAGGCGTTCGCGTTTTCTCATAGCGATTTGTGAGAGGCCTGCGTAAAAAGCCGGGAAGTCGTCCATTGCGTCATAAAAAGAACGAACTCCGGGAAATTTCGACAAAACCTGCAGAGCTAGAACCGAGGGTTTACCAACAACTATTAGAATGTTTTTCTCTCTCCCAAACTCCTCAACTTGTTCCAATACATCAGACCACAATAAACGATTGACTGCGCCAGAACCTGGAAGAGGCTCAATAGGAAGAGATCGCGGGCGAGCTATGTGAATCCACGTGGGAAGTTTACTACACTGAGAAACGCTATCTGCTCTCAATCTCCCAAAATCCGCTGCGACTGGAAATCGCGTGGGGTAAGGCTCAATCCAAAGGACCTCTCCCCCAGTGCGCTTATGAAACCACTGTACAAACTTTTGAGGACGTTGCGAAAAACTCGACCACGGCACCGGAGATAAGTAGACCAGTTTCATAAACGAGCATCTTTCGGCCGCTTGAAGAGGTTCTTGCACTTCCGATACCTATTCACTTAATTCCTCGAATTTATCAAAACACACACTGATCGCCTTTGCCCTCTGGTCCCAATCATTTTCATCAGCGAGCTGCGCAAGACGCTTTCGAAACGACACGTCGTTCTTTTTTACCGTTGCGTCATCCAATGCCTTGCTAAGCTCTTGTACTGAGCCTCCTCTGAAAACCTCTGGATATTGAACGCATTCCCGCATCTCCGAAGTCACAACGACCGGCTTCTCAAGCGCAAAATACTCAAATAGCTTTAGCGGAGAAGTTGTGCGAGCTATTTCGCCAGGTTTAAACGGAATAAAACAAATATCAAAACGTCTTGCGTAAGACGGTAGTATTTTGTAATCCACCGCACCAAGATACAGTACATTATCGGCTGAAGGGAGTTTCTGGGCTCCGCCATAGTAATCTGGACCTATGAATACAAAGCCAAGATCCGGCCTTTGCCGCGTCAGTTCCGAGATGGCCTCATACCAAAGCCACGGGGCAAGCGCTCCAAAATAACCAACAACAGTTTCATACCGCTCTCTAAAAGACTCAAGCTTCTCGGGAACAGGTGCATCGGCATGCGCCAGATCGCGATAATGCCGAGTATCAACACCATTTTGCGCCAAGATGACGCGTTCCTCACCAATCGCCTCCACAGCTTCTTCATATAGCTGTCGGGCAGAGGCCACAATGAAATCTGCTCCGCCATTAAAAGCAAAATTTTTCAAAGCTAAAAGTCTTTTGATATTCTGCTCGTCGCCACTAATCTCTGGGTCTATGTGGTCGATATATTCATAGAGCAACACACCGCTTTCGTCTCTCTTCTTAACACTTTCAGGAGTGTGAGCGTAGGCGGTAGAGTACAGGGAGCGTACTGCGCCTTTTATCTGATCGACCTCATGTCGGTTAGTAATCCATACATTATCAGCCACCTCGCGAAATCCATTCACATCATCACCAGCCCAGTTGTCTGTGCGATAAATGACCAAGAAGCCCAGACGCCCCATTGCTGCACTAATATGCTGAGGCCGCTGATATAGAGGAACATTCCAATCAATGACTAATTCCTGTATGAATATTCCTTTGTAAGAGTCTCTTTTCGAAAGAATCAGCTCTTTAAATTTAAGCCAAGACAAGTCGTTGTGACCTAATGATGGACCACTTGAGCTGCTTTCGACGGGTAACCCTCTAAAATATCTTACTAGTCTGTGGCGAGGCCCCTGAAGCGCTCTCCGCATAAATGGGGGAAGACTCCAAAAAATATACTTCCCCAAACGATAAATGCTGACTAATGGAGATCTAATAAATTGACCGCCAATTCTCAACGGCTTCGTTAGCCGCCACGAGCTTGATACTTGGATTTCATCAATGAGTGCTTCAAGCTCTTTGGCATAGTTTTGAAGAGATTCAAGTTCCGCAAGCTTTACATCGTTTTCGGATAAAAGCCGATCTTTCTCAAACAGCGCTTTTTGGCTACGCTCGAGTTCGCTCAAGAGCTCCGATAAACGCGCGCCCTGTACTTCCACGGACTCTTGCAATTCATTGAGTTTGGTCTCCATATCGTGCTGCTCTATTGAAATATCGTTAAGAACGAGGTTCAACGAAGACAGCCAATCTTTATGACCGTACACCAAAAGAATCTGCTCGCCAGACCATTGAGTATCCGGCAGACCACGACAATCAACGACTTTAGAGTGACAAAGCTGGAAACACGTGTTGACCTCAGATGGTATATTCTCTGGCAGAAAAGATGCGTGATGCTCGTCAATTCGATCCAGCTCCCTAAATGGGAGGGCCAAAACTATCGCTTTTCGCGATCTCTCGGAGAGCTTTTTCAGAACTTGGTAAGGCGCATGGAAATGTTCAAGAGTGTTCGAGGAAAATACAACATCGAAGCAAGTATTGGACCGATCACTTCCTACTTCGATATCTTCGTCAAGCCAGTTTTTGGTCTGGAAATTGATGGCTTTATATCGCCCTCTAGCAGCACTGATAGCGACTTCTGAAAAATCCAAACCGGTTAATTGAGATCGGTCAATCGATTCAGCAAGTGCGTCCGTCCCATCACCCTCAGCACACCCCCAGTCTACTACTGATAATTTTTCTCGACGAATTTCACGTAATAGCCATGCAGGGATATTCTGCAGCGCGAGCCTGGCAAAGAATCGAGACTGAGCAGGACCATCATTTTCAACCCAATCATTTGAGAAACGGTCATCCCAATAAGACTTAGAATTGATTGGTCGTGGATTTAAGTTGTTCGGCATGGTGCTACCTTCACACTTTTGTCAATGGGGGGCTGAAAGATCCCGAAAAAACGCGCCTCGGAAAGAGTAGAGAAATAATGTGCGCCCTCAAAATACTCGTAGTAATGAATATCTTGGTGTTGACGGTTTTCAACTGCGGCAACCAACAAATATTTTCCGCTAACCAAAGGGTTTGTGAGTCTGAAACACACTTCAAATTCCGCCTCTTCGGGGAGAGACAAGCGATCGAGATCATGAGTGGTGGAAACGATTAAGTCAGTGCCTTGGAGATCCTTAATCGCAAAAGCTATCCCTAGGTGCTGTCTCGGAATGTCGTCCGGTATTTTCACACCGATTACTATATTTAGAAGACAGCCCCATTCGTGGATATCCTTGCGAATGCTCTCTGAATTGCAAACCGAAGCGCTGAGTATTGTACCTTTGTGAGAGCCCCAGTGAGTTACCGGTCGACTATCCAAACCAGCTCCGGCTACAGCAACGTCGTCGCGTATCCCATCGCCAGCATTCAGTTCGGATTTCGCTGCTTGGTTTGCTCCACTTAAATCAGAGCCGTCTTCATCCCTGAACATAAACTCCATATAGCGTCCCGTTACAGGAAATACATCGCCGTCTTCCACGAGATTTCCATTACTCAGCCAGATCGCTCGATCACATAGAGTGCGCACTGAGGACACATCATGACTCACAAATAAAATGGTCGTACCCCTCTGTTGGATCTCTTTGATCCTGCGCATGCACTTAGCTACGAAGCGCGAATCCCCGACCGCCAAAGCCTCATCGATAATCAAGATGTCCGGATCAACGTGAATTGCGATCGAGAAGGCCAACCGAGCGTACATACCGCTTGAATAGGTTTTGACAGGTTGGTCAATGAACTCCGCGAGCTCTGAAAATGCCAACACATCGCCCATGCGTTGCTCCATCTCTTCCTGAGGGAACCCCAGAATTGCGGCGTTGAGCAAAACATTTTCTCTACCAGTAAATTCCACATTGAAGCCGGCGCCAAGCTCTAGTAGGGCCGCTACACGACCATTGGTCGTCACGAGACCCGCGGTTGGAGTGACAGTCCCGCAAACCATTTGCAACAGCGTGGATTTTCCGCTCCCGTTTCGACCGATTATACCAACCGTCTCACCCTTATTTATCGAGAACGAAACATCCCTAACAGCCCAAAACTCTCTAAAATACTGGGGTGGCTCAAGCCCAATCAATTTTTTGAGCTTGGGCATAACCATTTGCTTAAGGCGGTCCTTCGGCTGACTGAAAACCTCATATCGCTTGCTTAAGCCATCCACAGAGATTGCAATATCAGAGGACATCTGCGAATCCTTGTCTCGTCTTCTGAAACCAGCCAAAACCAATACAAAAGACAATCGTAGCGGCCGACATATACACAAACAAACCTTCAAAGTCAGGTGGTGTACGCCAGATCAGAACATCCCGCGCCTGCTGAATAATAAACGTCAAAGGATTCGCCAAAAAAAGCTTCTGATAGACCTCCGGGAGTCTTTCTATCGGAAAAAATACCGGCGAGAGAAAAAGCAAAACGCTAGACAAAATCCCCATCGTTTGAGCGATATCTCGCAGAAACACACCGAGAGAGGCTAGAAGATAAGCCACGCCAAGCGCAAGAGTCACGAGAGGCAACATAACAAGAGGCATGTAGATTATCTGCCATCCAGGGATGCCTATGAGAACCAGGTACGCCACACACCAAACCGCTAAACTGATACAAGCATGAATCAGTGCACTTAGCACCGCGATCCAGGGCATAAGCTCCAGAGGGAAAATAACCTTCTTGACGTAGTTAACGTTACTCAAAATTAGGGTTGGAGAGCGGGTTAAAACCTCAGAAAGAAAACTATGCATTATAAGCCCGACGAAGAGGACAACCGCAAACACTCCTTTCCCCTCTTCCTGCCCCTCAATAGGCACCCCCCACTTGGTTTGAAATACAACCGAAAACACGAACGTAAATACTGCCAACATCAGCAATGGATGCAGAAAAGACCAACCGATGCCGATTAGAGAGCCGCGATAACGACCTACAACGTCCCTTTTTGTCATTTGTCTGACAAGGCGGCTGTGATATTTGGCAGAGCTGAAAAACTGAAAAAGCGAGGCGCGTTGCGAGGCATGCGGATTCATTGAGAGTACCGTAATACGAGTGAGTTAAATGCGGATTAGAGCATCACGGATTCGCGCGCAAGCCTTTCCATCACCATATGGATTATGAGCATAACTCATCGCCTTGTATGCGTCCTCACTACACAACAAGGAATCAATTGCGGCGGTAATAGCCTCGGCTTCAGTACCTACAAGTTTAACGGTGCCGGCCTCAACAGCCTCCGGGCGCTCAGTTGTATCGCGCATGACCAACACAGGCTTGCCCAATGATGGCGCCTCTTCCTGTATACCGCCCGAATCAGTGAGGATGATGTGAGCTCGGTTCATTAAATACACAAATGGGAGGTACTCAAGTGGCTCAATGAGATGTATGTTGGGATTCTGTCCGAGTAATCGCTTGACAGGCTCTTGCACATTTGGATTGAGGTGGACCGGATAAATAATTTGTATGTCAGGATGACGTTTTGACGTTTCGGCGAGTGCCTGACAGATTCGCTCGAACCCTCCACCAAAGCTTTCTCGCCGATGCCCAGTCACAAGAATCAGTTTTTTGTCGTCACTCAAAAATTTGAATTTTTCTTGTTGCTCCCGCGCCAGACCATGGTCCGACTCCAGCTTCTGAACGACGTCCAAAAGAGCATCGATAACCGTATTGCCCGTTACAAAAACATTTTCGGCAGCAACACCTTCCCTCAGTAGGTTTTTACGAGAGGTTTCGGTCGGAGCAAAGTGTTTGTCTGCCAGAACACCCGTGAGTTTACGATTTCCTTCCTCAGGCCAAGGCGAATACAAATTTCCCGTTCTCAGCCCAGCTTCTACGTGCCCTACCGGAATTTGCTGATAATAAGCTGCGAGGCTGGCAGCAAAAGTAGTTGCCGTGTCGCCATGAACGAGAACCATATCGGGCCTGAAACCGGAAAACACAGCCTTCATCCCAGCAAGAATGCTGGCGGTAACATCAGTCAAGTCTTGACCGGGTTTCATTATATTCAGGTCATAATCGGGAGTAAGCCCGAATAACTCAATCACTTGATCGAGCATCTGTCTGTGCTGGGCCGTAACACACAGCCGGGCATCGAATCTTGAGTCTTCGTTAAGCTGTATAGCCAGAGGAGCCATTTTTATGGCTTCAGGGCGTGTTCCAAATACTGTCAGAATCTTCATTACTTCATCTATTCCCGATGTCGATTTAGCTCACTACTCGGTCCTTTCGCGAGCGACGTGGATCCTATCTCGTTATAGTCAATTCTTCAATCATCAAGATAGAGCATTAACCGTCCACTTTCGTTAGGTGTCTATCCTGCAGGGGAATATGCCAGATACGCCAGCCGTGACTTCGAAAGAAACTCCATGCTGATCTCATGAACATCTTGCGGTGTAAACTGTTTTTCCGTCCCGCGTCCCCCCCTGCATGCCGAATACGAACAGAAGGATCGTACACATGGAGCCAGCCTAATTTACGAGCACGCAGCGCCAGATCGAAATCCTCAAAATACATAAAATACTGCTCATCGAACCCTCTAACATCTCGCCACAATGCATCTCGGGCAATAAGAAAACACCCGCTACACAGCTCTACTCCGGGCAGTAGGCTGTCAGTGGAGCAGTCCCTGTATTCATACCGATCATTCAAGTTCACTAGCGCTGGAATTCGATTCAGCGTCCGTAAGAGCCTGAATAACAAGACAGCCAGTGAGGGGTATCTCTTGTGACCAGAGCTCTCTTGGCGCCCTGCCCAGTCAAAAATTCGAGGGCACACAAAACCCCAATATGCATTGCCGCGCAACCTCAACAATGCGTGAGAGATAGCATCCACCTCTGGAGCAACGTCAGGGTTCATTACCAAAATGCGCCGCTCAGCGCAGTCACTCGAAGATTCCGCAAGCATGTGACGGTTGATAATTAGATTGTTTGTGCCGCCATAGCCTAAGTTCGGCTGCTTCAGCAGCAAGTGAAAAGGCCACCGAAAGCACTCGAGTATCTCACTTTCAACTTGACTCGAGTCGAGGCTGGCCCGTCCGTTATATGACAACCAGAGTGTTGCCGCAGCGAGCTGTCCGTCAACATGCGCTTTATCTATGCTCCGTGACAATGCCCTCAGACATTCGAACAGCACTTCCGGCGACCAGTCATGAACTACAATGGAAATCTCAAGCTTTGTCATCGTGTTGCCTCAATACCAGATAACATCGGATCTTATTGATTCAGCCCAGGAGCTCTGTGAAGGCTACACCATTTCAAACGGGAGCGTGGCTTTAGCGATCGGTGAAAGCGCTATCTGGGAGGATTAACGTGCTTGTTGAACCAGAAGGGTTAATCGTCAGTCTCTTTAAAATTCCGCAACCGACATATGAGCTGGGGCTTACCTGACAACAGCCGGGACGGCGCACCCGTAAAAACGCTATTCTATTTTCTGAGCACGTTGAGCATTTGACTTTACACAGCAAGGCCAGCAGAGTATCGATGCATCGTCGGAGGCTTAACACTCGCTTAAGTTCTGACTCGACTCCGAAACAGCACCAGCAACCTCCAAGCATGACTCAAAGCCCAGTCATATGCCGCGAAAACGCCCACAAACAGCGTGAACATCACCCACTCAGGCACCAGGAAGTATTCCCCTGCCAGGCCGATCAGAGCCAACAGCGACGCCACGGCTGTAATCGCCACCAGGGCCTGCCGATCCGTAAACCCAGCCCGCATGAAGATATGGTGTAGATGCTCCCTGTCTGGCTTCATCACCGATTGCCCCTTGCGGGCACGGCGTACCATGATCGCCACAATGTCCATCAGCGGCAACGCAATCAGCCAGAGCGCGGTAACTGGGCGAAACGCCTGGGCCTCGGGCTGGGTGCCCTTGACCAGCAGCCAGACGATGGAAAAACCGATAAACATAGAGCCCGCGTCACCCATGAAAATGCGCTTACGAAACGGCGGTATTCTCAGGTTCGCGGCGAGGTAGGGCAGCAGCGCGATAGCGATAGCAAAGGCCAGTACCAACTCCGAGAGGTTACCCGGGCCCAACAGGAACAGCAGTGACAGAGAAAACAGCACGACCAGACTCATAGTGCCGGCCAGGCCATCAATGCCGTCCATCATATTGAACGCATTGGTGGCGCCAATCACCGCGGCAATGGTCACCAGCGGCCCCAGCCAGCTCAGTTCGATCACGCCCAGACCGAACAAATCACCAAAATGCACCAGCGATATGCCCGAGCCATAAGTCAGCAATGCACCCAGCGCCACTTGCGACCACAACCGGAACTGCGGGGGCAAATCGCAAGCATCGTCGACGGTACCCAAAACAACCAACAGCAGCGACGCGAGCAGGTAAATCCCGTAGCCGCCTGCCAGCGGCATGGAAATCATCCACGCGGCGAACAAACCTATAAATGCACTCAGGCCACCAATCAGCGGAACGGCTCCCGTATGCTCCTTGCGATGGTCCGGGAGGTCCAAAAGGCGCAAGCGCATCGCGAAAGGCCGGAGAAGAAGCAAAGATACAAACGCGAAGAAACCCGAGGAAAGGCCGACAGAACCTACAACTTCCATATACTTCCCTGTTTTTTTAGGGCTGGTCCTTTTAGTACGCGGCGATGTTACCTCATAGTTGCAGTTTGTGATGAAAATCACAGTATTATTTTACAGTTTATTACAACGATTGGCGGTAGGGAGATCGGGCAAGAAATTTGGGAGATGCAATCAGGAGCGTTCATTTGCGGGCTTGCGGGTAACGTAAATTCAAAGTGCAGAAAATGGCTGCACGCAAAGTGGCCCTACACCGTTGCTAAGTCAACGGAATGGGATTATTTCGCAGCTTATGGGGTGGTTCCCGCCAGGAAATCACAGGCAGCTCAAATAAGCTTCTACCACCACCTCCTCACTGAATTTTCCTTCCATCCGCTGCCGAGCAGAGTTTCCAGCCCTCTGCACTGCAACTCGCGGCATGGCAATTACCCGCCGCATCTCGTTCGCCAACGAGTCAGCGCTCCGCACATGACACAGCCAGCCAGTCACCCCTGGCTCAATGGCGTGGCGGCAGCCAGGCACGTCGGTCACTATGGCAGGGCGGCCCATGGCGGCGGCTTCCAATACCGTGCGCGGCATGCCCTCGCGGTAGGAGGGCAACACCAGCACATGGGCCTGTTCGATCAAAGGGCGAACGTCGTCTGTAGCACCTAGGTATTCCACAATGCCCTCAGCCTGCCACTGGCGCACTTCCGCTTCCGAAATGGCCGTGCGATTGCTGACCCCCAACGGCCCCACCAGCAGGCAGCGTACGTCCAGCCCCTCGGCATTTAGTTGCCGGCAGGCTTCGGCATATTCACGAACGCCTTTATCCCCCAACAAACGGGCAATCATAATGAAGGTGAAGGGCCCGCTTTCGGAGATAGCCGAAGTCTGAAACCGCAGCAAATCGACACCGGAACCGGGCAACAGGGTATAGGGTGTATCCCCCAACAGTGCCTTGCCTCGAAACACGGCCAGATCTTCCTCGTTCTGGAAAAACAGTTTCCGCGCACGGCGGTTCACCAGGCCATAAACCTGCCGCACCCGCCGAAACAGCCAGGAATCGTGAATAAACGCCGTACCCAGGCCAGAAATGTTATTGGCGAAGGGAATACCCCGAAGCGCACACACCGAGCCGCCGTAGATGTTCATCTTTACCGTAAAGTTAAACACATAATCCGGAGCCAGCCGGCCCAGGGTGCGGTGAAGAAATAACAGACTGCGCAATTCCCGGAGCGGGCCGGTGCTTTTGCCATCCAGCGGCAAAGCCACATGCTCCGCACCCAATTCGCTGACCAAGCGGTGGCTGTAATCATCCTGGGGAGCAATACACACCACCCTGCAGCCCTGTTGAACCAGGGCTGAGATAGTGCTGCGGCGGAAGTTATACAGGTACCAGGAGGTATTGGAAGTAAGAACAACAGTAGAGGGCAAATCAACGTCTCACGATAACGGTGAACCATCACCCGAAGGCTTGGGATTACGCCTGTAACCCACCCGCCAATGGGCCGGCGCAAACGGCTTGAACAACGACCGCACCTGGCAATCGGCGCACACGAACAAGACAAAAATCACAATGAATGGGTAGCGGTAACGGGCGGCGGTACCGTAATTAAACACCACCAGACCGTAGATGGACAAAGCAAAGGCCATAAACAACAGCCAAAAAATCAGTTTTTTGGGCACACGGCGCCAGGCTGCGCGAACAATCAACACCAGCAAACCGAACACCACCAGGTTCTCAGCAGCTTGAATAAGCTGCAAAAAGCCAGCCGTCTCCCATGGGAAGGGCTTTAGCAGGAAATAAATACCACTGGTTAAGCCTTCGGCCACGAACTCACCTGGGCCCTCAATCAGCTTGAGTTGATCCCCGTCTCCACCATCTTCCGCATACATAGCGGCACGAAATACATTAATAAGAGGAAGTGCGATCGGTGACACCACCACCAGAGCGACAACGCCCACAATCATCGTCAAGATACCCCGCGCCAGCGACACTCCGGAATGGCGAATGCCGAACAACAGGTAAATCACAAGAACAGGGGCAATGATAAAAAAGTTCTGAAACTTGATGACGTACAGAGGCACAAAGACCGCCAGCAACGGCAACCAACGTCCTTCCCGGGCATACTGCACCGCCATGCTCATAAACACAAAAATGAACGTGTCGCGCAACGAAAGGCCGGTGTACAACGCCATACTGGGGTATAGCAAGAAAAACCACAGAGAAACCGGCGTAAACACCCGTTTCTGATGTAACCAGAAAAAAAGTGCCGTCCAAAGCAGCGTATTGAAAAATCCGAGACTGATGGGCGACACCGCCAGCGGCAAAGGCATCAAAGAAAAGAGAGCGGCCGCCTGCTCTACATTTCCGCCATTTACCCAAGCCTCCAATAGTGACAGTTCCCCTGCACGAATCGCATTGAACTGCCGCCAGTAACGAAATTGATCCCCCAAGTAACCGGTCGAAAAAAGAAATTCATTTAGGAAAAACGGCACCAGACAATGAAGCAGCAATACAAATTGCACAGCAGGCTTTACTCGAAACGCTTTGCAGCCCAATAGAACAAACAGGACGCAGATAAAGAAATTGGGCAAATCATAAAACCGCATGCCCAGAAAACCGGATGACATCACCCAATTGAGATCGTTCAAGCAACCCCCCATCGCTTCACCCAGGCCAACAGCTGCAAAACCGCCCACAGTTGCTGCGCATAATGGCCGCGGCCGTCAAGATGACTGTGCCAAAGCTGCTTGATATCCGATTTACTCAGTTGAGGGAGTCGATCAAGGTTCTCTGATGAAAGAAGATCCTCTGCCCATTCTTTCAACGGCCCACGCAACCAATCATCCAACGGCACGGCAAAACCCATCTTGGGCCGCTCGATCAGTTCTCGAGGCACATGGCGATACAGAATCTGCCGTAACGCCCACTTACCTTCACCATTACGCACCCGCATATCCAACGGCAACTGCCAAGCGGCGGTGAAAACGTCAGGATCAAGAAATGGCGCTCGTACTTCCAGGCTACTGGCCATGCTGGCCCGATCCACCTTCACCAGCACATCGTCCACCATGAAGTTGAGAGTATCCATCAACATCATCCATTCAACCTGATCGAACCCGGCCAATGCAGGATACAAATCCTCAAGGGAATCGCTGAAATGGTAGGCCGGGGCCAACAACTGCTCTGGGTGCCGATTCATCGACGCCAGACCACCATAAAGCGCACGATCAGAGCCGCACGCCAGTACATCTGCCAGTTTGTAAAGCTTCTCACCAAAGGTGCGAATTTGATACTGGGAGGGCAATACACTGCCACCTATTGCCATCAAGCGGTCATATCCCGATGACGGTACAAGTTTCAACATCTGCGCCAGCGTTTGCCGCAGACCGCGCGGCATCCGGCTCAACTTACCCCATACCCTGGGTACCCACACATAACGGTGATACCCACCAAACAGCTCATCACCGGCATCGCCACTAAGCGCAACCGTAACGTGCTGCCGTGTAAGGCTGGAAATGAGGAGCGTGGGTATCTGAGAGGAATCTGCGAACGGTTCGTCGTACAACTCGGGCAGCTTCGGAATCACATCCAAGGCCATTTGGGAAGTAGCCCGCAACGTGGTGTGTTCCGTTCCGAGGTGAGCCGCCACGGCAGCCGCATGGCCTGACTCGTCATAACGCGGATCGTCAAACCCCACTGAGAACGTCTGAACCTTTCTGGCAGACTGGCTCTGCATCAGCGCCACTATAAGGGAACTGTCCACACCTCCCGAGAGAAACGCTCCCAAAGGCACATCTGCAGCCATTTGGCGCTTAACGGAGGCATTTAAAGCCTCCTCAACATTGCTCAACGCCTGCTCCGGCGACTCAGGAGCACTATGGCGAGCAGAGCGAGCTGCATCAACGGCAGACCACAATGCCGCAGGCTTAGGGCGCTTGCCCGCCTTCATGTCCGCCAGAGAAACACTCAGAAGAGATCCTGGCGGTAACTTACTCACCCCTTTAAAAATACTCTGCTCGCCGCCTACACAGCCAAAACGCAGATAGCGCTTCAGCACTGCGTTATCAAGTTCACCACGAAAACCGGGGTACTGTCTCAGGGCTTTAAGCTCAGACCCAAAGACCAACGCACCATCTACCCAACCATAATAGAGAGGCTTCTCACCAAATCGGTCCCGCGCCAGCGTCAAGCAACGTTCCTGCCTATCCCATAGCGCAATGGCGAACATACCCACCGAGCACTGAAGCGTGGCCACCAGCCCCCAAACCGAAATGCAGGCTAGCAAGGTTTCAGTGTCGGAATGCCCTCGCCAGACAGGCGCACTCCCGTCCGATTCCAGTTCATCACGTAGCTGCAGGTGGTTGTAAATCTCACCATTGAAAGCCAACACGAAACGCTCACCAGCCGATTGCATCGGCTGGTGCCCAGCAGGGGACAAGTCGAGAATAGCAAGCCGCCGATGGCCGAGCGTCATGCCAGCAGTTCGATCAACCCAGGTACCGAAGTCGTCCGGGCCACGCTGAATCAAACAGTCACTCATTCGAACGGTCACTGCTTGCAGCGAGTCATCGCCCGGGCGCCCAAGGTAAATACCGCATATGCCGCACACTACTTTGCGCCTCACTCAGTCGCTCTTTACACGCATGCAGGCGACATTTATGGAAAATAAGATGGCTGATAAGCACCATGGTTCGCCGCTCGCCCGCCTTTTACAGCCCCCACGATGGCTAATGATTCACGAAGGAGGCCACCTAAGGATGGGTAGTTAATCATGCTTAAGTTTTTTAGTCTGTACTCAATCCCCGAACTGCCGTCCAATATCGGCTTCTACCGGACAGTTAGGATCTTCTGAATGCCATATCCGCAGCCTACCCCGTGAGCGTTCATAGTGAGTCACGCAAAGACCGACATAAAGCTTTCTACAATTCGCTTAGAGGCAAATCCGTCGCCGTAGGGATTCGAAATCTGCACGCCCCTCCGCTGAGAGTCATGATCGGCAAAAAACTTGCCAACCTCTTGGATAAGTTTACTGCTGCGCGTACCCACAAGGGTAACCGTTCCTGCGAGCACTGCCTCCGGTCTTTCTGTCGTTTCGCGCGTCACTAAAACAGATTTTCCAAGGGAAGGAGCCTCTTCCTGTATGCCGCCGGAGTCGGTGATGATAAGGTTACAACTGGTCATCAAATAGACAAGCGGCAAGTACTCTTCAGGCTCAATCAAGAAGCCCCGTTCAACCCCAGACAGGATACGCTGTACCGGCTCCCTAACATTCGGATTGAAGTGAACCGGGAATACGATCTGTAGATCCTGATATTCACGAGCAATGTGCCGCAACGATCTGCAAAGGGAGTCGAAACCTTCGCCGAAGCTTTCGCGGCGGTGCCCAGTCACTAGTATCAACCGCTTTTCACTATCTAGTGTCCCGTCCGGGTAATCCGTTTATTTATTGTCAATAACACTCAGCTTTGCTCGCGCCACTGAAGTCATAATCGATTCTGCACTCTTGTGCCAGCGGAACGGCTTTGCCAGTTTCTCATTATGAGTTTGGATAAAGCGACGAATCGCCTTCTTAAGTTCGCCGACACTGGTAAAAATGCCACGGTACAAAGCGCGGCGTTCCAGTTGACCAAACCAGCCCTCCACGGCATTCAGCCAAGAGGCGCTGGTTGGTGTGAAGTGAAGCTTGAACCGGGGATGCTTTTCCAGCCAGGCCTTCACTTCTGGTGTTTTGTGAGTCGAGCTGTTGTCCAGAATCAGATGAAGGTCCTGCTCTTTCGGTGTTTCTCGATCAATTTGTCGCAGAAAATCGAGAAACTCTTTGGCGCGGTGGCGTTGTGTAATGCGCCCAATCACTTCGCCGTTCAGGATATTCAGGGCCGCGTATAAGCTGGTCGTCCCGTGCCTCTTGTAATCGTGGGTACGGCGCTCGATCTGGCCGGGTTTCAGTTGCAGCTTTGGTTGAGTGCGATCCAGTGCCTGGATCTGCGTTTTTTCGTCAACCGACAGCACCAGCGCGTTATCCGGCGGATTCAGGTACAGGCCAACGACATCGAAAACCTTCTCAGCAAAGTCCGGATCATTGCTTATTTTGAAGGTTTTCAGCCGGTGCGGTTTCAGGTCAGCGGCTTTCCAGATCTGATGCACTTGCCAGCGACTGACACCGGCATATTCGGCCATCAACCGGATGCTCCAGTGGGTAGATTCCTTGGGCACCTTTTTGACCGTGTCATCAAGAATTGCTTTAACCTTTTTCTGATCCAGCTTTCTGGGTTGTCCAGGTCTTGGTGCATCCCGAAGACCGCTCAGGCCCTGTTCGGTGTAACGATTACGCCACTTAAATACCGTGGCCGTCGTGGTTCCCAGTTGCTCCGCAACGACTTTGGGTGATTCACCGGCATTCAGGGCCAAAACGATTCGTGCTCGCAGAACAAGATTCTGACTCAGCGTGCTTGTTCGCAGCCAGCTTTCCAGCTCCAGTTGATCGTTTACCGTAAGATTAAAGGGTGCTGGTTTCCGGGCCAAAACAGAGTCTCCGAGCTCGTGAACAATAGCTCGAATTGTAGCACATTTTCGCTTAGGAATTAACCAGACGGAACACTAGGAAAGGAAATCGGGCCGCCATGGCACTCGCGAGCATGGGGTCTCGTTCTAGCCTTGCCACAACCGATAATAATGCATCAATAACTGTATTACCTGTAACGATAATACATGAATCATTTACTCCTTCAGCTAGCAGGTTGCGATTAGCTTGATCCGTCGGAGCAAAGTGAAACTTTGTCAATACTGAAGTCAGGCGCCTGTTCGCCTTCTCGGGCCACGGCGCAAGGACATTCCGAGTCCTCAATTCTGCTTCTACATGACCCTCCGGGATCCCTTCATAAAAGGCCCCAAGGGCAGCAGCGAATGAGGTTGTAGTATCTCCGTGCACAAGAACACATTCAGAACGGAATTCGTCTAAAACGGGCTTGAGCCCGCGAAGAATCCGAGCTGTAAGCTCAGAGAGTGACTGGCCTTTTTGCATCAAGTCCAGATCGAAATGCGGAGTAATTCCGAACAGATCCAGCGCCTAGTCGAGCATTTGCCGATGCTGAGCAGTGACACAAACTCGACTATCAAAGACGCCGGGATGCTCGGCTAGCTCTCGAACAACCGGCGCCATTTTGATGGCCTCGGGGCGCGTCCCGAAAACCGAAAGTATTCTGACTGTCATAACGTAACCTCTGTAGCGCCAAAAGCCAATCTCAAAGTCTTCTGCACCATCATGCGTGACGAATATGCATGGAAATCAACCTCTTGAGTCGCAGTAACCTCAGCGCAGCTGATCGCACGAAACCACTCCGCCTCATCGAATGAAGCAACCGGCACATCTATAAATTCTACAGGGACCTCGAGTCCGCTATAAGCTACGGTTTTTAACCCAGTCAGCTTCGCTTCCAACAGGGCAAAGGAAAAAGACTCCTTGACTGAAGGATGAACGTACAGGGTGTGCCGCCTTAGTTCCCGGATGACATCCCTCCTGCCGAGGCGACCGCAGAAAGATACGGGTAAATCGTGCTGCACAGCATAACGCTCCAAGTCTGGCCGGTCGGGGCCATCTCCTATGATGGTCAAACTGTAGCGCCCGTCTGAATCATGAAGAGTTTTGAACACCGTCAACAAAAAACTGAGATTCTTACGTGCTTCGAGACTTCCGCAAAAGACGAGGGACTTTGCAGGTTTGAGCAATTCATCACCTTTCTCAAATTCCGCAATATCCAGGCCCAAAGGAATCACAGAGATGCGAGGTATACGAGACGAGCCAACATGGCTCTTTTCCAAGAAATCCTTGTAAGAATCTGATACAGTAATTATCGGATGAGTGATGAAGTCTATTAACTTTTCTTCCGCCTTTATCAAAAGGTTCACCCTATCATTACTGATATCAATGGACTGTAAATTATCGCTCCAAACAGCGTGCAGTAAAGTTACGGACGGGATTCTCGAGTCCCACGCCAAATAAATGTCTTCAAAGATTCTAATATTGGCGTCACGATTAAAGAGCAGTCTATAAAAAAGTCGGGTCAATCGACCTTTATAATAGTAACCCATCGGTGGGCTAAAAAAATTGATCAGCCACCCAACGCAATGTGGCAAAAAACGAAGGACTAATGGTAGGGACTCCAGAGTAATCAAATCTACGTGCCAACCAGAACGTTGAAGCTCTGCACGCATAAGCTTGGCATGCATATATGCACCGCCCCCCCTGAATGCAAAACCGCCGTAATAAATGCGAGCCTTGTTTACTCCGATCATGAAAGACACTCAATATTAGTTTTCACCGAAAATTCCCAGAATCTTGAAATGCTCACGCAAGACATTCGATTCTGAAAATGGGCCAACAGCCTCATCCAAATCCTTTGTCGAGCTGGGCGCCGCAATAGCCTTTGAAATGGCAACAGCCATCGCGCTGGCATCGCCGACTGGAACCAAGTAGCCAATCTTCCCATCCCCAAGGACCTCCCTCGGGCCAGTGGGGCAGTCCGTGGAAACCGGTGTGCACCCACACATCATGGCCTCCACAAGCACGTTTGGGAGTCCCTCAACATAAGAAGAAAGAACAAAAACATCTGCATTCTTGAAATACTTAAGCGGATTAGCGACATAGCCGATCAACTTAACGAACTCTTGCAAGCCCAACTCTTCTACCAAGCCTAAAAGCTCTTGCTTAAGAGACCCGTCTCCAAGAAGCAACAATCGAGGTCGTACCGCAAGAGGAATAAGTGATATTGCGTAGATGAGGTCGGTAAAGCCCTTCCATTGCTCCAAGGCACCAGCAGCAACAACAATCGAGCCTGCTCCACCAAAATACCAAGGCTCTAATACGACTTCCATCATGCGATCCCGGGACTCTTCATCATCCACAATGTTGTAAACACAGCAATGGGACGTGCTAGGAAAAACTTGCCTGTATTGTTCGACCATGTCCTTAGAAACGCATGTCAAAGCGTTTGCACGCCTCATAACAACTCGCATAACACACTTGAGTAGCCATCCCTTGCTGAATAGCTTGTTTGAGTAGGTATCAAAAGGTGTAACTCGTGACGAACAACTGATCTTTGCCTTCGTTCCACTTAAAATCCCCGCCAGCAACACTATGGCGTTCAGGTGGTCGCCTGCCGTAAACACGACATCAGGCTTTCTCTCTTTGAAATAACGAATCAGCGGGAAGAGCATAAAAGCAACGCGCGGCTTACCGAGAACAATCGTCTTGAACCCTTGCGAAACTGGAGCCTTATTTCCGGAATTGATCATGCCGATTAAGAAGTCTACGTCGTGCCCTCTTGAAGCAAGCGCTCGCGAAAATCTCATTTGAGCCAATGGAACGCCGGACAGCGCATATCGGCCGGTCAAAACGCATAACCTCATACGCCGCCCCCCTGTGTCGGTGGGTATGGAGCTTCAATAATCTGGCTCAACCGATGACGTGCTGCCTCGTAGGAGTAGTTATTTTCGTAAATATCCCGTAGTGCGGATGAATCTTTCATGCAACTTAGCTGAGACTCATCTCTAATTGCAGCAATAAAATCATCTACAGTGCGACAGACTAAACCGACATCTGCAATGTGCGCCTCATAGCCGACAAACGCCTCCGCCGTACCTATGACTCGCCTACCGAACATCAAAGCCTCGGCGACCTTCGTCTTCATACCCGAGCCGTCGAATATCGGAGCAATTATAACATGTGCGCCGAGGTACCAAGGTACCAAGCTGTCAACGCTACCTACGACTTCAACATTGCCATTTCGCTCAAGTCTAGCTTTTAATGCTTCGAAGCCTTTACCGACGACATAGGTTTTGATTGCTGCCTTTGCTGCCACATTCGCTACAAACCACTCGATGCCCTGGCGATTGGCATAGAAAGTACCACCAACAAACAAGGCATACTTTTCTTTTGGCGGGACGCAGACAACCGAATGACCTGATGGCAACTTATCTTGTAGCGCCATTGGCGAGATGTGCGTCGCTCCCCTACCATAAAGCTTTTTGAGCAGAGAGCTATCGCGTTTATTTAGGCAGACAATCTTGTCGCTGTAATGTACAGCCTTTCTTTCTGCGAGATAGTTCGCAAGCAAAACTGCAAGCGCTTTCGGAGACTTAGTTTGCCTCACAGAACCCAGGAAAAATCTCACCTCCACATTATGAAAAAAGGTCGTGATCTCAACATTAGGAAACCTTTCCTTTACCGCTTTGACGAAGCCCCCAAGGTTAGAGCCATCCACAAATACTTTTTTAATATTATTATCGTGAACGACTTGCAATGCTACACCTATTGTATCTTTGGTCAAGCCATCAATGTAACCACGAAACGAATTAAAGTACGCCACGATCCCAGAGATCGAATTGGACGGTAGCTCATTAAGAAAAAATTGGTCGCCAAAAACAGAACGCAAGGCATCATGATTCAATTTGCATAAAAGCTCTCGGCCGCCTGAAGGAGATTTTTGTAATGAATTTGTTATAAGCAAAAGATTTTTACAGTCTATCATTCTAAGTGATTCGTTATCTATTTTGATTTTTAAACTTTTTTCATTAAATCCATTACTTATTGTCAGAAAACTTTGATCGCTAAAATTTCCAAAAATAGTAACTGATTTCGAGACAAGCTAAACCCCAGACTACCAAAGGATCCGATTGCGTAGGTCGCACAAATCAATCTTGCGCAACCTCAATACCAATGCCACAAACACAATACTGCGCGCGAGCTGCACCCGCGTCAAATCGCACGGCACCGAGGGCGGCAGCACACCAAACCGTGCAAAAAGGGATAGCATGGTATTTGCGTGTTCTAGTTTGTGATTACGGATCGTGCCGTGAGGGTTATCGCGATATGCGATGAGCGGATCAACGACCAGGAAAATGGTGACATCCTGAAAGAAAATAAATGGCAGAAGCTGCAAGCCTTCGTAAAAAGCCCGCTCCGCTGGGAACGGGTTTGCGAGGATAATCTTGCGTGTAAAGATACGAGAAGGAGGAAACCACTTCCCCACCCCGAAGATCTCGCTGCTGATCGCATCCATCTTGTCAAGACCATCTGGGGGCCTGTGGCAGGCAATCAGATGTTGTCCGCTCAGATTATCTTCTAGAACCCGCAGCACATTGAACTGCACGATATCAGGGGCGCTATCTGACAGAATAGCGAGGATGCGCGCAATACAGCCCGGAAGGATAAAATCATCGCTATCGAGAAATGCGATGTAGGTGCCGCGTGCTGCCTGAATCCACGTATTGCGCGCCGCCCCCGGGCCCGCATTTTCTGTGCAGATCAACATGAGCTGGCCACTGTGCAGTGCATCAGAAAAGTTTCGCCGAACCTGGTCGACGCTGTTATCGGTCGAGCCGTCATCGACAAGTACAACCTCGCAGTCTGATGTAATCTGACCAAACACAGAACGTATGCAGGCAGAAAATCTGCGCCATTATAGTTGGGAATCACAAAAGATAGTTTGTAAATCCTGTTTGCAACCATATCACCGGATAACATCACGAATGAAACTCTGAATTCCGTTAAAGTGTAAATATTGACCGGTCAAAAGCATATAGCTAGCATATAACTTGCGTTTAAGCCAGTTAAAACCAACTAAATTCTGGCGCGAGTGGATGGCTCTGCGTTCACGTGCTAACAGCATCTTTGCACGCTGAGTCGCGCAGAGGTCGGATCGGCACTTCAGATCTTTGTCAATCTTGACAACAGCATTTTTAAGACCAGTATTTATTGCCAGGCGATCTGTGTAATCATAGGCAGGTGCTGTATTCGCTTGATCCCGAATAACGTCCAAGCGAGTTAGCTTCTTACCGCTATTGACAACCCAGCTCGAAGTATTCTTGTCGTGCCTCCGAATGTACTGCAACGTCTGCTTTAAGACTATCCGTCTAGCCGGAAGTATTGATGCAACTTTATGGAGCCAAGTATCGTGTGCCGAGATACCTGAAGGAATCGGGAGCACATACTTCAACAGATCTCGCCGTACTGCACTTAGTGCACCTGTGGAGATGTTTTCCGCGGTGCCATATCCTCTTTGAATCTGTGTCATCTTCGTTTGACCTGACGGGCCAAGCTGCCCATCTGTTAGCTCTCCATCATGAATCACGATCCAGCACTTTGGATTTTGATGGAATACTCGTACGATGCTTTCGATCTTGCTGGGGAACCATTTGTCATCTTGGTCAGAAAGAAAAATTATATCTCCGGTGCACAGAGATATTGCCTTTGCAAAATTTTGGACATGACCGAGATTATTTTCATTATTTATTAATATTATCTCAAAAGGAGCCATACCTCTGAAATCTGAGATTATCTCAACAGTTTCATCTGTAGATGCATCGTCACAGATAATTAACTCATCAGGAATGACGCTTTGCGCAGCATAACTTTCAAGTTGTTCTTTTATATTTCTCGCACCGTTATAAGTTGCAAGAGCTATCGATATACGCATTTTATTTTATTAATCCTAAGAGGTATTTTGTTTCTGAGGAAAGTGCTTTTATTTGAGAAAAAAAACCTTTTTCAAAAAAACATATTATAAAATACCAAAAGTTTTCATGGTAAATCTTTCGACATTCCGCTATTTTTATTTCAGAATCAATAACGCGTATAACTTTTTTAAGATTCAGATTCTTAGTTTTGACGACATCAGATCTACGCTGACGCAATGTTGCAATCCGATGACTGTGAGCCGCAACTCGTTTTTCCTTTCTTGAGCCAAATTTTCTATTAGACCCAGAAGATATTCCTATATTTTTTCTGTAGGTCACAAGCGGTTTTTCAATGTAAAAAATTCCATTTAGCAAAGCCGCCCTAAATCCAAAAATTAAATCTTCATATGTGTCCTTTTCATTTATTTTTCCAAAAAAAGCGTTAAGAGACTTTCTTATTGCCCCAGTTGCCCCAATATAAATACCTGTGGATATTGAAGCTTTCTGAAGGTCATCTAATTTTTCGCTAACAGGAGGAAATCTTACTCCTAAAGTGCGTCCAGATTGATCAATTTCCAAAACTGACGAATGGACAAGTTGACAAAATGGCTGCTCTCCAAATTTTTTAGCAATTAATGTTGTTCTTTCTGGGCGAGAAATATCATCGCCAGCAGCTAGCACGACTATGTCGGCTGATGCTTCAGTAATGACGACATTGACGTGATCAATCAAGCCATAGTTTCGCTCATTTCGTCGTACTCTCAACTCATGCGGCCCATCATAATGCGCCGCCATCTCCTTCATAATCTCAAACGTTCGATCCGTCGAACAATCATCAGAAAGAATAATCTCCAACGGCTCATAAGTCTGCGCCAACGCTCCCTCAATTGCCTCCCGAATATACTGTTCCTGGTTATAGGCAAACAGCGCAAACGTCACTAACGGCCGTTCCTGTGACTTTTCCTGCGTCATCCTGCACTCCTGATAGGCCAGCCGAGCCTGGCGTATAATTCATAACCTTTACTTGCCAAACGCCCTTGAGGGCCGGTTTTCTGCAATACAATACGTAAACCGACCACGCCAGTCACAACAGCGATTAATGGCGAAACGATAAATCCGGTAACTGGAACGGTTAGGGATATTGCCAGCAGGCCCGCAGAGAGCAACACGTGCAAGCCAAACAGTTTCAGCGAGAGCGATTGCCAGCGAAAGCCTCGCAGATGCCTTACCAGCAAGTAGACCGTAAGAAAATAAGCCATGTAACCGAGCAGAAACGCCACCCCGGTCATTTCAAGACCAACGATGGGTAACAGGAACCAGATCAGCACCAGAAAGACCGCGTTAAAGCTGAGTTCCATAAAGAAGTAGATCCGGGCATGTGCACCGGCTACAATCGCAAAACTCATGGCCCAACTGGCCACCTTGAACGCGTTACCCACGGTCTGCCACTGAAGCAGCGTCGCCGCCGGCCCGAAGTCACTGGCATACAAAAGGGTGATCAGCCAGGGCGCCCAACCAATCATCAGCAACAGCACGGGGCCACCAATGGCGAGACCCAGCTGGGCCTGATCGTTCATGAGTCCGTTGGCGGCCTGACGATCGTGAATCACTTCGGTCAGTCGCGGATAATAATCAGCGCCCATGGCACCGAGCAGGAAGCCGACGTAAATCATGGTAATGCCCCAGGCGGCGGCAAAGTGGCCGGCGGCATCCAGACCCAGTTCGCGAGTAACGATAGCCCGCACCAGTAACAAGGTGGCAGTTGTCGCGAGACCTCCCGCCATGAAGGCGGCGCCAAGGCGTGCCATCGGCTTCCAGGTTTCCCAGATTTTCTTCAGTCCCATCGGTGGGCGGTCAGCCCGCTGTGGCAGCTTGCGGACATAGAACAAGGCCGCCAGCAGGTTTGCCAAAGGCTGCACCACAAGGAACCAGATAAGCCCTGACCTGCCAAGCCACCAGATCGCCAGCAAACCGAACAGCGTTGACACTAACGCACCGATAACCGTTACCCGGCCCAGGTCACCAATTCTGCGCAGGCCCTGGAGCAGCGTGGTGTAGGCCGTCGCCAGCAGCATTAACAGGACGGCAATGCCCACCAAACCGATCTCAGTGGACAGCGTGGGATCATCCGTCAACCATATAGCCAGGGGCTGACGAAACACCCAGACCGCAATCATGGCGAACGTGCCTTGCACCAGATGGGCGGCCAGAAGAACACGGCTGACCCGGTTCAGCGTCTGCGCATCGCCTTTAGCACCCGCGATCTGGCGAACGCCACTGGAGCCAATCCCCAGGCCAGCCGCATTACCCACCATCTGCTGCAGGTTGTTGTAGATGCCGAGCAGACCAACACCCGCCGGCCCCAAAAACACCGCCACCACCTTCATTCGGATGATGGAAATGAGGATATTGACCACCTGAGCTGAGCCGATTACCAGCATGGAGCGGATCAGGCCGCGGGAGTTTGAAGGAGCAGAACTACTCATTCCGGGCTTTCTGAGGCATTGTTTACCTCATTTAAATTGGCCATCTTTACGTCATGCTCCGCAAAAGCGGCCAATACGCCCTTTTGAATGAGCTCTTTTGACAGTCTCGCCCCTGCCACACTGAGATGATCGTCGTCGATATACAACACTTCTTCGTTATCAATAACTTTCAACAACCAACCACCCTCATCTTTAGAGGAACGGATATAAATTGGACCCGGTTCAACCAAACGACAATTCGATTCGCATCGATCTACAATGCTTTTAACTGTGATTTTAGCTTCTTGATAATGTTCAGAATCCACAAGATCAAGCCACACATCCCCACGCTCATCATTTTGCACACCGAGGTAGGACAAATATTGCGGAGCATTTCGATCACCGATTTCGAGTCTTGGTGGAGCACCAATGAACAGGATCTGAGCACCACTTTTCAAAATTTCAGATATTACGTCCTCACTCTCCTTGATATGAGATTCTCGCCAAGCGGCTGAAATAATTACCAGCTCTGGCTTTCGTTCTCTGATCACACGAAGCCGGGCTTGCTTAAAATCTGTCAACTGTTCAGAGGTAAACAGGAGCCCCCTCTGAGCATCTGGCTGCACGGGAATATTGAAAAAAGCTGGAGTACCGTCAGCGGTCATAAATGATACTGTTTTACCTATCTCGTGCATTATTTCGTCTATTACTGGAGCCCACTGCAATCCATGTGAATCACCCAGAACAAAAACCTCGATTTTATCCGAGCCGCTATACTCAAGAACAATTCCCTTCTCCAAATAGGCTCCAGCATATGTATCTTCGGCCGCCGGTGTTTTTTGCAGTACTTCTATGCCTTTCATACGCTCGTCAACACCTTCAGACGAGGCACCTCTCGGATTTACACGGTACAGATTACCCGCCCACTGCGTTGGCTTAAAGTTGGCCAGATTCTCTTGGTAGTCAAAGTTCTGAGCACCAAGAGCTAGCCCTGCCAGAAATAAAGTGGCAAAGCCAACTTTTGATGCGGCTGACTTGGCTCGTCGCAATGGGGTCTCGACAAACCGATAGGAAATCCAAGCAAAAAGAAAAATCAAAAAAAACAACAAAACTGGCGAAATTTCAGAGCTATACCTCGTCTCGATTGCCTTACCATAAACAACAACGGGATAATGCCATAAATACAACGAATAGGAGATCAATCCTATCCAAAGTAAAGCTTGGTTGGTGAGGCGAAGCTTTGAGAACAAATTCTGGGTACTGGAATAAACAATAAGTGAAGCGCCAGCTACTGCGACAACGTTCCAAAGACTAAGAGAATCCGGCATTGCAAATATGTAGGCGGCTGCAACGAAAACCAGACCTAAGAAAGACAACGCATTGGCCGCTTTTGTTCTTAACGCAGCAGGCGAAACAAGAGCTGCAGTTGCCCCGGCCGCCAACTCCCATGCACGGGTAGGTAGTAGATAGAATGTCGCTGATGGATAGTTCAAAAGACCGTATGCAAATCCGCCAAGGCTAATCAACAAGACTCCCAATATAAGCAAAACAGGAATGTTCCCGAATAACCGAAAAACCATGAGCAGAAACAGCGGATAGAAAAGATAAAACTGCTCTTCCACCCCGAGCGACCATGTGTGCAGTAGAGGAGAGTCATTAGCCTCTGCACCCCAGTATCCACCATAACTGAGCCAGTGTGAAATATTAGAAACCGATAACAATGCAGCCCATGAATTAGTAGCCAAGTCGTTCCGTTCGGGAGCGAAAAGCAGAATTTGCCCAATCAGGAAAGTAACAACAACCATCGTCATTAACGCGGGCAGAATTCGTAAAATCCGCCTACGCCAAAACCCGAGTAAATCTATTCCGCCCTGCTGCAGCTCACCCTGAAGCAATCGTGTGATGAGATAGCCCGAGATAACAAAGAATACATCGACTCCCAGAAAACCGCCTGGAATCAGGTCGCTGTCCAAATGAAAAAGAACAACAGGAAGAACAGCGAAGGCTCTCAATACATCGATATCTGGTCTATAGCCGATCTTGTTACTCACCGCGCAATATCCTCGATGAGACCCACAATGTATTTAAGTGAATCACCGTCAATCAGAGGACCCGTTGGTAAGCTGAGTACTTGTTCGTGAATTTTTTCAGTTAGCGGAAATCGCAAGCTTCTCCACTCGCTGTAAGCCGATTGTTGGTGGGGAGCGATGGGATAATGAATCAACGTCTGCACACCCTGCTCTGCCAGATGCTTCTGTAAGGCATCGCGCTGCTCGCATCGCACAACAAACAGGTGCCAAACATGGCTTTTACGTTTGCCCACAGAGGGCAACTGGATGCTAGGGTTATCGATGCGTGCAAGGTAATACTCAGCCACTTTCCGACGGCTCTGGATTTCTTCATCCAAGTGGCGCAGTTTGATTCTGAGCATAGCGGCCTGCATCTCATCCAACCTGCTGTTGACGCCCTGATAAAGGTTTTCGTATTTCTTGTGGCTGCCGTAATTGCCCAGCGCCCGGATGGTTCTGGCCAGGTCTTCATCATCGGTCGTTACGGCACCCGCATCGCCCAGTGCGCCGAGGTTTTTGCCCGGGTAGAAGCTGAACCCGGCGGCGTGGCCCCAGCTGCCGGCTTTGCGGCCGTCTATGCAGGCCCCATGTGCCTGGGCGGCGTCTTCCAGCACCAACAGACCGTGTTTATCAGCCAGTTTCATCAGCTCTGGCATCGGAGAGATCTGGCCGTAGAGGTGAACGGCCACGATGGCTTTGGTGTTTGGGGTGATGGCTGCTGCGGTTTTTTCAGGGCACAGGTTGAAAGTGGCCTCGTCCGGTTCAACCAGTACCGGTTTCAACCGGTTTTCGGTGATGGCCAGTATGCTGGCGATGTAGGTATTGGCTGGCACGATGACTTCGTCTCCCTCCTTCAGCTTGCCCATTTCTTTCCAGGCTCTGAGAGTGAGAGTGAGCGCATCCAGGCCGTTGGCTACGCCAATGCAGTGTTTGCTGCCACAATAGTCGGCGAACTCTTGCTCAAAGGCTTTTACTTCGATGCCTTGGATGTACCAGCCGGAGTCAATTACTCGGGTGGCGGCGGCTACGAGTTCTTCGCGGTATTTGGCGTTAATTGCCTTTAAGTCTAAGAAGGGAACCATTATTCAACGTACCTGATAATGCGGGCCGGATTACCAACAACAACAGCCTTGGGAGGGACATCTTCGGTGACAACCGCTCCGGCTCCTACCATTGCTTCTTTGCCGATGGTGATACCGGGAAGGATGGTTGCGTTTGCGCCGATGCTAGCGTTTTTACAGATCCGTATCCCAGAGAATTCCTCCAGATATTGTTTTGAACGGGGGTAGGGATCGTTTGTAAACGTCGCATTTGGACCAATGAAAACATCGTCCTCCACGCGGGTCCCGTCCCAAAGCTGAACGCCAGATTTCACGGTGACTCTATCGCCAATAACCACATCACCTTCAATTAGTGTCTGGGCGCAAATGTTGCAGTCCTGGCCGATTTTTGCACCTGTGAGAATGACCACAAATTGCCAGACCTTTGTGCCCTCGCCTATGGTGCATTCGGCAACGTCAGCAAGCGGATGGATGAAGCTCACTCGCTCACCTGCTTCAGGAAATCGTCGTAATCCCGAATATAGTCGGACTCGTCATAATGCTCACTGGCGAGCACGAGCAAAACACAGTCTTCATTGAAATCGTGCATTTCCCTCCAGACCAGATCTTCAATCACCAAACCCTTGGTTGGGCAATCCAGCCACACTTCTTCCCGGTTTGAGCCGTCATCCAGCACCATGCGGCACTTGCCCGCCACACAGATTGCAACCTGCTTCAGATTTTTATGAGCGTGGTATCCACGGCTTACACCTTGCTCGGTGTGATAGATGTAATACACGCGCTTAATGTCGAACGGGACGGCTTTTTCCATGCCGATTTCAACGGCGACCAGACTGCCACGTTCGTCGCCCAGGCTTTGGAAGTCGATCCATTTTATCAGGCTCATAGGCTTTCACCTTCCTGGCCGTACTTTTCTGCTTGGGCGAAGGAAACGGCTTGCTTGTCTTTTTCGGATACGAGTGGTTCGGCGCTGTAATCCAGCGGCCAGTCTATCGCGAGCTCTTCGTCTGCCCAATGAATGGAGCGCTCGTGCTCAGGCGCGTAGGTATCTGTGCATTTGTACTGAAAATCCGCCGTATCACTGGTTACCAGAAAACCATGAGCAAATCCGGGTGGCACCCACAACATTCGGTTGTTGTCTTCCGAGAGATACTCCCCTACCCACTGGCCAAAGGTGGGTGAATTGGTGCGCAGGTCTACAGCCACGTCGAACACTTCACCACGGGTTACCCGCACCAGTTTGCCCTGAGGTTGCTTGATCTGATAATGCAAGCCACGCAGGGTATTTTTGACGGAGCGGCTGTGGTTGTCCTGTACGAAGGTGGCGTCGATTCCGGCTTCACGAAAAGCTTTTTCGTTCCAGGTTTCCATGAAGAAGCCGCGCTCGTCGCCGAATACTTTGGGCTCGATGAGTTTTACGTCCGGGATTCTGGTTTCAGTGATTTTCATGGCGTCTGCTTTTGTTTATCGGGCTTTGGTAACGAGTTTTTTCAGGTAGGCGCCGTAGCTGTTCTTCTTCAGGTTTTCCGCTTCGGCCAGCAGCTGTTCCTCGCCAATGAAGCCCATGCGAAAGGCGATTTCTTCCAGGCAAGCAATTTTCAGGCCC
Source organism: Marinobacter goseongensis (assembly GCF_023156235.1). Classification (GTDB taxonomy): domain Bacteria; phylum Pseudomonadota; class Gammaproteobacteria; order Pseudomonadales; family Oleiphilaceae; genus Marinobacter; species Marinobacter goseongensis. The sequence goes on along the minus strand of NZ_JAKZAI010000007.1, from coordinate 192,793 downwards.
TGGCGTTTTTCCAGGGTTTCGATAAAGCCGCTGGCTTCGTGCAGAGAATCAAAGGTGCCCGTGTCCAGCCAGGCAAAGCCCCGGCCCAGCAGTTCTACGTTCAGGTCGCCCCGTTCCAGGTAGGCCTGGTTAACACTGGTGATTTCCAGCTCGCCTCGCTCTGAGGGTTTTACCTGCTTGGCGATTTCAACGACGTCGTTGTCGTAGAAATAAAGGCCGGTTACCGCGTAGTCGGATTTTGGCGTGGCGGGTTTTTCTTCGATGGAGACGGCGCGATGGTTTTCATCAAACTCTACTACACCGAAGCGTTCCGGGTCGGTTACCTGGTAGCCGAACACGGTGGCGCCTCTGTCGCGTTTGGCGGCGGTTTGGAGCATCTTGCTCAGGCCTTGGCCGTAGTAGATGTTGTCGCCCAGGACCAGGCACACACTATCGCTGCCAATGAATTCTGCACCGATGAGGAAAGCCTGGGCCAGGCCGTCTGGGCTGGGTTGTTGGGCGTAGCTGAGGTTGATGCCCCATTGGCTGCCGTCACCCAGCAGGCGCTGGAAGCCTTGTTGGTCTTCCGGGGTGGTGATTACGAGGATGTCCCGGATGCCCGCCAGCATGAGTACGGAGAGCGGGTAGTAGATCATGGGTTTGTCGTACACCGGGAGGAGCTGTTTGGAGATGCCTCGGGTGATGGGGTATAAGCGGGTGCCGGAGCCGCCGGCCAGGATAATCCCTTTCATTTACTTCTCCAGATACTCGTTCAATGTCAGCGCCAGTTGGCTTTGCCAATCCGGGAGCTGGATGTCCAGGGCGGTTTCGAGTTTGGTGGTGTCCATTCTTGAATTCAGCGGCCGTGTGGCTGGCGTGGGATAGTCACTGGTTGGAATGGAGTTGGCTGTTGTGGTTTTGCCTGCCTGGTGGAAGATTTCTTTGGCAAAGCCTTGCCAGCTGGTTTCGCCTGCCGGGGCCAGATGGTAGAGGCCGCTTGGGATATTGCTGTGGACCGCCAGGATGGTGATTTGGGCGATGAGGCGTGCGGATGTTGGCGCGCCGATCTGGTCTGCCACGATGTTGAGTTCGGTTTTACTCTCGGCCAGGCGCAGCATGGTTTTCATGAAGTTATTGCCCCTGGCACTGAAGACCCAGCTGGTGCGGAAGATCAGGTGTTCGCAGGCGCTTTGCTGGATGGCTTGGTCGCCTTCGAGCTTGGTTTGGCCGTAGACGCTGAGCGGGGCTGTGGAGCTGCTTTCCTGCCAGGGTGTTACGCCGGTGCCGGGGTAGACGTAATCGCTGCTGTAGTGCACCAGCAAGGTGCCCTGCGCTGCGCTGTATTGGGCCAGTTGTGCTGGTAAGCCGGCGTTGAGTCGCTGGGCTTCTGGTTGCTGCTGTTCGGCGGCGTCTACGGCTGTGTAGGCGGCGGCGTTTACGATCATGTCTGGGTGATGGTGTTCCAGGTAAACAGCTACGGCTAGTTCGCTGGTTAAATCCAGCTCTTCCCTGCCCGGGGCGGTTATTTTGCCCAGCGGGGAGAGGGATCTTTGCAGCTCGAAACCTACTTGGCCGGTTTTTCCCAGGAGTAGAATATTCATTCGCCTGCCCCCAGGCGCTCGCGCTTATAGCTGCCGTCTTGCACTCGTTGGCACCAGTCGAGGTTGTCTAGGTACCACTGTACGGTTTTGCGGATGCCGGTTTCGAAGGTTTCCTGTGGCACCCAGCCCAGTTCTCTCTGGATTTTGCTGGCGTCTATCGCGTAGCGCCTGTCGTGCCCGGGGCGGTCTTTTACGGTGGTGATCAGGTCTCGGTAGCGAGCCTCCTGTGGGCGCAGTTCCTGGAGGATGTCGCACAGGATTTGCACTACCTCGATGTTCTGTTTTTCGTTGTGGCCACCGATGTTGTAGGTTTCACCGGGTTTGCCTTGGGTGGCGACCTGGTAAAGGGCTCTTGCATGGTCTTCTACGTAAAGCCAGTCGCGGATCTGGTCGCCTTTGCCGTAGACCGGTAGCGGTTTGCCATCTAACGCGTTGAGGATCATCAGCGGGATGAGCTTTTCCGGGAAGTGGTAGGGGCCGTAATTGTTGCTGCAGTTAGTGATCAGTGTAGGCAAGCCATAGGTGCGGCGCCAGGCGCGTACCAGGTGGTCGGAGCTGGCTTTGCTGGCTGAATAGGGGCTGCTGGGGGCGTAGGCTGTTTGTTCGGTAAACAGGTGTTCTTCAGCGTTTGCCGCTTCATCCGGATGTGGGAGGTCGCCGTAAACTTCGTCTGTGCTGATGTGGTGGAAGCGGAAGTTGGCTTTTTTATCGCCTTCCAGAGCCTGCCAGTATTGGCGGGTGGCTTCCAGCAGGGTGTAGGTGCCGACGATGTTGGTTTCAATGAACTCGGCAGGGCCGTCGATTGAACGGTCTACGTGGCTTTCGGCGGCCAGGTGCATGATGGCGTCTGGTTGGTGTTGGGCCAGTACGCGGTCTACTTCGGCGCGGTTGCAGATGTCTACTTGTTCGAAGGTGTAGCGTTGGCTGTCGCTGACCTTAGCCAGGCTTTCGAGGTTGCCGGCGTAGGTGAGTTTGTCGAGGTTGACCACCTCATCGTGAGTGTTGGTGATGATGTGGCGGATGACGGCGGAGCCTATGAAGCCGGCACCGCCGGTTACTAAGAGTTTCATTGTGGTGCTTTGCTCAGGCTTTGTTGATGGTTGGCGGTTTGGCACTGAAAAAGAAAGAGCGGATCAACACGATCAGCACGCCCAGCAACGCACCCGCCATGGTGGCTACCATGGCAATCAGACGGCGCTTGGGCTCACTCGGCACTTCAGGGGTGACAGCGGGATCGATAGTTTTGAACACGTACTCGGGGCTTGAATGCGCCAACATCACCTTGCGAGTCTCTGATTCGATGAGTTGGAAAAATACCTGTTGCATGCCGGCGATGCTGGTTTCCTGAATCTTGTTCTCCAGGTAGCGAATGCTGCGCTCAGCTTCGTCTACATCCAGCTTTCGCATATGATTGTTGATGTCTTGTACCAGGTTATAAACTATTTCCTGCGCAAACTCCGGCGACTCATGCTGAAACGACACCGTCAACATGCCGGTGTTTTTGTTGGACGCAACCCCCAGCAGCCCCCGAGTACGGTTAACCAAGTTCCAATTGGATGGCGCCACGCTCAGCCATTGCTCGGTCTCAACGCTGTAACGCTCTGGGTCGTATTCCAGCGCCTTGGTTCCAGGATTCCAACGCTCCACCGCCGCCAGTTGCGGGGCGTAATTGTGGCGCTCGATAAAGTCCCCAAGAAAAGCGCGGCTTTTGAGCACCTCCTGGGCAATCACGGACTGGTTGGAGCTTCCACCGCCAAGGTTCACGCCGGCAAGGCTGGCCAAGCCCTGAAGCCCGCCCCCGCCAGTTCTCGTCTCTCCGCCGTCTTTGGGCGCAAGTGTGGCCTGCGCCTGATAAATGTCTGGTTGCAGCTTGGCGTAAACCACGCCGGCCACCGCGCAAACAACGGTCAAGCCAATGATCAGCCACTTGCCTCGCCACAAATCGGCAAATATGGCTCTTAAATCGATCTCGTCGTCTGGGTAGATTGATTCGGTGGTGGTCATCAGTTCTGGAAGCTCCTCACCGCGGAGGCGCCAAGGGCGACCTGGTAGATGATCTGGCTGACGTCTTTCGCCAGTTCCAGGCTACTGAGCTGTGACAGATTGAGCGGCACCACGATGGTGTCACCCGGCTCGAGGGGATTTGAAGACCCGAACCAGCGGCTCTGATTGGGCACGGTCACTGAACCATCGGCTTTGATCACATAGATTCTCTGCTCATCCGCCTGATAGGCCAAACCGCCACTGCGGTTGATGTAATCCTGCGCACTCAGGTTGCCATCGTGCAGGTGGCTGGTGGCGAACTGCACTTCCCCCATCACGCTGACGGACTGGGAGATCTCGGGAATCACCAGAGTGTCGCCATCCTGTAACCGCACGTCGCGGCTGTTGTCTCCCTTTAGCAGAGCCGGCAAGTCAATTACCAGCCGGCCAACGGCCTGGGCGTTCGCTACCTCATCCAGCACACGCACCACGGTTTCATCGTCGCCTTCCACGGTGTCGACTTCTCCGGGAGATTGCGGGCCACTGATGGCAAGATCCCGGCGTAATCTGCGTTGTGCTTCGTCGAGCCGGCGTTGTTCCTGCTCACGCAGACTTTCGCGGGTAAACACGGCGCCCTTTGCGTAGGCGAACTCACTCAAGCCGCCCGCCCGCTCAATCACTTGAGACAGAGTTTCGCCCCGGCGGAGCGTGTAGGTGCCGGGGAAGGTTACTTCACCCTCCAGCACGACGGTTTGCTGAAGGTTCAGGTCCGGAATCTGCTTGATATGAATCCGATCGGCCGCCAGTAATTCCAGGTTTTGATCAGCCGGGTTTTTCAATTCCAGCTTCACCAGCTGGCTTTCCGATCGGGTGGCCGTTAAACGCTGGCGGATCAACTCTGCTTCCGATTGATAAGAGGCGTTAGTCAGGCCGCCCGCATAGGTGAGCAGGTCTTTGACCGACGTCCCCGGCAGCAATGGGTAACTGCCGGGATGTCGCACTGCACCGGTTACGCTGACCACCGGCGCCTGTTGGCCAGGGAGCAAGTTCTGTTGTAACTCCTCCAGCACCGGTTCCAGCAGATTGGTTCTCTCTGTGTTTCGGTTGAACAGCAGAATACTGTCCCGCTCTTTCAGGATGGGGTCTGCTTCCGATCCGGGCTGGGCCAATACGTCTCTGGGGGTGAAACGACGAAGGCTGGCATCAAAGTTCTCGCCGGTGCGGCTGACAATGATTGCAAATTCCAGATCTGCTTCTTCGGCCAAGTGATCGTCACGATTATTGAGGAATGCAGACAACCGCATGCCCTGCTCCCACTGATATTCACCTGCAATCGGAGCGTCACCGAGAATTTCAATCACACCACGTAAGCGGTCGTAAATTTCGCCGACACGCAAGCTGTCACCGTTGGTCAACCTGACGTTTTTGCTGTTGTTAAAGTCAAAATCCAATAAGGTGCGGTTGCTGTCGGGTTTCAACCTCGAAACCTGGATTTTACTGGGGTCGGCTTTCGATCTCAGCCCACCAGCAAATTTAATGGCGTCTTCGAGTGTGTTATTTGGACGCAGTTCATAGACCGCAGGACGGACCACCGCACCACTGACCGCGACTCGCTGCTTGGCGGTGGGGATGAAGATCACATCGCCGGACTTCAGTTGCAGATCCGCGCGACGGTCTCCGGCCAGCATCAAGTCGTAGAGATCGAACTGGCTGATCGTTTCGCCGTTGCGAATGAGCTGAATGTTTCGCAAGCTACCGCTGATTTTGACACCGCCGCTCACGCTGAGTGCATGACTCAGATTGGAAAAAGCACTGACGGAATACACACCCGGATTTCGGGATTCACCGGTCAGAAATACGCTGATACTGCGAAGCTCTCCGAGGGATACGAAGCTCTTTACACCAATAAAGCGTTCCCGAACAAAATCTTGCAAATAATTGCGCAACTCTTCAAGGGATTTGCCATGCACGTTCACAGGGCCGATCTGCGGTATTTCGATGGTGCCTGAGCGGCTCACTATCAGGCTGAGATCCTGATTTTCCTGCCCGGTGAGTAGCACACGAATCTCATCACCAGGACCGACACGGTACCCCACGGGCACGGCCACATCGCCCGATGAAATAAATGACTCTGGCTCACCCGCGAACATTTCATACCCAAAAGGCAATACAGCTTCGCTCGCGAGTTCGCTGGCCGCCCGCCACGTTTCATATTCTTCTTTCAGAATTTTCTGAGCGGTTTTTTCTTTTTCGGTCTGCCCTTCACCCTCGCCGTCCTGCGCTCCGCTGCCCAAGGGTGCGACGCCCGGCTGTCTACCTTCCTTCCGCGAACGCTCCTGTTCTTGCGCCTGAGAGCGATCGGCACTGCCCCCCGACTGGCTGCTTTGAGCCTGCTGATACTGCTGGATCAACTGCTGCCGTTGGCTCTCTGGCAGCGCATCCAGCTGCCGCTGCTGATCTGGCGTGAGTGTCAACGCATTGGCTTGCTGGAAGGTGATAAACACCAGAGCAAGAATCAGGGTTTTCAGGTAGGGGCGAATCACAGTAATGCCTTTTCCGGGATGCTTATATGAGTCATTGACGGTTCAGCGGCCTGTTTTGGCGGCGGCGATCAGTAACGGTATGTCCAGCGTGCACTGGCCGAGATCTGGTCTTTTTTTCCGCTAACGTATTCGATTTCTTTGTCGGTGGCCTGCAGGCTGAGATCGAGCCAGCCGCTGAACGCCTGCGTACCATAGCCCAACTGCATGATGGCCACATTCTGATTACGGGCAGGTACGGTGTAAAAAATGTCATCCGTGGGGACAATCACGCGGCTGCGGCCGTCTTTATTGAGCTCGGCGTAACTTGCTTTGGCGGTGAGATTGCTGCCATCACCGAAAAAGTGATAGGCGCCCAGCGTCAGCGCTTCGGCGTCGCCGTCAAAACTGGTGGCCATATTGCGGCCATTGTAGCGATAGCCGGAACGATACTGAAAGTGCTCATAACTGATGTTGGGCCGGGCATTGCCCAAGAAGTCATCGGCGAGGGTGTTGGTGTATTCCAGAAACCACTGCTGATCTCCGTCGAGCAACTGGCTGGTCCAGTCAGTACCGAACTGCCAGGATTTACGGGCAGGAAAAGCGCCGGCTTCGTCTTCACCCATCATTTCCGCATACACCCCCATGGATTGCTGGCCGACGCTAAAGCCGTAGCGGACATCGACGCTGCCGAGCTGATTGCCGGGGTCGTTATCGGCACCGTCCTGGCTGTTGTCACGACCAATGAGGGCATCCGCAATGGTAGAGGCGCTCTCGGATCGCCCCTCGCCGCCCACCATGATGGCGCGGGACAGGCCGATATCAAGACCGGCCACCGGGCGAAAACTAAAGCGCATGCCGATCAGTTTTGCCCGCGGCACCGCACGATCGTTTTCATATTGACCCACCAGCAGAGTCGCATTCCAGGGTCCGAGCCACTCCAGCCAGGGCGTTTCAGGGGCGGCGGTGTCGTTGCGGGTGATCCAGACCGAGGGCACGGGCCGTGCGTTGTTGGAGAGGATCAGGCTGGATTGCCAGCCCGGGCCCCACCAGCGATCAATGGTGCCAGCGCCAAATACCCAGTTACCGGTGGTAGCCGCCAGATAAGACCCATCCGGACGGACCTCTTCGTTGTCATCCGGGTCTTTCGCGTAAGTGGGCTTGAGGCCGAAGGCCCAGGTGCTGCCTTGCCATTGCAGGTTGACCGATGCGCCCGCTTTCGCCAAGGCGTTGGTTTCGAATCCGGTAAAGGCGGGAATTTCAGATTGGGCATTCAGGCTCAGTTCTGTGCGCAACCCCGGCGCGGCCTGCTGTTCTCGCTCGAACCTTAGATAGGCGCTGGCCATGCCCACCGATGGCAGGTCGCTGCTGGTCAGATTCCCCGTGCCGCTTTCCAGCGCGCTCCAGTTGATGGGCCAGGTGGTCACAGGACGGTTGAGGTGACCCCGGTCGGACAATTTTTGTACCGCAAACCGGGCCCGGACATCGCCCGGCTCAAGCCAGGGAGCAGCGTGTAGCGCGGAGGCATGAATAGCGGCGATCAGGCACGCTACCGCCCCACCGACCAGGGTCCAGCGTTTTGAGGTCATAAACGTTCAGTCTGTAGTTGGCAGGGAAGCAGGCACGGAGGGAGAAGCATTCCCCCGACTGTATCCTTGTCAGGATTATTACGTATGTGTAAGACAACGACCGATTCTACGTTATCGTATAATACAAACAAGTTAAAATTAGACGATACAAGCCCATTAATCGGCCTGTTTTGCAAAACCTTGTCATACGATTGCATCTGCAACTATCTTCCCTTGATAGCGCCAACCGACACGCTGATTGCCTGCTGCTTTTGCATGAACTGAATCAATACAATCGCGCGCTCCTCGCCGTCGTAAGCTTTGAAAATAGCGTCGATGCCCTGAAACGGCCCGTCGCTGAGTTCAACGGGCTGCCCCGGCTTGATGCCTCCCACGTCTGCCACCGCATGCAGACTGTCTTCGATGTGTTGGATTACCTCATCCCCGATGGCGGCCGGCTTGCCCGCAAATCCCACCACTCGCAGCACGCCCCGCGTGGATCGCAGCTTGGCCCACATGGGGTCGGTTTGTTCCAGATGGACGAAAAGGTACCCCGGAAACAGCGCCTCCAATTTTTTGGAGCGCTTGCCCGCTTTGATTTTTTCCACGGTGATTTTGGGGTAGAAGCAGGTGATGCCCTGGTTCTGCAGGTTGTCCAGCGCACGATCGCCTTGGGCGGGTTTGTGTTGCAGTGCGTACCAAGTCATGCAGCTTACCTTCCGTGGGCGATAAAAAAGGGATTGAGCAGGTCTTCCTTGCCGTAGGTTAGCGGCGCTCCGTCAAGCGTTTCCACGCGCCCGCCGGCGGCAACCAACACCGCGTGGGCGGCGGCGGTGTCCCATTCGCAGGTAGGTCCCAGGCGGGGGTACACGTCGGCACGGCCTTCGGCGATGCGGCAGAATTTCAGGGAACTGCCGGCCTGCACCAGCTTATGCTCGCCCAGCGTTTCGATGAACGCCCGGGTACCGTCATTCAAATGGTTTTTACTGGCCACTACCCGCTTGACGGTATGGGGTTGTGCCCCATCCATGCGGTGCACTTTGCCCGCCCGGTCACGCTTGTGAGCGCCCTCACCTTTCACCCCCCAGAACGCCTCTTTCAACGCCGGTGCGGTAACCACGCCCAGCACGGGCTCGCCATTTTCAATCAGCGCAATGTTCACCGTGAACTCGCCAGAGCGCTGGGTAAATTCCCGAGTGCCATCGATGGGGTCAATCAGCCAGAAGGTTTGCCAGTGTTGCCGCTCTTCCCAGGGAATGGTCGCGCCCTCTTCCGAGAGAATCGGAGTATCCGGCGTTAGCGCCCGCAGCCCAAGCACGATCACATCGTGGCTGGCGACATCCGCCGCGGTGATGGGGGATTTGTCGTCCTTGTACTGAACCTTGAAGTCCGATTGATAGATGTGAAGTACCCGCTCGCCGGCCTCGTCGGCAATGTGGATCACGGCGGGCAAAAGGGTGCTGTGGTGCATCGGCAGAGTCCTGCTGGTAAAAGAGTATTTAGTCTAACGGAGAGCAGTGGGCAGTGTCAGGCTCGGGTATGGAATCAGGCGCCGCGATCTCTTCGTTAACCGACCCACATCAATTCCACCTTCCGGGCTTTGAGCTACGCTATGGAGAGTTCGCACTGAAAGGAATCAACCATGAAACTACGCTTCCTCGGCGGCGCCGGCACGGTAACCGGTTCTCGCTACCTGCTATCAGATGACAAGCACCGTTTACTGGTGGACTGCGGCATGTACCAGGGCGTGAAAAACCTGCGTAAACGGAATTGGGCACCATTCCCAGTGGATCCGTCGACGATTGACGCGGTGGTGCTTACCCACGCTCACATTGACCACAGCGGCTACCTGCCTGCCCTGGTGAAGAACGGGTTCAAAGGCAAGATCTACTGCACGAAAGCCACCCATGCGCTGTGCAAGGTACTGCTGCCAGATGCCGGATTCCTGCAGGAGGAAGATGCAAAATACGCCTTCCGCAAAAAATTCTCCAAACACGAGCATCCAGAACCGCTGTTCACCGAGAAAGATGCGTGGGAGGCACTCAAACACTTCGAGTCTCTGCACTACCACGAGGCCTTTGAGCCGGTGAAAGGCATAAAAGTGACGTTCACACCCGCCGGCCACATTCTGGGGTCTTCCTGCGTACACGTGACGGACAAGGCCAGTGACCGAACCGTGGTGTTCAGCGGCGATGTCGGCCGGCAGGATGACGTCATCATGCGGCCACCCGAGCCGATCGCTAAAGCGGACGTGCTGATTTGTGAGTCCACCTACGGAGACCGTGCCCATGCCGTCACCGATCCGGAGGAAGAGCTGGCGCAAATCATCACCAAAACCGCCGGCCGAGGCGGCATCGTGCTGATGCCCGCCTTTGCCGTGGGCCGCGCGCAGATGCTGCTGTACCTGATTCACAAGATTATGGGCCAGCAACGCATACCCAAGTTGCCGGTGTACCTGAACAGCCCGATGGCCATCAAAGCGACCGAAATCTTCTGCAACCATCATAAAGAGCACAAACTCAGCGCCGCCGAATGCGAAATGATCGATGACCAGACTCATTTCGTCCGCACCGTTGAGGAATCCATTGAGCTGGATTCCGCGCGTTATCCCTGTGTGATTATTTCCGCCAGCGGCATGGCCAGCGGCGGGCGGGTACTTCACCACCTCAAGACATTACTACCCAATCCCAGGAACAGCGTGGTGTTTGCGGGCTTTCAGGCGCCGGGTACTCGCGGGGATGCCTTGGTGAATGGAGCGGAATCCGTGAAGATCCACGGGGAGTACTGGCCGGTGAAAGCCGAGATCTACAACCTGGATTCGTTGTCTGCTCATGGGGATTACAATGAGATTCTTGAGTGGCTGGGGCAAGGTTCACTGAAGCCGGACAAGGCTTATGTGACGCATGGGGAGATGGTGGCTAGTGACGTGATGCGTAAGCGGATTGCGGAGCGGTTTGGGTGGGAGGTTGAGGTGGCGGAGTTGTTTGATGAGGTGGAGGTTTAGCACCAGAAAGCATCATTATTCCAGGAGCCTCATGGCAATCTAAACAGCTAGTGAAGCATACTCCGCAACGAGAGGTTGACATTTTCAGCCATTACCATACGCAAAAGCCATCAAATTGGTCGTTTTTGAAAATATGAAAGCCCCGATACCCGAGTATCGGGGCTTGGCACAGCACCTAAAGCTCTTCTGCTCTCGGTCTTATGCGTCAGCATTGTCGCGGCATACAGCCGGCAGCAAGTTATCTTCTTCAGCGTCAGAATTGTTGTCGCATGTTACTTGCAGGCCATTCTGGTCGACATCAAACGAGAAGGTCACGACGTCCCCGTCCAGCCCCGTGTTGCCCGTTCCGGAGAGTGTGATTGCGATTGTGGCAGGGTCGTCGATTGTCGCTCCGGCAGTGTAATCAACTGCATCTGCGTCTGCGACCAAGGCAGAGATCACCAACTTATCAGCTATAATTTCACCTGCAGCATCTGCAGGCCAAGCACCATTGGAAGTCACTCGATCGTAGAGGTCAGCCTTGGAACCAGAGATAAGTGTTGGGAGCTCCGAAAGTCTTGCTCTCGTCGTGTAGTCTTGGTACGCAGGGATAGCGATCGCAGCCAAAATGCCGATGATTGCAACAACAATCATCAGTTCGATAAGAGTGAAACCCTTCTGGGCGTGATTGATTTGGATGTTTTTCATTATTCGACCTCTAGGTTTGTCATTGTGTTCAAACTCGACATGGCTTCGGGGCCGGCTAGGTTATGACCCACAACCGGAAGGAGCCTCGTTCAAAACAAGCATCCTGTGTGCCAACTTGTCCCGCTCAGCTTGAAACACCCTCCCACTGGCGCGAGCGCGACTTTTCGAATAGATGGGCACGAGCACTCGAAACGTGAAAAAATGTCAACTGACGTCAATGTGTGACATATTTTGTCACTATTGAGCCTGAGCGGGAGAGGCGCGACGCAATTTTTGCCACGACACCAGGCTTTACAGTTCGTGACTTTCCAAACTGCGCCCGGCCATCTAAACTCTCAAGCTATTACTCTGGGCAGATTATCAGCAACTTAGGCAGCATTCTTTATACTCTTTATGGCTACTAACAAAAGCAACGTCACCCTTACAGGTCTTGCGCGTCGGTTCGTGGAAGACGGCTTGCTCGATGAGGCAATTGCCAAAGAAGCGTTCATTCAGGCGTCTGAAAACCGCGTACCGTTAATAACATACCTGGTGCAGAACAAGCTTGCAGACAGCCGCGGACTTGCCTTTGCGGCCGCGATGGAATTCGGAATGTCTGTGCTGGACCTGACCGCATTCTTACCGGAAATGCTTCCGGAAAAGATTGTTGACGAGAAGCTGGTACGTAAACACAACGTCCTTCCACTATATAGGCGCGGTAACCGGCTCTTTGTCGCTGTGTCTGACCCGACCAACATCAAGGCTCTGGACGAAATAAAGTTCAATACCGGGCTGAGTACAGACGCAGTGCTGGTAGATGACGCCAAACTACGGGAGACTATTGACAGATATCTGGACTCCCATGACACCTCGATGGGAAACCTAGATGACGCAGACCTTGAGGGCGTTGAAACCGAGGGCGGCGACCATGAGGAAGACAGAGTTGTCGCGCTCACAGAGGTGGACGACGCGCCGATCGTAAAATACGTCAACAAAATGCTGTTGGACGCGATTCGCGGAGGTGCTTCGGATGTTCACTTTGAGCCCTATGAAAAAGTGTTTCGCGTGCGTTACCGCACCGACGGCATGCTAAAGGAGATTTCTCGACCGTCCATTAAGCTGGCTCCGAAAATATCTGCACGATTGAAAATCATGGCACAGCTGGACATTTCAGAGCGGCGCGTTCCACAGGACGGCCGTATCAAAATGAAGCTGTCCAAGACCAAGGCCATCGACTTTCGGGTCAATACCTTGCCAACGCTTTGGGGCGAAAAAATTGTTCTGCGGATCCTCGACCCCAGCCAGGCAAAAATGGGTATTGATGCGCTGGGGTATGAGGAAGACCAGAAACAGCTCTATCTGGACGCACTCAAGCAACCGCAGGGTATGATTCTGGTAACCGGCCCTACGGGTTCCGGTAAAACCGTGTCGCTGTACACCGGCCTGAACATCCTCAATACTGCTGAGATTAATATCTCCACGGCGGAGGATCCGGCCGAAATCAACCTTGAGGGTATCAATCAGGTCAACGTGAACACGAAAGTCGGCCTGGGCTTTGCCGAGGCACTGCGGGCGTTCCTTCGGCAGGATCCGGACGTAATCATGGTAGGCGAGATCCGCGACCTGGAGACGGCCAACATTGCCATTAAGGCCGCACAGACCGGCCACATGGTTCTCTCTACATTGCATACCAATAGCGCTGCGGAAACTCTCACACGAATGATGAACATGGGGGTTCCAGCATTCAACATTGCGACCTCCGTCAGCCTGATCATTGCCCAACGCCTGGGAAGACGCCTTTGTTCCTGTAAAGAGCCTTTGAATGTGCCAAGAGATATCCTTTTGGAGGAGGGGTTCACACCGGAACAAATTGATACAGGCTTCACGTTGTACCGCCCGAAGGGCTGTGATAAATGCAATGGAGGATACAAGGGTCGCGTCGGTATTTACGAAGTGGTCAAGATCAACGACGAACTGGCGAACATGATTATGGAAGAAGCCAGCTCCATTCAAATTGCAAAACAGGCGCAGGCAAACGGCTTCCGGAATCTCAGACAATCCGCCCTCAGAAAAGTCATTGAAGGTGTAACCAGTCTTGAGGAAGCCAATCGCGTGACGAAGGACTAGGCATGGCAGAAAAAGCACAGAAGATTGAAGCGTACGTTTGGGAAGGCAAAGATCGCAGGGGCAACAAGTCAAAGGGTGAATTGGCGGGATCAAACATCGCATTGGTCAAGGCGCAGCTGCGCAAGCAGGGGATTGTTCCTGACAAGGTCAAGAAAAAAGCCAAACCTTTGTTCGGCGGCAGCAAAAAGGTCACCCCATTCGACATTGCCATGCTGACTCGCCAACTCGCGACAATGATGAAGGCAGGCGTGCCTCTTGTTCAGAGCTTCGACATCGTTGCAGATGGCCTCGATAATAAGGGTTTGCAAGAACTCGTCATGAGCGTTCGCAACGATATTTCGTCTGGCACAAGTTTCGCCGGTGCTCTTCGAAAACACCCCAAGCACTTCGACGATCTGTACTGTAATCTCGTTGATTCTGGCGAAAAAGCAGGCGCTTTGGAGACGATGCTTGACCGCATTGCCACCTACCTTGAAAAAACAGAAATTCTCAAGAAAAAAGTTAAGAAAGCAATGACCTATCCAATTGCAGTTGTTGTGGTTGCAATTGTGGTGACAGCAATACTGCTTGTTAAAGTTGTTCCCCAATTCGAGTCTTTATTTCAAGGGTTTGGCGCGGACCTCCCGGTGTTTACGCAGATGGTGGTGCATTTATCTGAGTGGATGCAGCAGTGGTGGTTCGTGGTATTACTGATCATTGTGGGCTCGATATTCGCGTTTAAAAAAGCGAGACAACGCTCGCAGAAATTTTCTGATGCCATGGACCGGGTAAATCTGAAAATCCCGATTGTCGGCGAAATTCTGGATAAGTCCGCCGTGGCAAAATTTGGTAGAGTTCTCTCCACAACGTTCGCTGCGGGTGTTCCCCTTGTTGATGCCCTCGACTCCGTTGCCGGTGCGACAGGTAATGCGGTGTATCGTGATGCCATACAGAGAATCAAGGCCGACGTGTCCAGCGGTACGCAGTTACAAGCATCAATGCGTCAAGCCGACATCTTTCCGGTTATGGCGGTGCAATTGACCGCCATTGGCGAGGAATCAGGAAATCTCGATGGGATGCTCGAAAAAGTGGCTGAACATTACGAAGCAGTGGTTGACGACATGGTAGACAATCTCACCGCACTGATGGAACCCATGATTATGGCGGTTCTCGGTGTGCTTGTGGGTGGTCTGATCATCGCCATGTACCTTCCGATCTTCCAAATGGGTCAGGTCGTGGGCTAATGTTTTACCCGTGGTGTCGGGTTACGCTCCACTAACCCGACCCACCCTCCCTTCATTTTTCGCTTGTCCGGACAATCCATGCAATTCCTTGATGCTCTGCTATCCACACCCTGGCTCCTCTACTTCACTGTCATCTTCCTGTCCCTCTGCATCGGCAGTTTCCTCAACGTGGTGATCCTGCGCTTACCAAAGATGATGCAGCAGGACTGGCGCTGCCAGTGTGAGGAGTTTCTGGAGTTACCGGAGGGCCAGCGCAAGCCGGATACACCCATCACCCTCTCCTCGCCGGCTTCCACTTGCCCGGCGTGCGGCCACCGCATCCGCGCCTGGGAGAACATTCCGGTCATCAGTTATCTGTTGTTGCGGGGTCAGTGCTCCGCCTGCAAAACGCGGATCTCACCGCGCTATCCGATGATTGAGGCGATCACGGCAGCATTCTCCGTGATTACCCTGGCCATTCTGGGGCCGACGGAAGCGGCGTTGTGGGCGTTGCTGCTGGTGTGGTCGCTGGTTGCGCTGACGATGATCGATTTCGATACCCAGCTGCTGCCAGACAGCATCACGCTGCCACTGATGTGGCTGGGCCTGGTGCTGAACTATTTCGGCGTGCTGACGGACTTTCACAGTGCGTTCTGGGGCGCGGTGGCCGGTTATCTGTCGCTGTGGTCGGTGTACTGGCTGTTCAAGCTGGTGACCGGTAAAGAAGGCATGGGCCACGGGGATTTCAAGTTGCTGGCGGCGCTGGGCGCCTGGCTGGGCTGGCAGTTGCTGCCGGCGGTGATTCTGCTGTCATCGGTGGTGGGCGCCGTGGTAGGAATTTGCCTGATTGTGTTCCGTAATCGGGGACGTGAGGTACCGATTCCTTTCGGGCCCTATCTGGCGGCGGCCGGTTTGTTGTCCTTGTGGTTTGGTGCCGACATTCAGGCATGGTGGTTCGGGTTCCTGGGGGTTTGACGGTGGTAGTGATCGGTTTGACCGGCGGCATTGGCTCTGGCAAGTCCACAGTGGCGCGGCTGTTCGGGGATCTTGGGGTGCACTGGGTGGATGCGGACATCGTCGCGCGGGAAGTGGTTGAGCCGGGCACCCCGGCGCTTGCCCACATTGCTGAGCATTTCGGGCCAGACATCCTTCTGCAGGACGGCCATCTGGACCGCGCGCGGCTGCGCACGGTCGTCTTCGAGCACACAGAAGAGAGGGCGTGGCTGGAAGCGCTGCTGCACCCGGTGATCCGTGATGAGCTGATTCGCCAGCTGCATTCCCGGGATGCAGATCCAGCCTACACCCTGCCCTACGTGCTACTGGTGTCGCCCTTGCTGCTGGAAACCGACCAGCATGAACTGGTGGACAAGGTGATTGTGGTCGACGTGCCCGTGGAGGTTCAGATTGAACGCACCATGGCGCGCGACGCCAATCCCCGGGATCAGGTGGAGCGGATCATTGCCGCCCAGATGCCCCGCGAAAAACGCCTGCACAAAGCGGACGAAGTGGTTGATAATACGAAGCTGATAAGCGACGTGGAACGTCAGGTCAGTGAGCTACACACACAGTTTAAGGTGGCCTTTGGGTAAGCCTTTAATAAAGCGAACATGGGCTGTCCTCGGAATGGGCTGTTTGTTGGCCACGGCCAAGGTTAACGCCGCTGAGCCGGTGTTTGTTGTGCAAGACCCCGCCGTTGGCGATGTGCTTTCCCCCGCATCGCTGCCCCCGGATTTCTACAACTTCTCCCCCGACGAGTACTGGCTTGAGCCCAGGGATTCCTACTGGATGAATTTCAGTAACTGGGTACTGCGCCAGGAGCGCACCCAGAGCGAGCGCATCCAGGCCCTCGGCGAATGGGCGGATCGCACCTTTTCCGGGGAAGACGCCGGGCTGCCCAACAACCAGAGCTACCTGAGGCTGGGCTTTGCGACCGAGTCCGAATACGGCGACCCGGCCCAGTTCGAGCCGGAGGCCCGTTTCCGGCTGGACGTACCCACCGTGGAAGAAAAGCTGCGGCTGGTGATCGAGAGTGAGAGCGACGAGCTTATTCCCCTCTCGGAACGGCGCCGTGACCGAGCGCTCACCGAAGATGAGCGCTCGGAAACCGAGGCCACCGGGGCCCTGCGCTACCTGTCGGAGGTGGGCGACGCCATCAACCTCAGTAACGACGTGGGTGTGCGGCTGAGATTCCCCACCGACGCCTTCTGGCGCGCCACGGCAGACAAGCGCTGGCAACTGGATGAAGATTGGGGTCTGAAAGCCCAACAACGGCTTTATTATTTCCACCAGGATGGCTGGGGTGCCCGCAGTTCGATAGCGGTCGGCCGCGATCTCGGCAATGGCTGGGATTTTCTGTCCGCCAGCGAGCTGGAATGGGTCCATGACGACCGCATGTTCGACATGGCGCAAACCTTCAATTTCTACAAGCGCCTGAACAACCGCTCTACGCTGAACCCCCGCTTCGGTATCCTTGGCGAAAGCCAGCCCACCTGGCGACAAACCTCGATCTTTGCCGACCTGACCTATCGTTACCGGTTGCACAGTGACTGGTTGTTCGGCGAGATCATTCCGGCACTGGAATTCCCCCGCGACGAGAGCTTCAAGGATCGGGCTTCTCTGATTCTGCGAATCGAATTGTTTTTCTCTGGCCAAATTGACCGACGATGACCTACACCCCGCAAAACGCCCTGACCCTGACGCCTATCGCCTACACCCGCTCCTGTTTCAGCGACAAATTCGGCGTGCCCCGGCAGCCGGGACTGACCCGGTTTGCCCGCGCAGACCTGGTGATTGAGGCGCCCTTTGATCGCGAAGAGGCTTTCCGCGGACTGGAAACCGCCAGCCATCTGTGGGTGACCTTTCAGTTTCATGAGGCGGTACGCGAGGACTGGCGGCCGGTCGTGCGCCCGCCGCGGCTCGGCGGCAATCGCAAAATGGGAGTTTTTGCCAGCCGCTCGCCGTTCCGCCCCAACAGCCTGGGGTTGTCGGTGGTGCGCAATGAGGGCCTGTGCCGCAGAAACGGCCAGCTGGTACTGCAAATCAGCGATCACGATCTGATCGACGGCACCCCGATTCTTGACATCAAACCCTACCTGCCGTTCTCCGACTCAGTCCCTGAGGCCACTCTGGGCTGGGCGGACACGCCCCCCACCGACCGCATTGCGGTGGTGTTTCTCGATGAGGCCACAACCCAGCTGCAGAACCTGCCGGCGGATCGCTATCCGCAATTACGGGAGCTGATCGAGGATGTGGTCAGCTACGACCCCCGCCCCTCGTTCCGCCGGGGGCGGGACGAAGATCGCGTTTACGGGGCGCACCTGTATGATCTGAACGTGCGTTTCCGCTTTGTTTATGACAACGCCGGAGAACGTGTCGAAGTGCTAACTGTCTGTTAAACTGGCGACTGTTTGGACAAATGTTCATCAGTCACAGGGAATGCGTGTCTTGCCTTTGATCCGGTTATTCAAACGAATAGGTGTACGGCCACTGGCAGCTCGGTTGCTGGTCTACGTGTTGCTGTTCAGTGTCGTACTTTCGTTGGCAGCAACCGGCCTGCAGATGATCGGCGAATACGATCGACGTACCGAAGATCTGCGCTACACCCAGCAGCGGGCCGCAGAACTGATTTCAGGCTCGATGAGCAACAACATCTGGCTGATGAACTTCAGCGAGGTAGCCAACAGCCTGGACGACATGCGCGCCATGCCCGTGATCCAGCACGCCCGGGTGGTCACCTCCAACGGTGAGGCGTTTAGCACCGGCACCTATCCCGAGGGGCGGGTGATTTCCCAGTCGTTCCCGCTGATCCTCAACCGCCCCCAGTACACCGGCCCCCGCAACCTCGGCACGCTGACCGTGACCTCTTCTGTTGAGCAGGTGCACGACGAGCTCATGGACCGGGCTCTGTTTACCCTGCTGTTCCAGTCCCTGATCGTTACGCTGGGCACCCTGGGGCTACTGCTGATCGTGCGACTGACCCTGTCACGACATCTGGAAACCATGGCGGATTACGCCGCCCGCCTGAATCTGGACGCCCTCATCGAGCCGCTGAAACTGCGCCGCAAGGCTCCCCGGTCCGCCGATGAGCTGAGTGAGCTTGAGCAGGCCCTGAATACCATGCGCCTGCAACTGCTGGAGGACACCCGTTCCCTGCGCCAGACCACTCTGCAATCCCAGGGCGAGCGTGATGAGGCGGTGCGCGCCAACCACGCCAAGAACCAGTTTCTGGCCAACGTCAGCCACGAATTGCGCATACCGCTGCAGTCGGTGCTGGGCTACGCCACCCTCTTGAGCGACACACCGCTGGATCAGGAACAGCGGGAGTTCGTACAAACTCTGCTGAGCGCGTCCGAGAGCCTGTCCGCCATCATCAACGACCTGCTGGACATCTCCAGCATGGAGGCCGGCAAACTTGTGCTGGACGACCTGCCCTTCGACCTGCGGGAAACCCTGAACGATCTGGTGCACATGCTGGGTACCCGCGCGCGGGAAAAAGGGCTGGCGCTGGAACTGCGGGTGGATGAAAACCTGCCCTGGGCGCTTCGTGGGGACCCTGTGCGCCTGCGCCAGATCCTGCTGAATCTGACCTCCAACGCCATCAAGTTTACCGATTCTGGCCATGTGCTGATCAGCATTGAAGTGCTGGGCCGCAAGGACAACCGGGTACGCCTGCGCCTGGCGGTGGAAGACACCGGGGTCGGCATCAACCCGGAAGACACTCCGCTGGTGTACGAGCCCTACGTGCAACTGGGCCAGAGCTTCCAGCGCCAGCTCCCCGGTGCCGGCCTGGGTCTGACCATCTGCCGCCAGCTGGTCAAACTGATGGACGGCTCCCTGGACCTGGAAAGCCGGCCCGGCGAAGGCTCCACCTTCTGGGTGGAGGTGTCGCTGCCGGTGGCGCCGGAGAGCACCACCCGCGTCCGTCCTGATACCCGCATGATCCGTGGCAAGCGCATTCTGGTGGTGGACTCCTATGAGCTGTCCCGCAAGATTACCCTGGAAATGCTGTCCCGCTTTGAATTGCAGATCGAGGCCGTGAAGGCCGCCGGTGAGGCCCTGACCTCCGTGCGGCTGGCTTCCGATAACCAGCAACCCTACGACGCGATTGTGCTGGACGGTTTTGTACCGGATATGGACAGCGATCTGCTGTGCCGCCAGATCCGCAGTAACCCGCAGTGGACCGACACCCGCCTGCTGGTGTTGTCATCCAACCCCCAGCGGGGCGATGCCGAGCATTTCCGCCAGGCCGGTGCCGACGCGTTCCTGAGCAAATCACTGCGGGAATCCTGCCTGACCCCCATTCTGCATCAGCTGTTTGCTGACCGCGCTGCCGGTGACCGGCGTTTCCTGACCCGCTTCTCCCTGCAGGCGGTCAGTGACACCTCCCGCCGTCGCGAGCTGCCCTGCGGCCGCATGCGGGTGCTGCTGGTGGAAGACAATCCGGTCAACCGCACCCTGACCCGGCGCCTGCTGGAAAAACTGGGTTGCGATGTGATGACCGCCAACGACGGTGAGGCGGCCGCCAGTTTGTGGCAATGGCACCCATTCGACCTGGTGTTCATGGATTGCGTGATGCCGCGGGTAGACGGGTTTGAAGCCACCCGCCGGTTGCGCCAGTGGGAAAGCGAGAAAAGCCGTAGCCGGGTACCGGTGGTAGCTCTGACCGCCAGCGCCATGGAAGAGGACGAGGAAAAATGCCGCGTGGCCGGTATGGATTCCTTTGTTGCCAAGCCTGTCAATATTGAAATGTTGCGGGCAGTACTGGAACAATACTGCAGTATGTCCACACCATCCTGAAGGTTGTTATGAACGTAGAGTGCCCCAACTGCAAAAAATCCGTGGAATGGAGCGAAAAAAATCCCTTTCGCCCGTTTTGCTGCGAACGCTGTAAACTGATCGACCTGGGTGCCTGGGCCAACGAAGAATACCGGGTGCCGGCCCAGAATGTGTCACCGGACGATCTTGACCAGCTCGACGCCATTGACTCCCAGGACGGAAACACCCGTCACTAAAGCCTTATTAACAAGCCCTTACCCCGTTTTAAGTTGAGCCTCCCGCGTCAGCTCGGTACCATTTTACGAATTCACTGACCCATAAAAGGTAGAAGAATGAAATTGACCCGTATGTCCGTTCTTGCCCTGTCTCTGGCCGCTGCACCGGCCATGGCAGCTGATCTCGACCTGAGCCTCACCAACGATTCCGTGAAGGGCCAGGTGAACTTCTTCGGCGTGAACTCCGACCTGCAGTTGGGTACCGGCTACACCTACCATGAGGGCAGCCGCCACATCGGCAACGTGGATTTCCACGCCCAGGGCCGCACCGCACTGGGCAATCTGCCCACCACCGCCGGCATCGGCCTGCGTGCCATCGGCTGGGACGATGACGATCTGGACGGCGGCGCCGTGGCCCTCGGTGGTTTCGCGACCGTCAACATTCCCGACGTGCCTGGCCTGTCTGTGACCGGTGGCCTGCACTATGCGCCGAGCATCCTGTCGTTCGGTGACTCCGAGGACATGACCAGCCTGGAGCTGCGCGCCAGCTACCGCGTGATTCGCAACGCCGAAGTGTTCGCCGGATACCGGTACCTGAACACCGATCTGGATTCCCCGCTGCGCGGCGACGTGAATCTGGACGAAGGCGTGATGGCAGGCATGAAGATCTTCTTCTGAACCTGACTGTTCCTTCGATTGAGTCAGCGGGCGCCCCATCGGGCGCCCGTTTTCGTTTCGTGCCCTGCCTCACTCTTTGCAACCGGCGCCCTTGCTAGACTGCCCGCTCATGTTTCGGGAATGGACTATCACTGGCATGGTTTCGCACGCTTTCTCTGGTCATCACGAATCCCCTCACCTGCTCGGACGTCCCGGGCTTCGCCTGCTGACGCTGATCCTGACCGCCGCCCTACTCAGCGCATGCGGGGGCAGCAGCGCGACAGACGAAGCGGGATCCCGGGGCAACAGTTTCCCGCCGGCCAAGAATGCATTGGATGATTTCAGCTCCGGCAGCACCGGTGATTCCAACAACACCAACGGACTGGCGCAGAACGAGGTCCGTGTCACCGTGGAGGTGCCCGCAGCGGTGGCACCAAACGGCGAGCCCACCCGTCGGAACCTGCGTATCGTGGCGCCGGACCGGCTCGAGGTGTATCGCACCGACCCCAGTCTGCGCCCTCTGGGCTCTGTGAATATATCCCGGCGCACCGAGGATAATGGCCGCGAGGTCATAGCATTTGAAGACGGCCTGCCTCTGGCGCCGGATGTCATCATCGAGGCGGTTTACGGCAACACCCGCATGCGGGCCCTGGCGGCGGATTCGGATCGGGACGTGAAGGTAAATCCGTTCTCCGAGTACCTGGTGACCAACACCCTGGCTGGCTATTCCAACACCCAGTTCCGCGTGATTCTGGACTGCGTGGACGACGCCAGCGGCGAGCTGTGCCTGAACAAGTATGTGTGGTCCACCCTGACTGATCAGGTACACGATTTCGAAATTGACATTCCGGACGACCGGGATCTCGGTGAAGCGCTGGATCTGCTGGGCAATCGTGGCGATTTCGCCGGCTACGTCGCCAGCATGGCAGAGTATGCGCTGCTGGATGAGCAGTCTTCCGGGCGGATCAGTGCCAGCTCCGCCGATTACAATTCGGTGTTCGTGGGCATGGAGCTGGGCCAGACATTCCGGGAACCCAGTATTGCCGGTTCCGGCCAGTGGGGTGTTCGCACCGCCCAGGAAGAAAGCGTGACCGACAACAACGGCACCGGCTACGTCTACCCGGCCCTGACGCTAACGAGTTTCGACGCTTTCAACATTCGGGTGACGTCTCTGGCCAACGACATTCCCTACGATCGCGAGGCACTCATCCATCAGGTCGGCAATAACTTCTTCGAACGCGGCTCCGACCAGTGGGATCTCAACACCCACGCGTCCTCACCGGGCGCAGCCACGCTCGTGGACGAAACTCGCCTGCTGGCCGGGCGCGCGTTATACCAGAGCATTACCGGCGAAGGCAGTTCCGAAATCATCGGCTGGACCCGAAACCCCTACTATCTGGATGCCTTTGTCAGCGCCACCGGTGGCGACAACGACGCTCCGGACCGGGTGTTGAGCGGCTACTTCAGTGCCGGCAAAGCCATTGAGCTGGAATCCAGCGCCGGTGAACTGAAACGCCGCCGCACCCTGGAAGATCATTACGTTTCGGTGCTTGAGGTCAATCTCCTGCGGGATCAGGGGTTCAGCCTCGAGTCATTGAATGGCAAAGACTACAACGTGGTGTACCTCGCCAGCCGTTTCAGCGAGGGCAGCGAACCCATACAGGTTGAATCCGGCGCAGGGACATGGGGTATCAGTGGCAACACGGTGGCGCAGGTCATGCCCACCCTCACCATTGCGCGGGCCAGTGACGGCACCGTGAGCGGTCCGGTGGCTGGCATTCGCGATGGAAACCGGACCATCAGTACCCGGCCCTCAAGACTCAGCGTCGGAGACCGGGAGATTGGCCGGCTCAACCTGGACATCAGCAATTCCGCCGGTCAATTCGGCACCCCGCAGCTGGGTGCAGGCGCCAGTAACCCGGATGGCTCGCTCCTGGCGTTCAATCTGGACAACGGCGTGACCGGCGACGGCATGCTGGTGGCTGCCGAGCAGGCCGCCAGCGCGCCCGCATCCGGACGCTTTCGGCTTCAGGGATTCAGCATGGGGCTGGCTTTCGGCGAGAACCGGCTCCGCCATTTTGACAATGCCCTGCTCACCATCAACTCGTCCAGCGACGCAACCCTGGCGCAACGCACCATCGACATTGTGCATTCCGTAGCAACGGAGAGTGTCTCCACGCCGGTGCTGGATGACGGAGACAATGTAGCGCTCGCCTACACTGCGGGTATGGGCGGCCAGGTGACCTTTGCGGCGGGGGATCTCACGCTGGAAGGCTTTGTGACTGCCGACCAGGACCAGTTTTTCCTGCAATTACGAGACAGCGCCGCCGGCGAGCAGAGCCTCGGTTTGTTGATCGCCACCCGCCTTCCGGACTGATTGTCGGGTTAGCGCAGCGTAACCCGACGCCCGTCTCAACCTGGCGTAAAACCGGCGTATAACCTGTTATAATTCGAGGTATGTCGAATCTATCGCGAGGTTTTATGTCTGCTGGACTCCGGGCGCTTTTGCTGGTTCTTCCTCTGGTGGCTGCGGTCATCTGGGGCAGTATTCACACACCGGATCCCGTCCCGGGCGAAGACGATGACGTCGCTCTCTCGTCCCTTCCCCCTCTGCCCTCCTGGGCAGGCGACGCGCTGCCGGATTTCAACCAGTACCGGGATGCCACCGAACGCAAGGCGGCTTTTTTCTCATTCCTCTATCCCCGCATTGTGCTGGCCAATTCCCGCATCCTGATTGAACGGGATTATCTGGAGGCGCTCTCCCGAAAAGACCAGCTCAGCAGCACCGAGCGCACCTGGCTGGCAAATCAAGCGCAGCGGCTGAGGGTTGACGAAGAACCCGGAAGCCCCGAGCTGTTCGATCTGCTGCGCAAACGGCTGGATGTCATATCACCGTCGCTGGTGCTTGCCCAGGCCGCCAACGAATCCGCCTGGGGTACGTCGCGTTTCGCCACCCGGGGCAACAACTTGTTCGGCCAGTGGTGTTTCTCCAAGGGCTGCGGGCTGGTGCCCCTGGGACGTGCCGAGGGGGCCACCCACGAAGTGGAGAAATTTGCCTCTCCCTATCGCTCGGTGCGGGCTTATATCCAGAACCTGAACCGCCACCCGACCTATCAGGTATTACGGGATGTGCGTCTGGAACAACGGGCCAACGGCAAGCTGGCGTCGGGGTCGGCACTGGCTGCCGGCCTGATCGGCTATTCCGAACGCGGCGAAGACTATGTAAGAGAGATTCGCAGCATGATCCGCTACAACAACCTCAACTACTTTGACCTGGCGTTCAGCGACTCGGTGGACGGCAGCACCAGCATAAAGCTGAAGCAGTTGGCCTCGGCCAGCCGAGAGAACAGCCTCATGCCTGACCACAAAACCGCGGATTGACGCATTACCGGGGGATTTCCAACGATGCTAGACTTTTTACCTGCGCCGCTGAAAGGCACACTGGCGGCGCTGCTGATACTGCTGAACACCCTGATCCTGTTTCCGGTGCTGATTGTGTTTGCGCTGCTGAAACTGATCATCCCGGTGACGTCCGTTCGCAAGCTTTGTACCGTTGCCCTCAACACCATCGCGTTTATCTGGATCGGCTTCAATAACCGGTTCCTGGATCTGCTTCACCGGATCGACTGGGACGTGCGCGGCGCCGAGAATCTGAGCCGGGAGCACTGGTACTTCGTGACCTGCAACCACCAGAGCTGGGCCGATATCCCCGCCATTCAGTATGTGCTCAACAGCCGCATTCCCCTGCTGAAATTCTTTCTGAAAAAAGAACTGATCTGGGTGCCTTTTCTCGGCGTGGCCTGGTGGGCACTGGATTTTCCGTTCATGCACCGGCACACCAAAGAACAAATCGCCCGCCGGCCTGAGCTCAAGGGCAAAGACATTGCCGCCACCCAGGCCGCCTGCGAGAAATTCCGCTACACGCCGGTCACCATCTTCAACTTCATGGAAGGCACGCGCCTGACCCCCGCCAAGCACGCGGGCCAGAAGTCTCCGTACAAGCATCTCCTCAAGCCACGGGCCGGTGGCACGGCCTTCGTGCTGGGCGCCATGGGTGAGATGCTGCACACCATGCTGGATGTGAGCATTGTGTACCCGGATGGCAACTCCGGCTTCTGGGATTTTTTGTGTGGACGCACCCGCCGCATCGTTATCGACGTTCAGGTGCGGGAAATTCCCCAGCGTTTCCTGGGCATGGATTATGAGGGCAGCCGCCAGGTGAGAACGGATTTCCAGCGCTGGGTCAGTCAGTTATGGGCGGAAAAAGACGCGCGGATCGAAGCTCTCAAGAACGAAACCGAAGGCAACCCGGCAAACGTAGGTCGGGTCAGCGAAGCGTAACCTGACATCCGACACTCGGCACCCGCTCACAGAAGCCCCAGCTCCCGCGCCCGAACGATGGCCTGGGTGCGGGATTTCACCTCCAGCTTGGCGTTGATGCGCCGGGCATGGGTTTTCACCGTGTGCAAAGAGATGTGCAGGCGGTCGGCAATCTCCTGGTTGGAGAAACCGTTGGCGATCAGCTCCAGCACCCCCTGCTCCCGGTCACTGATAGGCTCGGCCAGCGGTACGGCGTTGACCTTGGCGGCTGACAAACCATAAAGCTGCCCCAGCGCGCGGGTAAACTCGCCCTCCGGCAATTGCGGATAGGTTTTCTCCATCAGCTCGCTCATTTCTGCTCGCAACTCTGCGAAAGGGCTGATGAAATGCTCGCGCGCGGCCACATTGACCGCCTGGGACAGCAGTTTCTGGGCCGCGCCGACACCCTTCTCCCGCAGGACCACCACGCTTTCCAGCAACCGCAGATGCAGATCTACCGCAAACGGTGTCACCCGCCCACTGTTGAGCCGGATGCTCCTGAGCGAATCTGCGGCTTTCACATCATCACCACGGGCCAGTGCAATACGCACCTGCAGTGCATCCAGCAAACCGGGCATCATGGGGATCAACTCGGGTACCCGACGGCTGGCCCGGTAGGGCTGCAGGCGCTCCATGGCATGGCTTGCGCTCTCGATATTGCCCGTCGCCAGCCAGCAACTGGCTTTCAGCGCCTCCAGAACAGGCAGATAGGCCGATTCGTCCACCTGCCAGGCATGCATGGTGCGCTCTGCCCTGCCGATCCACACAAACGCGTCCTCTAGTCGCCCTTGAGTACGGCAGATCAGCACCCGCAAGGCCATGGCCAGCAACAAGCCCAGGTCATGGGTCTGTTCTGCGTGCCGGCCACAGGAGACCAGCAGTCGATCCGCTTCCGCCTGGCGCCCCTGGTGCCAGAGCACCAGTACCAGATTGAGCTGCAGGCGTGTCTCGCCGACCCGGGTCGGGCGCAGGGTCTCATTCATGATGGTATCGAGCCCGGTACGCAGCAGTTGCTCTGCATGGCGCAAGGCGCCCTTACCGAGCTCAATCCGCGCGTGGGTGTATACCGCCAGTACTTCCGCCCCCATGTCTCCGGCTTCCCGCGCCAAACGGGTCGTCGCGCGGTTCGCCTCACGGGCTTCGGCAAATCGACCGGCAGCGCAGAGCGCACTGGATCGCACCATTTGCGTTACCAACTGCCCCTGGGTGGACAGTGTCTCGGCCGACAGCGCAAGGTCAGCGGCTTCCAGCGCCTCCTCAACGTGACCTTCACCCCGCAGGATAAACGCCTTGAGCGCGTTGATGCGGCCCGCCATGGCGTCGCTGTCCTGCGCCTCAAGGCCGTCCAACAACGCTCTTGCCTGCCCGAACTGGCCGCCGATGGCATGGACCCAGCTGTACACCACACGCAGCCGCGCGCTTTGCTCCAGCAACCCCATAGGCAGCGTGCGGCGCAGGCGCAGAAGCGACGCCGTATCCTGTCCGATCAGCAGCGCTTCTGAGCCTTCAGACGCAATGCGCACCGCCTCATCACTGTTCTCCGACAACAACGCATACCGGAGGGCTTCCGGCAGCTGACCGCGCTGGCTGAACCAGCGGCTGGCCGCCAGCGCCCGCTCGCAAGCGCCATCAAGAACAGAACTTCGCAGCCATTCGTGCAGCAACGGATTGAAACGAAACCAGCGTCCACGCCCGGACAGCGAACGCAGCGGGAGCCCCGCTTCCGCCGCCACCGAAGGCCGGAATCCCGGATCGCAGGCAGGATCCGTCAGGCACCCGAACAGGTCGTCCGACACCAGATCCATCTCTGCCATGATTCGCAAAGACCGTTGTTGTGGCGGAGTCAGACGGGCAAGCACAGAGTCCCGGAGAAACCGTTCAACGCTGATGGTTTCCTGGATCGGCACCCGTGATTCCGCCAACGCCGAGAGCTCGCGTTGATACAGTGCAAGAGGCGTTACCCAGCCATCAGTGATGGAATAAAGATGATCCACAGCCACCGTGGTCAATTGGCTGGTGGCCAGAGCACGGTCATAGAACTCAAAGGTTTCCCGGCGGGTGAGCTCCAGGGATTCCGGTCCGAAACGAGTGAACCGGCCTTCCAGTTCCGACTTATGGGTTTCAAAGGGCAACGGCTTGCGGGATACCATCGCCAGCGACAGTCCTTTTGGCAGCTCGACCAGTAACTGCTCGAGTAGCTCAATAACCACCGGATGGCTCAGAGCACCAAGGTTATCCAGCACCAGCACGCCATTACGATCAACCTGCTGCCAATACTCATTGGCCAGCATCAATGACAGGGCCTCGCTGAGGTTGGCCGATGAGTGAATCAGGGAGGTATCCGCAGGGGCCTGGGGATTCAGAGCAATGGATAACAAGGTCAGCAGGCGGGACGGCTCGTTGTCCTGAACTGTGAAGCCGATCCATTTGACCCGCTCCGACGGACAGCTGGCTGCATGCAAAGCGGATAGCAAGGCATGAGATTTACCGTAGCCACAGGGTCCCTCAAGATACACTACCGCGCCGGGTTCAAGCGCAGCCTGAATCCTGGCCGTGAGCGCCGGTCGTTTGAGATCCCCGGAAGGTGGAGACGGAATCCGGACCCGCTGCTTGAGCAGATCCCTGACCAGTTCACCACGATAACTCCCGGCCGCAACTGACTGGAACTCGTCGTTGGCGGCACTGCCATCGTCAAATGGTTTCACACTTCGCCCCGTTCAAGACCGGCAAAGGGGCACGCGAAATACCCCATCGTTTCCGGAATATGCATTCGATGCATGTTTATGCGGCTACCGTCATCGGGTACGCCTTTAGTATGAGACAGAGGTTAAACCAAAGGGGGGGTTAGCTGCAAAACTTTGACTTGCTGAAGGTTATTTCCGTGGCAAATAAATAGCGGCGAGGTATCAGAACATTATTGCAGGCAAAAAAAACGGCGGGCCGAAGCCCGCCGTTTTCAGGCAAACGTTCTGTCTTACCGTGTACCGGCGCGGCGCAGAGCGGCCGGCGTGTAGTCACGGGAACTGCGGCTGACACCGAAGGTGTACGGATCATTTTCTTCGTTGGTCAAGCCAAGAGCCAGGTAGCGGCCTGAGAGCAGATCATACAGCGTTTCAATGGCATACCAGGGAACCTGGACATCGTAGAACTGCATGGCGTGTGCTTCGGCAACGCGCCACAGCTCACCACGGCCATCGTAGTGATCGATCACGGCAGCCTGCCAGGTATCTTCATCAATGAAGAAGTCACGCTGACCATAGACGTGACGCTCACCGTCTTTCAGGGTTGCACGCACGTGCCAGACACGGTGCAGCTCATAGCGGGCCAGGTCCTGATTGATATGACCGGCTTTGACGATGTCGTCGTAGCTCACGCTGCGATCAACCAGTTTGTAGGAGTTGTACGGGATGTACATCTCTTTCTTGCCAACGATTTCCCAGTTGTAACGGTCCGGAGCGCCGTTGAACAGGTCGAAGTTATCGGTAGTCCGCATGCCATCCGCTGCGGTACCTGGTCCGTCATAAGCAACTTGGGGCGCACGGCGAACGCGGCGCTGGCCGGCGTTGTATACCCAGGCACGACGGGCTTCAGCCACCTGGTTCAGCGTGTCGTGAACCAGCAGGACGTTGCCTGCGAGTCGAGCAGGTGCAGTGATTGCCTGCTTGAAGTAGAACAACACATTGGGATCCTTTGCAGGATCAAAGTCTTCAAGGCTGGCGCGCCAGGTGAACTCGTCCTGGAATTTCACCACGCTGTAAGCACCGTTTTCAGTCGGTGTTACCTGCCCAACATTTCGCTGAACGGATCCACCGCGGTAGCGGGTGATGTGGTTCCAGATGACTTCAACACCCTCTTTCGGGAGCGGGAACGGAACGCCTTCCTGGTAGTTCTCGATGCCGTTGCCACCTGCGACCAGCTCGGAGGTCGTCGCGTTTTCCACGGTCTGATCCATGATGGCCTGAGGGTAAGTCGCGGTGCGGCGAGTCTCATAGACCGGAATCTTGAAGGTGTCGTACTTCTTGATCATCGCGACCTGGCCAGCAGACAGCTTGTCTGCGTGCTCGTCGACGTTGCTCTGATCAATCGTGAACTTGACCTCATCATCCGCGAACGGATCCAGATAGATGCCGTCGTTGTTGTAGCCGGCTGGTGACTCTTTCAGTCCGCCAGTCCAGGCCGGGATCTCGCCGCCGTTTCCGGCTTTCTCTGCGCCAACGGGAGTCAGGGACGCGCCCAGTTTGGCGGCTTCCTCAGCGGATACCGCGCCGAAGGCATTGCCGGCAACCAGAGTTGCAGCCAATACGCCTGAGGCCAGTAGTTTCTTGTTCAGTTTCATTTAAATTACCTCGTTAAACGAATTCTTTCCGGTTCAGAATGAGTAGGAA
Source organism: Marinobacter goseongensis (assembly GCF_023156235.1). Classification (GTDB taxonomy): domain Bacteria; phylum Pseudomonadota; class Gammaproteobacteria; order Pseudomonadales; family Oleiphilaceae; genus Marinobacter; species Marinobacter goseongensis. The sequence continues at coordinate 162,753 of NZ_JAKZAI010000007.1, read as the reverse complement.
ACGCTCGCACTCACGAAATCGCGGTCGGTCAACTCGTTGTACGGTTTACCGCCGAAAAAGTTTGTGTAGCCGATGTTACCGGTGATTCTGTTCTGGTAGACACCCTGGAGTGATACGCCAACAGCTTTTCTGTCCTCGCCAAAAGCACCGCCCGGTTGCGGGCTGTAACCTTCGACGTCATGGCTCCATGCCAGCTGCGGAGACAGGTTGATGCCAGCAATGGCGTTCAGGTAATCCCAGACCAGACGCGCGCGATAGCCCCACGAGAAGTCTGTGGTGAAGCCTTCGTTGTTGCAGTAATTGGTGTTGATGTTTGCACCACCGGCACAAATGTCCGCGCCGCCGAGGGCTGCCAGCGGAATTTCACCCACACCGAAGGTGCCGGAGCGGCCATAACGGGCTTCATCGTAGTCAGGCAGATCATGAACGTAGGTTGCCCCGAATTCTGTGATCAGAGACATGCGGCTTGCGCCCATGACCTGGTCGAAGAACTTGATCAGCGTAAACTGCGCCTGCGACACGTTGAAGCGATCGAAACCGTCCACCGGTTGTCCGGCAAGCGATGCACCACCGGCTTCTGCCACGCGCTGACGCTCCAACAGACTCAACGGAGTCTGGTTGCCATCAGCTGCGGTCCGGGCCTGAAGACCGCCGAGCAGCAGTTCAAACGCGTTCCACTGAAGCGGGACATTGTCACGGAAGCTGTACTCAGCACCCAGAGACCAGCCACCCGGCGTCGTGGTATTGATGCTGATGCCGTACAGGTTGATGTTCTCCGGGTACTCGATGAAGTAGCTCGGGAACGCGGCAGTTGGTTCATTCGGATTGTTAGTCTGCGTGCCCACCGGGCTGGCCGGGTTGTTTACCAGACCACTCACGTAAGGCAGACGGCTGTTGTACTTGATGTAGAAGAAGCCAATCTCCGAATCGTTCAGTTCTGGAACATACCAGCGCAAAGCCACACCGAACTGATCTTTCGAATCAGCGTCCTGGTCACCCAGACGCGGCGCGATGAACCCTTGCGCAAATGCTTGGGAATCCGGCAGCTGACCGGCGAGAAGAACAGGGCCACAGCCATCGCCGGCAAAGTCGTTGGTTGAGAAGAAGGTGCCACAATCATCCGGGCGAACGGGCTCCCAATCAGCCTGGACGAAAGCCTCGATTGTCACGTTCTCGGTCAGACCCGCAGACATGTAGAACAGCTCGACAGGCAACAGAGCATCTTTCAGTTCCGAACCCGGGGCACGGAAAGCCGGCACGTCGATCGGGTTGATGACGTTGATGCCACCCGGGATGAATGTGCTCTCACCCCAGCTCACGACCTGTTTGCCGTAGCGAAGGCTCACTGGCACATTACCGAAGTACCAGTCTGAGAAAACGTATGCGTCAAGAATTTCACCGCCGGATGCGTTGTCTTTGACGTCGTCATTCAGCTCACGTTGCTGACCCACGTCGTCAATCGCGCGATCACCATCTTTCAGTTCGAAATCGTAGAAGTAACGACCACGCAACAGGCCGCCAACGCGAGTCAAATAGGTGCCGTTCACGTCGTAGTTCAGGAACAGCTCACTGTTGCCCTTGAAAACGTGAGATACCAGATCACCTTTGTCGAAGTTGAGGTTGCCGTCGTCATAGTTGTTGGTGGAAGCACCAATGTTGGCCAACGGCTGACCCGGCGCGAACTGGGGACCGAGGTTGCCTTGAGCAATCAGGCGGCGGTCACGCTCCTGGGTTCTCCAGGTGGCACCGTAGGACAGCGTGGTGTTGAACTGGGCTTCTACGTCCCCCACGTAAAACGAATAAGCCATTGCCTGCCCGGACATACCGGCCGCAACCGCCACGGCCAGCGGCAGTTTGCTCCACTGTCGCAAGTGTTGAGTTTTTTTTGTCATTGGAAGACTACTCCATTGTTGTTTTGAGTCGCTGCTCTGCTTGTTGGTATTCACGATGTCAGGAGGCGCTCCATGCACAGTACTCGTGATACTGGCACTATAGCTAACGCCTTCGGGCGCTTTGATCAGTCAAAAGTATGATTTTGACACATAGCCGGTTCCTGCCCGGTCACCTCGCACTGAATCACTATAGACAACAAAAACAGATGCAACCACTGAGGAGGTACGAAGAAACAGGGACAGGGATGCACTTGGAAAACAAAGAATGGACAAGAAGTGAGATCGGATCTTCGAAACCAGAGGGAGGGCCGTTCCTCCCCCCGGTTGATGCTGACGTGATCAGAGCAATTCGATGGCCATCGCCGTGGCTTCGCCGCCACCGATGCACAATGCAGCCACGCCCTTTTTCTTGCCATAGCGCTGCAGTGCGTACATCAGGGTGACCAGCAGCCGGGAGCCGGTAGAGCCGACAGGATGGCCCTGGGCGCAGGCGCCACCATGGATGTTCACCTTTTCCGGATCCAGACCCAGTTCGCGGATCGGCATCATGGCGACCATGGCAAACGCTTCGTTGATTTCGTACAGATCAACGTCGCCCTTGCTCCAGCCGGTTTTTGCGAACAGCGTCTCGATGGCGCCGACCGGGGCACAGGTAAATTCAGACGGATGCTGAGACTGGGTGCTGTGACCAACGATGCGAGCCAATGGCTTGAGGCCGCGCTTCTCGGCTTCCGATTCGCGCATGAGCACCAGTGCCGAGGCACCGTCCGAAATGGAAGACGCGTTGGCGGCCGTCACGGTGCCGTCTTTGGCAAACGCCGGGCGCAGGCTCGGAATCTTCTCGATGTTGGCATTATGGGGCTGCTCATCGTCTTCCACGACCACATCGCCCTTGCGGGTCTTGACTGTGACCGGGATGATTTCGTCTTTCAGCAGGCCTTCCTCAATAGCCTTCTTGGCGCGGGTCAACGAGGTGATGGCGTACTCGTCCATTTCTTCCCGGGTATACCCTTTCTTGTCCGCCATTTCCTGGGCAAAGGCGCCCATCAGGCGACCGGTCTCTGCATCTTCCAGGCCGTCCAGGAACATGTGGTCCTGGGGTGCCTGGCCCGGTCCCATGCGAAAGCCCTTGCGCACGCCCTGAAGCACATAGGGAGCGTTGGACATGCTTTCCATACCACCGGCGACCATGATGTCGTTGGTGCCCGCCTTGATCAGGTCGTGAGCGAACATTGCGGCCTTCATGCCGGAGCCGCAGAGCTTGTTGATGGTGGTGGCACCAGTGTTGTCCGGCAGACCCGCCTTGCGCATGGCCTGGCGGGCGGGGCCCTGCTTCAGGCCGGCGGGCAAGACGTTGCCCATGATCACTTCCTGGACATCCGCAGGCTGTAGACCGGCGCGTTTTACCGCTTCGGCGATGGTGATGGCACCCAGCTCGGGGGCGGTGACGTCGGCCAGGCTGCCCTGAAAGCCGCCCATGGGCGTGCGCACGCCGCTGACGATCACTACGTTGTCTGTGCTCATAGTTTGAATCTCTCTGTTGGTTTTAGGGTTTGTGAGCCGCCTCGAGGTATTCCTGGGACTGCATTTCCAGCAGTCGGGACTCGGTGCGCTCAAATTCGAAACTCAGCCGGCCACCGGCATAGAGGTCGGTAATCGGGGCCGCCGCGGACAGAATGACCTTGACGTTGCGGTCGTAAAATTCGTCAATCATGTTCACGAACCGCCGCGCCTGGTCGTCCTTGTCGCCGCCCAGCACGGGTACGTTACTGACAATGATGGCGTGGAACTGGCGCGCCAGCTCGATGTAATCATTCTGACTGCGGGGCCCGTCGCACACATCCTTGAAATCAAACCACACCACGTCGTCGGCGTGGGCGATGGCCGGAATCTTGCGGCCGTTGATTTCCATGGATTTACTGTGCTTCGCCGCCTCCACCGCCAGTGCGTCGTAACTCGTGCGCAAACTGACGTCGGCCTCGGCATCCAGCGGGAAATGGTACAGCTCCGCCTGCTCCAGGGTACGCAGGCGGTAATCCACGCCCCCGTCGACGTTGACCACATCGGTGTGCTTTTTGACCAGCTCGATCGCAGGCAGAAAGCGGGCGCGCTGAAGGCCATCCTTATACAATCCGTCAGGCACAATATTGGAGGTGCAAACCAGGGTGACGCCACGGCTGAAGAGCCCGTCCATCAGCGTCGCCAGAATCATCGCGTCGCCAATGTCGGAAACAAAGAATTCGTCGAAGCAGATGACCCGGGTTTCATCGGCGAATTTTTTTGCCACCAGTTCCAGCGGGTTCTTCTCACCCTTCAGGGCTTTGAGCTCGTTGTGAACACGCTGCATGAACCGGTGAAAGTGCACCCGCATTTTCCGATCGAACGGCAGGGCCTCATAAAACGTGTCCATCAGGTAGGTTTTTCCGCGGCCGACACCGCCCCAGAAGTACAACCCTTTGACCGGCTCCTGCCTGCCTTTTTTCAGTTTGATACGGAGTTTTGCCAAACCTTTCTGACGCTGGCTTTCGGCGGCCACCAGTTTGTCGTACAGTGACTGCAATCGCTGAACCGCATCGGCCTGGGCCGGATCTTTCTGGAAATCCGCGCGTTCAAGATCCTGCTGGTAGCGTTGCCAAGGGGTCATGTTAGCGGTCATCAAGCCTGTTCCCGAAGAGTGGTCGTTCATTTACGGCGGCGTATTGTGGCCGATTTTGGGTTTTTTCGCCATGTTCGCCCGACCCGGAGGGACACGGTGAGCAGAGAAGGCAAGGGAGTACGACGCAATACGACGATTGGCGCAAGCATTGCGGATGGGCGCGGGCGATCTTGAACGTTATACTTCAACATTGGGCTGAGCTCTTCATATTGTTAAAGGACGACATATCTTATGACGAACCTGATTCTGGCAGCCGTTGCCGCATTGGTTGTTGGTGTGATCATTGGCGTACTGGTCGGTCGCTCCGGGCAGACTACGAATTTGCGCCAGCGCCGTGTCGAGCAACAGATTGAAGAACTGCGTAGTGAGTACACTCGCTACCAGGCTCAGGTGAATGAGCACTTTATGGAGTCCGCCCATCTTTTGCGCCGCTTCAACGACGCCTACCGCGATGTGAATCAGCACATGGCGCGTGGGGCGAACCGTTTGTGTAATGATGAGGACTGGATGCGGGAGCTGGAACAGGAAGCCTCTCGCGCCCGGCTTGAAGGCGGCCGCGATGATGGCGTGGAACCGCCGCGGGATTACGCGCCCAAGGCAGGACCGGAAGATACCGGAACCCTCGCCGAAGACTTCGGGCTCAAGAAGGGCGACAAGCCGCCTACTTCAAAGAGCTGATCGTGCAGTGCAGTGATCAGACCGGGTTATCGCAATCGATAAACCGGTGATCCACATCAAACGCTTGCTCAAGCGCCTTACCCAACGCCTTCACACCGTAGCGTTCCGTGGCATGGTGGCCCGCCGCATAGTAGTGGATGCCGCATTCCCTGGCGGTGTGAGTGGTCGGCTCCGAAATTTCGCCGCTGATATAGGCGTCCAGCCCGGCCTCGAGCGCCGTAGTAATGAAGCCCTGCGCGGCACCGGTGCACCACCCTACCCGTTTGATCTCGGATTTTCCCTCGCCAACCCACAGCGGTTCCCGGTGGAGCCGCTCGGAAATCTGTTGGCCGAACGCCTCCGGGCTGATCGCCTGCGGCAGCTCGCCCTCCCAGACCAGCCCGCCGAGTGGGCGGGGATTCTGGATACCGAGAACGTCGGCGAGTTGGCGATTGTTTCCGTAGTCCGGGTGGTCGTCCAGCGGCAGGTGATATGCGACCAGGTTGATGTCGTGGTCAAGCAGTTGCTTGATGCGCTGGCGTTTCATGCCCTGAATACGCTGGTCTTCGCCTTTCCAGAAGTAACCGTGGTGGACGATGATCATGTCGGCTCTGGCTTCGATGGCGGCATCGATCAGGGCTTTGGAGGCAGTGACGCCAGTGACGATGGTTTTGATCTCGTCTTTGCCTTCGACCTGGAGGCCGTTGGGGCAATAGTCCTGGAAATTTTCTGGCTGGAGCCACTGCTCGATCGTGTTGAGAATGTCGTTGCGGTTTGCCATGCAGTCTCCGCCTTTCTTCAGACCTTGGAGTTATCGGCCTCGGGGGTTTACAGAGCTCTAATACCCTCAATCAAAGCATTATTCTGCTCTGGCGTTCCAATCGTGATTCTCAGGAACTCATTGATTCTGGGTTTGTTAAAGTGACGAACGATAATGCCCTGCGCTCGCAGGCCTTTAGCCAACGTTTCGCCCGCAGTGGTTTCGTGGCGGGTAAAGATGAAGTTGGCTTTGGACGGCAGCACTTCAAAGCCGAGACTTTCCAGTGCGCTGGTGACACGCTCGCGCTCAGAGATCACGCCATCGCAGCATTTCCGGAACCAGGCTTCGTCTTCATAGGCGGCCTTTGCGCCCGCCAGTGCCAGGCGGTCCAGAGGGTAGCTGTTGAAGCTGTTTTTGACGCGATTCAGCGCTTCGATCAGATCCGGATGACCCACGGCAAAGCCGACGCGCAGACCGGCCAGTGAGCGTGCTTTGGATAGCGTTTGAGATACCAGAAGATTCGGGTAGTGATCCACCAGTGTAATCGCACTTTCGCCGCCGAAGTCGATGTAGGCTTCATCAACCACCACCACACGGTCCGGGTTCGCCTGCAGAATCTCTTCCACGTGCGGCAGGCCGAGATAGCGACCGGTCGGGGCGTTCGGGTTCGGAAAAATTACGCCGCCGTTAGGCTGCTGGTAATCGGCCGGGTTGATCTCGAAAGTCTCCGTGAGCGGCACGGTCTTGCCTTCGATGTTGTAAAGGCCGCAGTACACCGGGTAAAAGCTGTAGGTGACATCCGGAAACAGCACGGGCTCACCGTGCTGGAACAGGCCATAAAAGATGTGCGCCAAGACTTCGTCCGAGCCGTTGCCGAGAAAGACCTGACCAGGGCTGACCTGATGGTAGTCGGCAATGGTCTGGCGCAGGCTGTCGCCTTCCGGGTCCGGGTACAACCGGAGGTTGTCGTTCAGCTCCGCTTTGATCGCTTCGATCACTTTGGGTGACGGGCCAAACGGGTTTTCGTTGGTGTTCAGCTTCACAAGGTTCGCCATTTTCGGCTGCTCGCCCGGCACGTAAGGCACCAGGCCCTTGACCAGCGGGCTCCAGAATTTACTCATTGTTCACCCTTAATCCGATACTCCGCCGAACGGGCGTGGGCGGTCAGGCCTTCGCCCCGGGCCAACACAGAAGCAACACGCCCCATCCGGTCCGCGCCGCCAGCACTGAAACCGATGATCGACGACCGCTTCTGGAAATCATAAACTCCGAGCGGCGAGGAGAATCGCGCTGTGCCGCTGGTAGGCAGCACGTGGTTGGGCCCGGCGCAGTAGTCTCCGAGGGCCTCGGCGGTGTAGCGACCCATGAAGATAGCGCCCGCGTGACGAATCTCTTCCACCAGTGCATTCGGGTTCTCGACTGACAACTCCAGGTGCTCCGGCGCGATGCGGTTAGACACGTCAGCCGCTTCGCTGAGATCGGCCACCTGAATCAGCGCCGCGCGATCGGTCATGGACGTACGAATGATCTCAGCGCGCTCCATGGTCGGCAGCAGTTTGTTGATACTGGCTTCCACCGCATCCAGAAACGCCGCATCGGGACTGATCAGAATCGATTGCGCCTGCTCATCGTGCTCAGCCTGAGAAAACAGGTCCATGGCGATCCAGTCCGGGTCGGTCTTGCCGTCACAAATCACCAGAATCTCCGATGGTCCGGCGATCATATCGATGCCAACGGTGCCGAACACCTCCCGCTTGGCGGTGGCGACAAAAATATTACCGGGGCCCACGATCTTGTCGACAGCGGGAATGGTTTCAGTGCCATAAGCCAGCGCACCCACCGCCTGCGCGCCACCCACTGTAAAAACACGATCAACGCCCGCAATCGCTGCAGACGCCAGCACCATGTCATTCACCACGCCATCGGGCGTTGGCACCACCATAATCACTTCGCTCACCCCGGCCACTTTCGCGGGAATCGCGTTCATCAACACAGACGACGGGTACGCTGCCTTACCACCCGGAACGTAGAGACCGGCGCGATCCAGCGGCGTCACCTTCTGGCCCAGAACCGTGCCGTCTTCATCCTCATACTGCCAGGACGTCTGGTTCTGTCGCTGGTGATAGTCCCGAATCCGCGCCGCCGCACTCTCCAGTGCCACCCGCTGATCCTGCGGGATCACCTCCAGCGCCGCTTGCAGCCGCGTCTGATCCATCTCCAACTCGGAGACACTGCCAACTGTCAGGCGATCAAACTTCTCGGTAAATTCCAGTACCGCCTGGTCACCGCGGGTTTTCACCTCATGCAGGATATGACGCACCGACTCGTTCACCTGATGATCCACGCTGTCGTCCCAGGCCAGCAGTTTGGCCAGTACACTGTCGAAGTCACTTTGGGAGGCGTTTAATCTGGTGATATTGATATCGGTCATCTTGAGTTCCTGAGTCTGACTTGGTTAACCCCGATAAGAGTGTGCAAAGCCTTAATTTTCTCTCCGCTTTTCTACGGCAGCGGACATCTTTTCGATTATGGGGTTAATCTGCCCGTGTTTCATCTTCATGGACGCGCGATTCACCACCAGCCGACTACTGATGTGCTCAATCAGATCCCGCGGCTCCAGACCATTGGCCTTCAGAGTGTTTCCGGTATCGACAATATCGACAATCTCATCGGCCAGATCCAGAATCGGTGCCAGCTCCATCGCACCATACAGCTTGATGATGTCCGCCTGCCGACCCTGCGCCGAGTAATACCGGCGCGCCAGATTCACGAACTTGGTGGCCACCCGGATACGCCCGGCCGGTGCCGGCGAGTCTTTCGGGCCCGCCGTCATCAGGCGGCAGCGCGAGATATTAAGATCCAGCGGCTCGTACAGCCCATCACCGCCGTGCTCCATCAGCACGTCCTTGCCGGTCACCCCCAGGTCCGCACCGCCGTACTGCACATAGGTCGGCACATCCGTGGCACGGATGATAAGCACCCGCACATTGGGATCCGTGGTGGGGAACACCAGCTTGCGGGATTTCTTGATGTCGTCGACCAGCTCAATGCCCGCCTCTGCGAGCAACGGCAGGGTTTCATCGAGAATACGTCCCTTCGACAGCGCGATGGTGATGGAATCGGTCATTGGTCCTTCCGGTTGCTGGGCCGTTTCAATCATGCTGGCAGGCGGCGAATGGTTCCGCCCAGCAGCTGCAGCTTCTCTTCAATACATTCGTAGCCGCGGTCAATGTGGTAGATGCGGTCCACAATGGTGTCGCCTTCTGCCACCAGGCCGGCGATTACCAGGCTGGCGGAGGCCCGCAGATCGGTTGCCATGACCGGGGCGCCGGTGAGGTGATCCACCCCCTTGATGATGGCCGCGTTGCCTTCGAGGGTAATGTCCGCACCCATACGGATCAGCTCCTGCAGATGCATGAAGCGATTCTCGAACACCGTTTCCACGATGGTTCCAGTACCTTCAGCCACCGCGTTCATGGCCGCAAACTGCGCCTGCATATCGGTAGGAAAGGCCGGATACGGTGCAGTGCGGATGTTGACAGCTTTCGGGCGGTTGCCCTTCATGTCCAGCTCGATCCAGTCCGGCCCCGTGGTGATGTGAGCGCCGGCCTCTTCCAGCTTCAGCAACACGGCCTCCAGCAGGTCTTCACGGGTGTCTTTCAGCTTCACCCTGCCGCCGGTTGCGGCAGCAGCCACTAGATAGGTTCCGGTTTCGACACGGTCAGGCAGTACGTTGTAGTGACAGCCGTGCAGGCGTTCCACACCGTTGATTTCAATGGTCGCGGTGCCGTGACCTTTGATGTCGGCGCCCATGGCAATCAGGCATTCCGCCAGATCCACTACTTCCGGCTCGCGCGCGGCGTTTTCAAGAATGGTTTTACCGTCCGCCAGCGCAGCGGCCATCATCAGGTTTTCCGTACCCGTCACCGTCACCGTGTCGAGGAAAATGTGGGCACCTTTCAGGCGACCGTTGGTCTTCGCCTTGATGTAGCCATTCTCTACCTTCACTTCCGCGCCCATCATTTCCAGACCGTGGATGTGCAGATTCACCGGCCGGCTGCCAATGGCGCAGCCACCCGGGAGCGACACTTCCGCCTCTCCGAAGTGCGCAACCAGCGGCCCCAACACCAGAATTGAAGCACGCATGGTTTTGACCAGTTCGTATGGCGCATGGAAATGCTTGATGGTGTTGGCGTGCACTTCCACGCTCATTTTCTCATCAATCAGCAACTCCACACCCATGCGACCCAGCAGCTCGATCATGGTGGTCACGTCATTGAGGTGCGGCAGATTGCCCACGGTGACGGGTTCGTCCGCCAGCAGCGTGGCCGCCAGAATGGGCAGTGCGGCGTTTTTGGCGCCGGAAATCCGGATTTCGCCGTTCAGGGGCTTGCGACCCCTGATCAGAAGTTTGTCCACAATAGTCTTCCTGTTATTGGCGGGCCGTGATCAGCCCTGGCGCGCGGCCCACTCAGCCGGTGTGAATGCTTTCGGGTGCAGAGCGTGAATGGTGCCGTCCATAACCTGCTGGAACAGCGCCTTGTTAATCAGTTGCTGCCGCTTGATGGTCGGCAGGCCCTCGAAGACCTCCCCGACCACCACCACCATGTAATGGGTGCCATCGACCTGAACCTGAACCTCACAGTCCGGCAGGGCCTGCTTCACCAGCTCGGTAACTTCGGCGGCTTCCATAAAAAATCCTCGGGTGTTGATAAATCAGAGGCGAGATTGTACCCAATTCTGCGGCCCGGGTCAGCCGGACGTTTTGTCATGAAAACCCGGGAGCTGATCATCGAGGTTGCTGAGGGAAGCAAGCGAGACAAGCCGGTCACTGACACCGGCGAAGACCAGGGCGTGGCCCCGGGCAGCAGCGTGGCGCTGCCAGCAGAGTAACAGCGACAACACAACGCTGTGGGCGGACCCCATCGCCGAGAGATCCACCGTCAGGTTGCCCGCGGCAGAAGCAATCAGTGCCTCGCCCTCCTTGCGAACGGCGAGCACATTGAGCGGATCGATGGCTCCGCTCACCGTCAGGGTATTCCCCGCCAGAGTTGCCCGGGCCGGGGCTTGGGTCATGATTTGTCGACTTCGTCTTCAAGCTTCAGTGACTCGACGGCATCACTCCAACCGTCGATCACCGCCTGCACCTGACCACGATTCTGCTCCATCTCCTGAGCAAAGCGATCACGGAACGCGAGACCGATATTGATACCTTCCACGATGACGTTTTCCATCATCCAGCGGCCTTCGCTGGTTTTGTACATGGAATAGGTTACGGGGTAGCGATTCCCGCTTGCGGTCTGCACTTCCATTTCAACCGTGGCACGATCACTGTTGCTGGCATTGATTTCCGCACCCTTGACCTTGATGCTGAAGTCATCGGCACTGACCAGTGCCTGGGCATAGCTGTCGAACATGCTGCGCTTGAACTTGACGACAAATTCATCCCTCTGTTCCGGCGAGGTCTGGCGGGCATAGCGCCCCATCACTCGCGCCGCGATCCGGCGGAAATCGACGAACTCCCGCAGTTCCTTATCCATGCTGACGTAGAACGCTTCGGGATCGCGCTCATACAGACCTTTTTCTTCATTAAGCTTGTCGACCAGCCGCTGGGTGTTTTCATCGACGTACTGCATCAGCTCCTGCTCCTGCTGCGCCTGTACCGGAAGCGCCAGCGCCGCCATCACAAAGGCGATGAGCAGCATACTGCGTCTGATCAAAACCATGATTTTCTCCTGTAACATGTCCGTTCCTTTTGTCCCTATATCCCGCATCTACCGAACTATTTGCCCGATGCAAAGTTGGTAATCAGGCGCTCGAGATTCATCGCCGACTGGGTTGAATAAAACGTGTCGCCCGCGTTGAGAGAGTCCATATCTCCGCCAATCGAGATATCAATGTACTGCTCCCCAAGCAGACCGGATGTACGTATTACTGCGGAACTGTCTGCGGGAATGTTGTCCACATTCGCATCAATCGTCAGTTCCACTCTGGCCTGAAAGGTGTCTCTGTCCAGGGTGACACTTTTCACCGAGCCCACGGTCACCCCGGCCATGGCCACTTTACCCCGCGGAGTAATACCCCCCACGTCATTGAAGTTGGCATACAGGGTATACGTGTCAGCGTCGCTTTTCGGCGACAGGCCACTGACCTGTAGCGCCAGAAACATCAGCGCAGCCAGCCCTGCAATGATAAACAGACCGGTGACGATTTCAGTAGTTCTCTGGGCCATTTCCTGCTCCTGCTAAACGCTGTTGAATTCCACAACCGATCCGACTGCTCATACTGTTCAAAAGTCCCCGAACATGACAGCCGTCAGCACGAAGTCCAGGCCCAACACGGCCAGAGACGAATAAACGACGGTTTTGGTGGTGGCCGAACTGATCCCCGCTGACGTGGGCACACAGTCATAGCCCTGGAACACCGCAATCCAGGAGCACACGAAGCCGAACACAACGGTTTTGATCACCCCGTTGAGCACATCCTGGGTGAAGCTCACCGAAGACTGCATATTACCCCAGAACGACCCTTCAAAGACCCCCAACCATTCAACACCCACCAACATGCCACCCCAGATCCCGACCACCGAGAAGATGGCCGCCAATATCGGCATGGCAATAAAACCGGCCCAGAGCCGGGGCGCGATCACCCGCCGCAATGGATCCACGCCCATCATTTCCATGCTGGACAACTGTTCAGTAGCTTTCATCAGACCAATTTCGGCCGTCAGCGCCGATCCTGCGCGCCCGGCAAACAGCAGGGCGGTCACCACCGGCCCCAGCTCGCGCACGAGCGTCAGCGCTATCATTTGTCCGATCGCCGCCTCTGAGCCGTAGTCACTGAGAATGGTGTAGCCCTGAAGCCCCAGTACCATGCCAATGAACAGGCCGGATACCACGATGATGGCCAACGACAGCACACCCACCGAATACAGCTGACGAACGAGCAGCGGGAAACCCACAGAGGGACGTGGCACACCGGTCAGTACACCAGCGAGGAAACGCCCTGCCCGGCCCACAGTGGCAACCACATCGAGGCCCACGCGGCCGAGCGAAGCAATACGATCCATCATGCCGAACCTCCACCGAGTCCCCAGTCCGCTCCGGCGTCATCGGCCGGGTAGTGGAATGGCACCGGGCCGTCCGGGTGGCCGTTGAGAAACTGCTGCACCCGCTCGGAGGGATGCTGCCTGAGTTCCTCGGGGGTGCCCTCTCCGATGATCTGGCCGTCGGCAACAATGCAGGCGTAGTGGCAGATACTGAGAGACTCAGGCACATCGTGTGACACCAGAACACTGGTCAGCCCCATCGACAGATTCAGGTCCCGGATCAGCTTGACCAGAACGCCCATGGCGATGGGATCCTGGCCGGCGAACGGCTCGTCGTACATGATCAGCTCCGGATCCAGCGCGATACTGCGGGCCAGGGCCACCCGGCGGGTCATGCCACCGGAAAGCTCTGCCGGCATCAGACGCCGCGCACCGCGCAGCCCCACCGCCTCGAGCTTCATCAGCACGATGTCGCGGACCATATCCTCCGGCAGCGCCGTGTGCACGCGCAGCGGGAAGGCAACGTTCTCGAAAACGCTCAGGTCGGTAAACAGCGCGCCGCTCTGAAACAGCATGCCCATTTTTTCCCGCAGCGTGTACAACGCCTTACGCTTGAGCTGAGGAACCGGCTGCCCGGCCACCACGATGGAGCCGGAATCCGGGCGGAGCTGGCCGCCGATCAGCCGCAGCAACGTGGTCTTGCCGGTGCCGCTGGGCCCCATGATGGCGGTGATTTTGCCACGGGGGATGTCCAGACTGACACCATCGAAAATGCGTCGGCCCGAGCGGCTGAAAACCACGTCCCTCAGGGTTATGTAGGCGCCTGAATCCATAAACAGTCCCTTTCAGTGTGGGCTAACATTATGCGAAGCCGCGGTGAAGCTCAATCTGCACAAGATAAAATGTCCTGATGGCAATAATCAGATTCCCTGAACAAAAGCCCCGTAGCGACGGGAAGTGATATACTCCCGCCACATGACCAAGCCCCTGTGGCAACAAGGCCCTAACACGACGAAACCCTACGATGACAGAGTGCAAGCCGGAACCAGCATGAGCAACAGCAACAAGCCCACAGCCGACATCGAGCAGAAATACCGGGACGCAGCCATCCGCGCCATCGACATTGAAAAAGACGCCATCGCCGCGCTTTCGGATCGCATCGACGACGATTTCGTGCGGGCCTGCGAGGTTATCATGGCCTGTAAGGGTCGTGTGGTGGTGACTGGCATGGGTAAGTCTGGCCACATCGGCAACAAGATTGCCGCTACCCTTGCCAGTACGGGCACACCGTCTTTCTTTGTACACCCGGGCGAAGCCAGCCACGGCGACCTGGGCATGATTACCGGTCAGGACGTGGTCTTGGCCATCTCCAACAGCGGCAACACCAGTGAAGTAGTGACCATTCTGCCGTTACTGCGCCGCATGGGCGCACCGCTGATCAGCATGACCGGCAACGCGGATTCCACTTTGGCCAAAGAGGCCGTAGCCAATCTCGATGTCAGTGTTGCGCTGGAAGCTTGCCCGCTCGGCCTGGCGCCCACCTCCAGCACCACCGCCACCCTGGTCATGGGCGATGCCCTGGCCGTGGCGCTGCTGGAAGCGCGAGGCTTCAGCGCCGAGGATTTCGCCTTCTCACACCCCGGCGGCAGCCTCGGCCGGCGATTGTTACTGCGGGTTTCCGACATCATGCACACTGGCGACCGGATTCCCCGGGTTACCGGCGACACGACCCTCAGCGGCGCCCTGCTCGAGATTTCCCGCAAAGGGCTGGGCATGACCACCATTGTGGATGAAGCCGGTGAACTGACCGGAGTATTTACCGACGGCGATCTGCGCCGGACGCTGGACAAATCCATCGACGTGCACACCACCCCTATCAGCGACGTGATGACCCACAACGGCAAAACCATTCAGGCCGATCACCTGGCCGCGGAAGCCCTGAACATCATGGAAGAGCTGAAAATCAACGCGTTGCCGGTCACCGATGCAGACGGCCACCTGGTCGGCGCCATCAACATGCACGACCTGCTGCGCGCAGGCGTCATCTGAGGTGCCTGGCATGTCCGAATCCCTGCGTCCACAATGGCCGGCAAGACTGCTGAAAAAAGCGGCCAACATTCGTCTGCTGGCACTCGACGTCGACGGCATCATGACCGACGGCAAGTTGTTTTTCAGTGCCAACGGCGATGAGCTCAAGGGCTTCAATATCCTGGACGGCCTCGGCCTCAAACAGGTGATGGCCGCCGGCATTACCGTGGCGGTGATCACAGGGCGCTCGTCCCCTCTGACCCTGAAGCGGATGACCGACCTGGGCATCCCGCACCTGATGCAGGGGCGCGAAGACAAGCAGATCGCACTGCAGGAACTGGCGGACACCCTGGGCATCGAAACGGAGGCCATTGCGTATATGGGAGACGACCTGCCCGACCTGCCCGCCATTCGCTTCGCAGGCCTGGGCATTACCGTTCCCAACGGTTACTGGCTGGTACGGGAGCAGGCCGATGTGTGCACCCTGGCCGCCGGCGGCAGCGGCGCGGTAAGGGAAGCCTGTGACCTGCTGCTGACGGCCATCGGCGAGCTTGACAGCACCCTTGCGCCCTACACCCGGGCCCATTGAGGATAACGCTGGCATGAACCGCAATCTCGTCTCCACCATGATGCTTGCCAATCATCCACTGCTGCGGGGAGTTGCGCTTGCCTGTACGGTTGTGGCCCTGATTGCACTGATGTGGCAGAGTGACGAACCCGTTCAACCGATCGATGCGGCAGCCCTTCGTGGCCAGTCTGAACCCGACGGCTTCGTGGTCAACGGCCGATACCTGTCATTCGACGATACCGGCAAGCTGACCGCGCGCTTCGAAAGCCCGCGAATTGAACAGTTTGAAGCCGACAATCTGGCCACCATGGCGTCGCCACGGGCGCAACTGTTCACCGAAGGCGAGACCGAACCCTGGCGACTGAGCGCGAATTCAGGCGTTCTGCAGGACAACAACGACCTGCTGGAACTGGAGGGGAACGTTCATGTCATTCGCAACACCGAAGGCGGCCGCCAGGTGACGCTGACCACCACGCGACTGACGCTGGATAACGGCAGCCGCACGGTCTTTACCGACGCACCGGTGGAGCTGACCGATGCCTTCAGCGTTACCCGGGCAATCGGCATGAAGGGCTGGCTGGATGACCGCATACTCGAACTCGACTCACAAGTGGAAGGACGCTATGAGCCTGGCCAACAAGCCAAACCGTAAACTCATCGCCACGCTGGCAGCGCTGCTGTTTTCCGGCTCCGCCGCGGCGTTCAATCTGGACTCCAATGTACCCATTACCGTCAACGCGGATAACGCCAGGCTCGACGACGGCAAGGGCATTGCCACCTATACCGGCGATGTGGTGATGACCCAGGGCGAGACCGAACTGACCGCAGACCGGGTGGTGCTCTACCGGGATGAGACCGGCCTGCAGCGCATCGAAGCCTCCGGCCAGCCTGCGCACTACCGGCAGGCTGCCACAGAAGGCCAGGGCAAGACCGATGCGAAAGCACTGAACATCACCTATTCGGCGCCCGAAAGCCTGCTGACGTTTGAAAAAGAAGCGGTCATCGAGCAGAACGGCAACCTGTTCCGTGGCGACATCATTCATTATGATAGCGTCCAGCGAGTGGTCACCGCCGAAGGTGCCGCAAACGACAACAATGGCAGCGGCCGAGTGGAAATGGTAATTCAGCCGCGCAGCCGCCAGAACACACAGGATCCGGATGGCAGTTCTCAGGGCCAGTAACCTGGCGAAAAGTTACAAGCAGAAGAAAGTGGTCATTGACGTCTCCCTGGAGATCCGCAGCGGCGAGATCGTTGGGTTGCTGGGTCCCAACGGCGCCGGAAAAACCACCTGCTTCTACATGATTGTCGGGCTGGTTCCGGCGGACCACGGCCGCATCACCATCGACAGCCAGGACATCACACCCCTGCCCATGCACGGCCGGGCCCGCAAGGGTATCGGCTATTTGCCCCAGGAAGCGTCGGTTTTCCGCAAGCTGACCGTGCGCGACAACATCATGGCGATCCTGGAAACCCGCAAGGACCTCAGCAAGGCCGACCGCGATGCCAAGCTGGAGGAACTGCTGGAAGAGTTCCACATTACCCACATTCGTGACAGCGTCGGCATGGCGCTGTCCGGCGGCGAGCGGCGTCGGGTGGAAATCGCCCGCGCGCTGGCCATGGAGCCGGCGTTCATTCTGCTGGACGAGCCCTTTGCCGGGGTCGACCCGATCTCGGTCAGCGACATCAAGCAGATCATCCGCCACCTGCGCGACAAGGGTATCGGCGTGCTGATTACCGATCACAACGTGCGGGAAACCCTCGACATCTGCGAAAATGCCTACATTGTTTCCGGCGGCCACATCATCGCCTCAGGCAATTCCAGCGAGATTCTCGCTAATCAACAGGTGAAAGAAGTGTACCTCGGCAATGAGTTCCGGCTCTGATGTCATACTGGCCCCAATTGTCATGAACAAGACAAGCAAGTACACTCGGCAAAGAACTTGCTTGTTCGGGCAAGTGACCAGCATACATAGAATTTTTTGCAACCAGACAAAAGGCCGGTGCGATCGGGTGACGGATTCTGAACCATGGTTATGAAAGCGTCATTACAGCTGAAAATGGGTCAAAGCCTGACCATGACGCCGCAATTGCAGCAGGCGATCAGGCTTCTGCAGCTGTCAACGCTGGACCTCCAACAGGAGATCCAGCAGGCACTGGACTCCAACCCCATGCTCGAGACTCCGGAGGACGACGACACCCCGGAGGCGAATGACGACGCACGGGATACCGAGGCTGAGCAGGTCCAGGTAGAGGAGACTGCGGCTACAGCCGAATCCGCCAGTGACTGGGACGAATCCGAGAACGGTCCAGACTGGGCATCCGAGAACGACATTCCCGACAACATTCCGGACGACCTGCCGGTCGACACCGCCTGGGACGACATCTACCAGTCTGCCCCTGCTCCGGCCTCTCGTAACGACGACGAGAATGACAGCGATTTCGAAACCCGCAATTCTCCTGCGGAAACCCTCCAGGATCACCTGGATTGGCAACTGAATCTCACGCCTCTGAACGAGCGGGACCGGGCCATTGCCCATGCCCTGATGGATGCGGTAGATGAGCGTGGGTATCTGACCTCGCCCATTGAAGAGATTCACTCCGGGCTGCTGGACGAAACCGAAGACGATCCGCTGGAGCTCGACGAAGTCGAAGCGGTACTGCATCGCCTGCAGCACTTTGACCCACCCGGCGTATTTGCCCGTGATCTGCAGGAGTGCCTGCTGATTCAGCTCAACCAGCTGCCGCCCGAGACACCCTGGCTGTCGCAGGCGCGCCTGGTGATCACCCATTACATTGACCTGCTGGGCAATCGTGACTACGCGCAACTGCTGCGCCGCAGCCGCCTCAAGGAAGACCAGCTGCGGGATGTCCTGACACTGATCACCAGTCTGAACCCGCGCCCGGGAGATTCCGTGGATCGGGCAGAGCCGGATTACGTCATCCCCGATGTGATCGTCCGCAAGCACAATGAGCGCTGGCGCGTCGAGCTGAACCCGGAAATCGCGCCACGCATCCGCGTGAACGCCAGTTACGCCTCGCTGATCAAGCGCGCTGACAGCAGCGCCGACAACACCTATCTGCGCGACCAGCTGCAGGAAGCCAAGTGGTTCATCAAGAGTCTGCAAAGCCGCAACGAGACATTGCTGAAAGTCGCCACGCGGATTGTGGAGCACCAACAGGGCTTCCTCGATCAGGGCGAGGAATTCATGAAGCCGCTGATTCTGTCCGACATCGCCCAGGCGGTGGAGATGCATGAGTCCACCATCTCGCGGGTCACCACCCAGAAGTACATGCATACCCCCCGCGGCATCTTCGAGCTGAAGTACTTTTTCTCCAGCCACGTCAGCACCGACGAGGGTGGAGAGTGTTCCTCCACCGCAATCCGTGCCATGATCAAGAAGCTGATTGCGGCAGAAACTCCGAAAAAGCCATTGAGCGATAGTAAAATTGCAGCCATGCTAGGAGAACAGGGCATCAAGGTAGCCAGACGGACAGTAGCCAAATATCGTGAGGCGATGCACATTCCGCCATCCAACGAGAGAAAGCGGCTGGTTTGACCCGACAGGATCCGCCGGTGGGACATTTGCCGGCACACCGTCAGCCCCTCATCCGGGGCGGGCACGATGACAACAGGAGACGCCTATGCAACTCAACATTTCAGGCCACCATGTAGAATTGACTCCCTCCCTGAAAGAATACGTGTCAAGCAAATTTGAAAAGCTCGAGCGCCACTTCGATCACATCAGCAACTGCCAGGTCACACTGGAAGTTGAGAAGGTGCGCCAGCTTGCGGAGGCAACCCTCCATGTCATCGGTGGTGAGATTCACGCAAAGGCAGAGAGTGAGGATATGTACGCCGCTATTGATGCACTGGTCGATAAGCTGGACCGTCAGATCCTCAAGCACAAGGAAAAGAACGTTGATCGCATGCACGGTAACGGCGCTCGCTAGGGCACTGCTTTACCAGCACTCAACCTGATCGAGCTGCGGCATGACACACGTGCCGCAGCCTTTTTTTTACGGAAACCTTCACGGAACTAAAGTCGATCCATGAGCGACACGTCCCTGACTATCGAAACCATTCTTTCCCCGGAGCTGACCCTTTGCCGGGTGGCCGCGTCCAGCAAGAAGCGGGTTCTGGAATTTATTGCAGAGCTTGTGAACCAGCAGGACGCCACACTCAGCGAAACGCAGATCTTCAACAATCTGATTTCCCGGGAAAGGCTTGGCAGCACTGGTATCGGCGAGGGCATTGCCATCCCTCACTGTCGCCTGGAAGGGCTTGACCGGGTGATCGGTGTGCTCCTGACCCTGGAAGACGGGGTGAGTTTTGACGCCATCGACAATCAGCCGGTAGACCTGGTGTTTGCCCTCATCGTTCCCAAGGAGGCCACCAGCGAACACCTCGAACTGCTCAGCCAGCTGGCGGAGAAGTTCAATGACCGGAATTTCTGTGATCAACTGCGGCAGTGCAGCGATGCCCCGGCGCTCTTCAGCCGAATGACTCAAAGCAGCGACTGACCGCATTCCAGCAGAGGCAACAGGCAATGAAACTGATCATAGTCAGTGGCAGATCCGGCTCCGGGAAGAGTACGGCGTTACATGTCCTTGAGGACCTGGGCTTTTTCTGCATCGACAACCTGCCCATCGGCCTGCTGTTTCCACTGACCACAGAGGCCACCAGCCACAGTACGTCACCGGGGCGGTTGCGAAAAATGGCCGTCAGTATCGACGCGCGCAATCTTGCCGGTGAGCTGTCGAATTTCGAGACCATCTACCGCCAGCTTCAGGAAACAGGCGTGACCGTTGAGATTATCTACCTCGACGCCGACGAACAATCCCTGCTTCAGCGCTTTCATGCCACCCGACGCAAGCATCCGTTGAGTGATGACAAAACATCGCTGCGGGAAGCGATTGGCAACGAGAAAAAGCTGCTGGAGCCGCTATCGAAACTGGCCGATCTCTACGTCGACACCACCGGCCTGTCCATGTACGAACTCAGGGATATGGTCAAGCAACGTATTGTTGGCCGCAAGGATCAGGAACTGGCACTGCTGTTCCAGTCTTTCGGGTTCAAGCACGGCGTGCCACTGGACTCGGATTATGTCTTTGACGTGCGCTGCCTGCCGAATCCCTACTGGGATACGAGCCTGCGGCAGTTTGTGGGCACTGACCAACCGGTTATTGATTTTCTCGAGAAAGAACCGCTGACCCGCAAAATGGTGGACGACCTCACCGGTTTTCTTGAGAACTGGCTACCCTCATTCGCAGACAGCAACCGCAGCTACATGACCATCTCCATCGGTTGCACCGGGGGCCAGCATCGTTCAGTGTACGTATGCGAGCAGATCGGCCGGTATTTCCGCACCAGGTACAACAACGTCCAGGTTCGACACAGCGAGCTGCCTCACCTGCAGAACCGCGAGCTAACCTGATCCATCATGATCCGCCGCACCGTCACCATCATCAATAAACTGGGCCTGCATGCGCGGGCCACCGCCAAGCTGGTCGCCACCGCGTCGACCTACCAGAGCACTGTGAGAATCAGCAGCAAGGGCCGGGAGGTGGACGCCAAGAACATCATGCAGGTGATGATGCTGGCGGCGAGCAAGGGGACCGAAGTGGAGCTGGTGGCAGAGGGCCCGGACGAAGAGGCTGCCATCGACGCACTGATCGAACTCATTAACGACTACTTTGGCGAGGGTGAGTAGCGCTCAGTCACCTGCGACATTCACCTACAACTCTTTCTCACCTGTGACGCCTAACTCCGCTATAATGCTAAGGTTTTCTGACTGTGGGTGATTCATGACCGATATTCTGGAAAAAAGCCAGGCCCGCCAGCGCCTTCGCTCTCTCAGCGAAGCGCTGGACAGTGGTGCGCTGAAACAGGTTGCCCGCATCCTGAATGGCGGCCTGAGCCCCAGCGATATCGCCCACCTGCTGGAATCATCGCCACCTCGCCAGCGTGCACTGCTGTGGAATCTGGTCGACAAGCAACTGGAAGGCGAGGTTCTCCAGTACCTCAATGACGACATCCGGGGCTACTTTCTCAGTCAGCTGAACGCCCAGGAACTGGCCGACATCATCGAGGATTTCGAATCCGACGATCTCGCCGACTTACTGCAGCAGCTGCCGGACACGGTTATCCAGGAAGTGCTGGATACCATGGACGAGCAGGACCGGCAACGGGTAGAGGAAGTACTCGCTTACCCGGAGGACACCGCCGGCGGCCTGATGAACACCGACACCATCACGGTGCGGCCCGACATCAGCATCGACGTGGTACTTCGTTATCTTCGCCGCCACCGTAACCTGCCACCAATGACTGACAGTCTGATCGTGGTCAGCCGGCGGGATGAATTCATCGGCATGCTGCCGATCACCAAGATGCTGGTGTCGAACCCGGCGTCAACGGTCCGGGAGGTGATGGATACCGATATCGAGCCGATTCCGGTCACCCTGTCCGACACCAAGGTGGCGACCCTGTTTGAGCGTTACGACCTGATCTCCGCACCGGTGGTCAACGACGAGGGCCACCTGCTCGGGCGCATCACCATCGATGACGTGGTGGATGTTATCCGTGAGGACGCCGACCACTCCCTGATGAGCATGGCCGGTCTGGACGAAGACGAAGACACCTTCGCGCCTATTCTGAAAACCACGCGGCGCCGCGCGGTGTGGCTGGGCATCAACTTGCTCACCGCATTCACCGCCTCCGCGGTTATTGGTCTGTTTGAGGAAACCATCGCCAAGGTGGTGGCGCTGGCCGTGTTGATGCCGATTGTTGCCAGCATGGGCGGCATTGCAGGCAGCCAGACCCTGACCCTGGTCATCCGCGGCATGGCCGTGGGGCAGATCAGCGGCGCGAACGTCGGCTGGCTGCTCAACCGGGAGTTTGTAGCGGGCATTCTCAATGGTCTGTTGTGGGCCGTTGTGGTGGCGACCGCCGCTACCCTCTGGTTCCAGGATTATCTGATCGGCGCCATCATTGCGGCGGCTCTGGTCATCAACCTGGTCGCAGCCGCGCTGGTAGGCACCGTGCTGCCGCTGTTTCTCAAGTCACGCAACATCGACCCTGCCCTGGCAGGCAGCGTGATCCTGACCACGGTGACCGATGTGGTAGGCTTCATGTCTTTCCTCGGCCTGGCCACCCTGTTTTACGCATAGGCAATACCATGACTGATCACGACAACGACAGCCCCGAATACCTCGGGCCCAGCAAATCCCAGCTCAAGCGGGAATCCCATGCGCTCCAGGACATCGGCAAGCGGATGCTGGAACTGAGCAACGATCAACTTGATACGCTGAGCATCAGCGACACGTTGCGGGCGGCCATCGAGGAGTCCCGGCGGATACGCCAGAACGAGGCGAAGCGCCGGCACCTGCAGTACATTGGCAAGGTTATTCGTCAGGAAGACGACCCCGAGGGTCTGAGGCGTGCCATCGATGCCTTTGACGCCGGCAGCGAAGAGCACACTCGCCGTCATCACCTGGCAGAACGATGGCGCGACCGGATGATCAGCGAGGGTGACCCGGCGGTGGGTGAATTTCTCGATTACTGTCCGGGCGCCGACGTGCAGCACCTCCGCAACCTTGCCCGTAATGCCCGGAAAGATGTGGAGAAGCAAAAAAACACCGGACAGGCGAAGAAGCTTTTTCGCTATCTGCGGGAATGCATTGACGACATCGCCTAACTCGCCAGACCAGCATCAGCCGCGGGTCAGGCGCCGATGTTCCCACACCGGCATGCGGCTGCGCACGTTGTTGAGGTGATCCGTGTCGAGCCCGGCGGTGATCACCCCCGGCCCCTCATCAATTTCTGAAACCACTTTTCCCCAGGGGTCGCAGATCAGACTGTGACCATAGGTGCGACGGCGCTCGCTGTTCTGCCCGCCCTGCCCGGGGGCAACCACCCAGATCTGATTCTCGATGGCACGGGCGCGGATCAGTGCATGCCAGTGGGCGTCGCCGGTTTGCCAGGTGAATGCGCTGGGTAGACACACCCAGTCAACGCCCAGCTCTCGCAGGGCCCTGAACAGCTCCGGGAACCTCAGGTCGTAGCAGACCGCCAGTCCCAGAAGCCCGGCCGGTGTCGGCACGGTCACCAGCGCGTCACCGGGCTCGAACGTGTCGGACTCGCGATACTGCCCATGAGCGTCTTCCACCGTGGCATCAAACAGGTGGATCTTGTCGTAGCGAGCCACTTCCCGCCCCTGATCGTCAAACACCAGGCAACTGGCTCTTGCCCGCCCCTCGATCATGGAACCGTCAGGACGGTTTGCCAGCGGCAAAGAGCCCCCCACAATCCACAAGCCCAGTTGGCGTGCCTGCTCCGCCAGGAAGCGACGGATCACCGGCTCGGCCGAGACTTCCTGCTGGCCGCACGCCACCATCTGCGAGGTCGCCAGCACCGCAAAGTTCTCCGGCAACACCGCCACCCGGGCACCCATCTTCGCCGCTTCCGACAACAGTCGCCCTGCCTCGGCGAGATTCGCCTGCAGGTCGTGCGTACTCACCATCTGTATCGCGGCTACGATCTGATCGGATGGATTCGTCATCAGCAGACTCCCCTAGTTTGTTCCACCGGTCCGAGGTCACTCACCACCACCGAAAACCCGACGCAGGTTCACCTCGGGTTCGTCCCAGCTGCCGGTTACACTATAAGATGCACTGGTCAGTTTGCTCAACGGGTCACCGAGGATTTTGTCCAGCACGAACAAGGCCCCACCGATCGGCGCACTGGCCCCCATCAGCAACGCGGCCAGTGGCAGGTTCTGCGTCAGCGGCAGCACCACCACCAGCTGCATGTCGAGGGTCTCTTCAACCATGCTGGTAGTGCCGGACAGGCGGAAAGCGCCCGAGGGACCGACCACCTGCAACTCAGGGTCCCAGGTCAGCAATCCCCGGGTCATCACTGCTTTGCCGGAGATGGCATCGAATGCCACGCCCGCTTCATACAGATCCGAGAAATCCAGCTGCAAGCGGCGCCACAGCGTATCCGAGTTCAGAAGATTGAACACCCGGAAAACCTGGGCGGTGTTGTTGCGCTCCAGAATCACACCGTCGTCCAGTCGCAGACTCACTGAACCGCTCAACTCTTCAAGCATGAAACCATTGGGGCGCCCGGGCCAATCCAGATCCAGTTGCATGGCGGTTTTATCATTGCGAAGTGGAATTTCAGAGCCAAACAGGTTGCCAAGGTCCGCGAGTGTTCCGCCGCTGATCTCCCCGACAAAACGGGTAGTTTCACGGTCGCCGGCAATGCTCCAGATCATTTCGCCGGCGAGACTCAGGGAATTGAGTTCACCTTCGATGCTCTCAACCTGCAAGCGATAGGGTTGCGGGCGCAGAAGGAATGACCAGGCACCCAGTGCCTCGTCGTTCAGCGTCAATTGCGCGATGCGCACGTCGATGTCCGGCCACTCGCCGATCTCGAGGTTGCGGAAGGCTTCCAACTGCTCGTCAATGCTCAGTTGTTCAGGTTCCGGATCGCCGGGGTCGCCGCCATCACTGAACAGGTGCAGGCTCTCGAAGTCTGCCGTGATCGCCTCGTCACCCTCAGGCAACACCACCCTGGCGACCGCCCTGTCCGACTGGGTATTGATCACCCACCGGTCACCCAGATCACTGGCGGATATGTCGATGTCGGTCAGCAACTGGCGGCCCAGCCAGAGCCGGCTGATACTGATAGCGAGACCGCTGTCACTTCGCAACATATCCAGCGCCAGACGGTTTTCCCACGTCACAGCGATACCGACACCAGTCTCGCGTGCCGGGTCGATAGCAATGCTCAGCGGTGCTTCCTCTTCGGCGGTTTTGGCCAGGGGCTCAGGCCAGTTTACCGATGCGCCTTTCAGATTGGAGCGCAGGGTGACGATCGGGGCACGATGCTTGGCTACGTCCAGCGAGGCGGTGTAATCGGTAACCCCCTCAATGCCGAGGTTTTCCACGCCGTCGTAGCCACTGCGACGGAACAGACCAGGGAAACTGACTTGCCCCCGCTGCTGGATCGTCAGGGCATCGTCGGCGCCACCTTGCCGGAACGACACCCTCACCGGGCCGCCCAGGAACTGTGCCCGCAAGGGGTCACCGGCAAAGCCTGTACGAGTGCTGTAACGAAGCTGTCCTGCAACCTGTTCCCAGACCAGCCCTGCGGCAGCATAAGTGACCTTCCCGTTGTCTGTACCAACGGTGACCTCTACCTGCGGTTGCGTATCGGCCGGCGCTGTGCCAAGCGGCAACGCCAGAGCCAGATCCAGAGTGTAATCCCCATCAATACCGACACTGCCTCCCACGCCACCGGCCATTTCCCCCAGCGGACTGTTCTGCAGCCAGTAAGCCACGGCGGAGCCTGGCATACCGGCTTTGGCATCCACTTCCAGAGTCAGGCGATCATTGACCGGGTTAACCCGGACCTCGCTGGGCGACAGCGTCAACTGACCGGTGCGGCCTTCCTCCAGGCTGACGCGAGTGCGGCCACCGTGTATGAACACCTCACCACGGGCATTGTCCACTGCGGGCCAACGCTCATCATAGCGCACACTGGCGTTGTCGAAGCGGTAACGCATGGATGATACAAACGAGCCCTTGGGGGCATCACGATCAATCTGGCCGTGGCCGTAATAGACGCCCTCGGTAATATCCGCCTGGGTAATGGCCGTGGTCAGCCACTGGTAAAGCTCCGGATTGACCACTTTGACCGGCACGAAATCCCCGAGCATGTCGGCCCTGCCATCCCGAACCCCCACCCGCAAGCTGAGGTTATCCTCGCCCCCACGATCCAAGCGCAGATCGAAAGCGCCACCCAGGGAAGTCTGCTCGCCATAGGCCATTTCCAGGCTGTCGGACCAGACCCGGGTGATGTCGCCATCAAGTTGCCAATCCACTTTGCCCTGAAAACGGGACAGCAGCCAGTCTCGACCGAACAGTTTCGGAAAACCCAGCGTCACGTCCCGGCTGTCGGCGTCGACGTACCCATGGCGCGCTGTCATCACCAGTTGTCCGTTCAGACCGCGAACGCCCGGCGCACCGCCATGGGCCGCCACACTGACATCATCCAGCAATGCTGATAGATGAAAGCCGTCATCCGTGTCGTCAGCCAGACGGAACCGGAGATCGTCAAGCTCCCCACCCGGCTGGTAATTTTCCAGGGCGTCACGGGCGACAGCCGGCAATAGCCCAACACCGGTAAACACCTGGCTGATCGGACTCAGGGGAACGTCATCTGCGATAATATCGATACCGCCTTCCAGCTGCAGAATCCGGAGACTGAACGGGGAAACCTGGACACCATCCCAGCTCCACTCGAGGTTGGTCAGGTGGATTTCACCGGCGCCGGCCAGGCTCTCCAGATCCGCCGGACTCGCTTCCGTCAACGCCGTCTCACTGCGCCGCCAGCCGAAACGGGTACGAATGTTTTCCAGCGGCGCCAGCGATTGCCTGCCCACGCCGAGTTGCAGGTAGGGCGTTTCTACGGTGCCCGTCGCCTGCTCCAGACGGCCATTGCGGAAGGTTAGCCACGCCTCACCGCCCAGATCAAAACCCTCGACACGGATATCACGCCAGGCGTATTCGTCAATCAGCCCATCGAACAGCCGGCCAGAATTCACATTCACGTACAGCTGGCCGTTGAACCCCCCTCGGAAAAAACGCTGACCAAGCAGGCTGAAGCTGGCGAGTTGCTGCGTGGTACCGGCCTGCATGGCACGGCCTGAGGCCTGGAAGAGCCCGCGGCGATAGACCAGATTCAGCTGTGGTATGTCGACATAGCGGATTTTGCCGTTGTTGTCCCGAATCCCCAGGTTCACCCGGGTGATTCGCACACTGGGGTCTGACAGCCAGGCACCAGCCAGACCCAGCCACTTTTTCAGATCGTCGGTCACCGGCTCCGGCAGGTCCGCGCCCTCGACCGACACATCACCCGCCACAGTCTGGTTCAGCGTGACTTCGAGACCGTCCGCCTCGAAATCCGCGAATACGATGCGCAGTCGGAAGAGCGAGGCCAGGGTATCCAGGCGGATGCGCAGGTGCTGGAGGGTTCCCACCACCTCTCCTTCCGGCTCGCTGCGGACACTCAGATTGCGGGCTTCAATCGATGGGTCGAGCCAGTTCCAGCTGGAGCGGAGGGCGCCGATGGAGATCTCGTGCCCCAGCTCGGCAGATAGCCGGTTCTCGATATCAGTGCGGAAGTTATCGATGTTCTGGGTCAGTTGTCGGCCAATGCCGGCATACAGTGCCAGCAGCACCAGACCCGCCAGCAACAGCCACCACACCAGGCCGGCCAGTCTGGATAACAGCCGGACCGAAGTGCTCTCCGGATCCTGTTCGTTACTCATGACTGTCTACAAAAGCACCACGTCATACTGTTCCTGACTGTAGAAGGGCTCTACCTGAAAGCGGATGGTTTTCTCTATGAAGGTTTCCAGGTCCGCGACGTTGTCGGATTCCTCATCCAGCAGCCGGTCCACCACACTCTGGGAGGCCATCACCAGATAACTCTCGGCGTCATAGGCGCGATTTACCCGCAAGATCTCCCGAAACACCTCATAGCAGACGGTCTCGCTGGTTTTGAGGAAGCCACGACCATCGCAAATAGGACAGGGCTCACACAACACCTGGCCCAGGCTCTCGGTGGTGCGCTTGCGCGTCATCTCCACCAATCCCAGTTCCGACACGCCGGTGATCTTGGTCTTGGCGTGGTCCCGCTCCAGCATTTTCTCGAGCATGCGGTGCACCTGGCGCTGGTGCTCCGGATCATCCATGTCGATAAAATCGATAATGATGATGCCACCGAGGTTGCGCAATCTCAGTTGCCGGCTGATCGACCGGGCCGCTTCAAGGTTGGTCTTGAAGATGGTCTCTTCAAGATTGCGATGCCCGACAAACGCCCCGGTGTTGATATCAATGGTGGTCATCGCTTCGGTCTGGTCAATGATCACGTAGCCGCCGGATTTCAGCTGCACTTTGCGGCTCAATGCCTTCTGAATCTCGTCTTCAACGGAATAAAGATCAAAAATCGGGCGTTCACCCGGGTAATACTCCACCTTTTCCGAGAACTCGGTAACAAACTCCTCAACGAAGCCCATAACCCGCTGATAGCTCTCGCGGCTGTCGATGCGGACTTTCTCGGTCTGGGGACGTATCAGATCACGGATGGTGCGGATAAACAGCGGCAGGTCCTGATACACCACCGCGGGCGCCTGTACCCGGGAAATCCGTTCGTGGATCGAATGGCTCAACCGGTGCAGGTAGTTCATGTCGCCGATGAGGTCATCGGAGGCTGCGGCTTCGGCGGCGGTGCGAATGATATAGCCACCCTGCACGTCGGACTCTGCGGCCGCGGCCGTCTCGACGACGGATTTCAACCGCGCGCGCTCGTTTTCGTCTTCAATCCGCTGGGAGATACCAATATGGCTGGTACCGGGCATGAACACCAGATAACGCGAGGGGATCGACAGCTGGGTCGTCAGTCGGGCGCCTTTGGTTCCGATCGGATCCTTGGTGACCTGCACCACCAGGGACTGGCCTTCGCGCAGCAGGGTGCGGATGTCGGGGACCACTTTGGGGGTGTCGTTACCATCTTCGGAGGACTGCCCGTTGACCACGTCAGACGCGTGAATGAAAGCTGCCCGCTCCAGGCCGATATCCACGAACGCCGCTTCCATGCCGGGCAACACCCTGACCACTTTGCCCTTGTAGATGTTGCCAACGATACCCTTGCGGCTGGTTCGCTCGATGTAGGCTTCCTGCAACATGCCGTTTTCGACAAGCGCCACCCGCGTTTCGACCGGGGTTACGTTGATCAGTATCTCTTCGCTCATTGTGGTTCCTTTGCAATTGATGCGAGCCAGACCCTGTGGGCTCGTCAGTGCCAGGCTTTCCAGACCGGGTATCCTGCCCGTGACAGCAGCTCGGCCGTTTCCTGGAGCGGCAACCCCACTACGGAACTGTAACTGCCGCGAATCTCCTTCACAAAAATACCACCAAGTCCCTGAATTCCATAACTTCCCGCCTTGTCCATTGGTTCACCGCTGGCCACATAGGCGCGAATTTCCTCATCAGAGAGTGCGCGAAAGGTCACATCGGTGGTGACCACGCGGGCCTCACAGCCTCTGGCCGACGCCAACGCAACAGCGGTCATCACCTGATGCGTCTGCGCAGACAGCCGCGTCAGCGTTGCAACCGCCTCGGTCGCGTCCACAGGCTTGCCAAGAACCTCACCATCCAGCACCACCGTGGTATCAGAGCCGAGAACTAACTGGTTAGAACCCGCGATACCGGCTAACGCTTTCTCGCGGGCCAGGCGCTCAACATAGGCAAGTGGGCACTCGCCGGCCCGCACCGTCTCATCAATACCGACCGGCCGGGACTCAAAGGACAGGCCAATCTGCGTCAGCAGCTCAGCGCGTCTTGGGGAGGCGGATGCCAGAATGAGGGTCTGCATGTAATGGTCCTACCCCAGCTTGCGATTGAGGTTATCCAGCAGAACGCAGACCACGGGCCATACCAGGGCACTGGTCAGGGCTGGCCATAAATAGCTGAATCCGGCGTCTTCCCCGCCCAGCATCTGCTTGATGAAGTGCACCAACATCTGGTTGATGCCCAGCAGCAGAAACACCATCAGGCATTGCTGAGGCATCGGGTACATGCGCAGCCGCTGATGAATCGTCAGTACCAGAAAGGCAACGAGGGCCATCGCCAGACCGTTGACGCCCAATGGCGTTGCCTCCAGCACATCCAGCGACAGACCAACGCACCAGGCCAGCAGAATGCCGAACTGGGCGGGTGCCCGGAAGGTCCAGTAAAACACCATCAGCCCCAGCCATTCCGGGCGGAACTCGAACCAGCCAATGGGGAACAGTGAAATGCTCAGCACCAGCGAGAGAACGACACTCAGGGCAAAGACCGGATAACTGATTACCGATAACATCAGCGCACCTCGTCCGGGTCGGTTTCAATGCCGACGGCAGGCTGGCCCTGACGATGCTCATTGCCGTCTTCGTCTACCTCGCCTTCCGGGGAAAAAACCACCAGCACCAGTCGGCTCTGATTGAGCCGCGCTTTCGGCGTGGCTTCAATATTCACGAACGGTTCGCCGGATTCCTTGGTGATGTTTTCCACTTCCGCCACCGGGTAGCCTTTCGGGAATCGCCCGCCGAGACCGGAACTGACCAGCAGATCCCCCTCGCGGATGTCGGCGGTGTCCGGCACGTGAACCAGCTCAAGCGCGTTGATATCGCCGTTGCCCAGGAGAATCGCGCGCAGGCCGTTGCGAACCACCTCAACCGGTACGGCGTGGCTGCTGTCGGATACCAGCAAGACCCGCGACGTGAAGCTGCTGGTTTGCTGTACCTGCCCCATCAGCCCGTGGGCGTCCAGGATGGCCTGACCGACGGTGACACCGTCCCGGCTGCCTTTATTGATAATGACTTCATGAGAAAACGGGTCGGGCGACACACCAACGATCTCACCGACAATAACGCGGTCATCGAGAACTTCCGAGGAATTCATCAGACGGCGGAGTTCATTGTTTTCCGAGGCCAGCGCGGCGTATTTCAGCGCCCGCCGTTCAAGAATCAGCAGCCGCGCGTTGAGGTCTTCGTTTTCGGCGAGCAGATCGTCCCGGGTGGTAAACAGGCCTTCGATCCAGTTCTGCAACTCGTAGGGGGCATTGCCAAACCAGTGCACCGGCGCCAGCCCGGTACCAATCACGCTGCGAACGGAGGTCAGTTTGTCGAAGCGGGCATCCGCCACGATCAGCACCGCCGAGAGCAGGATCACCAGCAACAGACGCAAGCCGGGTACGGGGCCTTGAACGAAGATGGTTTTAATGGCTGCTACCCCCGCCATTATTGACCAGGCAGATACGACGACCGCCGCAGCGGAGGTCCACTTGCGGCGGTCGGGGGCGGAGGGGCCCTGGCCGGAGTAACGTCAGGCGTAATGCCAGTACCACGGTTTTACCCCTCCTGGGAGAACATTCCGATTCCGCCACGATCGATCACTTCCAGAGCCTTGCCGCCGCCGCGGGCGACGCAAGTCAGCGGATCTTCAGCAATGATCACCGGTAGCCCGGTTTCCTCGCTGATCAGCTTGTCCAGCCCGCGGAGCAAGGCGCCACCACCGGTCAGCACAATGCCGCGCTCGGCGATGTCGGAAGCGAGTTCCGGCGGGGACTGTTCCAGCGCGCTCTTTACTGTCTGAACGATCTGAGCCAGGGATTCCTGCAGGGCGTCGAGGATTTCCTCACTGTTCAGGGTGAAGGCTCGGGGAACACCTTCCGCCAGGTTGCGGCCGCGCACGTCGATTTCACGGATTTCGAGGCCTTCGTAGGCGCAGCCGATCTCGTGCTTGATGCGCTCGGCGGTGGAATCGCCGATCAGACTGCCATAATTGCGGCGCACATAGGTCACGATGGCTTCGTCAAACTTGTCACCCCCTACCCGCACGGATTCAGCGTAAACAATGCCGTTCAGGGAGATAATGGCGATTTCGGTGGTGCCACCGCCAATGTCGACGATCATGGAGCCGCTGGCTTCCTCGACCGGCAGGCCAGCGCCAATAGCGGCGGCCATAGGCTCTTCGATGAGGAACACTTCACGGGCGCCGGCACCAAGAGCTGACTCGCGGATGGCCTTGCGCTCAACCTGAGTGGACTTACTCGGCACGCACACCAGTACTCGTGGGCTCGGTGTAATAAAGCTGTTCTCGTGCACTTTGTGAATAAAGTGCTGGAGCATTTTCTCGGTGACCACGAAGTCGGCGATCACGCCGTCTTTCATCGGGCGGATGGCGGTAATGTTCCCCGGGGTGCGTCCCAGCATGCGCTTGGCTTCGGCGCCGACTGCAGCCACCATCTTCTGGGAACCACTGGTGCGAATGGCCACAACGGAAGGCTCATTCAGCACAATTCCGCGCTCGCGCACGTAAATAAGGGTGTTGGCGGTGCCCAGGTCGATGGACAGGTCGCTTGAGAATAAGCCTCGGAGTCTTTTGATCAACATTCGTGTAGTTTCAACCTGAGAGTTGCAGTCGCAGAAAAGATGCGGCAACTTTAGCAGTGAGCACCCCTGCAGGCAAGGCACGATCGGGCCCTGAGCCTGTCAGTTAACACTTTGCCACAAAAACCTACACCCTCCCGCTGATGTCGGAATCTGTTACCATATCGCCTTTATTTTGACTGTCGGTGCACGAGCCGCCGGGAATCACCTTTCCGAAACACGCTGTGAATACGTCCCTGTGCGCTTGGGCTCCGCCATCCCTGGCTCCGCACAGTTTCGGAAAGGTGATTCCCGGCAGCTCCCAAACTCTGAGTTGCGCTCAACTTAAGTTACTGAAATTTCACCTACCCTGGGAGGCAATGTGACCATTTCCCGCAAGGACATTGAGAAAGTCGCCGTGCTCGCCCGCATTCGCGTGGACGAAGAGCAGGTTTCGGCGCTCGAGAAAGATCTGGGTAATATCCTGGACCTGGTTGACCAGCTGGCAGCAGCGGACACTGCCAACGTGGAGCCTCTGGCTCACCCCCTGGATGCAGTGCAGCGCCTGCGCGCAGACGAGGTGACGGAGTCCAACCAACGGGAGGCCTTCCAGGCCATAGCGCCGGCGACCGAGAACGGCCTGTACCTTGTGCCTCGGGTCATCGAGTAAGCAAAGACAACTGAGTGATCGGACGAACAGCGACTCAAGCAGGACGTAACATGCATAACAAATCGGTAGCAGAGCTCTCCCGGGAACTGGAAAGCGGCAAGATTTCCAGTGTAGAGCTCACCCAGCAGTTTCTTGACCGCATCAAGCGCGAAGACGGTCAGTTCAACAGTTTTATTACGGTCACTGAAGAGCAGGCCCTGGCGGACGCCAAAGCGGCGGACGAGCAACGGGCGGCGGGCAACGCCACTCTCTGGACCGGGGTGCCGTTTGCCCACAAGGACATTTTCTGCACCACCGGCGTGCGCACCACCTGCGGCTCAAAGATGCTCGAGAACTTCGTTCCGCCCTACGACGCCACGGTCACGGAAAACTTCCGCAACGCCGGTGCCGTTTGCCTGGGCAAGACCAATATGGACGAATTCGCCATGGGGTCGTCCACCGAGTCCAGCTACTTTGGCGCAACCACCAACCCCTGGGGGCTGAGCCAGGGCGATAAACGGGTTCCGGGCGGCTCTTCTGGCGGTTCTGCCGCGGCGGTGGCGGCGCGGCTGGTGCCAGCGGCGACGGCAACAGACACCGGCGGTTCCATCCGCCAGCCGGCAGCACTGTGTGGCATTACGGGCCTGAAGCCCACCTATGGCCGCGTTTCCCGCTACGGCATGATCGCCTTCGCCTCCAGCCTGGACCAGGGCGGCACCATGGCGCGCACCGCTGAAGACAACGCGCTGATGCTGAATGTGATGGCCGGCTATGACCCGAAGGATTCCACCTCGGTGGACCGTGAGGTGCCGGATTACACCGCCACCCTGAACGAGCCTTTGAAAGGCCTGCGCATCGGGCTGCCGAAAGAGTATTTCAGTGACCAGCTGAGCCCGGCGATGGAACAACAGGTTCGCAACGCGGTGAAGGAATACGAAAAGCTCGGCGCGACAGTTAAAGAAGTGTCGTTGCCGAACGCCCGACTGGCGATTGCCGCCTATTACGTGATCGCGCCGGCGGAAGCCTCCGCCAACCTGTCGCGGTTTGACGGCGCCCGCTATGGCTACCGCTGTGCCGATCCGAAAGACCTCATGGATATGTACACCCGCACCCGGGCCGAGGGCTTTGGCGCCGAGGTGAAGCGACGGATTCTGGTGGGCACCTACGCCCTGTCCGCCGGTTACTTCGATGCTTATTACCTCAAGGCACAGAAGGTTCGCCGCCTGATCCAGCAGGATTTCGTCAACGCCTTCAAGGACGTGGACGTACTGATGAGCCCGACCACGCCATCTCCGGCGTTCATTCAGGGTGAGAAGACCAACGATCCGGTCACCATGTACCTGGAAGATGTGTTCACCATCGCCGTCAACCTGGCGGGCGTACCCGCCATGTCGGTGCCAGCCGGCTTTGTAGACGGCCTGCCGGTGGGACTGCAGATGATCGGGGATTATTTCTCCGAAGCCCGCTTGCTGAACGCCGCCCACCTGTTCCAGCAGGCAACCGACTGGCACCAGCGTGAAGCGCAATAAGCCCGAGACAGGAGAATGAGTATGCAGTGGGACATTGTGATCGGGCTGGAAATCCACGTTCAGCTCGCCACCAAGACCAAGATCTTTTCCGGCTCGAGCACCGCCTACGGCGCCGAGCCCAACACCCAGGCCAGCGCCGTTGACCTGGCCATGCCGGGCACCTTACCGGTTCCGAACGAGCAGGCATTCCGCTACGCGGTGATGTTCGGCCTGGCGGTCAACGCCGACATCGAACGGCGCTCGGTGTTCGAGCGCAAGAATTACTTTTATCCGGACCTGCCCAAGGGCTACCAGACCACCCAGCTGGAGCGCCCCATTGTCGGCCCCGGTTACGTCGACCTGGACCTGGCCGGCGGCAAAACCAAGCGGGTGCGCATTCACCACGCCCACCTGGAAGAGGACGCGGGAAAATCCCTGCACGATACCTTTTATGACGAGCTTGGCCACGGCATGACCGGTATCGACCTGAACCGCGCCGGCACTCCGCTGATCGAGGTGGTCACAGAACCGGACATGACCAACGCGGAAGAAGCGGTAGCGTTTGCTAAAAAGCTGCACGGCATCGTGACCTCGCTGGGCATCTGCGACGGCGACATGTCCCAGGGCTCCATGCGCTTTGATGTGAACATTTCACTCAAGCCCAAAGGCTCCGACACTCTGGGCACCCGCACCGAAACCAAGAACCTGAACTCCTTCCGCTTCATGGAGCAGGCCATCGCCCATGAAGTGGAACGGCAGATGGACATCCTCGAGGACGGCGGCACGATTGTTCAGGAAACCCGCCTGTACAACGGGGACCGGGACGAATCCCGCTCCATGCGGACCAAGGAAGAAGCCAACGATTACCGCTATTTCCCCTGCCCCGACCTGTTGCCGGTGGAAATCGACGAATCGTTCATTGAGGAGGCCCGCAACAGCCTTCCGGAACTGCCGGACGCACGCAAGGCGCGCTTCATGGAGCATTACGGCCTCAACGACTACGACGCAGGCCTGCTCGCCGGCGATTCGAAACTTGCGGCGTTCTTCGAGGAAGCGGTCAGCCACGGTAAAGACGCCAAACTGACATCCAACTGGATTCAGGGTGAATTCTCCGCACGGCTGAATGCCGAGGAGAAATCGGTCGCCGAATCCCCCATTACCGGCGCTCAGCTCGGCGACCTGGTGGTGCGCATTGCCGACAACACGATTTCCTCCGCCGGCGCAAAGAAGGTGTTTGAAGCGCTTTGGTCCGGCGAGAACGACAACGTTGACGCCATCATCGACGCCAAAGGCCTGAAACAGGTCTCTGACACCGGGGCGCTTGAATCAATGGTCGATGAGGTGCTGGCGGGCATGCCGGATCAGGTGGCTCAATACCAGAACGAGGAAGACCCCAAGAAACGCAAGAAGATGCTTGGTGGCTTTATGGGGCCGCTGATGAAGGCGTCCAAGGGACAGGGGAATCCGAAGCTGTTTAACGAGATTCTGGTTAAGAAGCTCGGGGGGTAAGCGGTTCGGCCTGGGTCTTGCGTTCACGGCACGGACCCAGCCTGTTTGTTTTGCGGGGGGGCCTTGGCTGGACTATAACTGCGAAGACCGAAGGGTGTGTTTGCTGCCCCTCCCCGAAGCAAACAGGCCAGGAGCCCAGGTCAGAAGCTACCCGACAAGCCGACCCCATAGATCATGCTCATCCGCATGCTCAACAACCACCTGAACCATCTGCCCAGGCACCAGATCGGTCTCGTCGTTGAGGTAAACCATGCCGTCAATCTCCGGCGCATCCGCCTTCGAACGGCCAATGGCACCTTCTTCGTCCACCTCGTCAATCAGCACATCGATGGTCTTGCCAATCTTGGCCTGCAGGCGAGCGGCTGAAATTTCGGCCTGCTTCTCCATGAACCGGGCCAGGCGCTCTTCTTTTACTTCCTCAGGCACCGCACCCTCGATCTCGTTGGCCTTGGCACCTTCCACCGGGCTGTATTTGAACGCCCCCACGCGGTCCAGTTGGGCTTCATCCAACCAGTCCAGCAAATACTGGAAGTCTTCCTCGGTTTCGCCCGGGAAGCCGACAATGAAGGTGGAGCGGATGGTCAGCTCGGGGCAGATCTCACGCCACTTGCGGATGCGGTCCAGAGTCTTGCTGTCATGGGCCGGGCGCTTCATGGCCTTGAGCACTTTCGGGCTGGCGTGCTGGAACGGGATGTCCAGGTACGGCAGGATCTTGCCTTCTGCCATCAGCGGAATCACATCATCCACGTGGGGATACGGGTAAACATAGTGCAAACGCACCCACACACCCATCTCACCCAGCGCTTCACACAGCGACTGCATTTTGGTTTTCAGCGGCCGGCCCTGCCAGAAACCGGTGCGGTATTTGGTGTCCACGCCGTAGGCTGAGGTGTCCTGGGAGATCACCAGCAGCTCTTTGACCCCGGCATCCACCAGGCGCTGGGCCTCGTCCATGACATCACCGATGGGGCGGCTCACCAGATCGCCGCGCATGGACGGGATGATGCAGAAGGTGCAACGGTGGTTGCAGCCTTCGGAGATCTTGAGGTAGGCATAGTGCCGCGGGGTCAGCTTTACCCCCTGGGGCGGAACCAGATCAGTGAACGGGTCGTGCTCGCGCCTGGGCGGCACGAACTGGTGTACCGCGCCGACCACTTCTTCATACGCATGGGGGCCAGATACCGCCAGAACCCCGGGATGGGTCTCGCGGATCTTGTCTGCCTCAACACCCATGCACCCGGTGACGATCACTTTGCCGTTTTCGTTGATAGCCTCGCCGATGGCGTCGAGGGATTCCTGCTTGGCCGCGTCTATGAACCCGCAGGTGTTAACCACCACAATGTCGGCGTCGTTGTAGGTTGGAACAACGTCGTAGCCGTCGAGCCTGAGCTGGGTGAGGATACGCTCGGAATCGACCAGGGCCTTGGGACATCCAAGGCTGATGAAGCCGACTTTGCCGTTGCCGGTGACTGGGGTTTGGGGGTGATCTGTCATAAACGCGTTCGGAGTCCTGGGGCGTGATGCCCACCGATGAATTAAGGCAGACAGTTTACCCCAGCCCGCCCGGGGCCTGAAGCAAAACCAGGGGAAAAGCGCCACCAGCGCTTGCGAACTCGCCTGCAGTGAACTTTGATTTTTGACGGAACGTTCACAAATTCTTCATAAAACTGCCACTAACGGCGACAGGCATCTTGCTGATCACTAATTAAACAACTAGACTTTCAGCTGGTTATAGCTGAAAACGACCGAATCAGAAGAGCCAGAATGAAAACAGTTGCCGTAAAATCGAATCTACGCAATCAACAACGCGTCGATGTCTCGACTCAAGTCACGATCGAGAGACACGACGGCTGCTGTCTCGACTGCACGATTTCAAACCTCTCTCGCACTGGCCTGATGATTTCGTGCAGCCAGGAGCTGGTGAAAGAGCTGGTGCCCGGCCAGAAAGCCCCGGTCCCAGGCAGCTGGATTCCGGTAAAAGCGCGGTTCTCCGTGCCCGTAGTGGCGACTCAGCCTGTGGCGGTGATCGCTGACGGCAACATCGTTCACATGCGCCGCATTGCGCGCGACGAGTATCAGGTGGGCATCCAGTTCGCCGAATTCGAGGGTAACGGGTACGATTACGTGGATCGGTACGTCAGTACCCTGCTGTCGTCCGCCGCGTCCCTGTCCTGAGGTCCCGGCTCTGGTTGCATAGAACCGCGAACATGCCCCCGATATATTCTTATAGCACCAAACTCTAGTTGGACACCTTCTTATACCCTAATCGCCTCTGGTATGATTGCGCTATTCACACGCAAAGCCCATTCGGTTCGCAAGGCGGCAACAGAGTATAATGACCACATACAACCTGACCCATCTCAAGCAGCTGGAAGCTGAAAGCATCCACATCATTCGGGAGGTCGCGGCTGAGTTCGACAACCCGGTGATGCTCTACTCCATCGGCAAGGACTCCGCGGTCATGCTGCATCTGGCGAGGAAGGCGTTCTACCCCGGCACGCCACCGTTTCCCCTGATGCACGTGGACACCACCTGGAAGTTCCGGGACATGATCGACTTCCGCGACCGCAAGGTGAAGGAATACGGTCTGGACTTGATCGTTCATAAGAACGAGGATGGCATCAAACAGGGTATCGGTCCGTTCACCCACGGCAGCGCCAAGCATACCGATGTGATGAAAACCCAGTCCCTGAAGCAGGCCCTGGACAAGTATAAATTCGATGCCGCCTTCGGTGGCGCCCGTCGGGACGAAGAGAAATCCCGCGCCAAAGAGCGCGTGTACTCCTTCCGTGACGAATACCATCGCTGGGATCCCAAGAACCAGCGGCCGGAACTCTGGAACACCTACAACGGCAAGATCAACAAGGGCGAAAGCATCCGCGTATTCCCGCTCTCCAACTGGACCGAGCTGGATATCTGGCAGTACATCTACCTTGAAAACATCGAGATTGTTCCCCTGTACTACTCCGCTGTGCGCCCCGTGGTTGAACGGGACGGCACGCTGATCATGGTGGACGACGATCGCATGCCTCTGAAGGAAGGCGAAAAGCCGATGATGAAATCCATCCGCTTCCGCACCCTGGGCTGCTATCCCCTCACCGGCGCGATCGAGTCTGAGGCCACCACGCTGCCTGACATCATTCAGGAAATGCTGCTGGCCACCAGCTCCGAGCGTCAGGGTCGCGTGATCGACCACGATTCAGCCGGCTCCATGGAACAGAAAAAGCGGGAAGGGTACTTCTAAGATGTCACACCAGTCTGATCTGATCGCCGAAGACATTCAGGCCTACCTGAAGCAACACGAGAACAAGGAACTGCTGCGTCTGCTGACCTGCGGCAGTGTTGATGATGGCAAGAGCACCCTGATCGGTCGCCTGCTCCACGACACCAAGATGATCTATGAAGATCATATGGCCAGCCTGAAAACCGACAGTGCGAAGATGGGCACCACCGGTGAGAAGCTCGACCTGGCGCTGCTGGTGGACGGCCTGCAGGCAGAACGCGAGCAGGGCATCACCATTGATGTAGCCTACCGCTATTTCTCCACTGACAAGCGCAAGTTCATCATTGCCGATACACCGGGTCATGAGCAGTACACCCGCAACATGGCCACCGGCGCCTCGACCGCGCAAGTAGCGATCCTGATGATCGATGCCCGTCACGGTGTGCTGACCCAGACCCGCAGGCACTCCTTCATCGCCTCGCTGCTGGGCATTCGCCACATTGTCGTGGCCGTCAACAAGATGGACCTGGTGGATTTCAGCGAGGAGCGTTTCAACGAAATCAAGGACGAATACCTGGCCTTCGCCACCAAGCTCGGCCTAAAGGATATCCGTTTCGTACCGATCTCGGCCCTGGAAGGCGACAATGTGGTCAACCGGAGTGAAAGCACGCCCTGGTTCACTGGCCAACCGCTGATGGAAATTCTGGAAACAGTGGAAGTCTCCCGCGACAAGGATCTGGAGCATTTCCGCTTCCCGGTGCAGTTTGTTAATCGTCCCAACCTCGATTTCCGGGGATTCTGCGGTACCGTTGCCTCCGGCGTTGTCCGCCCGGGTGACAAAGTGATGGCCCTGCCCTCGCGTCGCACCAGTACCGTGAAGGAAATCGTCACCTTTGAAGGCAACGTTGAAGAGGCCTACATCGACCAGGCCGTCACCCTGACGCTGACCGATGAGATCGACGTCAGTCGTGGTGACATGCTGGTCAAGGCCGAAGACGAGCCGGAAGTGGGCAACCGCTTCAACGCCAACATCGTGTGGATGACCGATGCACCGCTGGAAACCGGACGCCTTTACGACATCAAGCTGGGCCCGACGTTCACCTCCGGTACGGTCAAGAAGATCCACCACCAGACCGACGTAAACACGCTGGATCAGAACGCCAACCCGGCGGCTCTGGAACTGAATGAGATCGGCCTGTGCGAACTGACCCTGAGCCAGCCGGTGGCCTTCGATGCCTACCCGCGCAATCATGCTACGGGCAGTTTTATCGTCATTGACCGTTTGAGCAACGTCACGGTGGGCGCGGGCATGATCGCCGGTACCGCCAGTGACGTGGAATCTCTCGAACCGGTCAGCATGGATGAGCGGGCACGCCGCCTGGCTCAGAAACCGGCCATCATTGCCTGCAGCGGCAAGCAGGCCCAGGCCCTCGCGCTGGCGGTGGAACGCGCACTGTTTGATCAGGGCAAGACCACCGTGGTGCTCAGCGAGGACAACGCCGGTGGCCCGGATGACCGGCGCCGTACCGCCCAGTTGCTCTCTGCCCACGGCCTGATCGCCATTGCAGTGAATCTGGGCACCGATGTCGCGAACGCCGCGGTATTCGCTGACAGCGATCAGGACATCCCCGCTGCCGTAAATGAGTTGGTGCAGGATCTGGTTCGCAGCAAGCGGATATAACGTCTGGGCTCAGCGCCCCGAAAATCGGTACAATGCCAAGCCCTGAAGGTCAGCCCTCAGGGCTTTGTTTTTTTATTAACCAGGGAAAAGCGATTTCATGGCCATCAAGCAGCTTCGCACTCTTTTCGCCAGCCAGTATCAGCCCGGACAACCGGCACGGATTCGCCCCGGCGAGGTCCTGTCTGAGCCAGGTGGCGACTATGAGGGTCTTCACAAGCAGATG
Organism: Marinobacter goseongensis; assembly: GCF_023156235.1. Lineage (GTDB taxonomy): Bacteria > Pseudomonadota > Gammaproteobacteria > Pseudomonadales > Oleiphilaceae > Marinobacter > Marinobacter goseongensis. The sequence continues at coordinate 121,371 of NZ_JAKZAI010000007.1, read as the reverse complement.
AAGCGCCTGTTCAACACCAAGCCGGGCAAGAAATACGGCCGCTTTTCCGACGATATCGGCGAAAGTCCGTTCAGCAGCTGGCTGAAGGATTACCTCGAGGACAAACAGTCCTTTACCGCCCTCACCGACCGCCTGTTCGGGCAATGGCAGGAACTTCTGAACGGCGCCCAGGAGGAATTCGAGGGGCATCTGATGATCGTGCACGAAGCCCTGGCGGACTCCGAAGTGGTCTACCTGCTGGTGATGGAAAACGACAGCGCCATGCGCTTTGACGCCAAACAGACCCTCGACGCTACCGATATCCTCAGCCTGTCACGCCTGAACCTGGCAGTGCGCATCGAACTGGACGACTGGCGTGGAGAAAATCCCGGTGAGAACTACCTGACCCTGGTTCATTCCCGCGGCACCGGTGAAGGCGGCGACCTGTTCATCAAGTTGTGCGGCTTCACCAACCAGGTTGACGTGGAAAAGGAAACCCTCACGTTTCTGGACGCGGTGGAAGCTTTCGCGAAATCCTCTGAGCCGGAAGAAGCCGGCAAGGTACGTGCCCGCGCCTACGAATTCTGCAAGGAACAGCACGCACTGGGCGAACCGGTCGCCATTGAGGCGCTCTCCGGTTATCTGGACGAGAACCAGCCCCAGCGCTTCAAGGATTTCGCGTCCCAGACCGCCGAGCTTCCAGAAAGTGGCGTACTGCACCCGGATCATCGCAAGGTGAAGAAGCTGGTCCGCATTGCGGGATCTGGTGGCGGGATGAGCGTGTCCTTCTCCTCCGACCTGGTGAACCAGGCCATCTATTACGACAAGGACAAAGACGCACTGACCATCACCAGGCTTCCCAAAGCCCTGCGCGAGCAGTTGCAGCGCTACCTGGAAGATCGCAGCTAAAATTCGATCCTGAAATGTGACAGGGACAAGTCACGTTTCGCGGGATTCCGCTATGCTTGCCGGGCCCGAACAAATCAAGAAACGTCAGCAAGGAGCGGTGACGATGCAATTGAAACGGTCAATGGAATTGACCCCGTATGATCTCCCCCGAATAGAAAACCCTTTCCTCGCCGCCGCGGAAGTCGGTCAGCTCATCAGCTCCGGACGCCTCTCCGGCGTGGAGCTGAGAGCCCTTCTGCGAGTTCGCCCAGACAGTCGGGAGCCACTGCCAACCCTGGCCACCAGGCAAGTCGCGGACGGCGATCTATTCCTGATCCACGGCCCGTTCGATCCGGGGCCGCTATCCCCGGTGATTGACTGGCGTGACAACCCGGAACTGCCGGCCGGCGGCGAATGGAAACCGTCGTCACCACTGCCCTTCGGCCTTGGCTATGCCCTGCAGGAACTGAACCATCGACAACTGACACCGGACGACGTCAGGCGCGGCCCCCTTCCGGGCGCTAGCAGCCCAGCCGCCGAACGCGCGCCCTCACGTGACCCGAGCCCAGCCCGAACCGAAACCAGCGCCACTTCTGCCTCTGTCATGGCCACCACTCTGGCCGGCATAAAACTCGCCAACGAGTCCGGTCGGGTGCCGAAGGAAGAGCAAGAGCCGGAGATTCATGTTGAGGTGGGCATCTTTACTGATGGGACGTTGAATAATGCGTTTAACAGTCAGCAGATGCAGCACCTGGTTGACCAAGAATGTCTCAATCCGCTTGAGAACGAAGAAATTGATCAGATCGAATGCGAACGGCGACTTGGGTTGCTGGTGGGGGCTAGTTACACCAATGCTCCCAGCAACGTGGCGAAACTTTCAGACCTCTACCCCGAGGGAGAGATTGACCGAAATGGTAATGTAACCATTCAGGTTAGAGCCTATGCACCGGGGCCAGGATCCAAAACCGGCGATGGTGACTCACTGTATGGGGCGGCGACCGGGCTCGGTGATACCGGGGTGATTAACCAAGTGAAGCAGGCGTTTGAGGTTGCCTCCAGTTTGCTATCAACACGGCTAAAAGGCAGGAAAATCAGATCACTGAGTGTTGATTTGTTCGGGTTCAGCCGAGGTGCTGCTGCCGCGCGGCACGCTGCCTACGAAATAAACCGTGGGCATGAGGGGCTATTTGCAAAGCTGCTAAAACAGTTAGGCGTTGAGCCACCAAAGCATCTCGAAGTGAGATTTGTTGGCCTATTTGATTGCGTTGCCGCCATCGTCAATCCAGCCGCAGGAGATCTTTTTGCACACAACAGCAAGAATGATCCGGTGAGATTGTTCCTGAATCCCGACAAGGTAGTTCAGGCAGTTCATCTGACCGCAAACCACGAACACCGGAAGCTGTTCGCTTTAAACAGCCTCAAAAACCCGGATGGAAGTATCCCCACCAATTTTCGTGAAATCGCTCTTCCGGGGGCACACTCGGATATCGGAGGCGGATACCCGGACAGCCAAATAGAAGACGTTATTATCAGCCCACTGTATCCGATACCCAGAAATCGTCATAGATGGCCTGAACAAACTGTCCAGTGGGATAATCTGCAATCAATGAAACAGGAAATTGAGGCTGAGGGATGGATAGGGGATTACAGCCTTGCCCTATATGAAGACAGCATCGCAGATAACATTCAAAACAACATTCCCTCACTGGAAATTATGCCCCGATATCGCCCCCACCCATCACCTGATGGCCACATGGAAATCGCATTACGCATGGTGAGGAGAGTCAAAGCGGGATATTCAAGAGTAACGCTCTCGATGATGCGTGAACTTGCCTCGAACGCCCAAGTCCCGCTTGATCTAATTGACTCGACAGATCAGGACCTGAGAATTCCAGATGAGCTTTCTTCAGTTTATGAATCATTGGATTCGCAAATCTCTGGGGGTAATGATCACCCTACTCTCTCAAATCATCATATGGACCTAGTTTTGCAAAGGTACATTCACTATTCGGCCCACTACAATAGTTTCGAAACTCTCGTAGCCGGCCAACCGGCCGAAATCCAACTTTTCCGCAACATGAGGCCCAGCGCTCCCACAACCTCTCGAGAAAGGATCGTCCACCCAAATATGGAGAACATTTGATGCGTCTTGCCTACCTGCTCACCCTGTTTTTTGTTTACATAGTTTCCGCGCAGGGCTGCGCATCCCCTCTTTTCTACGAGGAAGACGACTTCAGACTCGTTACAGTTGGAGCGCCAAAACACTACAATATCTGGGTCTTGGATATGTTTCTCGAGAAAAGCGGGGAGCGAAGCTGGCGACAACCAATCGGAAGTGTCGGGTGCTGCTGGCAAGGTGCTTACGGACCGAGCGGCAAAGGCTCACTAGCCCAACCCTTTCCAGAACTGATCTGGATACACTGGTTTTCTCTCGCCGAGCAGAAGTACTACGCCCATATGATCCACGTTCCCAAGGATCTATCGGTAAGAATGCGTGAGAAGGCGCCTCAAGTTACCAACTACGACACCCGCCTGGTGCCAAGACACACAATGACCATTGGGCTAGCTCCTGGAGGAACCATCGTCATGTGGATCCTCAATCAAGCTGGCAACGAAATCGAAGTAATGCGTATTCAGGCAAAACCTATTGAAGGGGACCCATCGCGCTTTCAGGAGAGAACCAAAGCGTATATGGACGAACACGGCGACTACCTGAAAACCCACGGCCTGCAACTCGACAAATGGTAGCCCGCATATCACACGGCAGTCGAATCAGTCCTGATCCGACTCCTCAATAACCGGGACTTCCGGTGCATCATCCCAGCGGGGGCGGTTCTTGCGCAGCTCGCGCACGCCCTGCATCCAGCCGACCCCATCAACGAGCTCGCCGGTGTCCGGGTCTATCGGTGGGTACGGCAGGTTACGATCATCGCAGTAGCGTTTCACCGTGGGCTGGCACCAGCAGAACAGCAGGCGGTTGTATTCATCGTCCGGTAGGCGACGCTCATTATAGAGCCCTGCCGCTTTGCGCTGGCGCTGGGCCTCGGCCAGGATAATCGCGCAGGCGGCGGAGACATTCAGGGACTCGACCATGCCCATCATCGGAATCACGATGTGCTCGTCCGCCTGGTCCGCTGCATCGGCGCTGACGCCGTCCACTTCGTTGCCGAGAATAATGGTGCACGGCACCGTAAAGTCCGCCTCCCGGTAATCAATGGCGCGGTCAGAAAGTTGCGCGGCATAGAGCTTGTGGCCCTGCCCTTTCAGCGCTGTGACCGCGTCGTCCATGGTCCGGTGAGTATGGGTAGTCACCCAGGTGTAGCTTCCGCCTGCGGTCTTGCGGAAGGCTCGGAAGCCTTCCCGGGGCCAGACGGTGTGCATGTTGGCGAGTCCGAAGGCATCGCAGGAGCGGATAATCGCCGACAGGTTTCTGGGCTTGTGGACCTGATCGGTGAGAACACGGAGATCCGGTTGACGGGTGTTCAGGGTTTGCTTGATTCGGGCAAGGCGTTCGGGAGTCATGAGCTGTATCGAATTGGTCAAAAAACCGCATAATACCACAGCCCATCTAGCAACAAGCCGAGACAATGGTGGTTGCAGATTGATCACCCCGTTATAATACCCAGTTCCTTTTTTGCTAGCGCCTCTGATTACCTGTCCAGGCCCGGCGCACCATCCATCAGATTACGTGAGAACCATGGCCAAGAAGCTGTACATCAAAACCCACGGCTGCCAGATGAACGAGTATGACTCCGCCCGCATGGCAGACCTGCTCAAGACTGGCGACACCGTTGAAATGACGGACACGCCCGACGACGCCGACATCCTGCTGCTGAACACCTGCTCCATTCGCGAGAAAGCCCAGGAGAAGGTGTTTCACCAGCTTGGCCGCTGGAAAAAGCTCAAAAGCAAAAAGCCGGACATGATCATCGGGGTGGGCGGCTGCGTAGCCAGCCAGGAGGGCCAGGCAATTCTGGACCGGGCGCCCTACGTGGATATGGTATTCGGCCCCCAGACTCTGCACCGCCTGCCGGATATGATTACCGAGGTGCGCGCCAAGGGAAACGGCGTTGGCGTGGTGGATGTCAGCTTCCCGGAGATCGAGAAATTCGACAACCTGCCGGAACCGGGTGCGGACGGCCCCTCCGCGTTTGTCTCTATCATGGAAGGCTGCAGTAAATACTGTACGTTCTGCGTTGTGCCCTACACCCGGGGCGAAGAAGTCAGTCGCCCGGCCGATGATGTGGTGGCCGAAGTGGCCCACCTGGCAAGCCAGGGCGTGCGCGAGGTCAATCTGTTGGGCCAGAATGTGAACGCCTTCCGTGGTGAAACCCACGATGGCGACACCATGGACCTGGCCGAGCTGATCACCCTGATCGCCGCCATCGATGGCATTGATCGTATCCGCTACACCACCTCGCATCCGGTGGAGTTCACGGACGCCATGATTGACGTGTACGAACAGGTACCGGAACTGGTCAGCCACCTGCATCTGCCGGTTCAGAGCGGTTCCGATCGCATCCTGGCGGCCATGAAACGCGGCCACACCGCGCTGGAATACAAGTCCAAACTCCGCCGCCTGCGCAAGATTCGCCCGGACATCAGCTTCTCCTCGGATTTCATCATCGGGTTCCCGGGGGAAACCGAGAAAGACTTCGAGGACACCATGAAGCTGATCAATGACATTGGCTTCGACATGTCCTTCAGCTTCATCTACAGCGCCCGCCCGGGAACTCCAGCATCAGACTTGCCGGATGACACGCCGATGGAGGTGAAGAAACAGCGCCTGAGTATTCTGCAGGACCGGCTGAACCAGAATGTGATGGATATCAGCCGCAAGATGGTGGGGTCAACACAGCGGATTCTGGTGACGGGCCTGTCCAAAAAGGACCCCGGTGAGTACGCTGGCCGCACCGAGAACAACCGGATCGTGAATTTCCGGCATGAGAATCCGGGCATTGTAGGGCACTTTATCGACGTCGAGATTGTTGAGGCTTATCCCAACTCGCTTCGGGGCATTCCTGTGGGCGCTGAACTGTTTTAAAGACCCGGTCGGATTCGTCCGGGTTGCGGAGGCAACACCAGGCACCAGCCCTACCCCAACACCCGAACTACCTGCTCCCGTAAAAAACCAGGGGAGTAAACAAAATGGAGCACCTTTGAAAGAAAACGATTCCAGACAGTTTGACCTGCACCCGGTTGATCAGCGGCGGCTGACCACACTTTGCGGCCAGTTTGATGAGCACATCAAGCACATTGAGCGGCGCATGCGGGTCAACATCGGTCGGCGCAACCACCATTTCCGGGTCGAAGGCGAGACCGAGCATGTTGCTGCGGCGGTGGAAGTTATCCGCCACCTGTATCGCGAGACCGAAGCCACGGAAGACATCTCGCCCGACACCGTGCACCTGTTCATCCGCGAAACCGGCTTCGAACGGCTGCCCGAAGACGTTCCCTACGATGGCTCGGCCACCGTGATCAAGACACCGAAGCTGCAGGCCAAGCCCCGTGGTGCCAACCAGCAGAAGTACGTGCACAGCATACGCACCCACGACATCAACTTCGGGATTGGCCCGGCGGGTACCGGCAAGACCTGGCTGGCGGTGGCCTGTGCGGTGGAGGCGCTGAAAGATGAGCAGGTCAAACGCATCCTGCTGGTTCGACCGGCTGTAGAGGCAGGCGAAAAGCTCGGCTTCCTGCCCGGCGACCTGGCCCAGAAAGTGGACCCCTACCTCCGGCCACTCTATGACGCCCTGTATGAAATGCTGGGCTTCGAACAGGTTACCCGATTGATCGAAAAAAGCGTGATCGAGATTGCACCGCTGGCCTTCATGCGTGGGCGCACGCTGAACAACTCGTTCATCATCCTCGACGAAAGCCAGAACACCACCCGCGAGCAGATGAAAATGTTTCTGACCCGCATCGGCTTCGGGTCAACCGCCGTGATCACCGGTGACACCACCCAGGTGGACCTGCCCCGTGGACAGAACTCCGGCCTGATTCACGCCGCTGGCGTGCTCAGCGAAGTATCCGGGATCGGCTTTACCCGGTTTGAATCCAAAGATGTGGTTCGTCACCCGTTGGTGCAGCGCATTGTTGAAGCCTACGACTCCTTTGACGACGGGAGTTCAAGCGGCCAGTGAGCGAGCTGACAGTAGATTTGCAGCGTATGACTGACGCGGATGGAATCCCTGCGGACGACGCGTTCGGGCAATGGGCCCGGAAGGCGTGGCTGGGAGACGATCCGTCTGAAGTGACCATCCGTATTGTCGACGTTGACGAGAGCGCCGAGCTGAACAGCCAGTACCGGGGAAAAAGCGGCCCGACCAATGTGCTGTCCTTCCCATTTGAGGCGCCAGCGGGTATAACAGTTCCGTTGGCCGGTGATCTCGTCATTTGCGCGCCAGTCGTTGAAAAAGAAGCCAAAGATCAGCACAAAACGTTGGCGGCCCATTGGGCTCACATGGTGGTGCATGGCATGCTGCATCTCCAGGGTTACGATCACATTGAAGACAACGATGCCGAGGTCATGGAAGCCCTCGAAATCCGGCTGCTGGAGCAGCTTGGACATGGCAATCCTTACGAATCAGAGGAAACGGAAAAAGACTCATGAGCGACGATCAGTCGAGTCGCAGTCAGGGCAACAGGTCCTGGCTGGAGCGTATATCGCAGGCCTTTTCCAGTGGGCCTGAGTCCGTAGAGGACGTGCTGGAAATCCTGCGGGATGCCGAATCCCAGGAGATTATCGACGCCGATGCCATGAGCATCATCGAAGGCGCCATGCAGGTCATCGACATGCGGGTGGACGAGATCATGATCCCCCGCTCGCAGATGGTCACTGTCAAGGCGGCTCAGGACCCCAAAGAATTCCTCGGCGAAATCATGTCATCCGCCCACAGCCGATTTCCGGTGATTGGCGACAGCCAGGACGATGTCATCGGCGTGTTGCTCGCCAAAGACCTGCTGCCGCTGGCTCTGAACAATGAGCTGGACTGGAACCACACCCGCGAAATCCTCCGGCCACCCACATTCGTGCCCGAAAGCAAGCGCTTGAACCAGCTGCTGAAAGAGTTCAAGGAAAACCGCAACCACATGGCCATTGTGGTGGATGAATACGGTGGCACAGCCGGCCTGATCACCATCGAGGATGTACTGGAGCAGATCGTCGGCGAGATCGAGGACGAGCACGATTTCGACGAGGAAACGCACATCAAGGCCCGCGGTGATGGCACCTACGCCGTCAAAGCCGTCACGCCGGTTGACGATTTCAACGAGTTTTTCAAGACCGAACTGGATGAAGAAGAGTTCGATACCATTGGTGGCGTTGTGCTGAAGGAATTCGGTCACCTGCCCAGACGGGGCGAATCGGTTGCATTTGGCGGGCTGCAATTTACTATTGCGAACGCTGATAACCGAGTCATCCGTCTGCTGCAGGTAACCCGAAGTGAGCAATAACGACACCCAGGCCCGAATTCCCGATACCCGCCTGTCCGAGAACCGCTGGCTGCTGATTGCCACCCTGGTGGTGGCCGGCGGGCTGCAAACCCTGACGTTCTCGCCCTTCCACTGGTGGTGGCTCGGCCCGGTATCGGTGACACTGATTCTGCTGGCCTGTGTGCCGCTGGCGCCACAGAAACTCTTCCGCGCTGGCTGGCTTACCGGCCTCGGGCTGTTCGGCAGTGGCGCCAGCTGGGTCTACATCAGCATCAGCGAACATGGCAACACCTCCATTCCGGTGTCCCTTCTCCTGACCGTCGTCTTTGTTGCCGGGCTGGCCCTGTTTCACGGGCTGGCGTTCTGGGGCTGGGGCAAACTCGCGAAAGAAAGCTATGTGCGGCGGCTGCTGCTGTTCCCGGCCATCTGGATTCTTGGAGACTGGGTACGGGGCTGGCTGCTGACCGGCTTCCCCTGGCTCTACCTCGGCACCGCCCACGTGGACGGACCGCTCGGCGCCTTCGCCCCCCTGGTGGGCGTGCATGGGGTGACGCTCTGGGTCACCATCACCGGCGTGGCATTCTTCGCGTGCTGGTGGCTGTATCTGAACCGACGCACCGCCAGCGCCGCAATGGTTGTTGTGGTCGTCCTGCTGCCCTGGGTTACCGGGCCTGCTCTTTCCAAAGTGGAGTGGACTCAGGTCAGTGATGAACCCATCACCTACGCTTCCATGCAGGGCAACATTCCCCAGCAAATCAAGTGGGATCCGGACTTCCTGCGGGATCAGATCATCGTGTATCTGGGCCTGACTGAAGAGGACTGGAACACCGATCTGATCCTCTGGCCGGAAACCGCCATCCCCATTCCCCAGGACAGCGCCGGCAAGATTATTGACCACATCGACGAGGAACTGGGCGAGCGCAGCACGCTGATCACCGGCATTCCCTGGTACGGCTTCAGCGATCGCATCGAGGATTTCACGTTCCATAACAGCATCATGGCCATCGGCAACGGCGAGGGCATGTACCACAAGCAGAAACTGGTGCCGTTCGGCGAGTATGTTCCGCTGCAACAATGGCTGCGGGGGCTGATTGGTTTCTTTGATCTACCCATGTCCAGTTTCAGCCGGGGGCCTGCCAACCAACCCCCGTTGATCGCCAACGGCCACCGCATCATGCCCTTCATCTGCTATGAGGTGGCGTATCCGGACTTCGTCGCCCGTAACGCCCGCAACACCGACATGCTGCTGACCATCAGCAACGATGGCTGGTTCGGCGACTCCATCGGCCCGCTGCAACATCTGCAGATTGCCCGCATGCGGGCGCTGGAAACCGGTCGCTACATGTTGCGGGGCACCAACAACGGCATGACGGTGGTGATTGACCAGCATGGCCAGATCAGCGAGTCGATCCCCCAGTTCACCCGCGGCACGCTGCGGGGTGAAGTGTTTGCCGCCAGCGGTAACACGCCCTACATGCTAACGGGCTCCTGGCCAGTCCTGACCCTGGCACTCATCCTGATTGTGTTCGTCCGTGAGCGCATCATTCCCAAGCCGTAGGTTGGATTAGCGACGCGTGCTCCGACCCACGATCAGTCTGGCTGGTTGCGGGGCCAGCGACTGGTTACCCGCTCGTAGTAGTGGGAGCCACAGGCCTCGCAGGGCTCCAGGTGACTGGTCGCGGTCAGGCAGCGCATGTGGTTGCAGTTCAGGCACTGGAACATGCCGGCCGTCGCCACCTCCCCGGAGATGTAGTGGCCCACCTCCTGATTTTCCAGTTTCTGTTTCAGCTCCAGGGTATCCACCAGGGTCTGGTCAGCCACCGACAGCAACCGGTCCGACAGCTCGTGCTCCAGCAGCGCGATGTCCAGCTGCAGCCATTCCTTCAACCCTTCGCCGGTTTCATCGACAAAGTGTAACAAGTGCTGCAGGTCCCGCTGCAGGTAATCACCGAGCAGGTCGGCCTCTTCCCGTGTCATCTCATCCAGTTCGTACTCCACCTCAACGGCTTTGCGGACCTCCTCGTCCAGGGTCTGTAGCGACTTCTCCTGTAACTCGTTAAGGCCTGCTTGCACCCTTGCCAGCATACGGTCATAAACTTCCAGTGCTTTCCCGGACAGGTGGTTACGCTCAGTCTCGGTCATCGGTGACTCCTTTTGAACGTGGGGGGCGTTGGCAGCCAGGGCGACCTGCGCCACTGCTCTAAGTCTGGCACAGGTTCCGCAAATTGGCAGACTACCTGTTAGTCCTTGTGTGCGTTAGAATGTCCGGCCCGCTCCGGACATCGTTTTGATACAGGGTTTTATTTTCCACACAAGGTAATTTCGGTAATGGCAGGAATGGACGAGCAATACAATCCACGTGACGTAGAACAGAGTGCACGCACTTTCTGGGAAGAGAACAAAACCTTCACCGTCAGGGAAGAGCCCGGCAAACCGAAGTACTACTGCCTGTCCATGTTCCCCTATCCGAGCGGCAAGCTGCACATGGGGCACGTCCGCAATTACACCATCGGCGATGTCATCTCCCGATATCAGCGCATGCAGGGCAAGAACGTCATGCAGCCCATGGGCTGGGACGCGTTCGGATTGCCGGCGGAAAACGCCGCCATTGCCAACCGAACCGCGCCTGCCAAGTGGACCTACGCCAACATCGAATACATGAAGAATCAGCTCAAGCAGCTCGGCTTCGGGTACGACTGGGACCGCGAACTGGCCACCTGCAAGCCGGACTATTACCGCTGGGAACAGTGGTTCTTCGCGCGCCTCTACGAGAAGGGCCTGGTGTACAAAAAGATGTCCACCGTCAACTGGGACCCGGTTGATCAGACGGTTCTGGCCAACGAACAGGTGGTGGATGGTCGCGGCTGGCGCTCTGGCGCGCTGGTCGAGCAGAAAAAGATTCCCCAGTGGTTTATCCGCATCACCGATTATGCCGAAGAACTGCTCAACGACCTGGATCAGTTGGAAGACTGGCCCGAGCAGGTCAAGACCATGCAGCGCAACTGGATCGGCAAATCTGTGGGCACCGAACTGACCTTCCCGCTGAAAGGCAGTGATGAGGGCCTGACGGTCTACACCACCCGACCGGATACCCTGATGGGGGTCAGTTACATGGCGGTGGCTGCAGAGCATCCGCTGGCCCGGGCCGCTGCCGAGCGTCACCGGGATGTCGCCGAGTTTGTGGACGAATGCCGCAACAGCAAAGTGGCCGAAGCCGAGCTCGCCACCATGGAAAAGAAAGGCATCGACACCGGGTTCAAGGCCATCCATCCGCTGACCCAGGAAGAAATTCCTGTCTGGATCGCCAACTTCGTGCTGACAGACTACGGCACCGGCGCCCTGATGGCGGTACCCGGGCACGACGAACGGGACCACGAATTCGCGCTGAAATACCGCCTGCCGATCAAGCAGGTGATCGCCGCGCTGGATGGCCGCGAAATTGATGTACAGGAAAAGGCATTTACCGAGAAGGGCACCCTGGTGTCTTCCGGCAAGTACAGCGGCCTGACCAGCGATGAAGCCTTTGATGAGATCGCAAGCTATCTGGAAGACCAGGACATTGGCCGCCGCACCGTTAATTACCGGTTGCGCGACTGGGGCGTGTCCCGACAGCGTTACTGGGGGGCACCCATTCCGATGATGACTCTGGCGGACGGCACCGAGCGCCCGGTTCCGGATGACCAGCTGCCGGTAACGCTGCCGGAAAACGTGGAAATGGACGGCGTTCAGTCGCCCATCAAAGCCGACCCTGACTGGGCGAAAACCTCTTACAACGGCCAGCCTGCTACCCTGGAAACCGACACTTTTGACACCTTCATGGAGTCTTCCTGGTACTACGCCCGCTTCTGCAGCCCCAACTACGACCAGGGCATGCTGGACCCGGCCGCGGCCAACTACTGGCTGCCGGTAGACCAATACATTGGCGGGATCGAGCACGCGATCCTGCACCTGCTGTATGCCCGTTTTTTCCACAAACTGTTGCGGGACGTAGGCCTGGTCACCAGTTCCGAGCCGTTTAACCGCCTGCTCTGCCAGGGCATGGTGCTGGCGGAAACCTACTACCGGGACGACGCCAACGGTGGCAAGACCTGGATTTCCCCCGCCGACGTAACCGTGGAGCGAGACGCCAAAGGTCATGTTACCGGTGCGGTCCACAAGCAGGACGGGCAACCGGTGGAAGTGGGCGGCGTCACCAAGATGTCCAAGTCCAAGAACAACGGCATTGATCCCCAGGCCATCATTGATCAGCACGGCGCCGACACCGTGCGCCTGTTCATGATGTTTGCAGCGCCCCCGGAACAGTCTCTGGAATGGTCTGACAGCGGTGTCGAAGGCGCACATCGCTTCCTCAAGCGCCTCTGGCGGCTGGTGGGCGAATTGAGTGACGGCGGCGCTGTTCCGCCGCTGGACATTGATGCCCTGAACGATGCCCAGAAAGATCTGCGCCGCAAAACCCATGAAACCATCGCCAAGGTCAGCGACGACATCAGCCGCCGGTTGACCTTCAACACCGCCATTGCGGCGGTGATGGAGCTACTGAACGAGGTCAGCCGCCTCGGCGACAACGAACCCCAGAGCCGCGCCGTGCGTCAGGAAGCGCTGGAAGTGGCCGTACTGATGCTGTCGCCGATCGTACCTCACATCTGCCACCGCCTCTGGCAGGCGCTGGGTCATGACACCCCGGTGGTGGATGCCACCTGGCCAAAGGCAGACGAAAGCGCCATGGTGCGCAGCCAGATCCAGGTCGTTCTGCAGGTGAACGGCAAGGTTCGTGCAAAGGCGGATGTGCCGGCGGACATCGACAAGGCGGGGCTGGAAAAGCTCGCCCTGGAGAACGAGAACGTGGTTCGTTTCACCGAAGGCCAGACGGTCCGCAAGGTGATCGTGGTGCCCGGCAAACTCGTCAACGTGGTGGCCAATTGATATGACCCTGAGAGCCCACACCGCCAGGATTGCCCGCCTTAGTGGCGTCGCAACACTGTGCCTTGCCCTGGCAGGGTGCGGTTTTCAATTGCGCGGTGCCCCTCCGGTGCCGCCGGGTCTTCAGCCGCTGGCAGTGTCCTGCGTTGAGCAGATTCCAGCCGAGCTCTGCCAGGCAGTAAAAGAACAACTGGAGCTTGGCGACATCGACGTACGCTCGCCCGATGAAGCCGATTTCCTCCTGCGCCTGCAGAGCTTCGAACAGGACCGGCGCGCCAATGCCATTACCGCGCAGGCCGCAGCCGCCGAATACACGCTGCGACAGATTGTTACTATCGAGGTGCTGACCCGCGAGGAACTGCCGCTGATTGCCGAAACCCGGCTCAACAGCAGCGAAACCTACCGGTTCGACGAAACCAACGTACTGGCCAAACAGCGGGAGGAGCAGGAGCTTCGCCAGCAACTGTTCGACCGCCTGGCACAGCAGGTCATCTTTCGCCTCGCGCCGCTGACCGACGCCCGCATTGCCGAAATACGGAGAGCGGCGGAAGAGGATAGCAGCCAGGATAGCCGCTGATTATGAAAACCCAACCGGCGCAACTTCCGCAGCTACTGAAAAAGTCCCTCGCACCGGTATATCTGATCTCCGGGGATGAGCCGCTGCTGGTTCAGGAAAGTTGCGATCAGGTTCGAGCCGCCGCGCGCGCAGCCGGGTTTCACGACCGCATGACTTATCATGCCGATCACCAGTTGGACTGGAACGCCGTAGGCGAGGAGTTCAGCGCGCTGTCCTTGTTCGCGGAAAAACGCCGCATCGAGATACATCTGCCCACCGGCAAACTCGGCGACGGCCGCGCCGTGCTGGAGCGTGTGCTCCAGAATCCCCCGGAAGACATCATCCTGATATTGATCAGCGCCCGGCTCGATGCCGCCGAAACACGGCGTAAATGGTACAAGGAGCTCCAGAACAAAGGTGTTCACGTGCCGGTCTGGCCGGTGGACGGGGACAAGTTTGCCGGCTGGCTGCAGCAGCGATCCACCGCCCGCGGGTTGCAGCTTACCCGCGGTGCGCTCGCCATGCTCGCGGAACGGCTCGAGGGGAATCTGCTTGCCGCCAGTCAGGAGCTCGATCGTCTGGCACTGTTTGGCGACGCAAAAACCATTGATGAGGAGGCCATAGAACAGGCGGTGCAGGACAGCTCCCGCTTCAACGGCTTTGAGCTGGTTACCGAGCTGCTTGCCGGTCGCGCTGCGCATGCCCGCAAGATGATCGGTGTGCTTCGGCAGGAGGGCGAGAACCCGCTGGGACTGCTCGCGGTTCTGACCCGTGACCTGAATCTGACACTGGAACTGAGCGCGGCCCTCGGGCGCAGAGAGGCCCCCGCCGGCTTCCTCAAACAGCGCGGCGTGTTTCAGCCTCAACGGGCACGCATCATTGAGCAGGCCGCGCGCCGCCTCTCCCGACCACAGCTGCACAAAGCGCTGGAACTGTGCAGCAGCATTGATCGCGCCACCAAGGGTTTCGATCCCGGCTCGCCCTGGCATTTCCTCGAGGATATGGCGACCCATCTCCACCGCCGCACCTGATCCAGATCAATCCCGCACCGCCCCTGTGAACGGCACCCTTGCAGCTTTTCGAATTCCGGAGCATTGTAGAAGCACCATCACTCAAAGGAGGTGACTGATATGAATCTTCAGGAAGATCTCAAAAAGCTGTCGGAAAAAATCAGGCAGTATCGTGACGAGGCCCGGGTTCAGCTGCATCTGGCACGGGAGGACGTGAAAGACGAGTGGGATGATCTCGAAAAAGACTGGGAGAAGTTCCGCAACAAGCTCGATCTCGTGCTGCACGATGCCGAGGATGCAACCCACGATGCCAAACAGACGGCGCAACGATTGGGCGAAGAAGTGCGGGCCGGCTATGAACGCATCCGCGACCGCTTGAAATAACGACGCAACGAGTTAACACAATAATACAAAACAAGACACCAGAGGCTCTGATTCACCGAGCCTCTGTGCCATACTTCACAGTGTTTAGTGAACCAAGCGTCATTTTCTTGTCCATCACGGGTTAACATTCAACCAAGGGTGGCCTGAATAGCAAAGGCGTTTGCAGACACTGCGAGGTATAAACCGATATGAATAAAAAAAGACTAACCTTACTGACACTCTCTCTTCTTCTGTTACCCCCGCTAGTTATTGGTCAGAACACCAGATTCAGTGATCCCGATACGGTTGCGCGAGACCAGTTCTGGGGCACTCTTTACGCTGACGGTGGCACATCCTTCTTTTGTGAAACGCCTTTTACCAGCAAGGGCTTCATCATGACCGAAGGTCACGTCTACCCACTGGCGGTCGTGCGCAGCTCACTGGGCTGCGGCACATCAAACCAATGCAGCAATGACGATCGATATCGGCAGATCGCTTCCGATCTTCATAACATGGTACCGGTAGCTACCCGCGTGGAAATACGTCGCCGCAACGCCCGCTATGAGCAACTGGGAGCCGGCGCCCGGGAGGACGAATGCGGCAATCGCGAAAGCGCGCAGTTCTTCGAGCCCCCGGCCCCGGTCAAAGGCGACGTGGCACGGACCGTCGCCTACATGGTCGATACCTACGATCTGCCCTGGGTGGGAACCTCCACCGTATTCAAAGGCTGGAACAGGGTGGATCCTCCGGATGACCGGGAGCTGACCCGACACCGTGAGATCAGCGAGCTTCAGGGCAATGACAACCCGTTTGTCACCAATCCCGACCGGATGGCAAATCTGTAGCTCTTCCCGGGTTATGTCTACGGACAAAAAAGGCAGATCCCTTCCGGGATCTGCCTTTTTCATGTCCGCAATATCTTCTGAACGCGAGCGATCAGAATTCCTCTGCAGTTAACGCCATCATCGATTCACTGCCACTGCGGATGCCTTCCGCCAGTGACACTGTCTTGGGCAGCAGGCGGTCGAAGTAGAAACGTGCGGTCTTCAGCTTGCCGGTATAAAAGCCGGACGTGTCGCCCTCGGCTTTTGGAGCCGCGGCCTTGACGACTTTCGCCCACATGTAACCCAGCGCGGTCAGACCGAACAGATCCAGATAGTCCACGGAGGCAGCACCGACAGCATTGGGGTTGTCACCCGCCTGCTTGATCACGTGCTCGGTAACATCGGACAGGCGCTCGAACGCAGCCGCCAGAGGCTCGAGGTAGGGGCGCAGGTTCTGATCGCCGCTGTTTTCTTCGATAAACGCAGCCACGTCGTTTGCGAACAGCTCATAGAGTTTACCCTGGCTGCCCACCACCTTTCGGCCCATGAGATCCAGCGCCTGAATGCCGTTGGTGCCCTCATAGATCTGGGTGATACGGCAGTCCCGGACCAACTGCTCCTGACCCCATTCGCGGATGAAGCCGTGACCACCAAAGACCTGCTGACCCATGATACAGGCATCCAGACCACGGTCGGTCAGGAACGCCTTGGCGACCGGTGTCAGCAACGCCACCATGCCTTCGGCGTGCTTGCGACGCTCGTCGTCTTCGGCGTACTTGGAGATGTCCAACCATTGGGCAACGTAGGTCGAGAACGTACGGCCGCCTTCCACATAGCTCTTCATGGTCAATAGCATGCGGCGAACGTCCGGGTGCACCAGAATCGGGTCGGCCGCTTTCTCCGGCTGTTGGGCACCGGTCGGGGCACGGCTCTGGGTACGATCAAGCGCGTACTCACGGGCGCTTTGCAGTGATGCCTCAGCGGCACCAATGCCCTGGATGCCAACACCCAGACGCTCGTAGTTCATCATGGTGAACATAGCCGCCAGGCCCTTGTTCTCCTCACCTACGAGCCAACCCTTGGCGCCGTCAAAGTTCATCACGCAGGTGGCTGAGCCCTTGATGCCCATTTTCTTCTCGATGGAGCCGCAGCTGAAGCTGTTACGCTCGCCCAGGGAACCGTCTTCATTGACCAGGAACTTCGGCACCAGAAGCAGGGAGATGCCCTTCGGGCCTTTCGGGGCGTCGGGCAGCTTGGCCAGCACCAGGTGGATAATATTCTCCGCCATGTCGTGCTCGCCCCAGGTAATGAAGATCTTGGTACCTGTGACGTTGAAGGAGCCGTCGCTGTTCGGCTCGGCTTTGGTGCGGATAATACCCAGATCGGTACCGGCATGAGGCTCGGTCAGATCCATGGCGCCGGACCAGACACCGGAATACATGTTGGGCAGGTACTTTTCTTTCAGCTCCTGGCTGCCGTGGGCATCAAGGGCCAGGCAGGCACCGGCAGTCAGCATCGGTGCCAGGCCGAACGCCATGTTAGCGCCTTGCATCATTTCTTCGAACTGGGCGACCAGGGTTTTGGGCATGCCCATACCGCCGAATTCCGGGTTACCACCCAGGCCGTTCCAGCCACCTTCCACGATGGTCTGATAGGCTTCCTTGAAGCCTTCAGGGGAGGTCACCTCACCGTTGTTCCACTGGGTGCCCTGCTCGTCACCCTCCCGGTTCAGCGGCGCAAGCACGCCACTGGTGATTTTCCCGGCTTCTTCCAGAATGGCGTCAGCGGTGTCCGGATCCACGTTCTCCGCTACTTTTGGCAGCGAAGCCCAGAGTGCCGGGGCATCGAAAACTTCGTTCAGAACAAAGCGCATGTCACGTAAAGGGGCCTGATAATCAGCCATCAAAAACTCTCCAAATTGCAGTCAGTCTGTCGGCACGCCCGCTATGATGGGCTTTAACGTGCCGCTCGGCTATGTGTCCGCTCAAGGTTATTTTTATCGGGCAGTATTCTACCCTATTGGCGTCGCTAACTCATGAAAAAAGCCCGCCTCCGGGGAGAGCGGGCTTTTTCTGGGTTACCTGCCCGCGCCTCAGAGGGCGAAGGCTTCTTCCGGCATATCCATCAGGCTGTCAGCACCGGCCAGCATGCTCTCGGCGTGAGCCTTGGCACGGGGCAGCATACGCTTGAAGTAGAAGCGCGCAGTCTGAACCTTGGCGTTGTAGAACATTTCTTCCGTGGTTCCGTCGGCCATCTTGTCCAGCGCAACCTTGGCCATGCGGGCCCAGAGGTACGCGAATACGGCGTAACCGGAATACATCAGGTAGTCCACGGATGCAGCACCGACTTCCTCGCGGTTCTTCATCGCAGTCATGCCGATCTTCATGGTCAGATCGCCCCACTCTTTGTTCATCGCCGCCAGCGGCTCAAGGAATTCCTTCAGCTGGTCGTTGTCAGCATTTTCCTTGCAGAACACATGTACCTGCTTGGTGAACCCTTTCAGAGACTCGCCCTGGGTCATCAGAACCTTACGGCCCAGCAGGTCCAGCGCCTGGATACCGGTGGTACCCTCGTAGATCATGCCGATGCGGGCGTCACGTACGTTCTGCTCCATGCCCCACTCGGCGATGAAACCGTGACCACCGAACACCTGCATGCCCAGGTTGGCAGCTTCATAACCGATTTCGGTCAGGAACGCCTTGGCAATCGGTGTCAGGAAGCCCAGCGCTTCGTCAGCCGCCTTGCGCTCTTCCTCGGTCTTGCCACGCTGAACGACGTCAGCCTGCTGTGCGGTCAGGTAAATCAGCGCACGGGCGCCTTCGGCCACGGCTTTCTGGGTCAGCAGCATACGACGCACGTCCGGGTGAACGATGATCGGATCCGCAATACCCTCCGGGTTCTTCGGGCCGCTCAGGGAGCGCATCGCCAGACGATCCTTGGCGTAGGTCAGGGAGCCCTGGAAACCCAGTTCCGCAGCGCCCAGACCCTGAATCGCTGTACCGATACGGGCAACGTTCATGAAGGTGAACATGCAGTTCAGGCCCTTGTTCTCCGGCCCGATCAGCCAGCCCTTGGCGCCGTCGAAGTTCATTACACAGGTGGCGTTGCCGTGGATACCCATCTTGTGCTCGATAGAGCCACAGGAAACCGCATTACGCTCACCAGCAGATCCGTCTTCGTTCGGCAGGCTCTTGGGTACGATGAACAGGGAAATACCCTTGGTGCCTTCCGGCGCGCCCGGCAGGCGGGCCAGAACGATGTGCACAATGTTCTCCGCCATGTCGTGCTCACCGGCAGAGATAAAGATCTTGGTGCCGGTAATGGCGTACGTGCCGTCCGCATTCGGCTCAGCCTTGGTACGCAGGGTGCCCAGGTCAGAACCGCAGTGCGGCTCGGTCAGACACATGGTACCGGTCCACTCACCGCTGATCAGTTTAGTGAGGTAGGTCTGTTTCTGCTCTTCGGTGCCGTGCTCTTCGATGGTGTTGGTGGCGCCGTGGCTCAGGCCCGGGTACATACCGAACGACCAGTTACAGGTGCCGACCATCTCGCTCATGACCAGGCCGAGGGAGCTTGGCAGCCCCTGACCGCCGTAGTTGGGATCGGCAGTCATGGACGGCCAGCCACCTTCTACGTACTGCTGATAGGCTTCCTTGAAGCCGGTCGGCGTTTTCACACCGTCTTCGCTCCAGGTGCAACCTTCGCGATCACCAACCTGGTTGAGCGGAGACAGAACCTGCTCACAGAACTTGGCACCTTCCTGGATAATGGCGTCAACCATATCCGGAGTTGCATCCTCGGCACCTTCCAGATTGGCGTAGTGCTGCTCGCTGTCCAGCAGCTCGGTCATTACGAATTTGATGTCACGCAGGGGCGCTTTGTAATCAGGCATGGAATCCACCTCAGATGTTCGGTCCTGTCCGCAACACAGGTTGCAGCTCTCGGCCTTGGGGTTTGCTCAGACACTGCGACGCTATCGCATCACAGCCTTAATTAAACACTTGTTTGAAACATACGTTTAGAGGCACAGAATTGTCAATAGCCGCTTCTGAAATTTGTGTTGCGTTTTGTGGCCAGGACAGCCAGGGCAAAAGGCTTGCAACCGAAAAAAGACAGGGAGAAAACTTATGGAATCAGGCGGTTACCGATCGGTTACCACCGAGCTCCGGTTCACTGATGCGAGATACAGCCTGATAGGTTTCGCTGGCCTGACGGGAAAGTCCGGGGCGCTCATCGCCACGCTCCTCCGACATCTCCCGCGACACCTCCACCTGAGCCTGCAGCATAGTCTGCATTGCCTGTGCTGCAACGGACCGATCCTGCGCCGAGGGTTCCGCCGGGGCCATGGCCGCCGCCCGAACCACGCGCATTTTCTCGATGGTGGCCTGCGGGTCCCCCTCAACCGGAGCGACATCGATGGAGACTTCACCGCCCACAGCATACTGAGCGCCATCCGGTCCACGTTGGAAGACGTAGGAAATAGCGCCGGCGTATTGGCCGCCAACGGCCTGATGCGCGGTCTCGTGGGCCCTGACTTCACGATCGCGGGCCTTGAGTTCCGACAGCTCCTTCAGCTGCGCCTCGTCCAGATTCTGACCGTTGGCCGCCGCATTTCTGGCCGCGGATTCCCTGACGCGCTCAACCTGATCCGGATTCTCACCACCACGCGGGCTGGCGCCAGAAGGTTTAGTGCGTCCATAGGCCGCAGTGTTTCCGTCCGGCGGAAGGACAGGAGACATTCCTGAATACAGGGAGGGAGAGGGTCCGGATATCATCGGGTCAGGCGACCGGGATCAACGGGTGTCAGGCAAACATCAGGCCCGCTCAGGCCTTGATGTCCAGCAGAGTGCCAAGAGTTTCGTCGGCGGTTTTGACCACTTGGGCGGACGCCTCGACGCTGCGCTCGTATAGCTTGAGATCAACGATCGGCTCGATCAGGGAGTTGCCGCCATCGGCCGTACCCTGAGGACCGTCGGCGCCACCGCGGGCGATTTTCCGGGCAGCGTTCTCCATGCCCATCATGCCGTCCTGGATACCCTGAATGCCAATTCCCAGTGCGTTGTTGATCATGACCAGACCACCAGATGACCGAATATTGACTCCAGTAAGCCACAAACCTGGTCAATTTTCAAACAAAACATCCACAGTCAGGTGCCGCGCCAGTTCGGCGGGGTCCGGCTGCACTTGCCAGGGAATCACTCCCAGGCAGGGCGCTCCGAGCCCCATCAGCAGGTAGTTCAGGGTTTCCTGCTCACAGCTCATCACCTCCTGATCAGGCCGGTTCGCCACCCAGCCTGCGAGGGTCAGGCCGTCATTGCGAATAGCCTCGGCACTCAGCAGGGCATGATTGATACACCCGAGCCGGAGGGGCACAACCAGTATCACCGGTATGCCCATTTCTCCGGGTACTGCCGAATAGGTTTCCCGATCGTTGAGCGGCACCCGCCAACCCCCTGCCCCCTCGATCAGCAACAGATCCGCTGGCCGGACCTGCATGCCCCGGCAGAAACCCACCAGGCGCTGCGCCGTCAACTGCCGCCCCGCGATTTCCGCCGCCACATGAGGCGCAATGGCAGGCTTCAGGGCAATGGGGTTGACCTGATCATAAGGCAACGACTCGGTCATCGCCGACTGCAGAATGAGCGCATCCTCGTTCCGCAATCCGTAAGGCGATTCATCGCATCCGGAGGCAATGGGCTTCATCGCAAGGGTGCGTTTGCCCAGGCCTTTGGCGGCCTCAAGGATAGCCGCTGAGGCGATGGTTTTTCCCACACCGGTGTCTGTTCCGGTGACAAAAAAGGTTTTTTTGGCCATGACTCACTTACCGTATGAAATCCAGCATGCTTCGTAGGATGCGGAAATGGACCCGCATGATCGTTTCGGATAATGCTCACACATCGCCCGGACGCGGCCCGGAGCGGTCAGCGTGTTGCGCCGATCCGCTCCTTTGTAGACCGCACCCAGGTGTTTGAGCTCACGCCCCAGCGTAAGCGGCGAAGCGTAATCGAGCTCTATCGTTTGTGTGTCCAGCCCGGCACCCGGTAGCTGATGATGAACCTGCTTTGCCACCGCCGCCGCGGTATCGAACGCATTGACATGGCGATGGCCGGGATCCGCCTGCGCCCACGCCTGCGCGAGTTCCCGCAGGCTGCCTTCGAGCAGCGTGGAACATTGCAGCACGCCCCCTCTGTTCAGCACCCGGCGGCATTCTGCAAACACCCGATCAGGATGCTCACACCATTGCACCATCAGATTACTGAACACCACATCAAAGCTGCCGTCTGCAAACGGCAACTGTTCGGCGTCGGAGACCACCCAGCGGATGCCTTCCGGACTGTTCCTGCGCGCGTGGTCAATCATACCGCCGGACAGATCGACGGCAGTCACGTGAGCCCCGGGGTAACGCCGGGCCAGTTGGCGGGTGAAATAACCGGTACCACACCCCAGGTCCAGGATGCGCAGGGGCGCGCGGCCTGGCTCGAACGGCGGCAGCCGCGCGATCATGAAGGCTCCCATCCGTTGCTGCAGACGCGAAGCCATCTCGTACGTCGCTGTTGCCGCGCCGAAATCCGTCGCAATCTTGACCTTTTCAACCGGCGCGGCCAGCGAACCGGGCTTCATCGGCATACCCATCAAACCTTCCCGCCTGCTTCCTCAAGAAATGCTGCCATCATCTGCCGGCAACGCTCAGCCGCCTGCCCTGCCGGCCAGTGCGCCATGCCGCTGACCACACGCGCCTGATGACGCCCGGCTATGCCCGACCAGCCCGCCCAGGGCCTGACCACGGCATCCCTCTCGCCCAGCAAGTGCAACGCGGGCGTGGTCGATTCCGCCCACAGTGCCCGCTGGTCCTCCAGGCGAAGCCACTCCAACCCTTTGTCGAGATTCGCGCCAGACACCGGCGAACCCGCTTCGAGCCAGGGCCTCAGCTGTTGTCTGAGTCGCCGCTCGCCTTTATCGCCGTTGACCAAAAGCCATAAAAAATGCGACCACTGGCGCGCCGGATCCCGGGCAATGCCCGTGGCAAAATGATTGAAGTCGCCGGCCGGCATACCGGAACGCCAGCCCCCGGCGGCAGTGAAACGAGGAAATCCACCGACCGTGATCACGGCGGTCACCGCACCGGACCGTCGGGCTGCCGCAGCCATCGCAACCTGGGCGCCGAGCGACCACCCCAGCCAGACCGCCGGCTCCGGATGCCGGGCCAACAGGGTGTCGGCGACGTCCGCCACGGAATCGCAGGCGGTCATGAGCGCGTCGTCCAGGCTGATCAGCACCGTCTTGCCGGGCCAGCCGTCATACAACCCTGAGAGCATCTCGCAGCGCACACCCCAACCGCCTACAACAACCAGCGTGCCGGCGGACACTTCACTCATGCAGTTTGTTCCACCGCGGGGCCAGGGCCGGCCGCCTCTTCCGGATAACACTCCGCCAACCCGTGCAGCAGCCGGTCAACGTCGTCCAGAGTGTGCGAGGCGCTGAATGTCACTCTCAGCCGCGCTTCTCCCTCCGGCACCGTCGGTGGCCGTATGGCGGTCACCAACAACCCCCTGGCCTCAAGCGCCTCGCTGAGCGCCAGCGCCGCCCAGTTGTCGCCGACCATGATGGGCTGGATCGGGGTAGCCGAAGGCATCAACTGATAACCCAGTGCCGTGGCACCGCTGCGGAACCTGTTTACCAACAGGTCAAGATGCGCTCGACGGTCATTCGCCTGCTCAATCAGATCGAGACTGGCACAAGTGGCCGCCGCCAGCGCTGGCGGCATCGCCGTGGTGTAGATGTAGGTACGGGCCTTCTGGACCAGATAATCCGTGAGCACCCGGGGGCCGGCCACAAAGGCACCGCTGGTGCCAACGGCCTTGCCCAGGGTGCCAATCAGAACCGGCACATCGTCTTCTGACAACCCCTGAGCTGCGACACTGCCACGCCCCTCGGGTCCAAGAACACCCAGACCGTGGGCGTCATCAACCACCAGTAGCGCATCGTGAGCGCGACACACGGCGGCCAGCGCCTTCAGTGGGGCGACATCGCCGTCCATGCTGAACACCCCGTCAGTGACGACGAGTTTGTGGCCGGGCGTCTGCGCCAGCATGCCCTCAAGAGCCGCCACATCACCGTGAGGATAGCGCCGCACCCTGGCGCGACTGAGAATACACCCGTCAATAATTGAGGCATGGTTGAGGCGATCCGAGAAGATGGTGTCGCCACGCCCCGCCAGCGCCGAAATGGCCCCCATGTTGGCCATGTAGCCGGTGGAGAAAAACAACGCCGAGCTGCGCTGGGTATAAGTCGCCAGGCGCTCCTCAAGCCGGTGATGGGCGTCGTGATGACCACAGATCAGGTGGGACGCAGCACCGCCCAGCCCGGTTTCCGGCAGGGCATCGCGGAGCGCTGCAATATTGGCGGGATGATTCGCCAGCCCCAGATAATCGTTACTGCAGAACGACAGCAGGGGCCGGCCTCCCGCAGTCAGCTCGGGCTGCTGGGGACCTGAAATCAGCCGACGGGTCCGGTACAGACCCGCCTGTTTACGCTGCTCGAGTTCTGCCGCAAAATCACGCACGGGTCAGTTCCTTGGCAATGAGCCCGGCCATGGCCGGTTTACGCGGATTCCCGCGTGGCGTCGTAGAACATGTGGCGAGTCGCCTCGTATTCCACCGCCTCGGCAATGGTCTCCTCCTCCTGCTCCTCGCTTGCACACTGCTCACGCTGCTCGGGACGAATGCCCAGGCGACGAAACAGCGCCATGTCGGCATCCGCTTCCGGGTTGGACGTGGTCAGCAGCTTCTCGCCGTAAAAGATGGAGTTAGCGCCGGCCATGAAGCACAGGGCCTGCATCTGCTCATTCATGTTCTCGCGGCCGGCGGACAGCCGCACATGAGAGGCCGGCATCATGATGCGGGCGACCGCGATGATGCGCACGAAATCGAACGGGTCCAGATCCTCCACGTTTTCCATGGGCGTGCCCTTGACCTTAACCAGCATGTTCACCGGCACGCTTTCCGGGTGATGAGGCAGATTCGCCAGCTGCATCAGCAGGCCGACCCGGTCATCCTCGTCTTCACCCATGCCCATGATGCCGCCGCAGCACACTTTCATGCCGGCCTTGCGCACGTTATCCAGGGTGTCCAGGCGGTCCTGGTAGGTACGGGTGGTGATGATGTGACTGTAGTACTTCTCGGAGGTGTCCAGATTGTGGTTATAGTAATCCAGACCGGCTTCCGCCAGCTCCGTCGCCTGATTTTCCTCAAGCATGCCCAGCGTCATACAGGTTTCCAGGCCCAGAGATTTGACCTGTCGGACCATGTCGAGCACGTAGGGCATATCCTTCTTGGTCGGGCTGCGCCAGGCTGCGCCCATGCAGAACCGCGACGCGCCTTTCTCGCGGGCCGCTTTCGCTTCTGCGACCACTTTCTCAATTTCCAGAAGCTTTTCTTTTTCCAGGCCGGTGTTGTAGTGACCACTCTGGGGGCAGTACTTACAATCCTCGGGGCAGGCACCGGTCTTGATGGACAACAGGGTGCTCACCTGCACTTCGTTGGGATCGAAAAACTCCCGGTGCACGCTCTGGGCGCGGAACAGCAAATCGTTGAACGGTAATTGGAACAGCTCGCGGGCTTCCTGCAGCGTCCAGTCGTGGCGGAGTGTGGTAGCGGTCATAATCGGGCCCTGTTAACCTTTCGAGGTCTACTGGTTTACGGATAAGCGAATGATAAAGGGACTGGAACTGCTGTCAACCTTGATTGGACGAAAGGTTAACAGCGAAATGCGGGCAGGACATTGCGTGGCCTGCCTGGATCACCGCGCCATCAATGGCTTATGCGACGGTTGCCGCGCCGACCTGCCGGTGAACCGCTGGCGCTGCCAACGCTGCGCCCTTCCTCTGGCCATACCCTCAGGCACCCTCACCTGTGGCGAATGCATGCGCACGCCGCCAACGTTCACCCGCACACTGGCCCCCTGGCGCTATCAGTATCCGGTTGATGCCATGATCGGTCGCTACAAATATCGCGGCCAGCGCAAATTCGCGCGGCCGTTGGTAGCGGGATTGGGGGACTACCTGGAAAACCACCTGCGTACCTGCCCCGAGTCCGTTCCGGAGCTGATCATTCCCGCGCCCATGCACCGCCGTCGCCGGCGGAAAAGGGGCTTCAACCAGGCTGATGACATTGCCGAGGCATTATCCCGCCGTCTTGCCATTCCCTGGTGCGCCCGCACTGTCAGGCGGAGCCGGCACGCCCGGCCCCAGCGAGATCTCGGCCGGGCGCAACGGTTGGCCAACCTCCAGGGGGTATTCACCGTCACGCGCCCGCTGCCTCTCCGAATCGCCATTGTGGATGATGTCATTACCACTGGGGCCACAGTGCGCAGCCTGACCGATGCGTTACGGGATGCCGGTGCTGAGGATGTTCAGGTGTGGGCTCTGGCCAGAACCCCGGGCTAGAGCCGGTCAGCAACATACCCGGCAATCGCAAGGCTCGCGGTGAGCCCCGGGGACTCAATGCCGAACAGATTCACCAGCCCCGGTACCCCATGGACATCCGGTCCGTCAATTCTGAAATCCACGAAGCCGCTGCCCGGCCCTGCCAGCTTGGGCCGGATACCGGCATACGCCGGTTGAAGTCGATTGACGTCCAGCGCGGGCCACCACTGCTGGATACCCCGAGCGAACACACTCACCCGCTGCGGATCCACGGTGTAATCCTGCCGTGTTATCCACTCGACGTCGGGCCCGAAACGGGCCTGCCCGGCAAGATCGAGCGTCAGGTGAACGCCGAGGCCACCAGGCTCCGGTAACGGATAAACCAGGCTGTTAAAAGAATGGCGCCCGCTGTAGGCAAAATACACGCCGCGTGCCAACCATTGCTGCGGGACCGCCGAGGGCTGCAGTCCCTGCCACTGTCGGGCCAGCGGTATCGCACCCAGCCCGGCCGCATTCACCACGGTGCGGGCTGTCACCCGGCAGGGCGCGGCGCCGCCGATGGTCAGGTGATGCTCGCCCGCCCGAGAGCAGGCAGCCTCCACCGACGCGCGGGTCACCAGTTGACCACCGGCGGCTTCCAGATCCGCCAGCAAAGCCAGCATCAGGCCGTGGCTGTCAACGATGCCGGTCTCCGGGGAATACAGCGCCCCAACAACCTTCAGACCTGGCAGGGCGGCCCTGGTCGCCTCTGCCTCCATAAGCGCCAGGTCGACGCCGTTGCGACCGGCCTGATGCTGCAGGCGCTGCAACTCCGCCCTCTGGTCCGGATGAGTCGCCACAATCCACTTGCCGGTTTTCCGGTGATCGATCTGTCTTCGCTGGCAGTAGTTGTACAACATCCGCCGACCCTGCACGCACAGCTGCGCTTTCAACGACTGTGGCGGGTAATAGATGCCGGCGTGGATAACCTCACTGTTGCGGGAGGAAATGCCCTCACCGATCGATGCACCCTGCTCCACAACCAGCACGTCCCGACCCCGCAGCGCCATTTCCCGCGCGATAGCCAGACCCACCACACCGGCACCGATGACCACGGCATCCATCTGAAAACTTTCCAACCGAGAACCTTCCAGCATGTCCGGCTTTGCCCGCTTTTCCATGTCCACCCGATTGAATCCGGCCAGAATTGAGAGGATGAGAGTATCGCAGAACGCAGACCGAAGGAAAAAGCCTGCGGCAGCGCTGCATTCGCATGACGATGCTGGCGAGGAAACGGTATACTTCAGGCTCACGTACATGCAGGAAGCAGGTGTGAGATGTCAGACAGGAAGCAGTTTTTAACGGTGATGCTGGTTGCCGCCCTTTTCGTGAGCTGGCTCGGTTGGCGCGGGTTTGAGGTGATCAGCCTTAACCAGACGCTCAAGGCCGATGAGATGGTGGCGAATTACCCTTACCAGCACCGCGTGCTGCGGGTGGAAGGCTCCACTGCCATCATGAGCTCACTGCGATCCCACGACACCTCCACCCGCTACGCGCTCACCACCATATTTCCCGTCATGCGCAACCTCAGGGAAGGCGACCGCGGCTGGCAAATGGCAGAGCGGGAACTGGCCCGGGTACAGGCGCGTGCCGGCAATCTGGTGCTTAGCGCGTCGGGCATCACGCGCGTTCGCTGGGAGCTCGACGAGAACTGGTACCACCTCAACAACATGCAGGTCCGCAGCATGCTGGCCCGGCAGGAATCAAGGCACTGAAAACGACTCTATGACCGAAACCTCCAGCCATCCCTACGACGCCCTCACGCCGGATACCATTCTCGATGCCATGGAAAACGCGGGCTTTGTCATCAACGGGCGGCTGTTCGCGCTAAACAGTTATGAAAACCGCGTTTACCAGATCGGCATCGAGGACTCCTCGCCGGTCATCGTCAAATTCTACCGGCCCGGCCGCTGGTCCGAGGCGCAGATCCGTGAGGAACACCGGTTTACCGCCGAACTGATCGAGGCACAGATTCCGGCAGTCGCTCCAGTGACGCTGCCCACGGGTGACACCCTCGGCCGATGGCACGAATTCCTGTTCGCCGTATTCCCTCAACGGGGTGGTCAGGCACCGGACACCAGCGTCACCGATACGCTCTACCGCCTCGGATCCTGGCTCGGACAGCTGCACAATGTGGGGGCCACGACACCGTTCGAGCACCGCCCGGCCGTGGCCATTCTTGACGGCATCACCAGCAAGAACCGACTGCTGATTGAGGGCAACTGGATTCCCGCGGATCTCCGCCCGGCCTGGGACAGCCTGATTCCCGACCTGCAGGACGCCTGTGCCCGCCGCATTGACGACGCTGGCGACGTGGGCAGCCTGCGCCTGCACGGCGACTGCCACGCGGGCAATATCCTGTGTCGGGAGGAACAGATGCTGTTTGTCGATCTGGACGATTGCCGCAGCGGGCCCGCGGTGCAGGATCTGTGGCTATTGCTTAACGGCGACGATGCCGAGCGTGGCGCGCAGTTTGGCGAACTGCTCGAGGGTTATGAGATGTTCCGTGACTTCAATCGCCGCGAGCGGCATCTTATCGAGCCACTGCGTTGTCATCGCCAGATTGCCCACTGCGCCTGGCTGGCCAACCGCTGGGACGACCCGGCATTCCCAAGGTTCTTTCCTTGGTTCGTGCAGCCAAGGTTCTGGTCAGATCAGATTCTGTCCATGCGGGAGCAACTCGCTGCCCTGCAGGCACCCCCCATCAATATTCCCGGCCAGTACTGATAACGGCCGAACCGACTAACCCGGAGATGTTCTGATGAGCGAGAAAGAGGCCACATTCACGGTCCGCAGTCTGATCGCCACGGCCATCGGTGCCGTGATCGCCACCGTTGTCGTACTGGAAGTCAGCGGCCGCATTGATCACGACAACAACAAAGACAACATTCCGGTGGGCGAGTTCCAGGCCATTCACGTCACCCCCGGGGAAGAGTTCCGCATGTCACCCAAATCGTCGGAACTCCACGCCGCCTGCGAGCAGGGCTACCTGGCCATCGCAGCGGATATTGATCCGGACTTCCGCGGTATTGTGGTGGACCACAAGAACCGTGGCGTGCGTTGTAGCCGCGGGCCGGCGCCGGAGGCAGCAGAGGACGCATCCGGCAATGACTGACAAGCCCCAAAAACCGCCGGTGCAGGAAACCGACCGCCTGTTTGCCACCGAACGCAATCCAGAGGACTTCCGCTTTGATGCGTCGGTGGCGCGGGTGTTTCCGGACATGATCCGGCGCTCGGTACCGGGCTACACCACCATCATTCCGATGATCGAAGTGATCACCGAGCAATATGCCCAGGCCGGCAGCAACTGTTACGACCTCGGCTGTTCGCTGGGGGCGTCCACCCTGGCCATGCGCCACGGCATTCCGTTTGCGGACTGCATCCTGACCGGTGTCGACAATTCCGATGCCATGATCGAGCGTTGCGAGCACTACATTGCTCTGGATGACCACCCTCTGCCGGTGCAATTGCGCTGCGAGGACATTCTCAGAACCCCCCTTGAGAACGCCTCCGTAACCACGCTGAACTTTACGCTGCAGTTCGTGCCGCCCGGTGAGCGGGCCAGACTGCTGGCGCGCATCGCGGATGCCACCCGCCCCGGTGGCGCACTGATCCTGTCGGAAAAGATCCGTTTCGAATCACCGCAGGATCAGGGCATCCAGACCCGGCTTCATCACGAATTCAAGCGCGCCAATGGCTATTCCGACCTTGAGATCAGTCAGAAGCGCTCAGCGATCGAACAGGTGCTGATTCCGGAAAGCCTTGAGGAGCACCGGCACCGATTGCTGGAGGCGGGCTTTGACCAGGTTATCGTCTGGTACCAGTGCTTCAATTTCGTGTCCATGCTTGCCGTCAAATCCGGCGTTTGAGGAGTCACCATGGCAACGTTCGACTGGCAGCACTGCTACCAGCCACTTCTTGAGGAACTCGCGAACGACGGGCAGAATCACTGGGCAGACACCCTCAGGGGCCAGCTCCGGCGCCGGTTTGATGAGAACCCCCACGGCGATATTTCCCGCTGGATGGGTGCGCTGGACCAGCTCCCGGACATCGATCACCCGACCGTTCGCCTCGACGCGTCCGCCATCACTCTGGGCAGCGATGCGCCGCTCACCCAGACCCAACATGCGCAACTGCAAAGCGGTCTGCGGGGTCTGATGCCCTGGCGCAAAGGGCCGTTCGACTTTTTCGGCACCTATGTGGACACCGAATGGCGCTCCGACTGGAAGTGGGACCGCGTCGCCCCCTACCTGGCAGACCTCCGCGGCCGCCGCATTCTCGATGTCGGTTGCGGCTCGGGTTATCACTGCTGGCGCATGCTGGGGGACGACGCCGCCCGGGTGATCGGCATTGATCCGGGCCTGTTGTTCCTGTTCCAGTTTCTCAGCGTTAAACACTACACCCCGGACGCACCGGTGGACCTGCTACCGATACGCATGGAGGATCTGCCGTCGGGGCTTGAAGCCTTTGACACCACGTTCTCCATGGGAGTGCTTTATCACCGCCGCTCGCCGCTGGATCACCTGCTGGAACTGAAGGACACTCTTCGCCGCGGCGGTCAACTGGTTCTGGAAACGCTGGTGGTGGATGGCCCCGAGGGCTACAGCCTGATGCCGGAGGACCGCTACGGCCAAATGCGTAACGTGTGGTTCCTGCCCAGCTGTGACACGCTGCTGCGCTGGCTTGGCCGCACCGGGTTCCGCAATGCCCGGGTGGTGGATGTTACCGACACCACCATCGACGAGCAGCGGCGCACCGACTGGATGCGTTTCAATTCGCTTGAAGATTTTCTCGATCCAGACGATTCCGGCAAAACCATCGAAGGCTACCCTGGCCCCAAACGGGCCACCGTCATTGCCGAAAAACCCTGACCGCAGCCGTTTTCACCCTGCAAGAACAGAAAAACCCGCTCGTAAGCGGGTTTTTCATAGCGTCGGCCTTACTCGCCGAAGGGGTGTCGCAGGGTAATGGTTTCCACCCGATCCGGACCGGTCGAGATGATGTCGATCGGCGCCTCGATCTGCTCCTCCAGGAAACGGATGTAGGCGAGGGCATTTTCCGGCAGCTGCTCCAGGGTGGTCAGACCCACAGTGCTCTCTTTCCAGCCGGGAAGCTCGGCATAGACCGGTTCGATATCATCGTAGGTGTCGCAACCAATGGGCGGGCGGAAGATTTCGCCGTTCGGGGTCTTGTAGCCGACACATACTTTCACCGTATCCATGCCGTCCAGCACATCGAGCTTGGTCAGGCAGATGCCGGACACACTGTTGATCTGGATGGCATGGCGCAGAGCCACGGCATCGAACCAGCCACAACGCCGGGAACGGCCAGTGGTGGTGCCGATCTCATTACCCTTGACCGCCAGGTGCTGGCCCATATCATCGAACAGCTCGGTCGGGAACGGGCCGGAGCCGACACGGGTGGTGTAAGCTTTGGTAATACCCAGCACGTAATCGAGGAACAGCGGGCCAAAACCAGAGCCGGTTGCGGTGCCGCCGGCGGTGGTGTTCGACGACGTGACATACGGATAGGTACCCAGGTCGATGTCCAGCAGCGAGCCTTGCGCGCCCTCGAACAGAATATGCTCGCCGCGCTTGCGGTAGTCGTGGAGCATGTCGGTAACGTCGGCCGCCATGGGCAGAATTTCCTCGCCCATCTGTTTCAGCTCGGCCAGCGCGGCATCGATGTCTTCGGCCTCTTCCTTGAAATACTCGGTGAGCACGAAATTGTGGTACGACATGATCTCCCGCAGCTTTTCCTCGAACGACACAGGATTGAAAAGATCACCCAACCGGACACCGCGGCGGGACACTTTGTCCTCGTAGGCAGGGCCGATACCACGGCCAGTGGTACCGATCTTGTCGTTTCCCTTGGCGCGCTCGCGGGCCTGGTCGATGCGAACATGGGTACGCAGAATGATCGGGCAAGCCAGGCTGATACGCAGGCGGTCACGCACCGCCACGCCGTTGGCTTCCAGCTCGCGCACTTCCTTCAGCAGCGCTTCCGGGGAGAGCACCACACCGTTACCGATCATGCAGTGGACGTTCTTGCGCAGAATGCCGGAGGGAATCAGGTGCAGCGCCGTCTTCTTGCCTTCGATCACCAGCGTGTGACCGGCGTTGTGTCCGCCCTGAAAGCGAACAACGGCTGAAACCTTGTCCGTCAGCAGATCAACGATTTTACCTTTTCCCTCGTCACCCCACTGGGTGCCCAGCACAACTACATTTTTACCCATGATTCTCTCTCAATTCAGCCCAGTTGATCCACGACCCACTGGCCGTCACGGTTTACCAAAATTCTGTCACAGCCACGCTTTGCGGGATCTGTGTCTGCATCCTCGGGCAATGCCCGTACAACGCTTTCCGTCATCCGCAAACCGGCAATCACACTTTCCAGCGCCGGGTCGGCATCGACCGGCGCCCAGATCGCACCGGCTCGCCGCGAGACTCGCTCGCCCAGCGACACCAGTGCGCGAATATCAAGGCTGAAGCCCGTGGCCGGCCGGGCACGGCCAAAATCGCTGCCAATTGAGTCGTATCGACCGCCTTTGGCTACGGCATCGCCATGACCCGGCACATACGCGGCGAAGACGAGCCCGGTATGGTAGTTGTAACCCCGCAACTCACAGAAATCGAAACCGAAACTGATTTCCGGAAAATCCCGTGTGAGCAGATCCGCGACACGCCCCAACTGATCCAGGGCGGCGGTCAGCGCTTCCGGAGCGCCGGCCAGGATCTGTCGCGCATCGGCCAGCGCTTCCGGACCGCCGCTGACCCGCGCCAGCGCGCGCAGACGGCCACCTGCAGAGTCCGCGGCACAGTCTCCCAGCAACTCATCCAGCTCCGGCACCGACTTCCGCGCCATGGCGTCGAAGATCGCAGCTGAGGTATCGCGATCGAACCGGGCCTCACCCATCAGCGTTTCATAGATTGAAACATGCGCCAGATCCAGGTGGATTCGAGGCAATCCCGCCACCCGCAGGGTTTCCAGCATGAGGCTGATCACTTCAAGATCGGCAGACTCGGAAGCACTGCCAAACAGCTCACAACCGGCCTGAATCGGCGTGCGACCCGTCAGCATATGGCGCGGGCGGGTGTGGAGCACATGCCCGGCGTAGCACAGGCGGGTAATCCCGTCCTGGCCGAGGGTATGGGCATCAATGCGTGCGGCCTGCGGCGTCATATCGGCGCGCACGCCCATCATCCTGCCGGTAAGCTGATCGGTCAGCTTGAAGGTTTGCAGCTCCAGATCGTGACCGGTCCCGGTAAACAGGCTTTCGAGGTATTCAATCAGCGGCGGGATGACCAGTTGGTACCCCCAGCGCTGGCAGGTGTCCATTACGTCGCGGCGCAGGGATTCTATCTGTCCTGCAAGAGGCGGCAGAATGTCTTCCACGCCATCGGGCAGCAACCAGCGATCTGATACTGTCATGAGATTCCGTTGTCCGTTCTGCCCCGCGTCGACCAGAGGCGGCGGGAGTGCACAGGATTTAGGGCGAAGTCGGGAGCAGGAGAAAACCCGAACCAAAACCGGCCGAATTTTACACTGTTGCCAGACACAAAAAAACCGGAATACCGAGGTATTCCGGTTTTGGATTCAGGCAATGCCTCTTAGCGGGCGCCCTGAGGATCCTTGAGGTACCGCAGGAAATCGCTGTCAGAGTCGATCACCATGATATCGTCCTTGCTTGAGAACGTGTTCTGGTAGGCCTGCAAACTGCGATAGAAGCTATAAAACTCCTGGTTAGAGCCATAGGCATCGGCGTAGATGCGCGACGCTTCACCGTCGCCCTCACCGCGCGTCTCCTCTGCCTGGGAGAACGCCTCTGCCAGCACCACCGTACGCTGACGATCGGCGTCAGCGCGAATACCCTCTGCCAGCTCGCGGCCGCGGGAGCGAAATTCCTGCGCCAGCTTTTCACGCTCGGTCGCCATCCGGCGATAAACGTTCTCGCTGACCTCGCCCGGGAACTCGATCGCCTTGACCCGGATGTCCAGAATTTCGATGCCGAATTCCTTAATCGCGGTTTCATTCGCCCGATCGCGCAGGGTGTGCATCAGTTCGTCGCGCTGCCCCGATACCACCTCGACCATGGTGCGAACACCGAATTCGTCGCGGAGCCCGTTGTCTACCCGCGACTGCAGCAGTGACTGGGCACGGAACTCATCACCACCGGTGGCACGATAGAACTGATCGACGTTGAGAATTTTCCAGGCGATGTACGAATCTACATCCAGCGGTTTTTTCTCAATGGTCAGGTACTGACGTGACGGGAGGTCCATGGTCAGAACTCGAATATCGAACTCGCGGATCTGATCAATCACCGGCACCTTGAAGTGCAGGCCTGCCTGCAGATCGGTCTGTACCAACTCACCGAAACGAAGCTTCACGCCACGGTGGGTCTCCGGAATGATGTACACGCTCGACAAAACCAGCAGGACTACAATGAGGGCCCCTGCGAGGCCCACTACACCTTTGGGTCCCATAATTATCTGCTCCTCCGAATGCCAGTATCCTGCCGTCCGCGCAGCTCCTGAATGACCTGATCTGTCAATGTCTGGATATTGACCTCACCGTCAGAGCCGCCCGATGAACTGCTGTTGCCGCTTCCCATTCGGTTCTGGGTCAGCCGATCCAGTGGCAGATACATCATATTGCCACTGCTCTCGGTGTCGACCAGCACCTTGCTGGTGCTGGAAAGCACACCCTCAAGAGCCTGCAGATACATGCGCTCTCGCGTTACCTCAGGGGCCGTCCGGTACACCTCCAGCATTGCAAGGAAACGGGCGGTTTCACCGTTTGCTCGCTCAATGACCTCCTGTTTGTAGGCCTGAGCTTCTTCGATCATGCGCTGAGCCTGACCCCGAGCTTCCGGAACCACCTTGTTGCGGTAGGTCTCGGCTTCTTCTTTCACGCGCTGTTCGTCTTCGCGGGCACGCTGAACCTCACGGAACGCATCCTGAACCGCATCCGGCGGCTGCGTGCTTTCAACGTTGACCCGAACAATCTCAAGCCCGGCGCCGTAATCCCTCAGGAACGTCTGCAGACGTTGCTCGACACGAACCGCCAGCTCGGCACGCCCCTCGGTGAGCACCTGATCCAGCGTGGAGCTGCCGACTTCATGGCGCAGGGCGCTGTCTGTGGCAAACGCCAGTGCTTCGTTGGAGTCACGTATGTTGAGGACGTAAGCCTTGGCGTCGCCAACCCGGTATTGAACCTGCAGATCAACCGTCACCAGGTTCTCATCCTGGGTCAGCATCTGACCGCTTGATTCTGCCGTGCGCACGTTGGTGACGCGCACCTTGGTGACGTCGTCAATCAACGGAACCTTGAAACGCAGACCCGGGCTCTCGGTGCGACTGAATTCACCGAAACGCAGCACAACAGCGCGCTCCTGCTCGTCTACCGTGTAAAACGACTGGAAGATGACATAACCCACAACGAGGATGCCGGCCAAAGCCAGAATGGCGCCGAACCCACCGCTGTTTCCGGATGACGAACCACCGCCGGACCCACCGGAGCGGTTGCCCTTGCCGCCCAGCAGCTTGTTGAGTTTGTCGAGGCCTTTTTTCAGTGCCTCATCCAGGTCTGGCGGACCCTGATCATTGCCGCGACGACCACCACCGGTTCCCCAGGGATCGTTGTCGTTACGGTTACCACCCGGTTCATTCCAGGCCATAGTGCTCTCCGTTCCTGACTAATAGAATGGCTGCAAATACTAGGGATTTATAAGCGCCCCGGCAATAGCGATACCGTTTACTCTGTTCCTGCGTCAATTCTCAGATCCTGTTCACGCACATCCGCGCGGCTCAATAACTGAAGCCAGTCGCGATTCTGCAGTCGCACTTCCAGAGCCGTGTCACCGCTGTCGCGGTGCTCTTCAGTCACCACCGACCCGGCCTCATGCAGCAGGGCCCGCAACTTTCCATCTTGCGGCCCCAGCAGGACATGGTGGTGGACCACATCCTCTGCGAGTCGTTCGACAACCGCGTCGAACAGCCCCTGAATGCCCTGCCCGCTGACCGCCGAAAGCCACACCTTCACCGGCAGTCCATCCTCGTTACGTTCCACACGGGGGGTAAAGTCGTCCAGCAAATCGATCTTGTTGAACACCTGAAGCATGGGAATTTCGTCTGCTCCGATTTCCGCCAACACTTCCTCAACCTGCTCCATGTTTTCATCCCGACGGCTGTCATGACAGTCGATGATGTGCAGCAACAGGGTTGCCTGGGTGGTCTCCTCCAACGTCGCACGGAACGCCTCCACCAGCTTGTGAGGCAGATGGCGAATGAAGCCCACCGTGTCCGCCATTACGACCGCCCCGATATCGGGAAGTTCCAGACGACGCAGCGTCGGATCCAGGGTAGCGAACAGCTGATCTGCAGCATATACGGTCGAAGTGGTAATACGGTTGAACAATGTGGACTTGCCTGCGTTGGTATATCCCACCAACGATACCGTGGGAATGTCCGCACGCTTGCGGGCACGGCGACCCTGGTTGCGCTGCCGTCGCACTTTCTCAAGGCGTTTGTGAATGGATTTGATCCGCTCACGCAGCAGCCGCCGGTCGGTTTCCAGCTGGGTTTCACCCGGCCCGCGCAGGCCGATGCCGCCCTTCTGGCGCTCCAGGTGGGTCCAGCCACGGATCAACCGTGTCGACATGTGCTCAAGCTGAGCCAGCTCGACCTGGAGTTTGCCTTCGTGAGTGCGCGCGCGCTGCGCAAAGATATCGAGGATTACCCCGGTCCGGTCAAGGACCCGGCACTGGAGCTCGCGCTCGATGTTGCGTTCCTGGGAGGGGCTGAGCGAGTGATTGAACAGCACCACGTCTGCCTCGTTGGCATTGACCGCGTCGCGAATCTCCTCAAGCTTGCCTTCCCCAACGAAGAGCCTGGGACTCGGCTGTTTTCGCGAGCCCGTAACCAGACCCACGGGTTCGACACCCGCAGAAGTGACCAGCTCGCGGAACTCATCGGGATCTTCAGACTCCTCGTGAGAGGTAAAATCAATGTGGACGAGGATCGCCCGTTCACCAACGTCGGGACGCTCAAACAATTGGCAGCAACTCCTGGGTCATCAAAAAAGTGTCTGGTGCATAAAAACAAACACCCGCGATCCTCAGAACCCTTGCGGGCTCATCGGAAACGCGGGTGGCAATGCCGGAGAACCGGGCAACTCAGTCTTCAGCCTCACCCTCTCCGCCGGGAGCCTGCTGGGGAATGCGCACATTCCGGGCCGGCACCACAGTCGAAATCGCGTGTTTGTAGACCATCTGGCTGACAGTGTTTTTCAGCAGAATCACGAACTGGTCAAAGGATTCAATCTGGCCCTGCAGCTTGATGCCATTGACCAGAAAGATAGAAACCGGAATGCGTTCCTTGCGCAAGGCATTGAGGTAAGGGTCTTGTAAAGAATGCCCTTTTGACATGTGTTTTCTCCTGTTTATATGTAAGTGCAGATCGTCATTTTTCAGAATTAAATGTGGCGCGAAGTCTGATATTTTTCAAGGCTGCCTCAATGATATGTTCGTCATCACTGGCAAGCCAGGTCACATCGGACCACTTTCGCAACCAGGTCAACTGCCGTTTGGCGAGCTGGCGGGTTGCTGCCACTCCCTTGCTGACCATGGTGTTGTAATCGTCATCACCGGCCAGGTAGTGCCATGCCTGTCGATATCCGACGCAGCGCATGGAAGGCAGACTGACATTCAGATCCTCACGACCCATCAATCCGCGGACTTCCTCAAGGAAGCCCGCATCCAGCATATTCTGAAATCGCCGGGAAATACGTTCGTGAAGTACCTTTCTGTCAGGTGGAGCAACAGCAAGTTGCACAACAGTATACGGAAGCGACGAGGTTTCGTCTGCCTGCCATTGCGTAAAATAGGTGTAATCCTCGACATTTGCGCCAACCGGCCCGCGATTCCCTGCCCCTGCAGCCTGCGCCCGCCAGAGCTCGGAAATGGGCCTGCCGGTCAAGCGGATCACCTCCAGCGCCCGCATCAAACGCTGCCGGTTATTCTGATGGATCAGATCCGCCGCAACCGGATCGCGGGCCCTGAGCTCATCGTGCAGGGCTGCCCACCCCAGGGCTTCCGCCTCCTGCTCCAGCGTCCGCCGCAGCTCCGGGTCGGCAGAGGGCAGATCAGACATGCCATGGAGCAGCGCCTTGAAATACATCATGGTGCCGCCAACCAACAGGGGAATACGGCCTCGCTGGCTGATTTCCGCCATTTCCCTCAGGGCGTCACGGCGGAAATCCGCGGCGGAGTAGCGCTCTGTCGGATCACAGATATCGATCAACTGGTGGGGCGCGCGGGCCAGCTCAGAGGCGGTGGGCTTGGCGGTACCGATGTCCATGCCACGGTATATCATCGCTGAATCGACGCTGATTATGTCACAGGGCAACTGCTCACACAGCGCCATTGCCAGGTCGGTCTTACCAGACGCGGTTGGCCCCATCAGAAAAATGGCCGGTGGCAATGACGGTGCTCCGGTCGGGATTTCGTTCCTCACACGTCAACGCCCCCGCAGGAACAGCTTGTCCAGCTCGGACAAGGTCACCACCGTCCAGGTCGGGCGACCGTGATTGCACTGGCCACTGCGCTCGGTGGCTTCCATATCCCGCAGCAAGGTGTTCATTTCCGGAATGGTCAACTGACGGTTCGCCCGCACAGAGCCGTGGCAGGCCATTGTGCCCAGCAATTCATGGGTCACCGCCTCGACACGATCGCTCTGACCGTTCTCGATAAGGTCCGCCAACACGTCCCGAACAAGCTGCTCGGTGTCGGCACCGCGCAACAGGGCAGGCACCTGGCGAATGGCCAGGGTTTCCGGCCCGATCCGCTCCACCTGCAGCCCCAGTTGCTGAAGCTCGCTGGCGTGGGTTTCCGCCAGCGCCGCCTCTTTCTGGCTGACCGCAAGTGATACCGGCACCAGCAGGGGCTGACTCTTTAGGTCCTGCGCCTCCAGTGCCCGCTTCATGCGCTCGTACGTGATGCGCTCATGAGCTGCGTGCATATCCACCACAATCATGCCCTGACGGCTCTGGGCAAGAATATAGATACCGTGGAGCTGGGCAATCGCATAACCGAGGGGAGGCTCTGCTTCACTGTCTACCGGCGGTGTTGGCTGCCCGGCCGCGAAGTCACGAGCCGGCGCGTCCTGGGGAGCATTCACCAGCCCCCCGCCCTGATTGAGGGATTGATAGAAGCCCATCTGGTCCCGCGCCTGCCACTGGTGCTGCGGCGGCTGAGACTGTGTACTGCCCGAATGCGCGTCAAACACCGATGCCGTTTCCCCCCAGCTTCGACTGGCAGGCCGCTCGGCCTGGCCAGCGACACCGGGGTAGGCTGATTGCGGGCCCGCTACAACGGCTGACTCCGAACCTTCGCGCACCGCAGATTGGGCAACGGCGCCCCGCAAATGGTCGTCTGGCCGCACATCCGCCAGAGCTTTGTGCAGCGTCCGGAAGATGAAATCGTGCACCAGACGGCCGTCGCGGAATCGCACCTCGTGCTTGGTAGGGTGCACGTTGACATCCACCGTGGCCGGATCCACTTCCAGATAGAGCACAAATGCCGGGTGGCGATTGTTGTACAGCACATCGCGATAGGCCTGGCGCACTGCATGAGCCACCAGGCGGTCACGGATTACGCGGCCATTGACGAAGAAATACTGCAGATCGGCCTGACTGCGGGAGAAGGTGGGCAATGCCACCCACCCCCAGAGTCGCAGGCCCGTGGCCTCGGCATCAATGACCACGGCGTTGTCGATAAACTGTTGCCCACACAGGGCGCCGATGCGCCGCTCTTTATCCAGCGGATTCGCGGCCGGGCGCAGGCTCTGGATCACCCGCTGGTTGTGGCGCAGGGTGAAACCGGCATCGAAACGGCTCAAAGCCTGCCGGCGCACGCACTCGTCAACGTGGTTGAATTCGGTCTTTTCGGTGCGTAGGAACTTGCGGCGGGCCGGTGTATTGAAAAACAGGTCCCGCACCTCGACGGTGGTGCCGATCGGGTGCGCCGCCGGGGATATTCGGGCGTCCATGTCACGCCCCTCAACCTCGACGCGGGAGGCCGCCTCCTGATCCTCGGTACGGGACGTCAGCGCCAGCCTGGATACGGAACTGATACTGGCCAGCGCCTCACCACGAAAGCCCAGCGATGCCACCGCCTCCAGATCGTCGAGACTCTCGATCTTGCTGGTGGCGTGGCGGCTGAGTGCCAGCGGCAGATCGGCTTCTCCGATTCCGAAACCGTCATCCCGCACCCGGATCAGTTTCACACCACCCTGCTCAATATCGATATCGACACGGCTGGCGCCGGCATCCAGGGCGTTTTCCACCAGTTCCTTGACCACGGAGGCCGGGCGCTCCACCACTTCGCCGGCCGCAATCTGGTTGGCAAGCCGTGGTGACAGCAATCGTATGGCGGGCATAGTACGGGCGAACCTCTTGATCAGGATGCGGGAATGCGAATGGTTTGCCCTACCATAACACGGTCGTTGTTCAGGCCGTTAAACCGCATCAGCTCGCTGACGGATGTCTGGTACTCCCGCGCCAGCGTGGACAGCGTGTCTCCGCGGCGTATTCGGTACTGACTGATACTGCCGCCAATCTTGCCGCTGGCTTTCTGGTGGGCCAGCAAGGTGCCAGGGGGCGGCGTCTTGGCAAAGTAATCGTAAATACCATCAAACACGGCGTTGGCCAGCTTGCGTTGGTAGGCAGAGCTGGCCAGGTTTCGTTCCTCCTGCGGATTGGAGATGAAGCCGGCTTCCACCAGCAACGAGGGAATATCCGGTGACTTCAATACCACGAAGGCCGCCTGTTCCACGCCCCGCTTGTGCAGCTTGGTCACGTTTCCGAGCTTGCCCAGAATCGAGCTGCCCACACCGAGGCTGGAGTTGATGCTGGCAGTCATGGAGAGATCCAGCAGCACGCCCGCAAGCATCTCATCGCGCCCGTTGAGGGAGACGCCACCGGCGCCACCGATCAGGTCCGAGCGGTTTTCGCTCTGCGCCAGCCAACGTGCGGACTCACTGGTTGCCCCCCGCTCTGACAGGGCGAACACCGACGCGCCGCTGGGTTGCGGCGTACGGAATGCGTCCGCATGAACGGACACGAACAGATCCGCATTGTGCTTTCTTGCCAGCAAGGTGCGGCTGCGCAGGTCGATGTAGTAATCGCCAGTACGGGTCAGCTTGGCGGTGAATCCCGGATTCTCGTTGATCAGACGCTGCAAGGTCTTGGCCATGGAAAACACCACGTCTTTCTCGCGGGTTCCTCTCGGGCCGATGGCGCCGGGATCTTCACCACCGTGACCGGCATCGATCACCACGACAATGTCGCGCTTGCCATTCGGGTTCTGCGCCACGGTTGGTGTGGCAGGCTTCTGGGTTTTCAGGCCACCCTCATCAATCAGATCAACCACAAGGCGATGACCGTATTGTTGATTAGGCTCAAGCTGAAAGCTCCGCGGCTTGATGTCGTCCTTGAGGTCCAGCACCACCCGCAGATCATTGCCATTGCGGCGGGCACTGCGGATTCGCTTGATCGGACTGCCCGACAGATCGAGCCCGGAGAAATCGGTTCTCAGGTCGACATTCTTCATGTCGATCACCAGCCGCGCTGGGCCGGTCAGCGAAAAGACGTTGTGGTCCACCTTGGCGGCAGTGTCCAGCA
This sequence comes from Marinobacter goseongensis, assembly GCF_023156235.1. Taxonomy (GTDB): domain Bacteria; phylum Pseudomonadota; class Gammaproteobacteria; order Pseudomonadales; family Oleiphilaceae; genus Marinobacter; species Marinobacter goseongensis. Next base: position 79,254 of record NZ_JAKZAI010000007.1, on the reverse strand, counting down.
CCAGCCGCGTGTGATCGGGAGCAGGCCATAGCCGCGCGCCCTCAACGCCCGTAGCGGCCGAAAGCACGGCCGGCCAGGCCAGCAATGTCATCAGCGCTACAGACGCCAGCGATTTTCCCATTGCCTTGATGTCTTTCATACTGCGTACCCGCTTTTTTATCCTGTTCCGCATCGAGGCGGATTATCCTGTTTCAGCACTACTAAAAGCTACCACCAACCTGGCTCCAACATCCGTTCCAGCCACGATATGCGCAAGACGCCCCTTGCCCTCCTGCACCAGGGCAACCGTAAGATCTGCCGTCGGCAGAACCCCCTGCCCCCGCTCCGGCCACTCGATCAGGCACAAGGCGCCGCTCTCGAAGTAATCGCGAATGCCCATGTACTCCAGTTCTTCCGGATCACCCAATCGGTACAGGTCAAAATGATAGGCCGCAGGACACAAGTGCTCGTAGGGCTCCACCAGCGTGTAAGTAGGGCTTTTGACCGCCCCCACATGCCCCAGGCCACGGATCAGCCCGCGACTCAGAGTGGTCTTGCCCATGCCGAGGTTACCCTCGAGAAAGATCGTCACGCCCCGGCCTGCCGCTCTGATCAGGCCCGCAAGCCGTTGCCCCAACGCCTCGGTTTCCGCCTCGTCGGCGAGAAAAACCCGGGTCCCGGACTCAGTTGATTGCATAGCCATCATGGTTCCAGTGTTCCCTCGTAGATGTTGAGCTGCTCCGCCTCGGCCAGCACCGACGGCAAAGCGTCAATCACATCGGTCGGCAGCAGGCCCATGTACCCCTTGCTCAGAGTTGCCCGCTGCGCCGCTGCCAGATGCAGGGCTGCGCCCATTCTGGCAGCCGTGGAGGGATTCCCGAACTGGCCGTACAGAGCACCGACGATACCGGCCAGCACATCCCCCATGCCGCCGGTTGCCATACCCGGATTACTCCCACTGACAATGGCTGGCAGCGCTTCCTCACAACCGACCACGGTACCGGCGCCTTTCAGCAGCACCGCGCCACCGTATACCTCGCAAAGTTTCGCCGTCGCCTTGAGCCGGTCAGCTTCAATTTCCGCCACCGGGCAACCCAGCAACCGCGCCGCCTCCCCGGGATGGGGGGTGAGAATGTGGTCGTTCTCCCGAATCGCCACTCGCGAAGCCATCAGATTCAGCGCATCGGCATCCAGAACCCGGGGCTTTCCACTGGCCACCACCTGCTGCAACATTTGCTGGCCCCAGGCGCTCTGGCCAATACCCGGACCGCAGACAATCACGTCCGCCGCCTCCGCCAGGGCGGGCAATTCCGACCCATGGATCAGCCCCTGCACCATGATGGAGGGGCACCGCGCCAACGCCGGCGCCGCATGCTCGGGTCGGGTGGCCAGGGTAACCAGGCCGGCGCCGCTGCGGGCCGCCGCCTCAGCCGCCAGGATCCCTGCTCCGCCGAAACCCCGATCACCGGCCACCACCAGCACGTGCCCGAACCGCCCCTTGTGGGCGGTCAGTGGCCGGCGGGGCAGGCTCGCCTGCAGTATCGGCCAGTCAATGCGATGGGCTATTGGCACCTGGCCAGAATGCGCCAACCATGGCTCCGTTCCCAGAGGCTCAAAACAGAGAGCCCCACACACTTCCGGCCCCTGACCCGTGAACAGGCCCGCCTTCAGGCCGATAAAGGTCACGGTAAGATCGGCACGAACCACATCACCCGGCGCCGCACCGGTGGTGGCATTCAACCCGGACGGCAGATCCACCGCCACCACGGGGGCGGGCGAGTGCTGGCATCGCCGGATCATCTCTGCGAACGGTTCCCGGGGCACGCCGGCCACACCCGTACCCAGCATGGCGTCCACAATCAGCGACGCGGACGCGAAGTGCTGATCACGCTCCGAGGCGGACAGCGTTTGCAGGTCCTTGACCTCGACACTGTCACCGCAGGCTTTCTGCCAGGCCCGGCGGGCATCGCCAGACAGTTTCTCCACCGGTGCAACGGCCAGGCAATCAACCGGTATACCGTGGCGCTGGGCGGCCGCTGCCACCAGATACCCGTCACCGCCGTTATTACCGGCGCCACAGAGCACCATAAGCCGGCCTGGCTCGGGCCACCGCTGCATCAACCGGCGGAACACGGCGGCCGCTGCCGACTGCATCAGCCCGAATCCATCAACCCCCTGCTGATCAATCACATAGCGATCAATCTCCCGCACAGCGTCTGCGGAGTACAGGTCTTCTGGTAGACTGTGGCGATCAGTCAGGCGCATACAACCGCGCTCCAGCTAAAGAAATCAGTTTAAGAAAATTGGCCAGATACCTGTAAAGCATAGCAAAACACAGAAAAAGGTCATAACTTAATCAGATTAAAATTCCGTACGCTCACGCTGTTTGCACAAACATGACCGAGAAATCCGCCGAAGCCATTGAAAACCTGCCAGATTCCGTACGCACCTGGGCGCGGGAACTGGGCTTCAATGACGTGGGCATCACCCACCCGGACACCGGTGTGCATGGTGAGCGCCTCAAAAGCTGGCTGGCAAAAGGCTATCACGGCGAGATGGCGTACATGGGTGACCATGGCGACAAACGCTACACGCCCACTTCGCTGGTACCGGGCACCCTGCGGGTGATCTCGGTTCGCATGGATTACCTGGCCGCGCCGGACAACCCGAAACAAGCACTCACTGACCGGGAACGGGCCTATGTCACTCGCTATGCCCTCGGCCGGGACTACCACAAACTGATCCGCAAGCGCCTGGCGACTCTGGCCAAACGCATTGACGAAGCCGTCAGTGGCCACGATCACCGTGCGTTCGTGGACAGTGCGCCGGTTCTGGAACGCGCGCTGGCCCAGCGCGCAGGCCTGGGCTGGATCGGCAAGAACAACATGCTGATTCACCCCAAGGCCGGCTCGTTTTTCTTCCTCGGTGAAATTTTCACCAGCGCGCCGCTGCCAGTGGACGAGCCGTTCGAAACCGATCACTGCGGCAGTTGCAACGCTTGCCTGGATTTATGCCCCACGGACGCCTTCGCCGGACCACACCAGCTGGATGCCCGCCGCTGCATCAGCTACCTGACCATTGAGCTGAAAGGCAGCATTCCGGAAGAATTCCGCCCCCTGATGGGCAACCGTGTCTTCGGCTGCGACGACTGCCAGCTGGTGTGTCCCTGGAACAAATTCAGCAAACCCAGCCGGGAGCCGGACTTCCAGCCACGCCACGGCCTGAACAACAGCGAGCTGGCCGAGCTGTTCCTGTGGACCGAGGAACAGTTCCTCAAGCGCACCGAAGGCTCTGCCATACGCCGCACCGGTTACGAGGGCTGGCTACGCAACCTGGCCGTCGGCCTTGGTAACGCTCCCTCCACCATACCGGTGATCGAAGCCCTGAAACAGCGAGCCGATCACCCTTCGGAGATGGTACGGGAACATGTGCAATGGGCCCTGAGACGGCACGGTTTATAGTTTGAAGAAGGTGGCCCGGTAGTGGCGCAGCTCGTCGATGGAGTCGCGAATGTCATCCAGTGCCAGGTGACTGCCTTTCTTTTTCACACCCGCCAGCACATCCGGCCGCCACCGTCGCGCCAGCTCCTTGATGGTGCTGACGTCGAGATTACGGTAATGAAAAAAGTCTTCCAGTTCCGGCATGTACTTCACCAGAAAACGCCGATCCTGGCCGATGCTGTTGCCGCATAGCGGTGATTTACCCGGCGCCACATACTGTTTCAGGAACTCGATGGTTGCCAGTTCGGCTTCCCGCTCCGAGATTTTGCTGTCTTTCACCCGCTGGGTCAGACCGCTCTCACCGTGGGTCCGGGTGCACCACTCGTCCATGGCGTCCAACAGGCTGTCCGGTTGATGGATAGCGATCACCGGCCCCTCGGCCACCAGGTTCAGTTCCGAGTCGGTGACGATAGTCGCCATCTCGATGATTTTTTCTTTTTCCGGATCCAGACCGGTCATCTCCAGGTCGATCCATACCAGGTTGTTCTCGTCCACCATGCGTAATTCCTCGAAACTGTCGGGTTGGTGCAGGGCACCCGCCAGTGCCCGTAAAGTCAGATACATTCTCAGAGGTTGATGCCGATCGTGCGGGCTGCGATCCTCAGGTTAGCGTATGATGGCACAGCAAAACCTACCCTTCATCAGGATTTCAGCAACTTCTCTATGGCAAAGCGGCGACTGAACAAACAGCAACAATGGCGTATCCAGAAAATTCAGGCGGAACGCACCGCGCGGGTGTCGCGGAAGGAAAAGGCCATTGAGGAGCTGACGGAAGCCGGCGAACTGGGGCCCGAACAGCAGGGGCTCATTATCGCCCATTACGGCCAGCAGCTGGATGTGGAAGGGTTGGAGGGGGAGAACCAAGGCCAGGTGGTACGTTGTTTTGTACGGGCCAACATCGATGGTCTGGTGACCGGCGACAAGGTGATCTGGCGCCCCGGCAAAAGCGAGACCGGGGTCATTGTTGCCCGCTGTGAGCGCACCAACCTGCTGCAGCGCCCGGACAACTTCGGCGCACTGAAACCCGTCGCCGCGAACATCGACCACATCATCCTGGTGATAGCGCCGGAACCGGAGCCCCACGACAACCTGATTGACCGCTATCTGGTGGCGGCCGAAAGCACCGACATTCCCGTGGTGATCCTGCTGAACAAGACCGATTTGCTGACAGACCGCAACCAGCAGGCCATTGATGAGCTGCTGGAGCGCTACGAGACATTGGGCTATGACGTGGTGCGCACCTCCGCAATGGACTCAGGCAGCACGCCTTCACCACAGGTGGAGGATCTGGTGCGGAACCAGACCAGCGTGTTCGTGGGCCAGTCCGGCGTCGGTAAGTCGTCGATCATCCAGACCTTGCTGCCGGATGAGTTGCTGCGGGTTGGCGCCCTCTCCGAGAGCACGGGCAAAGGCACACACACCACCACCACCGCGAAACTCTTCCATCTGGCGATTGGCGGCGATCTGATTGACTCTCCCGGGATCCGGGAATTCGGCCTGTGGCACATGACACCCCAGGAGCTGGAATATGGCTTTCGGGAAATTCGCGACCTGATCGGCCAGTGCAAGTTCCGCAACTGTCGCCATCTGGGGGATCCGGGCTGCGCCATTGATGCGGCCGCGGAAGAGGGGCGCATCAGCTATCCGCGCCTGAAGAGCTTTCACCGCATTCTCAAAGACATGACCGAGCAACAGGCCCGCGGCCTCAAGCTGGACTGAACACCGCTCGGGTGATTACCAGTTCAGCTCACCCTCAGCCGGTGCCTCGCGCTCCTGCAGCCAGTCACCCTGCTCCAGGCTTTTCATAGCTGCGTCCTGCTCCGCCTCGGTGGGGAGCGTCAGGTCAATCAATGGCTCATCGGATTGACCGGCGGCGTTCTGAATGCCATCCGCCGTTTTCTTGTTGAGCACGATAATCGAGATCCGACGGTTCACCGGTGCGGTGGCGTCGTCCTTATCAAACAGCACCGAATCACTCAAACCCACAACCCGGGCAATCTGCTGCGAGCGCACACCACCGGCCACCAGCGCCCGGCGTGCCGTGTTGGCGCGATCGGCAGACAGCTCCCAGTTGGTGTACCCGGGACGACCGTTGAACGGTGTTGAATCCGTATGGCCGGTAATGCTGAGCTTATTGTTGACCGCCCCCAGCGGCTTGGCGAGCTCAAACAGGATGTCCTGGGAATAATATTTGAGCTCGGCCCGGCCACTGTCGAACATCGGTCGCTGGGAGCGATCGACGATCTGGACACGCAGGCCTTCGCTGGTCACGTCAATCAGCAGCTGATCCTTGAACTCCTGCAGGGTGTCACTCTGTTCGATGCTTTCCTTGAGGTCCTGGAACAGCTCCTCCATCTGCCGCTGCTCGAGCGTTTCCGCCAGCTCTTCAACCACCTGATCCTCAATCTGGATGTCGCTCCGCTCGACATCCTGGGTGCTTTCGTTGATCACAGAGGCACTGCCCTCTAGATCCACCGGGTTGGGCGATCCTCCCTCGGTGAACCCGATCGGATCCTTGAAATACCCTTCCACCGCAAGCTTCTGCTCCGGCGTTGCGGTCGCTGTCAGCCATAACACCAGAAAGAACGCCATCATGGCGGTGGCAAAGTCGGCAAAAGCCACTTTCCAGGAGCCGCCGTGATGGCCCCCGACAACCTTCTTCTTGCGTTTGACGATGATCGGTTGTTCTTCCACTAACCTGCTCCAACAGCCCGGGGGTCGTTACGTCGGCTTCGTTACGTCAGCTACGTTATTTCGAGCGCACGTGGTCGTTGAGCTCCTGGAACCCTGGCCGCTTGTCGGTGGGCAATGCCTTGCGCCCGAACTCGATGGCCATCTGCGGCGCCTGTCCGGACACGGTGGCGACAACCGAGGCTTTCACACATTCGTAGGCTTTCAATTCGTACTTTGCGGCATGTTCCAGGGCAATCGACGTCGGCCCCACAAACCCGTAGCCCATCCAGATACCGAGAAAGGTACCGACCAGCGCCGCTGCGACGCTCAGGCCGATCTTTTCCGGGCCTTCGGTCAGAAAGTTCATGGTGATCACGATACCCAGCACCGCGGCTACGATACCCAGCCCCGGCAGGGCGTCGGCAATCTTGTTAACCGCATGGGCAGGCTCTTCCAGCTCATGCTGGCGGCTGTCGATCTCGTTTTCCATCATGCCCTCCAGCTCATGGGTCGCCATGTTGCCGGAGCTGATAATGCGCAGATAGTCAGTGATGAACGACAACAGGTGCTTGGATTTCATGATGGCCGGGTATCGTGAAAAGATCTGGCTGGATTCGGGGTCGTCGATATCCTCCTCGATGGCCATCACACCCTGCTTGCGGGACTTATCAAAGATGTCGTACAGCAGGCTGAGCAGGTCTACATAGAATGCTTTGTTGTAGGGCGACCCTGTCAGCAGCCGCAGACAGGCCTGAAACACCTCTTTCACCGTGTGCAGCGGGTTGGAGATGATGAAGGAGCCGACCGCCGCACCCCCGATGATCAGGATTTCAGTGGGCTGCCACAGCACCGCAAGGTTTCCGCCGTGAAGCACGTAACCGCCAAGAACACTCGCAATGACTACAACCGCACCGATAATCAGCAACATGGGGGGAGCACACGCCTTATGTAGTGGTTTTAACTGACCCGATCATAGCAAGCACCGGGTCCAACCGAGAAGCGGTGAAACAATTTCTATACACGCCGCTGTATTTGGTAAACTTCGCGCCTTTGAGCGCAAAGGAACCCGTTTCATGTTCGACAAGCTTTTTGTTCTGAGCCAGTACGTCACCCCGCAACTGGCGCTTTCCCGGCTTGCCGGCCGCCTCGCGGACAATGACCGGTCGCCGGCGCTCAAGAACCGCGTCATTCGATGGTTTATCGGCCGCTACGGCGTAAACATGAGCGAAGCGCTGGAATCGGAGCCGGAAGCCTACCCCAGCTTCAACGCCTTCTTCACCCGCGCCCTCAAACCGGGCCTGAGACCAGTGGACAGCGGCAGTTCGGTTCTGGTCAGCCCGGTGGATGGCGCCATCAGCCAGCTCGGCCGGGTTACCGGTGACCGCGTTTTTCAGGCCAAAGGCCAGTCGTTCAGTCTCACCGAGTTGCTGGGCGGTGACGATGCGCGCGCGGAAGCGTTTACCGAAGGGGAATTTGCCACTATTTACCTATCGCCTAAGGACTACCACCGCATCCACATGCCCCTGGCCGGCCGGCTACGGGAGATGGTCTACGTGCCCGGCAAGCTGTTCTCGGTGAACCCGGTGACGGCGGAAAACGTTCCCAACCTGTTCGCCCGTAACGAGCGGGTGGCCTGCATTTTTGACACCGATGCCGGCCCGATGGCGCTGGTGCTGGTCGGGGCGATGATTGTGGGCAGCGTTGAAACCACCTGGGGTGGCGTGGTGGCGCCGGGAACCGGCCTGGTCACCAGTACCCGTTACGACGATGACCAGCCTGCCATTCAATTCGAGAAAGGCGAGGAAATGGGCCGATTCCGGCTGGGCTCCACCGTGGTACTGGTCATGCCCAAAGGCGCGGCTGCATGGAATGACGACGAGGCACCGGGCAAAACGGTGCGCATGGGCGAAGCCTTTGGCACCACCGGATCCTGAATCCTTCCACCCGCCCAGCCCCCTCGACATCGACTCCGGTTGCGGCCGGAGTCAGGCGATTTCCAGCGGAAAGGCCACCACGTCAGCAATGTTGTTGCTGCCCAATTTCAGCATCAGCAGCCTGTCCAGTCCCAGAGCCACACCGGCACAGTCGGGAACACCGGCCTCAAGAGCCGCCAGCAACGCAGAATCCACTGCCATTTCCGGTTTGCCGGCCAATCGGCGAACCCGGTTGTCTTCGTCAAACCGCCGACGCTGCTCGATGGCATCGGTGAGCTCCCAATAGCCGTTGCATAGCTCGATCCCACCCACGTAGAGCTCGAACCGGTGGGCCAGACGGACACCATCAAGCTCGCTGACTTTCGCCAGGGCCGCCTGGGATTCCGGGTAAGCGGTGATGAACACCGGTCCGAATCCCGCCAGCGCGGGTTCCACCAGATAACTCATCAGCAGATCCAGGCAACCGTCGCGCCCGAGTGTCAGGGTTTGCTCCGGCGCCAGCCACTGCTCGCAACGCCGCCTCAGTTCGGTGTCCGCAACCCGGAACGGATCGACACCGGCGAACCGCTCAAGGGCGTCGCGATAGCTCAGAACCTTCGGGCGCTCGCAGCCGAGCCAGCCCACCACCAGGTCGCTGACCTCCGCCATCAGGTCGGTATCTGTAAACCCGGGTCGGTACCATTCCAGCAGGGAGAACTCCGGATTATGACGGGAACCCCGCTCACCGTCGCGGAACACCCGGGCAACCTGATAGATAGGGCCTGACCCGGCAGCCAGCAACCGCTTCATGTGGTATTCCGGGGACGTCTGTAGCCAGCCACCGCCGCTGGCTCCAGCCACCGGGGCCGCGTTGGCCGCAATACCATCGAGGTTGGGGTCGGTTACGCCGTGGCGCCCCAGCACCGGCGTTTCCACTTCCAGCACGCCCCGTTGCGCAAAAAAGCCGCGCAACCAGGCTGACTGGCTTGCGCGGCTTTTCAGGGCACCCAGCGAGGCACGTGGCTGCCACTCCGGTGCATCAGTCACGGGATCAACCTAGCTGCTCTTGACGCGGTTAACATACTCACCGGAACGGGTATCCACCTTCAGAACTTCGCCGATGGTGATGAACAGCGGGACGTTAACAACCGCACCGGTAGACAGCGTGGCCGGCTTGGAACCGCCCTGGGCGGTATCGCCTTTCATGCCCGGATCGGTATCAACCACTTCCAGCTCCACAAAGTTGGGAGGGCTCACGGTGAGCGGCGCACCGTTATAAAGGGTCACCGTGTAAACGTCCTGCTCTTTCAGCCACTTTACGGTGTCACCCACCGCTTTGGCGTCTGCCGGGTATTGCTCGAACGAGCCATCCGTCAGCATGAAATGCCAGAACTCGCCATCGGTATACAGGTATTCCATGTCCTGCTCGATTACATCGGCGGATTCCAGACTTTCGCCCGATTTGAACGTGCGCTCCCACACCCGGTTGCTCATCAGGTTACGCAGTCGTACCCGGTTAAAGGCCTGGCCTTTGCCCGGTTTGACGAATTCGTTCTCAAGAATCACGCAGGGGTCGCCATCCAGCAAAACCTTAAGACCGCCGCGGAATTCGTTGGTAGAATATGAAGCCATGAAATGTCCACCTGAAAAGATGCAATTAAAATTTCAAAGGTCGCTATGATACAGCGAACCCCCACCCGTATAGAAGCCCGCCCGGCCGATAACGACTCCGCCAGCTGGCAGCAGTTGTTATCCGGGGCCATCACCTCACCGACGGCGCTGCTGGAACGGCTGGACCTGGACCCCCGACTGTGGCTGCAGGGCGCAGAGGAGGGTCATCGCCTGTTTGCCATACGGGTTCCGGAGCCCTACCTGAGCCGGATAACACGGGGAAACCCTCAAGACCCTCTGTTACGCCAGGTGCTGCCCCTCAGTGAAGAAGGCGTTCTGGCAGACGGCTATGTCTCGGATCCGTTGCAGGAAGTGACCGCCTCGGAAACCACCGGCCTGATCCGAAAATATCAGAGCCGCGCACTGCTCATGGTGACCGGTCAGTGCGCCATCAATTGCCGCTACTGCTTTCGCCGCCATTTCCCTTATGAGGAACATCGATTGTCACCGCTTGACCGCGATCGCGTGATCGATACCCTGCGGCAGGATACCCGGATCAATGAGGTGATTTTCAGCGGTGGCGACCCCCTGGTAGCCAGTGACCGGCTGCTGGCAGCCTGGACGGCGGCCATCGGCGAGATTCCCCATATCCGCCGCTTGCGGATCCACACGCGCCTGCCGGTGGTCATTCCGCAACGGGTTTGCGATTCATTATTGGCCTGGCTGCCCGAAACCCGTCTTCAGACCGTGATTGTGCTGCACATCAATCACCCGGCGGAGCTGGATCTGGCCACACGATTGGCGTTGGCGAGGCTGCGGGCCGCAGGTGCCACTCTGCTGAACCAGAGCGTCATTCTCCGGGGCGTCAATGACAACGCCGAGGTTCTGACCGAGCTCAGCGAGGCGCTGTTTGAGGCGGGGGTTATGCCGTATTACCTCCATGCCTTCGATCCGGTTGCAGGCGCGCATCATTTTGATGTGAGTGATGACGCCGCCCGGGCCCTGGTGCGCACAATGCTTGCCAGTCTGCCGGGCTTTCTGGTGCCGAAGCTGGTCCGCGAGATTCCCGGCAAAGCCGGCAAGACCCCCATCGACCTGTTTGCGTGACCTTTTTTGGCAAAGCTGGCCCAGAATCACTTGTGAAACTTTGTGAACTCGTGATTTTCTCGCTTTTTGTTCTGCCTTTGCTATTTTAAAGTTCAAATTGTCCTACGATAAAAACCTGTATTCACGGCGTTTTCCGATTTAACGGGCAAAACCCTCGGCAGCCGTATATGACAACACTCAGGGTCCCGGTTGTGGCCCATACAATTGGCGCGTACTCATGGAAGGAATGACTCTGAAACCGGATCTCCGGGTTCCTGATCAGAAAACGGCAAGTCTCTCATTTTGCGAGACGTCTCCAAAAGCGTTCCGGGACTGGATCAACCAGCTACCAATGGCCAACATCGGCGAGTCGTCCCGCCAGCTCTATCACGCCATCATCGAGCTGAACCACCTGTTTGTCCCGGCTCAGCAGCGCCTGCAGTTTCTGGAGCTGATCCGCCCTAAAATCCACTTTGTCTGTGCGGAGCTGTCCCGTCACTACCTCGGCATGGCGGTAGCACTGCCAGAGAAACATAAAAAAATCGCCAATCTGTCCCAGGCCCTGCAACTGCACTGCGCCAGCGGGTACAAGCTGTGCGTACTGGAGTTTCTCGATAACGGCGGCCTCGACAAAAACCGCAAAGGCGTCGCAACGTCGGTGCACCGGGCCATCTCGGAACTGGCCGCCACCATTGTCAGGGCCCATCAGCTCTACTGTCCCAGCCCGTCGCACAGCTGGCTGGAGTGCCACCGGCTGTTCCGGTTCGCCCACCGCAACAAGCTGGCCACGGTGACGGTGGACGACGAAACCCTTGTGCACCGCCGCAGCAGCACGGTTGAAGACAGCTACAAGCGGATCCTGTTGCTGGGCTGCGCCCGGGCTAACCAGCTGCGACAGAACGAGCTGCTGCAAACCTACGAGCTGTTCGAAACCTGGACCGAGCACACCCAGTGCGGCCCGGATCTCGACGAAAGCCTGTTTGCCGTCAACATGGAACGTGATGCACCACCGGTTTACCGCAGCCTGCTTGAGCAGAAACCCGGCGCAGACACCTTCGGCTTTGATACCCGGAAGTTGTCCCGCATGCTGGCAGACGGGCTCCACGCCGGAATCGATGCCAAAAGCGCCGCAAACGCGCTGCAGTTGCCGCCCCGCGTCAGCGAGACCCTGCTCACCCACCTGTGTCAGGCCCTCGGCATTCTGGCCAAACGCAATTTCAACCGTATTTCCAGCCAGGGCACGCTCGAACTCTGTGTCGGCCTGACCGCTGCGCACTATTTCATCGCCGGCAAGAAACATTTCAGTGATTTTGTCAGTGGCCACGACAACGGCGATAACCGCGAGAGCAATGTGTTCATGCGCTCTTCCCGCGCGGATGACGCCTGGGCCGGAGCACACGATGCAGCACCGGCGGATGATCGCACGCACGCTTCCGACGCCCCCATCAATTTCCGTGGCAGCCACGGTCAGGTGCCCCAGACCGGGTCCGACAAGGCGGCTCCCCAGTCTCACCGGGCACTGCTGGTCAACACCAGCCCCGGGGGCTATTGCGTAGCCTGGGAAAACAATGTGCCATCGTCATTGCAGGCCGGAGAAATTCTCGGAGTGCGGGAGCAGTCCACCCACCCCTGGAGCGTGGCAGTTGTTCGCTGGATACGACAGGTCCGCAGCCAGGGCACGCAGATCGGCATCGAGCTGCTGGCACCCAGCGCCTCCCCCTGTGGCGTGCGACTGATCCAGAAAATCGGCAACAGCAGCGAGTTTCTGCGAGGTCTGTTGCTACCGGAGATCAGTGTGGCCAACCAGGCTGCTACACTGATAACACCGAGGCTCCCTTTTCAGTCCGGTAGCCGGATCTCTCTGCTTCATGATGGCCGCGAAGACAACGGCCAGTTGTTGCAGAAGCTGTCGGCCACCGGCAGCGTCAGCCAGTTTGAGCTCAAACTGATGAATTCCGGCACCACCGGCAGCAGTACCGCGCCTCCGGCGGCCGGCTCCAGCGGGGATGAATTTGACTCTCTGTGGCCCTCGCTGTAGCTTCAGCACCTCCGGTGCCGTCGTCGGGGAGGCACTGTCCACGCCTATCACGAGACGTCTGACGAATGCAGAAAAAGAACACGACCGTACACCTTCTGATCCTGGATCCATCACAGAACGACGCCGAGTCGCTGGTCAGTCTGCTGAGGAATTCCGGAAAAGCCACGCGGGCCCATCGCATTACGTCCGAAGAAGACCTGGAAGAAACGCTGAAGAGCGGAAGCTGGGACCTGCTCCTGGCCCGCGACATCGAGCAGGAATTCAGCGCTGACGATGCCCTCGCGATGATCCATCGCCTCGACAAGGACATTCCTTTCGTTCTGCTGACCGATGAGTACAGCCGCGAACGAACCGTCGCGGTGATGCGGGCTGGCGGCCAGGACACCGTGCCGTTCGATTACACCGACCAACTGGTGCTGGTGGTTAACCGCGAATTGGCCGCTCTCGAGGGGCGCCGCCGGAGGCGGACACTGGAATCTCATCTGCGAGAAGCAGAGCAGCGCTGCCAGCTGCTGTTGGAAAGCTCGAAAGACGCCATTGCCTACATTAACGATGGCATGCACATCTACGCCAACCAGTCGTACATGGAATTCCTCGGCTACGACGATATCGATGACCTGATCTGCATTCCGGTGCTCGACACCCTCAACCCCGAAAGTCAGGACAAATACCGGGAATTCATGAAGGCGTTCACCGAGAGCGGTGAAGACGGCATGACCCTTAACTGTGTTGCCCGTCGCAGCGATGACCACGAACTGAACGTGGTCATGTCGGTGTCCGCCGCGACCTACGACGGTGAGCTCTGCACCCAGATCGTATTGCAACCGGAGCACAGTGATGCGGAACTGGAAGAGAAGCTGCGCCAGATCAGTAGCCAGGATTTGCTGACCGGTCTGTACAATCGCCAGCATCTGATGGATGCGCTAGGCCAAGCGGTGGCCAAAGCCGGCAGGGACAATGAGACTGGCGCGCTGGCGTACATCGCGCTGGACAATTTCATGAGCCTGAAAGGTCAGGTAGGCATTGCCGGCGCGGATCTGCTGCTGGGCGACCTGGCTAACATTCTTCGCGAACACGCACCAGACAACGCTATTCTGGCGCGCCTGAGCGATGACGCCTTCTGCCTGCTCTGCCAGCCCGGCGATGACAAGGCGCTGGCAGCCGAGTGCAAGCGCCTCTGCAAGGCCGTTGAGGATCACCTGTTTGAAATCAACGGGCGCACGGTGCAACTTACCCTCAGCATCGGCGTTGCCGCCATTACCGAGAATTCGCCCAAGGCACCCGATGTCATGGGGCGTGCCCACACGGCCTCGTCAGAGCTCAAGAAGACAGAGGGCCACGCCAATGGCAACGGCGTGCTGATTTACAACCCTGCTGACTACGAAACGCTGGATGAAGGCAACTCAGCAGAGGCCATCCAGCAAGCACTGGATGAAAACCGCTTCCGCCTGCTGTTCCAGCCAATCATCAATCTGCGTGGTGAGGGCGAAGAACACTACGAGGCTCTGGTTCGAATGCTGGACAAGGATGGCGAAGAGGTCTCTCCGTACGACTTCCTGCCGCCCGCGGGTCCTACGGACATGTCCATCAAGATCGATCGCTGGGTCATCCTGCAAACCATCAAGCAATTGTCCAGCCACCGCTCACGGGGGCACGACACCCGGCTGTTCCTCAACATCACCGGCGAAACCCTGGAAGACAAAACCTTCACGCCCTGGCTCAGTGTCGCTCTAAAGGCTGCGAGACTTCCTGGTGACTCGCTGATTTTCCAGATCCGTGAGAGCGATGCCAACAACTTCATGAAACAGGCCAAGGAGTTTGCCAAGGCGGTTCACGAGCTGCATTGCAAGGTGTCGATCAGCCAGTTCGGATGTGCACTGAACCCGTTCAACACCCTCAAGCACATTGAAGTGGACTACGTGAAGATCGACGGCTCGTTCACCGAAGAGATCCAGAAAAGCGAGGAAGCCAAAACAGAGGTCAAGGAAATGGTCAAGAGCCTGCAAAGCTCGGACAAACTGACCATCATTCCGCTGGTGGAAAACGCGGGCGTGCTCGCCACCCTGTGGCAGGCGGGCGTGAACTACATTCAGGGTTACTATCTGCAGGCACCGGTTCCGGAAATGAACTATGACTTCGGGGATCACTGACGCGCAGGATCCCCTCCCGTCAATGATCCGTTACTGATCCTCGCTTTCGCGGTATCCGATCAGATAGAGAATGGCGTCCAGACCGAGCGTGGATATCGAGTGTCGGGCTGATTCCTTGACCACCGGTTTGGCACGAAACGCCACTCCCAGCCCGGCCTGGCTGAGCATGGGCAGGTCGTTGGCGCCATCTCCCACCGCAATCACCTGCTCACGGGAAATGTGCTCCCGCTCCGCGATTTCCAGCAGCAGTTCCGCCTTGCGTTTGCCGTCCACAATCTGGCCGGATACGCGGCCGGTTACCTTGCCGTTCTCGATTTCGAGCTCGTTGGCGTGGATGTAGTCAATGCCGAGGTTACGCTGCAGGTGGCGGGCAAAATAGGTAAAGCCTCCTGACAGGATCGCGGTGCGATAGCCCAGGGACTTGAGGCGGCGGATCAGATGCTCAGCGCCCTCGGTCATCTTCAACCGGGCGGCGATTCCTTCCAGTACCGACTCGTCCAGGCCCTTGAGCAACGCCAGTCGCTCGGCAAAGCTCTGGCTGAAATCCAGCTCGCCCTGCATGGCACGCTCGGTGATCTCGGCTACCTGGTCGCCCACGCCGGCCTCGCGGGCAAGCTCGTCAATCACTTCGGCTTCAATCAGGGTGGAGTCCATATCGAAAACCACAAGCCGGCGATTGCGACGAAAGATGGAATCCTCCTGAAAGGCAATGTCGACGTTCATTTCACCGGCGATATGCAGAAAATCTGCCCGCAGCTGCTCGAGATCCGATGGGGTGCCGCGCACCGAGAACTCGACACAGGCGATGCGGTTCTCCGCCGGATTCAGCGACGGCCGCGCGGACAGGCGGCTGATGTTGTCGATGTTCAGCCCGTGGCGGGCAGTGATCGCCGACACTCTGGCGATCTGCTCAGCCTTGATGTCCCTGGACAGCAACGTCACGATGTAACAGGCGCGATTTCTGGCGGCGGCCCAGGTCTGGTATTCCTGCTCGGTGATCGGGGCAAAGCGTACCTGAAGATCCAGCGCATGAAGGCGGAACAGCAGGTCACGAATCACCGGAGAGGCTTTGGACGCATCCGGAATCTCGATCAGGATGCCCCAGGTGAGGTGATCGTGAATCACCGCCTGGCCGATATCCAGAATGCGGACATCGTATTGCCCCATAATGCCGGTGATTTCCGAGGTGAGCCCGGGTTTGTCACGCCCGGACACGTTGATCAGGACCAATTCACTCACTGTCGGTGAACTCCTCTTCGGTGACCGTTCCGGCAGCCGGAATCACGTCAATGCCGTCCACCCGCTGCAACCCGCGGGGGAGTTTGTGGCCCCGGCGGCCACGCTCGCCCAGATAGTGCTCCAGGTCACGGAACTGCAGTCCCATCTTGCGCTTGCCGGCGCGAATCTCAAGGTTGTCATCCTCGGCGAACACCGCTACCGCAACCACGTACTCCTCACGGTTCTGAACCCTCGCCGAGGGAATACTGATGAGTTTGTTGCCCTTGCCTTTGGCCAGTTCCGGCAGTTCATTGAGCGGGAACACCAGCATCCGCCCCTCGTTGGAAATCGCACCGAGGAACAACGGCTTGTCGGTCGCGGGCACCACCACTGGCGGCATAATCCTGGCGCCTTTGGGCACACTGACCACGGCCTTGCCGTTGCGGTTCTTGCTGATCATGTCCTCCAGCGAAGTGACGAATCCGTACCCGCCGTCAGTCACCAGCAGAACCTTGCGGGAGGGATCGCCCATCAACAGGCCCGAGAAGGTTGCACCCGAAGGCGGGTTGATGCGCCCGGTCAACGGCTCGCCCTGCCCACGGGCCGACGGCAGACTGTGCGCCATCAATGAATAGGCCCGCCCGGTCGAGTCGAGGAAAATCGCCTGCTGGTTGTTCCGCCCTCTGGCGGCCATGGCGAAACGGTCGCCGGACTTGTAACTCAGTCCCTCCGGCTCGATGTCATGCCCCTTGGCTGCCCGCACCCAGCCCTTGTCCGACAGCACCACCGTGACGGGGTCGTTGGACACCAGGTCCAGATCACTGAAGGCGCGGGCCTCCTCACGCTCAACGATCGGGGAGCGACGGTCATCGCCGTAGGTTTGCGCATCGGCCAGCAATTCGGATTTGATCAGTTCGCGCAAACGCGTTTCTGATCCGAGAATGGACTGCAGCTCGTCACGCTCGGCGGACAGTTCGTCCTGCTCACCGCGGATCTTCATTTCCTCAAGCTTGGCCAGGTGGCGCAGCTTCAGCTCCAGAATGGCCTCCGCCTGATCCGGCGACAGCCCGAAGCGCGACATCAGCTCGGCCTTGGGCTTGTCCTCGTTGCGGATGATTTCGATCACCTCATCGATGTTCAGATAGGCAATCAGCAAACCTTCCAACAGGTGCAGCCGCGCCAGCACCTTGTCGAGGCGGTATTGCAGGCGGCGGGTCACGGTAGTGCGGCGGAAGCTCAACCACTCCGTCAGCATCGTTTTCAGGCCCTTGACGGCGGGCCGGCCATCGTTGCCGATGACGTTGATGTTAACCCGGTAGGTTTTCTCCAGATCGGTGCTGGCAAACATGTGCGCCATCAGCCCATCCAGATCCACCCGATTGGAGCGCGGCACAATCACCAGGCGAGTCGGGTTTTCATGATCTGACTCATCCCGCAGATCCGCCACCATCGGCAGCTTCTTCGCCTGCATCTGCTGGGCAATCTGTTCCAGCACCCGGGCACCGGACACGTGGTGAGGCAGATCAGTAATCACAATCTCACCGCTGTCCCGCATCCATTTGGCGCGCATGCGCAGGGAGCCGCGACCGGTCTCATACATCTGGCGGATGTCTTTGCGCGGCGTAATGATTTCCGCCTCGGTGGGAAAATCCGGACCTTTAACGTGCTCACACAGGTCGTCAACGGTGGCCTCGGGCTCATCGAGCAGGCGAATACAGGCCGCCGTCACTTCACGCACGTTGTGGGGCGGGATGTCGGTGGCCATACCCACCGCGATGCCGGTGGTGCCGTTAAGCAGAACGTGGGGCAACCGCGCCGGCAACACCGACGGCTCATCCATGGTGCCATCAAAGTTCGGCACCCAGTCGACGGTACCCTGGCCCAACTCGCTCAGCAGCACATCGGCAAAGGCCGCCAGCCGGGATTCTGTGTACCGCATTGCGGCGAAGGACTTGGGATCGTCCGGAGAGCCCCAGTTACCCTGACCATCCACCAGCGGATAGCGATAGGAGAACGGCTGGGCCATGAGCACCATGGCCTCATAGCAGGCGCTGTCACCGTGCGGGTGAAACTTACCCAGTACATCACCCACGGTGCGAGCAGACTTCTTGTACTTGGAGGTAGACTTGAGACCCAGTTCCGACATGGCGTAAACAATGCGCCGCTGAACCGGCTTGAGACCGTCACCCACGTTCGGGAGCGCACGATCAAGGATGACGTACATGGAATAATCGAGGTAGGCCTTTTCCGTGTAGTCCCTCAGCGAAACCCGCTCAAAGCCTTCGTCCGTCGTCTGAAACTCTGGCATGGATGCCTCTTTTTACCTGTTGTGAATTCTGCCGGCTTTTGTGTCCGTTCACCGGAATCGCCCGGTACCGAATCGGAGGCCACATTATATGGACGCGGGCGCTGATACACCAACAACCGCCACGCAATAGTTGAGACCCCGTAAATTTCGAATACCGTCAATAGCCATTTCCAATAGCGGAATTCCCGCATGGAGAGTCGGTAATGCTGCCCGTATGCTCGCCTGCAGTGAATAGATGACCGTTTTTTACCCTGAGCAAGCGGAACACTATGAAACCGAACATCAAAGCCTGCGGGCAAGCCATGGTGACCGCCATGGTCAATGCGATACTAG
This sequence comes from Marinobacter goseongensis, assembly GCF_023156235.1. Lineage (GTDB taxonomy): Bacteria > Pseudomonadota > Gammaproteobacteria > Pseudomonadales > Oleiphilaceae > Marinobacter > Marinobacter goseongensis. Next base: position 60,445 of record NZ_JAKZAI010000007.1, on the reverse strand, counting down.
CTCTGGCGCTGATGCTGCTGGTGGAGTTTGCCATCAGCGGCACCTTCCAGGTCGCGGAGCCCTATCTCTGGGCCGGCCTGTTAATCTGGCTGGTGATCTTCGTGGCCCAGTTCTGGCGCCAGCGCCATCTTTGCCGATCAGACGACCGACAATTCATCAAACACCCCGCAAAAACCACCGACCTGCCCTGACCTTCCCGCGGCCCGGCCCGGTTGCCCGGGCCCGCCGGCGAAGTTTCGTGATTAAATCGCAAATGCTGCTAATGTAAAGGGAATCAACCTCAATCTCCTGACAGGTAGGCATTTTCATGAACTTGAGCACCTCCATCGGCCTGCGCACCAAAATAGCCCTGCCCTTCGCCATCACAGCCATTGCCCTGATAATCATCGGCCTGTTCAGCGTCAGAACCGTGCAGAATCTGGTTTCAGATGCAGACACCATTGCTGAACGGTTCCTGCCCGCAGTCAGTGAGGTGCTCAACGGCGATCGTGGCCTTTACCAGGCGCTGGTGGCTCAGATGGCACTGATTGATGCAGCCCGTGCCGGTGAATCCACCAAGGGTTTTACCGGTGACTTCGACGAGAACGTCCAGCAAGCCAAAGACCGCATGGGCGAGGCATCGAGGCGACTGTCCGGGACCGGCGTTGCCTCGATACTGACAGGTTTTGATGCCGCATTTGAGCGCTGGGAACAATCGGCAAGGAACGCGATGGCGATGGCCACCGCCGGTGACAGCCGGGGCGCCCGCGCCCTGATGCAGACCGAGGGAGCCCCTCAGTTTTCCACCCTTCGGGATTATTTCGACACAGTTGGCCTTCACGCCGACGAACTCGCCCACGGGAGAGCCCGGGAAGCATCGTCAGAGGGCCAGAACAGCTCGGTGGTGATTCTCGCCACCACCGCCGTGGCGGTCTTGCTCGGCGTGATTCTCTTCCTGGCCTTCATCAGGATGATCATCGGATCCATTGCCGTGCTGCGCAGACAGCTGGACAACATCGCCCAGGGAGAAGGCGATCTGACGCGCCGTATCCCGGCGGAGACCAATGACGATCTCGGCCAACTGGCCACCAGCTTCAATCAGGTGCTCGCCAACCTTCAGACAATGATCGGCGCCATTCAGCAGCTCAGCAACAAACTGGATGATGGTGCGCAGGAACTGGCCACCGCAGCACGGGACAACAACAACGGTATCAGCAAACAAACCGACTCCATTTCCATGGTGGCCACCGCCGTCAATGAAATGCAGAGCGCCATTGAGGAGGTGGCGGGCAATGCCTCCCGGGCGGCGGAAATTACGCGTTCAGCGCAGGAGAAGGGCAACAACAGCGCCACCATCATTCGCAGCTCGTCAGAGCAGGTACGGCGCCTGGCGTCTCAGATTAACAAGGCCGTGGACGTTATCCGCAAGCTCGCACAGAATTCGGAGAACATCACCTCGGTGCTGGATGTCATCCGCGGCGTAGCTGACCAGACCAACCTGCTGGCACTCAATGCCGCGATCGAAGCGGCGCGGGCCGGCGAGCAGGGGCGAGGGTTCGCGGTCGTTGCCGATGAGGTACGCACCCTTGCTCAGCGCACCCAGCAATCTACAGAAGACATCCAGGCCATGATATCCACGCTGCAAACGGGCGTATCGGATATCGTCGCGGTAATGGAAACGGGCAGCCACGAAGCGGTGGAAACCGAAAAGCTGGCCACCGAAGCCGAAAGTGAACTGAACGGCATTCTGGCGGCCATGGCGGACATCAGCGACATGAACATCAGCGTGGCGTCGGCCACTGAAGAGCAAACCCAGGTGGTGGATGAGATCAATCGCAGCGTGACTGAGATCAACGATCTTGCGGCGGAGAGCGCGCGTCGCTCGGAGGGAATCGATTCCATCAGCAAATCCCTTGCGGGTTATGCGGATGATCTCAAAGGTCAGACTGGCCGGTTCCGGGTCTGATCCGGAACCGGCCAGTCTGACCTGCAGGCCAGCTTATTGGCGAATGCCCTCTACCGAAATCTCGATGTGGACGGTCTCAGAGGCTTTACCGAGATCCATGGGAATGCCGAAATCCGCCAGCTTCAGCTCGGTTTCCGCTTCGAACCCCATGCGGTAGCCGCCCCAGGGGTCTTCGCCATGGCCCAGCAGTTCCGCTTCCAGAGTAATTTCCCGGGTAACACCCCGGAGTGTGAAGTCACCGATGATATCGGCCTCGTCGCCATCGTCGTCCAGCACGATCCGGGTGCTTTTGAAAGTGGCTTGCGGGTACTCATCCACGTAGAGGAAATCCTCGTTGCGCAAATGCTTGTCGCGTTCGGCGTGGTTGGAATCCACGCTGCTGGTGTCAATGCTGACCTCCACTGAGCTGTTTTCCGGGTTCTCCGCGTCATACACGAACTGGCCATCGAAATCGTTGAAACGACCATAGAGCCAGCTATAGCCCAGGTGGGAAATCTTGAAGGTGACAAACTGGTGAGCGCCTTTCTTGTCGAACGCGTAGGTGCCAGTGTGTTCCGAAGCCTGAACAGCCCCGACAAGCGACAGGGATACGGCAGAAGCCAGCAACAGTTTTTTCATAACACTCTCCTTTGATGAAACAGCCCGATCAGGGGCGAGTCGATATTCGATTCAGGGATTGCAAACACTATCGGTAAATACCCAGCATCCGGCGCAGGGTGTCGTCTTTGTCCAGCACATGGTGTTTGATCGCCGCCAGGGCGTGAATCACAGCCAGCACGACAATTGCCCAGGTGGCCCAGTAGTGCACCTCTCCGGCGATGTCCTCCATACCTTTCACCCGCCCGGTTACGGACGGTACATCAAACCAGTTGAATACGCTGATCGCGGAGCCGTCAGCGGTGGAAATGAGGTAGCCGCTGACCATGGCGACGAACAGCAGCACATACAAAAGCCCGTGGGTAACGTGCGCCGCGAGCACTTCCCAACGCTGGTGGCTCGGCAACGGGCGGGGCGTCGGATTCATCAGGCGCCAGACCACCCGCAACACCACAGCGATGAACAGCAGGATCCCGATGCTTCGGTGAACGTCCGGACCAAGCCGGTACCACTCGTCGTAATACGAAAGACCCACCATGTAATAGCCAAGGCCGAACAGACCAAATACGGCGATCGCCACCAGCCAGTGCGCCACGATACTGACCACGCCAAACTGGCTGGACGAATTGCGGATTTGCATGAAGAGAAAAACCTCGCTCCCTGATTGATTTACATTCTCGATGATCAAGTCTAGAAAGGCAGGCGGCCAAAACCAACCAAAATGTTTTGGATACCAACATCAGAATTTCTGACCGAACCCCACCCGGAAAGTTCAGATTTCCCATTATGGGCGCTTCCACCGGACCAGCCCTGCCGACCTTCACTTCGGTTAACCGCTATATCAAAGGTCTGATACGGGTAATACGGATTGTTGGAAATGATCAATGCGATAGACTTTACCCATACTTGAAACCCGGTTGGGTGACTCATTGACCGAGAGGCTTGAAGATGGAAATTGAATTCGACGAAAGCGTTGTCGTACCCAGCAACAACTGATGCTCTGGCGGCCTGAACAGGGCCGCTGCATTGTCCGCCCCGGCGGCATCGATCACACTCACCTCACTCTTTTCCCGGTTTTTTACATTAACGGGTGGCAATACCGCGTAGTTTTTGGCAATCTTTCGCAACTGCATTGCTGACACCTCGTCCCTGAACAGGCATCTGCAATATTTATCTACAGTTCGACCGGCCCGCGCTGATGTCGATGTCTTCGTCTTTAGACCCTGAAGAGCCTATGTCGCGAACCCTTCCTGATACGATGGCAGCACCGGATATTGATCTGCTGTCCCCCATGCTCAACAAGGAAGGTGATTCATGGACAGCAGACTACCAGGGCCTGACCCTTCGAACGGCACTGCAACCGATTTACAGCATCTCCCATAAACGGGTGGTGGGGTATGAGGCACTGATTCGCGCCTTCGACACGGATAATTCGGCGGTATTGCCGATCCACCTTTTCGGACTGCCAGCCTCCAACGCAGAGAACCTGCTGCTCGACCGGCTGTGCCGATACCTGCACATTCGCAATTACTCCGGCTTCCACGATCAACTCAACTGGCTGTTCCTGAACGTATCGCCGCAAGTGGTCACCAGCGGCAGCCGGGCAGACGCGTTTTTCGGCCAATTGCTGGAGAAAACCGGGCTGCCCCCACATCGAATCGTCATGGAAATCGTGGAACAGCCCACGGACGATGCCGACCGGCTGCGGGAAACGGTTGCCTATTACCAGAAACTGGGCTGCCTGACAGCGATCGATGATTTCGGCGCGGGCCACTCCAATTTCGAGCGTATCTGGAACCTGTCTCCGGACATCGTAAAGCTGGATCGCAAATTGCTGACCCGGGCCACTGACGACCACAAGGCCAGACAGATACTCAACGGGATCGTGTCCCTGCTCCACCAGTCCGGCTGCCTGGTGTTGCTGGAGGGTGTGGAGACACGGGACCAGGCGCTGATAGCGATCGACGCCGGTGTGGACTTTGTCCAGGGTTTTTATTTCAGAAAGCCCAGTATCCTGTTGGCCGACATACCAACCGAAGCCGCCGACTTCGATCATCTGCTCAACGAGTACAAAAGCCAGAGTTTGGTCACCCGGGACCCGACCCAGCAACTGATCCGTTTTTTCTCGGGGTATTTCCAGAACACCGTGGAAAAACTCAATAGCGGCGCCAGTCTGTCACAGGCGTGCGCCCTCCTGCTGGGGCACCCGGCGGTGTCGCGGTGTTATCTGGTGGATGATCGGGGAGTTCAGATCGGCGACACACTGGTGTCGGACGCCATGGCAGGCAGCCTGGACCCCCGCTTCCGACCACTGGAGAGCACCACCGAGGCGGATTGGTACCGGCAGCAATACCTGAGGCAGGCGCTGGCTCAGCCCGAACGGCTGCAGGTGACAGCGCCCTACCTGTGCATCACCGGCGCCTACATGTGCGTGACGCTATCACTGGGCTATTATCACCAGAACCCGCGGCAGGACGAGCTGAGGATATTGTGCTGTGACATTCTCGCCAATCCCACGGACGGCATCAGGCGACTGGACTGATACCGTAGACCACGCTGATGACCGCCACGGTCAGCAGGCCGATGAACAGATTCATCGGCACCCCTACCTTGACGAAATCCGAGAACCGGTAACCGCCGGGGCCAAACACCATCATGTTGGTCTGGTACCCCAATGGCGTGGCGAAACTGGCCGATGCCGCCATCATGACCGCAATCACGAACGGCTCCGCCGGCACACCAAGAGATGTGGTCATGGACAGCACCACCGGGATTACCAGCACAGCGGCGGCATTGTTGGTGATCACTTCCGTGAGCACCGACACCGCGAAATAAACCAGCAGAATGGTCAGTAACGGATGGCCGCTACTGATCCCGAGGATGCCTTCCGCCACGTACCCGGCCGCTCCGGTTTGCTCGAGCGCGGCGCCAAGGGCGAAGGCGGCGGCTATGGTCAGCATCACGGGCACGTCAACGGCCTTCTGGGCCTGTCCCACCGAGCAGCAACCACTGAGAATCATCAGCGCAGCGCCCATCAGTGCAGCGTTCAGCATGCTCAGCAGACCACCGGCGGCGGCTCCCACCAGTACCAGCAGGATCGCCCATGACAACCAGGCACGGTCATGCCGGGGCGTCTCGGTTTCCAGATCGTTGATCAGCAGGAAATCCTTGTTGTAGCGCTGGCGCGTCACGAACGCCGGGCGGGCTTCCAGCAGCAGCACGTCGCCCGGCTTCAGGCGGATGTTGCCGAGATTGCCGGAGACCCGCTCACCGCCCCTGGCTACGGCCAACACAACGGCACCGTAGCGGTCACGGAAACGGGCATCGCGGATGGTCAGCCCCAGCACTTCCGACTGCGGCGACAGCGCCGCCTCAACCAGCCGGCGCTCCGCCCGGTCTTTGCTCAGGCTGGGCTCATCATCGTGTACCGACGGCACGATGCCGTTAATGCGCAGCAGATCGGAAATGGCCTGGGTATCGCCGGCAAACACCAGCCGATCGCCGCCTTGCAGCCGCTCCTCGGAGGGCACCGCGGTGACCACGCTGCCGTCCCGCTCGATCTCCACCAGGTACAGTCGTTCGAGCTCTCGCAGGCCGGCCTCACCCACGCTCTTGCCCACCAGTGGGCCATCAAAGGCAACTGCCACCTCCAGAGTGAACTCCCGCATGGAGCCGAATCTCTGCTGATCCTTACGGTCCGGCAGAAAGCGGGGCAACAGCAGCAGCATCACCGCCAGGCCGATGACCGCCACCGGCAAACCCACGGCGGTAATTGAGAAAATGGAAAACCCCGCTTCCCCCGTCAGCTGCTGATACTGGCCGTTGACCACCAGGTTGGTGCTGGTTCCGATGAGCGTCAGGGTGCCGCCGAGGATGGCGGAGTAGCTCAGGGGGATCATCAGTTTGGACGGGGCAATGCCGATTTTCCGGGACCAGGCGTGAATCGCGGGGATCATCGTGGCCACAACAGGGGTGTTGTTCAGAAAGCCGCTCAGCAGGGCCACCGGCAACGCGATACGGGCCTGGGCCGAGCGCACCGAGCGGGGGGAACGCAGCAAGTGGTTAACGATCAGGTCTACGCCACCGGAATGGTGGATGCCCGCCGCCACCACGAACATGGCCACCACGGTGATCAGCCCACTGTTACTGAAGCCCGCCAGGGCCTGATCGGCGGTGATGATACCACTGGCGCTGAGCACCACCAGCACGCCCATCATAACTAGATGGGGGCCGAATCGCCCAACGCTCATCAGTAACAACGCAACGCCCGCCAGGCTCAGCGCAAACCAGCCCTGCCAGTCCATAGATCCTGCATCCTGAGAATAAAGGACGCAGGATAACGGCTTTGACGAATACTTAGAAAGAATAAAGGATGCTTTTTAAAGCACTTTCAGCAATATCAGACTTCGATGTCCGCCATATTGCCGTAAGTTTCCAGCCACACCCGCCGATCAGACGCCCGCTTCTTGCCCAGTAGCATGTCCATGCGGCTGTCGGTGTCGTCGCCGTCCTCGATGGTAAGCATCACCAGCCGGCGGGTATCCGGGGCCATGGTGGTCTCACGGAGCTGAAGCGGATTCATCTCACCCAAGCCCTTGAAGCGGGTGGTCTGGATCTTGCCACGGCGATTTTCCGCCGCCAGGCGGTCGAGAATGCCCTGCTTCTCATGCTCGTCCAGCGCGTAAAAAGTTTCCTTGCCCAGATCCACCCGATACAAAGGAGGCATCGCCACGAACACGTGCCCGGCGGCCACCAGCGGGCGGAAATGTTTGAGGAACAGCGCACACAGCAAGGTGGCGATGTGCAAGCCATCGGAATCCGCATCCGCCAGGATGCAGATCTTGTTGTAGCGCAACCCGGCAAGATCGTCAGAGCCGGGGTCGACGCCGATGGCCACGGCAATGTCATGCACCTCCTGGGAGGCCAGGATCTCACCGGAATCCACTTCCCAGGTGTTGAGGATTTTGCCGCGCAGCGGCATCACCGCCTGGAATTCGCGATCCCGCGCCTGCTTGGCAGAACCCCCAGCGGAATCCCCCTCCACCAGAAATAGCTCGGAGCGGTTGGTATCACTGCCCGAACAATCGGCCAGCTTACCGGGCAGCGCTGGACCGGAGGTGACTTTCTTGCGGGCAACCTTCTTGGATGCCCGCAGCCGGCGTTGCGCGTTGTTGATAAACAGCTCCGCCAGAATCTCCGCCACATCGGTGTGCTGATTCAGCCACAGGCTGAAGGCGTCCTTGACCACACCGGAAATAAAGGCTGCGGCCTCGCGTGAGGACAACCGCTCCTTGGTCTGGCCGGAGAACTGTGGTTCCTGCATTTTGAACGACAACACGTAAGCACAGCGTTCCCAGATATCCTCCGGAGACAACTTGACGCCGCGGGGCATCAGATTACGGAACTCGCAGAATTCCCGCATGGCTTCCAGCAGACCGGTCCGCAATCCGTTCACGTGAGTCCCGCCCTGGGCGGTGGGAATCAGGTTCACGTAGCTTTCCATGACCGCTTCGCCCCCTTCCGGAAGCCACTGGATCGCCCAGTCCACCGCTTCCTTGTTGCCGGAGAAGCTGCCGGTAAATGGGTCCAGTGGCACCGCCTCGATATCCGCCAGCGCCGTGCGCAGATAATCCCGCAGTCCGTCCTCGTAGCACCATTCGTCCTTCTCGCCGGTTTTCTCCTGCAGAAAGGTGACCGTCAACCCTGGGCACAGCACCGCTTTGGCCCGCAGGTTATGACGCAGACGGCTGACCGAGAAATTGGGGCTGTCAAAGTAGGACGCATCCGGGGTGAACTTCAGCCGGGTACCGGTGTTGCGCTTGCCCACCGTATCGATCACCGCCAGCTCGGAGGCCTTGTCGCCGTTGGCGAAAGTCATGCGATGCAGCTGACCGTCCCGTTTGATGGTCACCTCAAGGTGGGTCGACAGTGCGTTGACCACCGACACCCCCACCCCGTGCAAACCACCGGAAAAGTTGTAGTTGCCCTGAGAGAACTTGCCGCCGGCGTGCAGCCGGGTCAGGATCAGCTCGACGCCCGGCAGACCTTCCTCTTTGTGAAGATCCACGGGCATACCGCGGCCGTCATCCTCAACGCTCAGGGATCCATCACTGTACAACACCACATCGATCCGGCGGGCGTGGCCGGCAAGCGCTTCGTCGACACTGTTATCGATGACTTCCTGCGCCAGGTGGTTGGGGCGGCTGGTGTCGGTGTACATGCCGGGGCGTTTGCGAACCGGGTCCAGGCCGCTCAGGACTTCAATGGCGTCGGCGTTATAGTCTTGCTGGCTCATAGGAAGGGACAGACTCCGCGGATTTGTTATAAAACTGGCCCATAGCTTAGGGATTCGCGGAGAAAGATCAACGGTTGTTTTCGCGTCAACGCTCGCGGGTCAGGGTATCCATGCCGGCACCGGACACTTTCAGGCGATCCCAACCCTCAGGTGTTATCGCAAGCACCGCGCAGGGGGTGGTCAGTACCTGAGCCACCAGGGTGTCTGCTGCGGGCTGCCGGACCGTCATGGTCACCTCCAGCGTACCGTCGCGGATCTCGGACTGCTCCAGCGTGACACCATAGCCCCCGGTGGGTTTCTGGCCAAGACTGACCAGAACCAGATGCTCACGCTCGAAATCCACGGCCCTCAAGGTATCCAGCGGCAGATTGCGGGTCGGCAGGCCAGACAGCCGTTCGATCTGACCGGCGCTGTCCAGATACACCAGCCCTGGAGCGGCGAGACCGCAGTGGTTTGACTGGGTTAGCTGGCGCGCCAGCGGAGCTCCTTCTGCGGTCTCCCCGCGGTTAACAGCGCACCCCACCAGCAATCCTGCGGTCACCAGCAAACTGACGTATCGGGTAGCGGGGCGGCCCTGCAATGGGTTCAACGGTTGGTCTCCACAGCTCTCACCGGCTCGTTTGGTGCCGTTTCAACAGATTTCAGACGATACCCCTCGAATCCATAGCGGGGCATGCCCATGGACGTGATGGTCGGGCGCCTGAAGCTGGTACTCAGTGTGACATCCGCCAGCGGTGACTCGCCAATGACAATTTTTTCAGGCAGTCCGTTTACCGGGTACTCGGCGCAGGCTTCGCCGTTTTCACAGATCAGCCCGTTGTTGTCCATGTCTGTGCCGGCCACCAGGAAATACTCACCGGGTGGCACATCGTCAAAGCCATAGCGATACTGCCCATCGGCCGCCTCGACCACGCTCTGGGCCATGGTGTCGCGGTCATCATCGGTGCTGACCAGCAACACATAATGACGGCCGGCGTTCAGGTCCTCCGAAGAGCCACCGAACTGCAGCGTGACCGGCACGGTTAAGGTCCTTTCAGTAGAACTGTCCGTGCTGGTGTACCTGGCTTCCAGAGTGAACCTGTAGGATTCCGTCTGATCGAGACCTTCAGTGTTCACAGATACGCTCACGGGCTCTTCCAAATTGAGAACACCGGTCTGGAGACTTGTACTAAGCCACGCTGGTGGCTCTGAAACGCTCAGAATATTGATAGCGATACCCGGATCAGAGGGGTACTTCAACAATTCCAGGCTCTGCGAGTTAACGACTCCGTTGAATTGCAGCGTCGACGGACTTGAGGCAAGCACCGTGGAAAAGTCTCCATCCAAAGCCGCATCTACCGATTTGAGCGCATCAATCATACCCGCGCCATATTCCGTAGAGTTGGGCGGAGAATTGGTCAACTCACCATTAACCAACAGGGTGAAAAACATGTCCGGTGTCATGCCGGGCTGGGCGGATTTCATTAACGCATATATTCCCGATACATGAGGCGCGGCCATGGAAGTACCCTGCAATCCCGCGTATCCCGGCACGAACACGCCGCCGTCATCACTTCCCCAGGCACTGGGGATGACATCAGCAACCCCATCCTGATTGGCGTCACGACTGGCATCGCCGCCCGGCGCCACCAGATTCACCGAAGCGCCAACATTGGAATAGGAGGCTCGGACACCTGCCCCGTCAACCGCTCCGACGCCGACTACATTGGAGAAGGCAGCCGGGAATGTGGGTTCGTCGGTGCTCTGGTTGCCCGCTGCCGCAACCACAAGCTTGCCGTTGCCGCCGGCCCAGGCCCGGTCAATGGCGTCCTGCAGGCTCTGGCTGGGCCCCAACCCGCCGAGACTGAGGTTAATCACGTCAATTTCGCTACGGGTGGCGGCCCAATTAATGGCCGCTATGAGGTCGGCCGAGTTGCCCACCCCATCCTCGCCCAACACCCGCACAGGGAGAATGTCTGCCTCCGGCGCCACACCAATCACACCCTGAGTGTTATCGACCGCACCGGCAATACCGGCCACATGAGTACCATGGAAATTACTGCTCTGGGCCTTACCATCACCGGGATCGGCCGGGTTGGTATCGCGCCCCAGGGGATCACGGAAACGGTTGTCAATGTCCAGCTCTGCGGATACATAGTCCATAATCTGGCCCGGCAGTGTCACCACGTTCGCCACCAGGTCCGGGTGCCAGGCGCCCCCGGCAGCCGGCGTGTTGCGGAACAGCCCGGTGTCCATAACAGCGATACCTACCCCGACGCCGACATCCGGGGCCACCTGCCAGGCCAGCGGCAGATTAATCAACGGATAGTTCCACTGGCGGCTGTAGAGGGGATCGTTATCCGGCTCGACCACCTGAGCGCTGTACAGGTAGTTCGGTTCCGCATGAGCAATGTCCGGGCGCTGCTGCAAATCCCGGATCCAGGCCACGGTGTCCTCGCGGGCCTGTTTCGATGCCTGTGCCGACAGGGCCGACAAGGGTTGCGCGGTGGTCCGGCGGAAATGCCAGGAATTGCCGCCCAGCCGGCGGGCATTGTTGGCCGACATAGCCTGCGCCACCGCGCCGGCATCTTCGGCTGACATCAGTGCCGGCCGCAAAGTAACAACCGCTTCATCGAGCAGGAAATCCGGCTCAACGTATCGTGTGCTCATCACACTTTGGGCGCCTTCAGTCGCAAGCGTCAGCACATAACGAAATGGCGACCCTCCAGAGGTGCTGACCTCAATCAGGTACTCACCCGCTTCAAAGTCTGACGGCAGAACGGCCGAAATCGAGCCAAATCCCGAAGAATCGGGAGGGCTAAACGGAGACTCTTGACCGGTGTCCGCATCAATAATTCTGACCTTATATCGAGGACTCAATAAAGAACTCAGGAAAAACGCATCGGGCGAGCCGAAAACCTGAAGACTGATGCGATCACCGTCAGACAGATTGGCCGCGTAGGTATCCACCCGGTCCTCGGGGTATTGGAAGGTATCGGACGTTTCCGTGTTGTAACGCCCCGAAGTCGCGCTCAGATAACCACCGATCACGGCCGTGTTCGGTAAAACCTGCGCAGATCCGCGGTCGTTGTTGGTGCCGCTGACACCCAGGCGAATATCATCAGCCGTATCCACATCCACACGGGTGCGGCTCTCCATGGCAATGACACCGGATAGATCAGGCACAGGTTGAGCGTCGGACGATGATCCGCCACCGCCTCCGCCGCACCCGGACACCACGGTGCCCGCGATCAAGAGAATACCTGCACACCATCCTGCTCTTATTGTTTGCATTTACCCGATTCCAGTCGCGGTTGCTTGGCCAGTGCTCAAGGATACAACACTGCATGACTTAGTAGTTGACGCTTTCTGTTGTGCTTACGTTCCCGAACTTTTTCCGGATGCAAAAAACCGCCGACAGGTTACCCCATCGGCGGTTTCAGATGCTTTACGCCCTTCTGATTACAGAGCGTAGAACAACATTGGCACGAACGCTGTCAGCAACAGGGTCGGACCCATCACGGCCAGCGGCAGCAGCAGGCGCTCATAGCGATGCCAGAAGGTACCGGTACGCTCCGCAGCCAACACTTCGGTTTCGCCAACAACCTGCCGGGTAAGCAGGTGGTTCAGTGCCACCGGCGGGCTCAGATAGCCCAGCTCGAAGGCCACCAGACACACGATCCAGAAGTGCAGCGGGTCGATGCCAAGCTGAATCGCCGGTTGCGCGATGGTGGCAGACACCAGGATGACCGCGCCGAACGGATCCATCACCATGCCGATCACTGTCAGCATCACTACGATCACCATCATGGCGATCCATGGGCTGGTCAGGCTCTCGGGGAACAGGGCATGGACAATGTCCGATCGCTCGAGAATACCGCCGAGACAGATCGAGAAGCCGATCAATGCCAGCAGGGCACCGATGTGAACCGCAGAATCACTGGCGGCCGCTGTGCTTCGCACCCAGAAGGCCTTTGCACGGCTTTGGCCCTCGTCCCGGCTGTCTCTGCCGGCATCCAGATAAACCAGACCCAACATCACCAGCGGCAGAATCATCGGCGCACTGTACTCGTTGAAGCCCAGCCCCAGAATAATCCAGATACCGAGAATCACGGCCAGGGCAACGGCTGCGTAAGGAGCCAGCGGCTTGAACTGTTGCAGGGATTCACGGAACGCACCCGGAGCCGGGCGCGGACGCCAGTTACCCTGGGTCTTGCAGACAATGATCGAGAACAGCGTGGCCGAGAACATGAAGACCCAGAAACCCCAGCCATACAGCTCGGTCGTGGTCACCTCCTTGTTCAGTGCCGCCACAACCACGATCAGCAGACACGGATTGAGCACCACACCCAAACTGCCTGACATGGCGGTGGTTGCCAGAGACAACTGCCGCCCGGCGCCGGCACGACGCAACTCATCGTAGACCACGCCGCCCACGGCAAGAATGAAGATACCGGAAGCCCCGGTAAATGCCGTGGGGAAGGCGGTGGCAAAGATCATCACCGACGCCAGCATGGGTGCCGGCAGCTGGTAGGGCTTGATGATATTAAGCAGCAACTCCGGAATGCGCGTCTGCTTGAGCGCCATACCCACCAGCACGTAAAGCCCGATGTTGATGAACATGGACGACAGGTTCGCCATCATTCCGAAGTAGATCGCCAGCCCCGAGGTGTACCCGTCCACGAAGAAGAAGTAACTCATGGCGATCAGGCCCATGCCGCAATACAGCGGAACCACCAGACCAGAGGAGGCGTTGAGGCTACCGGGCTTCATGCGTTCAGGGATACTGAAGAGCCGCACCAGGTTGATCACAATGAACAACCCGAATACCGCTGCCCAGGCATACTGCAACGTCATCGTGCCTTCCGATCCCGGCGACGTCGATAGCCTCCCGGCGTAGGACATCAGCGAAAACACCATCAAACCGTTCACTGCCAGTTGCGTGCCCTGGCTCAGGCGCCACTCCGCGCGGTTGCGCGGCAACCGCAACGCGATGTGGTCCGCGTCCAGTGCGGAAATCGCCGCAGCCATCGCAAACATGGCAATAAACAGGAACTTGGTCAGCTCAATGTTATCCAGCAGGAACGAGGCGAAGCCCTGCTCTACTGTTTTGAAAACGCCCAGTGCCGCCGTTGCGTGCTTCTGATTCTCCTCATACAGGCGGTGCCGCTGCTCGCAAAGCTGGACGTTGCGTTGCAGTGACTCACGGACAGCATCCGGGTTCGGAGGAGAGCTGAACAAGTCGTCGGGGTCGGGCTGGTAAGCATCCATCTGTTGCTGGACCCGCGCTTCGATATCAATCGACAAATCGCAGGTAGGCTCGGTCGCGTCCGGATCAAGCAGATAGTAGTTAGGCCAGGTCTGTTCCCCCACCCAGAGCATTCTGGAGTGGAGGGAGTTGCCCATGCCAAGCAGGAGTGTAAACAGTAGAAGCAGCAGGAGGATCACCCCGTGCGAACGATGCACGGGGTAAAGGGTTTTGGAGCCTGCCGCTGAAAGGGCTCGCCAGTTCATGAAGGATCAGCCTTGAAGTTATTATTCGCGATCGCTTGCGGTGCACTCAGACGCAGACGGGTTGCTGGTGCAGCGGATCTTGCTGAGCAGGCTCATCATCTTGGGATGGTAAACCTTGTCTGCACCGCCACTGCCATCACGAAGCTGCAGGCGGTTCTCGCGGAACATCTCCTGGTAACCTTCAATATCACTCTCTGAAATTTGGATCCATTGCTTCTCAGGAATCGCTTCCTCCTGACCACGAATCAGGTTCATTGCCTGACCGTACATGCCCCATGCCACTTCCCGGGATTTCTGTGCGGTCTCGGCGTCGACAACGCCTTCACGGGCAATCACCTGAATGGTCAATTGTGCCAGTGGGTAGTCAACGATACCGCCCTTGTCGCCCACGCCCTTGTAAAGTTCCAGGGCCTCATACGCGAAGGCCGGAGCATAAGCGGTATCCACCGAGCCGTTGTTGAACTTGCCGGCAAAGTTGGTGATGTCGGAGGGCACAACCGTGGCCTTGACGTGGTTAACCATGTGAATGGCGTCTTTCTGGTAATCCAGGGTTGCCATGCGCTTACCGGCCAACTCACCCGCCGTGTCGATGCTGCGGTCATTTACAAACAGGTATCCTGCGCCGATGGGCACGATTCCCAGCACTTCGTAGCCGCCCTGCTGCATCAGCGGCGCGGCCTTGGGCTGCGCCAAGGTGGCCAGCACGGTCTTCAGGTCGTCATAGCTCGGAATCGCCCCAACCGCGCTGATACTGCCCGCGAACTTGTTAAACGGACGGGTGCGCAAATCAGTGGCCGCAACGGCGTCACACTGGCCGGAGTTGAAGTCACCCACTGCGACGCCTTCGTCGGTATAGGGGCGCAGATCGAAATCCACGCCGTGAGCCTTCATCTCAAGGGCATAGTCCTTGACCATATTGAACATGTCACCGTTGGCACCGATGACGTCGAACACGCACATCTTGACCGATTCAGCCGCAGCAAAAGGGGCCACAGCAACCAGGGACAAGGCAGCAAGGGATTTACGGATCATAATTGACCTCCGGGTCATTCTTGTGTTTGTAAGGGTTTTCTTTCAACGCCTGTGGACGCCTGCTTACAGCAGGTCGTCCAGGTTCATGGTTTCCACATCTTCTGCCCGCTCGGGGCTCATCTTGCCGAAAAAGCTCCGCGGCGTGCGGTAACCGTAATTCGCAGTCCAGTGTTTGTCAGAAGAGAACTGGATAACGTCGCGAGCGATTTCATCAAGCAACCGATAATCGTCGCTGACGACTATGGTGTTCTCGGCCTCTGCGAACCGCGCAATAACATCTTCCAGAACGTCTGGTCGGCCAAAGGTTTCCGCGGCTACGGCCTCAAGCGCCATGGATACACGGAGGCCAGAAGCGATCCCGAGTTTGGAGCTGTTTTCAAGAACCGCCCAGGGATCGGGAGCCAGTGCCGGCCGGGTGTCTGGCAATAACAGCCACACCAGGCTCCGAACCGCATTAGGCAGCCCGCCCCACTTTTCGTTATCAATACAGGTAGCCGCCCGCTCGGCCTGTGGCGCGATGTTGCGGGGAATGCCCGCCATTGCGCCGGAGTTGGCGTCGTTGACGATCGCCTGCATGCCGGTCAGCAGGCTCACCAGGAACGTCAGTTCGTCCTGATCCGAAAACAGGAATGGGCACTCAAGCTTTTCAGCACCGGGATCAAAGTCGTACGCGGCCATGCCACGCTGGAAAGCAATATATCGACGCTGTGCGGTCTCCGCATTCAGGCGCTTTGCACGCTCCCGGGCGTCTTTGGCTGCTGGCACGTTGCCTGCGTAATCTTCACGCAGATACTCCAGCTCCGCCTCCCATGCGCGCAGCTCAGAACAGTTGCCCGCCAGCAACATGATCAACGAACCAGGGATATCAGGTGGCGCGGTCACGCGTGAGAATGA
The DNA here is from genome assembly GCF_023156235.1 of Marinobacter goseongensis. Lineage (GTDB taxonomy): Bacteria > Pseudomonadota > Gammaproteobacteria > Pseudomonadales > Oleiphilaceae > Marinobacter > Marinobacter goseongensis. The sequence continues at coordinate 44,189 of NZ_JAKZAI010000007.1, read as the reverse complement.
ATAAATAAGCGGATCAAGACTTTCACCGAGGGCACAGGCCATTTCCGTGTCAGACATCTGCAGCACATAGGGTGTTGCCTCTCCCTCGGCGTAGTTGGAGAGTACAATGCCTGTTGTGGTGTATATGGGATTTGCCGAGCAACCAGCCAGGAGGGCCAGTGCAGCGAGGGCAAACAGCTTGTTGCGCATGGCAACCATGCACCCGACGGTTTTATCCAGTGAAGAGATCATAATTCGCCTTGTGTTCTAAGTTGTTTTTATAAGTTCGGAGTGTCGGTACACACCCCTTGCACCTTCGACACCTGAAAGAATGCGGCGATTCTTCTCTCACAAAAATGGCTCGAATGCCGACCGGGTCATGCCGATCAGGCCAATGGCCCGGCAAGATAGGAAACTTCTGGAATTATTTTGATTAAAATCAATAACTTCAGAAAGGGCGCATTCGCAGTACATTTGTACCATTAATGAAACATTTTGCCACTGTGTTCCGGGTCGACTACTCCGCCAGCCCCATCATCGCGACCACCTGGTCCGTCAGGCCATCCAGACTCAACCCGCCATCCGGGCGATACCAGGTCACGGTCCAGCTCAGGGCACCGGTCAACAACCGGCGCACCACAAACGGTTCGGCCCGAAGATAGCCTGCGGCTTTTACCGCCTCCAGTACATCCAGCCACAACTGTTCATAGATGTCCCGCAACTCCAGCACCGCGGCCTGAGCGTCCTCCGACAGGCTGCGCCACTCAAACACCAGCACCGCCATGGCCTCTCCGGTCTGCCCGTTGATCGATTCGAGCTCGGCACGAATCAGTGCCCGGAGCTTGTCCCGGGGAGCATCCACGGCGTCCATCGCGGCCTGCATCAACGCGGTGTTGAGACGGATGGTTTCCACCATCACCGCCTTGAGAATGTCTTCCTTGGTGCGGAAATGGTGAAACAGGCTGCCGGACTGAATGCCTACGGCTGCGGCCAGATCCCGCACCGTGGTGCGCTCATAGCCTTTATCCCGGAACAACCGGGCCGCTTCCTTTAACAGACGCCCGCGGGCGCCCGCAGGATCGGAGACCAGATTTTCTGCAATCAGGGAACGGAGAATGGCGTCTTGAGTCACGGGCTAATCCAGGCGGCGAAACGATTTTGTAATTCTACCCGCAATTTGACTGTTTACAAACCAAGCGCTTGCTTGGTATTGTCGTTTTTATCCTAAGCCAACCTCCGTCAGTGACGCTTGCTCTGCTCCTGAACGGCCACCGGTCACAAGGCAACAACCATGGCAGATTCTCAAAAAACCGTTCGTATCGGCTGCTCCGCAGCCTTCTGGGGCGACACCGAAACCGCAGCGGCCCAGCTCGTTCACAAAGGCAATATCGACTACCTGGTGGCCGACTACCTGGCGGAAATCACCATGTCGATCATGGCCGGCCAGAAGATGAAAGACCCCACTCAGGGCTATGCGCGGGATTTTGTTCAGACCGTGATGGCGCCGCTGCTGGGTGATATCAAGGAAAAAGGCATTCGGGTACTGGCCAATGCTGGCGGTGTGAATCCGGTGGCCTGCCGCGATGCCCTGCAGGCATTGTGTGAGAAGGCCGGCGTGGAACTGAATATCGCACTGGTGCTGGGCGATGACCTGCTGATGAAAAAGAAACCGCTGGCAGAATCGGGCATCACCGAGATGACCACCGGCCAGCGGATGCCGCCGATGATGGTCAGCCTCAACGCTTACCTGGGCGCACCCGGTCTTGTAGCCGCTCTGGAACAGGGCGCGGACATAGTCATTACGGGCCGCGTGGCAGATAGCGCATTGGTACTGGCGCCCCTGGTTCACGAATTCGGCTGGAGCTGGAGCGATTACGACAAACTCGCCCAGGGCAGTCTGGCTGGCCATCTTCTGGAATGCGGCGCGCAATCCACCGGCGGCAACTTCACCGACTGGCAGCAGGTCGCCGACGGCTACGCTGACATGGGCTTTCCCATTGCGGAAATCAGCGCCAATGGCGACTTTCTGATGACCAAAGCCGACGGCACTGGCGGAATGGTCAGCCGCGGCACAGTGGCCGAGCAGCTGGTCTATGAAATCGGTGACCCCCGCGCCTATCTGCTGCCGGACGTCACCTGCGATTTCACCGGTGTGGAACTGACCGAGACCGGCGAGAATCAGGTCACCGTACGCGGTGCCCGCGGCCTGCCGCCCACCGACAGCTACAAGGTGTCCGGCACCTGGCCCGACGGCTTCAAATGCACCGTTACTTTCCTGCTTGCCGGCCTCGACGCCAAAGCCAAGGCGCAAGCCGTCGCCGACGCCATTCTGGCCAAAACCTCCCGTATGTTCAGTGAGCGCGGCCTGCCGGATTACACCGAAACCAGCGTTGAGTTACTGGGCACAGAAGCCACCTATGGCGCCCACGGCCAGCGCCAGGATTGCCGGGAGGTGGTGGTAAAAATCAGCACCGCCCACCCCAAGAAAGAGGCCCTGGTGTTGTTCTCCCGCGAGATCGCCCAGGCCGCTACTGGCATGGCACCGGGCATTACCGGCATTGTCGGCGGCCGCCCCACGGTGTGGCCAAAAATACGCCTCTACTCCTGCCTGGTGCCGAAACCCGAGGTCACCGTGGCGGTTGATCTGGGCGGCGAGAAACAGACGGTCACCGTGGACACCGCCGGTGGCTTCGATGCCGCCGCTGTGGCCGAACCGGCGCCCACCGGGGCATCACCGGCAACGGACACCACCGTTCGCCTGGTGGATCTGGCCTGGGCCCGCAGTGGCGACAAGGGCGACCACAGCAATATCGGCGTGATTGCCCGCCACCCGGATTTTGTCCCCTTTATAGCGGCGGCACTGACGGAGTCGGCCGTGGCCGAGTGGATGGCCCACACACTGAACCCTGAAACCGGCCGAGTCACCCGGTGGGCCCTGCCCGGTTTCCACGCCTTCAATTTCCTGCTGGAGCACAGCCTTGGCGGCGGTGGCGTCGCCAGCCTGCGCATTGATCCGCAAGGTAAGGCCTTCGCCCAGCAATTACTGGAATTCCCTGTGCCCGTTACCCGGGCCGCTCTGGAAAAAGGACAACGTTCATGAGCTATCAATCCATTTTTCACCCTGACCTGTTCAAGGGCCAGACCTTTATCGTCACCGGCGGTGGTTCCGGCATCGGTCGCTGCACCGCCCACGAGCTGGCCGCGCTGGGTGCCCGGGTGGCACTGGTCGGCCGCAAGGCGGAAAAGGTCGAAGCGGTGAAAGCGGAAATCATCGAAGACGGCGGCATTGCCTCTGCCCACGCCTGCGATATCCGTGAGGAAGAGTCGGTCAAAGCCACGGTCAAGGCCATCATTGCCGAGCACGGCGGGTTGCACGGCGTGGTGAATAACGCCGGCGGCCAGTTCCAGGCGCCGCTGACCGGAATCAGCCAGAAAGGCTGGGAAACCGTGGTGCGCACCAACCTGACCGGCGGCTTCCTGATGGCGCGGGAGGCTTACACCCAGGCGTTGTCCAAAACCGGCGGCTCCATCGTCAACATTGTCGCTGACATGTGGGGCGGCATGCCCGGCATGGGCCACTCCGGCGCAGCACGGGCGGGCATGGTCAACTTTACCCAGACCGCGGCGGTTGAGTGGGGCGCATCCGGCGTGCGTGTTAACGCCGTGGCCCCGGGCTGGATTGCCTCCAGTGGCATGGACAACTACCCCGAGCACATGCGTCAGTGGATTCGCAGCCTGGGCGACAACGTGCCCATCAAGCGTATGGGCACCGAATCGGAAGTCAGCTCCGCTATCTGCTTTCTGCTAAGCCCGGGCGCAGCCTTCATCAGTGGCGACTGCCTGCGAATCGACGGCGGCGCCTCCCAGGGCGGCCGGGTGTGGCCACTGCCGAAAGCAAAGAACAACGAACCCTACAACGGCTTCCACCGCGCCATCACCCCGAAAGTGCTGAGCGAAGACTGAGGAGCACATAATGCAGGTCATCGAATCCACCGTGAGCCCCCAGTCGGACGACTTCCGTGCCAACGCTGAGGCCATGGAAGCCCACATCACCACCTTCCGCGGGGTGGAGCAGAAAGTTCTGGATCTGGCCGAGGCGGCCCGGGAAAAGTTCACCAAGCGGCGCAAACTGCTGCCGCGGGACCGGATCAACCGACTGCTGGACCGGGGAGCGCCATTCCTGGAACTCTGCTCACTGGCCGGCTACAAGATGCACGATGACAAGGACGGCAGCATGGCCGGTGGCGGCATTATCGCCGGCATCGGCTATGTCAGTGGCATTCGCTGCCTGGTGGTCGCCAGCAACAGCGCCATCAAGGGCGGCACCATCACCCCGGCTGGCCTGGACAAGACCCTGCGCCTGCAGCAGATCGCCATGGAGAACAAACTCCCGGTGGTGTCGCTATCCGAGAGCGGCGGCGCCAACCTGAATTACGCCACGGATATTTTCGTGCTCGGCGCCCGCGGCTTTGCCAACCAGGCCCGCATGTCGGCCGCCGGCATTCCCCAGGTGACGGTGGTGCACGGCAACGCCACCGCCGGCGGTGCTTATCAGCCGGGCCTGTCGGATTACGTCATCGCCGTGCGCGACCAGGCCAAGATGTTTCTGGCCGGCCCACCGCTTTTGAAAGCCGCCACCGGTGAAGTGGCCACAGACGAGGAACTTGGCGGCGCCGAAATGCACGCCCAGGTTGCCGGCACCGCCGAATACCTGGCGGAAGACGACGCCGACGGCATCCGCCAGGCCCGCAACATTCTTGAGGCCCTGCCCTGGAACGAACAGCTGCCACCGAAACGGGAACTGCAGTGGGAAGAGCCACTGCATCCGGCGGAGGAGCTGCTGGGCGCGATCCCGGCAGATTCCAAAAAGCCCTATGACGTGCGCGAGATTCTGGCGCGCATCGCCGACGGTTCGAAGTTCATGGACTTCAAGAACGAATTCGACGACCAGACTGTGTGCGGCACCATCCGCATCGAGGGTCATTCCGTTGGCATTATCGGCAACAACGGCCCGATCACCCCGGCCGGCTCCGCCAAAGCGGCGCAGTTCATCCAGCTATGTGACCAGGCTGGAACCCCTCTGCTGTTCCTGCACAACACCACCGGTTTCATGGTGGGCACGCACTCGGAACAGAACGGCATCATCAAACACGGCTCGAAAATGATTCAGGCCGTGGCCAATTGCAGGGTGCCAAAGGTCGCAATTGTGATCGGCGGTTCCTATGGTGCAGGTAACTACGCGATGTGTGGTCGCGGTCTGGATCCGCGATTCATCTTCGCCTGGCCCAACAGCCGCACCGCCGTCATGGGTCCGGCCCAGGCCGGCAAAGTGATGCGCATCGTGGCGGAGGACAAACAGCGCCGCAGCGGCATGGAGCCGGATCCGAAGACCCTCGATTTTCTGGAGCAGGCCACGGCCAAGAAACTGGAGGACGGCTCCACGGCCCTGTTCGGCACTGCCCGGCTCTGGGACGACGGCCTGATCGACCCGCGGGACACGCGGCGGGTCGTAGCTTTGGTTCTGGACGTGTGCCGGGAAGCCGAGACGCGGCAGTTGCGGCCTAATACATTTGGGGTGGCTCGGCTTTGATTCTGGCTTTCTGGAATCGGTCCTCCACACCCGCCACCCAAGCTTGAGGACCTGCATCGACACAAGCAGGCACGAACTCGATCATCAGTAGGAGAACAAGAACATGAAATTCACAGCCGAACACGAAGCCCTGAGAAAAACCGTCCGCGACTTCGTGGAGAAGGAAATTAACCCCCATTGCGACGCCTGGGAAGAAGCCGGCGAGTTCCCGATTCATGACCTGTTCAAGAAACTCGGCAACCTCGGCCTGCTCGGTGTACAGAAGCCGGAAGAGTATGGCGGCATGGGGCTGGATTACAGCTACAACCTGGTCGTTGCGGAAGAACTGGGCATGGCCCACTGCGGCGGTGTACCGCTGGCGGTGGGCGTGCAGACCGACATGTGCACTCCTGCCATCGCCCGTTTCGGATCCCATGAACTCAAACGGGACTTCCTGGCACCCGCCATCGCCGGCGACATGGTCGGCTGTATCGGTGTGAGCGAAGTGGGGGCAGGCTCCGACGTTGCCGGCATGAAAACCACCGCCAAAAAAGACGGCGACGACTACATCATCAACGGCTCCAAGATGTGGATCACCAACAGCCCGAAGGCCGACTTCATCTGCCTGCTGGCCAACACGTCCGACGACAAGCCCCATAAGAACAAATCGCTGATCATCGTGCCCATGAAAACTCCGGGCATTTCCTTCAGCCCGCACCTGAACAAGTTGGGCATGCGCTCATCCGAAACCGCCCAGATTTTCTTTGACGACGTGCGCGTGCCCCAGAGCAACCGCATCGGCGCCGAAGGCACCGGCTTCATGATGCAGATGCTGCAGTTCCAGGAGGAGCGCCTGTGGGGTGCCGCCAACGTGATCAAGGCGCTGGAGAACTGCATCAACATGACCATCGATTACTGCCGCGAGCGCAAGACTTTCGGCCAGCCGCTGATCAACAACCAGGTAATTCACTTCCGCCTGGCCGAGCTGCAAACCGAAGTCGAGGCCCTGCGCGCCCTCACCTATCAGGCCTGTGAATTGCACATTGAGGGCAAAGACGTAACCCGCCTGGCGTCCATGGCCAAGCTCAAAGCCGGACGCCTCGGTCGCGAAGTAACCGACAGCTGCCTGCAGTATTGGGGCGGTATGGGCTACATGTGGGACAACCCGCTGTCACGCGCGTTCCGGGATGTGCGGCTGGTGTCCATCGGCGGCGGCGCCGACGAAATCATGTTGGGCATCATCTGCAAGATGATGGGAACCCTGCCGGGCAAGCGCAAGGACTGATCAGGTGGAGTCTTGATATGAGCCAGCTACCACACTGCGAAACACTGCGTCTGGAAAAGCAGGGCCCCGCCCTGCACGTCACCATCAACCGCCCGGACGCACGCAACGCCATGAGCCTGGAAATGGTGGCGGAACTGTCCGCACTGTTCACGCAAGTTGAAACCGACCTCAGCATCCGCGCCGTGGTCATCCGCGGCGCCGGGGGCCATTTTTGCGCCGGCGGTGACATCAAAGATATGGCCGGAGCGCGGGGGCAGAAAGCCGCCAGTGGCGAGGCCGATCCGTTCTACCGCCTGAACCGGGCGTTCGGCCAGATGATCCAGCAGGTCAACGAATCCTCCAAGGTCGTCATCGCCATCACCGAAGGTGCAGTCATGGGCGGGGGTTTCGGACTGGCCTGCGTATCGGACGTCGCCATCGCTGGCCCCACCGCCAAATTCGGCATGCCTGAAACCTCCCTCGGGGTTATCCCGGCGCAGATCGCGCCGTTTGTGGTTGAACGCATCGGCCTGACCCAAGCCCGCCGGCTGGCGTTGCTCGGTCTGAGGATCGGTGCCGACGAGGCCTGTGCTCTGGGCATTGTTCACCAGGTTGCCCCGTCGGAGGAGCAGATCGAAGACATGCTGGGCCAGGCTCTTGAGCGTGTCCGCCTGTGCGCACCAAAGGCCACCGCGGAAACCAAGGCGTTGCTCCACCGCGTCGGTCATGAATCCATGGATGGCCTGCTGGACAGCGCTGCCGAAAAATTCGCCGCCGCGATCCGGAGTGATGAAGGCTCTGAGGGCACCATGGCGTTCATGCAAAAACGTCCGCCAAAGTGGGCCGGCGACGCTGATTGATAGCGGGAGCGCGTGTGTGCGGGAGGCTTTCCAGAAAATTTCGGAGGCCATGGATGGCCGGAGAGAAGCGCACACGGATGTGCTTGTAGCGGTTTTCTGGAAAGCCTCCCACACACAGGCGCGGACAGGCACCAAAACAAAGAGAAGAGCACCATGCTAAAGAAGCTCCTGATAGCCAACAGAGGCGAAATAGCCGTCCGGGTCATCCGCACTGCCAAAGCCCTGGGATACCGCACCGTAGCGATCTACTCCGAAGCTGACGCCCGTGCACTGCACGTGCACGTGGCCGACGAGGCCGTTTGTGTCGGCCCGGCTCAGGTGGGCGCTTCCTACCTGAATGTGGACGCCATCCTCGAGGCCGCCACCAAAACCGGCGCCGACTGCATCCATCCCGGCTACGGCTTCCTCTCCGAGAACGCGGGCTTCGCCAACGCCTGCAAAAACGCGGGCCTGGTCTTCGTCGGGCCACCGGCCAGCGCCATCGAACTGATGGGTAGCAAACGCCGCTCCAAGATCGCCATGCAGCAGGCCGGCGTTCCCGTGGTTCCCGGCTACGAAGGCCCTGTCGAAGGTAACACCGCCAGCGATAATGAACTCATCAGCGCCGCGGCTGACATCGGCTACCCGTTGATGATCAAGGCGTCCGCCGGTGGCGGTGGCCGCGGCATGCGTCTGGTGCAGGAAGAAGGCGAACTGGCAGACAACATCAAACGTGCCCGTTCCGAAGCCAAACAGGCCTTCGGTGACGGCGAACTGATCCTCGAAAAAGCCGTAATCGAACCCCGCCACGTGGAAATCCAGGTCTTTGCCGACCGCCACGGCAACGCCGTCTACCTCGGCGAACGGGACTGCTCGGTGCAGCGGCGCCACCAGAAAGTGGTGGAAGAAGCACCCTCCCCGTTTGTCACGCCGGAACTGCGCCAGGCCATGGGCGAAGCGGCCGTGAAAGCCGCGCTGGCCTGCTCCTACGAGGGCGCCGGCACCGTCGAGTTCCTGGTGGGCAAGGATCGCAACTTCTACTTCCTGGAAATGAACACCCGCCTGCAGGTAGAACATCCGGTCACCGAATTGATCACCGGACAGGATCTGGTGGCGTGGCAATTGGCCGTCGCGGAAGGACAGCCTCTGCCTCTGCAACAGCAGGATATCCAGCTCAATGGCCACGCCATCGAGGTGCGCCTGTACGCGGAGGATCCGGCACACGAGTTCACCCCGCAGACCGGCCCACTGTACTCCTTCCAGCCGGCACTGGGCGAAGGCCTTCGGTACGACACCGGCGTGCGCTCCGGCGACACCATCACGCCGCATTATGATCCCATGCTGGCCAAAGTCATTGCCTGGGGCCAGAACCGTGACGAGGCCCGCCGCCGGCTGATCAGGGCGCTGGAAGACACCACCGTGTTCGGGGTGACCACCAACCGTTATTTCCTCAGCCGCATCATCGCCAACGACACCTTCGGCGCGGGCGGAGCTACCACGGCATTCCTGCAGCAGGCCTTCCGTGACGATCCATCATTGGCGCCCTTTTCCCCCGGCACCCGCGAACTGGCTCTGGCCGCCTGCGTGCTCGATCATGGCATTTCGGGCCAGAGCGGCTGGAGCAATGCCCCGTCCACTATGACCCCGATGAAGCTGGACACCGGCGACGGAACTGCGGAACTTCTGGTTCGCAAGACCGGCCATACCGTGTCTGTCAGCCAAGGCGACAGTCACCACCAACTCGTCCTGGAAAGCCTTGGCGATGGCCTGTTATGCATCATCGACAACGGCGTACGTCACCGTTGCCAATATCACCGCGAAGGCGATTCCCTATATTTGCAGGCGTTCGGGCAAGCCTGGGCGGTGCGGGATGTGACCCACCAGCCGGCGGCAGGCGCTAATGGCGCCGGCAGCGGCAAGATTCAGGCCTCCATGGATGGCGCCATTATCGATGTGCTGGTGGCGCCCGGAGAAACCGTCCAGCAAGGCCAGACACTGGTTATACTGGAGGCCATGAAAATGGAGCATCCGGTCAAGGCTGATCGCGACGGTGTGGTCGGCGAGGTGCTGGTCAGCAATGGTGATCAGGTCAAACGCAGCCAGTTGCTGGTGAACATCGCCGCAGGCGAGGCGGCCGAACAGGAGGCCAGCGCATGAGCAGCCTGAACAGACGAACCGTGTTCATCACCGGCGGCAGCCGGGGCATTGGCCGCGCCATTGCCCTCGCCTGCGCACGACAGGGGGCAAACGTGGTGATCGGAGCCAAATCCGACACCCCGCACCCGAAACTGCCCGGCACTATTCACAGTGTGGCTGAGGAAATTCGTGCCGCCGGCGGGCAGGCGCTGCCGCTGGTGCTGGACGTTCGCGATGAGGAACTGGTGCGGCAGCGGGTGAACGAGGCGGCCGAGCATTTTGGCGGCATCGACGTACTGGTCAATAACGCTGGCGCGATTCGTCTGACCGGCGTGGAGAACCTCAAGGCCAGCCGTTATGACCTGATGCACCAGGTCAACGCCCGTGCGGTATTTCTTTGCAGTCAGGCAGCACTGCCCTGGCTGAAGGCGTCGAACAACGCTCACATTCTGAGCCTTTCACCGCCGTTGAATCTGGACACCAAATGGTTCGCCCAGTACGGACCTTACACGACGACCAAGTACGCCATGACTATGCTCAGCATGGGGATGGCAGAGGAATTCAGGCGTTACGACATTGCCGTTAACTGTCTGTGGCCGAAAACCCTGATTGCCACGGCCGCCATTGAGTTTGAAGTGGGTGGCCCGCAGATGATGGCCCAGGGTCGCAAGCCCGAGATCATGGCCGATGCCGCCGTCAGTATTCTCAACCGGCCCGGCACCAGCCTGACCGGACAGGCGCTGATCGACGAAGACGTCCTGAGAGAAGGCGGCGTGACCGATTTCGAACAGTACCGTTACGCAGACGGCGACAAGCCGCTGCTACCGGATCTGTTCCTGGATTAGCCCCGGCGGCGGATGGTGTCCCGGGGCGATAACAAGACCACAATTCAACACCCTTACGGAAAGCACCATGAGTCAAGACAACGTTTCAGCCCGTGACATCGTCCGCAGCATTCCCGGCATCGTTCGCCGCTTCCCGGCCATCGCCAAGGGCTACTATTACTACTCGGTCAAGAACGAGAAGAAGGAGCTGACCCTCGGCGTTCTGGTGGAGCGTAACGCCGAGAAATACCCGTCCCGCCCGGCCATCGCCTACGAAGACCGTAGCATTAGCTGGTCCGAATTCAATAACTGGGCCAACCGAATCGCCAATTTTCTGTTGGCCCAGGGGCTGGTCAAGGGTGATGCCATTGCCGTCTTCCTGGAAAACCGACCGGAGTTGCTGGCCGTGGTCGCCGGCGCTGCCAAGATTGGCGTTTCCTGCGCCATGCTCAACACCTCCCAGAAAGGCAAGGTGCTGGAACACAGCGTCAACCTGATCAAACCGCGCATGGTGGTGGTCGGCGAGGAACTGATCGAGCCGTTTGATGCGGTGAGAGACGACCTGCAGACCCGCCATGGCACCCCCTTTCTGTACCTGGCGGACGCCAATACCCAGAGCATGTTCGGCGACGCGCCGGAAGGCTACGTCAACATGGCGGAAAAAGTGAGCGCCTACAGTGGCACCAACCCGGTGCTGAGCAACCCGCCCAGAATGGGTGACACCGCCATCTACCTGTTCACCTCCGGCACCACCGGCTTGCCCAAGGCCGCGCCCGGCAGCCATCGCAAGTTCGTGAAAGCGTACGGCGGCTTCGGGTTGATGTCGCTGGCCATGGAGCCGGAAGATGTACTGTACTGCACGCTGCCGTTGTACCACGGTACCGCCCTGCTGGTGTGCTGGGGCTCAGTGCTGGCCGGAGGTTCGTCCATCGCACTGCGCCGCAAGTTCTCCGCCAGCGCCTTCTGGGACGATGTACGCCGCTACAAGGCCACCACCTTCGGCTACGTGGGCGAACTCTGCCGTTACCTGCTGAACCAGCCGGCGAGCGAGCAAGACCGTAACCACAACCTGACCAAGATGATCGGCAACGGCTTGCGGCCGTCCATCTGGAAGGAGTTCAAGCAACGTTTCGGCATCGAAACCGTGGCGGAGCTCTATGCCTCCAGTGAGGGCAACATCGGCTTCTCCAACTTCTTCAACATGGACAACACGGTCGGCTTCTCTACCGCCCCCTACAAGCTGGTCAAATTCCACGAAGGCACCCGCGATCCGATCCGCAACAAGAAGGGCTACATGGAAACCGTCCGCAAGGGCGAGCCCGGCCTGCTGATCGGCGAGATCACCAAGAAATGGTCGTTCGAGGGTTATACCCAGAAAGACGCCACCGAGAAATCCATCCTCCGCGACGCCTTCAAGAAAGGCGATGCCTGGTTCAACACCGGCGACGTGCTCAAGGAGATTGGCTGCGGCCACCTGCAGTTCGTGGACCGCATGGGGGATACCTTCCGCTGGAAAGGCGAGAACGTCTCAACCACCGAGGTGGAAAACATTCTCGACGGCTCCGGCATGGTGGAAGAGGCCATCGTCTACGGCGTGGAAATCCCAAAAACCAACGGCAAGGCCGGCATGGTGACGCTGGTGCCCCAGAGCAACGGCAGCGAATTCGACATCAACAAGCTGTTCGCCTACCTGAAGGAGAACCTGCCGGCTTACGCCATTCCAGTGTTTGTCCGCGTGACCAAGGCCATCGAGAAAACCGGTACGTTCAAGTACCGTAAAGTGGATATCCAGAAAGCCGGCTATTCCCTCGGCAAAACCGGTGAGGAGGTGTATGCCCGGCTGCCACGCACCGATGGATACACCAAGCTCGATAAGAAGCTGGTATCGGAGATTGACGACGGGAAGGTTAGTTTCTGACTTTGAATGAACCCATGCCTCTGAGCTTTGGATCTATCTGAGAGGCTGATGAGCCGTGTCGGGCAGGCCTGCCCGACATGGCGTCACCACCACATCAAGCAGGCTACGATAACCGAACTCCCAAGCTTTGACCCTAGCCGACCTTGAGCACCACCTTCCCGGTAGCACGGCGTTCGGTCAGTGCACCCAGAGCCTTGGCATAGTCCTCGAATTCGAACACTTCGCTGATCTTCGGATCGATTTTGCCCTCGGCGTAAAGCTTCATCAGCTCCATCATGTTCTGGGCGCTGGCCTGCGGCTCGCGCTGGGTAAAGCTGCCCCAGAACACGCCGACCACGGAACAGCCCTTGAGCAGCGTCAGGTTGGCGGGAATCTTGGGGATGTCGCCGGCAGCGAAACCGATGATCAGGTGGCGGCCGTTCCAGGCCATGGCGCGCAGGGCCTGCTCGGTGAATTCGCCGCCAACCGGATCGTAGATCACATCTACGCCCTTGCTCTTGGTCAGCTTCTTCACCGCCTCTTTCAGGGGGTCTTCGGTGTAGTTGATCAGGTCGTCAGCGCCCGCGGCTTTCGCGACCGCCAGCTTTTCCGCGGAACTGGCCGCGGCAATCACATGGGCGCCCATGGCCTTGCCCAGCTCGACCGTGGCCAGACCCACACCGCCGCTGGCACCAAGCACCAGCAGAGTTTCTCCGGGCTGGATGTTGGCGCGCTGTTTCAGGGCATAGTAGGAGGTGCCGTAGACCATGGAGAACGCGGCGGCCTTTTCATCCGGCATGGCGTCGGGTATCGGCAGCAGGTTCTGCTCCGGCGCGACGATTTCTTCGGCGAAGGCGCCGTAGCCGGTGAGTCCAGCCACCCTGTCACCAGGCTTGAAGCGAGTCACCTTCTCACCCACTTCAAGGACTTCACCGGCCATTTCACCGCCGGGTGAAAACGGCAGTGCCGGCTTGAGCTGGTATTTGTTCTCGATGATCAGGGTGTCGGGGAAGTTAAGGCCCGCAGCTTTGACGCGGATTTTGACACCATAGCCCTTGACCACAGGGCTCTCGATGTCTTCGATCACCAGCTTGTCAGCCGGACCGTACTCCTTGCAGAGGATGGCTTTCATTCAATGACTCCATGGTTGTAGGCATAGGGGAATACCTTGTCTTATGCCCATCAAGCTAAACAGAGTCACTGCATGAAGCAAATAAAGATCTCTTATCTCACCGCATTAGCAACGCTTATAGGGAAGCACCGTCACAGCAGCGTGGCGGTGAATGCCAAAGCACCGATCAGGCAGACGGCCGCAACAATCAGTCCGGTACGAATGACCGGCGAGAGTGCCCCGGGTGTCGCCTCTGTCCGGACCGGCCCATCGTGGTTGACCAGCTTCTGATCCTGGCTCGACCGGCGGATCAGCCCGATCATCTCTTCGCACTGCTCCCGTGAGAAGTCGGTCGGGTTGAAACGCTGCATGCCATGCTTTCCCAGGAGGCGTCGGACATCGGCCGACGTGGGCACGTATTTCATCGACCAGTTGGTGAAGGTGTGTTCGGCCAGAGGCTCCTCGAGAAGCGTGCGCACGTTGCGGTGCCGGTCATCGCAAGCGATACGCTCGTAGGTCCGCCGGAGCGCTTCTTCTTCACCCTCCAGATACTGAAAGAAATGATCGTCGCCGTAATAAAGACCGCCCACCAACTGACTTTTACCGTTGTTACGCCGGGAGGCCATCAGGATTCGCGCAACGTGGGGCTCAACCCCTTTTTCCACAGGTTGGGCTTCGAATGTGGCTTCACTGGCGTAGGCCAAGCGCATCAATGCCATGTAGGACTCCGTACTGCTGGCAATCGGTAAGGTGAACCTGAAATACGTTTGCAACCGGCTCGGGGATCACCCCGGACCGAGAGCCGGGGGTGAATCCACCGGCGATTTAAGCTATCCTTCGCGCACTCAAACCGGCCGGTCCGCCACTGTTTCCCGCCTTTCAGGGTCTGCTATGTTCGACATAATCTATCTTCTTGAAATGATTGGCATCGTTGCATTTGCTGTTTCAGGAATGATTGTTGCCCGCTCCAAGAATATGGATCCTGTGGGCGTGTTTACCATCGGGTTCATTACCGCACTGGGTGGCGGTACCCTGCGGGACCTGATGATGGACAATCACCCACTGTACTGGATCAAGCACCAGGAGCAGCCGATCCTGATTCTCGCCATCGCAATCGTGTTCAGCTATTGGCGCCGGGCGGAGCGGATTCGTGAGTCCGGGATTGTGTTCCCCGATGCCATCGGGCTGGGCATTTTCTCGATACTGGGCGCGCAGCTGGCTCTGGATCTCGGGCACTCCTGGTTCATCGCCTCCCTCCTCGGGGTGATGACCGGCACCTTCGGTGGCTTATTACGGGACACCCTGTGTAACGAGGTGCCCTACATTTTCCGCAAGGACCAGATCTACGCCTCGATTTCCTTTGCCGGTTGCTGGCTCTATTTCGTGTGTCAGTGGTTGTTGGAAAGTGAAACCATCGCCCTGACGGTTGGCCTGCTGTTTATCGTGTTTGTCCGGATGCTTGCCGTCCGTTTTGATATCCGCCTGCAGCGGGACGCCCATCAACAGCATTGAGCACGAACCGACAGGATGAACCGGAAATCATCCCTTGGCCTGAGCCGTTTCAGCCGGTAACATTGCCGTTTTTTCACCCAATTCAGTTTCACCGATCCAGTTCCGAACCGTAACCCTACCCAGCACGCAGTGAGGCAGACACCCGTCATGCTTGAGCGACTATTTCAGTTAAAAGCCCATGGCACCAACGTTCAAAGAGAAGTGGTGGCTGGCATAACCACCTTCCTGACCATGGCCTACATCATCGTGGTCAACCCGGGCATGCTTCAGGCAGCGGGCATGGATTACGGTGCGGTGTTTGTGGCCACCTGTCTCGCGGCCGTCATTGGCACCCTGATCATGGGCCTGTGGGCCAACTACCCGATTGCCCTGGCCCCGGGCATGGGCCTTAACGCGTTTTTCTCATTCACCGTGGTCGGCAGCATGGGCTACAGCTGGCAGGTGGCCCTCGGTGCGGTGTTCATCTCCGGTTTCCTGTTTTTCCTGCTGAGCATTTTCAAGGTCCGGGAGTGGATCATCAACAGCATTCCACTGTCCCTGCGTTTCGGCATTTCCGCCGGTATCGGCTTCTTTCTGGCGCTGATCGCCTTCAAGAATGCCGGCGTGGTGGTGGATAACCCCGCCACACTGGTCGGCATGGGGGACGTCAGAGTTCCCGAGGCACTGCTGTTCTTCGGTGGATTTGCGCTGATCTGTGCCCTGGCGTTTCGCCAGGTCACCGGCGCCGTGATGATCGGCATCATTGCCGTTACCGTGATCGCAATGATGCTGGGCCTGGTGGAGTACAACGGCTTTGTGTCCGCCCCACCCAGCATGGCACCGACCTTCATGCAGCTGGATCTGGCCGGCGCCTTCAACGTGGGCATGATCAGCGTGATCTTCGCGTTCCTGTTCGTGGACCTGTTCGACACGTCCGGCACCCTGATCGGCGCCGCCCAGCGCGGCGGGCTGCTGGACAAGGACGGCAAACTGCCCCGACTTGGCCGCGCGCTAATGTCTGATTCCGTGGCCACCATGTCCGGTGCAGCCATGGGCACGTCCACCACCACCAGCTACATTGAATCCACCGCCGGCATTTCTGCCGGTGGTCGCACCGGGCTGACCGCGGTGGTGGTTGCCGCGCTGTTCCTGGCGTGCCTGTTCCTGTCGCCCATCGCCAGCGTGATTCCCCCCTACGCCACCGCACCGGCATTGCTGTTTGTCGCCGTGCTGATGACCTCCGGGCTCAAGCTGATCGACTGGGACGATGTTACCGATGCCGCCCCGGCCGTGGTGACCGCGCTGATGATGCCGCTGACCTTTTCCATCGCCAACGGCATTGCCCTGGGCTTCATTACCTACGCCGTACTGAAGGCACTCGCCGGCCGCTGGTCTCAATTGAACATCAGCGTGGTGATTATTGCTGTCATATTCGTGTTGAAATTCATGTTCCTGGACGCGGCGTAAGCTGCCTCCAGCGCATATCGGACGACTTATGGATTACTTCTCAGAGAGCATCAAGAAAGCCATCCGCACCGTGCCCGACTGGCCCAAGCCCGGCGTAGCGTTTCGTGACATCACGACGGTTCTGCAGGACCGCACGGCGTTTCGCAAACTGATCGATGCCTTTGTGCACCGTTACCACGGCCAGGCCATCGACGCTGTGGCCGCCGTGGACGCCCGCGGCTTCATCATCGGCTCGGCGCTGGCCTATGAGCTCAACGCCTCGCTGGTGCTGGTGCGCAAGAAAGGCAAGCTGCCGTTTGACACGCTGGTGGAAGATTACGAGCTGGAGTACGGCACCGCGTCCGTCGAGCTCCACAAAGACGCCTTCAAGCCCGGCGACAAGATCGTGCTGGTGGACGATCTGATTGCCACCGGTGGCACCATGCTGGCCGCCTCGCGGCTGATCCGCCGTATTGGCGCGGAGATTGTGGAAGTAGCCGCGATGATCGATCTGCCGGATCTGGGCGGTTCCCGCAAGCTGCAGGACGAAGGGCTGGCGGTCTATATTGTGTGTTCGTTCGAGGGCGAGTAACACCAAGCGCAATCAGGAGGCGGTCATGCCCGACTATCAACACCACTGGAAGGACGGCACCCCCGTTCATCTGCCCCTTGGCAAGATTGTCTGTATTGGCCGCAATTACGCGGAACACGCCCGGGAACTGAACAATCCGGTTCCGGACGAGCCGTTGTTGTTTATCAAACCGTCCACCGCGGCGGTGCACATCACTCGGCCGCTGGATTTCCCCCGGGATCGAGGCGACGTTCACTTCGAGACCGAACTGGCGGTATTGATTGGCCGGCCACTGGCCAATGCCTCGGCCACCGAGGCGGAGGCGGCCATTCTCGGCTATGGTCTGGCGCTGGATCTGACGCTGAGGGACGTCCAGAGCAAGCTGAAAGAAAAAGGCCATCCCTGGGAACGGGCCAAAGCTTTTGACGGCGCCTGCCCACTGTCGCCGTTTGTCAGTGTCGACAAGCTCCGCAGGGATCACCTCACCTTTACCCTGGACATCGATGGCCAGCGCCAGCAGACCGGCGATACCCGCGAGATGCTGAACGCCATTGTGCCGTTGATTGCTCACATGAGCAGCCAGTTCACGCTGTTACCGGGCGATGTGGTGCTCACCGGCACGCCAAAAGGCGTAGGCCCACTGGTCTCAGGCCAGACGCTCTCGCTGGAACTGGACGACGTGCTGTTTGTCGAGACCACTGTGCTCTGACGCCGGTTCCTGTACTCTGGTCCAACCGCCCGTCAGGACGTATATCAGGCATGGCAAAGAAACCGGTTACTTCACGCAGTGGACGATTCTTCAAGCTCGCAGGCATGACCGCCTCCGTGGCCGGGCAGTACGCCGGGCAACGGGCGCGCAGGCTGTTTCGCAGTGAGGAGGACAACGAGGGTGCCCGCACCGAGAGTTATACCCGTATGGCGGACCAGATTGCCGATACCCTGGGTGAACTCAAAGGCGCCGTGATGAAAGTGGGGCAGATCGCCTCGCAGACCCAGGATTTCCTGCCCAAGGAATTCTCTGACGCCCTGCAGAGACTGCAGAAAGAAGCGCCGCCGATGCCGTTCGAGGTCATTGTCGCGCAGGTGGAGTCTGAGCTGGGCCAACCGGTCTCCGACCTGTTCGAGTACCTCCAGGAAACGCCCTACGCCGCCGCATCCATCGGCCAGGTTCACCGGGCCCGACTGCGTGATGGCACCGATGTGATCGTCAAGGTTCAGTACCCGGGGGTCGATGAATCCTGTGACAGCGACCTGAAGCAGCTTCGCCTGGCGCTCAAGCTTGGCGGTTTGCTGAAGATGCCGAAAGAACATGTGGACCAGCTGTTTGGCGAAATCCGCGTGCGTCTGAAAGAGGAGCTGGACTACGAAAACGAGGCCCGCAACCTGGAGGCGTTCCGCCGGTTCCACGCCAAGGACGACTGGATCATCATCCCGCAGGTGTTCGACAGCCACTCATCACGGCGGGTACTGACCATGGAACTGGTCGAGGGCGATCACATCAGCGCCATCACACCCAGCAAGTACAGCCAGGACACGATCAACCTGATCGGCCACCGGATTTTCACCATGATGGCGGACCAGCTGTTCGGGTTTCAGTGCATCCACGGCGATCCCCATGCCGGTAATTTTGCCTATCGCCCGGACGGCTCCGTAATTCTGTATGACTTCGGCTGCGTGAAGAAACTCAAACCGGAAATTGTCGAGGCCTACCGCAAGACACTGGTATCGGCACTGGCAGAAGATTACGCAGCGCTGGATCGACACCTGATCGACCTGGGCGCGCGGGTCGAATCGCAGCCAGCGGTGGATGAGGCGTACTACGCCATGTGGCGGGACATCCTCATCGTGCCGTTCGATCAGGACGAGCCCTACGATTTTGCCGAATCGGACATCCACCAACGGGTAGCCGCCAAAACAACCACGGTGTTCAAGTACCTGGACTATTTCAAGCCGCCGGTGGAAAGTATCTTTATTGACCGGATGATCGCCGGGCACTACTGGATGCTGAAACGTCTCGGTGTGCAGGCGGCCTTCCGCAACGAGTTGGAGAAATACCTGCAGCAAACTTCCAAAGGCTAACGCTGCGATTGCTAACGGTCAGCCCAGTGCGGCCATCCATTCGGCGACGCCCTCGCAGGCGCCTTCGCGGATAATCCGGGCACGGGACACAGAGGCGGGTTCGCCTGGATCAATCACAGTGATAGGTACGTCGAAATCGGTTTCGTATACCAGGCCAGCAGCGGGATACACCTGTAGCGAGGTCCCCACGATCAGCAGGTGGTCGGCGGTACGGACGACCTCCGCCGCCTTTTCCAGCATCGGAACTTCCTCGCCGAACCAGACAATGTGAGGGCGAAGCTGGGCGCCCTGATCGCAGGTGTCCCCCATGCTGATATCGCGATAGCCGATGTCATACACCAGCTCAGGAAAGCGGGAACTGCGGGCCTTGGTGAGCTCACCGTGCAGATGGATCACGCTGGAGGAGCCGCCGCGCTCATGCAGATCATCTACGTTCTGGGTGACCACGGTAACGCGATAGCGCTGTTCCAGCTCGGCCAGCAGCCGGTGGGCCCGGTTCGGCAGTGCAGATTGAAGCTGGCGGCGGCGTTCATTGTAGAAACGCAGCACCAGCTCCTGATTGCGGGCAAAGGCTTCCGGCGTGGCCACGTCGTACACACTGTGCTGCTCCCACAGCCCCCCGTTATCACGGAAGGTAGAGAGCCCGCTTTCGGCACTGATACCAGCGCCGGTCAGTACCACGATGTGATCCTGCATCAGTCGAAGATCTTGCCCGGGTTCATCACACTGTTGGGGTCGAACACCTGCTTGATACCGCGCAGATAGGCAATCTCGGCCTCACTGCGGGTGTATTGCAGGTAGGGCTTCTTGGTCATGCCCACGCCGTGCTCGGCGGACACACTGCCCTGGTAGCGCTCGACGATCTCGAATACCCACTTGTTGACCTGCTGGCACTTCTCGAAGAAGTCTTCTTTTGCCATGTCTTCCGGTTTGAGGATATTCAGGTGCAGGTTGCCATCGCCGATATGACCGAACCAGATGATCTCGAAATCCGGATAATGCTCGGTCACTACCGCGTCGATTTCCTGCAGGAAACCGGGCACTTTGGACACCACCACAGAGATGTCGTTCTTGTAGGGCGTGCGCGGCGCGATGGATTCGGAAATCCGCTCACGCAGCTGCCACAGATTCTGGGCCTGAGTCTCGCTCTGGCTGATCACGCCATCCAGCACCCAGCCGTTCTCCACACACTGCTCAAACAGGCTCATGGCGTCGTCCATCACTTGGTCGGACACCGCCTCGAATTCCAGCAAGGCGTAATACGGCGCTTCGGTTTCGAACGGCGCCTGCACCTGACCGTGGGCCAGCACATGGCCCATGGCCTGATGGGAGAAGAACTCGTAGGCGGTCAGATCAATCTGCTTCTGGAAGGTCTGCAACACATCCATGGTGTTGGTCAGATCGTTCAGGCCCAGCACCAGTACGGTCAGGTTGTCCGGCTTGCGGGCAAGCTTCATGGTGGCTTCGGTGATGAAGCCCAGGGTGCCCTCGGCCCCGATAAACAGGTGCCGCAGATCGTAACCGGTGTTGTTCTTCTCCAGATCTTTGTTGAGATCCAGCGCGTCGCCCTTGCCGGTCACCACTTTCAGGCCGGCCACCCAGTCCCGGCTCATACCGTAGCGGATAACCTTGATACCACCGGCGTTGGTGGACAAATTGCCACCCAGCTGGCTGGAGCCGGCGGAGGCAAAGTCTACCGGGTAATAGAGACCGTTCTCTTCCGCGAAGGTTTGCAGCTGCTCCGTCACCACGCCGGCCTGGCATTTGACTGTGCGGTCGCTGGCGCTGAAATCCAGAATCTGGTTCATGTTATCGAACGCCACCACCACTTCGCCGTTGGCGGCCACCGCGCCGGCACTCAGGCCTGTGCGACCGCCAGACGGCACCAGGGCGACCTGATTGTCGTTGGCAAACCGAACCAGCGCCTGCACCTGCTCGGTGGTTTTCGGCAACACAATGGCCAGCGGCTTCGGCGGATAGATTTTAGTCCAGTCCTTGCCGTAGTTTTCCAGGTCCGCGGGGTCGGTCAGCACCTTGCCCTGGGCATCGCCGGTGGCAATCAGATCTCTGAGAGAGTCGATAATCTGTTCAGAATTCATGAGGCTAAAGGTCTCGTAAGGGTTCGACGGCCGGTCATTTCGAGCCTGATCGCTGGGCAATCGCCAAACAGTTAATTCAGGCAATCCGACGCGCTGTGAAAATCTGCGTTTATGGTATCATACCGCCCCTGTTCTGTGAGCCAGCCTGACGATCACTGGTTCCAGGTCATTTCACGTGACGAAAGGTTCGGAAGCAAGCCCATGTCAAATACGTCTCTCGAAAAGAGCAAAATCCGGATCCTGCTGCTGGAAGGCGTGCATCAATCTGCTATTGATACCCTGAATGCCGCAGGCTATACCAACATCGAGTATCTGACTCACTCGCTGGCCGAGGAAGACCTGATTGAGAAGATTGCCGATGCGCACTTCGTCGGGATCCGCTCGCGCACCCAGCTGACCGAGAAAGTATTTGATGCCGCCAGGAAACTGGTGGCCGTGGGCTGTTTCTGTATCGGCACCAACCAGGTGGATCTGCAGGCCGCGACCCGCCGTGGCGTTGCGGTGTTCAATGCGCCCTTCTCAAACACCCGCAGTGTGGCAGAACTGGTGCTGGCACAAGCGATTCTCCTGCTGCGTGGCGTGCCGGAGAAAAACGCCATGGCGCACCGTGGTGAGTGGCTGAAGTCCGCCAAGAACAGCTACGAAATCCGTGGCAAAAAGCTGGGCATCATCGGCTACGGCAACATCGGCACCCAGTTCAGCGTGCTGGCCGAGGGGCTGGGCATGGATGTCTACTTTTATGATGTGGTTTCGAAGCTGTCGATCGGCAACGCGACCCAGGTGGGCACCCTGCAGGAGCTGCTGAACATCTCTGACGTGGTCAGCCTGCACGTTCCGGAAACACCGGCCACCAAATACATGTTCAAGGCGGAGCAGTTCGCCCAGATGAAGCCCGGCTCCATCCTGATGAACGCCTCCCGCGGCACCGTGGTGGACATTGATGCCCTGGCCGATGCCCTCAAGAGCGGCAAGCTGTTGGGCGCAGCCATCGACGTATTCCCGGTGGAGCCAAAGTCCAACGACGAGGAGTTCATCTCTCCGTTGCGCGAGTTCGACAATGTCATTCTGACGCCCCACGTGGGCGGGTCCACCATTGAGGCCCAGGAAAACATCGGCCGCGAAGTGGCAGAAAAGCTGGCCATGTACAGCGACAACGGCACCTCCGTGTCGTCGGTGAACTTCCCCGAGGTGGCTCTGCCCTCCCACCCGAACCAGCACCGCTTGCTGCACATTCACGAGAACGTGCCGGGCGTGATGACCGAGATCAACCAGGTGTTTTCCGAGAACGGCATCAACATCTGTGGTCAGTACCTGCAGACCAAGGAAGACATCGGATATGTGGTGGTCGACGTGGACAAGGCCTATGGCGAGCTGGCGCTGAAGAAGCTGCTTGGAGTGAAAGGCACGATCCGCTGCCGCGTACTGTTCTGATACAACGAACAGGACGGACCTAAAAAAACGGGAGCCATTGGCTCCCGTTTTTTTGTTCCGGCTACATCACAATCTGATGCTTACTGCGGCACCCGCATCAGCAAGTTCGGGGAGCCTGCACCGAGACCACTAAGGACGTTGCTGGTGGACAAATCCAGGACAGTCGCCGCGACCTGATCCGGCGAAAGATTTGCCTGCTCGCCGAGAATCAGCGCAGCCATGCCCGCAACGTGCGGGGAGGCCATCGAGGTGCCACTGATGGTATTGGTTTCCGTGTCTGACTGGAACCAGGCGGCTGTGATGTTGGAGCCAGGCGCGAAGACATCGACGCAGGAGCCAAAGTTGGAGAAAGACGAGCGCTGATCGTTACGGGTGGTGCTGCCCACCGTGATCGCGCGTTCGACGCGGTTAGGCGATCCGGAGCAAGCATCGGTGTTATTGTTACCGGCGGCAACAACAAAAGTCACGCCCGCCGCAATCGCACCACGCACCGCATTATCCAGTGCCACGGAATTGCCGCCACCGAGAGACATATTGGCAATGGCGGGGGCCTGATGGTTCGCGGCTACCCAGTCTACGCCCGCAATCACATCCGCGTTAGCACCGGCACCAGAGCAGTCCAGCACCCGCACCGCCGCCACCGACGCCGACTTGGCGACACCGTATTGCGTACCCACCGCGGTGCTGGCCACGTGAGTGCCGTGGCCATTGCAATCGGTCACATCGGTGGGGTCGGCTTCGCCACCCAGGTTCAGCAGGGGCCCGAGCAGAGGCAAGCTACCGAAGCTCAGGAGCCCGGCTTGGTTGGCGGCGAAGTTCCGTCCTTCAATGACCCGGCCGGAGAATTCGGCGTGACTGGGCCGTATGCCGGTGTCGATAATGTAGACATTGCTGCCCGCACCACCAACGACGGGATAACGATACAGGCTGTCGAGCGGCAGGAAACTCTGATCAACCCGATCCAGCCCCCAGGTGGCGTTTTGCTGCTCCTGCAGGCTGACGGTCACGACACGGTCAGGTTCTACCGCCAACACGCCCGGCAGTGCCGACAGCAGGCTGGCCTGCCCCTCGGTCAGGGTGACCGCAGCTCCGGTGAGCGCTGTGCCGTACAGGTGGAGTACTTCGCCGCCCCCCACCGCACTCAGCAGTGACTCGACACTGGCTTGCAGAGAGGGTAGCCCCAGCAACTCCGGAATCCGGCTGTCGAGCGTGATGATGTACCGGCCCGGCAACAGGTCTCCGGGCTTCAGCGACTCATCGACACTGGGCTCGGGCTCGCCAATCCCTAGAAGGCCCAGTCCGCCCAGCAAACTGCCGTGAAGCATGGGGGCGGAGGCGGCCAGAGCGAGGCCTAGGCACATTGAAGGTATGAGTCTGCGGGTCATGGAGGCGATCCTTGGTTGTCGTTGTTAACTTTTGTTAGTTGAGCCGTAATCTGGCACAGAGCCGGTAGCAGACCCATGTCAACGAGGGCCAAATCCCGGTATCCGAACCGCTTTTAAGACGCCGCTCTAACGCCTTGACTTGAGAATCCCCGGAAAACGACCATGCTTATGGCAGTACAGGCGTTTTATCAACACACACGTTCACCAACAGGAGCAGTGATATGTCGATGAAGGAGTCCCTGTTACGCAAGCTGGAAACCCAGACAGAGCGCTGGAGTAAGCAAATCGACAGCCTGAGGGCTGACGCTGAACACAGAATGGCCAAGGCGAAAGATGACCAGGCCGAGGCCGAAATTCAGCGACAATTCTCTGAGAAGGTGCAGCAACTGGAGGACCGGATTGAGGGTGCCCGCCAAAAACTCGGAGAGATCCGTGATTCCGGCGAGGACCAACTCAAGAATCTGAAAGACCGAATCGAGGAGTGGCTCCCCAGCAACACCAACTGAGGGCATGAAAAAACCCCGGCGCACCAAAGCGGCGGGGTTTTTTTGGCTGGACGCGCTTACTGCATCGGCACCAATGTCAGTTCAACCCGACGGTTCTGTTCCCGGCCGGACGCTGAATCGTTGGAGGCAATGGGGTAACGCGGACCGTAACCCACAGCGCGGGTGCGCTTCGGTTCAATGCCCTGGTTCAGCAGAAAATCCCGGACAGAACCGGCACGCCGCTCGCTGAGCAACTGGTTGTAACTCTGGGAACCGGTGCTGTCCGTGTGGCCTTCGATCTGAATGATGGTCTTGTCAAATTCCTGCAGCACCAGGCCGACCGACTCCAGCGTATTGCTGAAGGTCGGCTTAATGGTCGACTCGCTGGTATCGAACGTGATGTTGCCCGGCATGATCAGCTCGATCTCGTCACCGTTACGCACCACTCGAACACCGGAACCTTCCAGCTGGCGACGCAGCTGGGCTTCCTGCTTATCCATGTAGTAGCCGATGCCACCGCCAATGGCCGCTCCGCCAGCGGCACCGATCAGCGCGCCCTTACCCCGATCACTCTTGCTGGAGGTCGCCGCACCTACGGCTGCACCCCCGATGGCACCAATGATGCTGCCCTTGGTGGCGCTGGAGGTTTTCTCTTCGCCGGTGTAGGGGTCATACGTCATACAGCCGCCCAGACCAACTGTGGCAACCGCGAAAGCGAGAATAGTTTTCTTCACAGCATTCTCCTGAGATTGTTTTACTAGCAGGCCTCGGAAAGGGGCCTTGCGTGGTCGTTCAGAAAGGTATCAATGATGGTATTGAATACCGTTGCTTGCAAGTCTTGTGCTTCATTCACCAGATGATGACGACCGTCCGGTATTCGCAGTTCCTCAACCGAGGAAAATTTGTTTCTGATAATCCGCAGATTGTGTTGCCAGTCTACGGTCAGGTCTTTTTCACCCTGAACCACAGTAATCGGGTATTTGACCGGTCTGGCGGATTCGATATGCGGCACCCACTGCCTCAGGGCACTGACCCAATCCACGTGAACCGCCCGTGCCTGAAGCGGATCGTGCTCCCGAAGGAACTGCAGAAAGCGGGTGTTGCCGCTGTTCTGCGAGAATACCCGTCGCCAGCGTGTCAAAAACGGCTTGGCGATACTGTGCAACATCTTGGCGCCCAGCCAGCCTGCGGGTCTGACCAGGGGTGCCAGTAAAACAACGCGGCGGAAATCAGAGCTCTGCTGGTCATGGTGATTGGACAGCAGATAATCAATCAGAATTGCTCCGCCGGTGCTCTGGCCCACGGCGTACCAGGGCTCTCTCACCTTACCTTTTACCCCCGCGATCACTTCCGACAGCACCGCCTGATACTCGAGGAAGCTGCCAATGGCTGCAGGCGTCCCGCTGGACAGGCCGTGGCCCGGCTGATCATAAGCCAGCACATCGAATCCGGCACCCAGACAACGATCTATCAGCTGGCTGTAAAGCCCCACGTGGTCAAAGTAGCCATGCAGAATAAACACGGTCCCTTTGCTCACAGCACCATCCGGTGAACGAAAGTAATGCACCATCACTTGATGACGCCCTGCGCTGACATACCCCTGATGGTACTGCACATCGGGGTGCTCCACCCAGAGATCCAGCCCATAAAACCGGCAGTAGGCGACCATCTCATCGCTCAGTTCCCGGTTTCCTGCAGGGTCGAACGGCTCCAGGCGCGCCAGTAGCGAGCTACGGTGCCAGTCCGGGATTTCTATGGTATCTGTTTTCCAGTACACGTAGAGTTACACGCTTGTCATGAATGTGTCGTATTGATGGCCCTGAAGCCCCTTGCTCACATGAGCATTCGGCACTAGGTTAGCACACCACCGTCTCATCACGGGCAGAACCTGATCATTCTCACGGAGAAATCCATGCTGCAAAATGTGCTTGAAGCCAGCTTGCGCCAGACCATGTGCCGAATCATCCGCCCATGGCTTCACCCGGCATTGCCAGTCTCCCTGCAACGTTCCCTGATTGCCCAGGCTTACCGCAGTTCGGTTCCACCCCGGGCCAGCAGGTTCACCAGCGTCAGTATCGGCGGGATACCGGCCACTCGTACCGAGCACGGGCAGCCCGGAACAGGCATCGTGCTTTACCTGCACGGCGGCGGCTACATCATCGGTTCGTCTTCGACCCATCGCGGCCTGACCGGCCATCTCGCCAAAGCGAGCGGACGCGCCGTCATTACGCCCGATTACCGACTGGCTCCGGAGCACCCGTTTCCCGCCGCACTGGAGGATGCCGAGGCAGCCTATGAAGCTCTTCTGACGGAGGGTCATGAGCCCGCGTCCATCGCCATCGCCGGCGATTCAGCCGGTGGCGGCCTGACTATTGCGCTGGCCATGAGGCTGCGAGACAAGGGCAGGCCACTGCCGGGTTCACTCGCGGTGCTGTCGCCCTGGGTCGACCTCACGCACGAACAGCTGTATTCACCGGAACGCGAACCGGTGCTGCAGACCCGCTGGATTGACAAGGCCGCGCGCCTGTATTGCGGCCAGGAAGCCCGCACCCATCCGTTCATTTCACCGATTTTTGGCGATCTCAACGGACTGCCGCCGCTGCTGATCCAGGCGGGAAGCGAAGAGATTCTGCTCAACGATGCCCGGCGTCTCGCGGATCGCGCCGCGCAACAGGGTGTCGACACAAATCTCGAGATCTACAACAGCCTCTGGCACGTGTTCCAGGTGCACGCCGGACAGCTCGACCGGGCAACCGACGCCATCAAGGCCATCGCCAGCCATATCAGCCAACATCAGGCAACGTAACCTCCCCTCGCACCAACGCCTCCTTGCGGGTACGTGGCCACTGCTTGAGTTGCCACTCCAGCCGGGAGGCAACGCTGCGATCGCTTACCGCAACCGAAAACACCAGTTCAAGCGGTCCCTTGCCCCTCAGGCTGCGGGCGCCCCTCGGCGCTCCGGCCTGATGCTCGGCAAACCGTCGCGCCACATCGGTGGTAATACCGGTGTACAACGCACCCCGTGCGGTCCGCACCATGTAAAGATGCCAGCGGCTCATGAACCGCTCACTCCGGCCAGCTTTGCCCGGGTTTTGTGCTGCTGGACCCAAAGCCCGGCGACAATGAGCACCAGCCCCACGTAAGTTGATGGCAGGATCACCTCACCCAGAATCATCGAAATAAACACCAGAGACAGAAACGGCGAGATGAAAATCAGATTGCTCACACGGGACGTGTTCTCGGCTTTTTTCATGGCGTAGGACCACAGCACAAAGGCGATGCCCATCTCGAACACCCCGACATAAACCGCCGCCGCCATCGCGGTGCCCGGCGCAACATCAAAGCCGTCGGTCAGCGCACAGACAGCGACGATCACCGGCAGCCCGCAGAGAAAGTTGAGAAACAGCCCCACCACCGGATCCCGGGTATCCCGGGTGGCGATGATCCAGTAAGACGCCCAGATCACCGTGCTGCCGATGGCCAGCCCGACGCCGAGCGGATCGGAAAACGTCAGCGACAGCACATCACCACGGGTGGCAATGACCACCACCCCGGCATAACAGACCAGGCCCGCCACCACGTCCAGTCGTTGCAGGCGCTGACCGAGAAAGGGCACCGACAGGTAAGCCAGCACCAGTGCCCAGGTGTAGTTCAGTGGCTGCGCCTCCTGGGCGGGCAGGCGGTCAAAGGCGCCGAACAACACAAAATAGTAGAGGCAGGGATTGATCAGCCCCATTCCCATGGACTGCAGATACTGCTTGCCGGACAGCTCGAACACCCGATGCCATCGCCTCTGCGCCACCAGAATCAGCGCCATCACCAGCACCGATGCCGAACAGGCGATCACCAGCATCTGCACCGGCGACAGGTCACGCAGGGACAGCTTGAACGCGGTGGCCACCGTTGACCACAACAACACCGTGGCCAACCCGTAAAGCATGGCCTGTTTTTGATCAGGCATTGCTCTCTCCCGACTCCGCGTCAAGCCAGCGGTAGAGCGTGCGGCGATTGACCCCCAGTATCTGCGCAGCCCTGCGTTTGTTGCCATCCACCGCTTTGATGACCTTGCTGACGTAATTCTGTTGCACCGTCTCCAGCGTTGGCCAATCGGCCAGATTAGCAGAACGGGTATCGGTTTCTCCGGATGGCGGTTCCGCCTGGCGCTCTCGAATCCGCGCCGGCAGGTGCTCGGGCTGGATGATATCACCATCACAGAAGGTCACAGCCCGCTCGATGGCACTGCCCAATTCGCGCACATTACCGGGAAACGGGTAATCGACCAGGGTTTGCGATGTCACCTCACTCAGGCGCATGAAACCGCGGTTATGACGGCGGGCCGCCTCACGGAGAAAGTGCATCGACAGCAGGTCGACATCGTCGCCCCGGTTTCTTAAAGGCGGCACCAGCAAGGCCAGCGTTTCCAGCCGGTAATACAGATCCTCCCGGAACGAGCCCTCCTCCACGGCCTTGAGCAGATTCACGTGGGTCGCCGCGATGATGCGCACATCCACTGACTCCTCGTGATCAGCACCCACCGGTTTGATCGTGCCTTCTTGTAGAACGCGCAACAGCTTTGCCTGCAGGGCCAGCGGCATTTCACCAATTTCGTCCAGCAACAGCGTCCCTCCATCGGCTTCCGCAAACAGCCCCTTACGCGCCTGCTTGGCACCGGTAAACGCGCCCGCCTCGTGACCAAAAAACTCGCTTTCCATCAATTCCTGGGGAATGCCTGCACAGTTTACCGGCAGAAAGGGCTTGGCTTTCCGATCGCTCTCATCATGAATGGCCCGGGCCACCAGCTCCTTGCCGGTGCCACTCTCGCCATTGATCAAAACCGCGGCACCGCTTCGTGCCACCTGGCGGATTTCCGTGCGCAAGCGGCGCATGGCCGCGCTGTTACCCACCAACCCCATTGACGCGTCGTCGTCGCTGCGGGATTTGTATCGGGCGAGCTCACTGGTGATTGCCGCCTGGGACAACAAACGTCTGATTTTCAGCCGCAGGTGATCGGTCGACAGCGGTTTGGTAAGGAAATCATCTGCACCGGCCTTCAGGGCATCCACCGCCTGATCGACCGTACCGAACGCGGTGATGATAATGAAGGGCACCGAACGTCCCGCCGCCTGGAGCTCCCGCAGCACCGACAGACCGTCGTCATCGGGAAGTCGCAGATCCGATACGATCAGATCCGGCATGCTGGCCCGCGCCTTGGTTTGAGCCTCCTCTGCCGTGGCCGCGACTTCCACCCGGTAGCCATCCAGTTCCAGCTCTTCCGCCAGCAGCGAGCGCAGGCTGGCATCGTCCTCCACCAGCAGAATGGTGGGTTGATGGACCGAAGACAGGTCAGAGTTCATCGGCATTTACCTCCGTCCAGAGCAGACTCATGCAGCAACCACCGTATTGGCTTTCGCCAACCTCCGCGTAGCCACCGTGTTCTTTCAGAACGCTGCCCACGACTGCCAGACCCAGGCCGGTGCCCTCACCGGCAGGGCGGGTGCTGTAGAAAGGTTCGAAAACACGCGCCCGTACCTCCGGGGCGATGCCCGGACCGTCATCTTCCACTCGCACTTCCCACTGCTTGTCCCTGCGCAGCAGCGACACCTCGACGAGGGTTTGACTCGCCTGGCAGGCATTGCGAATGACATTCAGACAGGCCAGCTCCAGCCGAGTGGGCTCTGCCTTGATCTCTGCCAGCTGGTCCAGCCCATGGGTCTTCACGCAGGTGGCGCTGCATTTGGCGTCATCCCCGAGTCGCCGTGTGACGTCCCGTAGTACCGCCGCCAGGTCCGTGGTGCGCCTTGAATCCGGCACATGGCGAAAACAGTCCAGCAACTGCTGGATGATCAGCGTCATCCGCTCCACCTGATGTTCGATATCACCCAAGTGGCGATCCTGACCCGCCTGCAGGCCTTCGCGTCGCAGGATATTGGCGCGCCCCTGCACAACACTCAGAGGGGCACCCAGTTCGTGGGCCACACCGCCGGCCACCCGGCCGATCATTGCGACCTTTTCCTGGTACTCCAGCCGCTCCGCCAGTTCCCGCTCGCGAATGACCCGCTCACTGATTTCCTGCTCTGCCGAGGTCATACGCTCGCCCATATCCTGCAAGCCTTCGTGTATCTGTCGCAGCTCGCGGGGACCGCCGGCCGGTTCATCCACACGCCAGTTGCCCGGCTCCATGCCATACATGATTTCCAGCAAGCGACTGACGTGACGACCCACCGCGCCGTAATGGCCAAGCACGACCACCAGAATCACCGACAGCGACAGGGCGGACCAGATGATAACGGCCCACAGCCGGCTCGAAGCCACCCGTTTGTGGAAATCACTGCGCTTGCGGGTAATCTGCAACAGGCCCTGAATGCGGCCATCCTCAGCCACCAACGGGGTGAACTGGGAAAATACGGATTCACCATCCACCCGGCGGAATGCCCCGCCCAGTTCACCGCTGGCAATCACCCGCTCTGCACTCTCGCTGCTACGGACGTCACTGTCGGCAACGCCCAGGCTGGCCACCTGGTTGCCCGCGTCATCAAAAACCGAGGCACCGTACACACGACCGATCCGGAAGATGGACTCCAGTGATTCACCCATCACGATCTCGTCACCTTCCGACATAGCTCTGGAGAGCGGACCACTGACCGCTCTGGACACCAGCTCAAGATCCTCACGGAGACGCTCATTCAGGTTCCGCTCAACCGCAGTCAGGCCGAAGTATATCGCCAGGCCACTGAACAGCATGAGCGGCACCACGATACTGAGAACCAGCGTCAGGCGCAGAGAACGGAACATTCTCCCCGCCTTGAGTACCGGGCGTTGCATAGCGGTCACTCCGACAAAATGTCACACATTTTTGCCACATGTGGCATTTAGCCACAACCTCCTTTACACAAAATTAACCACTGAAAATCCTATAAATTATTGGTTTAAATAAGGTTTTATATTTTAAAAGAGATTGGCACGCCACGTGAAGAGACTCAGACCACGAAGAGCCATTCACTGAAACGGCAACGATGAATACCAGTGGCTGAGCCCGGCACGGATCGGGTAGACAGCCCTCAACCAAAGGAAAGGAGTATCGCTATGAACAAACTACTCACATCACTGACGGTTTCCATGGCACTGCTCGCAGCCGGTCCTGCGCTGGCACAGCAAAGCCAGCAACAGGAGCCGGCCCAGACCGGCCAGGAAGGCTACAGCGATCCGGCCGCGGCGGGCAGCCAGAGCACCAACTATAACGACGCGGAGCTGAAGAAATTTGTTGAGGCACAAGCCGGCATCAACAGCATCCGTGACGAGTATATGGCGAAAATCGAGGATTCAGAGTCTCAGGAGCAGGCTCAGGAACTGCAGATGGAAGCCAACGATGAGATGGTTAGTGTGATCGAGGATTCCGGCCTCGACATTCCGACCTACAACGCGATCGCCACGGCTTACAACAGCGAGCCGAGAGTGCGTAACCGCGTAGACGCACTGATGTAAGCCGTCGACCTGCCATCAGCGTCAGCCCAGAGCCCCGCTCCGGCGGGGATTTTTTTGTGCCCGGTCAGACCGTTGCAACGGGTACCGATACCAGCCGCACCCCTTCCGCAGCGAGCGCTTCCGACCCGCGCATGGTGAGGTCCGTCTTGAAACGGAACTGATCCCGGGGGTCGAGCGGGTAGGCCTTGATCTTGTACTGCATCCCGTAAGGCTTGTTCTGCACCGACACCCTGACCGGCTGCTGCGTTTTGACAAGGGGGCTGGTGAAGGCAACGTCTCGCAGCGTATCCAGAATCGCGCGGACGTCATGATGGGGTTCAGCGTGGAACTCGGTGACGCACATCAGGTTATCGGAGCCGTCGTTTCCGTTGGCAATCAACGCCGTCCACAACGTGCTGTGGGGGATGATCACCACGTCGTCGTCGGGCGTCACGATCTCCGCAGAGCGGGTACCGATGGACTTTACCTCGCCATATTTGCCATTTACGTCGATCCAGTCTCCGGGACGATAAGGCATCTCATACAGTGTCACAATGCCGGCAATCAGGCTGTTGGCGTAGTCCTTGAAGGCAAACCCGAGGGCCAGCGCCAGGGCGCCGAAAATCGCAATCATGTTTTCGAACGACGGCTCCACCAGAACCGGAACCACCAGCACGATGGTGACAATGATCACCAGCAGCCGAACCAGTGGCACCGACGCCAGCAGATACAATCGTGCCTTGCCACCGAGCTGATGAGCCACCCGCGGCACAAGGTTCTGCACCACCATGATCACGGCGGACGCCAGCACCACCAGAAACAGGGCCTCCAGTAGTGCATCGACAGTTATATCGGAAAAGGCCGCGCTCAGACCAAGGTCACCCATGCTGTACTCCTGTCAAAACGGATCGACGGGGAAACCGTCGCTCTGCAATTGCCGCCGAATAGCCGGGTAACCGAGCGGGGTGATCCGCCACCTGGCCCCCTCCTCCTGGAAAGCCACCAGATCGGCCCGCCGCAACCGATTCAACACCAGAGCCACTTCATGCCCGGTCAACCCGGTGACCAGCTCAAGGCGGTCTTCATTGAGCGCGTCGTGCAGCAGCAACGCGTGCAGGGTCAGCGCCGCCCCCCGCCCCACCGTGACCGGCATCGAAGGCAGGCTGAGTTTTTCCAGCGGCGCGACCCAGCACGCCGGCCGGGTCGCCGGATGATGATCATCCTGCCTGTCGCGTGCCTGCTGCTCCTCGTCCGGGCGAGCCCGCAAGGCCTTTTGCCAGATTGCCAGGGCCACACCGGGAATACCCCGGGAAAGTGCGGCCAGATCACGAAGGAAACTGGCAGACTTCTGACCTTCATCCAGCTGATCCGCGGCAGCGGGCAGAACCCACAGCCCGCTGTCCGACATACGCGCCACCACGCCCTGCCGATTGCGCCGGGATGCCAGGTCATTGAGCCAGTGCCCAAGCAGCTCCCCGTGCATGGGAGCCGGTGTCAGTGCCTGAAAACGGGCGTCCGGCAGGCAATGACTCCAGAACTGCCAACACCAGCTGGTACAGCCCACTAAACCCTCGCCGGCACGGCCGGCGGCGACACGCTTCAGCAGCTCCCGGATCAGTTCGAGGCCCGAGCGATGGCGGAGCCAGAATGCCGAGAGTTCCGGAATCACCCAGGGCTGCGTCAGATCGCAGGCGTCCCACCAGGACCGGGCGTCTCCCGCAGACAAAAGCAGGTTATCCGGGGGCGTAATGAGTCGACGGGAGGCGCCATGCGTATCGTCCGCCAGCACCTGCAACGCCTTGTGTATGCCCGAGAACGGCGGCGCCACCAGAAACGTCACCGGGTTGTCCGCCGCATTTTCCTCGACAGACGCCAGTAACAGCATGGCCATCCGCGCGTAATCCCGATCCGGCGCAAACCGCTCTAACTGAAGTTGCGACAGCACGGGCAGGTCATCAAGGCTGTCGAAGGCCTCGTTATCCGGCGCGATACCGGCGCGAAGCTGGCCCCAGACGTTCCGAACAGCGCCCTTGATGGACCGGTGCACGGAGGTTTCAGGGAGCCGCCACTCTTCAATGGGCATCAACCCACCGGGCAACTCCGGAAGGATCGTTTGGTGTAAGGCATCATTCGCCAAGCGGAGCACTCCCATACAGCAAAACGGGTTTTATTCCGGCACCAGCCAGTTCATCGAGGTCGATACGTCGAGCGCTTCCTCACCCGACACCTCGGCCAACATCGCCGCCAGGCGCTCTTCAAAACCCCATGGCGCATTCACCACCAACATCCCGGAGCCGACCATCCCTCTGGTGGGTGGGCGTTTAAGGTGCACTTCACTGCACAGCACCGGCTTTACCGGACCGTCCACCACCGCACGTTTCAGCACCTGCTCATGGCCTGTCGTCAATATCGGATACCAGACAAGATAGACGCCATGGCGGCATTTGCGCCAGGCCCTCTCCAGAGTATCGGCCACCTGCTGATAGTCGGATTTGATTTCGTAGGACGGGTCCATCAACACCAACAGCCGCGGCGCCGGCGGTGGCAACTGCCGCAACAACCCCCGCAGACCATCCTCACGGAAGACGCGGACCTGACCACGCCCGGCCCAGTCCGACAGCTGCTCGCCCTCAGTGGGATGAAGTTCGAAGGCGGTGAACGCGTCCTGGGCACGCTGGAAACGCCGGAACCACTCCGGTGAACCCGGATACTTACGCAAGGGCAAGCCGGGCGGGTTCATCTCCGTCAACACGGCCAGCAGCGGCTGCCAGTCATCACCCAGAGACAATCCAGCCGCCCAGAGCTTCTGCACGCCCTGGTCCGCCTCGGCGGTCTTACGGGAGCGTTCACTGCTCAGATCGTAAAGGGCACTGCCGGCGTGGGTATCAAAACATGCAATCCCGCCCGGCTTGGCCTGCATCATGCGCAACGCCAGCACCTGGGCGGCGTGCTTCTGGACATCCGCAAAATTGCCGGCGTGAAAGCCGTGTAGGTAACTGAGCATGGAGCATCCTGTGGCCGTTCATCATCGTTAGCACGCATTAGGCCCGAACATCCTCAGGGGGGCAAGCCAACTGGGGCCCAGGCGTTGGCCCTGTTATGATGCCAGCAACCCCGCATTCATTGGAGACAACCTTGTCCGCGAAAGCTACGTCAGCCAGATCCGGCAATGCCACAGAGCAGCTCTACGCACTGATCGCCAACGAGGAAGACGCAAGAGTCTGCAAAGACATTCCCGAGGAAGCGTGTCGGGAAGTGCCCCGTAATTTCTTTCTTATTCTGGCCAGCAACGTACTGACCAAACTCGGTGATCTGCTGATCAGCCCAAAGACCGTGCTGGCCTGGTTGCTGAGCGCAGTGGGCGCGCCGGCGCTGGTGGCCTGGCTGGTTCCGATCCGGGAGTCCGGATCCATGGTGCCACAGATGGTCATCGCGGCATGGGTGCGACGCAAGCCCGTACGCAAATGGTTCTGGACC
This sequence comes from Marinobacter goseongensis, assembly GCF_023156235.1. GTDB lineage: Bacteria > Pseudomonadota > Gammaproteobacteria > Pseudomonadales > Oleiphilaceae > Marinobacter > Marinobacter goseongensis. The sequence continues at coordinate 8,645 of NZ_JAKZAI010000007.1, read as the reverse complement.
CTTGGCAGTGTCGGCCAGGCCATCAGCGTTGTGGCTATGGCCGGCAGCATCTGGTTTTTCGAGGGTTATGTGGCCGGCGGGGGCCTGATCGCCGCGCTGGTCGCGTTTTCCCTCGCCCGGGGCTTTTGCTCCGTCTCCATGAAAGATATCCAGGGCAAATGCATTCCGAAAACCCGCCGCGGACGGTTGTCCGGGCTGGCCACAACCATCGGCGGCACCGCAACAGTGGTACTGACAGCGCTGCTGTTCTGGGACCGGGGCGATCCTGGCGTCGGATTCTATACCGTGCTGCTGTTGCTCGCCGCCGGCCTCTGGATCATCGCCGGCATACTGTTTGCCAATATTCAGGAACATGAAGGCGAAACCGACGGCGGTGACAACGCCATCCGTGAGGCCTTCAGCAGTCTGTCCTTGCTGAGAGACGACGCGCCCTTCCGGCATTTCGTTATCACCCGGGCCCTGCTGCTGTGTTCGGCCCTGGCCGCCCCTTATTTCGTGGTACTGGCGCAGAAAGAGGCCGACAACGATTGGTTGTTGGGTGTTTTCCTGTTGGCAAGCAGCCTGGCCAGTTCCGTGAGTGCCAGCTTCTGGGGCTGGATGGCGGACACTTCCAGCCGACGGGTGATGATCCGCGGTGCCTCGATGGCCAGCGCTGTGTGCCTTCTGGTGGGCGTGATTGCCCTGTTTGCAGGCGAACGAACCGGCACGACCTGGTTCTATCCAGCGGCTTTTTTTGTTCTGAGCATAGCCCATGCCGGCGTTCGCCTGGGCCGCAAAACCTATCTGATTGACATGGCCGGGGGCAACAAACGCACCGACTACACCGCGGTGAGCAACACGGTCATCGGTGTTCTGCTGCTCGTCATCGGCGGCTTCACGGCACTTGTTTCACTGGCTTCAGACATTGCCGTCGTTGTGACCCTGGGACTGATGGGCCTGGCGGGGGCAATCAGTGCCATGCGCCTGCGGGAAGTCACCAACGATTGACCAAGAAAACCATGAACTGAATCACCAGGATCAATGTTTTGCTCCCCCGGTCCAGTAACATTCGACCACGAGCAAAACTCCATGCCCGGTGTGGTGAACGTAGACAACGTTGTCTCTGTAAGGATTGAACATGCGAAATGACACAGCAATTCCGGCAAACCACACCAACAGGCTGATTCATACGGCCTTTGGCTGGTACGCGATGACGCGCGAACAGTCTGACCTGGGCCCCTTTGCGAGCCAGCAGGAGGCGTCCCTGGCTCTGAGCCGCCACATCCGCGTGTATAAAGGCGTGAACATCCGCTGCGACGGCGACGCACGACACGCTGGAATGTCACTTCATGACACCGCCCATTGCAATAAATCCAACTGTGCCCTGTGTGCCGAAGCTTACATTCTAAACCAGAGCCGGATTGCCTGATGGCGCCGGAGGGTTTTCAGCGCCCTGTAAAAAACCCGCATCCTGATGCGGGTTTTTCAGTTTTTACTCTGACTGCAAACGCGCCGTACCTGCGCGCCTACAGCGCGGTGGTACTGGCACAGGCACCGATCACATTCAGCTCGCCAACGACATTGAGCAATCCGCCATACTGAATATCCACAGCGTTGAACGCCAGCGTGGTTTCCGCCAGCGTAAAGGCAGCCGCCGCGTCTCCCAACAAGCCCAGCAAGTCCAGAGTCAACGCCTCCGTTCCGGAGAAGGTCTCCTGCACGACGCCATTAAGCCTGGTGCGGATGGTGACGTCCTCCAGCAAAGCCAGACTCACCAAACTTCCCCCCGAACCGCTAAGGGCAATGCCGAGCCGGTTCGGCGCCGGGTAGGTAAACGAATCCTCGATATTCAACGTAACGCTGCCACCCACGTTCGCCGTCAGAATCAACGACGTTGAGTTTGTCAGAATCTGGTCAACTGCGTTATCAGGATTCTGAACGGCACAGGCCAAACAGAGGCCGCCGATCGTTCCATTGGCGACAACGACGTTGTCCGGCCCATTCACCAAAGGCTTGAAGGGGTCATCAACGCCCAATCCGCAGGCGTACGCGTCTTCGCCGTCTGCCAGGGTACAGGCGTCGCCGACGCCATCGGTGTTGGTATCTTCCTGACCCGGATTGGCAACGGTAGGGCAGTTGTCCGTCGAATCGGGAACACCGTCCTCGTCAGTGTCACGGGGATCGTCAGCGGGATCGCACAGGTCGTCCGGGTCCTGCGGACAAGGGTCAAACGGATTGTCTGTGCCGTCGCCATCAATATCCACATCACAGGCATCGCCCACGCCGTCACCGTCCTGGTCTGCCTGATTGGCGTTCGGCACCAGTGGGCAGTTGTCCGTCACGTCCGGGATGCCATCGCCATCGCTGTCTGCCGCACTCAGATCTCCGCCGACGGCACCGTCCGAGCCACCAGTACTGTCCGACTTGCAGCCGCCCAGCGCCAGAGTTGCGGCGAACAACAAAGCCAAATACCACTTGAATCCGTTCATGTTCATTGTGTCGCTCCTGTGCCAGCTCCGCGGGAAATCACGTTGAATTCGACGCGACGATTCCGTTCGCGTCCTTCTTCGGTATCGTTGCCGCGCACCGGCTGTGACTCACCATAACCGTTGGCACGCATCTGGTCCGGAGAGACACCAAGATCGATCAGATAATCGCGCACCGAATCGGCGCGGCGCTGGGAGAGCTCACGGTTGTATTCCTCGGCGCCCACACTGTCGGTATGACCAGCCAGCTCCACCCGGAGATCGGCCTGCCCTTTGAGCGCATCCGCCGTGCGAACCAGCAAATCCCGGGCATTGGCGGTCAAGCGGTCGGAATTGAAATCGAAGGTCACACCCAGCAGGACCACGGATTGCGCCCTGTCGGTCTTAACGCAACCCACGGAGTCCACTTCCAGTCCTTGCAGGGTATTCGGACATTGATCCACGCCATCAACAACGCCGTCGGAATCGGAATCGGCGAAGTCCTTCTCGACCAACACCTCGCGCTCGACAATGGTGGTTTTCTCAATGATCTGCCGGCGAACCGCGCCAATTGGCACAGTCAGCCCCAGACTGAAGTGAATATCAGATTGCCCACTGTCAAAGGAGTCGTAAAAGTAGCGGGCATCACCGCGGATACGGAGCCCGGACTGAGTCAGCGGGGATGTCAGCAAGCCAAGGCCGGCATTGGCAAACCCACCAAACTCACTGGAAGAATTATTGGCCACGTCATTGCGGGAAACGCCCCCACCGATCAGGGCATAAGGCGAGAACTCGTTGTCGCCGAAAAAGCGATAGCTGATGTCTGCGCCCAATCCCTGTTGGTAATAGTCGGTAAACCCGGATTCACCGGTTTCAATCACGCCGCCAAAAACCTGGGGCTCGAACCACCAGTGCTTATCCAGACGGACGCCGTAGATGGCTCTGACCGCAGAGCCGTATTCATCGGTTCGGTCGCTGTCGGGATCGATGTAGACGCCCATCACGGATAGCTCACGGGTGTGCTGGATGCTGTCTGCAGCCAGACCCATACCGGGGACAAGGGTTATACATAGGCCAGTAGCCCATAGGGCAGGGATTTTCGTTGGATTCCGCATTCCTGATGTTCTCCATCTCACGATACCGTGGAAGCTGACATGTCGTCACTTTGAACAAAACCTTTAAAAGTATAGGAGAGAAATTAGTAAAGGCTTGGTCCGGACGCCGAAAAATGGCGTCAACAAAGCAATGACACTTTTGAGTGACGGATTCCGGAGTGAGCGTTGATCAAAAGGATGACTGAAAGGAAAAAAGAGTGATCTTCCCATGCAATTGAATTACATGAATTTTAAAAAACGCGACGCTCTTTCGTGGACAGAGGCAAACGAGGACGGAGGACAAACGTCATTATTTCGTCACTGAATCATTCATCTCAGCGACTGCTTAATTATCAAAACTAATTCTGGAATGTTATCAAAAATTGACCTGGATCAACGGAGCTGGCCCATAAAGACACCCCTGACACCCTCACAACGACTTGCCATCGTTGAGCGCCAGGGCCCCCTTGACGATCCGGTAAATGAACCAGATGGCGATGCCGAGCAGAAAGAACCAGCCAATGATCAGCGGTGCGGTCAGCGTGCCGATGACCAGCCACAACAGCCCGATCCAGAAACTGCGGATCTGCCAGCGAAAGTGGGACTCAATCCAGGTGCCGGCGACGTCGTCCATCTTGACGTAATTGATGATCACCCCGATCAACGCGGTGATCCCGATGAAAAAGAACAAGCCCTGGAGAATATAAACCAGCACGGCCAGGTTGCGAGCAGGATCGGTGCGGCGTGCAACGGGGTCGGAATCGGCGGGAATGAAGTCGTGGTCAGCCACTGGGTGCTCCTATCGGGTCGTTACCGCGAGTCTACCACCGGGCTGGCAGCCACGGAACGTCTAAACCTCAGTGATTGTCTGGTCGGTAGCCGACCCGGAACCCACCCCAGTGGCGGCCGTTCACGAACACTGGTACGGAAAGGTCGTGCATGATTTCGCCGGTGTCGCGGCGGTAGGTCTGCAGCAGCATGTCCTGGGTGTGGTTGCCGCAACGGGCTCCGGTGCGATCGTTGAACATACGCTTGCTGCGGCTCTTCACCAGATCCGCCTCCGGGTTACCTGTTGGGGCGTGGGCAAAATCCCGATTATGAGTGGGCACATAACCGTCTGGTGCCGTGGCGATGGCGAATACCACCGAATCATGTGAGTCCTTGACCTGCTCCTGTACAGGTGGCAATTGCTGGTCGGTAAACTGGTCGAACGCGCTGGAAAACTTTGGTGGCCAGGTGTCTGGAATCGGCGTGCGAGTTCTGTCGAACAACGCACCTTCTCGGATCTTTCCCTCGCCAATGGCCGCTTCAAGGAGTTTTCCGATCCGGTCTGCCCCGGCCCGCGCCTGCTCGTAAAAGTAACGGTGGTAACTGGCGTCACTGTTCAGGGCAAAGGCCGCGTTTGCCTGCTCCGCCAGTTCCATCAGCGTTGCGGCCTGCTCCGCCAGCGAGACGACACTCTGATCACTCTCGGAAATCTGGTCGCGCACGGTCTCGATCGCGCCGTACACGCGCTCCAGACTTTGCTCGTTGTGCTGATCGCTTTCCGCGATGCTGACAACCCGCTGCCGCAACTGGTCGGACTGGTCGCGGATCTGATCCAGTTGCTCACCAACACTCTCAACAGACGTGAGCCCCACCTCAACACTGCGCGCCAGATCTTCGATTCGGGATACGATGAGGGTGGTGTCCGTGCGGATTTCCTGCAGGGTTTCTGCCACTTCGCTGGTCGCCTGCGCGGTGCGCCCCGCCAGTTGTCGCACCTCATCTGCGACGACCGCAAATCCCCGCCCCTGATCACCGGCCCGAGCAGCCTCTATGGCTGCATTCAGTGCCAGCAGGTTGGTCTGTTCAGCAATGCCTTGGATAGTGGAGGTCACGCCCTGAATGCGATTGGATTTCTCATTCAGCTCCTGAATCAGCGTGAGATTCTCACCGGATTGCTGATGCACCATACGCACGCTTTCGATGGCATCGGTCAGTGACTGCCGGCCCTCTGCGCTGATCTCGCTGGCCTGCCGCGCCATAGCGGCAGCATCGGTTGCCTGGCGCGCCGACTCCCGCACGGTCTCGGTGATCTGGCCCGTGTAATCGGCCATCTGTGCGGTTTCTTCGACCTGTCTGTCCAGGCGCAGCTTGAGCTGATCGGCCGCAAACGACACCTGGGCGGCGGAAATGGCGTTCTTGTCTGCGCTGCCTGAGAGCGTGCTCACCAGCGCCCTCCCCGCCCGCGCATCTGCAAGCAGGCGCTCACAGTGGCCATGCAGCGGGCTCTTGGCCGGCAGCTCTTCGGAATCCAGTGCTTTCAGCCCGAGCTCAACCGGTTCCAGCACCCGCAACACTAGGTAAACCGAAGCGGCGACCAGCCCCACGATCACACCCACCAGCATTGACACGAACTCCAGTCCCATCAACGGCGATATCAATGCGGCGCCAACGGCAACACACAAGCCGATAGCCAGCCCAACCAACAGCACAGGACGCGCAAGTAATCCCATGGCAACCTCGTTTTTATCGTTATCAATGAATACTGCATGCCACTGAAGGCCCCTCTCGAGAGTAACCAATCGAACCGTTTTAATAACTGAGACTTTAGTTGATTTTACCGCCGGCCAGGCAGCACGAAAGGGCAGCCACGACCCGGCAGAATCCTGTCAAAAATCTTTTACCGTTCTGTCACCGGCCTGAACCCCGGGTGTCACAAAACTCACGGATGCTCTCCGATGAGCCCCCTCATATCCATATAAATCGGCCAGAGGGGCGAACTCTTTTACCGCATCATTTTTTAATCAGAGACCAAGGAGAGAGAGATGGGGCACCATCCGGTTGAGGACAGCAACAACAGCAATAACCGTCCGTTTGAGGAGATCATCAACGCCAGGCTTTCCCGCCGCAGAATGCTGACCGGAACGGCATCGGCGGCCACCGTCAGCGTTCTCGGCGCCTTTGGCCTGGCCGCCTGTGGCGGCAGCGGCAGCAGCAACAGTGGCAGTGCCGGTACGCCGGCAGATACGGGCGGTCTCACCGTCGCCCCGGACAAGCTCGGGTTCCGCGCCGTGCCCACCAGCCTCGAGGACAGGGTGATTGTGCCCGAGGGTTACCGTGCTGACGTGCTCTACGCCAAGGGTGATCCGCTGATCAGCGGGCTGGCCCCGTTCCGCAATGACGGCACAGACGTGGACTATGACAATCGCTCTGGCGATGAACACGACGGCATGCACTTCTTCGGACTGAACAGCAACGGCCAGTACGACGCCACTGTTTCGGACCGCGGCATTCTGGTACTGAATCATGAAAACCTTGAGGACACGACGCTCCACGAGACCACCACTGCAAAACAGGACGCTATCGACGCCAGTGAAGCGGCTACCCTGAAGAAAATCGTCGACCGCGAAATGGGCGGGCATGGCGTGTCCTGCGTCGAGGTCAGAAAAACCGACGGTAAATGGTCTGTGGTGCTCGACTCCCCCTACAACCGCCGGCTCACCATTTTTACAGAAATGGACATGAAGGGCCCTGTCGCCGGTGCCGATTTCGTCAGAACCCGGCTGTCTCCAGACGGCAGCAAGCGCTTCGGCACGATGAACAACTGTGCCAATGGCTACACCCCCTGGGGCACCTACCTGGCGGCCGAGGAAAACTGGTACGCGTATTTTGCTACGCTGGAGACGGCCGAACTCGACGCCCTGTCCGACAAGGAAAAGGCCTGGGTGGCGCGCTACGGGATCGGCGCCGCCTGGGCCTACCGCCAGTGGGACCTGGTCTCTGGCGACCAGTACGCCCGCTTCGACATTTCCGCCATGGGCGCCTCTGCCACTGATGACTTCCGCAACGAAGCCAATGCTCACGGCTATATCACCGAGGTTGATCCTTTCCGGCCAGCCCAGAAGCCACGGGTGCGTACCGCGTTCGGCCGCTTCTCTCACGAAGGTGCCTGGGTCGCACCGGTAAAAGCTGGCCAGCCGGTGGTGATCTATTCTGGCGACGATTCCCGCCGCGAATACATGTACAAGTATGTTTCTGCGGTGGCCTGGGATCCGGCCGACGCCAATGCGGGGCTGGTCGCTGGCGACAAGTATCTCGATGAGGGCACGCTCTACGTGGCAGTCTTCAATGAGGATGGCTCCGGATCCTGGAAGGCGCTGAGCATCGACAACCCGGAACTGGCCGGTACCCAGACTTATCAACTGGATGACACCACCAGTCTGGATTTTGACTTCCAGAATCAGGCCGAGGTTCTGGCCAGCGCCCGCCTCGCTGCCGACGTGCTCGGCGCCACTCCAATGGATCGACCAGAATGGGCCGCCGTCAACCCGCTCAATGGCGATGTCTATCTCACCCTCACCAACGGCAACGCAAGCAACCGGCCGGCAGACCAGCTGGATGGCGCCAACCCACGCGCGATCAATGCCAACGGGCACATTATTCGCTGGAAAGAGGACAACGCCAATCATGCCGCCACGGCGTTCGAATGGGATATCTTCCTGTTCGGAGCGTCAGCCGACGCAAGCACCGACTTCAATGTGTCCGGCCTGACCGCAGACAACGAATTCTCCAGTCCGGATGGCCTGTTCATTGATCCTCGAGGCGTGCTCTGGATTCAGACAGACGACGGCTCCAGCGGTATCCGCAGCACCACCAACAACCAGATGCTGGTGGCCATTCCCGGCACGGTCGGTGACGGTGAGAGCGTCACGGTGACCACCTCCGACAGCAGTGATCAGGCTTCCACCCCCACCTTTGTGGGACAGAGTGCCGAAGCGGTGCAGTTGAAGCGGTTCCTGGTAGGCCCCCGGGGCTGTGAAATCACCGGCATTACGATGACCGCCGATGCCCGTTCGCTGTTCATCAATATCCAGCACCCGGGCGAAGGCGGATCGGCGGCGGAGTTCAACCGCGACGTCAGCACCTGGCCGGCAACCTCCGGCGACGCAACAGCGGTCGGTGAAGCCGACAATCGCCCACGCTCAGCAACCATTGTGATCTATCGGGAAGACGGCGGCGAAATCGCTATCTGACCTGGCAGGCATAAAAAAGGTTCATCGCGCTTTACCGGGAAATGCTGCTTTTATCTTCAGAAAGAAGTAGTCGTTATCCCGGTAGCCGT
>NZ_JAKZAI010000069.1 GCF_023156235.1 Marinobacter goseongensis | reverse complement strand
TACGCCAACAAGAATGTTCGACTGGGTATGAGCTACATGGATGGCGAAGAAGCCAATGGCGACAGCGGAGATGAAGTTCGCGCAAGGTTCCAGTACGCATTCTAATCCTTGATCGAGCGCATGTTTAACTTGACGCCAGTAAGTGAGAATCGTTGTAAAAAATAATCTGAAAATTCAGGCTGGATTCAGACTACCCTGCTAGACTTGTTTGCGAGTAAATGAGTTACTCAGGTTTTTAGGGCAGATTTTTCTGCCCTTTTTTTATGGTTTTCTCACCAAGGTGCGCACCAGCCTGGCACCACGGAACTGCTGCCCTAACACGGAGCTGCTGCCCGGAGTGGGTGCCATTGACACCGACCTAGACCCGGAAATCAACGTGAACTACGAACTGGGTGCCCGTTTGCGCTATGGCGCGCTCAACGTCGAAGCCATCGGTTTCTACAGCCACTACAGCGATACTGGCTGCTCAGGTAACCGCAGATATCTGTATCACAACGAAAAAAACTCATAGACCTTCGTCTAAATAAAATGCAAATTCATTTGAATTGTTACCGATTGCTAACTAACCTCATCGTCGGGTCCAATAATAATAGAACTCGGAGACAACAAATGAAAAGATCAACACTGAGAACTTCCATCCAGGCAGCAACCTCCCTGCTGGTTTTGGGCATGGCGAGTCCAGCTAGTGCCATGAAGCTTATGGGCGATGCCGACCATATGAGCGATCTGAAGGGCTACGAAATAGAATTGTACGGTTACGCCCGTCTTAACGCCAGCTACGACATTGACGAGGACATTGCGGAACCAACTCGGGCGGGCGACTTCAGCAAGATTAATACTGGAGCAGACGAAATCAACGAGGCCACTGGCTATTTCGGCGCTGACGCGACGCAAAGCAGGCTCGGCGTGAAAGCGACGCTTCCCCAGGGAGTCAAGATAGTCGTTGAGGGCGGCTTTCGATACGGCAACCTCCGGCTTCGTCACGCGTATGGCGAGTACGAGGGTGTGATGGCGGGCCAAAACTGGTCAAACTATAACAGCTTTGTCGGCTTCATCCCGACACTCGAGTTTGACGGCATGCCAGGCAACGCAGGTAGCCAGTTCCGGACAGCTCAGTTGCGTTATACCAGCGGTCCATTGTCCGTCTCCCTCGAACAGCCCTTTAATTTCGCAAGCCTCATCGCTACCGATCCAGACATTGAGCAGAAAACGAGTCTGCCAATTGTAACCGCACGCCTGGAGGATAGCGCTGGTGCCGTTTCTTACTCAACTGCCGCATTTTTGCGCCAAATTGATTACGATACTGGCACACAGGACGATAGTGAAATCGCTTACGGCGCTTTTGGCGCGCTCACCTTCGCAGCCACGGACACAGTGACACTGTATGGCGTTTTCAACTACGTAAACGGTGGCGACATCTACCTGTACCGGTCCGGTGAAAATTATGCCGTAGAGTACGGCTATGTCGATAGCTCAGGCAGCATTGAGTTGATCAGCGGGTACAGTGCCTCAGCTGGCGCGTCCTTTGACCTTGGCGGTGGCCGCTCAATAAACACGGGCGTCGGCATGGTGGAGGTAGATTGGGATGACGCGCTGCGCGATCTTCCCGGTTCAGCCGAAATTGGTAACAAACAGGAAACCAACACCATGGCGATGATTAACTACCAGTGGTCTCCTGTGAAAGCAGTGACCATGGGTATTGAATACAGCTACTTCGCGGTTGACGAGGTTGATGGTGACGATGGGGATGCGAGCCGGTTGCTGTTTGCCGCTCAGTACAACTTTTAAACTGTCGTAACGACAGCCGAAAGACTAGTCTTCGGCGCTTTGACTCTGAACATTTTAGGGTTGGGGCGCCGAAGGTTTTCACGGTAAAGATTTTTTCGGTATTGACTATTTCCTGAATCAGTGACTTTGCAGGCCAGTATACTCCGCAAAGCGCCATCGGCGCTAACGGGAGCCATCACTTGGTCAAA
>NZ_JAKZAI010000068.1 GCF_023156235.1 Marinobacter goseongensis | reverse complement strand
CCGGTCAATGATCGGCACCGCCACGTTGTCGTCGTGGAAGAACTCGCCCCAACTGGTGAAGTCCTTGTTGGTGGTCAGGATGATGGACCGGTATTCGTACAGACTGTTGATCAGTTGGAACAGGTTGTACCGGGCCTGCCGGGTCATGGGTAGATAGCCCAGTTCGTCGATGATCAACAGGTCGTATTTGGCCAAGGCGCTGACCCGCTTTTTCAGCTCCCCTTTCATCTCGGCCAGCTCCAGCTCTTCCACCAGATCCAGGGCATTGCGGAACAACACCCGGTAACCGGCTTCCACCGCCTTATGGCCGATCCCGATGGCCAGGTGGGTCTTGCCGACACCGGGCGGGCCGATGAACACCAGGTTGTTCCGCTCGTCGATGAACTGGAAGTCCAGCAAGGCATTGACCTGGCGCTTGTTAATGGTGGTCTGGTGCCGGTAGTCGAAGCCCTCCAGGCGCTTATCGGCGGGGAACGCGGCCATCTTCCGGTTTCGGCTGATGCGCTTATCCTGGCGCTGGATCAGTTCGTGTTCGGCAAGCCTGTCCGCGAAGCTCAGGTAGGACATCTCGTTGGCTTCTGCTTCGGCCAGCAGGTTCGTAAGTTCATCCGCGGCCGCACTCAGACGCAGGCTGCGGTAACGGGACACGGTCTGTTCAAGCTGGCTCATGGGTCACCCCCTGGCCACTGGAGTGGCCAACACGGCGATAAGCGCTCAGATCCAGCGCTTGCTTGGGTTCTGGTAGCGGTTCCGGCTGCCGTTCCCGGAGGACGGCGGCCTGGGCCGCTTCAAGGTAGCTTTGCAGCCGTGTGGCGGTCATGCCGGGACGCTCTGCCAGAGTCGTGAGCAACACCGGATCCACCGGCGCATGGCGCTTGAGCAGATCACGGGTAGCCACTAACTGATCTTTATAGACCTTGGGCTCGGAACACTTGAGTTGCTGGCACAACCGTTGCCCGATTTCGCTACCGATCATCTCATTGATCTTGCTCTCAAGGGTGGTCACCCGCTGGGCATGATCGCGGTAGTGATGTGTGTTCTTGATCACCTTGCCCTTGTCGGAACACAGCGCATGGCTGGCAATGACTTCGCCGGTGTTCAGGTCACTGATGTGGAGTTGACCGCCGGACTCCAGAACGCCCACTCGGGCCTGTTGCCAGGCCATGGGCACAGAGTACTTGTTGGCCTTCCAGGCGATCAGGCCGGTCTTGTCGGCCCGCCGTGTCTCGTGGACTACAGGCTGCACGCAAGCTGGTGACAGGTAAGCCTCAAGGCGTTCTCGCTCATCCCGTTCGAACCGCTCCCCCGGCGGCTCGCCGGTGGTGCCGTGGATGCGGACATTGGCCACACTCTCAACCCAGTCCTGCACGTGCTGACGCACGTGTTCCTGGTCCCGGAAGACCTCACCGTAGAGGCAATCCTGCTTGACGTACTTCACGCCGGCTTCCACCTTGCCCTTGCTCTCCGGGTCGTAGCCTTCGCAGGCATGTATCCGGAACCCGGCCGTAGTCGCATACTCATGGAACCGCTGGTTGAGGGTCAGTTCCCGGTACTGCTCGTTGATCACCACCAGCTTGGTCTGATCGTAAACGCATTCCTCCGGTAGACCGCCAAAATACCGCAGGGCTTCATCGTGGAGCTGGATAAAGGTCTGGGTGTCCAGAGGGCGGAAGGCCAGGCCCACGTACATCAGCCGCGAGTAGGACAGCACGAACACCACGAAGTGCAGCGTGCGCTCTTCGCCACCGATCAACACACCACGCAACTCACCAGGGTCCACCTGACACTGAACACCGGGGACATCATCCAGGATAGGCTCGTAGTAGCGCATCTGAGCCGAGGCGACTTCCTCCTTGAGCACCCGCACATAGCGGCGAATGGAACGGTCCGAGGCCGGTAACTCACCAACCTTCGCTTGCAGCTTGCGGGCAATCTTGACGGCGCTGAGTCTGGGAAACTGCTGGAGCAAATGCACCAGATAATCCCGGTGATCGTCGAGGCGTTTGCTGCGTGAGGGATCTTCAAGCTGTTCCGATATCGCACTCTCATTCATCCGCAAATACTTGCGGACGGTATTCCGGGACAACCCCAGTTCCTGACTGATGGCGCGGATCGACAGCCCTTTGCCGTTATCGTGCAGTGCCTTGATCTTGTGTATCACAACCCACTCCTTCACTGACATGCCCCCGGCCATCGATAAAAGCGGGGGACAGTAGCTGGTTCTGTGGCCTGACGGCCACTCGGAGGTGGGTCAAAATTAATGGCCAGTAGTGGGTCATTTTAATTGGCCACTAACA
>NZ_JAKZAI010000067.1 GCF_023156235.1 Marinobacter goseongensis | reverse complement strand
TGTCAATGGCCATTTATTTTGACCCACCTTTGGCCAATAAAATTGACCCACCTTTCATAGTCTATCTTGTGGCTTTTTGCTTCAGTCGATAGCTTTCTCCTCCCAACATAAAGATGTGCGAATGGTGGATGACCCGGTCAATGATCGGCACCGCCACGTTGTCGTCGTGGAAGAACTCGCCCCAACTGGTGAAGTCCTTGTTGGTGGTCAAGATGATCGACCGGTATTCGTACAGGCTGTTGATCAACTGGAACAGATTGTAGCGGGCCTGCCGGGTCATGGGCAGGTAACCCAGCTCATCAATGATCAGCAGGTCGTATTTGGCCAGGGCGCTGACCCGTTTTTTCAGCTCACCCTTCATCTCGGCCAGTTCCAGCTCTTCCACCAGATCCAGGGCATTGCGGAACAATACCCGGTAACCAGCTTCCACTGCCTTGTGGCCAATACCGATGGCCAGGTGGGTCTTGCCCACACCCGGCGGGCCAATGAACACCAGGTTGTTCCGTTCGTCGAGGAACTGGAAGTCCAGCAAGGCGTTCACCTGGCGTTTATTAATGGTGGTCTGGTGCCGGTAGTCGAAGCCCTCAAGGCGCTTCTCGGCGGGGAACGCGGCCATCTTCCGATTCCGGTGGATGCGCTTGTCCTGCCGTTGAACCAGTTCGTGTTCGGCAAGCCGATCCGCGAAGCTGAGATAGGACATCTCGTTGGCTTCTGCCTCGGCCAGCAGGTTGATTAGTTCATCGGCGGCTGCGCTCAGGCGCAGGCTGCGGTAACGGGCTACAGTCTGTTCAAGCTGGCTCATGGGTCACCCCCTGGCCACTGGAGCGGCCAAGACGCTGGTAGGCGCTCAGATCCAATGCCTGCTTGGGTTCCGGTAACGATTCCGGCTGTCGCTCCCGCAGAACGGCCGCCTGGGCTGCTTCCAGGTAGTTTTGCAGTCGTGTGGCCGTCATGCCGGGGCGTTCTGCCAGCGCTGTGATCAACTCTGGATCCACCGGCGCATGGCGCTTGAGCAGGTCACGGGCAGCCACCAACTGATCCTTGTAGATCTTGGGCTCGGAGCGCTTGAGCTGCTGACACAACCGGTGCCCGGTCTCGTCGCTGATCAGGGCGTTGATACCAGCTTCCAGCTTGTTCACGCGCTGGGCATGATCCCGGTAGTGATGGGTGTTCTTGATCACCTTGCCCTTGTCGGCGCACAGCGCATGACTGGCAATGACTTCGCCCGTGTTCAGGTCGCTGATATGGAGTTGACTGCCGGACTCCAGAACGCCCACCCGGGCCTGCTGCCAGGCCATGGGCACGGAGTACTTGTTGGCCTTCCAGGCGATCAGGCCGGTCTTGTCCACCTGCCGTGTCTCGCGGGCCACAGGCTGTACGCAAGCCGGTGACAGGTAGGCCTCCAGATGTTCTCGCTCATCCCGTTCGAAGCGTTCCCGCGGTGGTTCGCCGGTGGTGCCGTGGATGCGGACATTGGCCACGCTCTCAACCCAGTCCTGCACGTGCTGACGCACGTGTTCCTGATCCCGGAAGACTTCACCGTAGAGGCAATCCTGCTTGACGTACTTAACACCGGCTTCCACCTTGCCCTTGCTCTCCGGGTCATAGCCTTCGCAGGCATGGATCCGGAATCCAGCCGTGGTGGCATACTCATGAAACCGTTGGTTGAGCGTCAGTTCGCGGTACTGTTCGTTGATCACCACCAGCTTGGTCTGATCGTAAACGCACTCATCCGGCAGGCCACCGAAGTACCGCAGGGCTTCGTCATGGAGCTGGATAAACGTCTGGGTATCCAGCGGGCGGAAGGCCAGGCCCACGTACATCAACCGCGAGTACGACAGCACGAACACCACAAAATGCAGCGTGCGTTCTTCGCCACCGATCAGCACGCCGCGCAACTCACCGGGGTCCACCTGACACTGAACACCGGGCACATCCTCCAGAATGGGCTCGTAATAGCGCATCTGGGCCGAGGCCACTTCCTCCTTGAGCACTCGCACATAACGGCGAATGGAACGGTCTGAGGCCGGTAAGTCGCCGACCTTTGCCTGAAGCTTACGGGCAATCTTGACGGCGCTGAGCTTGGGGAATTGCTTGAGCAAATGCACCAGATAATCCCGGTGATCATCGAGGCGCTTGGTGCGTGAGGGATCTTCAATCTGTTCTGAAATCGCGTTCTCATTCATCCGCAGATACTTGCGGACGGTATTGCGGGACAGCCCCAGTTCCTGACTGATGGCGCGGATCGACAACCCTTTGCCGTTATCGTGCAGTGCCTTGATTTTGTGTATCACAACCCACTCCTTCACTGACATGCCCCCGGCTATCGATAAAAGCGGGGGACAGTAGCTGGTTCTGTGGCCTGACGGCCACCCGGGGGTGGGTCAAAATAAATGGCCAGTAGTGGGTCATTTTAATTGGCCACTAACA
>NZ_JAKZAI010000066.1 GCF_023156235.1 Marinobacter goseongensis | reverse complement strand
GTAAGCGTCTGGCCATCACACCTTGTCAGGTGTAGCCGGCGTCCAGTTGTGGGGCAATAGCTCGTCGATGGCGTTGTTTTTCTGCGTCGGCAGCCGGGTCAGCACATCTTTGAGGTAGGCATAGGGATCATGCCCATTCAGCTTCGCGGACTGGATTAGTGTCATCACAGCCGCAGCACGTTGGCCACTGCGTAGTGATCCTGCGAACAGCCAGTTGCTGCGCCCCAGCGCCCAGGGCCGGATCTGGTTTTCCACCCAGTTGTTATCGATGGGCACAGCACCATCGTCCAGGTAGCGCGTCAGCGCTGCCCAACGTTTGAGGCTGTAATCCAGGGCTTTAGCCGTGCCGGAGCCATCCGGCACTTTCTGGCGATGCGCCAGCATCCATTGATGCAGCGTATCGATAAGTGGTTTGGCTCTGGTTTGCCGGATTTCCCAGCGCTTATCCGGCGGCAGGTCTTTCGTGTCCCGTTCGATCTCGTACAGTCCGCCGATATACTCCAGCGCCTTAGCTGCCAATTCGCTCTTGTTGGCTTCGTGCAGGTCGTAGAACTTGCGCCGGGCATGGGCCATACAGCCGATTTCGGTGATGCCATTACCGAACCCGGCCTTGTAGCCGGCGTAATCGTCACAGACCAGCTTGCCTTGCCAGTCTCCCAGGAAGGTCCGGGCGTGTTCACCCGCCCGGCTGGGCGCGAAGTCGTAAACGGTGGCTTTCAGGTCCGAGAACGGTGTGGTGCAGTAGGCCCAGACATAGGCCTTGTGAGTTTTCTTCTTGCCCGGAGCCAGCATGCTGACCGGGGTTTCATCGGCATGCAGAACGTTGTGTTCCAGCAAAGTGTTTCGCAGTGCATCCGCCAGGGGCTGCAACTGCACACCGCAGGCACCGACCCATTCGGCCAGAGTGGAGCGCGGGATTTCCAGGCCGGCACGGCCGAAGATGCGTTCCTGGCGGTACAGCGGCAAGTGGTCGGCATACTTGGCCACCAGCACTTGAGCCAGCAGACCAGCAGTGGGGATGCCCTTATCGATCACCTGCGCCGGTACCGGTGCCTGGATCAGCGTCTCGCATTTGTCGCAGGCCCACTTGCCCCGGATGTGGCGCTCCACCGTGAACTCGCCGGGGACATAATCCAACTTCTCGCTGACGTCCTCACCGATGCGCTTGAGCTGGCAGCCGCACTGGCACTGGGTATTGTCTGGTTCGTGGTGGATCAGGGTACGGGGCAGTTCTGGTGGCAGCGGGGTGCGCTTGGGCTTTTGCTTTGGCCGGGCAGCTCTCTGCTCCTCGGTCATCGCCTGGTCCAGCTCGGCTTCGATCGCCGCCAGGTCACTGTCGATCAGTTCATCCAGCAGCTTGCCCTGAACGGCGTCCAGTTGTTCGCTGCGCCGGGCATACTTATGGCGCTTGAGTATGGCTACTTCGTGAGTCAGCTTCTCGATGATGGCGTTGCTGCGCACCAACTCCCGCTCCTTCCGGCCCAAGACTTGATCCTTGGCGTCCAGAGAGTCCATCAGTTCCGTCGCCAGGGCACGGAGCTGATCGGCAGAGAGTTGGTTGATATCGGGGCGCTGAGTCATGCCGCCAGTATGCCAAGTCCCTGTGCGGCAAGCGATTCGCGGTTCTGGCTATAGCAGCATTACGGCACTTGTGGTTACAGGATGGAGATGACGCCTTCCGCGCCAATGCGCTGCCAGGGCAGGCCCTGAACCAGAGCGGACAACTGTTCCTCGGTCAGGCGCAGTTGGTCACCGCGCCAGGTTTCGCCCCAGTGGAATTTGCCCCGGTTCAGCCGGCGGGCACACAGCCAGATACCCAGGCCATCGTGGATCAGCACCTTCATCCGGTTACCCCGTTTGTTGGCGAACAGGTAGGCGCAATGCGGCCTGGCTGAACCAAACACCTGGATGACTCGCGCCAGCGCCTTGTCGGGCCCCGCCCGCATATCCAGCGGCTCAGTAGCCAGCCAGATCTCGTCGATGCGGATCATCCCAGCAGATCCCGCAACAGGGCAGCACATTGATGCGCCTGCTCCGCAGGCCACTCCACCACAACCGCACTGCCGGCGCGGGGAATCTCGATGCGGATGGTGCTACGCTTGTCTGGGACTGATTGATTGCTCTGTGCAGAGGCCACTGTTGGCAGATTGACTGGCACGAATCCAGGTGTTGTCGCAGGCGCTTTCGGCGCTCGCCGGGCCTCGCTGATCCAGCGCCGGACCATGTTGGCATTGAGACCGTTATCCAGTGAGATTCGAGAAACGGAGGCACCGGGCTCCAGACATTGGGCAACTATCTGGGCTTTGAATTCCCGGGAAAAGCGGCGACGGCGCTGGTAGGGTTTGGTTACGCTTAAGTCGTTCATGTTAAGTGTCCACTAGAAAATAAGTGGACACTATCCTGACGGCGGCAGCGCCTGGCTCAAGATGGGATTACCGGCCGCTTAC
>NZ_JAKZAI010000065.1 GCF_023156235.1 Marinobacter goseongensis | reverse complement strand
GTAAGCGCCAATAAATCCGCACCTGTGGCTGGCAACTGAATTTCGCCACACTGATTCCTGCTTTCAAATGAAGGAGGAATCCGATGACCACCCCTGATTTACATCAGTTCTGGCAACAGACGCTATCGGACTGGCAGGCCTCGGGCCTGTCCGGTGCCGCCTACTGCAAACAAGAGTCCCTTGTTTACCACCGGTTTGTCTACTGGCGGCAGAAGCTGACTGGCCGCGAGGAGCCCAGCAAGCCGGTTCAAACTCGATCCGGATTCGCCCGCGTGGCACCGGTTGCGAATGCCGGAGCCGGTCTGACCGTGTCACTGCCCGGCGGCGTATCAATCACCGGCCTGCACGCTGGCAACATTGAGTTGCTGGGCGCGGTGCTGAGGCAGATGTGATGCGTCACCGCTATCTGCGTCCCTCCTGGGATCTGCCGGAGATCTATCTGTACCGAAAGCCGATCGACTTCCGCAAGCAGGCCAACGGCCTAGCCCTGTTGGTGGAACAGGAACTGGGGCACAGCCCGTTCTCTGGAGCGCTTTATGCCTTCACCAACCGGCAGCGGAACAAGATCAAATGCCTGATGTGGGAAGACAACGGCTTTGTGCTCTATTACAAAGCTCTGGCTGAAGAAAAGTTCAAATGGCCAGGACCCGCGGATGACTTGATGTCGCTGACCGGTGAGCAGATCAACTGGCTGCTGGACGGCTACGACATCACGCTGTTGAGAGGCCATAAAACCCTGCATTATGAGAGCGTTGGATAGTGCTTTTAGTAGCACTTTTTTGGTGTGCCAGGACGTTGTTTTTGCTATAATTTCGCCATGAAATCAACGCCTGATAACGCCTCTTCAACTCCCGATTTCAGCGGTCTCTCCACCGCTGAAATGATGTCTGTTATCAGCAATCTGCAAGCACAGCTGGCCGCTAAAGAAGACGCCCTCCAGAACCAACAAGTTCAACTGAAACAGCACGACGAGACCCTCCAGCGTCGCGACAACTATATCGCCATCCTCGAAGAACTGCTGCGTCACAAGAAGATCCAGCAGTTCGCGGCCAGCAGTGAAAAGCAGCCCAACCAGATCCTGCTGTTCGATGAAGCGGAGCTGGAAATCGAGATTGATGAACTGCGCGAGGAGCTGCCCGAGGATGTCGAAGAGGCCGACGCTCCTCGTCGTTCCCGCAAGCGTCGTCAGCGTGGCTTCTCTGATACGCTACTGCGCGAGCGCATTGAACTGACCCTCAGCGACGAAGAGAAAGCCGGTGCCACCAAGACCTTCTTCACCAAGGTGAAAGAAGAGCTTGAATATATCCCGGCCCAACTGAAAGTGCTGGAGTACTGGCAGGAAAAGGCGGTGTTCGAGCAGGACGGCGAAGAACGGATTGTTGCGGCTGCTCGGCCAGCACACCCGCTGGGTAAGTGCATCGCCACCCCATCACTGCTGGCCTGCCTCATTACCTCCAAGTATGCCGACGGCCTGCCGTTGTACCGGCAGGAACAGATGTTCCAGCGCCTGGGGCATGAAGTGAGTCGCACCAGCATGGCTCACTGGATCATCCGGTTGAATGACGTCTTCCAACCGCTGATCAACCTGATGCGGGAAACCCAGAACGGCAGTGATTACCTGCAAGCCGATGAAACCCGGATCCAGGTGCTCAAGGAAGACGGCAAATCGGTTCACTCCGACAAATGGATGTGGGTCACCCGGGGTGGCCCACCGGGACAACCCTCTGTTCTGTTCGAGTACGACCCATCGCGAGGTGGCAAAGTGCCGGTGCGCCTGCTGGATGACTTCCAGGGCATTCTGCAAGCCGATGGCTATTCCGGCTACGGTCAGGTCTGTGCCGCGAACAAGCTGACCCGAATCGGATGTTGGGACCACGCGAGACGTAAATACGTGGAAGCGGCCCGGGCTGCGCCGGCCAAAGGCAAAAAAGGCCCACCCTCAAAAGCGGATGTGGCCCTGAGCCACATCCGCAAACTGTACGCCATTGAAAAGGCCGCCCGAGATCTGAGCGATGAAGAGCGCTATCAGTTACGTCAGGAAAAGAGTCTGCCATTGCTCAACACCTTCAAAGCCTGGCTGGAGAAAAATGCCCCCCAGGTGATGAAAGGCCTGCTCACCCGTAAGGCCATGGACTACACCCTGAACCAGTGGGACACTCTGGTTGGTTACTGCGAACGCGGTGACCTGAACATCAGCAATGCCGGTGCCGAGAACGCTATTCGCCCGTTTGCCCTCGGCAGAAAGGCCTGGCTCTTCGCCGATACCTCACAAGGGGCGAAAGCCAGCGCCACCTGCTATTCGCTCATAGAAACCGCCAAGGCCAATGGCCTGGAGCCCTCCGCTTATATCCACCATGTGCTGGAGCGCATTGCTGGGGCCGATACACTGGAGAAGCTTGAAGCCTTGCTGCCCTGGAATGCCGAGTTGCCGGCTTTGAAAAAAGTGGCTCAATACGATTAGGGCAAGTGGGTCGATTTAACGGCGCTTAC
>NZ_JAKZAI010000064.1 GCF_023156235.1 Marinobacter goseongensis | reverse complement strand
GCCTGCCACCCGGACCGGAGCAAGGCTGCCACCCATCGGAGCGTAGCGACGCGGGGTTTCTCTTCTTACTCCGAAGTTGTAGTGCCCGTCAACTTGGCTTGTCGTTTTCGCATGGATTCACCCCTGAGATTGATCTTGTAGGCGTTGTGAACCAGCCGATCCAGAATGGCATCTGCCAGGGTGGCATCACCGATCACGCCGTGCCATTCCTCAATGGGTAACTGGCTAGTAGCGATGGTGGAGCGCCTGCCATGCCGGTCTTCCAGCACCTCCAGCAAGTCCCGGCGGTTCTCCGCACTCAGTTTCACCAGCCCCCAGTCGTCCAGGATCAGCACATCCACTTTGGCGAGGTTGGACAGTAGTTTCGGGTACTGGCCATCTCCCTTGGCAATGGTCAGTTCCCGTAACAATCGGGTCAGACGGACGTAGTGTGCGGTGTACCCCTCCCGGCAGGCCTTGTGCGCCAAGGCGCAGGCCAGCCAGGTTTTGCCAACGCCGGTGGGGCCAGTGATGAGCACGTTCAGGTGCTCCTTCACCCATTGGCAGGCCGACAGGGACTGGATCAGCCCTTTATCCAGGCCCCGTGGGTTCCGGTAATCAATGTCTTCGAGGATGGCCGTGTGTCTCAGTTTGGCCCGGCGCAGCCGGCTGGTCATGCGCCGGTTTTCCCGTTCGGTCATCTCCCGGTCCACCAGCAGTCCGAGACGTTCCTCGAAGCTCAGTTCCGTGATGTCGGGCGTGGCTGACTGGTCAGCCAGCGCGGCGGCCATGCCGGTTAACTTGAGGGCGTGAAGCTTATCCAGCGTGGGATGTTTCAACATGTCAGGTTCCTTCAGTGGTAGTAGGCGGGGCCGCGGATATTGTCGTGGGTGTCGGGTAAGGCCAGTTCCTGTTGCTCTTCCAGGGCCTGCTCATCCAGGCGGTGCTTGAGGATGGATTCGATGCTCTTGTAGCGGCAGCTTCCCAGCATCAGAGCGCGTCGGCACGCAGCTTCCAGGCGTGCGTCGCCATAGGCCTGCCCCAGCCGTAAGATCCCCAGGCAGGGGCGGTAGGCTTGCTGTGGGTGTTTTCGAGCATAGAGAACCGTGCGTATGAGTTTCTCCGTGGCCGAGCCGGTCTTGGCGGCCCAGGCGATCAGACGCTCCGGAGACCACTCGCCCGCCTCCCGATGGGATTCCGGCATGTGCGCCGCGACGGTGGTGTGTCGCCCCTTTTGGTCAGAACGCATGTGGCTGGCGATCCGGTTGCCCCGGTAAAAACACTCGATAGTGTTGTGGGTGATCCGCACTTCCACTTCTTTCTTGATCAGGGTG
Source organism: Marinobacter goseongensis (assembly GCF_023156235.1). GTDB lineage: Bacteria > Pseudomonadota > Gammaproteobacteria > Pseudomonadales > Oleiphilaceae > Marinobacter > Marinobacter goseongensis. The sequence goes on along the minus strand of NZ_JAKZAI010000064.1, from coordinate 1,233 downwards.
TAGGGCACCGAGTAGTAATGCCCGTCGATGGCGACGTGGTAGTCGATGTGCACCCGGGCCTTCTTCCACTCTGCGTAGGTATAAGGCTCCGCCGGCAGGGGCTGTAGGGCCGGTTTGTCCAGCTGCTCGAAGTGCTCGCGCCGGCAGCCGGGTAACTTCCGGAAGGGGCGGTTGTTGAGCCTCTCCAGCAGTTCACGGATGGCGCCATTAAGTTGCCCGAGAGAGAAGTGCTGATGGTGGCGCAGCGCCGCCAGGATCCAGCGTTCGACGATCAGCACGCCGCCTTCCACCTTAGCCTTGTCTCGGGGCTTGCGGGCCCGTGTGGGCACAACGGCGACGCCGTAATGGGCAGCCATGTCCTGATAGGTGGGGTTGAGATCCGGCTCGTAGCGGTGGGCCTTGGTGACACCCGATTTTAAATTATCGGGCACGACTAATTCGGGTACCCCCTTCAGATATTGGAAGGCCCGGATGTGGGAGCCGATCCAGTCCGGAAGGGTCTGGCTCCAGGTGGCCTCGGCGTAGGTGTAATTGGACGCGCCCATCACCGCAACAAAGACCTGTGCCTCGTGGATCTCGCCGGTGGTGCGATCAATGACGGGCACGGTCTGCCCGGCATAGTCCACGAACAGCTTTTCACCGGCCCGGTGGTCCTGGCGCATCACCAGGTCCAGCTTGCCCCGCCAGGCCCGGTAGTGCTCGCAGAACCAGCTGTACTGATACCCGTCCGGATTGGCTTCCCGGTACTCCTGCCAGAGCAGGAACAGGGTGACGTTCTTACTTCTGAGTTCCTCTTGAATCTTCTGCCAGTCCGGTATGCCCCGGACCAGAGCTGGCAGGTCTGGTGGAGCCGGGAACAACAACTGCTCCAGGCGGGCCTCGTCCAGATCCTCTGGCAGTGGCCAGCTCAGACCGGCTTCGGCAGTGCGCCGCAGGTACTCACTCACGGTGGGGCGGCTGACGCCGCAGGCCGCTGCAACCTGTCGGTTGCTCAGCCCTCGCTCCCATTTGAGACGAAGGACTTCTTTGATTTTACGCATGGATAACCTCTTCGCGGGCATCTGACCTTCTCCGGATGAAAAGGGTCAGAGTACCGTTAAGTTATCCCGCGTCACGCGGCTTTGATGGGGTGAGTCAGGCAGCCTTCCGAGGTGGGAGCTTTGCCGTGGAATCAGTGGCAGCTTTCGCGTGGAATGGGTGGCAGGCTTCGTCTGGAATCAGTGGCAACCTTGG
>NZ_JAKZAI010000063.1 GCF_023156235.1 Marinobacter goseongensis | reverse complement strand
GTAAGCGTTCATTCCAAGACGTAGTTGACCTACTTCACGTCCCGGAGAGGTCTCAGTAACTCCGGCGAGACCTTGTACTGCTTCCTGCCATCGTCACCCAGCACGATCACGCTCTTGCGGTTGATCTTGGTGACGATCCCCAATACGGGGCCTTCCCGGCCCTCGAAGGTCACTTTCAGGCCCACCCGCAACTGGCTCAGCGCCTGGAGATTTTCCTGATCCCGCAGTTCGTCGATGCGCCGGCAGATGGTTTGATTCAGTTCCAGCAACTGGTCGATGCTCATGTCTTCAATGCGCATGAACGGCCTCCGGCTGTTTGTTCTGTCGGTCAGGATGGCGTGGGTCGATCAGCGCCCGTAACGGGTTGTCGGCGAACCGGGTTTTCCAGAGTCGCGGCGTCAGGTCGCTGACTTCACTGGCCGGGTGCTGGCTGATGCGTTGCAACACGTCCACCAGGTAGGTGTAGGGGTTAATATTGTGCAGCTTGCAGGTGCTGACCAGGCTCTGGATGATGCCCAGGTGTTCCGCGCCCAGTTCGGTCCAGCAGAACATCCAGTTTTTCTTGCCCATGGGGATGGGTCGTAGGGCCCGTTCCAGGTGGTTGGTGTCTGGCTGTACGTCGGGATCTTCCAGGAACACGGTCAGGCTCGCTTCGCGGCTGAGCACGTAGTTCAGGGCCTTGGTCAGTGAGTCGCTGGGCAGCAGACCGCCTTGCTCCAACTGATCCCGGCACCACTGGAAGAAGCCGCTGACCACCGGCTTCGAGTGATCCAACCGGTACTGGCGTTTCTTCTCGCCGGTCAGCCCTTGAGCTTTGAGGGTCTCTTCATTCCGGTACAGCGTTGCGATCCGTTGCAGGGCCTCGGTGACTGTCTCAGGATGATCCTTCTGTGCCTCGATAAAGTAACGGCGACTGTGCACCCAGCATTGGGCATGGGTGACGTTCTCTTGGGCGGCAGCGTAGCGGGCATAGGCCGCATAGCCGTCACTGATCAGAGTGCCGCTGAACTGTTCGTTCAGCACCTCCTCGATATGGGCCCGGCCCCGGCTGTTCGAGTAGGTGAACACCACTTCGTCGGCATCGCCATACAGCGGCCAGAACCATCCGGATTTCATCTTGCCTTTTTGCGGGCCCGCCCGGCCCTGGTGACCGGCCTTGATGGGCGTTTCATCCATGGCCAGCACCCGGCTGCGCAGCACGTTGTCTGTCTGGGCATCCACAATGGGCCGAAGCAGGTCGATGGCGCGCTTGACCAGATTGGTCAGGGTGCTGCGGCTGACGGTGATACCGGCCTGCTGGATGCGCTGGTGCTGGCGATACAACGGCAGATGGAACTGGAACTTGTCCACCAGCAGCCCGGCCAGCAGGCTGACGTCGGCCAGGCTGTTGTCCAGTACGTTAAACGGAGCCGGAGTCGTCACCGGCTTCTCGGTTCCCTTGCGCCGGAACACCGGGCGTTCACACTTGAGTACCACATAGCTGGAGGCCCGCTGGGCCAGCCGGTAGGTGGTCTTGCTGCCGATCACTTCGTACTGGTCGGCCTCCGCGCCGGTCAGTTCCGGTGGCAGGTGTTCAATGACTTCCACCGGCACATCGGCACTAAAGCGAAGGCCAGTATCGTTCAGGCAGTCGTCGTCCCGCTGTTTCTTGCCGGTGCCGCGCTGATAGGCCTTAATGGTGCGTTTATCTTCATCCGCAGGCTGCTCCGGCAGCGGTGCTTCATCTGGCTGGAACAGGTTGTCCTGTTGCGGAACATCATAAACCTGCTTCTCGGATTTGGGGCCGAACAGCTGTTTCTTGAACCAGTCCAGTTGATGCGTCAGCTGACGAATCGCTTCTGCCTGGGCTCCCAACTGCTCCCGCAACACGGCATTCTCCTCGGCCAGAGCCGAGTAGGAAGGTGCGTTGGAAGAAGGGGCGGAAGCCGTTGAATTCATGGCCGATATTATACCGGAAGTCCGTCTTCTATACCCCTCGAAAACGCTTGAACTGGCGGTATTTCTGCACTTCGATGCCATCGATCAGCAGTTGCAGATCCGTCAGGGTCAGGGCTCGCTGACCGGAGGCGGATAACGGCACCCGGAACTGCCCCTGCTCCAGGCGCTTGGCCCACAGGCAATAACCGGTGGCGGTAAAGTACAGCATCTTCATCTGGGTCTTGCGGCGATTGACGAAGACGAAATACTGGCCGCTGAGCGGGTCGTGCTTCAACTGATTCCGGACCAGGGCGCTCAGGCCCCGGAACGATTTGCGCATGTCGGTGGGCTCGGTGCACAGCCAGATGCGCGCCTGGCTATCGAGCCCAATCATCCGTGCTGACTCAGCCGCAGCTCGACGCCGTTACCCAGGCTGAGCACAATGTTCCAGCCCGGACCGGAGGATGGCGACGTGCCCATTAATGACGAGAGATCCAGAAAACTGGCTTCACCGTAACCTGCCGAATCATCGGTCGACGGATCGGACAGCCGCTTGCGCCAGTTGCAGAAGCTGGCGTAACCAATATTTTCCTGCTTACAGAACTGCGGCGCTGACAAGCCGCTGACGCGCTGCTGATCAACCAGGGCCTGCCACTGTTCTGGGGTACGGTGCTTTCTCATGGGGGTAACCTCGTGTTGAAAAATGTGAGGTTACTGTAGGGCGATTTTCAGCCGGGTGGCAGGACGTCCTGGAATGAACGCTTAC
>NZ_JAKZAI010000062.1 GCF_023156235.1 Marinobacter goseongensis | reverse complement strand
AACCCATATCTCTGGCAGCCTGAGCCAGGGAAACAACCGGATCATAGCTTAGGGACACCATCAGGTTGTCCAACTGAATGGGTCCATCTCACACCAAACATTTTTAGAGGCGTCATGCCATTTATTGATTCAGCCCAATCACCGGAACTCGCTTGGAGGCATCCATGGTGCCGTCATATTTTCGCTGGCTGACATCACCTTTGCTGCAGCGTGCAATGCGTCCGATGGTAGATATATAGGCACACAGGCTGAGATCCGTTACATGCGAGGAACAGACGACCAAGACCTACGAGCAACAGCCCGCCTGGTTGGCCAATCCAATCGGTTTGCCCACTATTCGGTGTTGGTTAACGATGGGAAAGGCCGGGAAGTCGCATTGTTTACTGCCTCAGCCTACAAACTTGGCAATCGAGAACTGGGCTCGTGAACACGATGGTTATTGAAGAACACTGGATCGATACACCTTTAGGCAGATACTTTGCAAAAAGCTGGACCCCTAAGGCATCAGCGGTGGAGCCCTCCGCTCCAATTTTGCTTTTCCATGATTCACTTGGAAGCGTTGAGCTATGGCGAGACTTTCCACACCTTCTGGCTACTGCTACAAGTCGTAGAGTGGTTGCCTATGACCGCTTTGGATTCGGCCGTTCTTCCAGCCATTCTGGCGGATGGTCTGTTGGGTTTATTGACGATGAAGCCGAGCACTGCTTTCCGGTGTTGCAGAACGCCCTGGCGTTCACCAATTTCGTTGCCTTCGGGCATAGTGTTGGTGGAGCTATGGCTGCCGCCTGCGCCTCAAGATACAGCACACAGTGTGAGGCTTTGATAACCGAGTCAGCACAAGCTTATGTCGACACGGGGGTTCTGGAAGGCATTCGGCAGGCAAAACAGTTCTTCGAGAGTAACAATCAGATCGATCGGCTAGCCAAATATCACGGAGACAAGGCTCTGTGGGTACTATCTACTTGGTGCGATACCTGGTTATCAGAAGCTTTTGCTTCTTGGACAATTAACCAGTCGGCTCCCAACGTGCTCTGCCCCCAACTGGTCTTTCATGGTGATCGCGACGAGTATGGCTCAACCGACCATGCTCGTTACATAGCCACCCTTTCCAACGATTCAAGTAACCTGATAATCCTGAACGAATGCGGCCACGTACCGCATCGGGAATACCCGGATGTAATCGTTCGGGAAACGGAAAAGTTTCTACGGCACCAAATACCTCTCCGCCAAAAATAGAACTGGAAGCTCGACACAAATGAACACTGTAAACATTCCTGTTTTAGTTGCACCGCTGATTAGAGTATTTCGACGAGGTGGCACAGTTAGTCCATTTGATCGTTTGCTAGGTTCTTGAGTAGCCACCAAGCGCTTAACTAGGGCAGATAAAGCCAAGGATATGAGGGTGCTGCGAATGTTCGCTTTTGTTTAGCTGAGTCCTATCCCCAAAGCGAACATTCAGATGGTGGGATAACGCCGTTCAGGACGCGCCGGAGCGCAGCGGGGGAAGTCCACTGTCGGCTTGAGCCCTTGGTTAAGTTTTATTTGCATGTACGCCCGCAAGGAACTGCTTGGGAAACTGTTCATTGGTATGAAACGACTCGCCGAAGCTCCGTAAATCCGGCACCGAAAACTCATCTCCGCCTACAGCCAAATCAGCGTGATTCTTTGGACCATCATAATTTCTCACTCTCTCCAAGAATTCGGAATTTTGAGCATCTCTCATGTCGACGTAGTACTGCAGTGAGAATTCAGCCTCTGAGGCCTGTTTCAACCAAGAGGAAATTTGGCCAAGGTCTGATCCTAGAACGGCAGAAATTCTTCCGACCTCCAAAATCGCTACACACTCTGGAAATTCTGCCTTAATGGTCGCGTACGCACGCTGCCTGAGTTCCGTGCCGTACACAGCAGCCCGACCATCAACAATTAATTCCCAGACAGGCGTTTGATTCGGAAAAGGCTCACCGGACCAATATGGATCAGCCCAGTCAACGGACTTTAGACATCCACTACTATCCAACGGAGCATGCGTGATCCAATTTGCGTCGTGGCGGCTGACAGTTGCTCCAGGCAACAATCCTAGTTCTGCCTGATACTCAGGGGCGAAGTGGCCACCCCATTCTCTAGCCACTTCAAATCCTGACGGGTCTTCAAAAAAATACATGCCAGCCAGTCGAGACACTTTGGTTGAGTACTTCAACTGCCGAACTCGCTCAATTACAAGTTCGTTGCCAAGCCTCGCCGAGTTACGGTGCTTGAGCATGCCAGCTAGCATCACGGGAGTTGGGCACTTAGGATATTTATTGCCTGCTTGAGCAGAGACCAATATTCCCCGGTACGCGTTCCACGCCACCATTGGGTCGTCAGTATCAATACAGCCGTAGACGGATTGCACTCGAGTCCTCCGAAGAAATTTAACGCCTGTGCAGCATGCGTGCCCACGCACTGAATCCGTAGGCGCAATGTGGTGGGCATCGACGTGCCTCCAAGGTTAGTTGGCGATGATCATTGACGCGGCGCGAACTAATTGCAAAAGGCCCCAAACAAATGTGATGACTCCGCCTATCCCCCAAAGCCAACCTAGGCCGTTGAGGAGCGTGTTATTTTTATCGGCGACTTCGGTCTTTACATGAAGCAAAAAAGCGTGACCTATCATGTGGGCTTTCAGCATCATCAACAGAATGATTGAAGCGAACAGCCAATACCACCCATTTGCTGCAATGCTCGATGCGTCCTCCGGAACTACACCAGATTTTTTAGCGGAGACCATGACACTGATCGAAACAGATAAAGCACCACCGGCTATCAGAAATACGGCGTTCGCTAGCCCGGATTTCTCATGACGGGATAAAAGAAAGCGGCTGAAAGTGCTATAGTTTCAGGACCTTACACCGTTCACCA
>NZ_JAKZAI010000061.1 GCF_023156235.1 Marinobacter goseongensis | reverse complement strand
TGCGCCGCCGGTATCCGAGCTGTGGCTGATTTGTCCTACCCGACAGTCAATAACGCCGGCAATGAGGTTGTTGAGGGATGACCTGCGTGCAAAAGTAGGCGAACTGATGAATGCAATGATTGCCGGCGGCTTTTTTCCTCCGGATCGCTTGTCCGGAGGAAAAGATGAACAGCCTGTCGTATAAGTCAGGATGATGATTGATATATCTCGTCCGAATTAGTCCGCCCGGCCAACGGGCGGATATGCTACCAGCTCTTGTACACAAAATTTCCCGAGGATGCTATGAACACACTTTTTACTCCCCTGAAAATGGGCGCCAGTGAGTTGGCCAATCGGGTCTTCATGGCCCCCCTCACCCGCGTCCGTGCCGACGCTGATCACGTTCCCACGGATATGATGGTTGAGTATTACGCCCAGCGTGCCTCTGCCGGCCTGATCATCACTGAAGCGACCATGGCCATCGAAGGCAATTCGGCCTTCTGGCGCGAGCCCGGTATCTATTCCGAGGCGCAAGTTGAAGGCTGGAAGAAAGTCACTGATGCGGTACACGCCAAAGGTGGCAAAATTTATCTGCAAATCTTTCACGGTGGCCGCGCCTGCCACCCGGTGTTAAATAACGACAAGGATCCGGTAGCGCCCAGCGCCATTGCCATCACCAGCGATGAAGTGCACACACCGGAAGGTAAGAAGTCCTACACGGTTCCCCGCGCACTGGCCGACAGCGAAATCCCGGCCATCATCGACGGTTTCCGCACCGCCGCCGAGAATGCCAAGCGCGCCGGCTTTGACGGTGTTGAGGTTCATGGCGCCAACGGCTATCTACTGGACCAGTTCCTGCGTGATAGCTCCAACCATCGAGAAGGCCCCTACGGTGGCCCGATCGAAAATCGCGCCCGACTTCTGCTGGAGGTGATTGAAGCCGTATCCGGAGTGTTCGGTTCCGAGAACGTCGGTGTTCGACTGAGCCCCCTCAACAGCTTCCAGAGCATGAAGGACAGTGATCCGGTCGGTCTGGTTACCTGGCTCGCCAAGCGCCTGAACGACTACGGCCTGGCCTTTGTTCATTTGATGCGCAGCGACTTTTTCGGGGAACAGCAAGCGGATGTCATTACTCCGGTCCGCGAACACTTCAAGGGCAAGTTGATCCTCAACATGGGCTACACCGGTGAAGAAGCAGAACAAGCCATCGAATCCGGACTGGCCGACGCTGTCGCCTTTGGCGTGCCCTTCATTGCCAACCCGGACCTCCCGGAGCGCCTGAAGCTTGGCGCCGAGCTCAACGAAGCAGATCCGGCGACTTTTTACTCCCAGGGTGCGGAAGGGTATATTGACTACCCTTACCTTGAAGAGTTAGCTGAAGCATAATGTCGAAAGGGGGCTGTTAGCCCCCTTTTTCGTTGCGCAGAACACATGACCTTTGAAAGCGCGATCTCCTTTCTTGTTTCTTCCAGTCTGAGGCCGGTTAGACCGCTTTCAGGTGCCGCCCGCAGGGCGAGGTGGTCATGATTTCGTGCCAGCGATCCCGCAGCAGGCGCTCGAGGTGGTCCCGAATCCAGATAATGCCGGGATCCCGGTCATGGCGGGCGTGCCAGACCAGGTACATGCTGGTGGGATCAACCTCAAAGGGCAGGTCTCCCATCCAGAGCCCGTTCACAAAACCGCAGTCCTGACTGATGAGTTCGGGCACCGCCGCAATCAGGTTTGTCTCCCGAAGCACCTGCGGCACAATGGAGAAATGGTTGACGGTGGCGGCAATCCGGCGGCTTTGTCCCTTCTGGTCCAGGTAGCTGTCCACGAAACCATGGGCGTCGCCCGACATGGACACCAGCAAATGCCGGGCCTCCAGGAATTCCTCCATGGTGATCGGCTTACCCGCCAGCGGATGTCCTTCGCGCATCGCCAGCATGTAGCCACCCTCAAACAACCAGGTGCTCCGCAGGCTGTGGTCGTGCTGGTTCAGAACGCCAACCGCCAGGTCCACGTGGGCTTCGCGCAGATCGTCGTAGGTGCCATCGGGCTTGTACGGGACCGCGTGCAGGTCGACACCAGGCGCCTCCCGCTCCAGCAATTCGATTAACTGGCGCCAGACCATCTCAACGATCACGTCGGTAGCGGCGATGCGAAATTTCCGTTTGGAATTGGCGGGGTCGAACTGAGTGGCTGAAACCGCGTTGGTTAGCGCGTACATGGGCCCGTCTACCTGGTCCCAGAGGCTCAAGGCATAAGACGTCGGCTCGATGTTACGACCTTTGCGGACAAACAGCGGGTCTCTCCAGATCTGGCGCATCCGGGAGATTGCGTTGGATACCGCCGGCTGGGTCATGGCCAGACGCTCGGCGGCTCGGGTCACCGAGCGCTCGGTCATGATGGCGTCGAAAATATAGAGGAGTTGCAGCTCCTGGGTTTTCATCGTGGGGTCCTGAATGATGGCAATGGACCCGGATAAGTCTGACCAGCATTGGCGGGCAGCGCAACCGGCACACAAAAACACCCTCCCATAACAAGAGGGTGTTGATTCGAGCCGGTGAATTACAGGTTGCCTTTGACGAAGGCCCGCAACTGGCCCAAGGTGCCGGCACCGGTCTGCCGGGCCACCACGCCGCCCTCGCGGAACAGCGCCAGGGTCGGAATGCTGCGGATTCCCATGCGAGCCGCCGTTTCCGGGCTGTCATCCACGTTGACCTTTGCCACTACCAGGTCATCGCCCAGTTCGTCGGCGATTTCTTCAAGCATGGGGCCAACGGTCTTGCAGGGGCCGCACCAGGGTGCCCAGAAATCGACCAGGACCGGCTTGTCGTTACGACCAACGGCCGCATCAAAGTTGCTGTCGTTTACTTCAACGATGTTGCTCATATCGTTTCTCCGTTTCCAGTAATGCCTGAGCCTAACCCGGATTTCTCATGACGGGATAAAAGAAAGCGGCTGAAAGTGCTATAGTTTCAGGACCTTACACCGTTCACC
>NZ_JAKZAI010000060.1 GCF_023156235.1 Marinobacter goseongensis | reverse complement strand
GAATGCCGAGTTGCCGGCTTTGAAAAAAGTGGCTCAATACGATTAGGGCAAGTGGGTCGATTTAACGGCGCTTACGGTACCGCCCATCTGGCCTTCAATATCCTCTCGAAGATGTCGGAACTGGACTTCTAATGTGATGATCTTGAGCTGGTGATCGAGCTGGGCCGCCAGTGTCCACTGATCGGCGAATCGATCCTGAAGATCCCGTGGGGACTGACCGGGTTTCATTCGATACGGCATGGCGTAAACCCGGCAGCCCGAATTACCAGGTGCGATGTAAATAGTGCCTTTGATTGTCGGGGTTGGACGGTTTGTCATGGGCGGTATCTCGTGTTGAATTCAGGTTCAGCATCTCATGTGATTTGAGAACAGCAAGACTAGAAACGGCACCATCGAGCGTTGCCAGACGTGGCGATCAGCGGCGTGGGTTACGTACACACGTGCCTATCCTGATTGCCTTGGCTATCATGGCTTAATATCCAATTCCCGAGGCGTATCTAGGCTATGTTGCGAATCACGGAAATAGCCCCAGACCCATTCTTCACGCTGCCACACCGGACCAGTGGCCCTTCCGGTGCGCCCTTGCGGAATCACCTGCCCTTTCATCTGGCCTATGCTTCAGGCCTACCGCGGCATGTGAAGTCGATTGTGCTGACGTCAGATCTCCAGGGGCGTGAGGACGGCGGCCGGAACCCCCTTCTTGGCGTCCCGGTGGCCGAGGCGCTCATGGCGCTATCGGAGAAAGGTGTTATTCCTGTTCCTGATGCCATTTTTGTGTGCGGCGACCTTTATGATTACCCGGATTGCCGGAAACGGGGCGGCACAGGCCCGGTTGATGACGTGTTTAAGGCATTCTCTGCGATTACGACAGAGGTTGTCGGGGTATTGGGCAACCATGATCAGATGGAGAGCATTGGTGCTACTCCAGGCAACACGTTTCTGCTGGATGGTGACGTCGTTACGGTGTTGAAGGATCTGCGTGTCGGCGGTGTCAGCGGTATCGTGGGCAATCCACACCGGAATCAGAGGCGGACGGCCGATGACTTTGTAGTCGCCCTGGAATCGGTAACTGATCAGGCCCCGGATATCCTGCTCCTCCATCAAGGGCCGACAAACCCGGAGCGCGCGGATCGTCGTGGTGATCCCGATGTGGCTCTCTCGCTGATAACGGGCTTCCAGGGGCTAACGGTATTCGGCCATACCCGATGGGACTGGCCTTGGCTCATTCCACTCGGAGATGGACAGGCTTTGAACGTCGATGGGCGGGTTGTCGTCGTTTTACCGGAGGATGTCTGTGAATGATCCGATAAGCACGAGAGATTACATCTTGGCCCTGGCAGGACGGTTTGGCATTCGCTATGAGCGCACGCCGATCGATGATCTTGCCGACGTCATCACACACCTGTCGGATGATGAGGTAGAGCCTGATGATATTCAGGACTTACTGCAGGCTTTGCATCGGGCTGGTGCCATAAGTAAACCGGAGATGGTAGATCTGTTGCATCGGTATCTAACCGAGAAGTACTCGACAAGCGAATGCGATCACTGATTAACCGCGCTACCACTTCACCTTCACCGGGTATTTGGCTCCGATTGGTGGTAAGAACGAACCACCATTCGGAATCTTCGGAACGGGCCAGTTCAAAACGTCGTCACATGAAAAACTGGTCAGCATCACGTTGATTGATCCAAATACTCAGTCATAAAGCCCTAGTTCTTGGTCCAGAGAACTCAATTCCTTGAGAGCTTGCAGCCTCAGTGAGCCCGGCATATTTACAATCGCAGGCTCCAAAGCCCAGTCCATGAACGGCAACAAGCGAACAATGTTTTTGGCGTCGTCGATCCCGCGATGGGGGCTACCCTCAAAAGCCAGATCATGGAATGCCAACGCATGCCTCAACCCGTTCTTTTTCTTTTGACCTGTTGTGCGCCGCCAAATGCGCTTCAGATTCAGGTGCGGCCGATGGGAGATAATAGGTCCGGCCCCGTCTAGCAAGCTCTGGGCCTCCAAGTGCTGTCTGTCGTAATTCCCCCAGCTGCACCAGACAAAATCATCCGGCAATTCTCCCAGCCAATTGTTCACGGCCGAAATAGCCTCTGGAAACGCCGGCGCCGCATCCACCATCGACTGATTAACGCCAGTGAGCTGGACACAAAAATCGCTCAAATGGGGATATCGCGTGGGCCTAACCAGGAATGAGGCGATTCTTCCAATATCCCCCTGCCAGTTAGCCAGTGCACAGCCAATTTCGATCACCTCCATGTTATGAACGCTTTGAGGTTCGCCATCGGGCGTTTGACGACTGCTCCAGCATGTGGACTCCAGATCCACGATCAACAGATTGTTCTGGGCTTTCTGGCTAGCGCTGGACATGGCTTCTTTTATGACCGTGTGCTTGATTGGACGACATTAGTTTAACGGTTTTGGGCCAGAGAATCACAGGGGTGCCGTGGGTGGATTGCCTCTCTGTGTTGGGAACCCCGTGGTTGTGACCTAACGGGACGCGCGCCAAATACTCAGCAGCGTCCAGCTGTGTCGTATAGGGCATCCGCCTATTCGTATGGCAGAAACTCGAGTTCTTGTGCGAGCCAACGGCGTTTCTAGGGCGTGACGATCAGGTTTCAATATCGCCGGTCACATTTACTTCACAGAATGGAACGCACCCTACTGGTCTCACCTCGGCCTCTTTCAGGATCTCGACGATCTGTATCGTGATTTTTTTATGCTGCTCTTCATTTGCCTCATTGTGGGCCTGAAAACTACACGTGCGCATGCACTGATTTTAGTTGATAGTTTCATTCGGATCTCAACCCAGGGAAGCTTCAACGAAAAAGTGAACTGATGAACACGAACGTTCCCGGTTCCGTGGTCGGCAGGTATGAGTCACGGGTTGGCGGGTTACCTTTACCTGATCCAGGCGACCGCCACGTGGTTGCTTCGGAAATTCAGACCCGAGCTGAAACTATCCTGAATCCGTGAGTTCAACCGGCTGAAACTGTATCCAAAGCCTGCAATAACAAAGCCTTGGGCGATATAATAG
>NZ_JAKZAI010000006.1 GCF_023156235.1 Marinobacter goseongensis | reverse complement strand
GCATTCATAGGGACGGCGGTGAGTCGGTCAGGTTTGTTGTTTTGGCGAACTCAAAACTAACCGGTTTTACCGCCGTCTCCTACTTTTTCACGCTAACCCGCGATGAACCTTTTTTCAGGACCTTCTCGATGGCGCCGATGGGGGCCAGGGTGAACTCGGCCGGCAGCCGGGCGTGGGTGGCGTGGGCGACGATGCGGGCCTGGGGTGTCAGGCCACGGGCGTCAGCTTCGGCGGCGGAGGCCAGTACCAGGGCGGAAGCGCCGTCGCTGATGGAACTGGAGTTGGCGGCGGTGACCGAGCCACCTCTGGCGAAGGCCGGCTTCAGGTGTGGGATTTTCTCCGGTTTGGCGTTGCCCGGCTGCTCGTCCATGTCCACCTCGGTGTCGCCGCTGCGGCCGGCGACCGTGACCGGTACGATCTCATCGCGGAACCAGCCGTTCTCGATGGCCGCCAGGGACTTCTGTAGCGAAGCGATGGCGAATTCGTCCATAGCCCGGCGGCTGATGTCGTACTCGTCCGCCGTGCGTTGCGCGAACACTCCCATCAACCCGCCCTCGTAGGCGTCTTCCAGACCGTCCAGGAACATGCTGTCCATCACCTGGCCGTGGCCCATGCGCATACCGCCACGGGCTTGGGGCAACAGGTACGGAGCCTGGCTCATGTTTTCCATGCCGCCGGCAATCATGATGCGGTTGGTACCGGCTCGGATCTGGTCGTGGGCCATGATCACCGCCTGCATACCGGAGCCACACATTTTGTTGATGGTGGTGCAACCGCTGCTGTCAGGGACGCCAGAGGCACGAGAAGCCTGCCGCGCGGGTGCCTGCCCCAATCCGGCCGGCAACACGCAGCCCATGATTACTTCCTGAATATCGGCCGGCTGAATCCCGGAACGCTCGATCGCAGCCCTGATCGACACCGCCCCCAGTGCCGGGGAACGAACCGAACTCAACGAACCCATCATGCTGCCCATGGGGGTGCGGGCGGAACCGGCAATCACTACGCTGCTATCGCTCATATCCTTTCCTCACTCACGCTTTGCCCAGCACCGAACGGGCAATGATCTCTTTCATCACTTCTGAAGTTCCACCGTAGATGCGCTGTACCCGGGCATCGATAAAGTTCCGCGAAATCGGGTATTCCGTCGTGTAGCCGTAGCCACCGAACAGCTGCAGGCAACCGTCAGCCACCCTACATTGCATCTCGGTGGCACTGTACTTGGCCATGGACGCGGTGGGGGCATCCAGCCTACCGTCCTCGTATTCGCGGATGCACTGGTCCACAAACGCCTTGTTGATGCGGTAATCCGTTTCCATGCGGGCAATTTCGAAGCGGGTATTCTGCAACTGGGCCAGTTTCTGGCCAAACAGTTCTCGCTCCTGGGCGTAAGCAATGGTCAGGTCGAGGGAACCCCGCGCAGCGGCAACGCCGAGGGCGCCGATCACCAGGCGTTCGCGGGGCAACTCACGCATCAGGTACAGGAACCCCTGACCCGCCTCGCCCAGCAGGGCCGAGGCGGGAATGCGCATGTCGGCGAAAAACAACTCCGAGGTATCACCGGAGTGCTGGCCAATCTTGTCGAGGTTACGGCCCTTGCTGAAGCCCGGCAACGAGGTATCCACCAGGAACAGGCTGATGCCCCGAGCACCGGCTTTGGGATCGGTTTTGGCCGCCACAATCACCATATCGGCGTGCTGACCGTTGGTGATAAAGGTCTTGGAACCGTTGAGGATGTAATCCTCCCCGACTTTCACCGCGCTGGTGCGAATCGCCTGCAGGTCACTGCCGGCACCGGGTTCGGTCATGGCGATTGCACCCACCGCCTCACCGGAGACCATTTTCGGCAACCACTGTTGGCGTTGCGCCTCGTTGCCAAGGTGACTCAGGTACGGGGCTACGATGTCCGAGTGCACCATGGCGTTGGTGGACAGCGCACCGAAACCCATCCGGGCCATTTCCTCGCCCACCACCACCGAGTACTGAAACGGTGCACCACAGCCACCACACTCCTCGGGCACGTCCACACACAGCATGCCGGCGTTGCCCAGGATGTTCCAGAGCTCACGCGGCACAATGCCAGACTTTTCCCAGGCCTCGTAGTGCGGGGCCACTTCGGTTTCCAGAGCCTTGATGACAGACTCCCGGAACATGTCGAGTTCTTCTTTATCAACAACGCTGGTCATGGGGCGCTCCCGCTGGTGAACGGTTCAAACTGGATCGTCGATGATCAGTCTGTCCCAGTCCGAAGCCGAGCGCCATGACATAACCGTGCAGATAATTTGATAAAAAATGACACGCCGGCGGGCCCGGCCCGGTGCCCATGCCGACACTCAGGCCTTGTTCATTCGCTCCATCGCCTCCAATAGTTCCGCCGTCTTTTCCTGCATCAGAGCTTTATCCCCCCGCGACTCCACATTCAGTCGCACCAGAGGCTCGGTATTCGACATCCGAAGGTTGAAGCGCCAATGTTCGAACTCAACGCTCAGTCCATCAACGTGGCTGACCGACTCCGCATCCGTACCGTAGATGTCCTCGATATGCGCAATCAGTGCGGCCGGATCAGCAATGGTGCGATTGATTTCGCCGCTGGCCGGATACGCGTCGATGCGGGCGTCGATCAGCGATGACAGGGTCTGACCGGTCTGGCTCAGGCGTTCAGCCACCAGGAGCCAGGGGATCATGCCGCTGTCACAGTAGGCAAAGTCGCGGAAATAATGATGGGCGCTCATCTCGCCCCCATACAGCGCATCCTCTTCACGCATACGTTGCTTGATGAACGCGTGCCCGGTCTTGCTTTCAATGGGGATGCCGCCCGCCGCCCGGACCATTTCCCGGGTATTCCAGGTCAGCCGGGGATCGTGGATGACTCTGCCTCTGCCGGCTTTGCGCAGAAACTGATCTGCCAGAAGCCCCACAATGTAATAGCCCTCGATAAAGCGACCGTTCTCGTCAAAGAAAAAGCAGCGGTCGTAATCGCCATCCCAGGCGATGCCCATATCCGCGCCCTCACGCACAACCGCCTCCGCGGTGATGGCCCGGTTCTCCTCCAGCAACGGATTTGGCACGCCATTGGGGAACTGCCCGTCTGGCTCATGGTGGAGCCGGATGAACTCGAACGGCAGCCAGCGCGCCAGAGTATCAATGACCTCGCCGGCGCCGCCGTTTCCGGCGTTCACCACAACCTTGAGGGGTTTGATCGCGTTGACATCAATGTAGCCGAGCAGGTGTTTGATGTAGTCCGCCTCAACGTCGAGGTGCTCAAGGCGCCCTCGCACGGGCGCATCTTCAAACGGCAGCGGGACCCTGTCGCGAATGGCATTCAAGCCGTTGTCGGAACTGATGGGGCGCGATTCACGGCCGACCAGCTTCATTCCGTTGTGATCCTTCGGGTTGTGGCTGGCCGTCACCATGATGCCACCGTCCATATCGTAGTGGCTGGTGGCAAAATAGACCTGCTCGGTGCCACAAAGGCCGATGTCGTACACCGTTGCACCGGCCGCCATCAAGCCCGAGCTCAGGGCCGCCGCAATGTCAGGACTCGACAAGCGGATGTCGTATCCGACAACCACCCGGCGGGCGTTGGTCAGCCTTACGTAGGATCGCCCGATCCTTTCGGCCAACTCGGGGTTGAGTTGGTCGGGCACCCGGCCACGAAGGTCGTAAGCTTTAAAACAGGACACGTCCATAACGGTTTCTCCATTAAACCTTTGGTCAGGGGTGAAGCACTGTCCGCCACGCCGCTGCAACGACCCGGCGGACCCGGCCGCAGTTACACCTTTTCCGACATCAGAGGGATCTGCTCTTCCTCAACCGTCGGTGCCGGTGTCGCACGCCCATAACGATCATCCAGACGCTCGATATCATCTTCACCGAGGTAGGCACCGGACTGGACTTCAATCAGCTCCAGCGGGATGCACCCGGGATTGAAAAGCCGGTGCACCTCACCGATGGGAATGTAGGTGGATTCGTTCTCTGACAGCAGAAATGTCTCCTCTCCACGCGTGACTTCAGCTGTGCCGCGCACAATGATCCAGTGTTCTGCGCGGTGGTGATGCTTCTGCAAAGACAGGCGTTCCCCCGGCTTGACGGTAATGCGCTTGACCTGAAAGCGGTTGCCGCTATCGATACTGTCGTAACTGCCCCACGGACGGAACACCTGCCTGTGGTTGCGGGTTTCCGGACGTTCCTCGGCATTTAGCCGATTCACCAGCTTTTTCACATCCTGCACTCTGTCGCGGTGGGCGATCATCAAGGCGTCTTTGGTGTCCACCACCACCAGGTCCTGCACACCCAGCATGCTCACCAGCTTGTCCGATGTGTGCACCACACAATTACTGCTGTCTTCCATGCAGGCATCGCCCAGAATGGCATTGGCGTCCTCGTCCTTGTCGCTGACATCCCATATGGCTGACCAGGAACCAACATCGCTCCAGCCGGCGTCCATAGGCACCAGCACCGCCTTGGAGGTTTTCTCCATCACCGCATAATCGACGGAGTCATCCGGGCAATGCTCAAAAATTTCGGCGGGAATTCGCGTGAACTCCATATCCCGTTCAAAGCTGCGGGCGGCCAGCAGGCAGGTGTCGTAAATGTCCGGGCTGTGTTTCTTGAGCTCAGCCAGGTAGGCGTCGGCCCGGAACATGAACATACCGCTGTTCCAGTAGTAGCCACCGGCAGACAGCAGGGCCGCGGCTTTTTCCGCATCGGGCTTCTCAATGAAGCGCGATACCGGGCGGGCCGCCCCGGGTGCGCCCTCCGACTGACCCGCCGCAATGTAGCCGTATCCGGTTTCCGGGCGGGTGGGGGTTATCCCGAACAACACCAGCCCTCCGGCTCTGGCCGCATCCTGGCCTCTGGCCACTGCATGCTGGAAGGCCTCCACATCCTCGATGGCGTGGTCCGCCGGCAGCACCAACATAATGGCCTTAGGATCCTGCCGCGCGACTTCGATGGCGGCCAGCGCCACTGCGGGTGCCGTGTTTCGACCAAACGGCTCCAGCAGTATCGACAACGGCTTGCGACCGATGGCGTCCAATTGCTCTTTGACGATGAAGCGGTGTTCGTTATTGGCCACCACCACCGGGGCCTCTACCTCAGCGACTGGCAGCCTGCACAGTGTCTCCTGCAGCATGCTCTGCTCGGCCACTAGCGGCAGAAACTGTTTGGGATAAGCCTGCCGCGACAGGGGCCAAAGTCGTGAACCGTTACCACCGGAAAGTATGACTGGAATCATGTTATTGCTCCTTTGCTCTGATGTGACGAACAGCATAATCGTCGGTTCTGATTAACCGGCGCCTCGTAAAAACCAGCGCCCGTTACCAACCTTTGGTTAGCCAGATATTGCTGGGTGGATTAGGCTGCGAGCCTTCTGGCCACAGCGGGTTAATTCTGTACAGATAGGAAATGTCGCCACCCAGCCGGGTGGACTTCATGGGCCGGAGCTCGTCCAGAAATTCCGGAATACCCTCCATCGCGCCCCAAGTCGCCTGCCAGGGTTCCATCCAGGCCAGCGACCAGGCCTCATACAGGCCGTCAACCTCTTGCTCATGGCCGGTGATCGCCCGAATCCGCTGCGGATCCTCCAGCCCTGAAATCACATTCCGCACCATCGGCGCAAACACGTCGCTGTAGCGGTCGTAAACCGACACGCCATTCACTTCTGCAAGCACCGCAATCATGGTGAGCGGCTGCATGGCGTAATTCATGTATTCAAGGGCGCGGGTTTCACGGCTCAACTCTTTCGGCAGGTAACCGTCGCGATTGATCTGGCCCATGGCTTCATCGAACTTGGCCATGGACCAGTTCCAATCTCCGCAGTCTTGTGTTGCAACCGCCGAAGACTGCACGGCCCAGGCTGCCCAGTAGTCGTGGTTGTTGACTTTGCGTGGCTCCCGATCGGTGTAATAGCCGCGCACACCGTCACTGAGCTTACGGAACCACGTTTCGATCCGACCCGTGCGTCGCAAGTCAAGCGCCTCCGCAGGCGCGGAGGCGAGCATGCGGGTGTAGGCGTTCGCGGAAGCGGCCAGCGCCCATTTGCGCACCGCCTGACCGACGTGGTTTATGTCGTCGGTCAACAGCGCATCGGCCTGCGCCCAGGCATCCAGATTGTCCATGACGCAATCGAGAGCCGCCGGGCCGTCACCGTCGATCTGGTAATCGTCCGCCGCAGCAACCACCACTTTCTCGAACCGCCGCACGTTACGGGTCGCCTGTTTGTACTCCTCGTAGGCGTCCTTGTTGAGCTCGTTCCGTGCGTTGTCACTGCCCCGATACTTGCTGGTCAGCGACAGCGAACCCTCATGAGGTTCCACGCGCTCGCAGTCGTAATCGCCGCCATCTTTCTCTGCTGGCCCCTGGTAATAACCCACGGGCGCGCGCAGTTCCCCATTCAGACATTGCCCCGCACTTACGGCACCGGTAAAGAACACCGTGGAGACCGCAGTAGACAGCAGCAAACGCCGCCATTGCCTGCGATCGGTGTGTCGTTGGATTTGCATGTCCACCCCTTCTTGCATCAAATGAATGTCGGTCAGACGTCCTGACGCCGGCAGATTTTTGCGGTCACTGTCAGATCCTCCGAGACCTGCTCAGGTTTCAGCTCAAGGTCCAGCGACATGAACATCTCATCGTTCCAGTTGGGCCCCTCGGGCAGCTCGAACACGAAACGACCGGGTGTCTCAACCCTCGCGCCGTACTCCATGTCGACCCGATCCTTCCGGCCGAAGACGTACCAAATGAAGGCATCAACCTCTTTCACCGCGGGATCGCTGAATTGCAGATCGACCACGTACTCATTGCTCGGCATCTCGATGAACTGGCCGCCCCCGTTGTAAAGCACTTCATTGGTGCCAGCTTTGATGGCGGTGGTTCTCTCCAGAACCGGCTGTTGGGTCTCGCAGGCGCCGCTGATCATGGGTGTGGCCTGGCGATAGAATTCCACGCTGTCGAGGTTGTGATAGCCGGGCACCTCCCAGATCAGAATCTTCGGTGGCGACTCACGAAAACTGTCAGAGAGCAGATACTCGAACATCGAGCCGTCGTAACTGCCGCCGGCCACCGCGGCGTTGAGCACCTCCACCCCGAGGAACTCCTGCAGAGCGCCCACGAAGTTGTAGTCGTGGGCACCCTTGCTGTTACTGGTCCCCACCAGCGTGATCGGCGGCATTTCCTGGTCACCGAACAGGGCGCTGGCTTCCGACGATTGTCCGGTGCCGGCGGATTCGGTACGGAATTCGTCCACGTACTGTGAGCCATACTCGAAACCGCAAATCCGTTTCACGGCATCCTGCAGCGAACCATCCTTCCTGATCAGCCCGGACCGTCGGGTCACGAATTCCTGCTGCGACAGCGACTGATAGGCGGGCATTTGCCGGATCCGCTCAGCCACAAGTTTCGCGGTCCGGCGGGCGCCATAGGGTGTCCAGTGATGGTCACGCTTGAAATAGAACGCGTCCTCCCGCGTGCTTTCATTCAGTAAGGGGGTCAAGTCCGGAACCACAAGTCCGGCTTGCCGAAATCGCTCCAGCGCGTCGGTGTAGCTCCGACGGGCCACACTCCAGCTGAAGGGCACCGGTGAAATCGACGGTAAATGATTCGGGTGGACCAGCCCCTTCGTGGGCTGGAACACCATCACCATTTCGGTACCGGTGGTTTGCTTCAAGTGGCGGGCAAAACGCTGCAGGCGTTTCAGCCCCTCAAGATCCGGCCCGTACTGCTCAACCAGCTCCGCCTCTGAGCGAAACAGCCAGCCGTCCTTGCCTTGCACCAGCATTTTGAAATTTTTCAGGTAACTGGTGTCGTAGCTCTCGGGGTACGCCGTCAACGGACAGAGGTCGCAACAACGCTCGATATCGTATTCCGGCGCTCCGGCGGCGTGGGCACTCATTCCCGCACCGCCAAGAACCAAGAGCAGCAACCAAGACCACAGTCGGTATCCCGCATACACCGTTTTCATACCGACGTGTCCACCTGGCTTTCAGCAACCACCAGCCGGGGCTCTCCACCCACATCAATCGCGAAGATGCTGAATACCTTGCCACGCTGAAGTTTGACTTCACTGGTTTTCGCCAGCGCCTGATTGTTGAGGAAAGCGCCCAGTTCAATGGTCACCGCGTTAATTTCACGGTTGGCCACGTCCAGAGAGCTCACCTCGTCAATAACAGCGACCTTGCCGTCGGACGTCTTCAGCGCCACTCCGCCGGTGCTGGTCAGGTTATAGAACGACAACAGCGCCTTGCGTGGATTGTCAAAGCTGACGTCTTTCAAAACCTTCGTGTCGCCCGAGGCGAGCACAACGACGGTGTAGAACTCGTTCTTTTTCATGGTCACGGGCACTTGTTGGCCGTCAACGTCAACCGAATAACGGCCCTCAGCCAGGTAGATGTAAGGACTCGCCTCCAGCGGCTCCACTTCCTTGATGACTTTGCCACCGACGGAGGCTTCCGCCACCGCACCACTGGCGTCGGCGTTGACCACGCGAATAAAGGCAGCTCCGTCTGGCGCATCCGCCGCATAAAGAGCATCCTCTCCGGCCTGGGCCGTGCTCATGGCAATCAGCAGGCCATTGATCAGGACAAAAAAAGCGGTTTGTATCAGTGCTTTCATTTTCATCATCCTCAGGGGTTGGTTTCTGAACGGCTATCCGCGGTCGCGGCCAGCAGGTTTTCGGCCTGACGGAACCAGGCCTGAGCCTGTTCGGACTCCAGCGGCTGCGCCAGGTAACGCTCGGGGAACTCCCAGATCACCAATTGCGGAGGCTGATCCCGGAAGTCGGAAGAGTTGAGATAATCGATCATCGGCACGATGGGGCCGTCGCCCTCTTCGGCCACGTTGATCAGGTCCCGGCCCAGATGCTTTCGCAACGCGCCAGCAAAATCCCACAGTGGGTTGGCGCTGTAGCTGGTGCCCACCAGCACTGCGCTGGTTGCGTCATCGCCAAACAGGGCGCCGGCGTCCGCCTGGCCGCCCCGATTCACGCGGGTGGTTCTGGGGATCAGCTCATCCGGTGCCGGGCCGAAGTCAGTGAACGCCGGATCCACCGGAATGTAGTTCAGCAGGTCGCCCCGGTGCGGCATCGGCTCACCAATCGACGTGGAAAAGCTTTGTTCGTCCCAGCTCAGACCATTGAACCGGTCCCGGATATAGCCGGCGGCACGCTCAGCAAACAGGTCGGCGCCACTCGGCGACCAGTGAGTATCGGTTCTCAGGAACACGGACTCGCCGCTGCGCTGAGCCTGCTCCATAGCAGGCCGCACATCCGGAGCCGGGATACCCGCGGCCGTGAGCGACCGCAGGAATGTGTCATACAGCGACACCATCACTTCCTCAGGGCGGGTGCTGCCAAGCTTCTCTGAGTAGATGCGCGCCTTGGCCGGCACCACCAGCACGACCAGGGGAATGCCCTCGGCCAGCAGGTAATCGGCAACCTGCTGAACTCGTTTCAGGTTGCGGTCAGGCACATCCCCCTCGCGGCTGGCCGGGTAGATTTCCTCATCGCTGAACAGCCATTCATCCTGACCAACCACGACACCCTTTCGCCCCTCACTGAAGAGGGTGTAGTTAATCGCCGCCCAGAGATTGGTCCCCAGGTCCTTGGCAGGAAACTGATCGTCGTAGTGGTCTTCCAGGCTGCGCGCAAGCTCGCCGTTGACCGGACTGAGGTCTGTGTTGGCCTCATAGCCAAGCAGCGGCCGGAACGACAGCAGCCCCAAAGCCAGTACCAGCGCTATGAATAGAACCGCCGTGATTTTTGCAGAGGCTTTCGTCATCGAGCTCATCCTCAGAACTGGAAATACAGGAACGGTGAGAAGCTTTCCGCGGACAGCTTCAAGACCGCCAACGCAAATACCGGAACCAGCAGCGGCGCCGCAGCAGACCGCCAACCGGACACCAGCGGACCAATGCCTCGGCGCGCCAGCCGGTCTTTCAGACCCATCATTGCGATCACGCCGTAAGCCAGCACCAGGATCGCCAGATTGAGATCACGCATGCCCTGCACGTACACATCACTCAGGCCCGCGCCGTCGAAGCTGAACATGGCGCCATAGAACCCGAACGCTTCGGTCAGGGTGCTGGCACGGAAGGTGACCCATCCGAGCATCACGATCAGAAACGTCAGCGCCCAACGGAACAGCCGGAACCCGGAAGGACTCCCCGACACCCCCAATGCACGTTCAACCGCCAATACCAGACCGTGCCACGCGCCCCATAACAGGAAGGTCCAGTTGGCTCCATGCCATAGCCCACCAAGCAACATGGTCAACAGCAGGTTGCGATAGGTCTGAACGGTGCTGTTGCGGTTACCGCCAAGGGGAATGTAGAGGTAATCCCGCAGCCAGGTTGAAAGGCTGATGTGCCAGCGGCGCCAGAATTCAGTAATGCTCTGGCTGACGTAAGGCTGATTGAAGTTCTCGTTAAAACGGAACCCCATCATCAGTCCCAGGCCAATCGCCATGTCCGAATACCCGGAAAAGTCGAAGTACAGTTGCGCCGTGTAAGCCAGAAAGCCCAGCCAGGCGTCGGCCGTGCTGGGATCGGACAATGCAAAGGCACTATCTGCCAGCGGGGCGATGGAGTCGGCAATAAAGACCTTTTTGATAAAACCTTGCATGAACCTGACCGCGCCCTCACCGAACTTGTCCAGCGTGTGGGTGCGATAGGTGAACTGATCCGCCAGGTCTTTGTAGCGCAACACGGGACCGGCAATGAGTTGGGGAAACAGCGCGATAAACGCGGCGAAATCCACAAACCGTCGCGTCGGTTCCGTGTCCCCGCGGTACACGTCCACCACATAGGAAATCGCCTGGAACACGTAAAAAGAGATGCCGATGGGCAGAATGATACTGGCCAGTTCCAGAGGCTGACTGCCGGCAGACACCAGCAGGCTGTTCAGGCTGTCGATGCCGAAGTTGGCGTACTTGAAATAGGCCAGTGTAGCGAGATCGCCACCGACCCCGAGAGCCACCCACCTACGCGCCTTCGCAGTGCCAACGCCGGCACGGTGTATGGCCAGCCCCATCAGATAATTCCACAGCGTGACCGCCACAAACAGCAACAGAAAATCCACACGCCACCAGGCATAGAAGGCGTAGCTGCCAACCAGAATAACCAGCGAGCGATGCCGGAACGGCGTCAGGTAATAGATACCCAGAAACGCCGGCAGGAACAGAAATAGAAAGATATTGGATGAGAACACCATGTCAGTTCTCCGCCTGCGTGACCTGGCCCGACACCACGGCCGAGGGCTCAATGTGAACCGCACGGTTCTGGTTTCTCAGAGCGTCAAAAATCTTCGCCTGGTATTCCCCCAACACCCCCTCAAAATGAATACCTACATTCGACCTTGGGAAACGCATCCCGACGTCATAGATGGAAATGTAGGCCGGATTGTCAGTGGAGAGCGGGCCACTGGCATTGGACGCCAACTCGCCACCCACGACTCTCATCGACACCTCGTAGCTGTAGAAATCTTCTTTGAAGTTACGATCGGTCGCAGACAGGTCTTTTAATTGGCCGTAGATACCCCAAGTGCCGTTCAACACGGCAACGTTGTGGTAAACATCCACATTGCTGCTGTTTCTGACCCGGATGCCATTACGCAGGTTGTTCATCACCCGGTTGCCCCACAGCAGGTTGTCCGGTGACTCGTAGAGCCCGATGCCATCACCCTGGTTGTCGTACGACACGTTGTTAGCCACGATGTTGTTGCTGCTCTGGCGATCCAGCACGATGCCGGACAGGCCGTTGTTGTAACTTTTGTTTCCGATGATCCAGCTGTTGTTCACCTCACGGGAAATGATGATTCCGTGCTTTTCGCGGGTGCCATAAACCTCGTTATTGGCAATCAGCAGCCGTTCAGAGTAATCGTGGGGGTCGATGCCATACACGATGTTGTCGCGATAGAGGTTATTGACGATCGCCACGTCTTCCGCTTCGTAGCAGTAAAACCCGTAATACAGATCCTCGAAGGTGGAATCGACCAGCCACGCATGCGGCGCACTCCGATTGAGGCGGGCGTTGTCGTACTCGGAGTACTGGGCCACGGTGAAACCGTAGGACTTACTCTGGAGGTAGCCCAGGTTCGCCATGGTCGTACCCAGAATGAAGTTCTCGCTGCCACCCCATCCCACGTAAAACGGGCGGAAGCTCTCGTGTTCCTGGAACGTCGCCGGTCCCCCCGCCTGCTCTCGCCAGCCAACGATGTTGCTGTCGATGGCAAACAGCCAGCCGTCGTTAGCGATGAAAGCACCGCGCTCTTCGGATAACCTCAGAGTCTGGTCGCGCATCACCAGGGTGGCGTCCTGGCGCACAGCCAACGGCAGGCGGATGATATAGGCGCCGTCTTCCATTCGTTCCATGTAGCGCGGGTCATCCACCTGGCGATAGACATCGTCCAGAGTCACCTTGCCACTGTTGACAAGGATTGCCTGGGGGTGGGAAAACTGACGAACAACCCATTCCCGCGCTCGGCCCTCGTCGACGAAGTCACCCAACGCACTGACGCCACCGATTCGCTCCACCGACACACTCGGTGTGCCGTCGGGACGGCCGGCGAGCTTCTCTTCAATGGCCTCACGGTTGAACGCCGACGCATCCGGAATATCAGGATCTGGCAGATACAGTTTCTCGCCGGACATCATTTCAATGCTGTAGTCTTCGATCAGCGGCGCAACAGCCGGTGGCGGTGTCGCCGGCCTGTCGTTGCTTGCAACCGCGGCCGCAAAGCCGGACGCCGGCATGACCAGTGACGTCATCAGCAAGCACAAGACCCATCGGGTATATCGGGTTTTCATGAGTTCTCCTTAGAACCGCTTCGATACGTCCACAACCACCCGATGCCGGGAGTCGTCCACGTCATCGCCATAGGCATCGCCTGGCATGAACACGCCGCCACGTAACCGCACGTCAACTGCTGCCCAGGAGGTTGAGGCACTGTCTCCGTAATAAGCCAACACCAGATCCACGGACTGCCCGAGATCATCGCTGCTGCCGGTAAATCCGGGTTCCACCAGATCGCTCTGCACGGTTCCGTTCTGATCACTCAGCCAGTAACGGTGATACAGCACGTTGGCATCCCACGTGTCCCGATCCGATAGCGCGGTATAGAGGGTAAGCACCTGCAGGTTGCTCCATTCCGGCTGAATGGCTTCGCCAAAGCGCTGCACCTGGGAACGCGTGCCGGTGAACCTGGAACGGTTGCTTTCAAGGCTGGTCTGCTGGAACGCATCACTCTCGCCCGGGCCCTCGCCGCCGGAGGCCATCGCCCCGTGTGCACCGATGACCCAGCGCGGGGTATCCAGCAACTGGGCGCGGGCACCAAGGTCCGCGGCCCACCCCGACACATCCCGATCCCTGGCACTGACGCCATTGGCGGCACTGGCATCCGGTCCGACCACCGTATCCGAGCCGGTGACGGCGGCCACGGAGGCGAAATACTGGATGGCATCGTGAGAACGCCAGTCGAAATAGCTTCGGTCGGCCTGGAGCGACGCCCACGTCAGTGAATCGGTGAAACTGCGATCCAGTGTCTGGCCACGACCGGCGTACTCCTCGGCCTGGTCGCCATAGCCCTGACCATGAGTCGCGAGAAAGCCCAGGTAGTGGCCTTTCTTCCATTGCCAGCGGGTTTGAGCGAAGAAGCGGGCAATGTCCTGCTCATCGTCCTGGAGCTCGTTGTTGTCTGTTCGCAGCTCAGCCAATTTCTGGGCCACGCCCACGGTGCTCTCCAGCAGCGAGGTGTTGAAAATCCAGCGAACAAGGGTGATATCGTCGTCCCACCACATACCGCTGTCTTCCTTGAGGCGCTCACGACCGAAGCGGACAGATTCACCGGGGTAATCGCTGAGACCGTTATAATCCAGCCACGCCTCACGCATGGCGACAAAGCCGTCGGTGGTGGTGCCGCCGATCTCGTCACTCACATCGACCTGCCCTGTTGCCGCAAAGGCCTGCAGGCGCAGCTTCGAACGCCAGTGAGGGGACAACTGCCACACCCACTCCGGTTTGATATCAAGTCCGGCTTCGTTGGATTTGGTCGCACCGTTCTCGCCCAGTCCGAGACGACGGTCCCCCTCGCTGATGAAACTGAGTTTGGACTTCACATTCTGCTCAATCAGTTGCGGGTAACTCTGGCCGAGCTGCGTGTCCGACGCTCCGCCTGACTGTGCCAGGACCGGCGCTGCACCGAGGGACGCCAAGCCGCTGACAGCCAGTGCAAGGCGTGTTAGTTGGAAATGTTTCCTAAGCTGCATCGAGCTTATCCTCCCTGTTCTGTGTTGTTTGCCGCCCCGGGGGCACCCTGGGCGAGCATTTTGCGGCGGGCATCACGCTCTTGCTTGTACAAAGCCTCCGCTCTGGTTCTGATGTGCTTGGGCACGTCCAGAACCATTTCGACCATCAACTCTCTGGCCCGCTCGATACCGCCATCCAACGCCAACAAGGCGAAGCTCCAGGCATAGAGCGAGTTGACCTCAATGCCCTTGCCTTCCCAATAGAGCTCGGCGAGGGCGTAATCTGCTTTCGGAAAGCCCCGCCTGGCCGCCGTCAGCAGGTGCTGCCGGGCCTTGTCAGGTTCCGGTTCGCCGAGATAGCCGCGTTTGTAAATCCGCCCAAGCAGGTACTCCGCCGAGGGATACTTTTCCCGCGCTTCCATCGCGTAACGCACCGCCTTCTCCGGGTCGGCGGGCACGATGCGGCCACGTTCGTAGGCCCTCGCCAGCGACAGAGCCGCTTTGACATCGCCGCTGTTCCTCGCCTGCGTCAGCATCTCGATAACCACATCCGGTTCCGCCAGATAGTTGTGCTCCATAATCAGCTTGGCGCGGGCGGTCAGCGCCGGCACGTAATCGGGCGTCAACATCCGGTAGAACTGGTTGGTGGTGGAAACCTGCTTCCGGGGTGACTCATCGTCAGACAGCCAGCGGGCGAACAGATAGAGGTCGCGATCTTCAATCGCGCCCTGCTCCCAGGCCTCTGTGGCGCGCTCAACCAGTGCCTTGAACTCAGCGTCCCGTTGCCCCGCGAGATAGACCCTGGCCAGTAACGGAAAGCAATCGGGATGAGCTTCAGCGATGGGCACACAAAGCTGCTCGATCTCGTCGGTCCGACGGTCGAACTCTCCGCTCGATACGTAGTAGCGGGCCAGTGCCACATCGCCCTTCGGATCACCCGCGGCACGCGCCTGCTGAATCAGCTTCAGCGGATCGCCATTGGGGAACTCGTTGGGAAAATTGATGTACAGGTTCACCAGCGGCATCAGGGCGCTTTTATCGCCCGCCGCCAACGCCTTGCGCAGATAACGGGCGCCGCTGGCTCTCTGCTCCGGCGTATCGCCTTCCCGGGCATTCAGCTTACCGATCCGTATCGCAGCGCGGTCATTGCCCTGCTCCGCCGCTTTCCGGTACCAGTCCAGCGCCTGCTGCCTTGCGGCCGGTGTATCCTCCTCAGCGTAAAGATCCCCAAGCTGAACCTGAGCGTCCGCGAGGCCAAACTGCGCCAGCTCCATCAGCTGCGCCCTTGCCTCTTCGACATCACCCACCATGGCGGCTTTCTCCGCCCGCTGGAGATCCGGCAAGCCGCCACAGCCAGCAAGCCCAAGCCCCAGGAGGCTGACTACGCACGCAAGTCGATTCATGCTATGCAACCCCCTCAGCCTTCCGAAAACCGGTCGACGACTTTCCCAAGACTCGGCATCTTGAACTGGTCAACCGTTACGCCAATGGGACGCCCTATCGCCTCGATTGGCAGTGGTTCGGTGGATTCGATAGATGCGCTGATCACGTCAATCGGACCGCCCTGGGCCTGGGTGCTGACATAGAGTGACGTGATGCGCCCTGCATGCTCTTCACCACTGGGCAGACGCAGCGTGACGCTTTGCCCCTCTTCCAGTTTTTCACCCTGATCAAACAGGAAATTGGCCACCACATGAGCGGACGAGTCCATTGGCGCCATAACAGCCAGTTGCTCTCCCTTACTCATGTACTGATCTTCGGCGGCGCGGAGGTTCAGCACTTTGCAGTCACAGGGACTGGTCAGGGTTCCACGAACCCGTTGGTCCAAAAGCTCTTCGATTTGCGCGACGCTGTAGTTGCCTTCACCCACCAAATCGTTCACGTAAGACAACATCGGGGCATCGAATGTAGCGATGGGATCGCCCGCTTTGACCTGCTGCCCGGACTCGACCAGGGTGGTCACGTTGGCATCTTTCGGAATAGTGACCGGGATCTGCTCGGAGGCGACCATCGCGGATTCCGCCTTGGTCACAAAGTAGATATCCCAGAGTTCCGAGGCGACGAAGCTGATCGCGGAAAGCCCCAGCGCCATCACAATCAGGCTTCCGAGCATGGCCCGGATCTTCCCGAAGAACCCGAGATCGTTACTGCCTTTACCCTTGCGGGCCCGGGTGAAGTTTTCCCGCGACAGGGTGTTGAGCACATCCCCGGCAGAAACGACCTCTCCGCTGAGAAATGCGGTTATCAGGTACCGCAAAGCCGATACTTCCCGGGCACCCAGGTTCTGGAACTCGCACCCACAACGGTCGTTAGCCGAATCAAAACTGCGCGGAACAAAACTGACATCGATGGCCAGATCAAAACCGTCAACCTTGAACACCAGGCGGCCGTTGTATAACCGACCCTGACGGAACGATTCCAGGCCGGTGTTGACACTGAAGCCGCCGGCGGACAGATCGGCCACCGGAAATTTGTGGGTGGTACCGTCGAGACTCACGAACAGCTTGGCCGGAATTCTCACCCGGGCGTACTGTCGCTGTGCTTCGGATTCATGGACAAATTGCGGTGCAACTGCTGCCGTATTCATTGCTCTGACCCTTGTGTTTTTTTCAGTTCATCATTGGTTTAAGTGAAGAGTTTCCCGCTGGCGTCAGACCAGCTTCATCACCACCGCAAGAAAAATGCTGCCTGCGGATAACGTCATCACCCTCGAGGACCAGCGATTCATGCGTTGCTGGAACGACGCGTTGTCCGCACTGAAACGGGTTTTCTGACGCGTCCAGGACTGGCGATCGAGCCGGAAGAACACATAGATTTTCACCAACGACCCAAAAATCTGATTGAAATACAGAATGAGTGGATAGGCCGGCCCAACCGAATGCCCGGTGGTAATGAGCAGCAACGTCAGCACCAGACGGGTTAAACCGATCCACAACAGGTAAGCCACCAACACAATCCCGGAGTATTTGATGGCCGCTACCGTGGCTGCCGACAGCCCGAGGATGCTGGTCCACATCGAAATCCGCTGATCAAACAGCACGTACCAGGTGAACCATCCCAGGCGCCGCGGACCGAGCTTCGTGGCCCGAGAGTTCTGGCGCAACGAGTTGCCATACCAACGGAACATCAACTGTCGAGCCGATCGGATAAAGCTCGGATCGGGCGGGTGCTCTACCGTGCGGATCGTCGCGTCCGGTACATAGAAGGTGTCGTAGCCGAGGCGCATCATGCTGAACCAGCTCGACTTGTCGTCCCCGGTCAGGAAACGGAATTCACCCAGGCGCCAGTGCTTCAGGGAGTCATACTCCACGTCACTGATGAACTCCGGACGGGTCACCACGCTGGCCCGAAACACAGACATGCGCCCGGTGAGCGTCAGTACCCGGTAAGACAACCCCATTGAACACATATTCATGTGCCGCTGGGCAAACCTCAGCTTGTGCCACTCGGACATCAGATAACTGCCACGCACCTCGCAGAACTCATTGGTGGTGAGCGCACCGATGTTCGGCATCAGCCGGAAGAAGGGAGCGGTTTTGCGGACAACTCCGGGCTCAAGAACGGTATCGCCATCGACGACCGCCACCACCGCGTTTTCATCAGGAAGGTCACGAGAGATGGCACGGAATCCGTATGCCAGTCCGTCGCGCTTGCCGGTCCCCGGAATGCGCACTATCTTGAGCTTGATGTGACCGGGTGGATCGAGCTTGCGCCACATGGCCCGCATCAGCATTTCATCCGACAACTCGACTACCGAGGCCACCACTGTAGTAGGCCAGCCGCACTCAACGGCCTCGCGGATGATTGAGTCGTACACCATGGCAGTGGTGCCCGCATCGATGCGGAAACTGGTAACCATCAGATATACATGGGAGGGCGCGGCATCATCACCCAATGCCAGGGCCTTACTGCGTAGCCGCGGGTAAACCCATTTAAGAAAGTACATCGCCCGCACAAAATGCATGAAACCGATGGAATACCGCCAGATACCAATCACCCCGATAACCAGCAGAAAATGGGCGCCACCCCTCACCGTATAGGTGGTGGGCAGGGAAACCGCCAACGCCCCAAGGGCTGCCAGAAACAACAGCCACCCGCCGGTTCTGGACACTGTATTGTCGGAGATATAAGACATGCCGTCCGTTCCTGAAATTACGTTCCGTACGTTTTCCGGGTGTGCGGCCCTGGACCGTACAATCGGTCAGGGCCGCACACGGGAGGTGAAGCCTTACCAGCAGATGCCTTCCAGCTCTTCCGTGCTTGTGGTTTTCATGAAGCCCACAAGATCCACCACGCGCTTGCCCTCAGGCACTTCTGAAATCACCGTCTCAAACAGCTCATCGTTGTTGCCCACCACGATCACATCGCCGTGATCAATCACGCCGCGCAAGTCGCTGTGCATCAGGTTCGACAGATGGGGAATCTTCTGGTTGATGTATTCCCGGTTGGCACCGTGCGTTCTGGCGTAATCGACATTGCGGTCGAAGATCTGCAGGTCGTACCCCTTCCCGATCAGCATCTCGGCAAGTTCCACCAACGGGCTTTCCCGCAGATCATCGGTATTGGACTTGAAGCTCAGGCCGAGCATGCTGATCTTGCGGCAGCCGTTGCTGGTAAGCAGCTTGAACGCATGGGCAACCTGCTCGTTGTTACTGCTCATGATCGAACTCAGCAGCGGGTGTTTCACATCGAGCTGGTTGGCGCGGTACGTCAGTGCACGGACGTCCTTTGGCAGACAGGAACCGCCGAAGGCGAAGCCCGGGCGCAGGTAATAGCGCGAGATGTTCAGCTTCTTGTCCTGACAGACCACATCCATGACATCGCGGCCGTCCACACCCATGGACTTGGCAATGTTGCCAATCTCGTTGGCGAAGCTGACCTTGGTGGCGTGCCAGATGTTGCAGGTGTACTTGATCATCTCCGCAACCTCGATCGGCTTGCGGATGATCGGTGCGTCCAGATCCTGGTAAATCCGCGCCAGAAACTCGCCCGACCGGTCGTCAAGCTCGCCGATCACGGTCATTGGGGGATGGTCATAATCCATAATCGCGGTGCTCTCACGGAGAAATTCCGGATTCACGCAAACCCCGAAATCCACACCGGCAGTTTTGCCCGACGCCTTTTCCAGCGCGGGAATGACCACCTCCCGCACGGTTCCGGGCAGAACCGTGCTGCGAACGGCAACCAGATGCCAGTCGCCTTTGTCCTTCAGGGCGGTTCCAATGTCGGTGCACACCTTCTCCACATACTGCAGATCGAGGTCCCCGTTTGACTTGCTGGGCGTACCGACACAGATCATCGACAGCTCGCTTTCCTGAACGGCCACGTGGCCGTCGGTCACGCCGTTGATAAACCCGTTCTCACGACCTGCCCGAAGCAGCTCCTCCAGCCCCGGCTCGACAATTGGCGACTTGCCTTTGTTGATCAGATCGATCTTGACCGGCGAAACATCCACGCCGACAACGTGGTGACCCCGCTGAGCAAGGCTGGCGGTACACACGGCCCCGACATAACCCAAACCAAAAATACTGACTCGCATATCCTTTCTCTCCCCTGACGGTCATCCAACGATCCGGCTTACGAATCGTCCTGAATCCAACTGCTGATTGACTGGCCCCACTCAAGAAGGGGTGGATTGCAAGCTCGCTAACGAACACCAAGACCGTTGTGGAACTTTTCTCCGCAGTCGGTGTCCATTTACGAGCAACCTGACAGTGCTCAAAAAAACGCCTGTCAAAAGCCCCTTTCGAACGTCCAGCGTGAATTGGGGGAACGCGTTCGCAGACGAGCCAATAGGTACCGGCTCACGTCGTCTGCTGCGTTCCGACGGAGAGAAAACTAACGTAACTAAACGTTAAACACCTGTTACGAAAAGATAATTAGAAATATCGATAGTGAATACATGTCTCTGGATCCATCGTGGATCTGGCGTCTACATGGAAGACTTAGTGCCTTGACCCGTCTGCACTAATCGGGGATTCGACCGAGTCAATGGCCGTTTCAGGGGTACTCAGGAGAAGGGAAATTGCGATTTCATATTTCGTAATCGCAAAAAAAATTTGCTGTTTATTTTCAAATCGAATTTAGCGCAATTTTTTTTATGGAACCAAATCGCGAGTGCAGGCGTTGTATAAGGCTGTAGCGAAAACGCTGTGGCCCTGTCCTGGTGCGCCGCCATGCACTCCTGTCGTTTCTCTGGGCAGGTTAATCAGTGCATCAAGAGCCTGATTCGGCTCTGATTCCCCCCTTATTCCATCATTTGGGCGACATCCTAAGGGCGCAATCCAGACGAATCACCTCACCGTTCAGAATCGGGTTGCGCACCATCTGGTCCACCATCATGCCGAACTCTTCTGGCTTGCCAAGACGCTTCGGGAACGGCAGCGTCGCCGCCAGGCTGTCCTGCACTTCCTGGGGCATGCCTGCCATCATCGGCGTCATGAACAGCCCAGGCGCAATGGTGTTCACCCGGATACCCTCACGGGCCAGCTCCCGCGCCGACTGCAGCGTCAGCGCCACTACCCCGCCCTTGGACGCACTGTAGGCGGCCTGCCCGATCTGGCCCTCGTAGGCGGCCACCGAAGCCGTGTTGATGATCACGCCCCGCTCGCCGTCGCCGTTGGCGTCACGCTGGGCCATCTCGGCGGCGGCCAGACGCAGAATATTGAAGGTACCGATCAGGTTGACCTGAATCACTTTGCTGAAGTTCTCCAGCGGCATCACCCCGTCACGGCCCAGAATCTTTGCCGCCGGTGCGATACCGGCACAGTTCACGGCAATGCCGCAGGGGCCGTGGGCCTCACGTGCGGCAGTGAGCGCCGCTTCCGCACTCTCGGGGGAGCTGACATCACAGTGCACGAACAGCCCCCCGATATCCCGGGCCACCGCTTCACCCTGCTCTTTCTGCAGGTCGAGAATCGCCACCTTACAGCCAGCGGCGGCCAGCGCACGGGCCGCGCCCTCACCCAAACCGGAAGCGCCACCCGTTACAATGGCCGGTACATTCTGAAATTCCATCGTCTGCTCCTTGAAAACTGTGTCAGATCATTCAACTCAAAAAACCGGTTTTGACACCCAGAATTTACTTTACGTTTACGTAAACTTTATCTAACCTTACTCTAAAAAGGAAATCGCCATGGCAGATAAAACCACATACAGCATCAGTGAGCTCGCCAAGGAGTTTGACGTTACCACACGGAGCGTCCGGTTCTATGAGGATCAGGGCCTGCTGAAGCCCGCCCGACGGGGGCAGACACGAATTTTCAGTTCCAAGGATCGGGTTCGGCTGAAGTTGATCCTGCGGGGCAAACGTATGGGCTTTTCGCTCGCCGAAACCAAGGAACTGTTCGATCTGTGGGACGAAACCCTCACGGGCAACGAAAAACAGTTACTGAAGATGCTGGCCATTCTGGACAACAAACGCGCCCATCTGGAACAGCAGAAAAACGACATCGCCCAGGCAGAAATGGAAATGGAAACAGCGGAAACCCGCTGTCGCGAAGCCCTGGCGGAACTTCAGAAACGTAAAGAGTCACAGACTGAACAGCCATCATCAGAAAAAGCCGGGGCCTGATCCCCCGCGTTAATCAATTCGGAATACCAAGGTAGCCAACCATGCAATCACAATACTCAGAGCTCAACTTCGGCCTCGGCGAAACCCTCGACATGCTTCGCGAGCAGATCAACGGCTTCGCCGCCGCGGAAATCGCTCCGCGGGCGGAAGACATCGACCGCAACAACGAATTCCCCATGGATCTGTGGCGGAAAATGGGCGACATGGGCCTGCTGGGTATTACCGTCAGTGAAGAGTACGGCGGCTCCGACATGGGCTACCTGGCACACGTGATCGCCATGGAAGAAATCAGCCGTGCATCCGCCTCCGTCGGCCTGTCCTACGGCGCCCACTCCAACCTGTGCGTAAACCAGATTAACCGCAACGGCACCGAAGAACAGAAACAGAAATACCTGCCCAAACTGGTCAGCGGCGAACACGTCGGCGCGCTGGCCATGTCCGAGCCCAACGCCGGCTCCGATGTCATCTCCATGAAACTGTCGGCCCGCGACGAAGGCGACCACTTCGTGCTCAACGGCAACAAAATGTGGATCACCAACGGCCCGGACGCGCACACCTATGTTATCTACGCCAAAACCGACACCCAGGCCGGCTCCCGCGGCGTCACCGCCTTCATCGTAGAACGCGACGCCCCCGGCTTCAGCCGCCACCAGAAACTCGACAAACTCGGCATGCGCGGCTCCAACACCTGCGAACTGGTCTTCCAGGACTGCAAAGTGCCCCGCGAAAACATCCTCGGCGGCGAAGGCAATGGCGCCAAAGTCCTGATGAGCGGCCTAGACTACGAACGCCTGGTACTTTCCGGCGGCCCGTTGGGCATCATGCAAGCGGCCATGGACGTGGTGGTTCCCTACATCCGCGAGCGCAAACAGTTCGGCCAGGCCATCGGCGAATTCGAGCTGGTCCAGGGCAAAGTGGCGGACATGTACACCTGGATGAACACCGCCAAATCCTACGTCTACATGGTAGCCATGTCCGCGGACCGCGGCGAAACCACCCGCAAAGACGCCGCCGGCGCGATCCTCTACTCCGCCGAAATGGCCACCAAACTGGCCCTGGACTCCATCCAGCTGCTGGGCGGCAACGGCTACATCAACGAATACCCGACCGGCCGCCTGCTGCGCGACGCCAAACTCTACGAAATCGGTGCCGGCACGTCTGAAATCCGCCGCATGCTGATCGGCAGAGAGCTGTTCCTGAACAAGTAAGGCCAGCTCCTTCGTTCGCCTAGCGCGGACACCTGCACCCAATGTATGCCAAGGGGCTGGTGGGCTGTCCTTCCGGAAATTTTGAAGGCCATGGATGGCCTGAGAGAAGCGCACATGGATGTGCTCGCAGCGGTTTCCGGAAGGACAGTCCATCAGCCCCGCGCCCCCAACTTTTGAGGGATCAAAAAACCATGACCGTGCTACAAAGCAAAATCAACCCAAGGTCCGAAGAGTTCCAGGCCAACCAGGAATCCATGGCCAAAGCCGTGGCCGACCTGCGGGACAAAGTCGCCACCATCCAGCAAGGCGGCGGCCCCACCTACCAGGAACGCCACCTGGCACGCGGCAAACTGCTGCCCAGAGAGCGCATCAACCGCCTCCTGGATGAAGGTTCCCCCTTCCTGGAAATCGGCCAGTTCGCCGCCTACAACGTCTACGACGAAGAAGTCCCCGCGGCGGGCGTGATCGCCGGCGTCGGCCGCGTCTCCGGCACCGAGTGCATGATCATCGCCAACGACGCCACGGTGAAGGGTGGCAGCTACTACCCGCTGACCGTAAAAAAACACTTGCGTGCCCAGGAGATTGCCCTACAGAACCGGCTGCCCTGCATCTATCTGGTGGACTCCGGCGGCGCTAACCTGCCCCGGCAAGACGAGGTGTTCCCGGACCGGGACCACTTCGGCCGCATCTTCTACAACCAGGCGCGCATGTCGGCTGACGACATCCCCCAGATCGCCGTGGTTATGGGGCTGTGCACCGCCGGTGGCGCCTACATGCCGGCCATGGCCGACGAATCCATCATCGTGAAGGAACAGGGCACCATCTTCCTCGCCGGCCCGCCGCTGGTGAAAGCCGCCACCGGTGAAGTCGTCAGCGCCGAGGATCTGGGCGGCGCCGACGTACACTGCAAAATCTCCGGCGTAGCCGACCATTACGCCGAGAACGACGCCCACGCCCTGGACATTGCCCGGCGCTGCGTGTCCAACCTTAACCGCCGCAAACCGGCCGATGTGCAAATCCAGAAACCCCGTGCGCCGCTGTATGACGCCGAGGAAATCTACGGCATTGTCGGCACCGATCTGCGCAAACAGTTCGACGTGCGCGACGTCATCGCCCGCACCGTCGACGGCTCCGAGTTTGACGAATTCAAACGCTACTACGGCCAGACCCTGGTGACCGGCTTCGCCCACATCCACGGCTACCCGGTGGGCATCATCGCCAATAACGGCATCCTGTTCAGCGAGTCCGCCCAGAAAGGCGCGCACTTCATCGAACTGTGCTGCCAGCGCAACATCCCGCTGCTGTTCCTGCAGAACATCACCGGCTTCATGGTGGGCCAGAAGCACGAAGCCGAAGGCATCGCCAAGCACGGCGCCAAGATGGTTATGGCCGTCGCCTGCGCCAACGTGCCCAAGATCACCGTACTGATCGGCAGCAGCTACGGCGCCGGCAACTACGGCATGTGTGGTCGCGCCTACAGCCCTGATTTTCTGTGGATGTGGCCGAATGCCCGCATCGCCGTGATGGGCGGTGAGCAGGCCGCCGGCGTGATGGCCACCGTTCGCCGCGATGGGCTGGAGCGCAAGGGCGAAACCTGGAGCGAGGCCGACGAAGCCGCGTTCAAGAAACCCATCGCCGACACCTACGAACACCAGGGTCACCCCTATTACGCCAGTGCCCGGCTCTGGGACGACGGCGTGATCGACCCGGCCCAGACCCGTGAAGTCGTGGCCCTGAGCCTGTCTGCCACCCTCAACCGACCCGCCAAGCCCACCCGCTTCGGCGTGTTCCGGATGTAATCGGGAGGACTGACATGACAGACAACAACTCTGCAGTTCTGCTCAGACACCGCGACGGCGGCATTGCCGAGGTGGTACTCAACCGCCCGGACAAGCGCAACGCCTTTGATGACGTCATCATCCAGCAGCTGATCGGCGCCCTCACCGACGTGGACACCAACAAGCATGTGAAGGTGGTCATCCTGCGTTCAGAGGGCAAGCACTTCTCCGCCGGTGCCGACCTGGGCTGGATGCGCCGCATGGCGGACAACAGCCGCCAGGAAAACCTGGACGACTCCCGCGAACTGGCGCGGCTGATGAGCGTTCTCAACCACCTGTCCAAACCGGTGATCGGCCTGGTTCAGGGGGCGGCGTTTGGTGGCGCGGTGGGCCTCGCCGCCTGCTGTGACATCGTGCTGGCCACCGAACAAGCCAGTTTCTGCCTCAGTGAAGTGAAGCTCGGCCTGATTCCTGCGGTGATCAGTCCCTACGTGGTGCGCGCCATCGGCGAACGCCAGGCCCGCCGCTACTTCATCACCGCTGAGATCTTCTCCGCCCGACAAGCCGAACACTTCGGCCTGGTGCACGAAGTTTGTGCCGACGTGGATGCCATGAACCGACGCTGCGACGAATTACTGCTTCAGCTTGCCCTCAACGGTCCCGAGGCCATGCAAGCCGCCAAGAATCTGGTGTTCGCCGTCAGCCACAAAGCGATCAGCGGCGAGGTCATTGACGACACCGCGCACCGCATCGCGGATATCCGGGTGGGTGAAGAAGGTCAGGAAGGGCTCAGCGCGTTCCTGAACAAACGCAAGGCCAACTGGGTTCCGGAGGAAGACTAATGTTCAGTAAAATTCTCATCGCCAACCGTGGCGAAATCGCCTGCCGGATCATCCAGACCGCGCATCGCATGGGCATTCGCTGTGTAGCAGTCTATTCAGACGCCGACGCCAACGCGCGGCACGTGGCCATGGCCGACGAAGCTTTCCACATCGGCCCTGCGCCCAGCTCCGAAAGCTACCTGAAAGCCGACAGAATCATCGAAGTCGCGAAAAAAAGCGGTGCCCAGGCCATCCACCCGGGTTACGGCTTCCTGTCCGAGAACACCCGGTTTGCCGAAGCCTGCGAAACCAACAACATCGTGTTCATCGGCCCGCCCTCCTCCGCTATTGCAGCCATGGGTTCCAAATCCGCCGCCAAGGCCATCATGGAGAAAGCTGGTGTACCGCTGGTACCGGGCTACCACGGCGACGACCAGAGCCCGGACACCCTGCGCAAAGAAGCCGAACAGTGCGGCTTCCCGCTGCTGCTGAAAGCCGTGGCCGGTGGCGGCGGCAAAGGCATGCGGGTGGTGGAGCGTATGGAAGACTTCGACGATGCCCTCGCCGCCGCCAAACGGGAATCGAAGAACGCCTTCGGCAATCCGGACATGCTCATCGAGCGCTACCTGACCCAGCCGCGCCATGTGGAGATCCAGGTGTTCTGCGATCGGGACGGCCACGGTGTCTATCTGGCCGAGCGGGACTGCTCCGTGCAACGACGCCACCAGAAAGTGCTGGAAGAAGCCCCGGCCCCGGGCCTGAGCGAGGAAACCCGCAAAGCCATGGGCGAAGCGGCGGTCAAAGCCGCCCAGGCCATCAACTATGTGGGCGCCGGCACCGTGGAATTCCTCTACGACGTGGACGGCTCTTTCTTCTTCATGGAAATGAACACACGCCTGCAGGTGGAACACCCGGTCACCGAAATGGTCACCGGCCAGGATCTGGTGGAATGGCAGTTGAAAGTGGCCTGGGGCGACCCCCTACCGTTGGAACAGGCCCAGGTGAAAACCCGCGGCCATGCTCTGGAAGCGCGGATCTACGCCGAGGACCCGGACCAGGACTTCCTGCCGGCCACCGGCACCCTGCGCTACCTGAGTACGCCGGATGAAAACGTCCATGTGCGGGTGGACACCGGCGTTACCGAAGGCGACGAGATCAGCATTCACTACGACCCGATGATCGCCAAACTGATCGTGTGGGACGAAACCCGCGACCAGGCCATTAACCGCATGGTGCAGGCGCTGGAGCACTACCGCATCGCCGGGGTGAAAACCAACATCCGTTTCCTGCACGCCCTGGCCGACGCCCAGCCGTTCCGGGAGGCCGAGCTGACCACCGGATTCATCGAGGACCACCGCGAGCTGCTGTTCCCCAAATCCCGCCTCGACCTGCACAAAGGGCTGGTACTGGCGGCCGGCTTCCTGCTGGAACAGCGCAAATCCCGCGAAGTGGTCAGCACCGACCCCTGGTCGCCGTTCGGCCGCCAGAACGGCTGGCGCATGAACTCCGAATACGCGCAGCCCATGCACCTGCTGGTGGGTGAAGAGGTGCACGAACTCAAGATCCTCGAGCGGGACGACCGCTACCAGGTAATGGTCGGCGGCAGCATCTACCACCTCAACTGCAAGCTGGATGACGACTCCCTGCAGGCGGTGATCAACGGCCACCGCATCAGCGTGCACGGCAACCTGCACAACCACCAGCTGGTGCTGTTCTACGAGGGCGACACCTTCCAGTGCAACGTATTCCGTGAAACCTTCGGCGCCGAGGAGCTGGCCGGCGAAGGCAGCCTGGAGGCCCCGATGAACGGCGCGATTGTCGCGGTGCAGGCCAAAGTGGGCGACCAGGTCACCGCCGGCCAGACCCTGGTAATCATGGAAGCCATGAAAATGGAACACGCCATCAAGGCCCCGGCCGACGGCGTGGTGACAGACATCTTCTACGCCGAGGGCGACCAGGTGTCCGAGGGCGCGGAGCTGATCGCCATCGAAACCAGCGACGAGGAGGCGGCGTAACATGGCCTTCCCGAACCGGGTCCGACTGGTGGAAATGAGCCCCCGCGACGGCCTGCAGAACGAGCCCGGTGACGTCATCGCCACCGCCATCAAAACCGGGCTGATCGACCGGTTGGCTGACTGTGGCCTAAGCCACATCGAGTCCGCCAGCTTTGTGTCGCCGAAATGGGTACCGCAGATGGGCGATGCGGCGGACGTGATGGCCGGCATCAACCGAAAATCCGGCGTGCGCTACTCGGTGCTCGCCCCCAACCTGAAGGGCTTCGAAAACGCCCTGGCGGCCGGGGCAGACGAAGTGGCGGTGTTCGGCGCTGCGTCCGAGTCCTTCAGCCAGAAAAATATCAACTGCTCCATCGCCGAAAGCCTTGACCGCTTCCTGCCAGTGATGGAAGCCGCGGGCAAGGCGGGTATACCGGTGCGGGGCTATGTGTCCACCGTGCTCGGTTGCCCTTATGAGGGTGACATCGCCCCGGCACAGGTGGCCAAAGTCGCCAAAGCTCTGGCGGACATGGGCTGCTACGAAATCTCCCTGGGCGACACCATCGGCGTGGGCACCCCGCTCAAAGCCAAACGTATGCTGGCAGCCGTCGCCGCAGACGTACCGATCGAGAAACTCGCCGCCCACTTCCACGACACCTACGGCCAGGCCCTGGCCAATCTTTACGCCGTACTGGAAGAGGGCATTTCGGTGATTGACGCTTCCGTCGCCGGCCTAGGCGGCTGCCCCTACGCCAAAGGCGCCTCCGGCAACGTCGCCACCGAAGACGTGCTATACCTTCTGAACGGACTGGGCATCAAAACCGGCGTGGATATGAGCAAACTGGTTACCACCGGTGACTGGATCAGCAGTCAACTGAAACGCCACAACGGTTCCAAAGTCGGTCAGGCGCTCGGAGGACGCTAGCAGCGTTTCCTATTACAAAAACAACGGAGGCAGAGACCATGATCAACACGCTCCCGAGCTACACCAGTGGCACCTCAGAGACGCCATTACTGGGCATGACCATCGGCGAAATGCTCGATCGCACCGCCGGTAAGTACCCCGACACCGAAGCCCTGGTGGCCCTGCACCAGGACATCCGCTGGACCTACAGGGAATTCGTGGAAAAGGTCAACGAAGCCGCCCGCGCCTTCCTCGCCATCGGCGTCAAACGGGGCGACCGCGTCGGCATCTGGTCTCCCAACCGCTATGAGTGGACCGTTACCCAGTTCGCCACCGCCAAAGTGGGCGCCATCCTGGTGAACATCAACCCGGCCTACGGCGTGCATGAGCTGGACTACGCCATGAATCTGGCCGGTATCTCGGTGCTGGTTACTGCCGACAG
Organism: Marinobacter goseongensis; assembly: GCF_023156235.1. Lineage (GTDB taxonomy): Bacteria > Pseudomonadota > Gammaproteobacteria > Pseudomonadales > Oleiphilaceae > Marinobacter > Marinobacter goseongensis. The sequence continues at coordinate 211,651 of NZ_JAKZAI010000006.1, read as the reverse complement.
CTTCAAGGCCTCGGACTATCGCAAAATGGTCTACGATCTGGCCCCCGAGCTGAAAACGGCCACGCCGGGCAAGCTCAAAGCGCACAAAGTGCCGGAGCTGCGCGCCGTGATCAATCTGGACAAAGACCAGCACGACGGCATGTGGACCTGGGCCGAGTTCACCGGCTTTGCCGATGACGTCAGCCAGCTGGAACTGGACAAGGCACAGAGCCAGCTGCAGTTTGATGACCCCATCAACATCCAGTTCACCTCCGGCACCACCGGCAATCCCAAGGGCGCCACCCTCACCCACCACAACATCCTCAATAATGGCTACTTCGTGGCCCACAGCCAGCGCTTCACCGAAAAAGATCGTCTGGTCATCCCGGTGCCCCTGTACCACTGCTTCGGCATGGTGATGGGCAACCTCGGCTGCATCACCCACGGTGCCACCATGATCTACCCGGGCGAAGGCTTCGAGCCCAAGTCCGTACTACAGGCCGTGCACCAGGAAAAAGCCACTGCTCTGTACGGTGTGCCCACCATGTTCATCGCCGAACTGGCCGAGCCGGAGTTTGAAAGCTACGACCTCTCCAGCCTGCGCACCGGCATCATGGCCGGCTCTATTTGCCCGGCGGAAGTGATGAAGAAGGTCAACGGCAAGATGCACATGAAAGAAGTTCAGATTGCCTACGGCATGACCGAAACCAGCCCGGTGTCGACGCAGACCAGCTCCCTCGACCCGTTCGAGAAACAGGTCACCACCGTTGGCCGCACCCAGCCTCACCTGGAAACCAAAATCGTCGACCCCGGCAGCGGCAACGTGGTGCCCCGTGGCGAAATTGGCGAGCTGTGCACCCGTGGCTACAGCGTGATGCTGAAGTACTGGAACAACGACGAGAAAACCCGCGAAGCCATCGACGACGCCGGCTGGATGCACACCGGTGACCTGGCCACCATGGACGAGGACGGCTACATCCAGATCGTCGGCCGCATCAAAGATATGGTCATTCGCGGCGGTGAGAACATCTACCCGAAAGAGATCGAAGAATTCCTCTACACCCACCCCGCCATCGAGGAAGTGCAGGTCACCGGCATTCCCGATGACAAGTACGGTGAAGAACTGATCGCCTGGGTGAAGCTGAACCCGGACGCCGATCCGGTCACTGGCGACGAACTGCGGGAGTTCTGCAAGGGCAGGATTGCCCACTTCAAGATCCCGAGGAACTACAAATTTGTGGACGCCTTTCCGATGACCGTCACCGGGAAGATCCAGAAGTTCAAGATGCGGGAGATTTCTATCCAGGAGATGGAGCAGGGAAACTAGAGGCCACTTGAGCCTCAGCCAAGTTGCAACCCATTGTCAATGAAGCGCTGTAGCATGATGCCATAAGTACCATCAGGTACTTCGCGGGAGATTACCAGGGGGCTTCCCGAGGCCCCCGCAGGGTTGCCTGCAAGGTCAACCAGACGATACTTTTCGGGCCGTTGCTTTTTCTCGTCCCTGACGATCATCAGTTTCGGTTTACGTCGACTCTTCGGGTTTGCGGCGATCACGATGGCGACCTCACCCGTTTTGAGCTCAACAATGGCTCCCGGCGGGTAGATTCCAATCATTAGCACGAAGGCTTTTGCCAACTCAGGGTCGAACTGCGTGCCACTGCAGCGATGAATGATTTCCAGGGCCTCCATCGAGGAGCGACCACGGTCGTAAGAACGATTGCTTGTTATTGCGTCATAGGTATCGACGATCGCAACGATTTTGGCGAAATAGGGTATCTGATAATCAACCAGCCCTCTGGGGTACCCTTTGCCATCAAGGCGCTCGTGGTGGTTATAGGCAACATCAATTGTCGCATGCACGACCCTGGGTAAAGCCATAAGCATATCCCTGCCCCAGTTTGCATGATTCTGCATAATACCGTATTCCTCTGGCGTCAGGCTTCCCGGTTTTTGCAGTATCTCGTCGGGTATTTTAGCTTTCCCGATATCATGCAAAAGGCCACAGAGACCCAACGTTTTTATCTCCTCTTCAAGCAGACCAAGTCTCTTACCGAACGCAGCGGAGAGAATGGAAACATTCAAGCAATGCTCAGCGGTGTATTCATCTTTGTGCTTCAGCTTGGTCAGCAGAAGCAGGGCATCGTCATTCCTGAGGATACTTTCAACGCATCGATCAACCACTTCCCTTGCTTTGTTGACGTCCAGGGTCCGCCCGACACGCATCCCATTCATAATGTTCTGGGCGACGGATTTCGCGTCGCTGTAATGGCCCGTCGCCCTGGTAATCTCGTGACCCACATCCACTTTGTTTATGTAGGTGACTTTTCTCCGCCGCGCGACCTCGCTCGTCTGCCGATTTTCACGATTGCGCGAGGCTCCGGCTTGATCTCTGGCTCGCGATGCTTTTGAAAATATCGAAAATTTGGATGACGGTTTCGGAGTCGATGCAGGCAGGGACGGCGTTGCCTGGCCCTCGATCTTTCTTTTCCCCTCAATGACGACGCGGTCACATTGCTGCTGCAGGGCGTCCACATCCTCCTGTTTCTGGACAATAAATCCCTGCAACAGAAAGGTTGTTTCTTCCCAAGGCCTATCAAGTCGCACAACGTGCATGCCGATTCTGAGTTCGGTTACAGGAATTTCCAGTTCGACACGTTCATATCTCATCGAGGACCCAGCCATTACGTCAGGTTAACACCTAGTATACGGTTAGATTCCAACGAATGACGTAAAACATTGTGAACAGATCAGCACCATTGGCAAGACCAAAAATCAGATGAAAGTAGAGCTGTTTGCCCCACCCGATTTGCAGACGGTGCAGTTGGTTTGGTAGCAGGTTTTAGGGTGCTCCCAAATCTGGCCACAACGCTTAATCAACACACCCGGCCCGAATCCTCTCACACTGCTGCCACCCACCATTTCGATCCGGATACGCCCGGGCGGAATCATAATGAAAACTCATCCTGTCCACGCCACCCACTCGCGCGTCATCAATCAGCCGTTCATCCGCATCTGCGAAGCCAGACTCACCCGGAACCTTTAACCAACGATCAAACCAAGCGACGGTATAGTGGGTAATAGAAGGTCTGCCCCACCCGCCCGAGCATGCGCTCCGGGACACATCCGGGCACCAGGAAGTAGCCGGAAATTGCGGCAACAGGGAGAAATCGAAGTGTGTGGTGCCCTGGAAACCGAGCGTGTAAACCGGAACATCGGCGGCTTTCCAGGCCTCGAACGCAACCTTGCTGCCAGCTGGATCCGGCGGCACCAGGTAGGGAAGCGGCGCGAATCCGTAATCCGCAAAGAATGACATGGCCGGTGCCCTCGGTGCGAATTCCGGGAGAACGCCTTGGGTGATGGCCAGCAGCATGACGTCATAAAGCGGAGCAGGCAGCTGCAGATTCGAAGCGGTTGTCAGGCCCTCTCCTGTGGGGGTGATCAGACTGTCCCAGGCGACCACCGCATCCACCGGGTTAGTCTCATCTATCAGCCCGGGCCAGGGCTCCGCGCCTGGCGCGCCATAGCCCTGAACCACAGATACGCCGATGGCACCGAGCGAGTGCCCCGCAATGCCAAGGCGCGAGTGATCCAGACGCGACCATTCCGGGTTATGGTCAAAGACCTCGGTGGGCATTGCGTCCTTGCAGGCTTGCGAATGGGGATAACGCTGGCTGGGTGTGGAGCGAAAGAAATCGATGGCATCCACCTGCCCTTCCCAAAAAACTTTGGGGTTCAGGTTGCCGCCCTGCTCCAGCAGCGGTGTCTGAAAATCGGACCGGCCTTGGCCCCTCGGGTCGTAGGTGAGCACGGCATAACCGGCCCGAACCAACGCCTGTGTTGCCCAACTGTAGGCGGTTTGCGGTGCCTGCACCGAGCCGTTGGTGATGACGATGGTCGGCACCGGGTTGTCCGCAGCCGCGTGTTTTGGCACCCAGACCGTGCCGGACAACCGGGCGCATTCCCGATCATAAAATACCACATCGGTAACGTCCGCTTCGTTCTGGTAGAAACCCTTTCCATCTGGCCCGTCAGCTTCGGGGTACCGGTACGGATCACCCGTACAGGGCAAGCCGTAAGTCGCGCACAAGGGTGAAAGCGGGGTATTGAGAGACAGGGACAGCAGCCACGACGGGTCCAGGATGGAGCGCTGTACCAGATCCTCAACGTTGAACAGGGTTTGTTCCAGATACCGGCGCTGGAACGGGATGGAGACCTGTTCCGTTAGTGCCTCCAGGGTTTTTGCGTAGTTGGTGGCCTCACAGTCGCCCCAAGCGGCACTTGGGGCGCTGGCGTCATCACAACGCGTGTCGAGGTTTTCCGGTTGAGTGGGCACCAGTCGCTGGGGTCTGCGTGGATCGTCCGGCGCAACGGCTTCTTCTCCCATGACTGCCTGCGGCGGGCTCGGCGCCTCAGCCGTGGACGAAGAAGACGAGCCGCCACACCCCGCCAAAGCCAACGCTGACAGTAATAAAGCCGCCTGTTTCATATCTACACCCCGTGAATCCCTATCATCAAATCCTGCGCATAGGATAAAGCTCTTGAAGCGGGCGGCCTTTGTCCCAAGTGGTCAGTGTGATCATTATTTGGGCCAAGTGGCTTCAGATAACCGGGTGCAGCATCTGGGGTTGTCACTGAAACACACTCAGTTAAGCTGGTTGGAATTCACCCAGTGAGGTAGCTCGCAACCATGGGACAACTATCCGAAACAGTCAGAAGTAGCCAACCAAGCATTCCTTCACTCGACGCTGAACGCGTCTCGTTGATCGAGCAAGCGGGGTTAACGGTCAAACAGCTGGAACCTCTTGGCGTTGAAGTCTACGGGGCCGATGTTCGCGCCGGGCTTCCCAAGCCTGTGATAGAGGCGCTGGAAGTGGAGATGGCGAATCGGGGATTCATCGTCTTCAAGCAGCAAACCGATCTTGCCGCCGAGGAGCTGGTTGAAGTCAGCAAATGGTGGGGCGCTCACGAGATCCACTCAACCCACGGCGTCCACCCTGCAACACCCGGTCGAAACAGGCACATCTTCCGCTGCTCCAATGACAGCCGCCACGGCATTCTGGGTGTGGGTCCCCAATGGCATAACGATGGCAGTTTTGAGGCGGCCACATTCTCGCACTCCGCGTACTACATGGCTCGCGCGCCGGAACAGGGCGGCGGTACGCACTTCGCGCACCAGGGCGCCGCCTTTGATGCGCTTCCGAAGGAAAAGCAGGCCTTCTGGGAGCGTCTTGTGTCGGTGAATTCCGCGTCCAGCGTGACGCATCCCGTCGTCCACACGCACCCGGTGTCCGGAAGGAAGAGCGTGTGGCTTCACCTTGGGATGACCGGTGCCGTTATCGAGCGGCTGCCGGAGGACGGTGTCACGATTGATGAGCTGAAACAGCAGCCCGCGAGCGTCGACCAGTTTCGTTTGTTGACGGAGAGCGAAATGAAGACGCTTTTCAATGACTACAACGATCTGATGAATGCGTCGTTCGAGCGGGGGTACGGGATACGCTACCACTACGACACGGGTGACCTGCTCTACATCGATAACTGGGCGGTGGCCCACAGAGCCGCGCCGGAAGCGCACATGCCGGCTGAACAGCAGGGGTTGCGGATCATGGACCGTGTCACGATCAAATCAAAACAGGACCTGGCGCCACACTTTGGTTTGCCGCAATACATCAATATCAACGGGCCTCACCCGTTCAACAAGGATGGCGTCTGGCAGGCCGGTGGCGTCGGGTTCCTGTGGAAAGACGACATCCGCCTGCAAAACTGACACGGTTGGCCGAAATTCGGTATGCACTCGCCAGGCATGACGACGACAAGCCCGCAACACGAGAGCCGACCTGCCTAGCGCTCTCTGTTTGATGGTTCCTCGTTCAAATACTGCAATTGCGAGTCATACGCTGCCTGAAGCCCGGTTTCCGGCTCCTCGTCATCATCCTGTGCCTCGGCAATGGAGCGCGGATACAGCGGCGACAGGATCGATACCAGAATCCCGACCATGGCGAACAGGGCAAACCCGTTTTCGTAGCCGACTTCCTTCACCAGCATACCGACGATGGGCGATCCGGTGGCCTGCCCCAGCGAGACCGCCATGAACGGCAACACCGGACCCATGGACAGCCGCCCCGGCAACAAACGGATACTGGTCATCAGATACAGCCCGGTCAGGCTCATGTAGGCAAGACCGAAAACCAGGGCAGAAAATGCCGCAATCATCAGCTCACCGGGGCTGGCCGCGATCAATGCCAGGCTCGCGGCCAGCATCATCAGCATCAGCGCCTGGGTAATGGCCGGGTTATTGCGATCGGCCAGGTCGGCCACGGCCGCACCGCCCAGCCCTGCGATGCCAACCGCCAGCCACAACCAGCCCGTGGCGCTGGATGGCAATTCACCAACCGTAACCACAAGATCCGGCGCGAAGATCCAGTAGGCCGCAGAGACAAACCCCATAGCGAAGGCAAACAGCGCAAGCCGGAAGAGCCGCGACCACTGCAACAGGCTGATGGCGGGCGCCGGTGCCGTTCTGGTGGGCGACACCCTCGACACCGACGGAATCACGACCAGTGCGGCCAACAACCCGACGATTGCCAGGCCGGCAAAGGCGCCGTAGGCAAAACGCCAGGCATCGGTCAGAAACAGCACTGCCGGCACCGCCAAAGCGATACCGATGCTGGTGCCGGCGTTCATGGAGGCGCTCACGCGACCGTGCAACGACCGTTTTACCTTCGCCTGCATGGCGGCTGTTAAGGCCGGCATCATCAGGCCCGTGCAGATACCACAGGCGAACACGCCAACGCCAAGCGACAAGGCTCCAGACGCCTGGCTGATCAACGCCAGACCGCCGGCACCAAAGCCACAGGAAAGCACTGCCGTTCTGCGGGCGCCAAGACGGTCAGCCGCCAGCGGAGCGACCAGGGTGGCCAGCAGGAAACTGACCAGTGGCAACGCACCAATAAGGCCGATCAGATCTGCAGTGAGTTCCAGTTCCTCCCGTATCGGTGGCACAAAGAGCCCGAAGGCAAAGCGGGCAAGCCCATAACTGATGGCGATCAGCGCTGCGCCGAAGATCGCAAATTTTGTGCTTGAGAGTGAGGTCATGCCGCCTCCGTCGGTTCCGTCGCAACGTCTGGCCAGGTAGGTAAGTATAGAACCAATAAACCAAAGTTTACTTACCGTGAGGGAATCCATGGGGTGATTCAATTTCGGTTTCCCGCAGGCCCACCGAGATCAGGTACTATCTGTTTTTTTATTCGGCACCGATTCCGCTTTCATTGACCACAAGAGAACTTGATGACCTATTCCATTGCAATAATCGGCAGCGGTATGGCGGGCCTGGCGGCTGCCTATCGGGCGCGCCGCGCTGGCCACCACGTTACCGTGTTCGAAGCCCGCAACAGCCATGGCATGGATGCCCATGCCCTCAGGGTGGATGGCGGCCTGGTGGATGTGCCCCTGAGGGTGATGAGTCCCGACGCATGGCCCAGTGTGCTTCAGCTTGCTGCCGAGGTGGGTGTGGGCACCTTCCAGGTGGACGTTCATGCGTCGTGCAGTTGGACCAGTCGGCACACCTGGTTCCGCAGTGGCGAGGTACCGATCCTGGGCTGGCCCTTTCTGGGCTCCTGGCGCTACCTGAACACGCGCGCATTGGGCATGGCCAGCGGCATCTGGCAACTGAGCCGTCTGACCCGGAAACTGGCGCGGGCTGACACCGACGCCACCCTTGGCGAAGTCCTGCAGCAACAGCGCTTTGACCCGTTATTCTGGCGTGGGTTGGTGTTGCCCCTGCTCTCCACCATCTGCACCTGTGACGAGAAACATCTGCTGAACTGGCCCGCGGCGCAATTGCTCTCGGCTCTGCACGGCATTCTCTACGGTTCCGAACTCTATCGTCTTAAGGGCGGGACCGGGGCGTTGGTCGAGGGTCTGGCCCGCGACCTGCCCCTGCATTGTGGCAGCCCGGTGGCACAGGTCGAGATCAGCGACGCCGGCGTCAAAGTCTATAACCAGCGGGGCGACGGCGGTGTGTTTGACCGGGTCATTGTTGCCACCCAGGCCAATCAGCTGAGTTTTCTGAATGACAGCCAGTTTGATGACGAGCGGAGAATGCTGGAAGACATCGGCTTCGATGCCGGCGAGCTCTGGGTGCATCAGGACCCGCGCTTTATGCCCGCGAAACAGGAAGACTGGACCGCGCTGAATTTTCAGATGGACGAGGCGTTGGAGAAGCCCATGTTTACGGTATGGGTCAACAAGGTGGAACCCACACTGGCGAACAGCGCACCGGTTTTCCAGACCTGGAACCCGCTGTTCGAGCCGGACCCGGACACGGTACTGGCGCGGGTGCCGCTGGAGCGCGCCGTGGTCCACTCCGGCACCGCCCGGGTCCACGACGCCCTTAACCAATGGCACCGTCAGCCCGGGCGCAAAGTGTTTTTCTGCGGTTCCTGGGCCTACGAGGGCGTGCCGCTGCTGGAATCCGCCGTGCGGTCGGCCAATGCGGTGGTGGATGCGATCTAGACGACTGGAAAGATTAGTGTCACCTGAATGACACCGTTTTGTCACTAACGGGGATTACCGTTGCATTGTAAGTCGCAATAAAGCGAGCTTATTCATTGCAAAAGGTGATCCAATGGCGTCTGTTCCATCCCCAAACATGATGCTCCGTATAGAAGACATGGGTGTGACCTACCCTGGAAATGTCCTTGCGCTGCGGCCCACCACCGTTGATTTTCACAAGGGCGAGTTCACGGTCCTGCTTGGCTTGTCCGGCGCGGGCAAGTCCACGTTGCTGCGCTCGCTCAACCACCTCGTTTTGCCCACCGCCGGGCGGGTGATCTCGGCAGAGTTCGGTCCGCTGAACAGCCGGCGTACCGTCCGACAGCACCGGTCGCGCACCGCCATGGTGTTCCAGCATCACCAACTGATTGAACGTCATACGGCGCTGCAGAATGTTCTCACTGGCCGTCTCGCCTACCACGGCACCTTGCGCAGCGTGCTTCCATTTCCCCGACACGACCTGGAATTGGCGCTGCACTGCCTGGAGCGGGTCGGACTTGTGGACAAAGCCCTTGCCCGGGTTGACCAGCTTTCCGGCGGCCAGCAACAGCGTGTGGGCATTGCCCGGGCGCTGGCGCAACAACCGTCAATGATACTTGCCGACGAGCCGGTGGCCAGCCTCGATCCGGCTACGTCGGAAAAAGTGCTCGGCCTGTTGCGGGATATCTGCCGCGAAGATGGCATTACTGCCGTGATTTCCCTCCACCAACTGGAATACGCCAGGAGCTTCGCGGACCGGATCATCGGTCTGGCTAACGCCCGGATTGTGTTCGATGCCGCACCGGCGGAGCTGCAGCAACACCACCTTGACGAGATCTACCACGGTAGAACGAACCCAACACCGATACCGGGCACCCCCCCGGCCATTCAAACCCAACCAGTCATGCCCCAACCCACGCACCTGGAGATAGCACGATGAAACCGATACTCACTACTCTGATCGCACTTTGCCTGATGGCGGGATTCAGCCTGCAGGCTTCAGCCGCTGATTCTGATCCTGACCTGTTGAAAGTCGCCCTGCTTCCTGATGAAAACGCATCGGAACTGATCAAGCGTAATCAGCCGCTGAAGGACTACCTCGAAAGTACCCTTGGCAAGGAAGTGGAACTGATCGTGACCACGGATTATTCCTCCATGATCGAAGCCATGCGCTTCGGCCGCATCGACCTCGCGTACTTTGGTCCGCTGTCTTACGTGATGGCCAAGAGCAAGAGCGACATTGAGCCGTTCGCCGCCATGATCGTCGATGGCAAACCGACTTATCGCTCTATCATTATCGCCAATGCGGAATCCGGTGTTGAAACCTATGCCGATATCAAGGGCAAGAAAATGGCATACGGCGACCGGGCATCCACGTCCAGCCACCTGATTCCCAAGACGGTGCTCATGGAGTCCGCCGGCCTCGAAGCTGAGCGCGATTATGAAGCTCACTTTGTGGGCTCCCACGACTCGGTGGCGGTGAATGTGGCCAACGGCAATGCCGAGGCCGGCGGTCTTTCCGAAGTGATTTTCCAGCACGTTATGGACCGTGGCCTGATCGACCGTAATAAAGTGCGGGTGCTTGGCTACAGCGGTGAATTTCCCCAATACCCCTGGGCCATGCGCTCAAACCTGTCTCCCGAGCTCAAAGCCAGCGTGCGGGACGCCTTCCTCAACATCGACGATGAAGAGATTCTCAGCAACCTGAAGGCCGAAGGCTTCGCCGCCATCACCGATGCCGATTACGACGTCATCCGCAAGATGGGCAGTCTGCTCAACCTTGATTTCGCGAAGATGTAAGGAGCCCCATGACCCATACCACGACGGAACCGGCGACTCTGTCGCCGGCCCCGTCAGCCTCCGTGCTGGATGAGCATGCACGGGGCTGGCGGAAAACATTTTGGCAGGCAGCCCTGGTATTGGCGGTAATTTTCGTAGCCAGCTGGTACGTGGATCTGCTTGATTTCCGTACCCTGGCCAATGGTGTGCCTGCTATCGGGACGCTGCTGGGCGAGTCCCTGCCCCCGGATTTCACCAACGCCATGGACTGGGTATCGCCGTTGATTGACACCCTGGCCATGAGCATTGCCGGCACGGCCATCGCGGTTGCCGTCTCTGTACCGCTGGCATTCCTGGCGGCAAGGAACACCTCACCCCACCCGGCGGTCTTCCACATAACCCGCACGGTGCTGAACGGCCTGCGTTCGGTGCCTGAACTGATCATGGGCATCATCTTCGTGGCGGCGGTTGGCTTTGGTGCCCTGCCCGGTGTTCTCGCTCTGGGGCTTCACTCCATTGGCATGGTCGGCAAATTTTTTGCCGAGGCCATCGAACATGTGGATGCGGCTCCGGTGGAGGCAGCCGATGCAGCAGGTGCGACCCGGCTACAGGTACTCTGGCATGCGGTACTGCCCCAGGTACTTCCGCAGTTTGCCGACGTGTCTATCTATCGCTGGGAGTACAACTTCCGGGCCTCCACCGTGATGGGCATGGTCGGTGCCGGCGGTATCGGTTTTGAGCTGATGGGATCGTTACGCATTATGCAGTACCAGGAAGTCAGTGCCATCCTGATTGTTATCCTGATGATGGTGACGATGGTCGACAGCCTGAGTGGCCATCTCCGCAAAAAATTCAAGTAAGGACAGCGAATGAAACCACGAGTCGTCGTCACTCATCGAGTGCATGAGAGCGTGCTGGCAAGCATGGAACCCCATTGCGAGCTGATCACCAACCAGTCAGACGGCACGCTGCCGGCCACATCCATCAGGGCGCGTGCTGCCAGCGCCGACGCCATGATGGCATTCATGCCAGACAGGATCAGCGACAATTTTCTGGCTGCCTGCCCGAACCTGAAGGTGATCGGTGCCGCCCTGAAAGGCTATGACAATTTCGATGTTCAGGCCTGCACCCGCCATGGCGTCTGGCTGACCTTCGTGCCAGATCTGCTTACGGTACCGACCGCTGAACTGACGGTGGGGTTGACCATTGGCCTGACACGGCAGGTGCGGGCCGCCGACGAATTTGTCCGTTCCGGTCACTTCGCCGGTTGGGAGCCTCGGTTCTACGGCCTCGGCATAGAAGGGGCCACTCTGGGCGTTGTCGGCATGGGTGCGATTGGCAAGGCGGTGGCCAAGCGCTTCCAGGGCTGGGGGGCCAACTTACTGTACACGCAGCCCGACGCCCTGGCCGATGAGGAAGAAGCAGCGCTCAGCCTGACCCGCGCCAGTCTGGACGAGCTTCTAGCACAGTCCGATATCGTGATACTGGCCTTGGCACTGAACGACGACACCCTGCACACCATTAATGCTGCCCGCTTGGCGCGCATGAAACCGAGCGCGTTCCTCATCAATCCGTGCCGAGGTTCTGTGGTGGATGAAGCCGCCGTTCTCGAAGCACTGGCCTCTGGCCACCTGGGCGGCTACGCCGCCGATGTCTTCGAAATGGAGGATTGGGCCAGGGCCGATCGCCCCAGACAGATCAGTGCGGCGCTGCGGGCGCACCCGAACACATTATTTACCGCCCACATTGGTTCAGCGGTGCGGGATGTGCGTCTGGCCATTGAGCAACGTGCTGCGGATAACATCCTTCAGGCGTTGCGAGGTGAGCACCCCCAGGATGCAGTGAACGCGCCGCGGGACAGGGAGAGCAGTCCATGCTGAACCTGGTCTGGCTGAAGAGCTTCACCACTCTGGTGCACCACCGAAGCTTTCAGGCAGCAGCCCGGCATCTGGGCATCGCCCAGCCCACGCTCTCCCAACACATCCAAAAGCTGGAAGAACAGCTGGATGCCTTATTGGTCCGCCGCAGCAAGTCCGGGTGCGAGCCCACCCGGGCCGCCCTTGCGCTGATGCCGATTGCGCAGAGCATGTTGCGCCTCGAGCAACGAGCGCGGGAAGCTGTCGGTGGAACCGGGCTGCGTGTGGGCGCCAGTTCAAACATCGGCATCTACCTCCTGCAGCCCCATGTGCGCGCGTTCAGGGATGCCGCCACCGCACCGGAAGTGGACCTGGTGATCGACAACAACCCTGCCATTGGCAGTCAACTGACCCGGGGTGAGCTGGATATCGCCATCATGGAATGGTGGCACCCGAAACCGGGCTTCCGGGCCATAGGCTGGCGGCAGGAGCCGATGGTCCTGATCACGCCCCCCGATCACCCCTGCGCTGGAATGCAGGTAATTGACCGGGAGATGTTGTCGGGGATGACCCTGCTAGGTGGCGAGCCAGGTACAGGAACAGGTCGGATCCTGGCCAACTTCTTTGGGCATTCCGGGCCGTTCCCCAGCGTGGCCATGCAACTGGGCAGCACCGAAGCGGTGAAACAGGCGGTCAAAGCCGGCCTGGGCGTTTCGCTGGTGATGGCAGCGTGCGTCAGTGAGGAAGTGCGGGCCGGTACCCTGAGGGCTATTCCGGTCAGCCATTCCGGGCTGTCGAAATCGCTAATGGTGATAAGCCCCGAGTCCCTTGCAGGTCATCCTCCAGTGTCAGAGTTTATCCGCCACCTCTGTCATTGATAACAGCCTGAGACCCTGCACTGCTGGATCATTAGCCTGCGCCATGACGGTGGGTATGCTGTCGTTTCGGTGGTCCATGTGCCGGGCGCAAGTCAGCAAGATTGCGATTCTTGTTCTCGCGACGCCGCTCGCAGGCATCTTTCTATTCGTGAACAGAGGCCAGTTGCTTATCGGGGATGACGAGTTCATAAACTCGATGATTCCCCATCATTCAATCGCCATTAAAAACTCGCGGAGGGCGAGTATCAGTGACCCCCGCGCCAGAGAGCTCGCCGCTCAGGACTCCGCCGTGGGCAGTTCACCGCCCAGCATGTTCTCGACCACGGCCGCGTTGTAGAAGGTTTCAACGGTCTGGATCTTGTCGTCCCGCACCCGGAACCAGACCGCAAGCCGCACGTCTCCGATCGGTTCAAAGTGGGTGCGGTAGTCCAGAATGGCAAACACGTTCTCGCCGTCGGCACTGAGCTGACGGACGACGAGATCTTTCTGGATGGCCGCCATGCCGAACTGGTAGGCCAGCATGTCATCCGGGCGAAGGAAGCGCATATTCGGCCCCACGTATTCAAACCCGTCAGTCACCAGCAAGGCCTTGGCCTCTTCAAAACGCTGGGCGTGAATATCACCGATGAATTGCGCCACGATGTCTTTTGGCTGCATGTGCAGACTCCGTTTCTACGATGGGGACGATCCAGTCTTCCGGGATCCTACTCCCGCCATGGTAGCAAAAAGTACAACGGGACCCGCAGTGCATTTTCCAAGCCGCTTGCTACCAGGGCAGCTCATCGCCGTTGCTGTGCCAGAAAGAACCGGTATTCTCCAGATTGAGCGCTTCAATGCGCTCGGCGAGGCCTTTGGCAGACTCTTGCGGGCTGATCAGCCCACCGAAATTCACCATGCGGGTCTGTACATAGCCGGGGTGAAGCTGGGCCACGGCAATGCCTCTGGGCTGCAGATCCATCGCCAGAGATTTTCCGAAGGCGTTCAGCGCTGCCTTGGACGCACGATAGCCGTAACGACCGCCGGAATCGTTGTCAGCGATGGAACCCATGCGGCTGGTGATGTTGGCAATCTTGCCGCCGGAGGGGATCTGTGACACCAGCGCCTCTGCCACCCGTAGCGGTGCGTAGGCGTTGATCTCCATCTGGGTGCGGATCGAATCGAAGTCGATGCTGCCCAGTTTTTCATCCTGCAGCAGGCCGGCGTTGTTGATCAGCAGGTCGATGGACTGGCCTTTCAGTTCAGTGGTGAGCGTCTGGATACCGCTGTCGGTGGTGACATCCACCCCCTCAACAACGCGGGTCGCGATGGCATTCAGTTCGTCGGATGTGTGCCGGCACACACCGATAACAGCGCAACCTTCATCCGCGTAATGACGTGCAAGCTCGAGACCGATGCCACGATTGGCACCGGTAATGACGACGGTTTTGCGATTGGCCATGAGAATCTCCTCAACGGTGAAAACGTTCATTCAAACAGAAAAGGGACGCCCTCAGGAACCCCGTTTCTCCACGTGGTCGATGCAACTTTCCGACACCCAACTGCGTAACTGGTTACCTCCCAACAAAAAAGACCGCTACTATGGGTAGCTTTGTTTTCCGTAAAACAGGTGAGCGGTGACAGCACGAAGGCACAAGCAATGGCCCGCATGGATAGCGCTGTTATCCATGGTGCTGATCTATGTGGGGCCTTTGATTACCCAGGCGCAGCTGAACCCCGAAGCCGGGCCAGCCGCCCTGAACAGCCACCACAGTGATCACCACAGCCGCGAGCACAGCCCTGCACCTTCATCCGGGCAAACGGACCATTCCGATCCACTGCAGCATCTGGCCCATGGCGAATGCGGCTACTGCGTGCTGCTCAGCAAATTGCCGGTTCTTTCCTCCCAGGGCACGGCCGTTCCATCCAGTGCGCCCGCCGTCAGCGGCACCGGCCTTCCCGGTTTGCTGTCGCCCCCCCGCGCAATAACCCGCTTTTTGAATGCGCCTGTGCGCGCACCACCGGTCATGGTCTGACTCTCTCCCTTACCCTTTTTAGTCTGTATTGAGGAAGACCATGAACGAAATCCACAATTCCAGCGCTCCGCGCTGGGGCTATGCTTTGCTTGTACGCCTGCATTTTTATGCTGGCCTGTTTGTCGGACCCTTTATTTTTGTGGCGGCGCTATCCGGCGCCCTGTTCGCCCTGACGCCGCAAATCGAAAACTGGCTCTATTACAGCGAACTGACCACCGAGACCACTGGCACGGCGAAGCCGCTGGCTGACCAGATCCTGACGGCCCGCAGCCATATCGGCGACGCAGCCACCCTCGCCGCCGTCCGTCCTGCCCCAAAGCCAGGTGAAACCACCCGGGTCATGTTTGCAGTGGACGGTTTGCAACCTTTCGAACACCAGGCGGTGTTTGTCGATCCGGTGTCTCTGGACGTCCGCGGCGAACTGGTGGTGTACGGGACCAGCGGCACCCTGCCATTCCGCATCTGGATCGATTATGTTCACCGCCACCTGCATCTGGGCGAGGTAGGGCGCTATTACAGCGAACTGGCCGCCTCCTGGCTCTGGCTGGTGGCCCTTGGCGGCCTTGCACTGTGGTGGCGCCGACGGCGCTCGAACCTTACCCCTCAGGTGGCCAACGAGCGCGGCACGCTGCGCCAGTGGCACAGCGGTATGGGCGTGGTGCTGTTGCTGGCATTCCTGTTCTTCTCAGTCACCGGTTTGACCTGGTCAAAATGGGCAGGCGCCAACATTGCCGAATTACGCGCCCAACTGGACTGGGGCACACCCGGGCTGAACACCGAGCTGATCGGCTCCACGCCTCAGCAACATCAGCACGGAGCACACGCCGGTCACGGTATGTCCGCGGTAATCACCGCAGGCGAGGATAATGCCGCCGCGTACGATGCAGTGCTGCAACAGGCACGGGCGGCCGGTATTGATGCCGGCATGGTGGAAATCAAGCCCGCCACAAACGTATCCCGCGCTTGGGTAGTGCGTGAAATCGACCGCAGCTGGCCGACCCAGGTCGACATGGTAGCCGTTGACGCCCGAACCCTGACCATCACCGATCGGGTGGATTTCGAGACTTTTCCCCTTGCCGCCAAACTCACCCGTTGGGGCATCGATGCCCACATGGGCATCCTGTTCGGCCTGGCCAACCAGCTGTTCGTGGCTGCCTGCGCGCTGGGACTGTGCGTGATGATTGTGCTGGGGTATCGAATGTGGTGGTTACGCCGGCCAATCCGCTCTGACCAACAGCGCCATCGCCCGCAACGGGTCTGGACCGAATTGAAAAAGGCACCGGCGATGGCACTGGTGGTGGTGACGTTTGTTGCCTTGGGCCTGGGACTCTTCGCCCCGGCGATGGGCGTCAGCCTGGCGGTCTTTCTGGCACTGGATGCGGCCCTGGCGTTGCGGGATTCCAGGCGCTTAAAAGTGCCTTGACCTGAGCGAGCCAAAACCGGCAATCTTCAGGTTCCCGGCCACTGCGCCAGCGACTACCCAGGCGACGTATGGATTCTGAATCTCGACACCCTTCCGATGAACATCACACCCCCCCGGGTAACCCCGGGGTGGTGCCCACGGCAACATCCTCTGACATCGGCCAATTGATCCAGCGGGTGGTTCGGCGGGATCGTTCCGCCTTTGCCCAGCTCTATGAAGCCACCGCCCCGAAACTTCTGGGTACCGTGATGCGTATCGTAAGAGACAGGGCTTGGGCAGACGACGTGATTCAGGACGCCTACATCAAGGTATGGCAGAAAGCCGGGCAGTATGACGCGGCCAAAGCTTCACCGATTGCCTGGATGGCCTCCATTGCCCGCAACAGCGCCATCGACGAGCTGCGGAAGCAACCGGCACGGCGCTCCATGGGGGATGAGGAGATTGACGAAATCGCGAGTGTCCAACCGACAGCTCAAGCCGAACTTGAAGAGCAGCAGGCGGTTAACAGCCTGAACAGCTGCATCGACGAACTCGAGAAAGACCGCCAGGACATGGTTCGCCTGGCTTATCTGAATGGCTGGTCCCGTGACGAACTGGCTGCCCACTTTGATCAACCGGTAAATACCGTGAAAACCTGGCTGCACCGTGCATTGAAACAACTGAAAAGGTGTCTGGCACCATGACCGACCATGACAATCTCGATACGCTGGCGGCGGAGTTCGTGCTGGGAACGCTGCCCCCGGAAGAGCGGGCCTCCGTGATTGCCCGCCGCGAGGATGACCAGGCGTTCGATGACCTGATTCTCGCCTGGGAAGAGCGTCTGGTGCCTTTGCTGAATGAGGTGACGCCCATTCAGCCCGGTCCGGACCTGCTTGCCCGCGTCGAAAAGCGCCTGGACGAGCTTGAGGCCACAACGCCCGTGTCTCTTCGGAGACCGCCAACCGCAACCGTTACTGCGCTGCAACAACGGGTACGCCGGTGGCAGTGGAGTACCGCCGTGACGTCTGCCGCTGCGCTGGTCCTGGTGGCCGTGCTGGCCTTCCAGCCAGCGGAACAACCACAATCTTTCGTGGCGGTGTTCCAGCACGATGACCAACAACCGGCCTTTATGCTGACTGTGGATCTGGACAACCGCCAGTTGAACATTCGCCCGGTCACCGCCGAGCCGGTGCAGAACAGGTCCTATCAGCTATGGATCAAGGCCGATGAGCTGGGGCCAGACCCACGCTCGGTAGGTGTACTGACCAACAACATGACCATCGACCAGTCGGCACTCAGCCAGTATGACCCGCAGCTTCTGAAAAAGGCCACCTTCGGCATCAGTGTCGAACCTGCAGGCGGTTCACCGACGGGCAAGCCGACCGGGCCGGCGATTCATGGCTACCTGTACCCCACCACCGAAGGCAATTCGGGTCAGCGGTTCTAAAAAAAACCGGGGCAAATGCAACTTTTGAATTATCCATGCGTATCTTTCGGTACGCCCATCCGATAACAAACCAATGATGGGGATAATTGAAAATGAGGAGAACGCAATGAGCACGCACTTCAAAAAGAGCACATTTCTCACTGCAGCCCTGCTGTCCACAGCACTGACTTCCGGCGCAGCACTGGCCATGGATCACGGGAAAGTAGGCGTGAAGGCTAGTGACCAAGACGTCAGCAGTGGCACTGTTACCGCCAAGAAAGTGATGGCCGAGAAAAACGGCTGGCTGGTTGTGCATCGCACCGACGAAGCCATGAAGCCGGGCCCGGTGGTTGGCCACGCTCCCATCAAAATGGGCAAGAACATGGACGTAGCAGCGATTCTGACCGAGGAAGTAAAGTCCGGTGAGATGCTGATGCTGATGGTTCACAGCGAGGACGGTGGCAGCAAGACCGGCATCTTCGAATACACTCTCGGCGCCAAGGAAGACGGCCCGATCCGTAAAGACGGCAACCTGGTCATGAAGACCGTCACCGCGAAATAAGACTTTTCGCGACAACCCGGCGGGCTCTGGCCTGCCGGGTTGGTCATCACCGCTTTACTGCCCCTTCCACACTGACTCTGTCGCGTACCGACTGAATCCACTTGTAGAAGACGGGTACCAGCAGCGTACCAAGAATGGTCGCCGCCACCATACCACTCAGTACTGTGACACCCAGGCTGACCCGGCTGGCCGCACCGGCACCGCTGGCGAAGACCAGTGGCAACACGCCAAGCACGAACGACAGCGCCGTCATCAACACCGCCCGGAACCTCAACACCGCCGCCTTTTGCGCCGCTTCAACAGTGCTCATCCCGGACTGCCTCAGCTGCATGGCAAATTCCACGATCAGAATGGCAGTTTTGGTCGATAGCCCGACCAACAGCACCAACCCCACCTGGGCGTAGACGTTATTGGCCAGCCCCAGTAACCAGAGCCCGCCCATAGCACCGAACATCGCAAGGGGTACCGCCCCGATGACCGCCAGCGGCAACGTCCAGCTCTCGTACTGGGCCACGAGAAACAGGTACACAAACACAATGGCCAACAGGAAGATCACGGTGGCGAGACTGCCCGCCTGTATTTCCTGCAGGCTCTGCCCTGCCCAGCTGAACTCATAACCCTGTGGCAATTTCTCTGCCAGGGTGGCCATGGTGGTCAACGCATCGCCACTGGCGAAGCCCGGGGCCGCCTCCCCCGATATCGTGACCGATCGCTTGAGATTGAAATGCTGGATGCTGGACGGACCGAGCACCGGCTCCAGCGATGCCAGAGTGGTCAGCGGCACCATGTCACCCTGTTGATTGCGCACCTGGTAATAGGACAGGTCCTCCGGCTTTTGGCGGAAACTCCCTTCCGCCTGCAGCAACACCCGGTAGTTCTTACCAAAGCGGGTGAAATCGTTGACGTACAGCGAGCCCAGTTGCGTTTGCAGCGTGGAGAAAATATCCGATAGCTGAATACCGAGCGCCTTGGCTTTGTTGCGATCCACCTGCAACAGATACTGGGGGATGTTGGCGCGGTAGGTGCTGTAGACCCGGGTCAGCGCCTCCTGCTGGTTGGCCTCGTAGATCAGGCCGTTCATAACCTGCGAGAGCTCGGCCACATCCCGGCCCAGATTATCCTGAAGGCGGAAATCGAATCCCGAAGACGTACCCAGCCCGGGAATGGGCGGCGCATTGAACACCATCACCTGGGCCTCCGGAACGGTCCAGAGCCTGGATGACAGCCGCGGGATCACCTGCTGCAGTCCCAGGGCCGGATCTTCACGCTCCTCCCAGTCTTTCAGCATGATAATGCCCAGACCGTTGTTGGAATTGGTCCCACCCAGCAACGAGAAGCCCGATACGGTAATGAAATCGGTCACTGCCGGATCTTCCAGTACCATGTCTGTCACTTTCTTCAGCACCACGTCGGTTCGCTCCAGCGCGGCGGCGTCCGGCAACTGCACATCCACAAACAGGAAACCCTGATCCTCCGGTGGCACAAACGCTGTGGGCACGGCCTTGAACAACCCGGCACTGGCGACCAGAACCGCCACCAATCCCACCGCCACCAGCGCGCCTTTGCGCAACAGCCGGCTCACCACACCGTCGTAACCGTTGGTTCCGCTGACGATCATACGTTCGAACGGCCTTAACCAGCGAACCGGCTGGTTTCCGCCACGCCCCAGCAAGGCAACGCACAGGGCCGGACTCAGGGTGAGCGCGTTGATCGAGGAAATGACGACAGCCACCGAGATGGTGACGGAGAACTGCTTGTACAGCTCACCGGTGATACCCGGCATGAACCCCACCGGCACGAACACCGCCAGCAACACCAATGTGGTGGCGATCACCGGGCCGGAGACCTCCGCCATGGCCTTGGCCACCGCGTCGCGAATGGGCAGTTGCTCTTCCTGCAGGATTCGCTCTACGTTCTCGATCACCACGATGGCATCGTCCACCACAATACCGATGGCAAGCACCAGGCCGAACAGGGTGATGGTGTTGATGGAATAGCCCAGCACCGCCATCACCGCGAAGGTACCGATCAGCGATACCGGAATGGCGATGCTGGGGATCAGCGTGGCACGCCAGTTCTGCAGAAACAGGAACACCACCAGGATCACCAGGGCAATGGCCTGAAACAGGGTGACGATTACCTCGTCAATGGAGCGGCTGATAAATTCGGTGGTGTCGTAGAGAATGCTATAACCAACACCGTCGGGAAAACCCGGCTCAGCATCCGCCACCACCTTTTTCACCCGCTCTGCCACCTCAAGGGCGTTGGCATTCGGCAGCTGGTAGATCACCAGAAACGCCGTGTCCCGATTATTGAGCCGGGCGGTGGAGGCGTACGACCGGGACCCGAGCTCGATCCGCCCGACATCCCGCAACCGGACAAACCCACCATCGGATCTGGCGCGGAGAATGGTCTGGGCGAACTCGTCCGGGTCGGATAAGCGCTCGCGGCTCTGGATGCTGTAAACGAATTGCTGCCCCGCCGGCACCGGCGATTGTCCCAGCTTGCCAGCCGCTACGATCTGGTTCTGCTCTCTGAGCGCTGCAGCCACTTCGGCAACGGTGATGTCGAGGGATGACATGCGCTGGGGATCCAGCCAGATCCGCATGCTGTAATCCTTGGCGCCCATCACTTCCGCCGAGCCCACACCCGGCACGCGGCCCAGAGCTTCCACCAGGTTGTTGGAGGCGTAATTGCTGAGGAAAACGCCGTCCAGGTCTGGTCTGTCAGAGGTCAGGTTGATACCCATCAACATGTTGCCGGCCTGTTTGCTGACCACCACCCCCTGTCGTCTCACCTCGTCCGGCAGGAACGGCTCGGCCAGGGCAACGCGGTTTTGCACATTGACCTGTGCAATGTCGGTATCGGTACCGCTTTCAAACGTCAGGGTGATCTTGGCCGCACCATCACTGGATGCCGTTGATTCGATGTAGATCATCCCCTCTACCCCGTTGAGCTGCTGCTCAATCGGGCGAATGACCGCTTCCTCCACCACCTGTGAACTGGCGCCGGGCAGGGTTGCGGACACCTGAACCTGAGGCGGAGCCATATCGGGGTACATGTTGACAGGCAGCCCCCGAAGGGCCAGCAGTCCGGCCAGGGTAATCAGGATGGAAATAACAAACGCGAATTTCGGCCGCCGAATGAAGACGCTGCTGATCATTGGCTAACCTCGCCTGCAGCGGTGAGGGCACCGGTGTCCGGATCAATCCGCTTTGATACAGGGTTGACGGCAACCCCGGCGCGGACTTTCTGCAAACCTTCCACTATCACCTGCTCGCCAGCCTCCAGCCCGGTCTCGGCCACCACCATGGCACCGCGGCGGGGCCCTGCTGTGAAGAACCGCTGGGCCACCTTTTGCTGGTCGTCCACCACCAGCACGAACTTGCCTTCAATGGTTTCCTGCACCGCCACCTGTGGCACCAGGATGCGCGCCTCACCCGCCTGCCCTTCCACGTGCAGAGTCACATACAATCCGGGCAGCAGCACCGCATTGGAATTGGGGAACACGGCTCTCATTGCAACAGTACCGGTACTGGCGTCGGTGCGGACATCCGCGAAGTCCAGCGTACCGCCCTGGTCGTAGCGCTTACCATCCGGCAGGGTGAGATACAGAGACAGGTTATTGACGATCGTCTCGGCTTGCTCACGTCCGGCCCGGCGAAATGCCACGTAATCTGCCTCGTTGAGCTGAAATTCCACGTAGATGGGGTCGGTAACAAGAATTTCAGCAATGGCGCCACTGGCGGGGCTGACAACTGCCCCCACATCAAAATTCGACTTGCCGATCCAGCCGTCAAAGGGCGCTTTTATTTCGGTGTAACCCAGATTGTTGGCCGCCTTTTCCACGGCTGCTTCGGCTGCCTGCAACCGCCCCTGTGCCGCGCTGAAACGGTCCTTTAATTTGTCCAGATCGGACGCCGACAGGTAGCCTTTGCCTGCCACGTCCTGGCCTCGCTGGAGGTTGGTGCTGGCCGACTGCAGCTCAGCCCGGGAGGCGGTCAGTTCCGCCTCGGCCTGCCTGAGATCGGCCCCAGCGTTGGTGTTCTCGAGGCGAACCAGTAGCTGCCCCTGCTCGACCCGGGAGCCTTCCTTGAACTGGATCTCCCGGATTTCCGCCTCGATGCGGGCGGATACATCCGCTTTAGCCGACGCCGCGGTTCTGGCGACAAACTCCCGCGAGGGCCTCACCTCGGCGTTCTCCAGCACCACCACCGACACAGACACCGGGGCCGCCTGCGGCGGCTCAGTGGATTCCGAGCACCCCGTAAATAAAGCAAGGGCGGCGAGAGTGAGTAGAAAAACAGGTGGCTTTGATTGGACAAGCGGGCGCAAATACAGAAATCTGGACATCAAATACTTCCCTGATTTAATGGGCGGGACAGAAATGGGTGTACTGTGTTGATATAAATCATAGCCAACCCCTTAACAGCTGACCACGTTTCCGTTACAAACTCGGTCGTCAATCGATTTCAGGGACGGCGCCCTCGCCGATTACGCACAACACCACAAGGACCGCACACTATGAGCAGCCCCAAACCCAGTACCATCCGTGTCGGCCGTCGCTACCGCGCCAATCGCCTCGACGGCCCTTACGACGCTGTTGTGATCGGCTCCGGCATTGGCGGGCTAACCACCGCCGCCTGCATGAGCAAGCTGGGCAAAAAAGTAGCGGTGTTCGAGCAGCATTACACCGCCGGCGGCTTCACCCATAGCTATGACCGCAATGGCTATGAATGGGACGTGGGCGTGCACTACATCGGCGATGTGGGGGCAGACCACACCCTGACCAAGCGACTGTTCGACCACATCACCGACGGGCAACTGAAATGGGCTCCGATGGACAGTCACTTCGACCGGATTTTCATCGGCGATCGCCATGTGGATCTTGTGGCCGGCCCTGATCAGTTCAAAGCAGAACTGCTCAAAGCCTTTCCGAATGAAGAGCAGGCCATCGACACCTATCTGATCTATCTTAAAAAGGTGGCCAAGGCGATGCCGGGACTGGTCATCGGAAAGGTGCTGCCGGATCTGGCCGCTGGCCCCCTGCGCAAGCTGGTGAACCGGGCCGCGCCGTCATTCCTCAACCGCCCCACCCGTGAGGTGCTGGAGGGGCTGACCAGCAATCAGGACCTGATCGCCGTGCTGACCGGCCAATGGGGTGACAACGGCCTGCCACCGGCGGAATCCAGCTTTATCATCCACGCCCTGATCGCACGCCATTACCTTTACGGCGGGTATTACCCCATCGGAGGGGCTTCGGAGATGGCCAAGACCATCATTCCGGTGGTCCAGCAGAGCGGCGGCGAGGTGTTTACCTACGCCGACGTCACCGGAATCCTGATCGAGAAAGGCAAGGCGGTCGGCGTGCGCATGGCGGACGGCGAAGAAGTCCGCGCCCCGCTGGTGATCAGCAATGCCGGCGTGTTCAACACCTTCAACAAATTGTTGCCGGACTCCGCGCCACACCGGGACTATTACCAGCAAAAGCTGACCACTGTGGAACGCTCCATGGCCAGCAACTGCCTGTATATCGGGCTGCAGGATACCGCTGAGAACCTCAAACTGCCGAAGACCAATTACTGGATCTACCCGGGCCCCGACTACGAGAAGCACGTCAGCGATTTCATGGTGAAGCCGGAAGATACCGACATTCCGCTGACCTACATCTCCTTTCCGTCTGCCAAAGACCCGAGCTTTGCCGAGCGCTATCCGGGTCGGGCAACGATTGAGATTGTCGCTCCGGGGCCTTACGAATGGTATGAAAGCTGGGCGGACAAAACCTGGGGCAAGCGGGGCGAAGATTACGAAGCGCTGAAAGAAGCTTACGCGCAGCGACTGCTGGCCAAGCTTTACGAGAAGTTCCCGCACCTGGAAGGCAAGGTGGATTATTACGAGCTGTCTACGCCGCTGTCCACCGACTATTTCTGCCGTTACAGCAAAGGCGAGATTTACGGCCTGAACCACACCCCGAGCCGCTTCGAGCAGGACTGGCTAAAGCCCAAAACCCGAATTCCCGGCCTGTACCTGACGGGCCAGGACGTGATGACCTGTGGCGTAGCCGGGGCGATGATCGGTGGGCTGCTGGCCACCGTTGCGGTCAGTGGCCTCAAGGGATTGCCGTTGGCAAAGAAGATGTTCGTGGGCTGACCCCGGTTACTCGTCGCCTTCTTCAGCGTCACGGCGGCGCTCCTGGCGCTCCCACTCTTCCTCTTTGGCGGCGTCGATGATTTCCATCAGTTCATCGACGTTTGCCGCTACGTCACTGTGCTCGAAGCGCCCCGTCAGTTTGCTGTCCGGGTGCAACCGGCCGGCCTCATAGAGCGCCCAGATTTCCTTGCCGTAATCGGTCTTGAGCAGTTCCGGCGCAAAGCGCCCAAAGTAGCGGCGCATGTTATCAACGTCTCGCTCCAGCATGCGCTCCGCGTTGTTATTGCCGGCGGCATTCACCGCCTGTGGCAGATCGATGATCACCGGGCCGTTGCGATCCACCAGCACATTGAATTCCGACAGATCGCCGTGGATAAGTCCGGCGGACAGCATGCGGACCACCTCAGCAACAATCTGGGCGTGATAATCTCGGGCCTGCTCCGGCAACAGGGTCACGTCGTCCAGTCGCGGTGCCGCCTTGCCTTCTTCGTCCGCCACCAACTCCATCAGCAGCACGCCGTCTACAAACCCCAGGGGCTCCGGCACCCTCACGCCCGCCGACGCCAACCGGTATAGCGCGTCGACTTCGGCATTGAGCCAGGCGTCTTCCTGCTCCTTCTGGCCGTAGCGGGTTTTCTTGCTCATGGCCCGTGCCCGCCGACTGTTGCGCACCTTGCGGCCTTCCTGATATTCCACAGCCTGTTTGAAGCTGCGCTTCTGCGCCTCCTTGAACACCTTGGCGCACCTCAGGATATCGCCACAACGCACAACGTACACCTGCGCTTCCTTGCCACTCATCAACTGGTAGAGCACTTCGTCCACCATGCCATCATCGACAAGGGGCTGTAATCGCTTCGGTACTTTCATAACACTCGCTTAGACACACCATAGATTGCGGTGATCATAGCATTCCCGCTTCACAATGCCGACAGCAGGTCCGCCCGTTGCCCACTCACACCCCGAGCCGGTCCCGCAGCGCGTAATACCATGCGCCAATCGCGGTAAACGGCACCCGCAATGCCCGCCCGCCGGGGAACGGGTAATGGGGCAGGCTGGCGAAGGCATCGAAGCGCTCGGCCTGGCCCTGAATGGCCAACGCCAGAGTTTTGCCCGCTACGTGGGTGAAGGTCACGCCATGGCCGGAGCAGCCCTGGGAGTAGAAGACGTTGTCGTTCAGACGACCCATTTGCGGCAGGCGTGACAGCGTCAGCAGGAAATTACCGGTCCAGGCGTAGTCGATCTTGACACGGCCGAGCTCCGGGAACGTTTTCAGCATGTTGGGGCGCACCAGCCGCTCGACGTTGGCCGGGTCGCGGGCGCCGTACACCACACCGCCGCCGTAGATCAGTCGCCTGTCGCCAGAGAGACGATAGTAGTCGAGCAAATAGTTGCAGTCCTCCACACAGTTGTCTGCGGGGAGCAGCCGATTAGCGAGATCGTCGTCCAGTGGCGCGGTCGCGATGATCTGCGAACCGCAGGGCATGGATTTGGCCCCCAGTTCCGGCACCAGCCCGCCCAGGTAGGCATTGCCCGCCAGCACCACGAACTGTGCCCTGACCTCACCGTCCCGGGTTTTCACCCTGGCCGGCTCGCCAGGGATAATCCTGATCACTTCCGAATGCTCATGAATGACACCACCCCGGGATTCCAGCGCAGCCGCCTCGCCCAACGCCAGATTCAGGGGGTGGATATGCCCGCCCGTATGGTCAATGGCACCCCCTTCATAGCGATCGGTGCCGATACGGTCGCGGATGGCTTTCCGATCCAGCAGCTCAAGCTTGTCATAGCCGAACCGACGCCACAGCGCCTGCTGGGATTCGAGGTGCCCCAGCTGGCGCGAATTCAGTGCAGCAAAAATACCGCCTTCTTTCAGATCACAGCGAATGCCGTAATCCTTCACCCGCTGCCGGATGATCCGGCTGCCTTCAAAGGCCATCTCTGCCAGCAAGCGCAGGTGATCCGGGGCGGACTGGCGTTCGATGGTATCCAGGTCCCGGCTGAAACTGTTGACGATCTGACCGCCATTGCGCCCAGACGCACCCCAGCCTACCGTCACCGCCTCCAGCACGACTACCCGGAAACCTGCCTCTGCCAGAAACAGTGCGGTCGACAAGCCGGTGTAACCGGCACCTACCACACAGACGTCGGCCTCAATGCTGCCCTGCAGGGCCGGGCGTATCGGTGCCCGATTCGCCGAGGCGGCATAGTAGGACGGAACCGGTGGATGCTGGGTCATTTGGATGGCGCCATAGAGGATCAGGAGAGGTTCGTGAGGCGGCCGGAAACAGCGGCCGCCGACGCCAGTTTATGCCAGGCCCGAACATTCGGGAAGACACGTTCTTCTACCTATATCAGAGACCGGGATTGGCCCCGCAAGTGCTGCTATGATGGCTCAATTCCCTTGCCTGCGAGGCAGCCATGACCCAGACCAACCCTTCCGCCTCCCCCGCCGACCTGGCCGGGTGGCAAGCCCTGGCAAACCAGCTTGCGTTCGAGAATCGCGCCTATCTCAACGGTGATTACCAACCAGCGAGCGGAGGCGAAACCTTCCCGTGCATCAGCCCGCTGGACGGCCGCGAACTGACCCGGGTGGCCAGCTGCAATCAGGCCGATGCCGACCTTGCCGTTGCTGCCGCCAGAGAGGCCTTCGACAGCGGCGTGTGGAGCCGGTTGGCCCCGACCCAACGCAAGGCTGTGCTGCAGCGTTTCGCCGACCTGATCGACGCCCACGGCGACGAACTGGCCCTGCTGGAAACCCTGGACATGGGCAAGCCCATTGCCCACGCCCGCACGGTGGATGTGCCGGCCACCGCACGGGCCATCCGCTGGACCGCGGAAGCCATCGACAAGGTGTACGGCGAACTCGCTGCTACCCCCCATGACCAGATCGGCATGATTTCCCGCGAACCCATCGGCGTGGTTGCCGCTATCGTGCCATGGAATTTCCCGATGATCATGGCCGCGTGGAAGATTGCCCCGGCCCTGGCCACAGGTAATTCGGTGGTCCTCAAGCCCTCGGAAAAGTCGCCGCTCAGCGCTATTCGACTCGCGGCACTGGCTCACGAGGCCGGTATCCCCGCCGGGGTATTCAACGTGCTGCCGGGCTTTGGCCACACCGTGGGCAAGGCGCTGGCCCTGCACATGGACGTGGACTGCCTGGTGTTCACCGGCTCCACCAACGTGGCCAAACAGCTGATGATCTACGCCGGCCAGTCCAACATGAAGCGGGTGTGGCTGGAAGCCGGCGGCAAAAGCCCGAACATTGTTTTCGCCGATGCCCCGGACCTGAAAAAAGCCGCCGCTGAAGCCGCCAGTGCCATCGCTTTCAACCAGGGAGAGGTCTGCACCGCAGGCAGCCGGTTGCTGGTGGAAAACAGCATTCGCGCCGAGTTCATCGGTCTGATCCGTGAGGCCCTGACCACCTGGCGACCCGGCCATCCCCTGGATCCGGGCACGACCTGTGGCGCCATCGTCGATCAGGCCCAGCTGGATCGCATCATCGAGTACATCGGCATCGGCCAGACTGAGGGCGCCACGCTGGTGGAAGGCGGCCAGCGGGTGATGCAGAACACCGGTGGCCTGTTTGTTCAGCCAACGGTGTTTGACGGCGTCAGCAACGGCATGCGCATCGCCTCCGAGGAAATATTTGGACCGGTGCTGTCGGTGATCGGATTCGACACCGCCGAGGAAGCCGTGGCCATCGCCAACGATTCCATCTATGGCCTGGCAGCCGCGGTGTGGACGTCAAATATCAACACCGCCCACAAGGTGGCCAAGGCACTGCGCGCCGGCAGCGTGTGGATCAACCATTACGACGGTGGCGACATGACCGCCCCGTTCGGTGGCTTCAAGCAATCGGGCAACGGCCGTGACAAGTCCCTGCACGCCTTCGACAAGTACACCGAGCTCAAGGCCACCTGGCTGCTCATTGAGTAGCCGATACTTACACGGTGTGCAGGTACCAGAGGTATTCAAGATCCGAGATAGTCATCTCGAACTCGTTCAGTTCGTGTTCCTTACAGGCCACGAATACATCCAGGAACGGACTACCGAGATACTCGGCCATCACGGGCGACTGCCCCAGCTCCCGCAAGGCATCCCGCAGGTTGTTCACCAACGTGGCTTCGTGCTGCTCGTGGGCATTACCCACGGTGACCGGCGGCGGCTCAATCCGGTTGGTAATGCCGTAGTGCATACCCGCCAGTACAGCGGCCATCAACAGATAGGGGTTGGCATCGGCGCCCGCTACCCGATGCTCGATACGCAGAGCCTCCGGATCGCCGCCTGGCAGGCGTAAGGATGCCGTGCGGTTGTCCACGCCCCAAGTGGCGGCACTGGGCACGTAGTATTCCGGGCTGAAACGGCGGTACGAATTGATGTTCGGGCAAAACAGCGCCATGGCGTCGTTCATGGTGGCCACCAGCCCGCCGATGGCCCAACGCAGCATGTCATTGGGCTGCTCCGCATCCCCGGCGAACACGTTGCGACCGTCCCCGTCGACCAGGCTCACATGCAAGTGCATGCCGCTACCGGCCTGGTTGTGGTAAGGCTTGGCCATGAACGTGGTGTCCATTTCGTGGTCGTACGCCATATTCTTGATCAAACGCTTGAGCAGGGTGGCGTGGTCGCAGGCCTGAACGGCATCATCCACGTAATGCAGATTCACCTCGAACTGACCAGGCGCGGATTCCGCCACCAGGGCGTCGGCCGGCAGCTCCTGTTCGTGAGCGGCATCCAGAACATCCGCCAGGAATTCCGCGTATTCGTCCAGATCGTCAATGGAATAAGCCTGGGTACCCGCCGGGCGTTTACCGGAAATAGGCGACTTCGGCGGCTGGGGGCGACCGGCCAGGTTTTCCTGATCAATCAGGTAAAACTCAAGCTCAAAGGCGGCCACCGGGGTCAGCCCCAGATCTGTAAATCGCCTGACGATGTTCTGCAGCACCACGCGCGGGTCCGCAAAAAACGGCGTATCCCGGTCCAGCTCGTACATGGTGAGCAGTAACTGGGCAGTGGGTCGCTTCTGCCAGGGTTCCATGGTGAGGGTGTCGGCGATCGGCAGGCACACGCGATCGGCCTCGCCGATGTCCAGACCCAACCCGGTTTCCTCAACCGTGGTGCCCTGAATATTGAGCGCAAAGATCGACGCCGGCATGGCCACGCCCCGCTCGAACACCTTGGCCAGCGCCGACGGGTCCACCCGTTTGCCCCGAACAATGCCATTCATATCCGGAATCAGCAGGTCAACAAACTGCAGTTCGGGGTGCGCCTGAAGGAACGCGTCGGCGCTCGCAAAACCAGAACCCATAAGAAAAGCCTTCCACAACTCAAACAGGCCTGTGGCGAGGAGCCGGCACAGGGGTGTTCAACGCTTCTTTATCCTGTTTTCCAGGGCAATTTGCAAGATAGGGATATACCACAAGCGCCGGCAACGGCAGGGTTTCCGCCTACCAAACCGTTACCCGGTCGGGGCCTCTCGTCACCAAACGGTCACGGCAACGTAACGCCCTGCTCTGATAGTGAGCATGCAGTACACTTCATCGCATAGGGAGCTTGTTATGAAATTACACGCGTTACTGACACTGGCACTGCTGGCCGCGATCTTCTCCGCCGCCGGGGCTGCCCCAGGCGGGCACGGCAAGGGCGAGAACTGGGCGCCACCGGGCCTGGAGGACTGGCAGAACAAGTGGCCAAACTTAGACGGCAAACCTCACCGGGGCAAGCGCCAGGTCCATCTGGGACCCAGGCCTCTTTGGCTGGTGAACGACATGGACGAGGGCCCATTGAAGGAGACCCTGCAGTCCTGCCAGGGCAAGAATTTCAAACCCACGGATTTCTCCATTGGTCACCGTGGGGCGCCGTTGCAGTTTCCCGAGCACACCCTTGAGTCCTACGTGGCGGCAGCGCAAATGGGCGCGGGCATTCTTGAGTGCGACGTGGCCTTTACCAAAGACCGGGAACTGGTCTGCCGCCACGCCCAGAACGATCTTCACACCACCACCAATATCGTCGCCATCCCCGAGCTGAATGCCAAATGCACCCAGCCATTTGTGCCGGCGGATCCGGACACCGGGACCGAAGCACAGGCCGAATGCCGCACCAGCGATCTCACGCTTGAGGAGTTCAAATCTCTGGAGGGCAAGATGGATGCCTTCAACCCGATGGCCACCACGCCCGAGGACTACCTCAGGGGCATCGCCGACTGGCGCACCGAGCTGTACAGCAGCCGCGGCACCTTGCTGACCCACCGGGAGAGCATCGAGTTGTTCAAGGCGCTGGGCGTGAAGTTCACCCCGGAGCTGAAAAGGCCAGTCGTGGAGATGCCCTTTGAGGGAGATTACAGCCAGCAGGATTACGCCCGCCAGATGATCCAGGACTACATCGATGCCGGCGTGAATCCCCGGGACGTCTGGCCCCAGTCATTTCTGCTCGATGACGTGCTGTTCTGGGTCAACGAGACCCCCCGTTTTGGCGCGCAGGCAGTGTTTCTGGACCAGGCGCCGCTGACGCCGGAGAACGCATCTCTGGCATGGATGGAAAATCTCTCTGCCCGTGGGGTGAAGGTGCTGGCACCGGCGCTGTGGAAAATGCTGACCCTGAACAGTCACCAGGAAATCGTTGCCTCGGAGTACGCCAGGAACGCCTCAGCCGCAGGCCTGGATCTGATTGCCTGGACAGTTGAGCGCAGCGGCCCGCTGGCCGCCGGAGGTGGCTGGTACCACCAGACCATCACCGACGCCATCAACAACGACGGTGATGTTTACACGGTGATTGATGTACTGGCCCGTGAAGTCGGTGTTATCGGCATTTTCTCGGACTGGCCGGCAACCACCACCTTCTACGCCAACTGCATGGGGCTTGCCGGTCGGGGTCGCTGACCGACGATCACCCTCGCCGCTCGGTGCGGCAGCGCACCGACACCGCAGTTACCACTGTGTGACTCTGACCAACACGCATGTCAGAAATGATTCGTGAGGAGTCACCGGTGGATCTCAAAAACGAACCCCGTCCTGGGCGTTTCTCCGGCACAGGAGGGCCGCGGAGATGGAAATACGGTTAGCAGAATTTATCCGGGCACACATTGAACCGATCCTTCAGGACTGGGAGGCGTTCGCCAGAACCATCCTCCATGCCAGACGGATGGACAAATCCGGGCTGCGGGACCACGCCAGGCTGATGCTCCTGGAGGTTGCTGACGATCTCGATTCACATCAGAGTGAGCGTGAACAGGCCGCCAAATCAAAAGGTCAAGGCCCTGTTAAAGAAACGGAGACCTGGGCCGAGGTGCATGGTGGAGACCGGCACACCAGCGGTTTCAGTGTGATGGAGACCGTTTCCGAGTTTCGAGCCCTGCGCGCGAGCGTAGTGGCACACTGGACCAGAGCATATCCGACCGTTGCAGGCCAACAGCTTGAGGGCCTCACCCGCTTTCATGAAGCCATAGATCAGGCCGTTGCCGAATCACTGGAGCATTACACCACCGCAAAAGAGATGGAAACCCGGTTGTTCGGTGCCGTGCTGGTGGCATCACCTGATCCGATCTGTGTGCTGAATGCAGAGGGCACATTCATTTATGCCAACGACGCCACCACCGATCTTTTGGCCCTGGAGCCCGGGACCATCATCGGAAAATCTGTCTTCGACCTCGGCTTTTCATTCGCCGCACAGTTCCAGCGCCGGCTACAGAAAGTGACTTCTGGCAAGTCCACCTATCGCGGCAAACTGGTCCACACGTTTGCGTCTGGCCAGGGTGAACGATTCGAGTACCTGCTGGCGCCCGTGCTGGACGATGATGGCAACACGGAGGCCACCGTATGCATGTTCCGCGACATTACCGAACAGGCCCTGGCGGAAGAGAAAATCTGGCACAACGCCCATCATGACCTGCTGACCGGCCTGCCCAACCGACGGCTGTTTCTGGACCGGCTGGAACAGGAGGTCAAACACGCGAAGCGCAGCGGCCTGCCGCTCGCGGTGCTTTTTATGGATCTTGATGGCTTCAAGGACGTCAACGACTCGCTCGGCCATGAAGCGGGTGACCGCGTGCTCTGTGACGTGGCGGGACGGCTGTCCGGCTGTGTGCGAGAGGACGACACCGTCGCCCGGCTGGGGGGCGATGAATTCACCATGATTCTCACGGGTGCCCGACATCAGAGCGATGTCTCCCACGTTGCCCGCCTGATTTTCGATGCGCTCGCCCTGCCCTTCCGCACGGGACCGCGCCCGGTTCATATCTCCGTCAGCATTGGGGTGTCGTTCTATCCCGGAGACGCTGACACTCCGGTGGCCCTGCTGGAAGCCGCGGATCAGGCCATGTACAGGGCCAAACAGTCCGGGCCCAACCAGACGTGTTTTTACCAGGCAGCGGCGAGGGCGGTCGTTTAGGGCGACTACGCACAACCCCCGACCTCCTGCCCTGAAATTTGTGTAGCGCACAGGGCATTCTCGTGATACATATCGCGCGAATACGGTGGGTTCTCTCTGTTCTTCACCGCCGTTTCCAGGACAAGCCTCAAAGGAGCCGCACTGCGGCCACCCTCAGCAGACCTGCACAACACCGCGTGCGTCCTGCACGCTTTGTATCCATCCCTTTTCAGTGAGGGACAACACCGATGTTGAAGTTGTGTAAGCCTAAGGCGCTCGCCGCCGCTATTGCTGTGTCACTGGGTGCGTCTTCTGCCGTCGCGGCGGAAGAAGTGCGTGTGTACAACTGGTCCGATTACATTGCCGAAGACACGCTGGAGAAATTCACCGCGGAAACCGGCATCAAGGTAATCTACGACGTTTACGACAGTAACGAGATACTGGAAGCGGCTCTGCTCTCCGGGCGCTCCGGTTATGACCTGGTGGTGCCCTCGAACCACTATGTGGCCAAGCAGATTTCGGCTCAGGCGTTCGAGAAACTGGACCCCACCAAACTGCCCAACATGGCTAACCTGAACCCGGACCTGATGGACGACCTGGAAAAAGTCGACCCGGGCAGCCAGTTTTCCCTGCCTTACCTGTGGGGCACCAACGGCTACGGCTACAACGAAGGCCGGATTCAGGAGGTTCTGGGTGACGACGCGCCGACCGATTCCTGGGCCCTGGTCTTCGATCCGGAAGTGACCGGCAAGCTGGCCGCCGGCGGCTGCGGCATCGCCATGCTGGATTCCGGCGAAGAAATGGTGCGCGCGGCCATGGCCTACATTGGCCTGGACCCGAACAGCGTCAACGCCGACGACATCAAGAAAGGCGGTGAGGTGATCAAGGCCATTCGCCCGAACATTACCTACTTCCACTCGTCCCGCTACATTGGTGATCTGGCCAACGGCGACCTGTGCGTGGCCGCCGGTTATTCCGGCGACATCCTGCAGGCCGCTGCCCGCGCTGAAGAAGCGGAAAATGGCAACGTAATCCGCTACACCATTCCGAAGGAAGGTGCGGTGCTGTGGTTTGACATGATGACCATTCCGGCCGGTGCGCCGAACGTGGAAAACGCCCACAAGCTGATGAACTTCCTGATGCGCCCGGACATCATCGCGGACGTGACCAACTATGTCTGGTACGCCAACCCCAACAAGCCCGCCAACGAGTTTGTGGATCCGGAGATCCTCAGCGACACCAGCATCTACCCCACCGATGAGGTGATGAAGAAGCTGTACATCATGGAAGGTCGGCCCCAGGACGTTCAGCGCCTGATGACCCGCACCTGGACCAACGTCAAGTCGGGTCGTTAAGGGGTGGATAACGGCCACAACACCTCCGCGCAAGCGGAGGTGTTACTCAGCATTCAGGGCATTTCCAAGAGCTTTGACGGCACGCTGGCCGTGGACAATGTGAGCCTGGACATCCACAAGGGCGAGATTTTCGCCCTGCTGGGTGGTTCCGGCTCCGGTAAATCCACGTTGCTGCGCATGCTGGCAGGCTTTGAGGCGCCCAACGCCGGGCGTGTGGTACTGGACGGCCAGGACATTACCGCCCTGCCCCCGTACCTGCGACCCACCAACATGATGTTCCAGTCCTACGCACTGTTCCCCCACATGACGGTGGAGCAGAACATTGCCATGGGGCTAAAGCAGGACAAACTCCCCAAAAGCGAGATTCGCGACCGGGTCGAAGCCATGCTGAAACTGGTCAAGATGGAGTCCTTTGCCCGGCGCAAGCCCCAGCAGTTGTCCGGTGGCCAGCAGCAGCGCGTGGCACTGGCCCGATCCCTGGCCAAGCGCCCGAAATTGCTGTTGCTGGACGAGCCCATGGGCGCGCTGGACAAAAAACTGCGCACCGAGATGCAGTTGGAGCTGGTGGAGATTCTGGAGCAGGTGGGCGCCACCTGCCTGATGGTCACCCACGATCAGGAAGAGGCCATGACCATGGCCAGTCGCATCGCCATCATGGCCCAGGGCCGTATTGCCCAGGTGGGATCGCCAATCGATATCTACGAAAGCCCGAACAGCCGCATGACGGCGGAGTTCATTGGCTCAGTCAATATCTTCGAGGCGCACATCCGGGAAGACGAAGCGGACAGCATCACGCTGACCAGTAACGCACTGGATGCACCGGTGTTCATCGACCGGGGTGTGACCACGCCCGCCGAAACCACCAGCACGCTGGTGGCCCTGCGACCGGAGAAGATCTACCTCACCTCCGACAAGCCCGAGGGCGACACCAACTGGAGCCAGGGCACGGTGGATAACATCGCCTACCTGGGCGATATCACCTCCTACTACGTCAAACTGGCCAGCGGTCAACGGGTGCAGGCCACCATGGCCAACGTGGAGCGCCGCGGTGAACGGCCGACCTGGGGCGACACAGTGTTTGTGTCCTGGGAAGCCTCCAGCCCTATCCTGCTGTGGAACTGACGCCGTGATCAACAAGCTGATGTCCACTCCATTCATGGAGCGGGTGCGTGCCCTGCTGTTCCACCGGCGCGTGGTGTTCGGTATACCGTTCCTGTGGCTGTTGCTGTTCTTCCTGCTGCCGTTTGCGCTGGTATTAAAGATCAGCTTCTCCTCGGCGGTGATGGCCATTCCGCCCTACCAGCCGGTGTTCTCTTTCGTCGACAACACTGTGTCGGTGGTGGTGAACTTCAGCAATTATCTCTTCCTGCTGTCCGACAGCCTGTACATCGCAGCATACTGGGGCTCGGTCAAGATCGCGTTTATCGCCACCCTGGTGTGTTTGCTGATTGGCTACCCGATGGCGTATGCCATGGCCCGGGCCTCGGCCCGCATGCAGCTGGTGCTGCTGTTGATGGTGATGCTGCCGTCGTGGACCTCGTTCCTGATCCGCGTGTACGCGTGGATGGGCATCCTCGGCAACCAGGGGCTGCTGAATAATCTGCTGTTGTGGCTGGGGGTGATCAGCGAGCCGCTCAAAATGCTCAACACCAACTTTGCGGTGGTGCTGGGCATTGCCTACGCCTACCTGCCCTTCATGGTGTTGCCCATCTACACCAACCTGGTCAAGCTGGACGTGCGCCTTCTGGAAGCGGCCTCCGATCTGGGCTGTCGCAGCCTGACCACGTTCTGGGCGATCACCCTGCCGCTGTCCAAGGCAGGCATCATCGCCGGTTCCATGCTGGTGTTCATCCCGGCGGTGGGCGAGTTCGTGATCCCGGAACTGCTGGGCGGGCCCGATACGCTGATGATCGGCAAGGTGCTGTGGGAAGAATTCTTCAATAACCGTGACTGGCCGGTGGCCTCGTCGCTCGCCATTGTCATGCTGGCGCTGTTGTTGGTACCGATCATCCTGTTCCACCGTTTCCAGGCCCGGGAGATGGAAAAACATGGTTAAGTCACGGACCTTCAGTTTTTCCAAAGTGATGCTGGTGCTGGGGCTGTTGTTCCTGTATCTGCCGATGCTGGTGTTGATCGTTTATTCGTTCAACGCCTCGCGGCTGGTGTCGGTGTGGGCCGGGTTTTCCACCCACTGGTACGGCGAACTGTTCCGCGACCAGCAGATTCTCTCAGCGGTGTGGATGAGCCTGCAGATTGCCTTCTACTCCGCCAGCATGGCGGTGTGCCTGGGTACCCTGTGTGCGTTCGTGATGGCCCGCTTCCAGCGTATGCCCGGGCGCACGTTGCTCTCCAGCATGATCACCGCGCCGCTGGTGATGCCGGAGGTGATTACCGGGCTGTCGCTGCTGTTGTTGTTCGTGCAGATGGCACAAACCATTGGCTGGCCGGCAGACCGGGGCATGGCCACCATCTGGATTGCTCACACCACCTTCTGCAGTGCCTATGTGGCGGTGGTGGTCAGTGCTCGTCTGCGCGAGGTGGACCGCTCGATTGAGGAAGCGGCCATGGATCTGGGCTGCACACCCCTGAAAACGTTCTTTGTGATCACCCTGCCGGTCATTGCGCCGGCGCTGGTATCCGGCTGGCTGCTGGCGTTCACCCTGTCACTGGATGACCTGGTGATTGCCAGCTTCGTGTCTGGCCCCGGCGCCACCACGCTGCCGATGGTGGTGTTCTCGTCGGTACGCATGGGGGTGTCACCCAAAATCAACGCACTGGCGGCACTGATCATTCTGGCGGTATCGCTGATCGCGTTTATTGCGTGGTATCTGATGCGCCGCAGGGAAAAACGACAAATGTCAGGGAGCTGAGCATTGAAACTGGCAGCCAGTCGGCTGCCAATCTCTACGTGGCAAATCGCATCAACCGAGATTCTTTTTCACAAATTTCTGCACCTCACCCACGATGCCAGACCGGAAAGCAATCACGGTGATCACGAAAATCGCGCCCAGAATCGGATCTACCCAGTCTCCCAGCGGCCCCTGGGACAGCTGATACTCAAGATTCACCACAAAGGTGGCACCGACCACCGGCCCCAGCAGGGTGCCGGTTCCGCCGAGGAGGGTCATCAGGATGACCTCGCCGGACATATGCCAGTGGGCGTCGTTCAGGGAAGCCAGTTGGAAGACCACGGTTTTCATGGAGCCGGCCAGGCCCGCAAGGCCTGCGGAGATCACGAACGCGATGATCTTGTAGCGGTCAACGTTGTACCCCAGCGACACGGCGCGGGGCTCGTTCTGCTTGATGGCGTTAAGCACCTGGCCATAGGGCGAATTCACGATGCGCCGGACCAGCAGGTAACCGCCAAGGAACACGGCCAGCACAAAGTAGTACATGGCAACGTTGTTCTCCAGATCGATGAGGCCGAACAGGTGGCCACGGGGTACCCCGTGCAACCCATCCTCACCGCCGGTGAACGGCGCCTGAACAAACACGAAGTACAGCAACTGCGCCAACGCCAGGGTGATCATCGCAAAGTAGATGCCCTGCCTGCGAATCGCCACGATGGCAAACAGGAACCCCAGCACGGTGGCTGCCGCTGTACCGGCGATGATGCCCATTTCCGTGGTAAGCCCTGAATAGCTCGACAGCAGGTAACCGGTGGTATAGCCACCGGCAGCCAGGAAGGCTGCATGGCCGAAGGACAACAGGCCGGTGAACCCGAGCAGCAGGTTAAAGGCGACCGCAAACAGGGCAAAACACAGGATCTTCATCAGGAAGGTGGCGTAAATCACCGCAGGGGCGAATATCAGCAACGCCAGCACCACCAGATTAAGGATCATTTTTTTGCGTTGGTTGGCCTTGAGCTGACCCAGCATGGTTTTCTGAAGTTCAGTCTGGTTCTTGGAATTGCTCATGATTACGCCTCCTTCCCGAACAGGCCCGAAGGGCGAATCAGCAGTACAATCACCATGACCAGAAAGATCACTGCAGAGGAGAATTCCGGGTACACCACTTTGGTCAGACCCTCGATGACACCCATCAGCAGCCCGCTGATGATGGCACCGGCAATCGAGCCCATGCCGCCAATCACCACCACGGCGAACACCACGATGAGAATGTTGGAACCCATCACAGGGTTAACCGAGTAGATAGGCGCAGCCAGTACGCCGGCAAAGGCGGCCAGCATGACACCGAAACCGTAGGTGAGACTGATCAGCAACGGAACGTTGATACCGAAGCCCTGCATCAGCTGTGAATCCTCGGTACCTGCCCGCAGATACGCACCCAGTTTGGTTTTCTCGATGACAAACCAGGTACCGAAACAGACCACAAGGGCAACACAGATGACCCAGGCCCGGTAATAGGGAAGGTACATGAAATCCAGCCGGAACCCGCCTCTGAACACTTCCGGCATGGCGTAGCGCATGCCGGACACGCCGTAGATGTTGGTGAGGATGCCCTGGATCATCAGAGCCACACCAAAGGTCAGCAACAGGCTGTATATGTGATCCTGACCGCCGATTCGCCGCAGCAAGAAATACTCGATGGCCATACCGAAGCAACCAACGATCAGGGGAGCGACGAACAGCGCCACCCAATAATTAACGCCCATGACATCGAACATGATGACAGTGACCATGGCGCCCAGCATGTACATGGCGCCATGGGCAAAATTGATAATCTTGAGCAGGCCGAAGATCACCGCCAGCCCAAGGCTCAAAAGCGCGTAGAACGAGCCGTTGATGATCCCGAGCAGTAACTGGCCAGACAGCACGGCCGTGGGGATTCCAAGAATCTCGGTCATGTTACAAACTCCAAAAGCAGCGCAGCCACGAGCAGCGGTTTGCGTTTCTGCAGGTCAGGGGTCGCCTCGCCGGGACTGCGAGGCGACCCTTCAGTCAGTGCCTCAGTTACCGGACACGAGTTTGCACTTGCTCTCGGACAAGGGGCGGAACGCCTCATCGGCCGGAATAGTGCGAAGAATCTTGTACAGGTCCCACTCGTTTTCTGATTCTTCCGGAGTTTTTACCTCGGCAAGGTACATATCATGCACCATTCGACCGTCCTCACGGATCCTGCCATTGCTTGCAAACATGTCATTGATTGGCGTGTCCACCATGCGTTTGCGGACAACATCGGCGCTATCGGAGCCGGTTTCCTGAACGGCAGTCAGATACTGGATAGCGCTGGAGTAGATCCCGGCATGAACCATGGTAGGGCGAACGCCAGCCCTCTCCATGTAACGATCGGACCAGGCGCGGGCTTCCTCATTCATATCCCAATACCATCCTGTGGTGAGCTGGATACCCTGAGCAGTCCGCGCGCCAAGCGCATGTACATCGGTCAGGAACAACAGCAAGGCCGCAATGGTCTGGCCGCTTTGCGTAACGCCGAACTCGCCGGCAGTGGTAATTGCATTCGTGGTGTCGGCACCGGCATTCGCAAGCGCAACCACATCAGCCCCAGAGGATTGAGCTTGCAGGATATAGGACGAGAAATCCGATGTCGGGAACGGATGACGGCTGGTGCCGATAACCTCCCCACCGTTCTCTTCGACCACCCGGGTAACATCGCCCTCCAATGCGTGGCCGAAGGCGTAGTCAGCCGTCAGGATATACCAGCTTTTTCCGCCCTCCTGCACAACCGCCTTGGCGGTTCCATTGGCCAGCGGGTAGGTGTCATACACATAATGTATGTGGTTTGGCGTGCAATGTTCGTTACTGATACTGGATGCCGCAGAACCCGAAACCAGGCCGAGCGCGTTACTGCCATCCAGAAGTTTGGTGACCGCAATTGTGACCGATGAGGCAACCAGTCCCGCCACCATGTCGACCTTGTCATCCTCCAGCCAGCGTCGAACCGTGCTGGACGACGAGTCCGGGTTGTTGCGATCGTCGGCGCTGAGCACCTCAATGTTCGCGCCGTTAACTTTACCTCCGAAATCCTCAATAGCCATCTCGAGTGCGATCTGGCCGGTAGGACCGGCGATGTCCCGGTATGTCCCGGACATGTCCGCCAGATAACCGATCTTGACGGTGTTATCGGATATTTCAGCCTGGGCACCGCCCACAAGCAAGGCCGATGCGATGGCAGATGTCAGAAGCTTTTTTGTCATTGTCATGTCTCCGCTACTGTCGTTCTGTTGATGTTCAGGATTCGTTCTTGTTGCTTTTTTACATCTGTTGCACTCGTTTCTTTCTGAGCCCGGGGTTAAACCCCCAGGTACTTGTCCAGCGTCGATTGCTTGCTCTCAAGCTGTTCGGCGCTGATCTCCTCCACAATCTGGCCGTGCTCCATCACGTAGTGACGGTCTGCCAGGGGTGCGGCGAAATG
The DNA here is from genome assembly GCF_023156235.1 of Marinobacter goseongensis. Lineage (GTDB taxonomy): Bacteria > Pseudomonadota > Gammaproteobacteria > Pseudomonadales > Oleiphilaceae > Marinobacter > Marinobacter goseongensis. Next base: position 171,020 of record NZ_JAKZAI010000006.1, on the reverse strand, counting down.
AAAATTCTGTTCCACCAGGACAATGGTCAGGCCCTTGCTTTTAAGCTTGACCAGTACCTCGCCAAGCTTCTCCACGATGACCGGTGCCAGGCCCTCGGTAATCTCATCCAGAAGCAACATGTTGGCGCCGGTTCTCAGGATCCGCGCCATGGCCAACATCTGCTGCTCGCCGCCTGAGAGCTTGGAGCCCTGACTGGTGCGGCGCTCGTAGAGGTTCGGGAACATAGAAAAAATCTCCTCCAGCCCCATGCCACCGCTTCTCACCACCGGCGGCAGCGTGAGGTTTTCCATCACATTCAGGCCGGAAAAAATGCCCCGGTGTTCGGGGCAATACCCCACGCCCAGCCTCGCAATGTGGTGAGGCGCGCAGGACATGGTCTCCTCCCCGTTGATCATGATCGACCCGGTGCGGCGACCCACCATGTTCATGATGGCTTTCAGCGTTGTGCTACGGCCGGCTCCGTTGCGGCCCAGCAGGGTAACCAACTCTCCTCGTTTAACTTCCATGTCGATGCCATGGAGTATGTGAGATTCGCCGTAGAATGCATGCAACCCCGAGATGCGAAGCTGCTCATAGTCCCTGCGGGAAGCCTGGCTCATTCCGCTGTCTCCTGTTTTGTGGTCGCGGTGCCACCCATGTAGACCTCACGCACTCGTGGATCGTCGGAGACTTGCTGGTAATCGCCTTCGGTCAGGACAGCCCCCTGCGCCAGCACGGTGATCAGGTCGCACAGCTTGCTGACCACGCTCAGGTTGTGTTCCACCATCAGTACCGTGCGACCTTCCGCCGCCTTGCGTACCAGCTCCACCACCTGATCCACGTCTTCGCTGCCCATGCCCTGGGTGGGCTCATCCAGCAGCATCAGTTCCGGCTCCATCGCCAGCGTGGTGGCAAGCTCCAGAGCCCGCTTGCGCCCGTAAGCCAATTCCACGGTGATTGTGTCGGCAAAATCGGCAAGGCCGACGCTGTCCAGCAGCTCCATACAGCGTTCATTGAGCTTGTTGAGGCTGGCACCGGATTTCCAGAACTGAAAGCTGTTGCCCTCGAAGCTCTGCAGGGCCACGCGAATATTCTCAAGCGCCGTCATGTGGGGAAAAACGGCGGAAATCTGAAAGGAGCGAACAATGCCCCTGCGTGCGATGGCGGCAGATTTGAGTGAGGTGATGTCTTTACCGTTGAACAGGATCTTGCCACGGGTCGGAGGGAGGAATTTGGTCAGCAGGTTGAAAACGGTGGTCTTGCCCGCGCCGTTAGGCCCGATCAAGGCATGAATGTGGCCACGCTGAATTTTGAGATTCACGTCGTTTACGGCGACGAAACCCTTGAACTCTTTGACTAGGCCGCGGGTTTCGAGAACGAACTGGTCACTCATCGTGTCTTGCATCAGACTAGCGCTCCGGCGGAATGGAATAAGTCATGGTGGAGTGGGCCACGGGCTCCTCAATGCCCTCGGAATAAACAAACACCTCACCCACGCCCATAGTGCGCCCCACTTTCAACATGGTGGCCCGGGCCCAGATCGGGCTGTGGGCTGCCGGCTTGCGCAGAAAGTTGATGTTGAGGTTGGTGGTCACCGCCAAGGGCACCAGACCAATTCTGCTCAACAGCGCCGCGTAGAGCGTCAGGTCCGCGAGCCCCATCATGGCCGGGCCGGCAACGGTGCCACCAGGGCGCAAGTGGCCGTCGTCCACATCCAGTTTCATTTCCGCCCAGCCGTCTCCAAGCTTTTGCAGAGTGCCGTAGGCGGCTCCCTGGGGAAACTGCTGATCCAGAAAGGCCTTCAACTCCTCGAATGTGATCCTCATGCGTCGGTTTCATCCCTGGCAAGGTTGCGCAAAACGAAGCGCTGAATCTTGCCGCTGGGCGTCTTGGGCAACTCGTCGACAAACTCGATTTCCCGGGGGTAGGCGTGGGTGGACAATCTGCGCCGCACCAGTTCCTGAAGCTCGTCTTTCAGCGCCTGATCATCGGCCGGCTCCTGCCCCGCTTTGATGACAACGTACGCCTTGATGATCGACCCGCGCTTCTCATCGGGTTTGGCAACCACACCGGACTCGGCCACCGCGGCATGCTCCAGCAGCGTGCTTTCCACATCCGCGGGGCCGACCCGATAACCGGCGGTGGTAATGATGTCGTCATCCCGCCCGCTGAAGGAGAAGCTGCCGTCACCGTGGCAGATCACCATATCCCCGGTGAGGTAATAGCCTTTTACAAACGGGTCTTTTTCACCCCAGGTGTAGCCATCGAAGTGGAACAGCGGGGAGGCGTTCACATCGACCGCCAGTTGACCGATCTCGCCCTCACCCACTTCCTCGTTTTTCTCGTTCAGCGCCACCACCTTGTGGCCCGGCGACGAGTACCCCATGGAGCCCTGGCGCACCGGGTGCTCCAGACCATGGAAGTTGCAACAGGTCATGCCGGTCTCGGTCTGGCCGTAATGATCTTTGACCGGGCAGAAATGCCGGTTCCTGATCCAGTTGACCACTTCCGGATTCAGCGGCTCACCGGCGCTGCTGGCCACCCGCAGGCCGAGGTTTTCCCCTTCGGGCAACACCTGATCATTGGCTTTCAACAGCCGATAGGCGGTGGGCGCCGCGGCAAGGTTGGTGATCTTGTATTTGCGGATCATGTCGTACGTAGACTCGGGCGTGAACGCGCCCGGGTTGAAATGGGTGGCATGCCCCATCATCAGCGGGCCGACAACAGCGTAGTAGAGACCGTAGGCCCAGCCCGGGTCCGCCACGTTCCAGTATGTGTCGTTATCCCGCAGGTCGATGGCGAATCTCATGTAGACGTAGAACGCCATCAGCGCCCGGGCAGGCACGGCAACACCCTTGGCCTTGCCCACCGTGCCGGAGGTAAACATCTGCAGGAACGGATCGGTGCCTTTGATCATCACCGGTTCGAACTCCGCTGGCTGCTCCGCCAGGGTTGCGGCGAAATCCGGAATGTCCGGGGCCGCTTCGGCTGCGCTGGTACAGATAACCGGAGGGCAGTTCTGCACGTCCGTCAGCTTCGGGTAATTTACCGGATCGGTCACCACCAGTTTGGTGCCGGCACGCTCCAGACGGTATTCAATGGCACCGGAACCGAATGCCGTGAACAGTGGCTGATACACAGCGCCGGCACGCAGTGCGCCGGCAATGACCACCAGCAGCTCCGGACTGCGGGGCAGCAGGCCCGCAACCCGATCACCTTTTCCGATGCCGCGGGACTTGAGGTAGCTGGCAAAGCGGGCAGATCGGGCTTTCAGCTCGGCAAAGGTGAGAACACCGTCGCCACCGCCGTCTTTCTCGTAGTAGAGCGCAACCCGCTGGGGATCATCCGCCCATTTGTCGCAGATTTCGTGGCACACGTTGAGCCCGGATTCCAGGCTTCCGTCCAGGATTTCCGCTTCCAGAGCGGCAGCGTCGAAATTGCTGTAAACCGTTGCGTATTCCGGGAGGCTCATGACCAGCTCCTGTTGTTGTTATCATTGAATGCTGGCAGTAGGTTTAGCATAGGGTTATGTTTACGTAAAGGTAAACTTTAGGCTATACCGGCAGCCCAATAATCCCTCCCGATACGGGTCCCGAAAAGCTCGGATCCGCGCCATAACTAGGCGTCGCCGCCGGAGAGAATGTGTGTAAGGGAACCGCATTCGACCATCGGATCATCGCAATTAACAACGATGTCCGAGTGCGCGATGACATACCCCTTTCCCGTGATGTTATTGTTCACCACCTGATGATTACCCGCCTGCCCAACGGAGGTCAGCTCACCGATAAAACCGGTTTCTCGAAGGGAGACGGTTTCCAGTTTGTCCCCCGGTTGTATGCGCCCTTCATGGTTCATCAGAGCGAGTCGGGCCGACGTTCCCGTGCCGGTGGTGCTGCGGCAAATCACTCCGGGGTGTACATAGGTCGCCGAGCGGGAGCGATAATAGCCGTCTGCCAACCGCTCCACGGGCCCCATGAAATGCAGGAAGGGCAAGGGTCCGACATCGCCGAGGGTGTAGTGGGAAAAACCCCGGTCTGCCTGGATCGCCTCCACAATGGCGTGGGCGGTTTCCGCCAGCGTGCGCTCTTCATTCCGGGTCAGACTGAACCCGAGACCGGCGGCGTCAACCAGCGCGTAAAACCCGCCACTGTAGGCCACGCTGTAGTTCACCGGCCCCAGCGAGGGCACGTCGATAGACGCCTGGTAGGTATCAATATAGCTGGGCAGGCCTTCACAGGTGATGGCCTCCACCACGCCATTGTGTACTATCGCTTCAATCTGGACGAGGCCCGCCGGGGATTCCAGCATGAAACGTTGCCGGCCTTCCCGCTTGGGTACGATGCCCGCTTCCAGCACCGCGGTTGCTGTACAGATGGTGTTGGAACCGGAGTAGATGGGATACCCCATCACCTCCATGATGATGTAACCGGCGGCAGCGCGTGGGTCCGAGGCTGGCACCAGCAGGTCCACGGACATTTCCGGGATACCGTAGGGCTCCTCCAGTAACAAGCGCCGCAAGCCGTCCGCATGGTCACGCAGGTATTCCATCCGGGCACGCACGGTATCGCCGGGCAGCTCCGCAATACCGCCGGTGACAATGCGGCTGACGTCTCCGCCCGCGTGGGTATCCATTAACTGCAGGGTCAGCTCCGGTTTCATCATGGCCTCTCCGCTGCGAATAATTTGCCGTGCTCTTGCCACTGACTGTCGGGAACAATCACAATCTTGCCAATAAAATTGCTCGCCCGGTTCATAAAGTACTCCTCCGCACGGTGCAGATCGGACAACGCGAACGCGCCGTGCAGCACGGGCTTCACTTGCCCTTCACGAATCCACGCCACCAGTTGCTCGGCTTCTTCACGGGTGCCATGGGACACCCCGAAAATCTGCACCTGGTAAAGGTAGATGCGGGTCCACAGGATTTCACTGATGTTGCCGCCACTGGCGCCGGCGATGCTTAACCGGGGGTAGGAGCTGCGGGCGTTCATGTCGAAGATCATGGCGTCGATGAAGATATCGGTCATCTCACCACCGACCAGGTCCATCACCGCATCAAAAGGCTTACCACCAGTTTCGGCCTTGACCCGGTCCACGAACGTGGCCATATCCGCACGGTCGAGCACGGCCTCTGCACCCAGCGTCAGCAACGCATCGGACTTGTCCTGCTGGCTCAGCGCATAGGGGATCGCTCCCAGAATGCGGCATAACTGGATCAGCGCGGTGCCCACGCCACCGCTGGCGCCGGTGACCAGCACCCGCTCACCCGCGGTGATACCCGCTGAGGTCAACATATGCATGGCGGTCTGGTAGGAACACATGCCCATGGCGGCCACTTCGGCGTCCGACAGCTCAGAGTTGGGTATGTGATGAAACTGCTCTGCGGGTAACGCGGCGTACTCGGCGTAGCCGCCGTCGGCGCCATGGCCGTAGTAGTCCGGCGTCAGGTTGATGTCGCGGCGTTCATTGGCGTAGATGTTGAAGTCCAGCAGCCCCCGCTCGCCGAGGCGGCTCTCACTCACCCCCTCACCCACCGCCACCACACGGCCCGCGATATCGGCTCCCTGAATGCGGGGAAAACGCAGCGTGGGCTCTCCGCCCATCTGGAAAGACTGCATTTCGCCTTTTTTGGTGGGGTACAACCCTTCCCGGGCTTTGCGATCGGTGTTGTTCTTGGCGGTTGCGGTCACCTGAACCAACACCTCGCCAGGGCCGGGTGATGGCGTGACCACGTCCCGGTACTGCAGCCGGTCGATACCACCATAACCGGTGAGCACCATGGCTTTCATGGTCGTCGGGATCATGGGCGGTGATCCTCCGTAATCGCTGAGTGAGAGGTATCACGTCAGCATAGGAAAGAATACCGCCACTGTCAGGGAATGCCGTTGGGGCCGGGCCACGCCTCAGCGGGCGATTACCCGATACACCGGCTGCAATCGGGGAATCTGTTTCAGAACCACCTGAATGACCGTCATCAGAGGCACCGCCAACAGCACGCCAACCGGGCCCCACAGCCAGCCCCAGAAAAAGATGGACACAAAAATCACCACCGGATTGATGGCCATGCGGAAGCCGTGAATCCAGGGCTCAATGAAGAAACCGACGAGCGTAGTCAGCGCCAGATAACCGAGGGGCGCAATGGCCATCATCCACAGCGCATCCAGACTGATGGCAGACACCACCGCCAGCAAGGCAATGGTGAGAATCACCCCGAGATAGGGAATAAAGCGCGCCAGGGCAGCCACGATACCCCATACCGCCGGGTCCGGAAGCCCCACCGCCCAGCTCATCAGACCGGTGGTGACACCGACCACCAGATTGCTCAAGCCCAGTACCCCAAGGTATTGCGCGATCTGGCTCTGGGAATCGCGGGTGATGCGCAGCGCAGTTTTTCGCTGGGAGCGGGGTAACTGCTTGACCAGGTTGCGGATCAGCCGGTCGCCCCCCACCAGCAGGAAATAGGTCAGGGCAAGGGCAAGCGCCAACCCGGCCACACCATTGCGGGCCTTGCTCATCAGCTGGCTTCGCCAGGATTCGGTTTGCATTACAACGGTGGTGGGTTTTTCCGCCTCTTCTTCGTCCGACAGATCCTCAACAGACTTTTCCACTTCCTTGGCGGATTCCGTCACCCGGTCGATCTGTTGCTTGAAACTGCTCTCCCCCACCAGCAACCGTGAGATTCCCTGGGGCGCTTTCTCCGCCCATTCAATGGCCGGCATGGCAACGGCAACGCCCACCCCCACGATACCGGCCAACACCATCAGCACCAGAAAAAGCGAGCTGACCATGCGCGGCACGCGCCATTTGAGGTAAGCCTTTTTGACCAGCGGTGCCAGCAGCAGACTGGTCAACACAGCAAGGATGATTGGCAGAACGATCTGATGAGCCAGGTAGAGGGTGTAAAGCACACCCAGCACGAACAACCCATGGATAGGCGTCGACAAGTCGGAAGAGAACAGGGGGCGTTGGGTCTCTGCTGCCGGATTGTGCTGGCTGGAGTGGTCGTCCATGATAGGCCCTGGTTACGTGTCAGAAAGCCGACCCGGACAATCCCGGGCCTGCAAATAAAGCGACCAGTCTACCCTGCCCAATGCGGGGCTGCACTACCACGCGAATTACGGGGGCTTAACGCCCGGTGTTCTGTCCGACGCGCTGGTACCCGCCCTGCACCAGTTGCCCGGATTGAACCAGCGTTTCTGCTTTACCGTTTCTGAGTGCCGGCACCACAAACATACCCGCACCGACCAGGAAAAAGACGGCCCCGATGCCACCGACAATGAGTGCAATACCCCACAGCGAGAAAAAGCCGTCGATACGGGCCGACTCCGGCTCACCGGGCGTGAACAGCACGCGAACGCTCTCGCCACGAGCATAACTGGCGGGATTACTGCCGCTGGAGGACTGAAACTCCACTGATCTTCCCTGCTCATCCTCAAATCGGACCACCGGATAATAGGTACCGGAGTCGCTGGATCGGGAATAGATCAGATCTGTGACAACGCCAGGCTTGGCGGTTGCCGTTTCGAGAAACGTCGAGGTGCTTTGAAAGGAGAAAAAGGCGCCAGCGAGCATGCCGAGGCCAATCAGCGTAAAGATCACCCGCAGGGTGTTGAACTTTTTCATATCAGTTCCTTTGATGGTTGTTTCCGTACCCGAGAACGGCCTGTTTTCGGGAAGTGGGGAATATACGTGGACTTGCCTACCGAAGCGCAGTGGGAATATGCCGCACGGTCGGGTGGCAGACCGTTGCGTCACGCAACCAATAACGGAGAGCTCGAGCCAGGGCGCAACATAAGTAGCGCCAATGGCTCTGCCTGGTCACTGGACGGAGATTCCCGGGAACTCCCGGAGCCTCCCGGCCGTTACCAGCCTAGCCCCATCGGATTGTACGATATGTCTGGTAATGTTGCTGAATGGGTAAATGACTACTATCACGCGGACTACTACCAGAATTCAGCGAGAACCAATCCTGTGGGCCCAGCGGCCGGCAAAGCTGTTACCGTTGGCCCTGGCCTCAAAGGACCTGAGAGAGTCATGCGTGGCGGGGACTATCACGGCCAAATCATCAACAGCTCGACTGTTTCCCGACGAGTCGTGCCTGAATCGAGTGTACCTTTGAGTGGCGGGTTTCGTTGTGCGAGTATCTAATCGTGCATCACACAACAATCTTTGCTAAGTCTATTGGGCACATACACCGAAGTCGTTTATTCAGTTCCACACATAGACGCATGAGTTTTGGCACCGGCCAGGTTGCGCTTCATCAGAAAACGCACAGCATTACCAGTGATCCAGAACGAGCGCCATTGAAGAGCCCCATTCCTGTGTTAGAAGGGCAAACGCCATCCGCGCGCACCCACGCTTAGAAAAGCCGCATGCTCAAGTGTTACTCAATTGGTTCTGAGCTATTGACAACACAACGGAAGCCCTGTCTAGGCGAGTCTAACGATACGCCCGATCTTCCAAAAACCGTATCTTGCCCTCCGACTGTGTCTCCATGACCTGCCCAATCTCTTACGGTTCTCTCTCCCTTGCTTCCCGGCGGTCGTTCCGATGCGTGCGGGTTATCTCGCTCAGCAAATTGATAGAAGTCTTCGTAATACCAATCGCGGGTCCACTCCGGAACATTTCCCGTCATATCGTGAATACCCAGGGGGTTTGGGGGATAGCTTCCTACTGGCCTTCGTTCTAGCTCTACACTTGAATACACTAAACCGTTGCCCGACACAGGCGTTGATGGATCGACATACTGACTCGGCCGCCGCAAGTAAGAATCGTTCTCTAAACTACCAGTCTCAGTTGCATAAGGAACGGCATCGCCCCTGCTCCGGGCGGCATACTCCCATTGAGCCTCCGTTGGTAACGCGAACTCAAGGCCAGTCCGCTCTGCCAACCATGCGCAATAGCCCTCAGCCTCACTGAAATTCGGGCTCCGCGCTGGCTTGTGTCGGTAATTAGGTGATAAAGGGTCTGCATTGGCCGTGACCGGCAAAATCGCAGCTCTCGTAAATCCATTCTCGCTTGTGTACTGGCCAGCTCTGCCCTTGGCCCGAAGGTAAGTCATAAGTTCACCCCATGTCGTCTCATACTTGGAGATTGAATACCCATCGAGCTTGACTTTTATTGCAGGCTTATTGTTGTCCAGCAAAGAGTTAAATGGCTCACCGTCGTCGTTCCCTACGTCTCCAAAGTAGAATTCGCCACCTTCGACGTAGACGAGGTTCTGTTGTGCCCGAGTGATCAAAGACTCAATCTCATCTGGGGAAGAAACATTCTCTTCAACTTGGTCTGAGCAACCGTAAACCGTAAAGAAAGCACAAACAGAAAACAAAAATGAATACCCATTAAACTTCATCAAAGACACCACTCCTTAAATCATGCAATACCGCAATTACGGCATGCAGCATGCGGATCTTGGCGCACCGGACCAACCAAATTCGCGGCTTTGCCCATCAAAATTTTTCTGAACAGATTGTAGTGCTGAGCGTTTTTTCCAATGAATGTGAACAAAGAAACGACGTTGGTATCGAAGCTATCTGGTCGAGACTCTCCGTCGGGGTTCATCCGCATGATACTTTCCTCAAAATCTCTCCAACTCTGAAAAGATTCAAGAATTAAACCAATCGCACGGACTTTGGCTCTAGTTCCGTCCATCAGTTTCGGTGTGAGTCCGAAGTCATGAATCAACAATTCGAGGATCTGGCCCTTCACTTCTGGGGGGGAATGAAGAATGACGCTGGACTCACCTGCCGTGATATCCGTGATCAAGTTATTTGCGACAGTGGCTCCAAGCTGCTCCCTTCTCCTGGAGGTCTGAAAGGAGCCCAAAAACTCTCCATAAAATCCGTCAATCAGCTCAACGCCAGATTCCAGCATCCGAGTTGCGGCAATGGTGAACGAGACCCCCGTCCCCAGGGCATACAAAGCCAAACGACGATACCAAGTGAAAGACCTGGTTTCAGAATCGAACAGCTCCAGATAACGATAATCGACATCACCAAGAGCCTTGTAAACAAAGTGAATCATTTCAAGTATGTTAGCGGGATCCACTTCCAGCGTAAAACTCCCAGACGCACCGACACCAACGACGAGGCCGGCATGAAAATTGAAGTAAAACTTTCCGGTCACCTCACTGAATCTCAGCTGAAGCTGAACCTCTCCCCCAATTCCAACTGCCCCCTCAACCTTCTTTCCTATTTCACAAAGCGTTTTCCAGTCTGACTGAGCTGAAAGAACGTCTGCCCATAGCAGTGCGCCAGCAATCTCACAGCCAGCACGGATGCCAGCAAATACACCCCCGTCAATCGATGCTCCTTGCCCACGTTCTCTGGCTGCAATGCCTTTCAGATTTGGAATGCCATCGCTGGAATCTACTTTCACATTTGCGGCGATCAGCGCAGATGCACCCGCAAACCCTGTCAACGATGCCCGCAGTCTTGCTTGAAAGTGCCCCAAAGAAATTTCTTTCCGTTCACCATCCCAGCCACCAACTCGGTAGAAAACTTTGACCTCAGACCGATTATTAACCGGGTAAGACTGTTCAACACCCACTTTGCCCTGAGCCAGAGAGTACTGCCCCTCCAGCTTAGCCTGTAGATGAACTTTACCTTTCCTCGGATCAAACTCGCCGGAAGCACTCGCGCCTGCCGCAAAGCGCATGAACTGAGCTTCCGCTGAGGCGTCAAATCCGGTTTCGTCTATCGCTTGCTGTCGAGCCTGTGCATCGCCCCAGATAGACCAGGATGCTTCATCGTAGAATTTGTTCAATGTCGTCATGAGCGCACCATTCTGATCTGGCTCCCACAACGTTGTATTGAATTTAACGTTCAATTCACTTCGAATTGCATCCCGGAGCTTTGCAGGATCCAAGCCGTTTTCGGTCAACCAACCCTGACTACGAGCTCGATCCCTCGCTGCGATGGAGTACCGACGCGGATGGTTCTTCAGCTTATCCGAGCGAACAAAAGTGACGTGTTTGTTTCCGGCCAGCCGTTTGATCTCAGTGATCGGAGGTATTGTCTGCATATCTCCAGTCAGCACCGACCGGGCTTCCAACTCCTCCGCCAGCCGCCCTTTCTCTTTCTGGACGTCAGACATAAGCTGGCCCTCACCCTCGGTAGGGCTAACTTCCGAATCCCGAGCGCCGTCATCGAGCTCCTCCAACCTTTCGTAAAATTCCCTGATTGGGGTGCACACGAACTCCTCTTCTTCGATCCACTCGGCGAGTTCTTCCTCTGTCAGCAAGATCAGTTCATCCGATCCGGTGACGTGAACCACATCCGCGATTTCCTCGCTACAGGCGGGCTCCTGAGTGACTTGGCCCACCTCGCAACTGGAGAAGTTCGCATCGTTCGCGGCAGGCAACTTCAGCGACTGCCCCGGGAATATTCTGTCCGGATTCTCAATGTCTGGATTCAACCTTAACAGGCTACTCAGTGTGGTTTGGTGACGCTGGGCGATTGCACCAAGGGTATCCCCCGATCGAACGACGTACTCAGAACTCATGAGGCAACTCCGTATGCCAAACGTTTATCCATTTCACTTAACCGCGCACTCGCCAACGAATTGGACTTCGACAGAATCTCCTCAATCTCTGCGCTATTGAGCCGCTCTCCATGGACCAGAGAGAGCTCCGCGTAGCGGCTAACATCCTTTTCAGTCCGAAAACCATGAGCATTGGCCTCGCGTATCAGACCATCGAGGAGTGCCCGATCATCGACTCCAAGGTACTTGCCCAATCTACCCGAAAATTCATCTTTCGCGCCGATTGATAACGCCTCAATGTGCTGTTCCGCCAGCACGAACCAACCTTCGTCGGATGATTCTCGGTATTCGCCGGGACCATCTGTCGCAAATCGATGTAAGCATCCATCAAGATCGAAAGCCAGCCACTCCCCCACTGGACCATTAAAACGGGTGAGTTCCAGGTCACTAAACGCGCCCATCAGGTGTTGCAGCTGCTTGGGTGAGTAGAACCTCAAATAAGAAAACGCCCCGTCAGGCAGTTGAACACTCAATAAACTCCGCAAATGGCCAGCCACCACATCGAGCTCTGCCCCGGAGATCAGAGCGACAGCATGCCCTTGCCACTGTGCCTGCTCTTGCCATATTCGGGATGAGAGCGATGGTTTCACAAGGCAAGGACTTACCTCGATAGCGCTGTGGTGGGGCGTGCCCAGGTACAAATACTCCACTTCCGGCTGATCATCGTGCTCGTAAACAAACCTCGGTGCATCAAGAGCCGCGCCATCAAGCAGTAAGTAAGCATCTTGAATGGTGGTGTGATCGAGATCCGTCATGCAGGGCTTTCCTCGCAGGCACATTCTGCCATAGCGCAGGAACCATCAGACTGACGGCCGCATTGCTTCACCAACGCAACATCTTTCTTGGCTGCAGCCCTTAACGATGGCACAGAGCTAGCGACCGGTCCTGCGGTAGCCCTGGTATCGACCTCTGCCAGTTCCACATGGTCAGAGTTGTTGCATCCCTCAACAAAGCTCGTTGGTAAAACCGGTGCCTCTGCTGCCGCGCCGGTTCCACTCCCCGGCCCACCCCCGGAATTCATCCGCACCAACGGCCCGGACACTGTCACCCCACTCGGATCCACCTTCACAAAACTGCCACCGGCCTTCAGCGTCACTTCGGCACCGGCTTCGATGACGATCTTCATGCCGGCTTTATGGTGAATTTCGCTGCCGGCTTCGATGAGCTGGTTTTTGCCCTGCTTGCTGTGGTGGCTGCCATTGGCCGTAAGGCTGTAATCGCCGCCAATGTGGTCGCGGCGTTCGCCGTCGACGGTGGAATGGTCGCTTCCTTTAATCTGAGCAAAGCGGTTGTTGTCGACGGTCAGATGGCTGTCGTTCTTGATGACTTCCCTGCGGTTGTTTTCGGTCAGCAGGTCCAGGTCTTTCTGGGCGTGGATGTAGATCTGTTCTTTGTCAGCTTCGTCTTCAAACCGCAGTTCGTTGCTGCCCTCGCCTTTGTGGGTCTGGGTTTTTAATGTGGTGCGGGTTTTGTGTTCCGGCAGCGCGTACGGCGGTGTGTTGGTGGCGTGGTAGGTTCTTCCGGTGATGATGGGCTGATCCGGGTCGCCGTCCAGGAAGCTGACGATGACTTCGTGGCCGATTCTCGGCAGTGCCATAAAGCCATACTGACCGCCGGCCCAGCCCTGGCTGACTCGTAACCAGGCGCTGCTGTGCTCGTCATTCTTGCTGTACCTGTCCCAGGGGAAGCGGACTTTGACGCGGCCGTGTTCGTCGCAATGGATCTCTTCACCCTCCGGGCCGGTGACAATGGCCATCTGCGGGCCGTCCATCAGCGGGCGATGGCTGATCTGCGGGCGCCAGGTGCGGTCGGCGGGCACGGCCTTGAAACGGTTGCTGTAGCTGGTGGGGTCGGAACCGCCCTCTTCTTCCAGCGCTTGAGGCTGTTTGCCGGTGTGGACAATGCCGGTCAGCAGCCATTCCCGGTTCAGGGGCTCACTGTCGTGGTCGGTGAGGGTGACTTTGGCGCCGGGGGTGAAATCGGCGCGGTTGCTTTCACCACTGGCGGTGCTGGCGTCGTTTCGCAGGGCATCCAGCCGGGCTTCGGTGAAGGGTTGGCCACTGGCGTCGGCCTTGAAGCGGCCGGGGTATTGATAGCTCTGGTAGTCCTCGCGGTGGGATACGTCTGCACCGACCTGTTCGTGCATCAACGCGTAGGCGGGGTTCTTGAAGGTGTAGTCCTTCATGGCCACCGAACTGGTACGCACTCGCTCCTGGCAGGCGAAGCGGAACACACAGGGAGTCTTGGCGCTGCCGCCGGCTTTGCCGTTGTATTCCACCGGGTCCAGTTTCGGGGCGTCGCCGTGGTGGTCGGCGATGATCAGGGCGGGTTGTTCACTGCCATCCACGGAACCGTGCTGGTAGCGGAAGTGCCAGCCTTCCTCGGCGGCCAGGCGCTCGACAAAGGCCAGGTCGCTTTCCCGGTGTTGGACGCAGTATTCCCGCGCTTCGGGAGATCGCTTCAGATCAAACACGGTGTCAACGATGCCGCGCTCTTCCAGCAGCGTGCGCACAATGGTATCGGTGGTCTGAGTCTGGAAAATGCGGCTGTTGTGCATCAGGCCCAGGCGCCACAGGGCGGGCTGGAACACGACTTGGTAACGGGTGCGGCGGTGGCCGCTGTCGCCGCGGGCGAACTCGTTGGCCACACCGGTGAAGCGGCGCAGCGGGACACCGTCCTGCCAGACCACCAGGTCCACGGTCTGTTCCAACACGTCGGCGGCGGCGACCGAGGGATCGGTGCTGGCCAGCTCAAGGTTGCCAGTGAATAATTCGGAGAGATGCTCCGTCACTCTGAAACCAACGACGGCGAAAACATCCGGGGGGAAATTGCCAATAACGGCGGTATACTGCAGTCCGCTTGCCTGAGGCATATCTTCAATCCTTGAAGGTATGTAGAGATCCTGAATCAGCCCGTCATAGATAGCCCTGCTTCGGCGCCAGCCAGACTGATTTTACGTGCGGGAAAACTACCAGCACTGACACTGAAAATCCAGTCGCCAGTGCTGGAATTGAGGAGGGCATCCTCTCCGGACCGGGGGTTATTCCGGCGTGTAGAGCCGCTGTATGCTTGAGAAGTCCAGCGTTCCATTGCCCTGCCCGGCGTGCAGCTCGAACAGGTTGCGTGCCAGGGAGCCCATGGGGATGGCTGCATGATTCTTGACGGCATTATCAAACGCCAGCCCCAGGTCCTTGTTCATCAGATTGACCAGGAACCCGCCCTCATAGCCCCGGGAAGCCGGAACACCTTCCATCACGCCGGGCCAGGGGTTGTAAACGTTCAGCGCCCAGTTGCCGCCGGAGCTCTGCTTCATGATTTCGGACAAGACGGCGGGATCGAGCCCGTTCTTGACGCCCAGCGCCAGCGCTTCACTGGTGCCCGCCATCAGAATAGCCAGCATCATGTTGTTGCAGATCTTGGCCACCTGACCGGAGCCGTGTTCGCCGGCGTGGAATATGTTCTTGCCCATGCCTTCAAGAATGGGCTTTGCCTTGGTGAAGGTTGCTTCCGCACCACCGCAAATGAACGTCAGGGTGCCTGCCTTAGCGCCACCAACGCCGCCGGACACCGGGGCGTCGAGGAACGGAATATCCCGCGCTTTTGCGACCTCGGCAACACCGCGTGCGGTCTCGGGCGCAATGGTTGATGAATCGATCACCAGAGTGCCGGCCGGCAGGCTGGCCAGCAGGCCATCGTCACCCAGGTAGACCGCTTCCACGTGCTGACCGGCGGGGAGCATGGTAATCACACACTCTGCGCCAGCCGCTGCTTCGTGGGCCGTGTTTGCGGATTTCGCACCCTCGGATACCAGCGTTGCGACGGCGTCCTTGGACAGGTCAAACACGGTGACGTCATGGCCGGCTTTGACCAGATTGCTGGCCATGGGGCCGCCCATATTGCCAAGCCCGATGAAGGTAATTGTTGCCATAGTTCTTCCCCTTTCTTGTTGTATTCGAATGAGTGGGCCGGCTTGCGTTATTGAGTGAAAAAGTCGTCGATCCAGGCCGGGTCCATTTCCGCCAGAGAGGCATAGCGCCAGCGTGGCTGCTGATCCTTGTCAATCAGCAGCGCACGGATACCTTCGGCGAATTCGCCTTTCGTCAGGCACTTGCTGGAAAGCGTCAGTTCTTTATCCAGCACTTCCTGCAGGCTGTCGTGGCGGACGTTGTTGAGGTGCCGCCAGCACAGCGCCAGGGAAGTGGGTGAGGCCGTGGCCAGGGATCGGGTTGCTTTGGCCAGCCAGCCTTCACCGCTCGAGAGTTCGTGCAACTGGGCCACAATGTCTTCCAGCGTGTCGGCATCCGTCACCCGGTTGATGTCGTCAAAGTGGGTGCGCACCGGTGACTCGGGCAGCGCATCGGCGCTTTGTTGCTCGAACTGGCGCAGTACGCTGCTGACCACGGCATGGCTGCTCTCATCCAGCCAGTTCCGTTGTGTCAGGGCGGCCACGACTGACGCTTTCAGATCATGACGGATGAACCGGTCCGCCAGGCCGACAAACAACGCGTCTGCACCATTCATGCGGGCGCCGGTCAGGCCCAGAAACAGCCCCGTGCGTCCCGGTGCGCGGTTCAGGAACCAGCCGGCGGCGACGTCGGGATACAGGCCAATGCTGCTCTCGGGCATCGCCAGTTTGGAGCCCTCGGTGACCACCCGGTGAGACGCCCCCGCCATAATGCCCATACCGCCACCCATGACAATGCCGTGGCCCCAGCACACGATGGGCTTGGGGAAGGTATGGATGAGGTAGTCCATCTCGTATTCTTCTTCGAAAAAAGTGACTCCCTCACCCGCTCCGCTACCCGCTCCACGGGGCTCAGTCATGCTGCGATACAGGGCCACGATGTCGCCGCCGGCACAGAACGCCTTGTCACCCTCGGCCTCCAGCCACACCGCGCACACGCTGCTGTCGTCTGCCCAGCGCTTCAGTTGCGGCGTCAGCAGGCGGATCATTTCCAGAGACAGTGAGTTGAGGGCCTTTGGCATGTTCAGCCGGGCCACGGCAATGTATCCGCCGTCGGCGGTGGGCCACTCCTCGAAAACCATGGGTTGGGCAGTCATATCAACGGTTCTTCCATTCCGGTTTGCGCTTGTCCAGAAAAGCGTTGACGCCTTCCTTCTGATCCTCGGTGGAAAACAGCTCAATGAACAGTTCGCGTTCCATGCGCCAACCGTCCTCATGGCTGCGGCCGTCCCGGGCACTCATGACCAGCGTCTTGCAGCGGGCCGTTGACGACGGGCTCTGCTTGCACGCCATCTCAGCCAGTTCCAGGGCTTTCTCCAGACTCTTACCGGTGGCAACCACTTCTTCCACCAACCCGATCTGCAGGGCCTTGTCCGCCTTGACGCGCTCGCCGCACAGGATCATGCGCTTGGCCCAGCCCTCACCCACCAGCCACGGCAGGTTCTGGGTGCCACCGGCGCAGGGCAACAGGCCAACGCCGGCTTCCGGCAGCGCCATCTGGGCGTGCTCCTCGGCAATTCGGATGTCACAGGCCATGGCACACTCCAGCCCGCCGCCCATGGCATAACCGTTGACGGCAGCAATGGATACCCCGCGAAATCCGCTCAGTGCGGCGAAGGCTTCACCGAAGGCCTGGGCCATCCGGTTGGCTCGGGCTATGTCACCGTCGGCGAACGACTTCAGGTCGGCGCCGGCAGAGAAGAACTTTTCACCCTGACCGGTCACCACCAGGGCGAAAATGTCACGGTCTTCATTCAGTTCCCGGATGGTCGCCGTCAAAGCGGACAGGGAATCCCCGGTCCAGGTATTGGCCGGTGGGTTGTTGATGGTCAGTATGGCAATGTGCCCGCGTTTCTCGAGCTGAATCAGATCGCTCATGGAACTCTCCTTCTATCTGGTTTCCACGACTGCTTGAATGGTTTCGGCCCCGGTTACTGAATGGCTTCCGCCACGCCGTCATCCAGCAGTCGGCGGGCCACAATCAGGCGCATGATTTCGTTGGTGCCTTCCAGAATCTGGTGCACCCGCAGGTCCCGCAGGAAGCGCTCCAGCGGATATTCCCGGATATAACCGTAGCCACCGTGCAACTGCAGGGCGTCGTTCACCACGTCAAAGCAGGCGTCGGTGGCAAACCGCTTGGCCATGGCACAATGCAGCGTGGCCTCGGGATCGCCATTGTCGAGCTTGAAGGCACCCAGGCGTACCATCTGCCGTGAGGCCATCAGGTTGGTGGCCATGTCGGCCAGTTTGAATTGCAGCGCCTGGAATGCCGCCAGCGGCTTGCCGAACTGTTCGCGCTCATGCATGTAATTGCGGGCGCGCACCAAGGCCGCCTGGGCGCCACCCAGTGAGCAGGTGGCAATGTTCAGGCGCCCACCGTCGAGGCCTTTCATGGCGATGGCGAAGCCGTCCCCCTCATCGCCCACCCGGTTACTGGCGGGAATGCGAACGTTCTCCAGGCTGATCATGCGGGTGGGCTGACTGTGCCAGCCCATCTTCTCCTCGTTCTTGCCGTAGGCAATGCCCTCAGCACCGGCCGGAATGACAAAGGTAGATATGCCTCTGGCGCCGGAATCCGCTGCACCGGTACGGGCCATCAGCACCAGCAGGTCGGTGGCACCGGCGCCGGAGATGAACACCTTACTGCCATTGATCACATAACTGTCACCCTCCCGCAGGGCCTTGGTCCTCAGACTGGCAGCATCGGAGCCGGCACCCGGCTCGGTCAGGCAGTAAGAGGCCAGCCACTCACCGCTGGCCAGTTTCGGCACGATTTCCTGCTTGAGATCGTCCGAGGCGAAGCTGGCCACCATCCAGGTCGCCATGTTGTGAATGGTGATAAACGCCGCTGTGGAAGGACAGGCCGCAGCCAGCTCTTCCACAATCACCGAGGTGTCCAGCCTGGACAGGCCCATGCCACCCAGGGCTTCCGGGGTATACATGCCCATAAAGCCCATGTCACCGGCTTCCCTGAGCACGTCTTTCGGGAAAATATGTTCTTCGTCCCAGCGCGCGGCGTGAGGCGCCATGGATTTCTCCGCAAACGCCCGGGCAGCCTCACGAAACGCCAGCTGGTCTTCTGTCAGGTTAAAGTCCATCGCTCATCTCCACTGTCCAGTCCGAAGGGCCCCCTCGGTCAGGTAGGCCCCGATCCCGTTAACGCAACTGAATGGAGAAATTGGCTTCTGTGGACGTGGCCTCACTGGAGAACCAGCGCGAGGTGACCGTCTTGGTTTCGGTGTAGAAACGCACGGCTTGCTTACCATAGGCGTGCTGGTCACCGTAGAAGGACCCCTTCCAGCCGGTGAACGAAAAGAACGGCAGGGGTACCGGGATGGGGATGTTCACACCCACCTGGCCCACATCAATCTCGTGCTGGAAGCGACGTGCACAACCACCGGAACTGGTGAAGATGGACACACCGTTGCCGTATGGGCTGCTGTTGATCAGTTCAATGGCGTCACCAAGGCTGTCCAGCTCCACGCAGGACAGCACGGGGCCGAAAATTTCCTCGTTGTAAATATCCATTTCCGTGGTCACACCGGAGAACAGCGTGGGCCCAACCCAGTTACCATCGGGCAGACCCTCCACGGTGCAGCCGCGGCCGTCCAGCAGCAGCCTGGCGCCCTGGGCTTCACCGGTGGCAATCAGTGATTCGATACGATCCTTGGCTTTGCCAGAAATAACCGGGCCATAACTGGCACCGGAGTCGTTCCAGGCACCCGGGCGCACCTTGGCCATGGCTTCTTTCAGCTCGGGGATCCACTGCTGGGCCTCACCTACAAACACCGCCACAGAGATCGCCATGCAACGCTGACCCGCGGCACCAACAGACGCGCCGACCAGGGCATTGATTACCTGTTGCTTGTCAGCATCCGGCAGGATGACCATGTGATTCTTGGCGCCAGCGAAACTTTGTACTCGCTTCATATTGCGGGTACCGGTTTCGTAAATATAACGGCCCACAGGCACGGAACCGACAAACGAAACGGCCTTGATGGCCGGATCAGTCAGCAGCACGTCCACTTGCTCCTTGCCACCATGCACCACCTGAAGAACACCTTTAGGCGCACCGGCTTCCTCGAACAGCTCCGCCAGACGCATCGGCGTTAGCGGGTCCTGCTCGGACGGCTTGAGAATAAAGGTGTTACCGCAGGCAATGGCCATCGGAAACATCCACAGCGGGATCATGGCCGGGAAATTGAACGGGGTAATACCGGCACACACGCCCAGCGGCTGAATCCAGGAGTGGGTATCCACTTCCCGGGCCACGTTCTCAACCGTCTCGCCCATCATCATGGAGGCCACGTTGGCGGCGTGCTCAACCACTTCAATACCACGCCAGACGTCGCCCTTGGCATCATCAAACGTCTTACCGGTTTCCTGTGACAGGATTTCGGCAATCTCGTCATGGTGTTCTTTCAACAATGCCTGGTAGCGCAGCATAACGCGGGCACGTTCGGACACTGGGACTTCTTTCCAGGACTTGAACATCTCGCTGGCACTGTCGATGGCCTTGCGCATTTCGCTATCGGTGGTGCACGGCGCTTTGGCGATGACCTCGTTGGTGGCCGGGTCGGTCACATCAATCCATTCACTGGCCTGGCTCTGAACAAATTCGCCGGCGAGATACAGAGGTACGTTCTTCATCATTTGTTCCCTGCTTGTTGTTGTACGGGGAAGTCGCCCGAACTGCCGCGGGACGACCACGTTTGAATTGATGCTAGCACAGGAATTCCGTACGCACCGATTGACTAAATTTCGCCCGTGATGGACTATCTTTCGATCAGAGGCCAAACAGTCGATTGATTCATGACCCAGACTTCCCAATGGCCAGTACCGCCAGACAGCATTCGCTATGTGGTGCCTGCCCCCATTATCAGACTAATGTCGACCTACCCTCTCACCCGGGACCTGTACCCGCTGGCATTTGGCCATTACCGCCGGGCCGCGGGCCATCACATGCACCGCGAGCACCACCACGACAATCTTTTGATTTACTGTACCGAGGGCAAAGCCTTCCTGAACGTCGAGGGTGAACCCCTCACGGTGGAGGCCGGCGATTTGCTATTGCTGCCTGCGGGCGCGACGCACCGCTATACCGCTGACCCGGACAATCCATGGACCATTCACTGGGTGCACTATACGGGACCGCTGGCCGAGGACTTCCGCCATTACATGGGCTTCGACAACACCCGCATTCGACACCTTGGTCGTCAGCCCCGCCTTTTGGTGGACTTCAACGGCCTGCTGTCGGTGCGGCAGACCGGCTTTCGCACCCGCGGCCTGATCCACGCCGCCAATCGCCTGCGCCAGTTGCTGGCCGCCGTGCCCCTGAATGCGGATGAAACCAGCCACGAGCGCAAAACCGAGCTGGACACCATCCACAGTTACATGCGGGAGCATCTGGATGAACGGGTATCACTGGAGCAACTGGCAGACCTGGCCGGGTTGTCGCCGGCGCATTTCGCCACCCGTTACCGTGAGCAGACCGGTACCTCGCCCATTGCCCACTTCCTGCACCTGAAGGTGGAGCGGGCTTGCCAGATGCTCGACACCACCAGCCTGAGCTTTGCCGACGTCAGCCGACGCCTGGGTTATGACGACGCTTACTACTTCTCGCGATTGTTCAAGAAAGTGATGGGGCAATCGCCGACAGATTACCGCCACACCAGCCGCCACTGAACGTAGATCGATCGGAAAAGGCGGTTCGGGCCAAGGTTGGGTCTGCCGCTATCTGCGGCTTTTGTTGCGCCCGCTGGAACGATACTCTAGGCCTTCACCCTGTATCCGTCCGCGGGACTGTCACCAAAACACGAGTAACACCATGGCTATGTACACCATTGAAATTGACGAAACCTTCAACGTACCGTGCAACCGGGTTTTCGCCCTGTTTGCCGACCACGAGCGCTTTGGCAAGCTGCTTGGCGCACCGGTAAAGCGTATCCATGACAGCGACCAGGCTGACCCCAATGGCCTGGGCTCTGTGCGCAAGATCGGCATCGGTCCCATCGGGCTGGAAGAGACGGTGATCGGATTCGAGCCGGATTCGCTGATCGAATACACCATCACCAGCTCCAGCCCGATTCGCAACCACCTTGGTCGCATCCGCTTCGAGGATTCCGGTGAGGGTCAGACCCGGGTGAACTACACCATCACTTTCGAAGATATCGTGCCGTTTACCGGAAAGGTGGTGAGCGCAGCCCTTGAGCAGGGCATCCGCAAGGGCATCAAGCGGGTACCGAAGCTGGCCTGAACCCTCGCTTTCCGCGCGATACGCATCGACCGGCTTCTGAGGGCCGGTCGGCTGTTCTGCTGCCAATGCCGGCCCGTTATAAGTACTTCCCCTATTGTCATAATGGGCCTTCGGACGAATACCTGCTGTTCTTTTCATACCAATCATGTGTACAGTCGTACACACAATAGAGTGAGGTCAGGATGACCCCTAACAAAAAACAGCCGTAGGGTTTCGTTTTTGTTTCTTTCTCTAAAAGGAGGCTCTGATATGAGCTTGCATACAAATCGTTTGATTGGTTTGACCCAGGAACGGGCGATGGAAGTAAAAACCGGCGTCACCGACCTGCACATTGGCTGGCAGAACGAGTTCGAGCAGCAACAGCAGAAGGACCCATCCGGACATAACCACCGCGCGCCGGTGGTAACCTGGAAGCGCGACGGCGTCACTTACCAGTTCGTACCGACGCTTGAATTCCGGGTGAATGTCACGGAAACGCTGTGGATTCGCCGCATTCTCGGCCTGACCGACGATCCCGACTTTTTGGTAGACAGCGAGAGCCTTGCTGCTGCCATCGAGGCCCAACTGACAAGTCGGGGCGTTACCCAACCACAGGGTCAGAGCACGGCTAGCGCCTGATCTCCCTGAAAACAGAACAGCAGCCCATCGCTGCTGTTCTGTTGCTTTCCTCTACTGATGTACTCCACTCGGCAGAATGTCCTTAACGGATACTGAGGCTGAAGGCACCGAAGGCAGGACCGCAACGGAAACGGTCATTATCCGTTAACCCTTCATAACTCAAACCTCCCTTTTCATTATACATCCGATACCCGCATGTACCCGCAGACGCTGGGAAAACCGTCGTGGATCAAATGTCATCCGGAAAAGGCGGCAATTAAGCCTGTAATCCGAACGTTTTGTTCAGTAAAATCCGCCTCTTTCAGATTGATTCATGAGGCAGCGCAATGGGCAGAGCCTATCAGAACCGTAAAGAATCCATGGCCAAAACGGCCGCGGCAAAAACCAAGGTCTACAGCAAGTATGGCCGCGAGATCTACATGGCGGCCAAGTCCGGCGGTACCGACCCGGACGGTAACCTCTCGCTGCGCGGACTGATCGAGCGGGCCAAAAAAGACCAGGTTCCGTCCCACGTTATCGAGAAAGCCATCGACAAGGCCAAGGGCGGCGCCGGTGAAGATTATTCCACCGCTCGCTATGAGGGTTACGGCCCGGGCAACTGCATGGTGATCGTGGACTGCCTGACAGACAATCCCAACCGCACCTTTGGTGATGTGCGTCTGGCCTTCACAAAGACCAAGTGCAAAATCGGCACACCGGGCGCTGTCGCCCATATGTTCGACCATTGCGCCATCTTCGCGTTCAAGGGCGAAGATGAAGAAGCGGTGCTGGAAGCGTTGATGGAAGCCGATGTGGATGTAACGGACATCGAGAACGAGAACGGACTGATCACCGTGTTCACCCCGAATACCGAATACGCCAAGGCGCGGCAAGCGCTGGTGGATGCTATTGAGGGCATCGACTTCGACGCGGACGAGATTCAGTTTCTGCCCAAGACGTCAACGCCGGTGGAAGGGGATGACATCCCAATGTTCGAGAAATTTCTGGACATGCTCAACGAACTGGACGACGTCCAGAACGTGTTCCACAACGCCGAGCTGCCTGAGTAAGAGCATTCGCCGGTGTAAACACAAAAGCCCCGCTGCCTTCTCAGGCAGCGGGGCTTTTTACTGGCATTTTGGTATTACTGCGGCGTGGCGAACACTTGAGTCCAGTAGTTCTCGTAATCCACGTTAATGGCGTCCACGCGCGTCACGGCGAACTCGGTAAACCTCGGATCCATGATATTACGACAATGGCCCGGGCTTTCCAGCCAGGCGTCCATCACCGTCTCCACCTCGTCATATCCTGCTGCGATGTTCTCACCAACCACCGACCAATCGTACTCTGTTGCCGTGGCACGGGCGCCGACCCGCAAACCGTCCGATCCTATGTGACTGAAAAAGTTGTTGGTGGCCATATCCTGGCTGTGTGCCGTTGCTGCGGCTTCGATCGGGCAGTTGTAAGTCAGCGGCTGTGCCGCCGAAAACGATTCCGTACCGCAGCTGCGCGCAGTGGCACGGGCCGCATTAACCTGCTCCAGCATGGCGGCCTGGTAAATATCCACCTCGCAACCCTCGATCATCACCGTTTCGCTCTGGGTGGACTCCGTCGCGGTCGCAGAGGTCTCGGAACTGTCGGCAACGGCAGACGCTCGGCCGCTGTCGGTGCTGCTGCTGTCGCTTCCACCACCCCCCCCGCCGCATCCGACCAGCAGGAGTGCAGAGAAAGCCAAGGCTGGAACCGTCAATTTTATGGTCATATTACACCGTAATCCGCGTCAATTTGTAAGCAATGCTACGGTGTCTTTTCGGCGAAAAATGTGAGCACTTCAGCGGAACTACATTAAATTACAGAGACTTACTTTAAAGTAACGCGTCACTGCCACCGCGCTTACCCATGACACTTAAAGACAAGAATTTTCGGGGGCCACCAATGCGTTTGAGGCGAGTTGTCCAGTATGATTGTGACTTTGCGTGACACCCGAGGAGCGCCACCATGAGCCGTACCCCCGAAACCGCCCGAACGCCAAAACTGGTTATTCTGAAAACCGGCTCTACCTACCCGTCGCTCAAGGCGCAATTTGGCGACTTCGATCGCTGGTTTATGCGCGGCCTGGGCGGGGGGCTGGACATTACCGTGGTCAACGTGGCTGCTGGCGAGTCACCGGGTCATCCGGAACAGTGGGACGGTATTGTCGTGACGGGGTCGCCCGCAATGGTCACCGAGCAGGCACCCTGGAGCGAACTGACCGGGACCTGGCTCGCCCAGGCGGTTGATCAGAGGGTTCCGCTGCTGGGCGTCTGTTACGGGCACCAGCTGCTGGCTCATGCACTGGGCGGCGAAGTTGGGTATCACCCCAGGGGACGTGAGAGCGGCACCTATCAGGTGGAGCGGCTGGAGGCTGCGGAAACCGACCCGCTATTCAGGCACCTGCCCGAGCGCTTCAACGCTCAGCTCACCCATCGCCAATCCGTTCTGACATTGCCGGAAACCGCAGTGCTACTTGCCCGCAATAGTTTTGAACCACATCAGGCCTTCCGGGTTGGCCCCTGCGCCTGGGGGGTGCAGTTCCACCCCGAATTCACCGATGAGGTAATGGCGGCCTATCTGGACGTTCAGGCACCGGATCTGGAGAAAGAGCAATTGGATCCCCGGGCTTTGCGAGCGGCAGTAGCTGCGGCACCGGAAGCGAGCAGTCTGCTCGAACGCTTCGCCGAGCTGGTCCGCCAAAAGCAGTAGCACCACTCGACCTGTCAGACGACCCTCTCGCGAGAGAAATAGGCAGTCAGTGCGCGTGTGCAGTATAGTCTTCGGGGTTATGACTCAGGAGCCAGGAAGCTTGCCCATGACAGTGAAGTTCGTGATTGCCGCGTTGTTATTGCTGGTCGCCGGAACCGGCCTTTACCACACCCTGAAACCCCTCCCGGATGGCATCAGTTACAGCGGGCCCCTGGCACCGCTGGTAAACCCGACACTGCTGACCGACGTCACGGTGCACCAGGCCGACGGCAGTACCCGGCTGGAGCACACCATTTTTGACGAAGCTCTGCGCCAGATTGCCAACGCCGAACGATTTATCCTGGTCGATATGTTTCTGTTCAACGACAGCAAACCCGAGGGGGCCTCCGGCTACCGCCCCCTCGCCCGGCAGTTGACTGAGGCCCTGATCCAGCGCAAGCAAGCGCTTCCGGACATCCACATTGTGGTGATCTCCGACCCCATCAATACCTTTTATGGCGGCACCCGCTCGCCCTGGTTCGAAGCACTCAGCGAGGCCGGCATTTCCGTTGTGGAGACGAATCTCACCCGACTCAGGGACAGCAACCCCGCGTGGTCAGGGTTGTGGCGGGTGTGCTGCCAGTGGCTGGGGAATTCCCCGGATGGGGGCTGGCTACCCAATGCCCTGCAAGGCCAGCCGGTCACTCTGCGGAGCTACCTTGCCCTCCCCAACTTCAAGGCCAACCACCGAAAACTGATGGTCACGGATGACGGTGACGCGATGCGGGCGCTGGTGACGTCCGCCAACCCCCATGACGGCAGCAGCCGCCACAGCAACATCGGCCTCAGCTTCAGCGGGCCCGCCGTTGCGGATTTGCTGGCAAGCGAACGGGCGGTGCTGGAAATGTCGGGCATCGACACCGCCCTGATCAGCCGCACAATCGCTGACATTCCTGCCAGAGCTGGTGCCGCACCGGCCATGGGCGATACCGTCCAGGTGGTTACTGAATCCGCCATACTGTCCAGCGCGCTGGGCATGATCGCGTCCGCCGGCGCCGGCGATCGGGTGGATCTGGCGGTGTTCTATCTGTCCCATCGCCAGGTCGTTCAGGCACTGATTCAGGCGCATCAGCGCAAAGCCCGCGTCCGCATACTCCTGGACGCCAATAACGACGCCTTTGGCCACGAAAAGAACGGCATTCCCAACCGTCAGGTGGCGGCGGAACTGACTCGCGCCGGGATACCGGTACGTTGGTGCAATACCCGCGGTGAGCAGTGCCACAGTAAGCTACTGATAACCCGTGACAGCAGCGGCAATGCGGAAATCCTGCTTGGCTCGGCTAACCTGACCCGGCGTAATCTGGATGATCTCAACCTGGAGACCAATATCCACCTGCGGTTATCCGCTTCCTCTGCCGTCGCCACCGAAGCGATCGTTTTTTTCGAGCGCCAATGGCAGCAGGGCCCCGGTTCGACGCCGGTGATGAGCCAGCCCTATGAAATCTGGGCAGACGGGTCCGGACTCAAGTACTGGCGCTATCGGCTGATGGAAGCCACCGGGCTGTCCACTTTCTGAGGCACGAGGCCAACGTTCACATTCATGGCAGATTTTGCCGCGAACGTGATTGAAACGGCGGTTCAGGAACTTACTGAAAAAATGGTAACCCCCTCTGCACTCCTTAACTGGCCTGAGCTCAAGCCGGATGTGCAACCTGCCTGCCCCCTCCGCCGGTTGCCATGCGGAAACCAACTGCTCTATCGTGGTCAACGGTCTATCACCAAAAAGAACAGGAGTTAGGGATGCAGGCAATTCGCAAAAACCTGAGACATGTGTCGTTCTTTCTGGCCATCCTGATGGCCATGACCACGGTCTGGTCATCCGCCGCAACAGCCGATGTGATAGGAACCGGCGAGTTGCTGACGGAACAACGGGCCGACATTGACCGCGAGTCGCTGCTCAGCATGCTTGAGCAGCAAGAGGTCAAGGACAAACTGGCCGATATGGGCGTCAGTCAGGAGGTGGTGGAAGAGCGTATCCAGAACCTGACACCGGCCGAGCTGGCCGAATTCGAGCAACAGCTGGCCCAGGCTGAAGTCGGTGAGGGCGTGGTGGGCATTATCGTGCTCTTCCTGTTGGTGTTCATCATCACAGACATGCTGTGTGCGACCAACATCTTCTCCTTCATCAACTGCATTCGCTGAGTCTACCGTGAGACTGTCAGACGGTATCCAGTGATCGCGCAACTCGCCTCAAACCTCGCCAGAACCTTCATCAGCCTTGTGCTGGTAACGGTTCTGGCCGGCTGCGCCAGCCGCCCCCAATGGCCGGCGCAACCCGCCGGCGACAGCCAGGCCAATCTTCAGCAGCGTTGGGTGCTCGATTCCGTACCCTTCTATCCTCAGGAAAAATATCAGTGCGGACCGGCCTCGCTGGCCATGATGCTGAATACCCGCGGCTTCAACACCAACCCGGACGTTCTCAAAGAGCTGGTCTACCTGCCCGAACGTGAAGGCAGCCTGAGGGTCGAGCTGGTCGCGGGAGCCCGAAGCCATGGCCTACTGGTGTATGAGCTTGATGGCAGCCTGGCCGCTCTGTTGTCGGAAGTCGCTGCTGGCAACCCGGTGCTGGTGATGCAGAATCTGGGACTGAGCTGGTGGCCGCAATGGCATTTTGCGGTGGTGATCGGCTTTGACCGGGACGAACGCAACATCATCCTGCACACCGATACCCGGGAACAACACGCCGAAAGCCTGGAGGTGTTCACTGCCACCTGGAACCGTGCCGACAACTGGGGAGCCGTCATGATGGCCCCGGACCAGCTGCCTGTCACCGCAGACCCTATTTCCTATCTGATGGCGGCCAACGACCTTGAAACCACCGGACGCACCCTGACCGCGATGACCGCCTATCAGACCGCAGAGGCTGAGTGGCCGGAACAGCCCGCCGCCATTATGGGCCAGGGCAACATTGCCTACGCCCGCTCGGACTGGCCGCAGGCAATGGGGCATTTTCTACGAATGACGGAACGATTTCCCACACTGGCACCCGGCTGGCATAATTTATCCCAGGCCCTCGGCAAGGCCGGCTGCGCCAAACAGGCCAACAAGGCGGCCAATTGTGCCGCACAGCTGGCCCCGGACCGATTTCAGCCCACTGCCGGCAACAACGCGGTGGCATCTGGCGCCAGCAACACCCTATGCCCGGTCATCCAGTGCCCTGCCCCGACCTCACCCTGAGCGGTCAGGCTTTGCGGAACAGGGCAACATCCTTCGCCGGCACCTCAAGTTGCCAGCCATGCACCCGCGCCAGCCATGCCAGAGTGGCCTCCCGGTAAAATACCACGTGGGTGGGATCCCGGCGGTAATGCCAGTTGGCAAACTGCCGGTCGTCGGTCTGGAAACAGGTCATCACGGCCAACCAGCCACCGGGCCTCACCAGCGAATCCAGTTGGCGAAAAACCTTCGCCGGCTGATGCAGGTGCTCCACCACTTCGGTGCAGGTCACAAAATCGTAGGTGTGATTCAGCGCCGACGGATCAGCATGGAAGAACGGGTCGTAGAGGCTTATCTTCATCCCGGCCTGTTCGAGCATCAACGCCAGCGCCGGGCCGGGGCCGCAGCCAAAATCCAGCCCCTGCGCGCCCACTTCAAGACGCTCCAGCAGGGGCGTGGTCAGCTTTGACAGGAAGCGGCGGTAACCCGGATCGTGCGGATCGTTGTCATGCAGATCGTAGACGTCACGTTCCCGATGCGCCGTAAGCCAGTGGGCTGGGTCCATCACCGTGGCTTCACACCACGGGCAGCGATGATACGCCGTGCCTTGCACCTGCTGAAAAGGCTTTAGCCGGCCGGTTTCACACACCGGGCAGGTTTGCGGTTCGATCAAAGACGCTCCTGATAATCTGAACAAGGTTTCATTGTGATATTCGGTCATGACCCGGCAACCGTGAATCGCTCGGGATCCGGTGCCCGCTATGAGCGTGTTGAACTTACCCTGGACAATGGCGACTCCGCCTGGGTCTAACGGCTGATGGAACCGGTATTGCAGGAATTGTCGGAAGAGCTCGATGACTAGTCCGCAAGGCCTGCCGCCGCGCGCAATTGCCGATCCAGAACCTGTGCATCCAGTGCCCCGGCAGCAATCACTTCAACCCGCGACATGTCACGGGCCTCGGTGGCGATCACCGACAATGCGCCGTCAGCCACATTGACCGCCCGCCAGCCTTCCAGGCAATGCACCACGGCTTTGAAGCGCGCCAGTCGGTCGTCCATCGCCATGGCCATGAGGGTGTTTTCGTCCAGCCGCAATTCGGGATGGATCTTCCACCCGACACTGACATGGCCCTGGCCCTGGTTGGTCACCTGCTGCCAGGGCTGTTCGTTGATATCCACCGGCGTTTCACCATCCGCACGCTGCCCGTGATGGTGGTGTGCGTGAGGGGTGGTTACCTGCGGCAAATCGGTGTTGCCCTCAAGCCACTGCGGAGCCAGCCGCCCGAAACGGGTATGAAACACCGCCCGCCGCGCCGGCTCCAGCGCTTCTGC
This sequence comes from Marinobacter goseongensis, assembly GCF_023156235.1. Classification (GTDB taxonomy): domain Bacteria; phylum Pseudomonadota; class Gammaproteobacteria; order Pseudomonadales; family Oleiphilaceae; genus Marinobacter; species Marinobacter goseongensis. The sequence continues at coordinate 141,419 of NZ_JAKZAI010000006.1, read as the reverse complement.
CCACTGATCAAAGGCAGCAATCTGCTCAGCTGTGCAGACATCGGTTTTATTGGCCACCAGAATGTCACTGGCTGCCACCTGATCACGGAACTGCACATTCTCGCGCACCCGGGCGTCCTCAAGCCGCCGGGGATCCACCAGACAAATGACCGGCCCCAGAGCCAGCACGTCCCGGTAGTGCTCACTGGTCAGGGTATCAAGGATCTGGGACGGGTGGCCCAGCCCGGTGGGCTCGATCAAAAGGCGGTCGGGCTTCGACTTGTGGATCAGTTGATTCAAACCGATCTGCATCGGCAGGCCGGCGACACAGCACATGCAACCGCCGGGAATCTCCCGCACAAACGCCCCCTCCCGTTCCAGCAGCGCGCCATCGATGCCGACCTCACCAAATTCGTTGACCAGCACTGCCCAGACTTCGCCCTCGGGCCGCTGGCTGAGCAAGTCCAGTATCGCGGTGGTTTTCCCGACCCCGAGGAACCCCAGGATCAAATTGGTTGGAATAGGCTGTTTCATGGGCGGTCCGCAGGCAGAGAGACGTTTTAGAATGTTATACTATAACACCTTGAGACAGCATGGGCATTCACAATTTGTGAGCCTGGCCAGCCTCAGATCTGCACCTTGCCTCGCAGAGCCTTGGTTTTACCCTTTCGGGTTTTCTTGTCAACGCGTTTGCGCTGCGACGACCTGGTCGGGCGGGTTGCACGGCGGACCTTCTGCTGTTTGACCGCCTCCAGTATCAGTTCTTTGAGTCGCTCAAGGGCATCCTCTTTGTTCAGTTCAAGGGTCCGGAACGACTGGGCCTTGATGATAATGATGCCCTCCTTGCTGATGCGCTGATCCGATAGTTGCATCAGCCGCTCTTTGTAGAACGGCGGCAAGGTCGACCGGAGAATGTCGAAACGAAGGTGCACAGCAGAGGCCACCTTGTTCACATTCTGCCCGCCGGCACCCTGGGCGCGAATCTGGGTTATTTCAATTTCCCAGTCGGCGAGTTCTACGGCGCTGGAAATTTTCAACATGACGGCATCACGGCTTCACATAGACTTTAGAAGGCATCGGCGGCAATCCTTCACTGGAACTGGATCAGGAAGGATGGAGTATCCCCTTCCCGCGTGCCACTAACTTAAAGAATACCGGCGGATAACACAATTTTGGCGGCGCTCTCCCCGCTGCCCTGTGACTGACGCCTTACCGTGACCCTGCTATCATGCGCTGAACATCAGACACGCCTCACCGTTTAACCGTTACAGGACACCCATGGCCACCGGAACCTCCACCCGTCTCAACAAATACATCAGCGAAAGCGGTATGTGCTCGCGACGGGAAGCAGACCGGTACATCGAGCAGGGCAATGTCTACATTAACGGCAAACGCGCCACGGTGGGCGATCAGGTGTTGCCGGGCGATACTGTCAAGGTCAACGGCCAGGTTATCGAGCCGCGGTCTGAGGACGAACTGGTGTTCATCGCAGTCAACAAGCCCGTGGGTATTGTCAGCACCACTGACAGCGCGGAAAAACACAATATCCAGCGGTTTGTGGGACATGGTGAGCGGATTTTCCCGATCGGGCGGCTGGACAAAGACTCCCAGGGGCTTATTTTCATGACCAGCAATGGGGATCTGGTCAACAAGATTCTGCGGGCGGGCAACAATCACGAAAAGGAATACCTGGTCACCGTCGATAAACCAGTCACCAAAGCCTTTATTGAGGGCATGGCAAACGGAGTGCCGATCCTGGGCACCGTCACCAAAAAGTGCAAGGTTCACCAGGAATCGCGGTTTGTTTTCCGCATCACGCTGATTCAGGGGCTGAACCGCCAGATTCGCCGGATGTGCGAGCACTTCGGCTACGAGGTGACCCGACTGGAGCGCGTCCGCATCATGAACGTCAGCCTGAAGGGGCTGCCGGTCGGCCAATGGCGGGATCTGACCCAGAAAGAGCTGGCGGAATTGTTCGACGCCATCCGCGATTCGTCCTCGGAAGCGCCGCCCGCCGCAAACAAGACCGCCTCCCGACCGGACAAGGGCGCCACCCGGAGATCCCCCGGGAAGAGCGCTGGCGCAACGTCGAAACCCTCCAGACACAAAAAACCCGGCAACAGAGACGCGGCCAGGCCCGGAAAACGCTCAAAACAGGCCAAACCCAAACAGCGCAGCGTCAAGCGTTGATCTGGAACAGAGAAAAACCCGTCCTTAAAGACTACACTGTTGGAGTATGCTAAAGGCCAGGATTAATTCGCCGAGCCAGGCCCATCTGAGTCGGTCAATTTCCTGCTGTAAACACAGTGATGAGGATGCACCGGTGAATGATCATACCCATGGCCTGAGTGAGTGGTTCGACCTGACCTTTATGGGGCATGGCCATTGTTACTTGTGGCGTCCCGATCTCGTTTTGCTCCATTCGATTTCCGATACGTTGATCGCTGCAGCCTACTTCACCATTCCGGTTGCTCTGTATGTTCTGATGGCCAAACGAAAAGATCTGGAATATCAGTGGATGTTCGTTCTGTTTGCCCTGTTCATCTTCGCCTGTGGCACCACACATCTTTTGTCTGTTTGGAACATCTGGCATGGCGATTACTACATTTCCGGCGCTGTAAAGGCCCTGACCGCCATTGTTTCCATTCTCACTGCCATTCTGATCTGGCCGCTGATTCCCAAGGCACTCGCCCTGCCCCGCCCAATGCAACTCCAGCAGGCAAACTTCGACCTGCAGTCTGAAGTCAATCTGCGGAAAATATCTGAAGGCAACCTTCTTACCGCACGCAATGAGCTCCAGAACCACGTCAAGCAGCTGCTTGAAACCAAGAGGCAACTCGAAACAGAAATTGCCTACCGCCGCGCCGCGGAGGAGAAAGAAAAAGCCAAATCCCTTGCCCTGGAGCGGTCAAATGAGGATCTGGAACAGTTTGCTTTCATCGCCTCCCACGACCTCAGGGAACCATTGAGAAAGCTCATGTCGTTTACCCAGCTGCTTTCGTCCGGCCGCTACGGCAGCTTCGACGAAAAAGGCCAGCAGTTTGTGGCGTACATCCGGGACGCGGCCGAGCGTATGGAAGCCCTGATCAACAGCTTGCTTGCCTATAGCCGGGTCACCACACAGAGCAGTGATTATGAGGACGTTTCTTTGGCTGAACTGACGGAAGAAACCGAGCGAGACCTGCAACTCAGAATTGAGGAATGCGATGCCCGGATCGAGAAGGATATTCAGGGTACGGTGATGGGCAACCGCTCACAACTGCGTCAGGTGGTGCAGAACCTCATCGGCAATGCGATCAAATACCGGGCTCCGGACAAAGCGCCGGTCATCCGGATTACCGGCGCCCCGGTCTCGGAGCAAACCTACCGATTGACCGTGACCGATAACGGCATCGGTTTTGATCCACAGTACAAGGACCAGATATTTGAGGTGTTCAAACGTCTCCATGGGCGGGACGAATACGAGGGTACCGGCATGGGGCTGGCTATCTGCAAGAAGGTGGTTGAACGGCACGGAGGCGCTATCACCGCAACGAGTACAATCGGCGAGGGATCAACCTTCCAGATCGACCTTCCCGTCCATCACATGAGGCAGTTCTCCGCATGAGACCCATCACGATTCTAATGGCCGATGACGATCCCCTGGATCGCATGTTGACCCAGGAGGCCTTCGACGAAAGCAAATCCATTAATCCACTGTATTTTGTGGAGAATGGCGAGGAGCTGCTGAAATACCTGCGCCGCCATCCGCCCTACAACGCCAAAGAACACCCGTTTCCGGATCTCATTCTGCTCGATCTGAACATGCCGAAAATGGACGGTAGGGACTGCCTGGTCGCCATCAAAAACGACCCGGCGCTGAAACATGTGCCGATCATCGTTCTGACCACGTCGAACCGCGAAGAAGAAGTGTTCCGGAGCTACGATCTCGGCGCCAGCTCCTTCATCTCGAAGCCGGTGGATTTTGAAAAACTGGTCAGCCAGATACAAATCTTCAACAGTTACTGGTGTTCCATCGTGGAGTTGCCTGATGCCAGTGAACACTGAATTCAACGTTGTCGTCATCGAGGATGACAGTGCCGACTTCCTCATTCTGGAAAGCCTTCTGCTGGCTTCCCAGCGCTTCCGTTTTCGACTCACCCATGTAAAAAGCTTTCAGGAAGCCCAACAGCACCTGACCAATCCGGCCTACGACATTTTTCTGTTGGACTATTTTCTGGGCGCAGATACCGCCATCGACTTCTTGAAAGAAGCGTCGCTGTTGCACATACCACAGCCGGTCGTGGTGCTGACCGGCGCGGACTCCGGACGCATTGATGACGAAGTGATCAACCTGGGCGCCGCCGACTTTCTGCCCAAGAACGAGCTGTCCACCCCACTGCTGGAACGCACCATCCACCATGCCATCGAACACAAACGCGCCGAAATGAATCTGGAGCGACTGGCCAAACGCGACCCCCTGACCGGGCTCGGCAACCGCCTGCTGTTCGAGGAGATGCTAGAAGCCTCTCTGGCCCGGGCCGAACGCAAAAACGGCAAGCTGGCGGTACTGTTTCTGGACCTTGACCGTTTCAAGGAGATCAACGATTCCCTCGGCCACCCGACCGGTGACCTACTGCTTACCCTGATTGCCGACCGCATCCGCAAGGTGATCCGTAGCTCGGATTTTGCCGCCAGAATTGGCGGCGACGAATTCACCATACTGGTCGACGAAATCCACGACTACGAGGATGCCGCCCTGGTGGCCACCAAGCTACTTGATGCCATCGCACCCCCCACGGCCATCCGCGGACACGAGATCAATATCTCCGCCAGTATCGGCATCGCCCTGTACCCGGAAAACGGAAAAACGCCGATCAAGCTGATGCAGAAGGCCGACATAGCACTGTATGAAGCCAAACGGCACGGCATCAACCGGCTGCAGTGTTTTACTGCGCGGCTGCAAACAGAGCTGGAAAAAAACATCAAACTCGAGAGAGGCTTGCGGCGGGCACTGGAGCACAATGAATTTGAACTCTATCTGCAGCCCAAGTGGAACCTCGCCGACCGGACCATTATCGGATTCGAAGCCCTGTTGCGCTGGATTGAGGACGAAGGTGGCGTTAAACACTTCGTGTCCCCGGCCGCGTTTATCCCCATCGCCGAGAAAACCGGCCTGATCATCCCGATCGGAGCCTGGGTGATCGAGCAGACCTGCCGGTTGCTTAAAGACTGGGAAGCTCGCGGCATTACCCAATTCCCGATTGCCATCAACGTATCCCCGGTTCAGCTCAAGCCCGGCAACTTCGGCGCTTCGGTCAAGGCCGTTCTCGACAGGGAGAACATACCGTCAAGATTGCTTGAAATCGAACTGACCGAAGAGACCATGGTGGACATCAACTCGGAAGACGATAACGCCCTGGAAGAGCTCGACCAGATCCGGTCAACCGGTGCCAAGATCTCCATTGACGATTTCGGCACCGGGTATTCATCGTTGAAATACCTGAAGCATTTCCCGGCAGATTATCTGAAAATCGACAAGAGTTTTGTCTCCGTTGACGGCCAGGATTCACTGGCTGAACCGGCCATTTGCCGCGCCATTGTGACCATGGCCGAATCCCTGGGGATGCAGGTGATTGCAGAAGGCATCGAAACTGAGGAGCAACTGGCGGCCCTGACCGCAATTCAGTGTAGGATGGGGCAAGGCTACCTGATTGCCAAGCCCATGCCGGCAGAGCAGGCTCTGCAGCTGGCGCTGAGTCAAAAGGGCCGGAGCCCCGAAGTCTCCGGGCAACTCTCGTCCTCGGGGGGGCGAAATCACCAATGAATATGCCCGCCGATCCGCGAAATGACAGACAGGTTGAACCCCGCTCGCCATCAAGACCGTTCAGGATCGCGCTTCTGGCACCCCGTGAGGAAGAACGGGAGGAGCTCTGCGACGCGCTGCAGGTCAACGGCATGGGCCACGAACTCTTGGTTTTCGACGATGCAGACCAGCTGTTTGAGGCCATTGAAGCAGCCAGCATTAACCGGGCTGTCCGAAACGGCGGCCTCCCGAACCTGCTGATGATCGCCGCGGCAACCGGCACCAGATCAACCACCGACATTCTTACACGCCTCAAGGGCACCGCGACCATCAAGGCCATTCCGGTGATCGTCTTCTGCCCCCGCGATGTGACATCGAGCACACCACAGCTTTACCAGCTGGGCGCAGCGTCGGTGATTCGCATGCCGCTTCAGTTCAACGGCCTGATCGAAATCATCCGCGTTATGGAAGACTACTGGTTCAAGGTCGCACTACCACCCCCGGTCTGACCGAAGGGCCGGGGGTGGTGGATTCAATCCGTGCTATTTCTTTACCCACTGACCGTCGATCAGCACGAACTGACCCGGGGGCGTTTTCTCGATTGCTTTCTTGCCGGCCACGGTTTCTACCTGGGTGACCGGGATGTTGTGTTTCTCGGCAATGCGGGTGTATTCGTCTCTGCGGGCGCTGTTGATGGCCTGCGCCACCTCACGGGCCTCGCCACCGGCCTTGACCACGTCCAGGTAACCCGCTGGCGTCTCACCCACCGCCCCCTGCTGCTTTGCGGATTCCAGCTTCTGTTTAGCCTCGTCGAGGCTCATGGCAAATGCCGGCAGAGCCAGGCTAAATGCCAGAATTACCGCACCCAGTTGCATCAATCGTTTCATTATCAACTCCTTGCAAGCGCCGGCTTCGATCAGAACAGACCCTGTTCACTGAACAGCTCGTCTACCTCTTTGTCGACCTTGACGTAGATTTCATGCTGAATCTTGACGTTAAGATTCACGGTAATGGGCTCTTTCGGTGCGGCCATCTGCACCGTGGGCGTGCACCCGTACATCGCCAACGGCAGCATCATGACCATCAACATCCGCACTGCGAGCGGCCGGAGCGACCGCAATCCATTCATCATGGCACTGTCTCCTGCCCGGACTTCTGCCCGGATTGTTGCAGGCGTTCCCGAACCCGTTCGGTCACCGCCTCGTTTACCCTGCCACTCAGCTGCAGGCTGGTTAGCAGGGCGGGAATGTCTTCTTCAAGATTGATGTTCAGCACCACCGGTTGCCCGCCGCGGACGTCGGGGTTTTCACCCTCCAGCCGCAAACCGAGCACCAGCTTGCCTGTGTTATCGTAGTCTATCGTGCTATCGAGCACCGAATAGTGAAAGTTTTGCAAAGCCTCCACCACCAGCTCCATGGCCTGGCTGCTTCCCAGCATGGCCTGCAGCCGCTCGGCGGGCAGCCTCAGCAATCCGCCCGGTGCCATGGCAGACACCCGGCCCAGCTCCACCTCAACACCGGACCCGCTGACCTTCAACGGAACGCGGCCGCTGAGCGTGCCGGAACCCGTCAGTCCCTCCGTCGGGTATACCTGCAACAACCTCGCCAGCGACACCTCGTACACATCAATGGGCAGTCGCCAGGGTTGTCGGGCAAGGTCAAACGAGCCAGGCGCCACTCGCAAACGGCCATCCAGAAATCCGGCCGTCGCCTGCTGAATGTCCAGAACGCCGGCGGCAAGCTCAGTCCGGGGCGCCCGATATACTGCGAGCACACGCACCGGGCCGATACCGATACCGGAATTGATCTGGCCGATCACCACATCTCGGGCACGAGCCACCAGCGCGTCCTGTTCCAGGCTGACCAGCAGGCGCCCATTCAGGCCGGAGACAGCGGTGCGGTCAATCAGGCCGCCCACCCCGTCGAAGTCCAGTTGGCCGTGCACCGCCAAGGGCTGGCCGGGGGCCTGGTGCACCCGAGCTTCCAACTGTATCTGGCCGGCACTCAATTCCAGCGACCCGGGCCAGTCCACAAATGTGGCCGCCATCGCCTTTGTGCCCTGCCCTCCTCCGAGGGCCATCATCACATTGGCCACCAGGAACGTCCCCATCCGATGTCTCGCAGCGACCTCTGCGGTCAGACCGGAATCGGCCCTTAGTTGCCCCGCGACCCTCACGTCGCTCAAGGGCCCCCTCACCGTGCCGTCGAATTGCCAGCCCAGGGCGTTCAGGGTTGGGTGGTGCAGCGCGCCAATATCCACTGCCACTTGACCGGTTATCGAACTGCGCTCAGGCAAGGTACCCGGAGTGTCCAGATCCACGGTGAGGGTGACATCCGTCAGGTCCACCCGCACATCATTCAGTTGCAGTCCATTACCGGCTATGTTCTGAACGATCCGTGCCGCCCGCAGGCGGGAACCGGGCTTGAAGCGGATCCGGGCCACGTTATTATCCGCGTCAACGGCGGTGACCACATCGGCATGAAGGCCGGTAAATGACCAGCCTCCGGAGTGAATATCCGGTAGCGCCAGGTCAAATTGGCCCTGCTGCAGCACCAGCGACCAGCTCATGGCAAAGACAGGCTGAGTGAGCACGAGGCACATCGCCAGAACTGCCAGGTGGACCCGGGGCTTCCATGGCGAGAGGCCATCACAAGACAACATAGTGCTCCTGTCGATCAGGGCGATGACCCCTGGCGGGTTTTCATCAAACCGAAGCGCTCCACCACGGAATAAACGGATCCCTGATCGCCCCTTTTGCTTTCAAACAGGACAAAATCGGAGACAGTAAAGCTTCCGAACGAGCAGCTCTGGTATTCGTCCAGCAACGCTGCCACGGAACCCGGCTGTTTGCCAAATCTCGCCAGTGTCACATGGGGGCGAAAGCCCCGTTTCTCTGGCGTGAATCCGAGGCCTGTGATGCGGGCGGCCAGCGCTTCATGCATCACTGCAATCGGATTCAGCGGCTGCACGCCAGCCCACACATGGCGAGGATTGTGTGGCGGACCAAAGCTGCCAAGGCCGTGGACGTCCAGCTCGAAGGGCTCAAGCGGGAGATCCCTGGCAGCGGCCCGGGCATTCACCGCCCTGCCAGACTCCACATCCCCAAGAAACAACAGGGTGATGTGGAACTGATCATCGCGCTGCCAGCGCGCGCCGGCAACCGGCGTAGGCACCTGCAGCAGCCGTTGCCGGATAGCGGCGGGAATCTCGAGCCCGAAAAACAGCCGGTGCATTACGCTCCTCAATCTACCCGGGTGATGTTCTGACAGGCACTCGCCATCTTGAGCCTGCACAAGTGTACGCTTTAGAGTGCCAGCAGAACGAGGCCGAGAATCGCCAGCGCCAGCAGGAACCCGCGCGCGTAGAAATCCGGTCGGCGGTCGTCATCGCCGGTCACGACAGCCTCGGGCGCCGATGCTTCGTATTCCGACACCACCTGTCTGGCGCGGTACAGGTCCTCATCCGCCACATGAACGTTGCTGAAACCGGCTGCGCCGATTTCACCCATCGCCCCCTGCAGATACAGGCCGCCAACGTACGTCTCAATGCCGTTCGCCTCGATCAGACCGGCCACAATGTGCGCCTCGGTGATATCACGGGCTCTGTAGGCTATTTGCAACGCCTTGCTCCTTCTGTGATGGTTCCGGTAGGCACCCGCCGCACCCTGCGGGTATTATCTGAAGCATAGTTGAAGAGTCGTCGAAGCATAGTTTTCCGGGGGTTACCGGATTCATCTGGATACGGGCTACGCCATGTTATGGATTGTGATTGCCATCGTTGGGCTGATCATTGCGATTACGCTGGTCCTGTTTCGAGTAGAGGACTTTTCCCATTTTGATCAGGACGAGCACCCCGTGCGCGAAGCGCTGCCAAGCGAGGCTCACGAACAGGTGCTCGGGCGTATCCGCGACATGGGCAACGCATCGCGCGGGTTGAGGGGCAAAGCACGGCTGATGGCATTGCGCCAGCATATGGACGGCCTCAGCGAAGGGCTGGCGCTGGCCTCGGCGTTCCGTTTCAACGACGAGCCCCGCGGCGAGTGGGTGCTGGCACCGGGAGCGGATAGCCAGCGGCGGATGCTCTACATTCACGGTGGCGCCTGGGCCGCGGGCAGCCCCCGCAGTCATCGCGCCATTACCGACCGGCTCTCTCACATTGCCAACGCTGCGGTCTTCGCACTCGACTACCGCCTGATGCCGGAAAACCGGTTCATGGACGGCGTAAGAGACTGCCGCAAAGCCTATGCATGGCTTCTGGATCACGGCCCGGATGGCGAATCCGCAGCCGATTTCATGGTTGTTGCCGGCGATTCCGCAGGGGGCAGCCATGCCCTTGCCCTGATTGCCTGGATTCGGGATAGCGGCCTGCCGCAGGCCGACGCGGCCATCGCCCTGTCGCCGTCCACCGACCTGACCCTGACCGCGCCCAGCAATCGCGGCAATATTGCCAGCGACCCCCTGCTGGGGCCAGTGTTCGGCGGTTTGTCCAAGATTCCCCTGCCGGTGATCTGGTGGGCCACGCTGGCCGCCTTTCGGGTGTCACCGACCAGTCCGGTGGCGTCGCCCCTGAGGGGCAACCTTGCCAATCTTCCGCCCACCCTGATCCACGCCAGCGATACCGAGATGCTGCTGGATAACGCCCGCCGATATGCTGCCAAAGCGCGATCCATGGCGTCCCCGGTTGAGCTGCACACCTGGCCCGGCATGGTGCACGTATGGCATATTTTTACGCCATTATTGCCAGAGGCCAACGATGCCTTCGACGACATCGCCGAGTTTCTGGCGCAACTGGAAGCACCGCAGGATCACAAACCGTAACCTGACATCCCGGCGAAACCATAATAATCTGGCATGAGGATCAGGCAGTCAGGACTCCAGTATGGGTAGGTCGTTGCGATATTTAGTAATTATGTGCCTTTCAGCGTTAGCACTTGGCGGCTGTGCCAGTAACCAGGCTCTGCAGAAGGGATCGCCTGACGGCTACGCCCATGCATCGGTGCCGCCGCCACAGGACTCCGCCAAAGCGCAGAAACTCTGGCAGGTGTTCGAGCGCTACCAGGGCACGCCCTACCATTACGGCGGTACCTCCGCCCGCGGCTTTGATTGTTCCGGCTTCATTCTCACCGCCTTCCGGGAGGGCCTGGACAAGCAACTGCCACGCACCACCTCACAAATGCTCGCCTCCGGAGATGCCGTGCACCCGGGAGACATTGAGCCCGGTGATCTTGTGTTCTTTCGTATCGGGGGAAAGGAGCAGCACGCCGGGATCTACATGGGCGGAGACCGGTTTATTCACGCGTCGACGTCGTCCGGTGTAACCCAATCATCGCTGAACGGGTATTACTGGAAAGGCCGCTTCACCGAGGCCCGTCGCTTTGACTGATGCCGGAGTATCCGATTAATGCGCCTTTGCCACACCTGTTTCGGGTTGATCGCCACGCTGTTTGTAAGCCTGCCCGCCACCGCAGAGGTTGAGCTTACGCCCTTTGCCGGCTATCGCATGGGTGGCGAGTTCGACGTCAACAACCGAACCGACGACGAAGACCGACGCGTGGATCTTGAAGACACCGTAAGCCAGGGTCTGTTGCTGAATGTGGACCTGAGCGAACCCGGCAAACAGCTGGAGCTCTATCTGGGACGACAGGAAACAACGGCGAGGAGTTCCGAGGGTTTACTGACACCGACCCGGACCAGCGTCGACCTCACCATTACCCAATTGCAGTTCGGCGGTCTCTATTTTCCCGGCGGCACAACCACAGGCGGGTTTGTTTCCGGTGTCGCCGGCGTCACCCGGCTGGACCCGAAACCCTCAGGCCTGGACACCCATCACCGCGCTTCTCTGTCACTGGGCGGTGGCTACAAGTGGCCGCTGAATGACCACCTGCGGCTGCGACTGGACTTGCGGGGGCTCTATACTGTGCTGGACAGTGGTGGCGCGGTATTCTGCTCCGGCGGCTGCAATGTCCGCTTCGAGAGTAACGGCTTTTTTCAGGTAGAAGCCTCCGCAGGGCTCGCCGTCCGCTTCTGATCAGGCTTTCTTGCGTCTCACGTACAACACCTTGTGCACCCGTGCGACGCACGCCCCGGTCTCATCAACAATGTCGACATCCCACTCCGGCAGCATTTTTTCGCCACTGGCAGTGGCCTCTCGGATGGCCGCCACGCGCTCTTCGGTCAGCTCGAAACGGGCCGTTACCGTACCCTTGCCCGGGCGAATGAAGTCGATGCTGGCCGACTTGTCCCATACGATGTAGTCGTCCCCCAGCTTGCGCATCAGCAGCAACATGTACATGGGATCCACCATGCTGTAGAGCGAGCCGCCAAAATGGGTACCCACGTAATTGGTGTTGTACCAGTGCTGGCGCATCTCTACCGTGGCGGAGCTGAAGTCATCAGCGAGCTGTGTCACCTTGACCCCGGCGCCCAGATACGGTGCAAAGGTAGACAGAAAACGGCGCAGGGCGCCGGCGCTGGTAAACCAGCGTCGAAGAGTGGAATTCATCAGCAAACCTCGGTGGTCGGTCGGTTTCGGAAATACTGGATAGCCGGCCATCTTCAAGACAGCTGCCAGCCATTGCAAGCCATTTCATACGACCGTTTGAATGCTAGAGACCATTTCCCAGCGCAAGGTGCAGCGCAATCGCGGTCATCATCAGGCCGATCAAGCCATCGATGATCCGCCAGGCCAGCGGCCGCGCGAGAATCGGCGCCATGGCAGACCCGCACCAGGCCAGCAATCCGAACCACAGCACAGAGGCACTGCTGGCCCCGGCGACGAAGGTGGTGGCATCCGGCTGCTGGGCACCCACTGCAGGAATCAGCAACAGAGTGTCCAGATAAACCTGCGGGTTCAGCAAGGTCACGGCCAGGGTCGTAGACACCACCGCTTTCAGGCTTCGTTTGGTCGCTTCGCCGGTTTCCAGGGCAGCCCGGCCACGAGCAGCTCGCATAAATGCCTGAGCCCCGAGCCAGCCAAGAAACACCACCCCAAGCCAGCGCAGAATGTCCAGGGCCTGGGGCATCGCCATTAATGCTGCACTGACACCGAACATCCCCAACGTAAACAGGGTGACATCCGCCACCATGCAAACACCGGCTGACCACCAGTGATGCTCCCGGCGGATGGCCTGGCTCAGCACATACGCATTCTGCGCACCAATGGCAACGATGATTCCGCCGCAGACAATCAAACCTGTCAGGTAACTCTCCAGCACGCTCTACCTCCTTATCCAGTTGCGCAAGGCTGCCGCTCTGCGACTATACTCGGACGCTCGGCCTGACGATCGGACACTTCTCAGCCACAAGGACAAACGATTGGATCTGACCACACCCGCACTGCTGTTTCCTGCCATCTCGCTGCTGTTACTGGCGTACACCAACCGGTTCCTCGTTCTGGCGCAACTGATTCGCCAGCTCAAACAGATGGACACCGAGGAGGACCATGCGTTGATTGCGCGGCAGATCGGCATGCTGCGTAAGCGCATTGTGCTGACCAAGCGCATGCAGACCTACGGGGTGCTCAGCTTTTTCCTGTGCACGGTGTCGATGTTCCTGCTGTTTCTCGGCTCTGACCTGCCGGGCGTGGTGGCGTTCGGCGCCAGCCTGGTGTTGCTGTCCTTATCGCTGCTCTATTCCCTCTACGAGATACAGATCTCGACCAATGCCATCAACGTAGAGCTGGCCAGCTTCGAAGCCCGAAAAAGTTCCGGCAAAGAGGATATCGACTACTCCTGACGCCCTGTACCGCCGCGGCGAATCCGTCTGACCCCGAACCAGTGCGGAAAGCGCAGCAGGCAGAACAGAGCAATCACGTCGTAAACCGCGTGCCAGAACATCACCAGTACGATACTCCCGGACAGCAGATAGGCCACGCCCAGAATCAGACCCAGCCCGGTTGCGATCAGGAAGTAGGTGAACGACACCCAGTGCACCAGCCCGAACAGCACTGACGCGCCCAGAACCGCCACCGTGGCATTGGTGTGCACCAGCAACCCGCCCTGAACCGCGCCGCGGAACAGCAGTTCCTCGCCGATGCCCGCCAGCAGTGACAGGCACACCAGTACGGCAGGCGAATAGCTGACCGCGAAGTCGTACAGCCCCTGCATCTGCCGCTCGAGATGGTCGGGCAACAATCCGGGAATGTGGGTACACAGAAGCAGACCGACATAGGTCAGCATCGCTCCGATCACACCCCATAAAAGGCTGTGCCAGAGGCCGTGGCCCAGCAGCGGAACCGGGATATCGAGCAGCACAATGGCCACCAGACCGACCACACCAATGGCGCCCTGAAAAGCCAGGGCCGTCAGGGCGGGGATTCCGGATGGGCGCCGGTTTTTCATCTGCAATTACTGATCGAACAGCGGCTTCACCGGGAACAGGTCATCGTATTGTGGCGCCTGTTTCTGTGCCTTGGCCTGGAAGGTTTTCATCATGTCTGTGGGACGGAACATGCCGGCCTGCCACGTGGCCATGTACTTCAGGCTGTCTTCCACGCTGTGGTCGCGGCTGTAATTGAGCATTTCCTTGCAACCGGTCACTGCCAGTGGTGAGTTGGCTGCAATCTGACCTGCTACCGACATGACCGCCGCCAGCATGGCTTGCTGATCCGGGTAAACCGAATTCACGAACCCCAGACGGTAGGCTTCCTCGGCGGCACATTTGCGCCCGGTGTAGGCGAGTTCCCGCACCACACCCTCGGGCATCAGTTTCGGCAGACGCTGCAGCGTGCCCACGTCCGCTGTCATGCCCAGCTCGGTTTCCTTGATGGTGAAGTAGGCATCCTCGGTGCAGTAACGGCTGTCTGCTGCGCAGACCAGATCCAGCGCACCGCCAATACAGCCACCGTGGATAGCCGCCAATACCGGAAGGCGAATCTGCTCCAGAGACGTCAGTGTGTCCTGCAGCTGCAGAACCACGCGACGCAGGTTTTCCGCCATGCGGCCCGGATCACCGCCCATGGGCACCGATTTCGGGTCACTGAACACACTCAGATCCATGCCCGCGGAGAAATGCTTACCGGTGGATGAGAGCACAATGACGCGGGCGTCAGTGTTGGCTTCAATGTCCTGCATGCAGCGGAGCAGTTCCAGCCAGAACGCCTTGTTCATGGTGTTCAGCGCGTCGGGGCGACTGAACTGCACATGGGCAATGTGGTTGGACACCTCAATGGAAAAACTCTCATAGGTTGCAAGTTCTGGCACGCGGCACTCCTTTTTACGCAGATCGGGTTCGGGTCAACGCCGATTAAACCATGTTCCCGGGTACAGCGCCCACCCCCGGCCCGTTGTGAGCGCGCTATTGGTGCCCGGGACCTTTGCCTGGCGGAAATTTCCACCAGGCAAAGAGCACGGCCAATCCGAACAGGGAGTATGCGACGATGAAAACCCAGGGTGGCGCTTCGTAGTACAGCAAACGCTGCAACCAGTACTGCACAAAACTGCCGGTGTAACCTGCCTCACCGGCCTCGGCACGCAGCCACATCTCCAGTGTGGTCAGGGGGCACAACACCCCCAGCCATGCCTGTAACACCACGACCCCGATCGCCAACAGGTGGAGGTAGCGAAACCCACGCCGGTTAACCCAATGCCAGTCCAGCCGATTGCCGACCAGAATCAGCACCAGCCCGGCAACCACGAACACCACGATCGCGACATGAAGGGCCAGCACCGCATCCGCCAGAATCTGATAAGGCATGGTTCGTATCCTGCTATGACCGCCCGGACGGCATCACCACCCACTCCGGATCCTCGAACTCCCCGAGTGGATGGATGTCCACAAACGGCGCGGCACTGCGGATGATCTCGGCAATGCGAGGGTTCTTCCCGGATTCCATCGCATCCCGCGCCGCCTTGCTCTCCCAGGTGGCGATGGCGATCAATGTGTGGGGGTCACCGATCTTCCGGTGCAGTTCCGTTCCACGGGCGCCCGGTGCCTGCTGTATCAACTCACTGGCCCGCACCCAGGCGTCGGCGTATTCCTCTGCGGTATGTCCCTCGCGGATACGAACTTCAAAAATAAATTTCATCATCCCTCCCCCCTGGAGTGTGCTGTCCAGCCACAGGTTGCGCTCAATCACCGGAGCCTGCTGGTTAATGCTTATGAGAAATACCTTTGCATTCCGCTCAGTCAGGAGTATGGTGACTCTCGTTGGAAAGATTTAGCAAAGCATTTCATCAATAAGACGCTTCTCTGTAGTTTATTCGTAGTGCAACGTCCTGTTTTTGACCACGCCAGTTTTTTGTTTCCCGCACAACGCTGATCTGACGTCATCGCGACGGTCAGGCGGCACACAAAATTTAGAATTCAGGATAGTTAAACTATGTCTACTGTTACCGGTACTGTTAAGTTCTTCAACGAATCAAAAGGTTTTGGCTTCATCACTCGTGAAGGCGGCCCCGACGTATTCGTTCACTACAGCGCTATTCAGGGCGGCGGTTTCAAGACTCTGGCTGAAGGCCAGCAGGTTGATTTCACCGTGACTCAGGGCCAGAAAGGTCCTCAGGCGGAAAATGTTGTTGGTCTGTAAATAACAGCCCACGCATTAAGAAAAGGCAGCTTCGGCTGCCTTTTTTCGTTTCCGTTACCCCGCTTTCCCAGCCAGCCTCGCCATTACTTGCCCAGCAGTTCCCCAACCGGTCGCAAATCGACAACGTGATCGCACAAGGATTTCACGATCATCAGAATCGGTGTCGCGACGATCAGCCCCACTGGGCCCCAGATCCAGCCCCAGAACAGCAAACCGATAAAGATGGATACGGTATTAAGGCTTGATACCTGGCTGGTCATCCAGGGCGTCATCAGATACCCCTGAATACTGGTGATCACCAGCGACACCAGCCCCACCACGAGCACCATGTCCACCGTTCCAAACTGCAGAAACGCTGCCAGACTGACACCAATAAACACGAGAAACGGGCCAAGGTAAGGGATTCCGCTGGCGATACCCGCCGCAACCCCCCACAAACCGGCTTCTTCCACACCGATGGCGAGGAAGGCAAGCCAGGTCGCTATACCCACAAACAAAGCTCCGACGAGCATCACAAACAGAAACTGCCGTACCTGGTGATGAAAATCGTTCATCAGCCGGGCCGCATTGCGCATTCGCTGGAAGGATGGTCCGGACAATCGAATGATCTTTCGGCGATAGAGTTTGCCGATGGAAAGCATGAAAAACACCAGAAACACAACGGAGAAAAGCTGCGAAAACAGCAGCAATGCCGCGGAGGAGCCACGCATCAGGTAGTTCCGCAAATTGAAGGAGTCATCCACGATACGGACCGGCGTTACACCAGGTTCGGAGTCTTCCTCGTCGTCCTGCTTGGTCGTCGACTCGATTTCCTTTACCGCTTTCTCCGCCTTTTCCAGCAGATCCTCTTCTCCGGCTACCGGTGTCTGGGCGCGTATTCGCTCGATTTGCTTCGCGGCCAGCGGGATCTTGTCCAGCATGGCCATGGCTTCACGCTGAAGCGGGACACTGGCCGCCGCGGCCAGCGCAATCAGCGACAGGATAACGATCCCCGCGCCAACGGCACGTGGAATCCGCAGCCGTCCGAAAGCGGATACCAGAGGGTCCAGCGCATACGACACCAGAACCGCCACAACTAGAGGCAACAGAATGGCCTCGGCCCAGTCGATGAAAAATACAGTGGCGATCGTGGCAAGCACAACCAGCGCCGCATCCCTCACCTTGACCGGACTTTTCCATACCGGTTCCGCCTGATCCGATTGCACGTTTCTATCCTTGTCTTGCATGAGCGTTATCCTTTTTGCTCTTACCACGCCAGCCAGATTACATGGCGGGCGCCCTTGCCCGGACGGTGCGCCCGCACGGTGACCGGATCAACCGAGAGCCCGGCGCGCTTCAGCCGTTCGGTAAAGGCCGGGTCCTGCCCTGCGGACCAATACGCCAGAATGCCATCCGGCCGCAACGCCGCATGGGCCGCTTCGATACCTGCCGTGGTGTACAGCCAGTCATTTTCCTTGCGGGTCAGCCCCTCCGGGCCGTTATCAATATCCAGGAGTATGGCATCAAAGGTACTGGCTGAATCCCGGATCAACTGCACCACATCACCCACATGTACCCGCGCTCGTGGATCATGCAATGGATAGCCGGCGGCCGATCCCAGAGGCCCGCGATTCCAGGCCTCCACTTCCGGAACCAGTTCGGCGACCGTCACCTCCGCGCTGTCACCCAGTGACTGCAGCGCCGCCGCCAGGGTAAACCCCATACCCAGACCACCAATCAATACCCGCGGCGCCGGGTGGTCCGCAAGACGCTCGCAAGCGAGTGTGGCCAGTGCATCCTCCGACCCATGCAGGCGACTGTTCATCAGTTCACCGGTGGTACCGGCGATCTTGATGGAAAACTCATCATTGCGCTGAAGCAGCCTCAACCGGGTTCCCTTGCCCGGGATGGTCGCGGTACCGAGTAGTTCAAAACGGGCCATAAAGTGTGTCATCCTAATGATTAGAGAGCGCCTATCATACTTCACGTCCCGGCTTCAGGAGTATGGCACCGCTGCAGCAGGCGGGCCAAAAGAGCGGCGTCTGACTTGAACAAAAACAATCTGATCTGGATAAGGCGAACTCTGTGACGGAATCCTCTTTGCGAATTGTGATTTTTGGCGCCGGCAGCATCGGCTGCTACCTTGGCGGCCGACTGCTGTCTGCAGGCGCCGATGTGGTGATGATCGGTCGGCCACGATTGCAGGAAACGCTCAAACAGGTCCCCCTGGTAGTCACCGACTATCAGGGCTTCAGCGCCCGCAGCCAACTCACCAACGACCAGTACCTCTGTGAGGCTGAAGCTGCCCGGGGCGCCGATCTGGTTCTGGTTACCGTAAAATCCGCCGCCACGGTTGAAGCGGGCAAACAACTGGCACCCTGGATTCCCGCCGGCACGCCGGTCGTCAGTCTGCAGAACGGCATTTCCAACGCCGAGCATTTGCAGGCGGCCATGCCGGAGGCCAACGTGCTGGCCGGCATGGTGCCCTTCAATGTGCTGCAACAGGAACCCGGTCATTTCCATCAGGGCACTGAGGGTCATCTGGTGGCCGAGCAACACTCGTCACTCGAAGCGTTTTTGCCCTGGTTTGAAACAGCGGGACTGCCGCTGGAGCTGAGATCGGATATCGAGTCGGTGATGTGGTCGAAACTGCTGCTGAACCTGAACAACCCGATCAATGCCCTGTCCGGCGTGCCTCTGCTGGAGGAATTGTCACAGCGGGGGTATCGCCGTTGCCTGGCCATGGCTCAACGAGAGACCATGCAGCTACTGAAGGAGGCGGAGATTCCCACCGTCAAACTGACCGGTCTACCCATGCGTCTTATTCCGCCGCTGATGTCTTCCCCGGACTGGCTGTTCACCCGGCTGGCGCAGAAAATGCTCACCATTGATCCGGTGGCACGGTCGTCCATGTGGGAAGACCTGCAAGCCGGCCGGCCGACGGAAGTGGACTGGATCAATGGCGAAGTCGTGAAGCTGGCAAACAAACTGGGGCGGCAAGCCCCGGTGAACCAGAAGCTGGTGGACCTTATCCATCAATGTGAAACACAAAGGCAGACATGGCGCGCGGACCAGCTGCTCTCGGCACTGCAACACCCCTGAAACGGAGTTGAGCCGGTATGTCCTCTGTCGTGATCTTCGCCATCTTCGCCCTGACCGTGATCGGTCTGAGCGTCTTTCGCTTGTTCTTTTACCGTCGATGGCGTCGTGATCGCGAGTTGAGAAAGGCGTTTCCGGACCATTGGCGAACGCTGTTAGGCGCGAACGTGCCGTTCTACTTGCAACTGCCCGAACCTGCCCGCCGCCATCTGGAACAGCGCGTGCAACTCTTCCTCGCCGAGAAAACATTCTATGGCTGTGACGGGTTTACGGTGGATGACAGAGTGCGGGTGACCATCGCCGGCCACGCCTGCCTGCTGATTCTGGCGCGCGCCTACTCCGATTTCGATGAGGTTCGCAGCATTCTGGTGTATCCCGGCAGTTACCGGGTTGAGCACGAAGAGGACGACGGCACGGTGGTGAGTGTGCGCGAAGAAATTCGTGCCGGCGAAGCTTCCGGCTATGGCCAGGTGGTGCTGGCCTGGGAGGAGTGTCTGGAGGGCGCAGTCCATCCCGAGGGCGACCACAATGTGATTCTCCACGAATTTGCCCATCAGCTGGATTACCTTGATGGCAGTGCCGATGGTGCCCCTCCGCTCAGCGGCGAGCAGGCCCGCTATTGGCAGCGCACCATGTCGCAGGCGTACGAAAATCTGCGCACTTCACTGGCGCACCACCATTCGTCCTGGCTGGATCCGTATGGCGCGACCGAGCCCGCCGAATTCTTCGCGGTGCTCACCGAAGCCTTCTACCAGCAGCCGCAACACCTCAAGAGTGAACAGCCGGAGGTTTACGCGGCATTGTGTGGTTTCTATCGCCTCGACCCGCTGCGGCCCGACCTCATGGAAGCCTCCGGAACACCGTAAAAATCGTGTAAACATCAACCAATCGTGCCTACGAATAGTAAAGTAAAGATCAAGGCATCATCGAACGGTACCGCCCCATGACCCGATACCTGCTATGGCTATCGCTGATCACGCTCAGCACCGTCGCCCAACACACACAGGGCGCCCTGCGTTGCGGCTCTTCGCTGGTCAGCGAGGGCGACTGGCCGCTGGAAGTGGAAGAGCGCTGTGGCACACCGGACTACGTGGCAGAATACCCCACGGCGACCCTTCCGGGGCTCGGCGTTGTGCAAACCGAGGAGCACTGGTACTACAACCGTGGGCCGCAACGGTTCGTGCAACGACTGGTGTTTCGCAATGGCAAACTGACCGGTGTCGAGAGCCTCGGGTATGGCTTCCATACCTCCGACAACGCCCGCTGCAGTTCACGGGCTTTACGACAGGCCTCGAATGAGTACGAGCTGGTGGCCCGCTGCGGCGAACCCATCTCGAAAAACATCGAATGGCGGTTTCCACAGCAGCATCGGCACGCCAACCGCTGGCAAAGTGCGCAACCGGTTCTGGTGCAGGAGTGGCTGTACGACTTATCGCGCAATCAGTTCCGGCAGGTGGTCACCCTGCGCAACGGCAAGGTCTCCAACGTGGAATCCCGTTCTGGCAGCCACTGAGTGCCGGGTCTGGCACCCCTTCAACGACCATCCCCCTTCACGCCCAGCCGGTCCAGATACAGGTGCAGTTCCTGCTCACTGAGATCTACATACTCCAGAACCCGGCCGTACAGCATCACGGTCGGCACATTGCGGCCATCCAGCTCCCGCTGGGTCTCCTGAAGCACATACAGAATGATGCGTTCGGTCCGGGTGAGGCCGTCCCGCACATCAGGCATGGCTTCCAGCAGGGTGTTCAGCTCGTCCGGACTCAAGGTGTGCTCAGTCTCAATTCAGATGGCTTCAGTCGCCGACGGTGTAGGAGAGTATGCGGGACAGGTGGCTGTAGGGCAGCCCGGTTTCCTCATGCCAGCGAGTAAACGCCTGTTGTGCCTGAACCAGCGCTTTCTTGCTGCCCGGGGTAGCATCCAGCAACTCTTCCCGCCGCAATCCGGCGACCACGTCAGGAGACAGTATAAAACCGTCCCAGCCCACCCGGCGCAAGAAATACTGAGCCGAGTTTCCGCCCAGACGCGCTCCGTTGCGTTTCAGCCAGAGCAGCAGGCCTACCTGATCTGCAGAGGGCCAGCTGGCCAGGAACTGACCAAAACTGCCGTGCTCGCGAGCGGTATCAACGATCAGCCGGGCATTTTCAGGCACTGTGCGGATTTTCTGCATATTACGGACAATGCGTTCATCCTGTGCGAGCGCCTCAAGCACTTCCGGCGGTACCTGCTGCCAGTAAAGCGGCACGAAGCCCTGAAACGCGGCTTCAAAGTCAGGCCACTTGCGCTCGATCACCCGCCAGACGAAACCGGCCTTGAAAATGCAGCGGGTTATCTCGGACAGGTAGCGGTCATCCCCCAGTAATTCCAGTTCACCGGGCTCAGCAACCTTGGGCAGCATGGCGCGCAGCGCCACTTCTCCACCTTTGCGAGCGGACGCCTGATCGTATATGCGGGAAAAAGACATAGAGTAGTTTCCGGAATTCTGGTTGTGGTTTGCTGAACGTGTGGTCCACTATAAAGGAAACCCCACGGATCAGGGAGACACGCATATGCCGCTTATCGGATGGGTATTCATTCTGCTGGCCATCGGCCTGGTGCTCGGCAGTCTGTTCATGCTGAGAGACAGCGCCGGGAAATTCCGCATCTCGGATGACAAGATGAAGAAGATCCAGGAACGCAAAGCCGAGCTGGAGGCCGAGGAAAGCGCCGAAGACAAGGAAAACTGAGCCGGTCAGTGGTGACCGTGCCCATGCATCCCGTTCTTTTCCTGCGGTTTCAGTGGTTTGCCATCGAGGGATCGCACAGTCAGCTCCACCTTCAGGCTGTCTGCACCGTCAAAACTCAGTGTCATCGGGACCGCCTCGCCCGCTTTCAGGGGGCCTTCGAGTTGCTCCAACATCAGGTGATAACCGTGGGGTTTGAGCTCAACGGTCTCCCCGCCAGGAATCGTCAGCCCGTTTTTCAGCGGCTGCATGCTCATGACCCCGTCGTTCATGATGCTTTGATGAATGGAGACATTGGCGGCCCTCGGTGTTTCAGCCGCGGTGAAGGTGATCTCGCTGTCACCGGTGTTGGTGAGGGTCATGTAGCCAACGCCCATGGGGGATCCCGGCGGCGTGGGGCGACTCCAGGGATTCTCAATGACCACCGTACCATGGCTGTGGTGATCGGCGGTGACAGCGGGAAGTGTTGTCATTACGGAACAGGCCAGTAGCAGGCCGACAGCCAGAGAGTTGCAACGTGTCATGGTAGCTCGCAGATAATGTGTCAGTTTGGGTAGCACCCGGATTTTGTCAGGGTTTTACCAAAGCTTCCACCAGAGCCCCAAGAAATCGGGAAGCCTCGCCACCAGTCGCAGCGCGGTGATCAAAGGTCACCGAAAGCGGCAAGATGCGCCGTACGGTCGCTGCCCCCTTGAAGGGCACCACTTTCTCCCGGATGGTGCCCGCGCCGACGATCGCTACCTGCGGCGGTGTCACAATCGGGTTGGCATACTGGCCGGTCATGGTGCCGAAATTGGACAGGGTAATGGTGGCCCCCTGCATTTCCCCGGGGGGAATCTTGCGGGTGGCCACCGCGTCGCGCAGGTTCTCGAGGCCTTGACGCAGATCTTTCAGGGACCGGTGGTTCACGTCCCGCAACACTGGCACAAACAGTCCATCCGGGGTATCCACGGCAATGCCTATGTGCACCTCATCCAGCAACTGCCGGCTGAGGTTATCGCCGTCAAACCAGCAGTTCATCGCCGGCGAGGTTTCACAGGCGTTGGCGATGGCCCGCACCAGGCGCATGGTGATGTCCGTCCCCTTTTTCCAGTCGCCAATGTCCACGTCCTCGTAGATGGACACAGGCACTACCTGCGCGTGGGATAACGCCATGTTCCTGGCCATGGTGCGGCGGGTGCCCCGCAGCGGTTCGGAATCCCCCAGCTGCTTCTGGTGACTGGCGTGCTTGTGCACGTCGTCGTTGGTGACCAGACCGCCCGGGCCGCTGCCCTTGAGCTGCTCCAGGCTCACGCCCAGACGCTCCGCCAGGGCGCGCACCCCCGGCGTTGCACGATTGGAGCGCGCGCGCTTGCTGGAAGGCGCGGCACCAACAATAAACTGGTCCTGACGGGAACCGGCTTCGGCCTTTTTCAGCTCACCTACCACGGTGCCGCCGTCATCGCCTTCGCCTTCGTAGGCCAGCAACGGCTCACCGGTGTGGATGATGTCGCCCGGTTCACCGTACAGCTTGGCGACGACACCCGCCTCCGGTGACGGCACCTCGACAATGGCCTTGGCGGTCTCCACGCTGACCAGCGCCTGGTCCACGGCCACGGTGTCGCCCACTTTGACATGCCATTCCACAATTTCCGCTTCAGGCAGGCCTTCGCCCAGATCCGGCAGTTTGAAGTTCTTCATAACGCGATCACCTGTTCCACGGCCTCCACAATGTCATCCACCTGGGGCAGATAGGCTTGCTCGTTGCGGTAGTACGGCATGATGGTGTCGTAACCGGTCACCCTCACCACCGGTGCCTGCAGGTCCAGAAACGCCGCTTCGGCAATGGACGCGGCAATCTCCGCCCCGACACCACCACTGCGACAAGCCTCATGGACGATCACAGCTCGGCCGGTTTTGGCCACCGAGCACAGCAGGGTTTCACGATCCAGTGGACTCACCGTGGCCACATCAATGACTTCGGCCGAGATGCCCTGCTCAGTGAGTTTGTCTGCCGCCTGCAGGGTTTCCATAATGGACGCACCCCAGCTGATCAGGGTGACGTCGTCGCCCTCCCGCAGTGTGAAACAGGTATCCAGGGGCAGCGCGTCACCGTTGTCAGTGACGCTCTGGGTTACCGCACGGTAGATACGCTTGGGCTCCAGGAACACCACCGGATCCGGGTTGCGAATCGCCGCCAGCAGCAGCCCATAGGCGCGCTGTGGCGAACTGGGAATCACCACGCGCAAGCCGGGCACATGGGCGAACAGCGCCTCGGTACTTTCCGAATGATGCTCCGGCGCGTGAATGCCGCCACCGAACGGCGCGCGATACACCAACGGGCAATGCAACCGGCCACGGGTGCGGTTGCGCATACGCGCAGCGTGGCTGACCATCTGCTCCATACCGGCGTAGATGAAGCCCATGAACTGGAATTCCGCCACCGGTTTCAGACCCTGGACGGCCATCCCGATGGTGGCACCGGCAATCAGGTTTTCCGCCAGCGGCGTGTCCATCACCCGCTTGTATCCGAAGCGCTCCTTGAGGCCCACCGTCGCCCGGAACACACCGCCGTTGGTGGCGATATCCTCACCCAGCACCACCACGCTTTCATCGTGGGCCATCTCCCAGGCCAGGGCCATGTTCACGGCCTCGACCAGAGTGATGTCCTTCACTTCGCTGGCACTGGACCGGGCAACGGCTTTCTGCGCAGACGCGTTCATGCAGCACCTCCCTGCCCGGTGCGGGCACGATACTTGTCAGCAATCCGTTCGCGTTGGGCCTGCAGCGCCATCGGCACAGTTTCAAACAGGTAGTCCACCATCGCGGTCGGTGGCTCAGGCTCGGTCGCCAGATAGGCCTCAACCGCCCTGTCGACCGCCTCTTTGCATTCGGATTGCAATCGTTTTTCTTGCTCCGGATCCCAGAGGCCGGTGTTGTGGAGGTAATTCTGCAGGCGTTTGAGGCCGTCTCTTTCCCAGGCCTTTTTCAGTTCCTCGGCACTGCGATACCGAGTGGCGTCATCGGCGGTGGTGTGATCCCCGAGCCGGTACGTCACCGCCTCGATGACCGACGCACCTTTACCGCCATGGGCACGCGCCAGTGCCTGATCCATGGTTTCGGTCACCGCAAAGTAATCGTTGCCATCCACCACATGCCCGGGCAGTCCGGCCCCGATCGCTTTCTGTGCAATGGTCTCGGCACTGCTCTGAACTGTGCGAGGGGTGGAAATCGCCCATTGGTTGTTGATCACCACGAACACCACCGGCAAATGCCAGGCCCCGGCCAGGTTGATGCTTTCCAGGAAATCCCCTTTCGACGTACCCCCATCCCCGACGCAGCAGACTACGGCACGGGCTTCACCGCGAATCCGGAAAGCGGAGGCCACACCCACCGCATGACAGCACTGGGTGGCAATGGGTACCGAGATGGGCAGGTCTTCGGGGCAGTGTTTCCAGGCACTGCCACGTTCATCGCCCCCCCAGTACAGCAGCAATTCCGTGAGGCTGACGCCACGCAGGATGTGCGTTGCCTGATCCCGGTAGTAAGGTACGAACACATCGGTACTGGCCAGGCTCTGGCCGATCGCGGTGCCAATCACCTCATGCCCGAGAACCGACGGGTAGGTCCCGCATTTGCCGGTGCGCTGCAAGGCGATGGTTTTGGTGTCAAAGGCGCGGGTCAGCACCATGTTGCGGTAGGCGGCCAGGGTACGTTCGGTCTGTTCGGCCTGAGGTGGTAGCTCGCCAAGTGGCTTGCCGTGATCATCCAGGTAACGGGTGCTGTCCACGTGAAATTCGTGGCGTTGTCTCATCCCATCCTCCTCTCCCCTGCCTTTTGGTGAAGGCGCTGACTGCGAAGAAAGCCTGCTTGTGGCGGGCCGGCCGGCAGTTCTGGGGTGGCTGTTTTGTTGGAACGCGGGTTTCGCGTTGCTGGGACTTGCGCAGAGGCCCCGAAGGCGCTCTGTTTAATATTTAGACGATGACCACGGATAGTTCAATACACCCGGGCGGGGAACCGCCTGCCAGAAGCTAACAACAGCTTAATGAAAAAGGAAAAATGGCCAGTCTAGAATAAAGCGACGTATCCCATCGTGAGGAGCACCACCATGAACGTGATGAACGTGTTGAACCAGATCATGCAACAGGCCTCAGGTAGTCCCTCTGGCGGCGGATCACAGAGCGGCATGGAACTGAACAAAGTGGTTCAGAACGTTGGCACACAGTTCCGCGGCGGACAAGGAGGCAGCCGCGGCGTGGACGTCAAGAGCCTGCTTGGCGGCGGTGCACTGGGCCTGATGCTGGGATCGAAACGCGGGCGCAAGATGGGTGGCACGGCACTGAAATACGGCGCTCTGGCGGGCGTGGGCGTGCTCGCCTGGAAGGCCTATCAGAACTACCAGGACAACGCCCGGGGCGGCCCGCAACCCATGGCCACTCACAACCAGGGACAGCCGATCGAACAACTGCAGGGGCAGGCCCAGGAGCGTCGTGGACTGGAAATACTGCAAGCCATGATCATGGCCGCACGGGCCGACGGCCACATTGATGCCAACGAGCGCACGATACTGACCCAGGAAATTGAAAAGCTGGGACCAGACGACGAACTGCATGCGTGGATTCAACAGCAATTTGATGCCCCGCTGGATGCCGCGGAACTGGCACGCAATGCCGACTCTCCCCAGGCAAGCCGTGAAATCTATCTGGTCAGCGCGATCATGATCGACAACCAGAACCCCATGGAACGGGCATGGCTGGATCAACTGGCAAACGCGTTAAAACTGGAACCGGAACTGGCCCGGCAGCTTGACCATCAAGTCCAGAGCGCCGCCTGACCGCGGCGCTGTTCAAGTCAGTCTCAGGCTTTTTTCACAAATTCCGATTTCAGCTTCATGGCGCCAATACCCTCGACCTTGCAGTCGATGTCATGATCACCGTCCACCAGACGGATGTTTTTCACTTTGGTGCCCACTTTCACCACCAAACTGGAGCCTTTCACCTTCAGATCCTTGATCACCGTAACCGTATCGCCGTCCTGCAGCTCGTTACCGTTGGCGTCGCGGATAGTATTGCTCGCTTCGGCGGCCGCGGCTTCCGCCTCCGTCCATTCATGGCCACACTCCGGGCAAACCAGCTGTTCTCCATCTGTGTAGGCGTATTCGGACTGACATTGGGGGCAAGGCGGTAGCTGGGACATGCGCTGATTCCTGTAGCGGTAAAAAAGTACGCAGTTTACCAGAAACCGCCGACACCGGTTGCAAGGCCCATCAGGTTTCGGGCGAAACCCGCGCCAGAATGGTCGGGGCCTCAGACAATGGCAGAGCAATGATGACCCCCTCGTTGGACGCCGGAAACACCCCTGCGAGCCGGGTGATATTGACCTGATGAGACACCAGCACAACCGGCAGCCCCTCACCCAGCTCGTTGACCCGCGCGATGGTCTGCTTCGTTGCCATACCGCCATCCGCCCGATTGCGGAAGAATGAATTCAGCGACGGCCACTCCGTCACCTCCCCCACATCCATCCCGCGGGCCGTTTCCAGGCAGCGGCACCACTGGCTGGTGAACACCCGGGCCTCATCAATGCCCTGATCCCGCAAAAACGGCTTCCAGGCCTTCGCCTGCGCCCGCCCCTGATCATTCAGATTGCGCTGGGTGCTGCAGTCATCCAAATCGAAGTTGGCCGGATCACCGGTGCCGGGCGCCAGGGCATGACGCAGCATCAGCACGGCCCGGCCTTCTCGCAGGGCTTCCCAGGCCTCCGACTCGTCGGCATTCACGGTTTGCGGTGCCCCAATGAGCGCCATCAACACAAAAACGAAAGCAAATCGTGCCATTCCTCAAACTCCCCTGAGCTGCTATTTAACACGGCTCGGTCGCGGAGTTTTCCGTGAAGCCGGACGGCGCTCTTGCGGATCACGTTCCAAAAATGTCGGAGGCCATGGATGGCCGGAGATCAAGCGCACACGGATGTGCTCGTAGCGTTTTTTGGAAAGTGATCTGCAAGAGCGCCCCGCGCCCAAGTCGCAGGCCTGATCATAAATACGCGGACCAGAACTACCAGGCTCACAACAACAAACGGTAAACTCCTCCCCAAGAGCCAAACCGACAAAGGAACCAACCATGCCAATCTGGGTCGACGCCGACGCCTGCCCCGTGCCCATCCGGGAAATCCTCTGCCGTGCCGCCGCCCGCTGGCAAATCCAGACCACCTTTATCGCCAACCACGCCATCACCCTGCCTCCGAGCCCCTACATCAGCCGCCGGCAGGTCCCCCAGGGCTTCGACGTCGCCGACAACGAAATTATGGACCAGATGCACAAAGGCGACCTGGTCATAACCCAGGACATCCCGCTGGCCGCCGAAGCCATCGAAAAAGGCGCAGACGTCTTCAACCCTCGGGGCCAGGCGTTCACCAAAGAAAATATCCGCCAGCGCCTCGCCATGCGTAACTTCATGGAAGAGATGCGAAACGCCGGGCAGGTTACCGGGGGCCCCGCGCCGTTCAACCAGGGCGATCGCAAGGAATTCGCAGACAAACTGGACCGCTGGTTGCAACAGAACAACCGTAAGTGATAATGATTCTCTTTTAAACGATCAGTAAATCCGCTACCCTTGCCGCCTTTACACCTGCAGGCCGCTCATTGCCCGCGCGTTTCACAGGAGAGAAGCGGAGTATGTCTTCAACCAGCCAGAACACCACCAGTAGCTTTGCCGCCCTGGCACGCCTGCTCAGGTATGCCCGGGGTTACCGCCGCCAGATCATCGCGGCCGCCACCTGCTCGGTCATCAACAAGCTGTTCGACATTGCGCCGGAAATTCTCATCGGCGTGGCCATTGATGTGGTGGTCAACAAGGAAGCAAGCTTTGTGGCCGGCCTCGGGTTTGAGACCGCGCAAGAACAGATCACCATTCTGGCCATCCTGACCTTCTTCATCTGGGCCGGTGAGTCCCTGTTCGAATACCTGTTTCAGATCCTCTGGCGCAATCTGGCCCAGCGGCTGCAGTCGGATCTGCGACAGGATGCCTATGAGCATGCCCAGCGCCTGGACATGAGCTTTTTCGAGGCCCGCAGCTCCGGTCAGTTAGTGGCCACCATGAACGACGACGTAAACCAGCTGGAACGCTTCCTCGACGGCGGTGCCAACGCCATGATCCAGGTGGTGGTCACCGTGATCGCTGTGGGCGCGGTCTTCTTCGTCCTATCCCCACTGATTGCGCTGCTCGCCTTCACGCCGATCCCGCTGATCATCTGGGGCGCGTTCTATTTCCAGCGCAAGGCCGGCCCGCTGTATGCCGACGTGCGGGAAAAAGTGGGGGATCTGTCCAGCCGCCTCGCCAACAACCTCGGCGGCATTGCCACCATCAAGAGTTTCACCGCTGAAACCCGGGAAGCCCGGCGCCTGAAAGAAAGCAGCGAAGCTTACGTGGAGGCCAATCGCCGCGCCATTCGCATCAGCTCGGCGTTTATCCCGATCATCCGCATGGCCATTCTCGCCGGCTTCCTCGCGACATTCACCGTGGGTGGCATGATGGCCCTGAGTGGCGACCTGAACGTGGGCGCCTACGGCGTGCTGGTGTTCCTCACCCAGCGCTTGCTCTGGCCGCTGACCGGACTGGCGGAAGTGATTGACCTGTTCGAGCGCGCCATGGCCAGCACCCGACGCATCCTCGACCTGCTGTCGGAACCGGTCCACGTGCGGGACGCAGCCGGCAAGGCGCTCAGCGAGCCGGTTCAGGGCGAGGTCACCCTGAACAAAGTAAGCTTTCACTATCCCAGCAGTGGCGCCGGCATTTGCGATATCGACCTGCATGTACCGGCGGGCAATACCCTGGCGCTGGTGGGCGCAACCGGCTCCGGCAAGTCGACGCTGATCAAACTGCTGCTGAGGTTCTACGACCCCAGCCACGGCGATATCCGCATCGATGGCCAGCCCATTCAGGGCATCAGCCTGAAATCCCTGCGTAAAGCCATCGGACTGGTGAGCCAGGATGTGTACCTGTTCGAGGGCAGCATTCGCGACAACCTGACCTACGGCAAGCCAGATGCGTCAGACAGCGAGATCATCGACGCCGCGAAGACCGCCGAAGCCTGGTCCTTTATCGAAGCCCTGCCCGATGGCCTCGATACCCCGGTGGGGGAGCGTGGCATTCGCCTTTCCGGTGGCCAGCGCCAGCGCCTTTCCCTGGCCCGCGCGCTGCTCAAGAATCCGCCCATTCTGGTTCTGGACGAAGCCACCAGTGCCGTAGACAACGAAACCGAAGCCGCCATCCAGCGCTCCCTCAAGCGCATTGGCCATAACCGCACGGTGATCATGATTGCCCACCGCCTGTCCACCATCGTCGATGCGGACACCATCGCCGTTGTGGATGCCGGCACGGTGGTGGAAAGCGGCACGCATCAACAGCTGCTGGACCACGATGGCGCCTACGCGGCCCAATGGCGGGTGCAGACCGGCCAGGTCTGAACCACCGTAGCTCTGGCTTAAATTATATTGATAGTAATTCGCATTTAGATTATTCTGCAGGCCCTCGGAGCTTATCCCTCTGAAACGTCCCACAAATCCGGGAGCCTGCATGTCTGCGTTCTTCAAAGTATCCGGCCTGGGTGTGCGCATCGGTGACGCCGCCATCCTTCGCAATGTCACTCTGGACTTTCGCGAAGGCGAAGTGACTGCACTGCTCGGTCACAATGGCTCCGGCAAGTCCACGCTGTTGAAAATCCTGGCGCGTCAGATGGCGCCGTCTGCTGGCGACGTCCGTGTGCTGGGCACCTCTTTCCAACGCACCGGTGCCCGCGAGTTTGCGCGTACGGTGGGCTACCTGCCCCAGCACCCGCCGGGAACCGACGGACTGACCGTGCGCGAACTGGTTGCTCTGGGTCGCTACCCCTGGCGGGGGCCACTCGGGCGTTACAACGCCGAAGACCATCGGTTGATCGACCAGGCCATCAACGATACCGGGCTTACCCGGTTCCAGCATCGCTCGGTGGATACCCTGTCGGGCGGCGAACGGCAGCGCGCGTGGATCGCCCTGTTGCTTGCCCAGCAGACCCGCTGCCTGCTGCTGGACGAGCCCATCTCCGCCCTCGATGTGAAACACCAGGTCGAGACCCTGCGGCTGGTGCATCGCCTCGCAGAGGAACGGGAACTCACGGTGGTGGTGGTGCTGCACGATGTGGACCTCGCGGCCCGTTTCTGTGACCGACTGGTGGCGCTGAAGTCCGGAGCGCTGGTCGCCGATGGCAGCCCCCGCAACATCATGGATTCCGGCATCCTCGAGTCTATCTACGGCGTGCCCATGGGCGTGCTCGAACGCGCACCGGGCCAGTGGGTGTCCTATGTTCACTGAACACCGGCCGGTTCACCTGGTTATGGCACTGCTGTTGAGCCTGGCCCCCATGCTGGCGGGTGCGGCTACATGGCAACATGAGTACGGCACGGTCAGCCTGGATGAACCGCCAGCGCGGGTGGTCACCCTCAACTGGGCGGCCACGGAAGCGTTGCTGCTGCTGGGTGTGACGCCGATCGGCATGGCGGATCGTGACGGCTATTCCGTCTGGGTCAAGGAGCCGGAACTCCCGGAGGGTGTGCACAATATCGGCACCCGCGTGGCACCCAGCCTTGAGGCCATTGCCGAGCTGAAACCGGACCTGATTGTCACCAGTGCCGAAATGGCACCGGCCGCAGAACTGCTGGAGCGGATCGCCCCCACCTACGTCATCAGCGTGTACCGGGAAGGCAGCCGACCACGGGAGAAATCTCGTGAAATGCTGGTGACACTGGGGCAGATGCTGGGTCGCGAAGACCGCGCAGACGCCGTGATTGCCGATATCGAGGAAACCCTGGCGATCCAACGGCAAAGACTGGAAACCGCAGACCTGAGCGACCGCCCGGTGGCTCTGGTGAATTTTCTGGACGACCGCCATGTGCGGATCTACGCCCCCAACGGCCTCTACCAGACCGTTCTGGACGGCCTCGGCCTGAGCAACGCCTGGCCGCGGAAGGGCAATTTCTGGGGATTTTCCGTGGTCGGTCTGGAAGCGCTTGCGCCTTATGGGAACAGTCGCATCGTGGTGATTTCCCCCCTGCCGCCGGGGCTCGCGGACACGCTGGCGATCAGCCCGTTCTGGACCTATTTGCCACCGGTAAAACAGCAGCAGATCTATCCGGTCGATACCACCTGGCCTTTCGGCGGCCTGTTCCAGATCAAACGGCTGGCGGTTCAGCTCACCGACAGCCTGTTGGCCGGAGGCCACGACAATGTACGCTGAGTCCGCCCGCCTGCCATCGGCGCGCCCGACCATCCGGGCCACGCTGCCCATCGCGGCGGTTGTCCTCTGGCTGGGTGCCCTGGCCGCAAGTGCCATGCCCTGGCTCAACCAGCTGCAGCCCGCTGCCCTGGTTGCCGCCTTCTGGACTTTCGATCCGGATCAGTATTCCTCGGTGCTGGCGCACTACAGCTGGGCGCCGCGGGTGTCGATCGCCGTACTGATTGGCTGCGGCCTGGGCCTGGCCGGCGCCGTGACCCAGCAGATTCTCGGCAATCCACTGGCGTCGCCCACCACACTCGGGGTGGAAGCCGGCGGGCAATTCGGGGTCACGGTGGCCACCCTGTTCGCTCCAGGCCTGCTGGCCTTTAACCCGGATCTGGCGGCACTGGCCGGCGGGCTGCTGGCCATCGGGCTGGTGATCGCGCTGACATGGCGCCTGGGCTTTTCGCCGGTCACCGTGATTCTGGCCGGGCTGGTGATCACCTTTTTCCTCGGTGCCATGAACATGGCCTTCCTGCTGCTGAAAGGCGAGTGGCTCGGCAACCTGTTTATCTGGGGTGCCGGCTCTCTGGTTCAGAACAACTGGGGGCCGTTCATGGATCTCTGGCCGCGGGTGCTGGTGCTGGCCATGCTGATGCTGGCACTGATTCGGCCCTTGCAGTTGCTGCAGCTGGGGCAGGCCTCCGCCAGCTCGCTGGGGGCAAAAGTCGCCCTGGTCCGGATGCTGGCCCTGCTTCTGGTGGTGGTCATGAGCACGACCGTGGTCAGTCGGGTCGGTGTCGTGGCGTTTATCGGGTTGGCCGCTCCGGTGCTGGCGCGCCTGCTCGGCGCCCGCACCCTCGGCAGCCGGCTGCTGTGGAGCACCTTGCTGGGCGGCGGCCTGTTGCTGCTGGCCGACACATTGGCGCACTGGGCCTCGACCTGGGGTGACGGCTCACTGGTGCCCACCGGTACGACCACCGCATTGATCGGCGGACCGGTTATCCTGCTGGCTCTGCAGGGCTTCAGAGACACCCACCGTATGCCGGGTCAGGAATCAGGCCCCGCCAGGTTCCCGCCGCAACGCCGGTCCCCCGTGCTGATTGGGGGTGCACTGGTCACCCTGCTGCTGGCCACCATCGTGATCTCCATGGGCTGGTCACCAGGCCTGGAAGGCTGGAACTGGACCCTGATCAGCCAGTGGCACGAGGCCTGGGTCTGGCGGGGGCCGAGATTGCTGGCAGCCATGCTGGCCGGAGTCGCGCTGGGGCTGGCCGGCACGCTGATACAACGGATGACCGGCAACCCCATGGGCAGCCCGGAAATGCTGGGCATCAGCGGGGGCGCGGCACTGGTGATGGTGGTGATCGTGGTTTCCGGACTGGAGGTGGGTCGGGTGGGTCAGCTGGGCGCGGCCACACTCGGTGCCGCCGCGGCCCTAGGCCTGCTGATCCTGCTGGCCCGCAAACACCGCTTTGCCGGCAACCAGCTTCTGCTTGGTGGCCTGGCACTGTACGTGTTCATGGACGCCGGCCTGCGACTGGTGATGGCCTCCGGCGGCCCCGTTGCGGCCCCGTTGCTGAACTGGATGTACGGCTCCACCTGGCTGATTTCGGAACATGAAGCGTTCGGCCTGATGGCCTTTGTGTTGCTGATCTGCGGGCTGTTGGGCCTGGTAGTGCGTCCGCTCACCCTGCTGCCTCTTGGCGACACCTCGGCCTCATCGCTGGGGTTGCCGGTGGCTCGGGCCCGACTGTTGCTGCTGTTGGTAGCGGCGGTGCTGACGGCTTCCGCCACGGTGGTGATCGGGCCGCTGAGTTTTGCCGGCCTGATCGCGCCCCATCTGGCCCGTGTGCTGGGACAGCAAACTGTTGGCCGCCAGATGATTGTGGCGGGTCTGGTGGGCGGGCTGCTGCTTGCCGTTGCCGATTACCTGTCCCGCATCGTGGTGTTCCCGGCTCAACTTCCGGCCGGGTTGTTGGCAGCGCTGGTTGGCGGCGTTTACTTCCTGTGGGGATTAAGCCGACATGGCCGCGCCTGACACCGACAACCGGCAATGGCCGCAACGCTACCACGACCTGCTGGCAAAGGCCGGGCTGGACCGGGATGCCGAACTGGGGGTAGCGCTGAAGGGAGCAATTAAGGGAGCGCTGCAACCACAGGAGCCCCGGCAGCCTGCCCTGATGTCTCTGGCACAATGCCTCAGCGAACCGGAACGGCTGACACGACAGATCCGCGATGACTATGCAGACGCGCAAACCGCCAGAGCCGTCACCGCGCGGTTATCGGTATTGCAGCAGGATCTCGCACTCAACATTATTGCGCCGCTGACCCTGCGGCTGTTTCTGCAGGGTGAAACGCCACTGCCCGATCCGGATCGCATCTTTTTCACAATGCTCCCGACGCGCACGGCGTTCGATGCTGTGGACACGCCCCCGACACGCTGGGGGATGACAAGCAGCGGGCCCCCGGTGTCGGTGCCCGGGTTTGTCAGCGGCATGGCAGCCCTCGCCAACGACTGGTATCCGATGTTCCGCAAGGTACTGGGGATCAGCCCGGGGGCCTACTGGAGCAGCATCGGTCTCGGGCTGGGCGCCCCTTTCTCGGTGGTCTGGAACCGGGCCGAACCCACGGCCCTGTGCCAGCTGGCGCAGGCCTGGCTCAAGCAGTTCGAGTGCGATGCCAATCGTTTTATCGACTGGATTCCCACCGAGTTCAGCAAGCAGCCCTGTGCGATTCCGCAGCGCAGAGGCTGCTGCCTGAAGTATCTGCTGCCGGATGGCGGCTACTGTGGCACTTGCGGCATCTACCGCAAGGACCGTATCGCCGCGGCTAGACGCCAGCCAGTGCCGAGCCAAGCAGCAGGATACTGGCCAGCACCAGAATAGACAGGCCGCAGCTTGCGGCCAGTTTCAGTCCTTCGATGGCTTCCTCTTCCGGTGTCATTGCGCCCTCCCTAATCGCTACCTGACGTCACCCCACCAATTTACATCACAACATTGCAAATGTTAATCGTTATCATTATTATTAGCGCCGAATTAAAACCCGGCAATGTTACTTGTTCGTCGGCGAGCATCTTCCATACAGACCAAAGGTAAGCTGTCCATGTTGTCTGAAAAATGCACCCGTGCACCCCGTGTTTCCTCTTTAACTGCGTCCGCCTGGCTCACGTCCGGCCTGTTGTTGACACCGCTTCTCGCTCCCGCTGCCCAGGCCGAAACCGCCACGCTGGGCGCCATCGAAGTGACCGGCGAGCGCCTGGAAGATCCCCGGGCACCGGTCGACGGCTACCGCGCAAAAACGGCGTTGAGCGCCACCAAAACCAGCACGCCGATTGCAGAAACCCCGCAGGCCATTTCGGTCGTCACCCGTCAACAGATGGAAGATCAGGGCGTCACCAGTGTGCAGGAAGCCCTGCGTTATTCCGCCGGTGTCGGCGCTGAACAGTTCGGCCTGGACAGCCGGGGCGACTGGCAGTCCATCCGCGGTGGGGATCCGGTGATTTTCCTTGATGGCATGAAGAAGGGCTTCGGTTTCTATAACCGCCCCCGCACCGAGCCCTACACTCTGGAACGCATTGAAATCGTAAGGGGGCCTTCGTCGGTGATGTTCGGGCAGGGCAATGTCGGCGGCATCATTAACCTGGCCTCCAAACGCCCGCTCGCGGAGCAACAGAGCGAACTGAGCCTGCAGGTTGGCAACAACGGCCGCAAACAGGCCGCCATCGACACCACCGGCCCGCTCAATGCCGACGGCACCCTGCTCTATCGCCTGGTAGCGCTGGGCCGGGACAGCGACACCCAGGTCAAACAGGTGGAAGACAACCGCGTGGTCATTGCCCCGTCCATTACCTGGCGCCCGAGCGACCGCACCGACTGGACCCTGATGGCGTTGCACCAGGAGGACCGCGGTGGCTCCACC
The DNA here is from genome assembly GCF_023156235.1 of Marinobacter goseongensis. Lineage (GTDB taxonomy): Bacteria > Pseudomonadota > Gammaproteobacteria > Pseudomonadales > Oleiphilaceae > Marinobacter > Marinobacter goseongensis. Next base: position 105,179 of record NZ_JAKZAI010000006.1, on the reverse strand, counting down.
ACCCAGTTCCTGCCCCACGCCGGAACCGTGAAACCGGCGCCCAATGGCCTGCCGGACATTCCCATCGACGTCTTCATGAGTGAGCCGGATTTCGACCGCTATGACACCAAGGAAGATGCGGTAACGTCCCTGTTCAGCCACCGCTTCAACGACACCTGGGCCGTTCGCCAGAACCTGCGCTACTCGGAAAGCGAAGTGACCTACCAGTCAATCTACCCGTCTTTCCCGCCCACTCTGCAGGACAACGGCGATATTTCACGGGTGGCCTACGCCAATGAACCCAACCTGAAATCGCTGACAGTGGACAACCAGGTGGAGGCGGTCTTCGGCCCCGACAACTTCACCCACACCGTCATTGCCGGGCTGGATTACCAGCGGGCCGAGAGCGACGGTCGCACCGCGTTTCTGGCGGACATCGGTGATTTGAACCTGTACAACCCGGTGTACGGTAATGACACGCGCATCACCGATGCCGATTACAGCGACATTCCGGAAAACACCGTGCGTCAGACTGGCGCGTACCTGCAGGATCAGGTGGCCATCAACGAGCGCTGGATTGCCGTGCTGGGACTTCGCTACGACAACGCCCGTAACAAGACCGAAGGCGGGGAAAGCTTTGAGGACAACGAAGTTACCACCCGCGCCGGGTTGATGTACAAGACCGGCTTCGGGCTGTCGCCTTACATCAGTTACTCCGAATCGTTCGAACCTATCAACGCGCTCGACGCCTTCAACCAGCCCTTCAAGCCGCTGGAAGGTGAACAGATCGAGCTGGGCGCCAAGTATCAGCCAGCTTCTTCACGGCAACCGTTTACGACCTGCAGGAGAAGAACCGCCGCGCGCCTGATCCGGCCAACCCCAATAATCAGATCCAGAACGGGAAAACCGAGGCCCGGGGTGTGGAACTGGAGGCCTACATGGCGCTCAATCCGGGATGGAATGTTCTGGCCAGCTACGCCTACACCGACACAGAAGTGAAAGAAGGCGCCAATGAAGGCGCACGCCTGGCCAGTATTCCCGAGCACACCGCGTCTGCCTGGAGCCAGCACGACTTCGCCATCGCCGGTATTCCGGGATTCCGTGCCGGGGCGGGCGTACGCTATGTCGGTAGCAGCTGGGACGGTGCCGATGAGCTCAAGACACCCGCCGTAACGCTGTTTGATGCCATGATTGGCTACGGCCGAGGCAACTGGGATCTGAGCCTGAACGTTAACAACATCGAGAACGAAACCTACTTCTCCACCTGCCTGGCCCGGGGCGACTGCTTCGTTGGCACCAAGCGGACGGTGATCGGCTCTGTGACCTACAAATTCTGATACCTGCAGCGTCTCCCTTCGTATCCGATGCTAGACTGCATTCATAATGGATGTTCCGGCAGACACGAACGAAGGGAGACGGGTACATGAACCTGGCCGCTCGAATCGCAACCGCACTGACGCTCACCGGTATTGCCACTGTCAGCCACGGTGCCGCGCAAACCCTCACTTCCGACAAAGCCACGTTCCAGCTGGAAACCATCGCGGAGGGCCTTGCCCACCCGTGGGCACTGGCCTTTCTGCCCGACGGCTCGCAACTGGTCACCGAGCGTAACGGGCAGCTTCGCCGCATCCGCGACGGAAAGCTTCAGAAAGTCCCCATCGAGGGTCTGCCCGATCTGGTGGTATCCGGCCAGGGTGGGCTGCTGGACGTCATCCTGCACCCGGATTTCGAGAACAACCAAACTCTGTTTCTCAGCTACGCCCACAAAGTCAGCCGCGAGGGTATGACCACCCGCGTCGCCCGGGCAACCCTGCAGGGAGACCGGCTTGAGGATGTGGAGGTGATTTTCGAAGCCATGCCACGGGGTGACACCAGCCGGCACTTCGCCGGCCGCATGGAGTTTGATGCCGAGGGCCGCCTCTATGTAGCCGTGGGCGACCGCGGCAAGATGGACCGGGCCCAGCTAACCGACGACGACGCCGGTGGGGTTCACCGCATTACCATTGAAGGCGACCCCGCCCCGGGCAACCCGTTCCTCGACGATTCGGCGGTAAACGATTCTTTCTTCACCTATGGCAACCGCAATATCCAGGGTATGACCATTCATCCGGAAACTGGCGAGATCTGGAGCAACGAACACGGTCCCAGAGGCGGCGACGAGATCAACATCATCCGCGCCGGCAACAACTACGGCTGGCCGACGGTGACCTACGGCATTGACTACTCCGGCGCTACCATCTCCAACAAGACCACCATGGAGGGCGTTACCGATCCCCTGCACTACTGGGATCCGTCCATCGCTCCATCCGGCATGGCGTTCTATACCGGGGAACAGTTTCCGGAATGGCAGGGCGACCTGTTCGTGGGCGCTTTGAAAATGCGCAAACTGGTGCGTTTGCGCATTGAAGACGAAAAAGTGATCGAAGAGGAGGATTTGCTGACCGACCTCGGTGAGCGCATCCGCGACGTACGGATGGGACCGGACGGCGCCTTGTGGCTGCTGACCGACTCTTCCGACGGCAAGGTCTATCGCATCAGACCCGCGAAGTAGCGGCCTGCGGGACGCTTCACCACCGGGTATCAGTTCGGGTCGTTGGTTCTTGAGGTTTTCTCGAACTGGGGAATGGCATCGGTGATCTCGAACCAGTCAGATCTGGAACCCACGTAGACGTGCTGGGCGGGTGATTTACCCAGGGGTTCGTTGATCACACCAACACGCAGGCGCAGGACACCCGGGATGGCGTCAAGGCGGCTGTAAAGATGGCTGCCACAGCGACTGCAGAACGCTCGATACTTGCCGGGGCGGGACTCGTATTCCTGTATCCGGTCCTCGCCGCTCAGAAAACGGAAGCGAACTTTCTGGACCGGAGCGCTGGCGGAAAACGCACTGCCGTGGGCGCGGCGACACTGGCTGCAATGACACAGAGCGATAGGACCCAACGGGCCTTCGTATTCAAAGGTGATGTCGCCACAGAGACACTGGCCGGTCAGCATGATTTACCCCTTCGTTTCGCGCCGCCGTGATGGCGGGCCCGGTTGAACGGTCGCCATGATACCTGCGGCCCACTTGAAGAACCAGCACGCGGACACCACATTACAACCACAGATTTCGCACAGGAGGACATCATGTCATTCAATGCACTTCCGAAAATCGGCATGGGCACCTTTCGCCTGAAAGGCAACGACGCCAGAGACGCTGTAAAAAGTGCCTTGTCCCTCGGTTACCGTCACATTGATACCGCCCAGATGTACGAGAACGAAGCAGAGGTGGGTGACGGCGTTGTGTCCAGCGGCATTCCCCGCCGCGAAGTCTTTCTGACCACCAAGATCTGGCACGACAAACTGCACGCCAGCGATCTGATCAACAGCCTCCACAGTAGCCTGGCAAGGCTGAAAACCGATCATGTGGACCTTGCCCTGATCCACTGGCCGTCGCCGGACGATCAGGTGCCCATGGCCGAATACCTTGGCGCGCTGCGAGACGCCCAGCGCGAGGGGCTGGCGGAGCACATCGGTATTTCCAACTTCACCTGCGCGCAAATGGATCAGGCCAGGGACATTCTGGGCGACGGCGCCCTGTTTACCAACCAGGTGGAGGTGCACCCGTTTCTGAGCAACCGTAAAGTGGTGGATCACGCCCGGGAGCTGGGCATTCCGGTCACCGGCTACATGCCACTGGCCGTGGGCAAAGTGATGGAAGATGAAACCCTGATCCGTATCGGCAGGGATCACAATGCGTCGCCGGCGCAGATTGCCATCGCCTGGGTTGTTGCACGGGGCGTGGTGCCTATTCCCTCCTCAACCCGCTCCAATCACCAGAAAGCCAATCTGGACGCACTGAACATCAGTCTGAGCACCGAGGACATGGCGGCCATTGATGCCCTGAACCGGGGTGAGCGTATTGCCAATCCGGGCTTTGCCCCGCACTGGGACTGAGCGCCTGCGAGCAGGCCGCCCGGCCCCTTTGTGGCAGGCCGAGCGGCCATGGGCTCAGCCCGCGTAGGTGCGGGCCAGATAGTCAAGAATGCGTGACGACTCGAACAGGCTCGCGTCGGTATTGGGATCTTCCAGGTACGGAACCTGCACTCGTTGATGCTGCTGAAAGAAGACATCCCGCTTGCCACCGGGAATCGGCCGGTAGGGTCCGGGCTTGATCCGTTGTTTGGCAGGACCGATTTCTGTCCAGTGCTCTTTGCCCAGATTGTGCAGCGTGTAGGGTATCTCCAACTCGCACAGCTTTTCCCGCACCAAGCGTGAAAAGGGGCTGCCCTCGAAGCTCCACAGGTGCAGCGGCTGCGCCGGCGCCCGGGCGGCCTCTGCCCTCAAACCGCGAAGCCCACTGGTGGCCGAGGCGATCGATCCAAGAGCGCCCTGATGGGCCCTGGCACTGTAGAAGCGCGGCACTGGCCGGCCGGCGTATTCACGGAACAGGTATTCCACAATGGCGGTCGATTCGTACAGAACCTTGCCGGTGTTGTTGTCCACCAGCAGGGGGTACTGCTGCTTACCACCCATCGCCTCGGCTTCCGGGCGGAACCGGCGACCTCCCTTCGGGCAGGGACGAATGTCCACGTCGAGATTCAACGCCGTCAGCGCCTCCCGCACCCGGCGGCAATAGGGGCAGGCTTCCATGTCGTAGAGCACCAGGGGCTTTTCCGGCTGAGCAACAGACCGGACCACCAGACATCCGCGCCAGGCGGTGAGCGAGGAGGTGGCAACCGAGCCGAGAACATTCACATTGTGAAGCAACATATTGGGCATGAAACAACCTTACTGACGATGAAAGAAAGTGGCCCTCTTATTACGCAGGCCTGCGATTCTGCATGGGCTCACGGGTGCCCATCAGGTGATCAAACCAGGGTTTTGTCACGCACCAGTTGGCGTTGGGATTCGGGCCCATGTGATGATCGTAATGCCAGGGCAGATGATCACGAGCCCACTCCGGATCCAGGTGGGATTTCTTGTGCACACGGTAGTAGTTCCAGGCACAATAATACAGAGTCCCCACAAAGAATGGCGCAACCGGCATCAGGGGCGTGACCGCCGCCGCACCGGCAAACAGGGCCGCTACCTCTTTGGTCTGGGCGTTCCAGGTGAGTGGCGGTTGCCGGTAATCCTCATCCAGAAACCCGTTCTTGCGAACGCTGCGGTGGTGGTCGTGCCAGTGAAACGCCCAGAAACTGTTGCGATCCCGCCCCATATCGTGAAGCACGTGCTTGTGAAACACCCACTCAACGGCATTGGCGGTGATCAAACCCAGCGGTATTCCTATCATGGCAGCCTCCCATCTCATTGTTTTCAGGAACCATTGATGGCCATAGTTCTAGGAGACGCGTTTTGACGACCGGATTCCATGACCCCACAGCCGGTGAAAGCCGCTTAAAATTGAACGCAGAGTCATTGACAGCACCCTGATTACGTTTGGTTCACCTAACTTGCTGATTCCAAACACTACTTACATGGGGTCACAAAAGTGCTGTATAAACAATGACACTACTGGCATTTATTAACGTCATGTAGAGCTTTTCCACATAGTACGCACGACGAATTTGGGCTATTGTAATGGCATAACTCATAACGGGTCCGGCCATGCGACGTTCGGCGACTTTCCACTTCCGAAAATCAGTCTCTCGTTTTCCGCTGGCAGGTGCCCTCGCCCTTGCCCTGGTGGGTAATCCGTTGTCTGCCACGGGTGATGACTCAAACACCGCCAGCGCCAAAACCTGGAGCAATCAGGTACGGGATTTCGCCTCTGAATCACTCCGCAATGACGAAGCGTTGAGTGTTGCGGCTGTTCCCCTCAATGGCCCCGGTATCGACCAGTACATCAACGCCGATGCCCTGATGAGTCCCGGCTCCATTATGAAGCTGGTCACAACCTACGCCAGCCTGGAAATTCTCGGGCCGACCCATCACTGGAATACCGACTTCTACACCGACGGTGTCCTGTCGGGCAACACCCTGGACGGGAATTTCTACGTCAAGTTCGGTGGCGACCCGAAGCTTACCATCGAGCGGTTATGGAGCACCCTGCGCGAGCTCCGTGGCATGGGTGTCACCGAAATAGATGGCAACCTTGTACTCGATGGCAGGTACTTCGAAATCGCCGGCGGGCTGCCGGCCTTTGATGACAACGGCAACAACCCCTATGCGCCCTTTCTGGTGGAGCCGTCAGCCTTCCTGACCAACCTGAACCTGCTGCACTTCCAGGTTCGTGCAGACGAACGCGGCACCCAGGCCTGGAGTACGCCGGCGCTCCCGGACGTGGTGATTGATAACCGTGTCACCGCCGTTGCCGAAGGGCCCTGCCCGTCCCGCCGCGGGTTCACCTGGGAGCCGGTGTTCCATGCCGATCAGCGCGTCACCGTGCGGGTCACCGGGGAGCTGCCACAGGGCTGCCGTACCACCGCCTACTTCTCGCTGCTGCCCCATGAGCAATATTCAGCATCTCTGGTACGCTCGCTGCTGTCGGAAATGGGCATCTCGGTGTCGGGTGACAACCTCAGCGGCCAGACGCCCGAGGATGCCCGTTTGATGTTACGCACCACCTCTCCCGATCTGGTCACCATGGTGCGGGATATCAACAAGTGGAGCAGTAACGTCATGGCCCGTCAGTTACTGCTGACCCTGGGCGCCGAACATCGGGCGGAAGGCGAAAATGATGACCGCGCCGCCGGCATCCGCGTGATCTACGACTGGCTGGAGAACAAAGGCGTTAACACCGCCGGCATGGTCATCGATAACGGCGCGGGCCTGACCCGCCACGGTCGCATCACCGCTCGCCAGGGCGCCCAGATTCTGCAGCATGCGTGGAACAGCCCGTTCTCCGCCGACCTGATGGCTTCAATGCCGTTGATCGCGATGGATGGCACCATGGCGCGGCGGCTGCGCAATGTCGGTATGGATGGCCAGGGGCGAATCAAGACTGGCTATCTCGAAAATGTCCGTTCCATTGCCGGCTTCACCCGCGACGCCAGCAACACCACCTGGGCTGTCGTTGGCATTGTCAATACCGACCCGGCATGGAATGGCCAGGCCGTTCTTGATCGCGTTCTGTACTCTCTGCATCACCGTCCGCCGGTCGGCACTACCCTGTCCCGCGCCAAAGGCAACACCAACATTCAATAAGCCCGGCGCAACCGCCGGGTTCCTTTCAATTTTCTTGCCAATCCTTCATGTGCGTTACGAAACCGGGTGCTACGCTTATTCGTAGTGTGCTCCTGTGAAGTAAGTCATCTGAGTCACCCGTCGATTCTGGATCGTAGCTGTACCAGAGGGTGGCTACCGTTCCGGCAGCGCTCAGTCACTGCCCATCACTGGAAGGAGATAGTGCATGAACAAGCATACTTCGAAGGCAGGCACCGCCGGTGTCCTGTGCGCCATGATTGTGCTGGGCGGCTGCGCCAGCTCAGGCGAGCCACCCGAAAGTGAATTGCGGGCTGCTGAAACCTCGGTGCAACAGGCTGTGTCCTCGGACGCCCGGGATTACGAACCGGTGCTGCTTAACCAGGCCCAGAACAAGATCGCAGACGCGGAAGAGCTGATTGAGCGCGAGGAATATCTGGACGCGGAGCGACTTCTGGAACAGGCCGATGTGGATGCCCAACTGTCGGGCGCCCGTGCCAACACTGCCAAGGCAGAACAGGCGGTGGAAGAGATCAACCGGAATATTGATGCACTCCGCCAGCGCATCGAAGACCGCCAGTAAAGGCCGCACCGGATAAAGGAGATTGTTATGAACAAGCGCAACATGACTCTCAGTATGGCTGTGGGCTTTTCTGTCTTCATGGCCGGCTGCGCAAGCACACCGCCGGAGAATGACAAGGTGAGCGAGGCTCGCGGCATCTACGAGGAAATTCGCAACGACCCCAATGTCGCTCGCAGCGGCGACCGCCAGCTCAGGAACGCAAGAGATCATTTGGCCCGCGCCGAGAATCTTCTGGAAGAGGGTGAAGAGACCATTGCGGTGGAACACGCGGCATACCTTGCCAAGCGGCACGGCGAGATTGCCCGTGAGCAGGGCCGTCGCGCACAACTGCAGGAAGAGATTCAATCAGCCGAGGCGCGCCGCAAGGAGCTGGAACTGGAGATGAGTTCCACCGCGGCTGAACAGGCAAGGCGGGAAGCAGAAATGCTTCGTGCCCGCATGGAGGAAATGGAAGCGGAGCAGACAGACCGTGGTATGGTCCTGACCCTCGGGGACGTGCTGTTTGACCTCAACAAGGCCGACCTCAAGCCGGCCGGCGAGCAGACCATTTCGCGCCTGGCAGACTTTATGTCGGAGTATGAAGAGCGTCGCGTTCGCGTAGAAGGCTACACCGACAGCACGGGCGAAGCGTCCTACAACCAGGGACTGTCCGAGCGCAGAGCCGAAGCGGTCCGTGATGCTCTGGTGGACATGGGGATCAGCCGCAACCGGGTGGAAACGTACGGCTACGGCGAAGAATACCCGGTCGCCAGCAACGACACGTCCTCCGGGCGCCAACAGAACCGCCGTGTGGAAATCGTGATTTCCGACGAAAACGGTAACATCGAAGGTCGAATGTAAAGGCTGATCACAGGCTCACGGTTCAGGACCGTGGGCCTGCCCGCCGACACGGTCGAGTCGCCGTGTACTGAGTGCCGTCAGCTTGGCTGCCACTGGCGCGATAAAGGTCACCAGCGGAAAGGCAACGGCCCATGCGACAAGAAAGGCCGCAGCCCAGCGCCCGGCAAAGCCGGCGTCGACACCGGTGTTGATAAAGGTGATGACGGCAGACATCAGCAGTGACATCATGCCAGACATATAAAAGCCGAAGACAAGCTGGCGGATACGGGCAGGTTTAACACGAGGCATGATGGCTCCTGGGAAAGCCTGCGATCACATCTGTTAACGCCGGCATATCGTAAATAAAGAAAGTACGACCTCACATACTAGTGAGCTTGCAATCTTTATTCGATACGACTTTTTACCGACCCAGGCATGCTATGAACTTCCGACACCTGACCCTTCCCAGCGTGCAGCGCATCTTCCAGTGTTCCCTCACAACACGCACTTTACTGGCGCTTCTGGTCGTTATTTTGATCGCCGGCTGCAGCTCCACCAAACTGGCTTACCGCTACGCCGACTGGGGCATCGTCTGGTGGGTGGAAGACTACGTTACCCTCACCGGCGACCAGAAGCAGCAGCTCAACCGCGATATCGAGACCCTGAGGCAATGGCACTGCAGTGCAGAACTGCCCCGCTACCGCGCCTGGCTCGACGAGCTGGAGGCGGATGTCTCCGACGGCCCACCGAGCGAGACCACCGTAACCTACCACCAGAACCAGTTATTCGATTTCTTCCCCAGCCTGCTGGAGCAGGCCACGCCGGTGGCCGTCAACTTGCTTTCGAGCCTGAGCGATGAACAGGTCCGGGAGCTTGCCGCCAATATGCAAGAGAGTCAGCAGGACATGGAGCAGGAGTTTCTTGCCGATTCCCCACAGGCTACCGCCGCAGCTCGGGCGAAACGGACCGCCGAACGGGTGGAACGGTGGCTGGGCGACCTGAATGAAGAACAGCACAACATCGTGCGGGACTGGTCCGCCAGCCGGGGAGCACAAACCGAGATCTGGCTGCAGGGCCGCCGGAACTGGCAACTCGCGCTGCTGGACTTGCTGGAGGATCGGTCTGAACCGACATTTCCACAGCAACTGGAAGTACTGATTCTGAATTCAGAGGAGGTACGGGGCGAGGCCTACCAAACCATGATGCGTGAGAGCCGTGTCGCCATGGCAGACCTGATGCATGAGCTGATCCAGGCCGGCGACCGCACGACCCTTGCTCACCTGCAGGGCCGAGCAGAGGAACTGAACGGCGACTTCGAAATCCTGAGCTGTGCGCCGGAACCCGAAGTCGCCGGAAGCTGACCGGTTAAATGGTCAGATAACCGCCGTCAGCGTTGATGCACGCACCGGTGGTGTAGCTGGATGCGCCGGACGCCAGATACAGCACGGTACCGGCCATTTCACTGGGATCGGCCACCCGCTTCATGGGAATATGGGCCATGGCCTGCTTCTTGATGGCGTCGTTGGTGGTCAGGGCGCTGGCGAATTTGGTGTCGGTCAGGCCGGGCAGCAACGCATTGACACGGATCTTCTGCTGCCCCAACTCCATCGCGAACGACTTGGTCATGGAAATCACGGCGGCCTTGGTCACTGAGTAGATCCCCTGGAAATGGCCCGGGTTAACGCCATTGACCGACGCCACGTTGACGATGGAACCCCCGCCGTTTTTCTTCATCAGTTGCGCGCCACGGGCACACATGAAGAAATAGCCGCGAATGTTGACGTCCACGGTTTTGTGGAAAGCCCCAATATCGGTGTCTTCTACCGGGCCGAAATAGGGGTTAGCGGCAGCGTTATTGACGAGAACGTCCAGCTTGCCATGGGCTTTCTCGATGTGTGCCCAGATCTCTTCAATCTGATCCATCTCACCGATGTGGCAAGCATAGGCTTCGGCACTGCCACCGGCCGCGCGGATACTGCTGGCGACGGCTTCACAGCCGTCAATCTTGCGGCTGCTGCAGATGACGTGGGCGCCGTATGCCGCCAGGGTGCGGGCAATGCTTTCGCCAATGCCGCGGCTGGCACCGGTAATCAGCGCCACTTTGCCGCTCAGGTCAAACAGGTCTTGGTTGCTCATAGTCACCTCAATACGTTATCGGAAGGTCACCAGGGCGGGGTCTTCCGCTTCCAGGTGGCTGTAGTTGTTGAACACCGCCAGATTGCGACGAGGACCGGAGTGCAGAACCCGGGACACGCTGGTATTGGCGATGACGTTGTTCATCTCCAGCGCTTTCTGGTCGCTCAGTTCAAGCAGGTGCTGGGCAATCACCGCGATGGGGCCGCCGGACGTGGAGACCAGCGTATCGCCACCATCGGCGTATTCGATCAGCGCGTCCAGGGCGGCAATCACCCGCGCACGGAACGCCGGCCAGGTTTCGGTGTAATCGCTGTCAAACTCACCGCCGACCCATCGCGCCATGGCTTTCTCGAAGGCCTGCTGGAACGCCCGCGCCGGTTTCGGGAACGCCGCCAGGTCTGAAGCCATGCGCTGGCGGTCCGCCCACTCCGGGCGAAGACGCTCAACCACCTGCATGTGATCGAACTCGTTCAGACCCTCAACAGCCTGCATATCGGGCAGCGCGTCACCGAAACCGCTGGCGATGGCCTCTACCGTTTCCCGGTGGCGCTCCATATTGCCGCCAAACACTGCATTGGGCTGTACCTTGCCTGCCAGCCAGCGGCCCAGCACCCGCCCCTGCTCCCATCCGCGGGGCGAAAGCTGGTCGTAATTCTCCTTACCGAAACTGGCCTGGCCGTGACGAATCAGATAAATCGTCGCCATTAAAGAGAGCTCTCTGTGATCAGACGCTGGCAGCGTTTTTCCAGGTAATTGACGGCGTGACCGAACGCGGCAAAGCGCTTGTCTTTGGTCTGGCCGTGAAAGAAGCGGTAATAGATCTGCTGGACGATCACCGCGAGACGGAACAGGCCGTAGATCTCATAGAAGTCGAAGTTGTCGACCCGGAAGCCGGACTTGTCCATGTAGTACTCCACCACCTCCTTGCGGGTCAGCATGCCTGGCCGGTGGGTGGGTTGGCGCCGCAGCATCTGGAACGGGCCATCGTCGTCCGCCTCGATCCAGTACGCAAGGCTGTTACCCAGATCCATCAGCGGGTCGCCGATGGTGGCCATCTCCCAGTCCAGTACGCCAATCACTTCAAACGGGTTGTCCGGGTTCAGCACCACGTTGTCGAAACGGAAGTCGTTGTGGATGACCACCTGGGCGATGTCTTGCGGCATCTTGTCATTGAGCCAGCTCATCACCGCTTCGAAATCCCCGACATCGTCGGTGCGGGCCTTGCGGAAGCGGTCGCTCCAGCCGCCGATCTGGCGCTGGACATAACCGGCACCCTTGCCCAGCTTGTCGAGGCCTGCCGCGGCGGCGTCCACGGTGTGCAGGTCAACCAGTTTGTCGATCACGTTCAGACAAAGCTTGCGAGTGTCTGCCTCACTGAGCTCGAAATCCTTGGGAAAATCCTGGCGCAGAATAATGCCCTTGAGCCGTTCCATTACGTAGAAATCGCAGCCCAGCACAGCGTGGTCATCACAGATGGCGATGATGTCGGGCACATACGGGTAGACCGGCTTCAGCGCTCGCATCACCTTGGCTTCGCGGAGCATGTCGTGGGCGGACTTGGCGATCTTGCCAAACGGCGGCCGCCGCAGCACAAAGGAACGGTCACCGTAATCCACCTGATAGGTCAGGTTGGAGGCGCCACCGGGGTACTGGCGGATAGCGGGCTCACCCTGCAGATCCGGAATGGCCTGCTTCATGAAGCGGTCAACAACGCTGGCGTCCAGTTCCTCGCCTTCGCGAATGTCCACGGCCTGGTCAATCTGGGTCATTCAGGATTCTCCTGTCAGCTTTTCAATCTCGGTCAGCGGCAGCACGATCAGGCTTTTCCGCCACCCATCTTGTTCATCCAGCGCTTGCTTTCCTGGTGCATCAGCCAGTCAAAGGCCCAGGGCGCGTGGCGTTTAACCATCCACATGCGACGTTCCTTGGCGTGGGGCAGCACCCAGAAATTCTTGTCTTTAACGGCGCGAAAAATATCCTCGGCAACATCTTCAGCCGTGATCGTGGAGCGCTTCATTAGCTTGTTCACGTTCTGCTGAATGCCGGGGATATCTGAGCGCATGCTGCTGGTCAGATTGGTCTGGAAGAATGCCGGGCACACACAGCTCACATGAATCCCGGCGTCCCGCAGCTCCTGGCTCAGGGTCTCAGACAAAGCGATGACGCCAGCCTTGGTCACATTGTAGCTGTCCATCAACGGCGCCAGCATCAGCCCCGCCATCGACGCCACGTTCACAAACGCGCCGGAACCCTGCTGCTTGAACTGGGGCGTGAACGCCTTGCAGCCACGCACCACGCCCAGCACGTTGATATCGAGGATCCATTCCCAGTCCGCCATGGTGGTGTCTTCAATCGACCCCGCCGATGCCACGCCGGCGTTATTCACGACCACATCGACACCGCCCCACTTCTTGACCAGATCATCCCGGACTTTCTCGAAATCGGTCAGCCTGCGGACATCACACTCCACAAAGTAGCCTTCGCCGCCCGCCGCGTTAATCTCTTTCTCAACGCCAACGCCCTGCTCCGGGTTAATGTCGCCGATGCAGACCTTGGCGCCTTCTTTGGCGTAACGCAGTGCGATGGCACGGCCCAGCCCGCTCGCGCCACCCGTGATAAATACTCTTTGTGTCATGGTGATTCCCGTTGTATTGGATGTTTAGTCAGCTTAACTCGGAGGTATACGAGAGTGGGCGGGGCTGGCCTTCTGAAACTGTGCGGAGCCATGGATGGCGAAGCCAAGCGTACATGGACGTATTCACAGCGTGTTTCAGAAGGCCAGCGCCGCCCGCTCTGCCACCGAACTATCAGTTCTTATACTTTCTCAATTCGAGCCTGGCCACCATCGCCCGGTGTACCTCGTCAGGCCCGTCAGCCAGGCGTAACACACGAGCATAGGCGAACAACTGCGTCAGCGGGAAGTCGTCATCACTGACCCCGGCCCCACCGTGAATCTGAATGGCCTGATCCACAATCGTTTGCAGCATGGACGGAATCACCGCCTTGATCATGGAGACTTCCTGAAGCGCCCCCATGATACCCTTGGTATCCAGTGCCCAAGCGCATTTCAGAGTCAGCAGGCGGGCCTGCTCAATAGCCATACGGGCATTGGCGATGATATCCGGATTGCCGCCCAGCTTGGCGATTGGCCGCCCGAAGGCCTCACGAGTAGTGGCCCGCTTGATCAGCAACTCCAGTGTGCGCTCTGCCGCACCGATGGCCCGCATGCAATGGTGCACGCGGCCTGGGCCCAGACGTCCCTGGGCGATCTCAAAACCACGGCCGGGGCCGGCGATGAAGGCGCTCTTCGGCAGGCGCACGTTCTCGAACGCGACAACGCCGTGGCCATAGGGCTCATCGTAGGCACCAAACACCGGCAACATGCGTTCGATGTTCACTCCCGGGGTATCCAGCGGCACCAGCACCATGGAATGGCGGCGGTGCTTGTGGGCATCCGGGTCGGTCAGCCCCATGAAGATCGCGACTTTGCAGTCGGGGTGGCCGATGCCCGTGCTCCACCATTTGCGGCCATTGAGCACGACTTCGTCGCCCTCCACCACCGCGGTGGCTTCCATATTCGTGGCGTCAGACGAGGCCACGGCTGGCTCGGTCATACAGAATGCGGAACGGATCTCGCCGCTTTGCAGGCGCGGCAGCCACTCAGCTTTCTGTTCCTCGGAACCGTAGTGGATCAGTACTTCCATATTGCCGGTGTCCGGCGCGTTGCAGTTGAAGATTTCCGGCGCGATGAAGCTGCGCCCGGTTTCCTCGGCAATCAGGGCGTAGTCGGAGTTGAGCAGGCCACAGCCATTTTTCTCGTCCGGAAAGAACATGTTCCACAAGCCCTGGGCTTTGGCCTTTGCCTTCAGTTCCTTGATCACCGGCAACACAACCCAGCGGTTATCCAGGGCTGCCAGTTCCCGGTGGTACTGTTCCTCAATCGGGAAAATCTCATCCTTCATGAACTGCTTCACGCGGTTGAGATAATCCTGACCTTTCTCGGAAATGTTGAAATCCATAACCCTGCCCTCGTCGTTTTTGCACCGATGCGCGTCACCGGTCATTTGCCATTGACCCAGTCTAGGGGCCACATCACTATTACGCGACTGAATTATTCTTATCGTTTATCATAAGCAGTACTTATTCAAGCAGCGGAGCCTTCGGCATGGCACTGAACCGGCTGGACCTCAATCTCCTGAACGTTTTTGACACCATCTATCGGGAGGGCAGCCTGACACGGGCAGCGCGGGCATTGCACCTGACGCAGCCTGCCGTCAGCCACTCCCTGTCACGCTTGCGGGATCATTTTGACGACCCACTGTTCACTCGTCAGGGCAACCAGATGATTCCCACGCCCCTGGCGCGGCGCTTTCTGGAGTCCATGCGCCCGGGCCTGACGCAGATCCAGAGCGCGGTTAATCAGTTTCACGCCTTCGACCCTGCCAGCCAGCGCAAAACGTACTCTCTCGCGCTACGGGATATCCTGGAATCAACCTTCCTGCCGCAACTGATGCAGCGGCTGGCCGACTATCCGGAACTGGAAATTGTCAGCCAGCGCATACCGAGGCGGGATATGGAAACCCAACTGGCCGCAGGGAAACTGGATTTTGCGGTGGATGTGCTGTTACCCGTGAGTAACCAGACCGCCCACGAACGCCTTCGCAAGGATCGGCTGGTGGTTCTGGCACGAAAGGATCATCCGTTGGCGGAGGAGGCGATGACTATGGAGCGGTACATTGCCGCCCGCCATGTGCTGGTATCGTCACGCGCGGAGGGGCCGGGCATCGAGGATTTTGAGCTGTCCCGGCTGGGTGTTCAGCGTCACATACGCCTGCGCTGCCAGCATTATTACGCGGCCTGCCGCGTAGTCGAGAGCACAGATCTGCTGTTAACCATGCCCGAGACCTATGCGCGCATCATTGCGGAGCGGGCCAACATCCGCATTCTGACTCCACCGGCGGACTTGCCGGATCTGGACGTGCATCTGTACTGGCACAAGGCCTACGAGCGGGAGCCTGCACTGATCTGGTTCCGTGAGCAGCTGAGCCAGATCGCGTAGGCGATGACTCAGTAGGCGCCGACCAGAGCCAGAAACCCGAGGAAACCGGCAGCGGTGATGCCCAGGGACAGGGCCACAATACCAAAGCCCCACCAGATAGCCGCGCCACCGGACACCGTAACATCCTGCCCCTGAAGCGTTCGGTAGAAAGCAAATGGCCCAAGCACGAACGCCCCCACCACCGCGAAGATCATGCCGACACTGATACCGGCGAATGTCCAGGTGGCCAGCACGGTGGCCCGGTCAGACGTCCCCTCATTCACGCCCTGACGCAGCAGAAACTGCTTACAGAAAAACCAGATCAGACCAAACAGGACGATAACAAAGACAAGTCCGCCAACGACGGTGATTACACGATAGAGCAAGATGAGACCTCGATGTCAGTCAATCCGGAAAATAAGGTTCTGGAAGGGCCTCGAATGCCGGGCGGGCAAACAGATACCCCTGAAACAGCGCAATACCCTGAGACCGCAGCCAGGCGTATTCGTTCTCGGTTTCCACACCTTCCGCAATGATTCTACCACCGAGCATGCTCATCATGGTGATGATGCCGGCCACGACAGCCTGTTTATTCGGTTCGTGATCAACGTTACGCACCAGGGCCATATCCAGTTTCAACAGATCCGGGGGACTGGCCATCATGATGTTGTATCGGGAGTAGCCGGCACCGAAGTCGTCAATGGCCGTGCTGAACCCCATCTTCTTGTACGCCGCGATGATGGAGGCGAGATGCTCGACCGAGACCAGTTCCTCGTCCTCGATCACTTCAAATATGATCTTGGAGGTGTCGAAGTTGTAGGTTTCTGCCGCAGCCAGCGTGGTCCTGATGCAATACTCCGCCTGATAGACCGCATTGGGCATGAAATTGATACTGAGCTTCGGCTCCATGCCGAGCTTGGCCGCCAGCTTGACCGCTTTGACGCGGCAGATCTGATCAAACGAATAGCGGTTCTGCTCATTGACCCGCTGCAGTACGCTCAGAGCTCCCTCGCCCTGGCGCCCGCGCACCAGCGCCTCATAGGCAAAGACCGTTCTGGTGGTGACATCCACAATGGGCTGGAAGGCGAACGAGAAGGAGAAGTCCAACCCTTCGCCGTACGCACATTGCTCACAATGGGACTCATCAAACAGGATGGCTGACTGATTCACTGACACTCCTTCATTACCCATAGCCGGGCAAACTGCATTTGGAAACGCTACCCCGTTTTCACTATCGCTGCGCAGCTCGTCCCGGTAAAAGATCGATGACGTAAAGCTCTGGCATCCGCAACCCACATGACTACACTGACACATACAGTGCACGACGATGATCACGCCAACAGGAGTTTTTGAATGGCTCAGAAATCGCGAATCGCAGTCACCCCCGGGGACGGTATCGGCCCGGAAGTGGTCGCCGAGGCAGTGCGCTGCCTGGAAACCCTTCGGGCCAGGCACAACCTCGCCCTGGAGTGGACACGCTTTCCCTGGCCCTCCCACGCCTGGCATGAAGAACATGGCGAGTCCATGCCGGAAGATGCGCTGGACCAGCTCAAGGCGTTCGATGCCATCCTTCTCGGCGCCCTCGGCGATCCGGGGCCGCTGGATGACCCGCAACGCTACCTGCTGCCGGACAGCATCTCGCTTGCACCGCTGCTGGACATGCGCAAGGGTTTTGATCAGTGGGTCTGCGAGCGACCCGCGCGCTTGCTGCCTGGCGCACGGCAGTATCTCGCCGATGAGCGTGCCAAAGACATCGACATGCTGGTCATTCGCGAAAACAGTGAGGGCGAATACGTCAGCCAGGGTGGTCGCCTGCGCAAAGGCACGCCGGACGAAGTCGCAACGCAGATGGAGGTGTTTACCCGCCGCGCCACCGACCGCATTATCCGTTACGGCTTCGAGCAGGCGCGCCAGCGTGCCGGGGAGCGCTCACAGCAGGACCGCCCTCGCCAGTTCCGGACCCTCGACGGCCGCACCTGCAACAGCCAGGTGTGCCTGGTCACCAAGCGCAATGCGCTGCGTTACTGGGGGGACATGTACAGCGAGGCGTTTGAGCAGATCAGTCGGGAATATCCGGACGTGGCCACCCACCACGAACTGGTGGATGCGGCCTGCATGAAGTTTGTGCAAAGCCCCTGGGCTTTTGATGTGGTGGTGGCCAGCAACCTGCAGGGCGACATCCTGACCGACCTGGCGGCAGTGCTGTCCGGGGGGATGGGCGTTGCACCCTCATGCAACCTGAACCCGACCGATCCGGACATGCCCTCGATGTTTGAGCCCACCCACGGCAGCGCGCCGGATATTGCCGGCCAGGGTCTGGCGGATCCCACCGCCATGCTGTTCACCACCGCCCGTATGCTGGACTGGCTGGGCCGCAGGGACCCGGCCGTGGACGCCGCTGGCAAGGCACTGTTTGAAGCGGTGGCCGCCGATCTGGCAGAGAATGCCGGCGCCCAGCGAGGAACCCGTGAGATCGGCGACGCAATCTGCCGTCGCCTGGCCTGACCCACATACCCCCGGGCCAGGTGGCACGGGGACTATTCAGACATCACAAATTCCAGTCGCCCGGGGGCGACCCGCACATCCATCGGTACCATGCCGAACATCCGCTGGGCGAAATCCGTCTCGTCGAGACGGTACACCGGCATGGTCTCCAGCATTTGCGCCACCGCCCGCATCACCGTGTCGGTGACCGGCTTGAGATCACCCTTGAAGAACGGCGAGTCGATGCTGCTATCCAGCAGCTGCAGGCGACGAATGTATACGGCCTTTTCCTTGGCGTCATAGACCGGCGCACCCTCGACTTTCAGGGAAATATCGACCGGGAGCCTGGTCATCAGCGCATTGAGTGCCACCTGCCCGCCAAGGTCGATCACAGCAACGTCACGACCGTCCGGTCCGAGAGTGATATCCGCATTACTGAGACTAAGGCTCAGAGGTGAACCGCTCTGCAACTGATCCCGGTCAAAGGTAGCCACAGCATCCTGAAGGTGCCGTTCCAGCTCACCCTCCGAGATGGAATACGGGGACAATGTGGCACAGCCACTGATCAGGGTGACGGCCAGTATCATCAAGGCCGATAAAACAGAGGACCGCTTGGCGAACATGCACATTTCTCCGGAGTGAACACGAATTCAAGAGGGGTAGACTATGCCATCCCGACGATCGGGAAGGTTAAGGATTTGTCAGGAAGCCCCTAACTGTTTTCCGCACAGGCTTCCACGTGAGGTGTCAGGTCATCGTCCATCCACACCTTCAACAAAATAGGCTGACAGCAGACCTGGCAATCTTCCACGTATTCCTGTTCCGCCTGTACTGAGGGATCGACGCTGATATCCAGCATCTCCCAGCAGTACGGGCATTGAATCAGAACCGAGTCCAGGGCTGACATGTCTACCTCAGAACTGTTGTTTGGCCATCCATGGAATCACCCGGTCAAACGCTGCTTCAAGCTTCTCACAGGTGGTGGAAAAACTGATGCGCACGGCGTTGGTGCAGTGTTCACCGAAGGCATCGCCCGGCACCATGCACACCCCGGTTTCCTTGAGCATGCGCAATGCCAGATCGGAACCGTCGACATGGCGCGGCAGATCCGGGAACGCAAAAAAGGCACCGCCAGGCTTATATCCGGTCAGGTGCGGTGTCTGTTCGATCAGTTCAACCACCTTGTCGCGACGTTCCCGGTAGATGTCGACCATATCTTTGACGCATTGCTGATCACCGGTCAGTGCTGCCACGCCGGCAAACTGCGAGGGCGTATTGGCCACCGAGGTAGTGAACATGTGAAAGCGCCGCAAGGACTTGATGGCGGCCTGACTGGCGATCACCCAGCCGACTCTTAGTCCGGCCATGCTGTAGGTTTTTGAAAAACTGCTGATGCACATGATGTTATCCAGGTCCATCGAGCAGTTGAGGACACTGGCAAAGTCCTCGTCATCAAAAATCAGGTGGTCGTAGACTTCGTCCGCATACACCTGGATGCCACGGTACGCACATTCTTCGAGAATGGTCTCCACCGTGCTGCGGGGGTAAACCGCACCGGTCGGATTGTTGGGGTTGTTCAGAATCAGCGCGAAGGTGCGCGGGCCCATGGCCCGGATCACTTCGTCCGGATCGAGCTGATGGTTATTCTCGGCGTGGGTGGGCACGAACTTGACCTCGCCACCGTTCATCCGGATCAGCGGTGCGTAAAGCAGGAAAGAAGGATCGGTCACGATAAACTGACGGCCCGGCGCCGACGTGGCGGAGATCGCCAGATACATGGCCTCGGTCGCACCGCTGGTGATCAGAATATTGTCGCGGGTCAGCTTGCGGTTATAGCGCTTGCCGTAGTAATCCCGCAGCGCCACCAGCAGCTCCGGCAGCCCGGCGTCCATGGTGTAGCCTGTCTGCCCGGCATGCAGGGCATCAACATAGGCATCTATGACATGCTTGGGTGTCGGCAGGTCTGGCTGACCGATGGAAAGATGAATCACATCCTTCATGGTCGCCGCCATATTCACCATGCGACGAATGCCGGGCACCGGCACGGCTTGCATGGCAGGGTTCCAACTGGCCTTGGAGTTACGGTATTTCACCTTTCTCGGCTTGGACTGGCCAGTGTCGTTGTTGGCGGCTTCTGCCATAAATCTACCTCCTGCGAACAGCGCAAAAAAGAAGCTACTCCTGCAGGTTAGCCAGTATGGAGGGGGCGTACAAGACATAACCTCAGAAAGATTCCACGCCGCCTGACATTGCCTGTTTGCAGCGCTCATATCCCTTTGTCTGACGAACTCAGGTTGACCGCCCGCGCCCCGCAAACCAGACTGTGACAGACAGGGTTACACCGCCAGGCAACCAGCCACCGGCACCCCGATTCCAGGTAACAGGTCCGCGGAGGAAAGATGACTCAACACAGCAAACCGGTCGTAACCGTTCTGACAGCACCGGGGGAACAGGAACCCCCGGGCATGGACGCACTGCGGGCAAGGGCCACGGTACGGTTTGCCTATGACGAACCGACTCTGAAAGACACCCTGCCCGGCACCGATGTGATGATGGTGACCGACTTCCGCACCGAAGCCCTGGAAGCGGCCTGGCCCGCCGCCGACAAGCTGCAATGGATTCACGCCACCAGTGCCGGGGTAGACGCGCTGATGTTCCCGGCCTTGACCAAAGGCCAGGTAACGGTGACCAATGCTCGCGGCATTTTCGACCGCACCATTGCCGAGTACGTGCTCTGCACCATTCTGATGTTCGCCAAGGACTTCCCCCGCTCAATCCGCCTGCAGCTGGACCACAAATGGCAGCACCGGGACACCGAACGGGCGCAGGGCAATCAGGTGCTGGTGGTAGGCGCCGGCTCCATCGGCCGCCAGATCGGCCGCCTGGTCAGCGCCATCGGCATGAAACCCCACGGCATTGCCCGCAAGACCCGCCGTGACGACCCGGACTTTATTGCCGTACACAGCAACGAGGAGTTGTTCGAGCAGCTGGCGCTGGCTGACTACGTGGTCATCGCCGCGCCGTTAACGCCCCAGACCGAAGGGCTGTTTGACCGCAAGGCCTTCAAGGCCATGCGCCCCCACGCCCGTCTCATCAACATTGGCCGCGGCCCCATCGTCAAAACCGATGATCTGATTGAAGCATTGCGCAGTGGCGAGATCGCCGGTGCTGGCCTCGATGTGTTCGAGGAAGAACCCCTGGCCGAAGATCACCCATTGTGGGACATGGACAATGTCATCATGACCGCCCATATGGCCGGCGATTTCATCGGCTGGAAACGTGCCCTCACCGACCAGTTCCTGGAGAACTTTGACCGCTGGCATGGTGGCGAGGAGCTGTTCAATCTGGTGGACAAGGAACTGGGGTATGCCGGGAGCAAGCCGGATTAGCCTCCGGCGTAATCCGACACCCCCTGATTAACGACGATTACTCGCCGCAAACTCTCGCTGCAACGGCAACAAATCAAATACCCGCTCCGGATGATTCGGATCCACCAACTCGGTGGACGACTTGTAAACCCGTGGCGTCGTATGCAGCAGCTTCAGCGCCGTGCCATGGGGCATGGCCATGTAACGTTCGCCATGATTGTCCTCGAGCCACTTACGCACCCTGGGTGCCATGTTATGCCCCATCTTCGGGAAGAAATGGTGCTCCACATGGTGGCTGAAGCGAAAATGCAGGCGATCCAGAAGCGCATTACTGCGCAGGCTCATGGAGTTGTCCAGCGGGTTATTGGTTGCGGTCTGCGGACGCAGGAAATGGTTGGTGAGGATGTACCCCTGCCCCAGCGCATTGGCGACCATGAACGGAATCAACACGGTAAACAACGCCAACGGCCCCGAGATCACCGCCAGTACCGCCCACGCGGCCATACAGTAGAACGTCTGGCGAATCGCTTTGCCGCGGTCCAGCCCCTGAAACTGCTTACGCCGCTTGGCCTGGAACCACAGCACCAGTTGCGCGTGGAACGTGAACGAGTAAGTCAGGAACAGATAGCTGTACCAGGTGCCTGACCCTGGCGCCAGTTTGGTGAACTTCTTCTGTTTGGGATCGGTCTTGTAACGGCGCAGCGTACCAAAGCTGTCAGGATCGGAGTCACCGGTGTTGGTGTTACCGTGATGCACCACGTTGTGCCACTTGCGCCAGAACTCCGGGGGCACAATCATCGGGCCGAAACCCAGCCAGCCGAAGACATTCTGCCAACGTTTGCTCATGCCCAGGGCACCGTGCAGTACCTCGTGCGCCAGCAATGCCTGAGCACCGA
This sequence comes from Marinobacter goseongensis, assembly GCF_023156235.1. Lineage (GTDB taxonomy): Bacteria > Pseudomonadota > Gammaproteobacteria > Pseudomonadales > Oleiphilaceae > Marinobacter > Marinobacter goseongensis. The sequence goes on along the minus strand of NZ_JAKZAI010000006.1, from coordinate 82,751 downwards.
TGGTGTGCCCCACCAACAAACCCAGCCCCAGATTGGCATACCACGGCAAGCCCGCCAGCAGAATCGCCGCGATGCCTCCCCAGATAATCAACTGCAACGGGAGAAACCAGATCACCCGCCAGGTCTGCGCCTGGAAAGTATCCGCCGGCAGCTCCTTTTTCATTCTGTCCCGCAGCTCACGCTCATCGGGTTGTCCAAACACGGCATTACCCATCGATTCGGGTTTCACAGCAGCGTTCATTCGTCACCTTTCATTCTGAAAATAAAATTGTCCGTTACGCCGTTATTAATTTGAGCGTACATGTGTGAGCCGAATTTACAGAATGAAAGAGCCAATAACAATGGCAGATAGATTAATTTTTAATGACTTCTGAAAAATACGCGTACAGATGTACCGAAATAAATGAAAAACCTTCGCAGAAGTTCAAGGCGTCGGGCGGGTCTGGCCCGACCGGCGCTGACTCCAGCGCACGAGCGCTATTCAAGGGCATAAAAAAAGGGAGCCCGAAGGCTCCCCGTTTCATAATCCCAAACCAGGTCAGCTCAACTGCCAGACAACGACTGATCCGATGGATCGATCTCCATCTGCTGAATCGCGATCACCGCCTGGGTCCGGTTCCGCACCCCGAGCTTCCGGAACACCGCCGTAATGTGCGCCTTAATGGTCGCCTCCGACACATCCAGATCATACGCAATCTGCTTGTTCAGAAGCCCCTCAGCGAGCATACCCAGCACCCGGAACTGCTGCGGCGTCAGCGAGGCCAGCTTCTCGGAGAAATCCGTCATGTCCGAATGCATCCGCTCGATCTTGTCCGCCACCCCTGCTGGCAACCAGACATCCCCCTCCAGGACCGCCTGAATCGCCTCGGTGATGGTCGGCAGCGGCGCCGACTTAGGAATGAAACCCGACGCCCCGTAATCGATCGAACGGCGCATCACCTGCATCTCCTCCGAGCCTGACACAATCACCACCGGCAACCCCGGGTACTGCCCGCGCATGAACACGAGCCCCGAGAAGCCGTGGGCACCCGGCATATTCAGATCCAGCAACACCAGATCCGCATCCGGGTGTGACTCCACCGCCGCCTGCAGCGCCTTGATGCTGTCAACCTCAACCGTTTGCGCATCAGGAACCGCCTGATTGACCGCCTGCTTCAGAGCTGCACGAAACAGCGGGTGATCATCAGCGACGATAATTGTTTGTGCCATTCAACGGATTCCTCACAGATTTCTGGCCTGCTGACAGACCTTATTTGAACGCACGACTGCTGATCAGATCGTCCACCACGCCCGGGTCTGCCAGAGTGGAGGTATCGCCCAGCTGATCGTGCTCGTTAGCGGCAATCTTACGCAAAATGCGGCGCATAATCTTGCCGGAGCGCGTCTTCGGCAATCCCGGCGCCCACTGGATCACATCCGGAGAGGCGATCGGACCGATTTCCTTGCGCACCCACTGAACCAGCTCTTTCTTGAGCTCGTCAGATGGCTCCTGCCCCTGCACCAGAGTGACATAGACATAGATGCCCTGGCCCTTGATCTCGTGGGGGTAGCCAACCACGGCCGCCTCGGCCACTTTCTCGTGGGAAACCAGCGCGCTCTCGACCTCAGCGGTACCAAGGCGGTGGCCGGACACGTTCAGCACGTCGTCCACACGGCCGGTAATCCAGTAGTAGCCATCCTCATCGCGACGGGCACCGTCGCCGGTGAAGTACATACCCTTGTAGGCGCTGAAGTAGGTTTGCTTGAAGCGTTCGTGGTCGCCATAAATGGTACGCATCTGGCCCGGCCAGCTGTCAAGAATCACGAGATTACCCTCGGTCTTGCCCTCCAGGATCTCACCATTGCTGTCTACCAGTGCCGGCTTCACACCAAAGAAGGGCACGGTCGCCGAGCCCGGCTTGAGGTCAATGGCGCCGGGCAAGGGCGAAATCAGGATGCCGCCGGTCTCGGTCTGCCACCAGGTATCCACGATCGGGCACTGGCTGTTACCGATCACCCGGTGATACCACTCCCAGGCTTCCGGGTTGATCGGCTCACCCACCGAGCCCAGCAGGCGCAGGCTGTTGCGGTTGGTGCCGTTCATGCAGGACTCGCCTTCGGCCATCAGCGCCCGGATCGCGGTCGGCGCGGTGTACAGGATATTGACCTTGTGCTTGTCCACCACCTGACCCATACGGGAGCTGTCCGGGTAATTAGGCACGCCCTCGAACAACACGGTAACGGCACCGTTAGCCAGCGGGCCATACAGGATGTAGCTGTGGCCGGTCACCCAACCGAAGTCCGCCGTGCACCAGTAAACATCGCCATCATGGTAGTCAAACACGTACTGGTGGGTCATGGAGGCATACACCATGTAGCCACCAGTGGTGTGCAGGACACCCTTGGGCGCGCCAGTCGACCCCGAGGTGTACAGCATGAACAGCGGATCTTCCGCGTTCATGGGCTCTGGCTTGCAGTCCGCCGATGCGGTCTTCATCAGGTCTTCGTAACGCTCGTCACGGCTGTCGTTCCAGGGCACATCGCCACCGGTACGGCTGACCACGACCACTTTCTCGACCTTGGCGGCGTCGTCATTCTTCAGGGCAGCATCAACGTTTTTCTTGAGCGGGATCTTGCGACCACCCCGAACCCCTTCATCGGCGGTCACCACAAAGCGGGATTTGCCGTTGGCAATACGGGCACCCAGCGCCTCTGGCGAGAAGCCACCGAACACCACCGAGTGAATCGCGCCGATACGAGCACAGGCCAGCATCGCCACAGCGGTTTCCACAATCATCGGCATGTAGATGGTGACCACATCGCCTTTCTTGACGCCCAGGCCTTTCAGGGCGTTGGCGAACTTACTGGTTTCTTCGTGCAACTCGCGATAGCTGACATGACGGGAATCAGCAGGGTCGTCACCTTCAAAAATGATCGCGGTCTGGTCACCACGGGCGTCAAGGTGGCGGTCAAGGCAGTTGGCGGAGGCGTTCAGCTCGCCATCCTCGAACCACTTGATCGAGAGATTGTCGTAATCGTACGTGGTGTTCTTCACCTTGCTGAACGGCTTGATCCACTCCAGCCGCTTACCGTGCTCGGCCCAGAACGCGTCGGGATCTTCAATGGATTGCCGATACATCTGCTCGTATTGGTCACGGTTCAGCAGCGCGTGCTTGGCAACGTCCGGACTCACCGGATAGACCTGTTTCTCAGTCATTGTGCTCCCCCTATGGTTTAGAGTATTTTGTCATTGTGATTTTGCTGGTAGTTCAACATGTGTGCCACCACACAATGAATTAGACTAACGTCCTAATGAGACTGAACTTTTCTACGAGACAGCCACTAAAGCCACACAAAAACAACGGCTAATCACGTTGTGTGGGAGTCTGAACATAGGATAGCTGCGGCAACACGAACCGCAAGGCGGGGCACCCGGGAGGAGCAGAAAGGCAAGAGAGAGCCGCGAGCCCGGCTTACAGACCGGGCCCGCGGACCGGATCAGGCGGCTTTTTGGCGAGTTTTGGCGGAACGCAGGCTGGAGAGCTTGCGTTCCGTAAGCGCGTACTGATTCAACCCTGCCAGGTGGATCTTGCGCAGATAAACGGCCCAGTCGATCTGCCGTGCGTCCACGGGAAACAACATCCGGTCCAGCTCGCCCATGCGAGACGCCAGCGCCTGCAGCGCATCGTTACGGAAGATGTAATCCGGAGCGGTATAGAACCCGAAAATGGTGGCCAGGGAGCGGCTGGTATCCAGATTCCGCAGCATTTTCAGCTCACGGTTCTGACCCAGCAACTTCATCACCTGCCCGGTCACACTCAGTGGTATCCGCATTCCGCCGACCACCACATCAAACAGCTTGCGGTTAACGGCGATGAACGGCTTAGTGGGCCGACGATAGAAGAGTTGATCATAGGCGGCATGATTAGACCGGGATTCGGCCATCAGGTGATCGATGAATTCGCCCAGGGTGATCGGATTGCTGCTTCCGCTGCAGCACTGGTAGATGCGCCGCTGCGCCGTCTCGGCAAGCGCTTCCGCCAGCGAGAGGATAATGGCGTTGGCCACCATATCCACCGGAATAACGTCAATCACGCCGCTGCGCTTGCCCGGGAACAGAGTGACCTTCTCGCGGGCGTAGGCCAGAATGATGGCGTCGGCCACCTTCACACCTTCAATCCAGCCCGGCGCCGGTTCCTCCAGTGCACTTTCAATAATCGACGGCCGGACAATGGTCAGCGCGCGCTCATCCAGAGCCTTCATCAGCAGCTGCTCACCCAGCCATTTGGTGAAGGTGTAGGTATCACTCCAGCCGTAGCGGTTGGCTTCCTGAATGCCCAGATCCACCAGCTTCTTTTCCAGTACCTTGCCCGAATAACGGGAGCGGACGTCGGCAATCTTGTCGTCCAGCAGACGCACCAGCTCCTCGATCTCGTAATAGCCGGCATTGCTGCGGGGGATGTCCTCACCCGCTGGCTTGATGGTCGACTCGGTGACCTGTCCGGAATTCTTGCCATTCACATAACACGTGGACACCTGGATAACCGCCATTTTCCGGTTCAGCCGGGCCAGCTGTACCACGTTATTCAGACACAGGGTATTAATGGTCAGGGCCTTGTCCAGTTCCTCCCGGAAATTCACACTGGCGGCAGAATTGATGAACGCATCCACCCGGTTAGCGAGCGCGGTAAAGCGCTCTGCCGGCAATCCGAAACGGGGTTGGGTCACCTCACCGGTGATGCAATGCACCCGCTCCTCGAGAAAGGTTTCGAACGCATCGTTGTCTTCCTTGCGAAGGTGCTCGAACACCGAGGAGGTAGCGATCTCGTGGACAAAACGATCGCGGGCGTTAGGGTGGCGCTTGTTGCCCCGGATCAGCAGGTGAATGCCGCCGATATCCGGTACTGCGCGAATGAGTTTCTCCAACACCACCTTACCAAGAAAGCCGGTGGTACCGGTCACCAGAACGTGTTTGCCACGCAGCTGCTCAAGAACGGTGGATGATGATGCTGAAGTTTGATGCTGATCTGCCATGCCGGGAACTCCTTCTCTTAACAATCTATGGCCACGAATGCTCTTGTCCGGCCCCGAGCCACCTGGTATCTCTCCATCAGAGACACTGGTTAATGCACTGCATTAAGCGGGCCATCATTCGAAATAATGAGGTTAATATTTGCACGACTTCCATGACGATGCGGTGACACAGAGCAAAGTTACGCTACATAAAGAGTAAATAAAATGACGAAAAAATAAGGATCATTCCGGCCGGAATGGGAAGAGAATGGAACGAGGAATGCAGAAGATTTGACGTCAGGAGTCGTCGGCGTCCGAACCTGACAGCGCCCCCGACAACTGCTCCACAAAAACATCAGGGAGCGGCGCGAGTGATGCACGGCGCGCGCCCCATCAGTGCACATTTCCGATTGAGCGCCTCATAACGTAGCAGCGATGTATCACCGTTGCTGCCAGTAACATGCCAGTCCCAGCACGCAGGCTGACGTGATTGAAAAACCTGGCCACCTGACCGCCAAAGTCGCACCTTCTTGCGCCCGACCTTACCCGATAATCCGATTACCCTTTTCTGACGATACATTGTCGGACAATCTGATTATAAATGTTGACTTGGTTTGCAAAGTATTTCTTTGCGTTACTTTGTGTATCCGGAAATGCGCGGTGCTGCACATATTTGCCCAAACGCCTTCACTAGAGTGAGTTCACGAACAGAGTGAAAGCACGCAGGCGTTGTCACCGGAAAGCCGACAGGCAGTCGAGCCAACAATCACAACAACGGTGACAGCAAACCACAGGATCTGAACAGGCAGCAGTCACCATGCGCGACAAGTACAAATACATCGGCCCGGTTTACGACTTCCTCAGCAACCTCTACAGCGGCAAGAACATTCACCGCTGCAAAACCGCCATGCTCGACGTGGAAACCATTCGCCCGGGCGCCCGCATTCTTTTTGCCGGCGTGGGTCATGGCCGCGATGCCATCCGTGCCGCGGAACTGGGCGCCGACGTCACCGTGGTTGATCTGTCGGAAACCATGTTGCGCAAGTTTGGTGGGGCGCAGGAGAAAGAGGCGCCGCACCTGACCATTCGTCGCATCCACAGCGACATCATGAAAGTGGATGAGTTCGAGCAATACGACATGGTGGTGGCCAACTTCTTCCTCAATGTCTTTGACGAAACCATGATGGTACGGGTACTGGAGCACCTCATCCGTCTCGGCAAAGCCGACGCCAAAGTGGTCGTGGGCGACTTCTGCTACCCCACCGGCAACCTGATCGCCCGGCTGTTCAAGAAAATGTACTGGTACATGGCGGTCTTCATCTTCTGGCTGTTTGCCAACAACGCATTCCACAAGATCTACAACTACCCCGAGCACATGCAGCGTCTGGGGCTTCAGGTCACCGAGAAGAAGCACTTCAAGCTTCTGAATATGAACTGCTACTGGTCAATCCTTGGGCAGAAGCAGGCATAACCGGCACCCGCAAACCATGCTCTGAACAAAAACACATCGGGGAGCATCACCATGTCAGACCAGATTCTTCCACTGGACGGAATCCGCGCGCTCGATGCAGGCGCTCTCAGCTTTGCTGAGCGTGTCGGCTATCTGAAACAGTACGGCGTGCACTCGCAGTCTTTCTCCACTCTTCAGCCTGGTATGAAGTACTTTGATGTGCCGGGCATCGGTTATGTTGCCTACATGCGCAAGTGGGGGGGCACCTTCGTGCTGTCGGACCCGGTCTGCGCCCCGGAAAATTTTGCGGTGATCCTGGAACAGTTCCATACCCGTTTTCCGAACGCCTGTTATATCCAGGTGTCCAAGGCCGTGGTGGATTTCCTTCATCTGCGCTTTGGTCTGTTCGGTACCCAGTTTGGCAGCGAGTCACGGATCCGTCTGCAGGACTGGTCAGTGAGCGGCAAGAAAAAGCAGATTCTGCGCACCGCCCTGAACCAGGCCGAGAAGAACGGCATCAGTGTCAAGGAACGGTTCAGCGATGATCACACTCGGGAGATCTCCGACGCGTGGATTCGCACCCGGAAGTGCAAGAGCAAGGAAATTCGCTTTCTGATTCGCCCGATGGAAATGGACTACCGTGAAAACGAGCGCCACTTTTATGCTTACCAGGGTGGCAGAGCCGTGGGCTTTATCTATTTTGATCCGATCTACCGCAACAACGAGATCATCAGTTATGTGCCCAACATTTCACGGGCCAACGCGGATTTCCGGCAGGGCATTTTCTACACGCTGATGGCACACGCCATGGACGTGTTCAAGGCAGAGGGCGTGCCCTATCTGGATCTGGGACTGATTCCCCTGTCACTGGACCCGGCCACCGAGCATCAGGAAAGCCGGCCGCTCAAACGTCTTCTCCATGGCCTCTACGAAAAAGGGAACTCCCTATACAATTTCAAAGGACTGGAATTCACCAAGTCGCGCTTTCGCGGTGACAACTTCAAGACCTACTGCTGCCACCGCAGGACCATCCCTGCGCTGGAGTTCCTCGCCATGTTCAGACTGACCCGGTTGCTGTAATACCCTGCGCGCCGGGCCATGGGCCACAAACCTCCGCCGGGGCCAGCCCCATATTGGTCATATACGCCGTCAACCCGCTGGGCACGGGCCCGGAAAACAGCACCGCCCTGACTGGCGGCCCGGCACCGGGCGATGACGACACCAGAGCTCCCTGTTGCTCCAGCAGCCATTCCGAACGACGGGCAATAGCGTCGCCCGAATCCACCCAGAAACGCACATCGGGCAGGCAGGCCTCAAGCTGTGGGCGAATCAACGGATAATGGGTGCATCCCAGCACCACCGTATCCACCCCGCTGTCCCGGAACGGCTGCAATGCGTCACTTAATGCCGGCTGCGAAATTGCCTTGCCGGTTACCGCACCTTCAATCCAGTGAACCAGAGATGGGTGACCGATGCGCTCGACCCGGCAGTCACTGGCGAATTCCCGGATCAGACCATCCAGGTAAGGCCGGCGTGCGGTCGCCGGTGTGGCCAGCACGCCAATGCGGCGATTAAGGCTGCACGCCGCGGCCGGTTTCACCGCGGGCACCACGCCCACCACCGGAATCCGGGTCATGGCCCGCAGCTCGGGCAGCACAACGGTACTGGCGGTGTTGCAGGCAACCACGATCAGATCACAGGGAAAAGCCTGTAACGCCGCAGCGATCAGTGTTCGGCAACGCCCGATAACCGTCGGCTCTGGCTGATCACCATAGGGGAAGCCAGCGTTGTCCGCCACGTACACCAGCTCCACCGAAGGAAGCCGCTGACGGATACAGGCGGCCACACTCAGCCCGCCGATACCGGAATCAAAAACCAGAATGCGCGGCATGATCAGCGGCCCCGGCCCGGCAGTTTCATTGGCCGGGCTCCTGCAATGCCTCGACCATGTCGCGTATCAGGCGTCCGGCAATGGTAGTCACCGGTGGCACGGGCGGCATGTCACTCGGCAGGAACCAGTCAGCATGGGCCAGTTCGTCCTCCTGTAAGACCAGTTCCCCGCCACAGTAATCCGCAAAAAAGCCCATCATCAACTGATGCGGGAAGGGCCAGGGCTGAGACGTACTGTAGCGAATGTTGTTCACGTCCAGGCCGGTTTCTTCCTTCACTTCCCGCACCACGGCCTGCTCAAGCGTCTCGCCTGGTTCCACAAAGCCGGCAATCAGACTGTAAAAATGCCGCTTTACCCGGGACGATCGGGCCAAAAGCATGCGATCGTCCCGTCGAATCATCACGATGACGCAAGGCGCCACACGGGGATACCAGGGAATGCCGCAAGGCTCACACCAGCGGGCTCGCTCCAGCGCATGCAGGCCGGTAACACCACCACAACGGCCGCAGTAGCGGTGATCCCGCCACCACTGCCAGACCTGGAAGGCGGTGCTCAGCATTTCGGTGGGTGCGCCCGGCATGCCGAGGATGGCGTCTCGCAGCGGGACCTCTTCCTGGTCGCCCTCGAAACCGGAATCCGCCTCTACCACAAAGCACGGCTGGCCTCCCCACTGCCCCAGGTTAACCGGCTCCACAGCCCCGGAGACCAACGGCCGCACCTGCTGCCACGGGCTCAACCAGTCGCCGTTGATCCGCAACACAGCGCTACCCCGGATGGCGAGCACCGGGCTATCCGGCTCCGGAGCACGGGTGGACCAGCCGGGTATCCAGGTTGTCATAGAGCGTATCCTGCAGCAGTGGGTGGAGAGGCCCCGGGTTCGGGACGATGCTTATCGCCGAAAATGTATCACACCAGACCGGCTGGCAGAACGCCGGGATGGCTTTGCGCTGTGACTACAACCAAGTAAACTTAGCGCCTGTTTTGGAAACCGGAGCAACACCTTATGCGAATTTTCCAGGCCCTTCGCAGCCTGATCCTCACTGTTTTCCGCAAGATTCTGTTTTTGTGGGTTCGAACGGATGTCAGTGGTAACCGGCGCGAAGCACTCGGGCTCGATCCCGACACGCCTGTTTGCTATGTGTTGCAATACAGCTCCATGTCCAGCCGCCTGGTCCTTGAGCAGGAGGTGCTCAGGGCCGATTTGCCCGGGGCAGAGTCCAGCCTGCCGGTCAAGAATGGCCCGGCACACTCCTTCTTTTTCCTCTACCGCCGCATTGGCGGAATGTTCCAGTCGCGGCAAACGCCGGTCCCCACCGCCCAGTTTCAGGCACTGGTGCGCTATGGCCTGGAACACCCGGAAAAGGATGTGCAGATCGTACCGGTATCGTTGTTCTGGGGCCGATCCCCGGACAAGGAGAAATCACTGGTCAAGCTGCTGCTGTCCGACACCTGGTCGGTGGCTGGCCGGCTGCAGAAATTCCTGATCATCATGCTGCACGGGCGCAACACCTACGTTCAGTTCAACCAGCCACTGTCGCTCAAGCAGGTCATCGACGAGTACCGTCACAGTGAGGAGCGCGCCAACCGTAAGCTGGCGCGCATTCTGCGCACTCATTTCCGGCGTGTGCGCCAGGCGGTCCTGGGGCCGGACCTGTCCCACCGGCGCACGCTGGTTGAGGGTCTGGTGCGAACCCAGGCGGTCAAGGAAGCCATCCGTGAAACCGCCCGCAAGGACGATATCCCGCCGGAAAAAGTGCGGGCCAAGGCGTACAAGTACGCCGACGAAATCGCCGCCAGCATGTCCATCGTCACCATCCGCTTTCTGGAGGTGGTGCTGGCCTGGTTATGGAACCGGATCTACAACGGCATTGCCGTTAACAACATCAACGTGGCCAAGGAAGTAGCCCAGGATAACGCAGTAGTCTATGTACCCTGCCATCGCTCTCACATCGATTACCTGCTGCTGTCCTATGTGCTGTACAAGAATGGTCTGATGCCGCCGCACATCGCTGCCGGCATCAACCTGAACATGCCCGTGGTCGGGCCTATTCTGCGGCGCGGCGGGGCCTTCTTCATGCGCCGCAGCTTCAAGGACAACCCGCTCTACGCCACGGTGTTCAATGAATACATGCACGTGATGTTCACCCGCGGCTATTCGGTGGAATACTTTGTGGAGGGTGGGCGCAGCCGCACCGGGCGCATGCTGCAGCCCCGTCCCGGCATGCTGGCAATGACCGTGCGCAGCTTCCTGCGCAATCACCGCAAGCCGATCGTGTTTGTTCCGGTCTATGTCGGCTATGAGAAGGTGATGGAAGGCCGCTCATACCTGGGTGAGCTGCGCGGCAAGAAAAAACAGAAAGAGAGTGTGTTCGGGCTGGCCAAGACCGTGCGCAAGCTGAGCAATTCCTTTGGCCGGGTGGCTGTGAACTTTGGCGAAGCCATTCCGCTGGCCGAGGTGCTGAGCGAAGTGCATCCGACCTGGCGTGACGAGGCCTATGACACAGAATACCGTCCGGCATGGCTGCCCGATGCCGTGGAAGCACTGGCCCTGAGAGTGGCGTCCAATATCAACGCTTCGGTGGCGGTCAACCCCATCGGCATGACCGCCACCGTGCTGTTGGGTGCGGAGCGCATGGCGATGGATGAAAGTCAGCTGATCCGCCTGATGGATCAGTACGCTGACCTGCTCAGGGCCTTCCCTTACGCCGACACGGTGACTCTGCCCGAAGGCAGTGGCAAAGACTGGGTGGCTTACTGTGAAAACATGGGGTTGATCTCCCGCCAGCCGCAGAAACTGGGTGACATCATCGCGTTGCAGGGCAGCAACGCCACCTTGATGACCTATTACCGGAACAACATTCAGCACCTGTTTGCGCTGCCTTCGCTGATTGCCAGTCTGTTCGAGAACAAAAACTCGCTGCAGCGGGAGAAAATCGTGTTTCTGGCCAACGTGGCCTACCCCTATCTGCAATCTGAGCTGTTTCTCAAATACCAGCCGGACGAAGTGGAAGGCGTCGTCAATCAGTGGATTGATCTGTTGATCGAGAAAGGTCTGATCTTTGAGAGGGAGGGACGGATCTGCCGTCCTGAGGAAGGCACCGACGCCATGTTGCGGCTGCGGGTGTTGTCGCGGTTCATCATCCAGACATTGGAGCGTTACCACATCGCCATCGGCATTCTGCGCAAGTACGGATCGGGGCGGATCAGCGCGGCCGAACTGGAGGAACAGAGCACCCTGCTGGCCGAGCGGATGTCGATCCTGTTCGGCCTGAATGCGCCGGAATTCTTCGACAAATCCCTGTTCCGCAACTTCATTGCCAACATGCAGAAAAACGGCGTCATCACGACCGACGACGACGGCCTGCTGTGCTATACCGAGGGCCTGAATGAGGTGGCGGAGGATGCCCGCCTGGTGCTCAGTGTGGAAAAACGCCAGGCCATCCAGCAGGTCACCATGCTCGGCGCCTGATCAGCTGGCGCCGGGCAAGGCCCTTACCGGATAGAGGTCATAGCGGCTGCTTTTGCCCTCAATGCGGGTGGCCGGCTCCGGGCCTGCGATGGCCGCTGCCTTACGGGGCCGCTTGACCACCACACGATAGGTGACCGCCCTCAGGGCCGCCGCCAGCAGTGCTTCGGCGTCATCGTCGTCGCCAACGACGGCGCGAAACACCTGCATTTCCTTTTTCACCAGCGCCGATTTGTCCCGATGCGGAAACATCGGGTCCAGGTAGACGATGTCCGCAGCGCCCTCCGGTGCCTGCGACAACCAGTCAACACTGCTGCCCTCTTGCAGGGTCATGCGCGCGATGATCGGCGCCACCTCGGTATTCAGCGCCGCCCGTGCCAGCCCGTCGGCCAGCAACGCATGAATAAACGGATTCCGCTCAAACAGCGTGACCCGACATCCCAGTCCGGCAAGCACAAACGCGTCCTGCCCGAGGCCGGCGGTGGCATCCACTACGTGCAGGGGCGCGCGAGTCTTCTGCAGGCCGATGGCCTTGGCCACCAGTTGCCCTGTGCCACCGCCATGCTCGCGGCGATAACCCGCCTTACCGGACACGAATTCTGCTCTCACAGGCCCCGGCGCACCCTTGCCGGTCATCTGCAGGCACAGGCCCTGCTCGTCAGACAGCAGCAGCACGGCGACGTCAGCCATTTGCCGGGGTTTCACAACCCCGAGAAAAGGTACCGCGAGGCGATCCGCCAGCGCGCGCGCCTCTGCCGCATTGCCCAGAGGGCTGCAGGCCACGGCAACGGAGGCTTTGACAGGATTGGGATCAGACAACATCAGACCAGTATATCAATACCAGCCAGACTGTTTTCGCCAGACTCACCTCGGGTGGCTATGTCTGCAAAGGTCGACAGAGCCCGGGATGTGGCAAGGGGGAGCTCGTCTGCGCGGAAGCGCTCCAGGCGAGCGTCTTCGGCGGCACGGCGGGCCTCCACGCGACGCTCAAGGCTTTCGGTGTCAAGGCGGGGGGCGGCGGTTTCGTCACGACCGGCGGCCAGATCCCGGCGCACGCCGTCGGCGTTTTTTTCCGGCGCAGAGGCCGGGGCGCGGGCCACATCACTGCGCTCCCTGACCGGGCTGTTATTACCAGTCTGGAAGGCAGCGTTATTGTTCGGGTTGATACCACCGATCATGGGTTAAAACCGAAAAGAATTAGAGAAGTCGAGTATGGAACAACCTCGCCAGGATTTAAAGCCCGTTGCACAGTTCTTAACCAATCTACCACAACATAACAAACAGCAGCACACCTAACAGCAGGCGATAGATCACAAACGGCATCATCCCCAGACGCTCAAGAAATTTGAGAAACAGGTGAATACACACCACCGCACTGACAAACGACACCAGCGTACCCAGCAGAATCGCTGTCCAGTCGGTTGCGCCACCCTGCTCGGTCAGTTCCAGCGTTTTCAGCAGGCCCGCCGCCAGAATCAGTGGAATAGACAACAGAAAGGAAAAACGTGCCGCCGCTTCCCGCTTCAGCCCGAGGAACAGCGCGGCGGTGATAGTGATGCCAGAGCGGGAGGTGCCCGGAATCAGAGCCAGTGCCTGGGCCAGGCCCACCACAATGGCGTCTTTCATGGTCAGAGCCGGCAGGTCGCGAGTCTGACGGCCCACGACATCGGACCACCACAGAACCAGTCCAAAACCGATGGTCGATACGGCGATCACCAGCCCCGAGCGCAGCTCGGTTTCGATAAAGTCGTTCAACAACAGGCCCGCCAGCCCTGCGGGGATCGTACCCGCGATCACCGCCCAGGCGAGACCGCTGTCACCACCAACGCGACCCCGAACCGTGTCGCTACACCAGGCCAGGGTCAGGCGATAGACTTCCCGGCGGAAATACCACATGACCGCGGTCAGCGTTCCCACGTGCACGGCCACATCGAACGCCAACCCCTGGTCGGGCCAACCGAGCACCTGTGATGGCAGAATAAGATGGGCAGAACTGCTGATCGGCAGGAATTCCGTCAGCCCCTGGACCACGGCCAGAGCAATGATATGCCACAGTTCCATCGGCAAGATTTCCACAAAGGAGTGAGGGTTTGATCAGCGACCGGGAAGCTTTTTCCAGGTCACTTCGTCCCGGATATAAACCGGCTGAGCCTGGGCCGCGGACACCCCGCCACCCTTCGCCAGCTCGTCGCTGGCCAGGCGGGCCACGCAGCTGGCGCGGGGCACCAGCGTGTCGTCCACCACCACGGCGGCAGTCACAACACCTGACGGCATCTGATTCTTCAGGCGCCAGCCCTGTCCGGCTCCGGCCCAGTGGCCGGAGACCGGCGGCAGGCTTACAGCCTCGGGCGCACATACCTGTTCAGTACCCAGTAACCTCGGGCGACCGGCCTGGGCCTGGAAGCAGCCCCAGTAAACTTCGCTCATGCGCGCGTCGAAAGCCACGGCAACACCATCGCCGTCTTTCATGTCCAGCGTATCCATCGCCCCGAGCGCAACGGCCGCCAGTGAGGATACCGGCAGAACCGGCAGATCCAGCCCCCACGCCAGGCCCTGCACCACGCCCGTGGCAATCCGCAGCCCGGTGAACGAACCGGGGCCGCAGGCAAACGCCAGTGCATCCAGGTCCGCCGGCACCAGATTCTGTTCGCTCAGCAGCTCACGAATCATCGGCATCAACAGCCGGGTATGGCCTCGCGGCGCGAGATCGAAGCGTTCAGACACACGGCCGTCGACCAGCAGCGCGGCCGAACAGCCTTCCGAAGAGGTATCCAGGGCCAGTAACTTCACGAATGCTGCGGTTGCCTCACGCTGACGGGTTGATAACAGTGGAACCGTTACTTCAGTTTCTGAAGAATCTGATCGCGGATAGAGTCCAGGCTGCCCACACCCTCCACCCGCACATATTTCGGCGCGGCGGTTGCGTCGCGGGAGGCCCAGTCCTGGTAATAGTCAATCAGCGGCGCGGTTTGTTCATGGTAGATTTTCAGACGCTTGCGTACGGTTTCTTCCTTGTCGTCCTCACGCTGAACCAGTGCTTCACCGGTTTCATCGTCCTTGCCTTCCGCCTTGGGGGGATCGAATTTCACATGATAGATGCGGCCACTGCCTTCGTGAACGCGGCGACCGGACAGACGGCTGACAATTTCTTCGTCGTCCACGGCTATTTCGACGACGTAATCGATCACGATACCCTGGTCTTTCAGGGCTTCCGCCTGGGGAATGGTGCGGGGAAAGCCATCCAGCAAAAAGCCGTTCTTGCAATCCGGCTGCTGGATGCGCTCTTCGATCAGCGCGATGATGATATCGTCAGACACAAGACCGCCGGTTGCCATGACTTCTTTGACCTGCTTGCCCAGCTCGGATTCCGCTTTCACCGCAGCGCGCAGCATGTCGCCCGTGGAAATCTGGGGAATGCCGAAGCGCTCGGTAATGAACTGGGCCTGGGTGCCCTTACCCGCGCCTGGTGCGCCTAACATGATGATTCGCATACCGCTGTGCTCCCATAGTATTTAGTCATTATCGTTTGAAAAGCTACGGCAAAAACATCTGCCTTTGCGACAGCCTCTCTGCCCTCTCCGGGGCACGGCCAAAAAATGGCGAACGCGCATTATACGAAGTCAGCCGGCTCAGAGAAAGTCGACCTCCGTATCATGCAACAGTGTGGATCAATCAGGGTCCCGCCCGAAAACGTGGCGATCAGGATGACAGGGATGCGGCCAGGGCGTCCAGTTCTCCGGCAACCCCGTCTATATCAGCGCCAAGGGCTGCCAACGCGGCGTCATCCAGTCCCAGCGCTGCTGCCAGCGCGGGCAGATCATCGGGGTTGAATTCGTCCCCGATACCACGCTCTTTCAACAGGCCGTTGGCAAGCTGCACCATCAATACATACTGATCGTGCTCACCATGATAACCGGATTGCTGGTGCATACCGGCCGCCTTCACCACCGGATCGGGCAATTGCCAGAGGCGGTGGAGAATACCGCCGATGGCACCGTGCCCGACCGCGAGGATGTCCTGATCGTTTCCGGCACCGAATACCTGCACCTCCAGCGAGTGCATGCTGGCTTCCGGATTGGCTTCCCGCAACTTGTTGAGCTCATCAAACTCCGCCGGGAACAGGTGACCTACCAGCAGCAGGCCGAAGTTGTGCAGAAGCCCACAAAGGTACGACAACCCCTTGTCGGCATCGCACCAGGTGGCCATGCGCTGACACAGAAACGCGCAGTACAGGGAATGCCGCCAGAAACTGTCCATGCCCAGCATGCCGTGGCGCGGAACATCAAAGGCGCGAACCGAGGCAATGCCGAGGGCAATGTGGGCGACACGATCAAAGCCCAGCACGCGGGTAACCGCCTCCTGAACGGACGTGATCTGGCCGGGATAATTGAACAGCGCGGAACGCGCATACCGCATGATCTGGGCCGTCAGACTGGGGTCGAACTCAATCAGTTCGGCCAGCTCCCGGGCCGTAGCCTCGGTATTGGCCGTCAGTTTGAGAATACGAAGAGCCAGTGCCGGCATCGGGGGCAGCCGGTAAAGCTTCTGCAGCTTATCGGCCACTTCTTCCAGCGTTAGCGACTCCCGCTTATCGTTACCCTGACCACGAATAACCAGATGCCCACCCCGCGCGCCGGCCAGCGCCAGACGCAGCGCGCGACCCTCCAGTTCTATCAGGGTATGGTCGTTGCCGGCGGTCATCAGGGCGCGACCGACCTGCAGCACATCTTCATCAACCAGCACCGGAATGTCGTAGGCAGCGCCGATCGGCGGCTGGAACCCCGGGTCGCAGTCTGCGAACAGGCGGCCGCCCTGGCGGGCGGTCAACGGTTGCAGGCGACGGCCGGTGAGCTGCTGCACCGCATCCAGATCCAGAGAGCTGTCAAAACCGTGAACAGCCATCACCACACCATTGATGTCGATCAACAGCGTGCCCCGGATAAAGTCCTCCGGGGGCAGCCCCGAAGCCATCACCGAGGCATCCTCATTGAGTGCCTGACCGATGGGCAGCTCCCGGTATGAAATGCCCTTGCGGGTTAAAAACCCTGCCAGCCGCGCCGCTACCGCCACCTGATTACTCCTGTCCTGAACACTGGTCCGTCAGCCGGTGTTGCGCATGCCGGCCGCAATCCCTGCCATGGTCACTTTCAGAGCCCGCTCCACCATCTCCGGGACCTCGCCCTTGCCCTCACCTTCCCGATCACGCCGGAGAAGCTCCGCCTGCAAGTAATGAAGTGGGTCAGTATACGGGTTCCTCACCCGCATGGAATGGGCGAACACCGGTTCGCCTTCCAGCAGGGTCTGCTGTTCCTTGAGTTCCAGCAGCCGTTCGATGCAACCGGCCAGGCGGGATCGCAGGCTTTCTCCCAGCGTACGCAACTCGTCATCATCCAGAAGGGTCTGCTCATAATAGCTGGCGATACGCAGATCTGCCTTGGCCAGTACCATCTCCAGCATATCCACGTAGGTACGGAAAAAGGGCCAGCCTTTCATCATGTCCCGCAACGCGGGCAGTCGGTCACTTCTCGCCGCCTCTTCCAGCGCGACGTCACTGCCCAGCCAGCTGGGCAGCATCAACCGCATTTGTGTCCACGCGAAGATCCACGGAATCGCGCGCAGGCTCTCCACGCCACCACTGGCCTTGCGGCGTGCCGGGCGACTACCCAGCGCCAGCTTGCCCAGCGCCTGCTCCGGCGTCACCTGCCGGAAATAGGGTACAAAATCCGGGTCTTCCCGCACCACATCGCGGTAGGCTTTCAGCGAGCGTTGCGTCAACCAATCCATAGTTTCCCGCCATGCCGGTTCCGGCTCAGGGGGCGGCGCCAACGTCGCCTCAATGACCGCCGTGGTATACAGGGTCAGGCTCTGCTCCGCCAGCCGGGGCAGGCCGAACTTGAAACGAATCATCTCGCCCTGCTCGGTGATGCGGAAACTGCCGTTCACCGATCCCGGGGGTTGCGACAAAATCGCGCGGTTGGCAGGACCACCGCCCCGACCCACCGTGCCGCCACGGCCGTGGAACAGGGTCAGATGAACGCCGTACTGATTGGCCACCGCGGTGAGCTTTTCCTGGGCCTGGTACTGGGCCCAGGCGGCCATCAACTGGCCGGCATCCTTGGAGGAATCGGAATAGCCGATCATCACTTCCTGTCGGCCCTGACAGTATTCGCGGTACCACTCCACCTCATACAGCGCTGCCATACTGTCCGGTGCTCCGGTGAGGTCATCGAGAGTCTCGAACAGCGGTACCACGCGCATCGGGAAGGTCATCCCGGATTCCCGCAGCAACAGAATCACGCTGAGCACGTCAGAAGGCTTGCTGGCCATCGAAATCACGTAGGACCCGAGCGCTTCCGGGGTTTGACGGGCAACCACCTCGCAGGTCGCCAACACTTCCCTCACGGGCTCGGACGGCTGCCAGTTCCGCGGTACCAGGGGGCGACGCCCCTGTAGTTCCTCCAGCAGGAAACGCTGCCGCTCCTCCTCCGGCCAGGAGAGGTAGTCGCCCAGCCCGAGAAAGTCGACCATTTCCGCCACGGCCTCGGCGTGGCGGGCCGCCTCCTGACGGATGTCCAGACGGATCAACGGCAGGCCGAAGGTGTGCGCACGGCGAATGGTATCCAGCAGCGGGCCGTTGGCGATGTGTTCCAGTCCGCACGCCACCAGCGAGCGGTAGCAGACCTCCAGTGGCGCGATAAAATCCTCGTTCTCGAACAGGATATCGCTGTCATCCGCAGGCTCGCCGTTCACCGCGGCCTCGGCCCAGTCACGGGTTTTGACCAGACGCTCCCGCAACCCGGCCAACACATGCCGATAGGGTTCACGGCTGTCGCCGACCAGAGCCTTGAGCTCGTCACTGGCCTGCCACATGGAGAGCTCGGCACGCAGGGCCTGGATATCCCGCAGGTAGAGATCCGCCGCCATCCAGCGCCCCAACAAGAATACCTTGCGGGTCACCTGGTGGGTCACGTTGGGGTTACCGTCGCGGTCACCGCCCATCCAGGAGGCGATGCGGATCGGTGCAACAGCCAGAGGCAACCCGTTCCCGGTGGCCTCCGACAACGACAGATCGAGACTTCTCAGGAACCGCGGCAGCGCCTGCCACAGACTGTTTTCGATCACTGCAAAGCCCCACTTTGCCTCGTCCACCGCGGTGGGGCGCTCGTGGCGAATTTCATCCGTGTGCCAGGCCTCGGCAATCAATTGCTCCAGGCGGTAGACGACTTCCTCCCGCTCCGCCGGCATCAGATCATCATGATCCAGGCGCGCCAGGCAATCGGACATTTCGTCGTATTTCATGATCAGGGTGCGACGGGCCACTTCGGTGGGGTGCGCGGTCATCACGAACTCAATACGCAGGTCCGCGACCCGTTGATGCAGCTCCGCCGCACTGATGCCCGAGGCCTTCAGGCGTTCGAACACCTCACCGAATGACTCCACCATCAGGTCTGACTGATGACCGCGCTTGCGGCGTATACCGTGATACTGTTCCGCCAGATTAGCCAGATTGAGGAACTGGTTGAAGGCGCGGGTGACCGGCAACAACTCGTCATCACCAAGCTTGCCGAGCAGACTGACCAGGCGCTGACCGGATCCGCTTTCCTGGCGCCGATCGGCTTTCGCAGCGGCGCGAATTTCCTCAATGCGGTCGAAACATTCCTGCCCCGGGTAGCGCCGGATGCTCTGGCCCAGCAATTCGCCCAGCATGCGCACGTTTTCTCGAAGATCGGGATGTAGCTCTGTCACATTGGCGTCCTTTTAAATTGACGGAGGCGAAGTAAACTAACGATACTAATAACGATTAACGCCCGTAGTCGCAAGGAGAATTCATGAAAGTTACCGATCTGCCCAAGCACTGGGAAAGCAAGAAAGAAAACGTCGAGCGGACCCACGACTACAACCTGCGACTGCCGCTGGAGGACGCCGCGCGTGTTGCTGCCCTGGCGGACCTTTACCCGGACAGAACCGAGAGTGACATTCTCAACGACATGATCGGAGCCGCCCTGGATGATCTGGTCAGACAGACCCCGTTAAAGGGAAAACTGGAAGGGAAGGATAAGTAACGCAGGCAAGTCCGTCACAGGGTGGCAACACCACCCTGTGACCTGTCTTTACAGCGGTTGGCGTCAGCGCTTTTAGGCGACTGACTCCAACTGACGGGCTTTGAGACGCTGGATATGCTTCTGACTCAGGCTGACGAAGCGCGGTGTCATGCCCTGGTCCTCATAGATCTCGAAGCCATCCTCGTCATACGCCACGACCTTGGTGCCCTGGACGTAAGGGAAGCTGGTTTCCAGCTCGTCCAGGGACGCGGAAATCAGGTCCCGCATCAGGTCCTGCGGCGATTTCATCGGGTAAAGAGCGGCCAGTTTTTCCAGTCGCTTGTGATGCTGGTCAGACAACTCCGTAAAATAGGCATCCCGGGTCAACCGTCCCCGTGCGTGCTTATCCCAGTAATTGACCAGATCTTTTATCTTCATGGTGCCTTCACTCCTGCATCTTCTCGACGGCATACGGCGCACTGCTTCAGTGCAGCCGTTTAGGAAAGTGTAGTCGAAGGAAGCGGGGTCCGGTGCAACAAATTGGTAACGGATTGTACTTACCGAAGTCCCGCCTCAGCCCTTGTTTTCATTGCTTTTCGACGCCTTTCACCTGTTGCCAGATGGCATCCAGGGCCTCCAGGGACTGGTCATCGAATTGGCGACCCTCGTCGTTGAGGCGCTGCTCGATCGCCCGGAATCGCGCCTCGAATTTGTGGTTGGTGCGGTTCAGCGCCTGCTCTGGATTCACCCTGGTGAAACGCCCCAGATTCACACAGACAAACAGCAGATCGCCGAGCTCGTCTTCCACCGCATCGGCAGGACCGGTGCCCGCCTGCGCCGCATGCCAGGCTTCCTTGAGTTCGTCGATTTCCTCATGCAGCTTGTCAAAAACCGGCTCGATATCGGGCCAGTCAAAACCGTGGTTGGAGGCGCGCTTCTGCAGCTTTTCGGCACGCGCCATGGCCGGCAGGGTCCTGGCAATGCCATCCAGCAGGCTGGCTTGTGCGGCCTCCGGCTTGGGGGCCAGGGCCCGCTCCTCGGCTTTGATGCGCTCCCAACTGGCTTTGATCCACGCCTCATCCGGGCGGTTATCCGGATCAATCCGACTTTCCAGGGTGCCGTTGGGGAACACATGGGGATGACGACGGATCAGTTTGCGGACCAGGTTGTCCACCACGGAATCGAAATCAAAGTGCCCCTGCTCCTGCCCCATCCGGGCGTAGAAAATCACCTGAAACAGCAAGTCGCCCAGCTCATCCTCGAGGTGCGGGAAATCGGCCCGATCAATGGCATCGGCCACCTCGTATGCCTCCTCCAGCGTATGGGGCACGATGCTGCCGAAGGTCTGTTTGATGTCCCAGGGGCACCCGGTGTCCGGATCCCGCAGCCGGGCCATCAGTTGCTTGAGGTGCTCGATGGAGTAGCTCATCCGCGCTTGCGCCTTACATCAATGATGTTGGGGAGATTACGAATCTGGGCCAGCAGCCGGGCCAGCTGTTCCAGGCTCGAGATTTCCACGGTTACCGTCATGGTGGCCGTATTCTCGTCCTTGTTGCTGAGCGTGTTCAGCGACAGCACATCGCTTTTGGACGAGGACAGCACCTGGGTGATATCCCGCAGCAGCCCGGAGCGATCATAGGCTTCAATTTCCACATCCACGGGATACACCGAGGCTGGCCGGCCACCCCAGCTTACCTCGATAATCCGGTTCGGTTCGAACTCCCGCAGGTTCAGGAAGGTAATGCAGTCCTGCCGGTGCACTGTCACACCCCGCCCTACGGTGATGTAGCCGCCGATCTCATCCCCCGGCAACGGCTTACAGCACTTCGCCACCTGAGTTTTGAGTTTGCCAACGCCCACAATCTGGATATCCGATTCGGTGTCGTACGGTTTGCGGCGCTGGGCGGTGAGCTTCAGGTCCAGCTGCTCGGACTTGGGCTCCAGCATCTGCTGGGCAACATTGGCCACGTGGGTCGGGCGCAGATCCCCGGCTCCGACCGCCGCGAACATATCCTCTGCATCCTGATAGTTGACCTTGCGGGCAAGATCGCCAAGGTCGACGTCGTAAAGGGATAGCCGCCGGAACTCGTCTTCCAGGATGGCCCGACCATCGATGATGTTGCGGCCGCGATCCTGCTGCTTGAACCAGTGGGTCACCTTGGCCCGCGCCCGCGAGGTCTGGATATACCCCAGACTGGGGTTGAGCCAGTCGCGACTGGGTGCGGGGTTGTTGGAGGTCAGGATAAAGATCTGGTCCCCGGTCTTGAGGGGATAGATCAGTGGCACGATGCGGGCATTGACCCGCGCACCCCGGCAGGCATGGCCGACCTCAGTGTGCACCCGGTAGGCGAAATCCACCGGGGTGGCGCCCTGGGGTAAATCCACCACATGACCCTCCGGCGTGAACACGTACACCCGGTCCGATGCCACATCGCTCTTCAGGTGATCCGCCAGGCCGGACAGATCGCCCAGCTCTTCCTGCCATTCCAGCACCTGGCGCAGCCAGTTGATCTTGGCGTCGTACCCGGTCGAGCGGTTGCCCTTGTCGGTGCCCTTATACAGCCAGTGGGCACAGACCCCCAGCTCGGCTTCCTCGTGCATCTTGTGGGTGCGGATCTGCACCTCCATCACCTTGCCTTCCGGGCCAATCACCGCCGTGTGCAGGGACTGGTAGCCGTTCTCCTTGGGGTTGGCGATGTAATCGTCAAATTCATTGGGAATGTGGCGCCACAGGGTGTGGACAATGCCCAGCGCGGCGTAGCAGTCCCGCACCTCCGGCACCAGTACCCGCACCGCACGGACATCATAGACCTGGGAGAAATCGATGCCCTTGCGGCGCATTTTCCGCCAGATACTGTAGATGTGCTTGGCCCGCCCGGACAGCTCGCCTTCAATGCCGAAGTTCTTGAGTTCGGTTTTCAGGGTGTCGATCACCCGCCGGATGTAGCTCTCGCGGTCCAGGCGCTTTTCATCCAGCAGCTTGGCGATTTTTTTGTACGCGGAACCGTGCAGGTAGCGGAAAGACAGGTCTTCCAGCTCCCACTTGATGTGACCGATGCCCAGCCGATGGGCCAGAGGCGCATAGATATCGAACACCTCCCGTGCCACCCGCATGCGCTTTTCTTCTGAGCCATCCTTGACTGCCCGGATCGCGCAGGTACGTTCCGCCAGTTTGATCAACGCCACGCGAACGTCGTCGATCATGGTCACCAGCATCTTGCGGACATTGTCGAGCTGGCCCTCGCTCTGCCCCAGCACATTGCCCTTGAGCGGGTGGTGGATGGAGGAAATCGCCGCCATCTGCTGAACACCGTTGATCAGCTCGGCGACCTCGTCCCCGAACTCCTTGCGGATCGTCTCCAGGGGCACGCGCTCCTCACGCACCGCGCGATACAGTATGGCCGCCACCAGGCTGGCCTGATCCATGTGCAGTTCCGCCAGCACCTGAGCCATTTCGATCCCGGTGCGGAAACTGCTGGCGCCCTCGGCCCACAGGCGGTCTTCGCGGAACGCCTGCAGGTCAATCTCGGCGGCCGTCTCGCAGGCGCGACGGAACTGATCAACGTTCTCCAGGTGGATTTGCGACTCGATCTGCCGCACCCACCGCTCGATGTCGATCTGGCCGTCTCCTGTGACGGCGTAGTCTTCCCGAACTTTTACCATATCGGCTTTGTTATTCCCGGTTATTGATCCGGCCATCCCTGACCGGATTATCGGTTACTTGTCCACGCGCTCGAACAGCGCGATGGACTCAACGTGGGTGGTGTGCGGGAACATGTCCATCACACCGGCCCTGACCAGACGGTAGCCGTTTCGCACCATCACCCCTGCGTCCCGGGCCAGCGTGGCCGGATTGCAGGATACGTAGACAATTCGTCCGGCACCGAACCGGGTCAGGTATTCGCACACCTCCAGCGCACCGGATCTGGGGGGATCGATCAGTATTTTGTCGAAGCCTTCCCCGGCCCAGGGCTGGGCGGTAAAATCCGCCTGCAGATCGGCGCCGTGGAAAGTGACATTTTCGAGGCCATTGAGTTCCGCATTTTCGCGCCCGCGAACCACCATGGCTTCATCGCCCTCCACGCCGACGACCTGCCCGGCACGACGCGCCAGCGGCAACGTAAAGTTGCCAAGCCCACAGAACAGATCCAGCACCCGCTCGCCCGGCTGGATATCCAGCCAGTCCACCGCCCTGTGTACCATGGTGCTGTTGATGCCCGCATTGACCTGGGTAAAGTCCATGGGATGAAACTTCATGGTCAGGTCAAATTCCTCCAGCCGATAGCTGAGGCGCTCATCCTGGTTGCTGCCATCCGTTTCCGGCAGCGGCCAGATCCGGTGCACAGTATCCGGGCCCTTGGGCTGGAGATAGATATGCAATTCATGGGCCTGACCGAAGGCAATCAGCTTCGCCCGATCCGCGTCGCTGAGTGCATCCATATTCCGGAACACCATCACCGCCACATCGTCCCCACAGGCAATTTCCACCTGTGGAATGCGGTTGAAGGCTTCCAGCCCATGCAGCAACTCCCGCAGCGGGGTGATGCGCTCACCAATACGCGGGTCCATCACCACACAGCGGTCGATGTCGGTCAGGAAGCTGTTGCGCTTCTCGCGGAAACCCACCAGTACCGACTCTCGGGCCGGCACATAACGCACCCCCATGCGCGCCTTACGGCGATAGCCGAGGGTGTCAGGGGAGCGCATCGGGGCCACCCACTGGTCCGGCTCGATGCCCCCGAAATGGGCAAAGTGTTCCCGCAGAGTGTCCTCCTTGAACCGGATCTGGGCATCCGCCTCCATATGCTGGAGACTGCAGCCACCGCACAGGTCGGCATAGTCGCACGGCGGCGTTACCCGTTCCGGGGCCGCCTCCAGCACCTCCAGGGTGCGCAGCTCATCAAACTTGCTGCGCGAGCCCACCACCTTGGCCATCACCGTCTCGCCCGGCAGCGCTCCGTCGACAAACTGGATCTTGCCGTCCTGACGGGCAATGCCCCGGCCGTCATGACTCAGGGTCTCAACCACACAACGGACCGGTTCCTTGGGAAGAACCTTCCTGCGTCTTCTGCTCATACTTAATTCTCTTGCTGCGGTTCAGGCGCCGGGGAAGACGCCGGTGGACAGGTAGCGATCGCCCCGGTCACAGATAATGGCCACGATGACTGCGTTTTCAACCTGAGCGGACAGCTGCAGGGCCGCAGCAATTGAGCCTCCGGAGGAAACACCGCAGAAAATGCCCTCTTCCCGGGCCAGGGCCCGCATGGTGTCCTCGGCTTCCTGCTGGCCAATGTCCAGCACCTGATCGACCCGTGCAGCATCGTAGATCCTGGGCAGGTAGGGCTCCGGCCATCGACGGATGCCCGGTATCGCTGCCCCTTCTTTTGGCTGCAGACCGATAATGCGGATATCGGGATTGCGCTCCTTGAGGTAGCGAGACACCCCCATGATGGTGCCGGTGGTGCCCATGGAGCTGATGAAATGGGTCACCCGGCCGCCGGTCTGCTCCCAGATTTCCGGACCGGTGGTGCGGTAGTGCGCCAGCGGGTTGTCCTGATTGGCAAACTGATCAAGCACCTTGCCCTTGCCCTCGGCTTCCATCTTCTGCGCCAGGTCACGGGCGGTCTCCATGCCTTCCTCTTTGGACACCGTCACTATCTCCGCGCCATAGGCACGCATGGAGGCACGGCGCTCTTCACTCATGTTCGCCGGCATGATCAGCACCATCCGGTAACCCTTGATGGCGGCCGCCATGGCCAGGGCGATGCCGGTGTTGCCACTGGTGGCCTCAATGAGTGTGTCGCCGGGCTTGATATCACCCCGGCGCTCGGCCTCCTGAATCATACTGATCGCCGGGCGGTCCTTGACCGAACCGGCGGGATTATTGCCTTCCAGTTTGGCCAGAATGACATTGCTGGTTTCGCCCGGCAGGCGTTGCAGGCGAACCAGGGGCGTGTGCCCGACATAATCTTCTATGGTGGGGAAATTCATACCGAAACCTTCCTCAAATCTGCCGTCACCCGACAGGCCGGGCAACCAGACCGGCCATCGCCTGTGATACACTTTCCGGTCGCATGATACGCGTTATGGTCGCCGTCTCCCAATACAGCTTGTCGCTATATCCATGACCGGCGGCTATATCCGGATCAGAGCCGCGCTGCTAACGCTGCACCGGTCTCCCGGATCATCTATTCTGACAGGGAAGTACAGCCGTTGATCCGGCTGTAAACGAGACAACAGGAACACTCTATGCGGCGTTGGGGCATTCGCAAAAAAGTTCTCGTGGTGACACTCGTCCCCACGCTTCTGACCACTCTGGTTCTGGGCCTGTTCTTTACTTACAGCTGGGTCACCAATATTGAAAGCCTGCTCCAGGACCGGGGCCAGTCGCTATCCCGCCAGCTGGCCGCCGGCTCCGAGTATGGTCTGTTCACTGCCAACCGCAGCCTGCTGAACAGCCTTTCGAACGCCCTGCTGGAAGAGCAGGATGTGCGCTCGATCACCTTTTTTGACAGCGAGCGCAAACGCCTGCTTCACACTGGCCCCGGCAGCGCCGACATCATTCCTGAAAGCGAGTTGACTCCCGAACGACCGAAACGGATTTTCCGCGCGGACAGCACGCTGTTCGTCACCCCGGTATTTCTTCAGGACCTGATGATCGAGAACATGCTGGAGCCGACCGGCAGCCAGCCACCGAACAGCCAGGGCATGCCGCTGGGCTGGGCCGCGGTGGAGATGTCACACATCCGCACCGAGAAGGAAACCTACAAAGCCCTGCTGATATCACTGATGCTGGTGCTCGGCGGCGTATTGCTCAGCCTGATCATCGCCCTGCGCCTGAGCCGCGCCTTCACCGACCCGGTATTCGAGCTCAACGCGGCAGTCGCCCGCCTCAAGGAAGGCAAGCTCGATACCCGGGTGCACACCGGCGCCGGGCCGGAGTTCGAGCAGCTGGAGTCAGGCCTCAATGCCATGGCCGAAGAGCTCAGCAAGGCCCAGGCCGAGATGCAGCAGAACATTGACCAGGCCACCGAAGATCTGCGGGAAACCCTGGAAACTATCGAGATCCAGAACATCGAGCTGGATTTCGCCCGTAAGGAGGCGCTGGAAGCCAGTCGCATCAAGTCGGAATTCCTGGCCAACATGTCCCACGAAATCCGTACGCCCCTGAACGGCATCATCGGTTTCACCGAGTTGTTGCTGAAAAGCCCGCTGCCCCGTCAGCAACGGGACCACCTGAGCACCATCCGCAAGTCTTCGGAAATCCTGCTGACCATCATCAACGACATCCTCGACTTCTCCAAGATAGAAGCCGGCAAGCTGATCCTCGACCGGGTTCCCTTCCCGCTGCGGGACATCGTCGAGGATGTCATGGTGATGCTCGCGCCGGCGGCCCACAGCAAGAATCTCGACCTTGTGCCCCTGGTCTACAACGATGTACCGGACAACATCATGGGGGACCCGCTGCGGGTCAAACAGGTTATTACCAATCTGGTGAATAACGCCATCAAGTTCACCCAGACCGGTGAAGTGGTTCTGCGGGCCAGCCTCGAGGACGAAGACAAAGAAAGCAACCGGGTTACGCTGCGCATCAGCATTACTGATTCCGGCGTGGGGCTGTCTCGCGCCCAGCAGCAATCGCTATTCAATGCGTTCAGCCAGGCGGATGCCTCCACCGCCCGTCAATACGGCGGCACCGGTCTGGGCCTGGCGATCTCCAAGCGACTGGTGGAGGAAATGGGCGGCAAGATCGGGCTCCAGAGCGAGCTCGGCAAAGGCTCCACCTTCTGGTTCACGCTGACCTCGGAGTTGTCCGGCGCAGCCGATGGCAGCGCACCCCGGGACGCCCTGCGGGGCGAGCGCGTGATCTATCTCGAGCAACAGAAAACCTCCGGCCTTGCCGTGGAACACCTGCTGCGGGAATGGGGCATGGAAGTGGATACCGTGGCATCGACCGGCGCCATGCAGGAGCAGGTTGAGGAGGCCCAGCGCAACCAGTCAGGATACGCGCTTGCCATCGTCGGCATCACCCGGCATCTACTCAATTCCAGCCAGTACTGTGGTCTGGTGCGCAACCTGGAACTGGAGCGGGACTGCCGCACCCTGCTACTGACCCCTACCCTCGACACCCACGACACGCCGCTGTCCGGTCTTGCCAGCGGGCACCTGACCAAGCCCATCTGCCGCGACGCGTTGTATGACGAAATGCTGTTGCTGGTTCACGGCATCAACTCCGGTCAGAAGACACTGATCGAGTACCCGAGCCAACCCGCGTGGCAACCGGCCGGTGATATGCCACGGATACTTGCGGTGGATGACAACGACGCCAACCTGAAACTGGTGATGACCCTGCTGCAGGATTGCAAGGTTAATGCCGAAGGCGCCTCAAGCGGTTTCGAGGCCATCAGTAAAGCCCGGAACAAGCCCTTCGATCTGGTGTTCATGGATTTGCAGATGCCCGGCATGGACGGCGTGGAGACGACCGCCCGGCTGCGCGCGATGGATACCAAAACCCACCGCACGCCGGTGATCGCGCTCACCGCCCATGCCCTGGCCGACGAGCAGGATCGCCTCGCGCGCCAGGGATTCGACGGCTATCTTGCCAAGCCGATCAGCAGCACCCATCTGATCGAGACCATTCGTGAGTACACCGGATATGCGTGCGAGACATTGCCTACCCACCATCGCGAAGTGGTACCGGAGGTTCGGGATACCCGCCGGGCGCTACGCCCGTCCACCCGCAAACTTCAGCACGACTGCGTGAGTGTTGAAGAGAGCATTCAACTGGCCGCCGGCAAAGCCGACCTGGCGGAAGAGCTGTTCAGTATGTTGCTGGAACAGCTACCGGCGGACGTGGAGAAAATTCATCAGCAGTGGGCTAAAGGCGACCTGGAACAGGTACTGGAGTGCGTTCACAAACTGCATGGCGCCACCCGATATTGTGGTGTGCCGGAACTGAGAGCGGCAGCCAATCAGCTTGAAACCGGTCTGAAATGCTCCTCTCCGGGGCTGGCCTATGAGAAGGACCAGTTGCTCGGCGCGATCGAGCGCCTGCAGATATGGAGTGAGCAAACCGACTGGCAGGCGATGTTCCGCGGGCAGACAGGCACCGATGAAAACAGCCCCGCCAACACGGACAGTCTGACCTGAGGCCTCTGTCAGGTAAGTCCGCGGGCGCTTTCGAGAATCGCTTTCATTTCACGCACGGCGTCTTTCAGGCCGGTAAACACCGCGCGGGCGATGATCGCATGGCCGATATTCAGCTCGTTGATGCCGGAAATGGCCGCGACACGCTCGGTGTTGTGGTAATGCAGGCCATGGCCGGCGTTTACAATCAGGCCTTTTTTACGGGCGTAGGCGACCGCATCCGCCAGCACCCGGAACGCGGCGTCCGCCGCTTGCGGCGTTTCTGCTTCGGCATATTCGCCGGTGTGTAGCTCGATCACCGGCGCACCGCAACGAATGGCGGCGTCTATCTGGGCAGCGTCCGGGTCGATAAACAGCGACACTTCCGCACCGATTCGGGCCAGCCGCTCGCAGGCTTTGGCAACCCGAGCTTCCTGACCCTCCACATCCAGCCCACCCTCGGTGGTCAGCTCCTCGCGCTTTTCCGGTACCAGACAGACGCATTCGGGGCGAACCTGCTCGGCAAAGGCAAGCATGGCATCGGTCACCGCCATTTCCAGGTTCATCTTGGTCTGCAACACTTCCTTGAGCATCAGTACATCCCGATCCTGGATGTGCCGCCGGTCTTCCCTGGGGTGTATGGTGATACCGTCGGCACCGGCCTCTTCGGCCAGCAGCGCGGCCTGTACCGGATCCGGATAACGGGTCCCCCTGGCCTGCCGCAGGGTGGCCACGTGGTCGATGTTCACACCGAGTAAGACTCTGGGATTCATTGGTTTCTCTCCGTCGGTTCTTTCCGACCGTGGCTGAATAGGGTTCTGCTGTGCAGGGGTTTGCCCTGCAGCAGGTAGTCCACCAGCACCCGCATGACCCGCTTGGCGGTGCGCCGGCACTCCAGTGATACGAAGTCGCCCTCTGCCAGGGCCAGTAATGCATCACCCGGCAGGTTGCGAAGACGCACTTGCTGGCTCGGCACCTGCACGATGCCCTGCTCCGGATCATAACAATAGCGCTGGCCGGGCTCGACCCCTGCACCGGTGTCACGGGCCAGATCCCACGCAAAACTGTAGCCCAGGGCTTCGACAAAGGAGCGTTCGAAACGGCGCAGAACCGGCTCTACATCGTCGTTGCCGGCCAGTTCCGCGAGCACGTCGATGTAGGCAGCAAACAGGGTGGGATGGGGGTCGGCAGCGGGCAGAATCCGTTGCAGCAGTTCGTTGATGTACAAGCCGCTGTACAGCGGCGTGGTGCCCCGCAGCACCGGGCCGCTGCGCACTTCGGTCTGGGTCAGGGTTTTCAGATCGCCGCGCCCGGTCCAGTCCAGCAGCAGGGGCTGGAACGGTTGCAACTGGGCTTTGAGCGGACTGCGGGCGCTGTTGGCACCGCGAGCAATCAGGGACATCCGGCCGGCATTCAGGCTGAACACGTCGACCTGAAGGCTGGTTTCCCTCCAGGGCCGGCGATGAAGGACATACGCCGGTTCCTGTTGCACAGCCGTCGCCATTGGCGGGCTCAGAAGTCGTTCATGCCCAGGCTTTTCAGAGCCCGGTCACTGTCGGCCCAGCCGCGCTTAACCTTCACCCAGAGGCGCAACATGACCTTGCTGTCGAACAACCGCTCCATGTCAGCCCGGGCATCCTGACCAATGCTGCGCAAACGGTCGCCCTTGTCCCCGATCATGATCTTTTTCTGGCCTTCCCGTTCCACCAGAATCAGCGCCGAAATGTGCAGGGTTTTTCCGTCGCGGCGGAACTCTTCAATTTCCACTGCCACCGAGTACGGCAGCTCCGCACCGAGCTGACGGGTAATCTTCTCCCGCACCATTTCCGACGCCATGAACCGCTCGCTGCGATCGGTGATCTGGTCATCCGGGTAAAAATGCACACTCTGCGGCAGATAACTGTAGACGGATTTTTCCAGGGGCTCGAGATTGGTCTCCTTCAGCGCCGACAGCGGAATAATTTCGGCAAACTCCCGCTTCTTCGACAACATGTCCAGATGCGGCAGCAGGGACTCCCGCTTTTCGATCTTGTCCACCTTGTTCACCGCAAGAATCACCGGACACTTCAGAGACGACAGCTTCTCAAGCACCAGCTCATCGGCGGTAGTCCACGTCAGCTGATCCACCACGAACACCACCACATCCACATCGATCAACGCCGAGGTGGCTGCCTTGTTCATATAGCGATTCAGCGCGCGCGGCTCTTCCTCGTGCATGCCTGGAGTATCGACATAGATGGCCTGCACCGGCCCCAGGGTCTTGATCCCCAGCACCTGATGCCGGGTGGTTTGTGGCTTTCGCGAGGTAATGCTCAGTTTCTGGCCGAGAATGTGGTTCAGCAGGGTCGACTTGCCGACGTTAGGCCGGCCGACAATGGCCACAAAACCGCAGCGACTGTCCGGATTTTCCGGACGGGTAATATCATTCATCAATCGTTCTCCACGCCCAATTCCTTCAGGGCATTACGGGCGGCCTGCT
Source organism: Marinobacter goseongensis (assembly GCF_023156235.1). Classification (GTDB taxonomy): domain Bacteria; phylum Pseudomonadota; class Gammaproteobacteria; order Pseudomonadales; family Oleiphilaceae; genus Marinobacter; species Marinobacter goseongensis. The sequence continues at coordinate 51,305 of NZ_JAKZAI010000006.1, read as the reverse complement.
GCTCGGCAATACGGCGACTGCTGCCAATTCCGGAGGTCTTGCGATCCAGAGACGGCAAAGCGCAGGAAACATGAAACGTCTGGGCATGAGCCTCGCCATCCACCGAGATCACATCGTATCGGGGCAATGGAAACTGACGGGACTGCAGGTATTCCTGAAGGCGTGTTTTCGGATCTTTCTGGGTGTCCTGAAGATCGAGATTTTCAAGGCGCTGCTCAAACCAGCGCAGCACCTGCTGCCGGCAGGTTTCGAAATCGCTGTCCAGATAGATGGCGCCAATGATGGATTCCACCGCGTCCGCAAGGATCGACTCGCGACGGAAGCCACCGCTTTTGAGTTCGCCGGACCCCAGGCGCAGATATTTGCCAAGCTCGAATTCGCGGCCGATTTCCGCCAGGGTCACGCCCTTGACCATGCGAGCGCGCAGGCGGCTCAACTGACCCTCACGGGCTTTCTCGAAATGCAGGTAAAGGTATTCCGCGATGACCATATTGACGATGGAATCCCCCAGGAACTCCAACCGCTCGTTGTTCTGGTTGCCAAAACTGCGGTGAGTCAGCGCCAGCAGCAAACGCTCGGGCGCTTCGAACTGATAACCGATTCGACGCTGTAACTGTTCCAGATCCGGTTGCGAACTCACTGGCCCTGCATCTCGTATTCGTGCTTGAAGTGAATAACGGTGTCCACATTGCGGAACAGGTTGTTGCGCACTTCGTAATCCACCTTGATCAACACCAGCTCGCCATCCTTTTCGACCGTAATATCCTTGGCATCAAAGCCGCGCACGTTGTTTACGCTCAGGCGTTTGTTGATCAGGCCACGAACCTCTGCCGGGCCCATCCGGGAGAGCCCCTCGGTACCGTCAAGGCCTTCAAGAGCCTCCTGAATGGTAATGTCATCCAGGTAGACCGGGCCCAACTTGATCACCAGTGTCAGCAGGCTGCCAAAAAACAGCACCATGACCAGCATTGTCAGTGCCGAAGCACCACCTTGACGCCCCATACAAGACAGGTTGTTGTTCTTCATTCCGACTGCGCTCCTTGAATGGAAACCCGCTTAATCAATTGCACCCACACGATCAAAGGATGGCAGACTGGTGAGTGATTTCCAGTGCATCCAGATGGCAAAGGCCTTCCCTACGATCATTTCGTCCGGCACCGTACCCCAATAACGGCTGTCGTTACTGTTGTCCCGGTTATCCCCCATAACGAAATAGTGTCCCTCAGGCACGGTCCACTCACCCTCACCGGAGCCTGCCGGGCGCCCCAAGGTGAGGAAGATGTCATGCACGTTCTCGCCCAGCGTTTCGCGGCGAAGTTCCATGGGCGGCAAACGCGCTACAAAACGGGAGTCCACCTTTTCACCGTTGATGAGCAATTCCTTACCGCGATAGCGCACATGATCGCCGGGCAAGCCCACCACCCGCTTGATGTAATTGGTACGGCCGTCTTCGGGGTAGCGGAACACCACCACATCACCGCGACCGGGATCGTCCACGTCAAGGATCTTGGTGCCGGCCACCGGCAGCCGCAGGCCGTAGGCGTACTTGTTCACCAGAATGAAATCGCCGACTTCGAGGGTGGGCAACATGGACCCGGAAGGAATCTGGAACGGTTCCACCAGAAAGGACCGCAGCACGAGAACGATCGCCAGCACCGGAAAAAAGGAGCGGCTCAGGTCTACCAGATAGGGCTCTTTAGGCGGCTCCGCCGCCTCTGCGGCCTGTTCTTGCCCGGCCTGCGCACCGGCCGCCCGGCGTTGACGCAGAAACAGCGTGTCTGCCAGCCAGATAAGCCCCGTCGCGAACGTCAATACAACCAGAACAAGAGGGAAATCAATATCCATTCAGGTGCCTTTTATTTGTCCACTTTCAGTACGGCAAGGAACGCTTCCTGAGGCACCTCGACATTACCCAGCTGCTTCATGCGTTTTTTACCTTCTTTCTGCTTCTGCAGCAGTTTTTTCTTACGGCTGACGTCACCGCCATAGCACTTGGCAGTCACGTTCTTCCGCAACGCCTTGACCGTCACCCGGGACACCACCTGGTTACCGATGGCTGCCTGAATCGCGATATCAAACATCTGCCGCGGAATCAGCTCTTTCATTTTCTCGACCAGCTGGCGCCCTTTGTAGTGCGCCACATCTTTGTGGACGATCAGCGCCAGGGCATCAATGCGCTCACCGTTGATCAGCACGTCGAGGCGCACCAGATTGGCGGTCTGGAACCGCGTAAAGTGGTAGTCCAGCGACGCAAAACCGCGACTGGCGGATTTGATCCGGTCAAAAAAGTCCATCACCACTTCTGCCATCGGCAGCTCGTAGGTGAGCTGCACCTGGGTCGACATAAAGTGCATGTTCTTCTGCACGCCACGCTTTTCCTCACACAGAGCAATGACGTTACCCAGATGCTCCTGTGGCACCAGGATGCTGGCCTCGACAATGGGCTCACGCATTTCTTCAATAGAGCCAATATCCGGAAGCCGCGATGGGTTGTCTACCGACACGGTCTCACCCTGTCGGGTAACCACTTCATAGATTACCGTGGGCGCGGTGGTGATCAGATCGATGTCGTACTCGCGCTCGAGACGCTCCTGGATGATCTCCATGTGCAGCATGCCCAGGAAACCACAACGGAAGCCGAAGCCCAGCGCATCAGAGTTCTCCGGTTCGAAGAACAGCGAGGCGTCGTTCAGGGTCAGCTTTTCCAGCGCGTCGCGGAAATCGTCGTAGTCATCGGCACTGACCGGGAACAGGCCGGCATAGACCTGCGGCTTGACCTTCTTGAAGCCCGGCAGCATCGGCGTGGTATCGGAAAACTTCTGGTGCACGATGGTGTCGCCCACCGGCGCACCATGAATGTCCTTGATGCCGGCAACCACAAAGCCCACATCGCCCGCTTCGAGAATCTGGGTGTCGGTCGGTTTGGGATTGAAAATACCCACTTTATCGGCGTTCCAGGCCTTGCCGGTAGACTTGATCACGATCTTGTCACCCTTTTTCAGAGTGCCCTCGGTAACCCGCACCAGGGAGACCACGCCCAGATAGTTGTCGAACCAGGAGTCAATAATCAACGCTTGCAGAGGCGCGCTGCGATCGCCTTTGGGCGGCGGTATCCGCTTGATCAGATCTTCCAGCACGTCGTCCACGCCCATGCCACTCTTAGCGCTGCAACGCACGGCATCGGACGCCTCGATACCGATAATGTCTTCAATTTCTGCCGCTACCCGCTCCGGCTCGGCCTGGGGCAGGTCCATCTTGTTGAGAACCGGCACAACCTCCAGCCCCTGCTCCAGCGCGGTGTAGCAGTTGGCCACAGACTGGGCTTCAACGCCCTGCCCCGCGTCCACCACCAGCAATGCGCCCTCACAGGCATAGAGCGAGCGCGACACCTCGTAGGAAAAATCCACGTGGCCCGGCGTATCGATGAAGTTGAGCTTGTACTGTTCGCCATCCTTCGCGGTGTAGTTCAGCGTCACACTCTGAGCCTTGATGGTGATCCCCCGCTCACGCTCCAGATCCATGGAATCCAGGACCTGCTCGGCCATTTCACGATCGGTCAGGCCACCACAGACCTGAATAAAACGGTCAGCAAGGGTGGATTTGCCATGGTCGATGTGGGCAATGATGGAAAAGTTACGGATTCGGCTCAGTTCAGTCACAGACGATGATTACTCATATAAGACGAAGGATTGAGCCCGGAGGGGCCGCTACCGCGATCCGGGAACGGCGTGATTTTACCGGTTAAGAGCCGCCATTGCCATGATCAGGAGATCAGCGGTCGCTCATATTGTCGGATCAGGAAGCCGATGAGGGCATCTTCGTCCAATGGGTAACTGAACAGGTTGCCCTGACACTGGGCACAGCCTGCGGTCTTGAGAAAGCTGAGCTGCTGAGGCGTCTCCACGCCCTCTGCCACCACCGTCAGGTGCAGCTTGCGGGCCAATGCTATAACCGCCGAAGCGACGTCGGTGGCACTGACGTTGTAGGGAATGTCCCGAATGAAGCGATGGTCGATCTTGATCACGTCCAGTGGCAGCTGCTGCAGCGACACCAGCGAGCACGATCCGGTGCCGAAATCATCCAGGATCAGACACACCCCGAGATCGTGGAGCGACACCAGCAGCTCCCGCAGCATTCTCGGGTCCTCATTGAGCAGTTCGGCGGGCATTTCCAGCTCCAGCCGCTCCGGCGCGACGCCGGTTTCGGTGATCACCTGGCGGATCATGTCGAGGAAGCCGGAGTCTGTTAACTGGCAAACCGACAGATTGACGGCCATCTTGAGGGACTCGAAACCTGCGCGCTCCAGGGCCTGCACCTGAATACAGGCCTGTCGCAGTGCCAGTTCGCCAAGCCGTATGATCAGACCTGTTTCTTCGGCGAGGCCAATGAACTGCTGGGCGGAAACCAACCCTTTCTCTGGATGGTGCCAGCGCAGGAAGGCCTCAACGCCGATCACCCGCTCGGTCTTCAGATCCACCTTCGGCTGGTAATGCAGAACAAAGCGGTCGCCATCCAGCGCGGTGGCCAGCTCTTCCTGCTGCAACAGCCGCCGGGCGGCCTGGATGTTCATCGCCGGCGTGAAGAACTGGTAGGTATTGCGCCCCATCTCCTTGGCCCGGTACATGGCGAGATCCGCATACTTCATCAGCGTGCCGGAATCCTCACTGTCGTGGGGCACCATGGTGATACCGATACTGACGGTAATGCCCACCTCATGATCGTTCAGGCGAATGCGCTGGCATAGGCGGCGCAGAATGGTCTCCGCCACCTTGCCTGCGGCGTCCGGGCCACTGATCCGCGACAGCAGCACCACAAATTCATCGCCGCCGAGACGGGCAACGGAGTCTTCCTCGCGCACACAACCTGACAGCCACTGCGCCACCTGCTGCAGCAGTTCATCACCGGCATCGTGGCCGAGGGTATCGTTGATGCGCTTGAAGCCGTCCAGATCGAGGAACATGAGTGCCGCTGGCTCGCCGCTGCGGCGGCTTCGGCGCACCACATGGCTGAGCCGGTCCCGGAACAGCTGCCGGTTGGCCAGGCCTGTCAGCGGATCATAGAACGCCAAGCGGTGCAGCTCGGACTGGGCCGCTTTCAGCTGGGTCAGGTCCCGTAGACTCAACACCACACCGTTGACCCCCGGGACGCTCAGCATTGCCGTGTAGGTGCCTTCCATGTCACGCCAGTGCCCCTCAGCATCGCGGATGCGGGCACGGATTACCGGCATCTGCTTGCCCGGCGCATCAACGGCGTCATCAAAACCCGCCATCAACAACGACCAGTCATCCCCATGCACAATGGTTTTGAAATCCAGTGACTGCAGCTTGTTCGGGTCAAAGCCCAGTATGTCCAGGCTGGAGGGGCTGGCGTACAGCGGTTTGCCCTTACGGCTCAATACCAGAGTGACGTTGGCCGCTCCCTCGGTGATGGCCCGGTAACGCCCGGCACTGACCTGCGCCATGATGCGGGAGCGAATCAACGTGAGTACGAACAGGAACATCAGCAGGCTGATCACAATACCACTGCCCAGCACAATGGGTGGCCGCGGATCAGAGGCAAGGAAATCAAAAGCGGGCGTTGAGCGAGTCTGCAGCAGCCAGTTGCGGCCACCGTGACGAATGGTCTGACTCATCTCGAAACTGAAATCGTTGTCCAGTGAGCCGAGATTCGAGCCATACATCAGGCCATCACGGCTCACCCGTTCACCGTCGTAGATACGTACATCCAGAAACGGCGAAATCAACCCAACGATACCGTCGATCAGGTTGTTCATGCGGAACGCACTGAAAACATAACCGGCCAGCATCATTCGGCGTTCGGCACGAATGTCGGGCACCGCCCTACCCTGATAAACCGGGTAATACATCAGGAAGCTGGCCTGATCCTCGGCCACTTCCTCCTGCACCAGAATAACCTTGCCTGTGACGGTCGGCGTCGCATCATCACGGGCCTCCTCCATGGCACGCCGGTGCACGGGATCGCTGAACGCATCGTATCCGAGCGCGCGACGATTGCGCTCGGTGCCGGGCTCCAGATAGACCATGGGGTAGTAATCCGGGCCAGATCCCAGAGGGGTGACCAGATAATTCCGAACGCCCTCGGCCCGCACAGACGAAATATGATCTGCCATCCGCCGAACACCAATACGCTCGACGTAACCGATACCCTGAATGCCGGGGTAGTAACGGTCGATGTCCACTTTATCGATGTATTCCCGCCACTGCTCCCGGGACACACTGCCAGCAACCGCAAACAGACCGGCACTGCCGGCCAGTACCTGTTCGTAATTCAGCAGGCGTTCTTCGATGGCGGTTTTCAGCTGCAGGGACTGGGTGCGGAAGCGGGCTTCAGTGCGGTCGTCCACCAACCGGATGGACACCTGCCAGAGCAGAAGGGTGACGGCGATACAACCGGCCAGTAACAGCCAGGCAACCCAGGCGTGTCGGAATTGCAAAAGCGTCCGGAGGGGAAATTCCTTTTTGTTCATCATTCGGGCGGGTCCGATCCTTGGCCAACATTCTTTTTTGGTCGAAGGAGTATATCAAAAGGCCCGGACCCTGTCCTGACCGGACAGGATTCCGGGACCAGACCCGAGACGGGTCAGGGTTTCATGACCAGATAGATGGCGCGTCCCTGGCGCACGATGCGAACGGAGACGGCGCGGTCCGCCGGCAGTTCGTCGATCACCCGGCCGAAGGCGGCCACGGAATCCACCGGCTTGCGGTGAATCTCGGTGATGACATCCTGTGGACGAATACCAGCCTCGCGCGCGGGGCCCGGGCCCACCTCGGACACCAGCACACCGGCCTTGAGATCGGTGGAACCCGCGAGCTCTGCCGGCAGGGGTTCAACCCGCAGCCCCAAAGGTGCAGAAGCCGGCCCGTTGGTTGACCCAGACGGCGCGCTGGCGAGCTGCTCACCCGGCTCCGGCAACTTGCCGATTTCCACATCCAGGGTCATTTCCCGACCTTCCCGCAATACCGTCAGCTCAGCGGTCTCTCCCACCGGCGTGCGACCGACCATGGGCGGCAAATCCGATGACAGTTCAACAGGGTCCTCATCATACGCCAACACGATATCCCCCGACTGCAGCCCGGCGGCCTCCGCCGGCGATCCGGACATCACTTCAGCGATCAACGCGCCCCGCGGCCGCTTGAGGCCAAACGACTCGGCCAGGTCACGGTTCACTTCCTGAATCAGCACGCCCAACCAGCCGCGCGCCACCGATCCCTGGTCACGAATCTGGCGGAACACGTTCATCGCGTCATCGATGGGAATGGCAAAGGAAACGCCCATGAAACCGCCGGAGCGGGTATAAATCTGGGAGTTGATACCGATCACTTCGCCGTCGAGATTGAACAGCGGGCCACCGGAGTTGCCCGGATTGATGGCAACGTCGGTCTGGATGAATGGCACGTAGTTCTCGGTCGGCAATGAGCGGCCGAGCGCACTGACAATGCCGGCGGTCACGGTGTAGTCAAACCCGAAAGGCGAACCGATCGCCAAGACCCACTCACCCACTTTCAGGTTTTGCGAGCGCCCCACCTTCACAACCGGAAGGTCGTCGCCGTCCTCGATTTTCAACACCGCCATGTCGGATCGGGGGTCGGTGCCTACCAGTCTGGCCGGCAGTTCCCGGCGGTCGCTGAGGCGCACGACAATTTCATCTGCGCCTTCAATCACGTGGTTGTTGGTGAGGACATAGCCGTCGCTGGACACAATGAACCCCGACCCCATGGAGCGGCGAGGTTCGGAGCGCCCCGGGCTGTTACCAAAAGGTGACTGGGGACCCCGGAAAAAATCCTGGAAAAACTCCGGCAACTGCTCGAACTGGCGTTCATCAAAAGGCAGTCCCGGATAAGCGCCACCCGAGCCCCGCGTCGGCGCACTCGTGGTACTGATGTTGACCACGGCGCCGGAATTGTCCTCCACCAGTTCGGTAAAATCGGGAAGGCTGCGGGCCTGTGCCGACTGAGACCACAGCAGCGACATGACCAGGCTTAACACGAGTGCCAGGGCGGTGACAGCACTGGCACCGCTCCACATCGGCATTGCACGCTCTTTACTTCTTGTTAACATCTAACGACCCCCTGCTTATCAGAACGTTACCGTCATTCTGTGGTCACACCAACGATTTTCAACTTAAAAAACAGTAGGATTGGCCGGCGCCTCCAGCACGGTGGCGGACACAATCCGGGTCATGCGGGGCTCATACTGATCCGCTGACCTGCGCTGGGCACGCCGCGCCAGTACAAAACCGGCGCCAAGGCCCACCCCCGCACCCACCATGGCGATGAGATCCTCACCGCCAGACAGCTGATGCCCGATCATGGCGCCGGCCACCATCAACAACAAGGGCATGGCGTAGACCAGAAGCGACGCCCTCAGCAACGCGGTCTCCTCGATGGCGAGCGTGACATCATCACCGACCTGCGCATTGAGGCGATTCAACACCCGGATCTGGTTAGCCCGGCCACCGGTCGCGCTGGCCAGAACGCGCTGACCACAACCCTGTCGGGCCGAGCAACTCTGGCAGGCGCTGTTGCGAATGGTTTGCACCCAGACCCGGTCACCATCAACCCCAACCACTTTTCCCGATTCGCTAATCATCGTTCTGCTGTCTCAAAGGCCAGGGCATCATCAATCTCCACCGATTCCGCCACGCGTTTTGCGGTAGTCGGAGGCACCTCACCCACGACCGTCACCATGAACGGCTGATCACCAGCCTGAAGCTGGTTGATATAGACGGTGGTCGCGCCGATCCTGGAGGCGCCGGTGGGCATGGAAATACGTCCTGCGGGCTCCACAAATACCGAAAATGCCGCCAGACCGTCGGAAAACGCCACCGCCTGCCCCTTGCCGGAGCGGGGGGCCGCCGCTGCAATGAAACCTTCGGGTTGCCAGCGCAGCACCCAACCGTCCATTCTGGGCGCCGGCGAAGTCACCGGTTCTTTTGACAGATCCCGCTCGATTTCGAGCCCTCGGGTTTGCACCTCCAGCTCAGAATCAAGAATATTTTTGGTGATTTCCAGGCTGGTGAACTGGAAGTGCTCCAGCACATCGTCATGAACTGACCGCACATGACTCTTGACCAGCAGGCCACTGGATTTCTCAAGCCAGAGGCGATGACTATAACGATGCTCGTCGCGGGCTTTCAGGCCAATCTTCACCACGTCATAGCCCGCCACACGGTCTTCGCCAATCAGCTCGGGAGTGTACCAGCGGATGACCGGCGTCACCTGACTGGAAAATGCGTCCGCAAAAGGCCCGGAAGGAATCACCTGATCCAGCTGAACACGGCCCTGATCGGGCAGCACACACACCACCCGCATGCCTTTGCGCACAATCTCACCGCTGCCCCCGTCCTGCAGCACCAGGCGTTCTTCCACCATGCCATCACGGTACCGGTGCGCAATCTGAAGCGAACTGACCTGGTCGCCGCGGGCGTAAACAAACACCCCGCGGTACGACGTCATGTTCAGGGCCGGCCCCAGGCGTTCCAGCCACTGCTCGGCCGTCCGGGGCTCAGCGTCTGCGAGTTCTTCGGCCTGCACGACGGCCGAAAAACACACCACCACCAGAACCAAAGGGCGGAAGCTGATACCTCCGAAACACCGGAAAACAGACTGCCAGCTCAACATCAATCAATGCACTCCTGAATACTCACTAGTAGGCCGTTGCGGAGGCACTCGCCAATCGCGCATATCCGACCGAGCCACGCCCGGCGCCGACACTGTTGTGCTGGGCATGCTCGAGCAGATAGCGGCTCAGATGCTCCCATTGCTCCTCGTCAAGACCCTGCAGCGCGACTTCCTGCACAGGGTCGGCAGGCGCGCTGTCAGACACCGTTGTTCCGGCACTGGCAAACCCGGCAGCCTCACGGTCCGGCACGGAGGATTCCCAGCCAGCGCCCGCGCCAAACCCGACAATCAGAGCGAAACTGACCATCGCCACCGCCGGCCAACGCCAGCGCCGGGAAACCGAATCAGTGCGCGTGTTGGATTCCGCGACCTCGTCCCGCCGGCCGGCCAGAGTTCGCCTGACGCCGGCACTGACATCAACCGTATCGGTGGGCACATGCCCCAGGTGCATGAGATCCCGTACCTGTTGCCAGCGTTGCCACTGGGCGCGGACATCGCTCTGTTCATCATGGGACAACAAACGCCGAACCGACAGCTCATCAGCTTCGTCATCCATCATGGCAGAGAGTGTTTCTTTGAGACGATCATCCATCGGATGCAACCTCATTCACGTCAGGGAATTATTGAGTAATGGGCCCAGCTGCTTGTCAACAGCGTCCCGGGCTCGGAATATCCGCGACCGCACAGTACCTATCGGGCATTCCAGAATTCGTGCAATGTCCTCATAACTCAGGCCATCATATTCTCTGAGCAGGAAAGCCGAGCGGAGTTCCTCCGGCAAACCCGAGATGGCCCGCCCCAGCGCCTGCTGCAACTGCTCCCGTTGCAGCAGCTTCTCCGGTGAGGCGTTATCCCGCAGGCGTGAACCATCCTCGTAGTTTTCTGCTTCGGCGGAATCGGCACTACCCTGGGGGCGGCGGCCCCGGGATTCCAGAAAATTCTTCGCCGTGTTGACCGCGATCCGGTAAAGCCAGGTGTAAAAGGCGCTGTCACCGCGGAAGCGGTCGATGGCGCGGAACGCTTTCACGAAGGTTTCCTGGGTCAGGTCCAGCACTTCCTGGCTGTCGTAAACATACCGGCTGATGATCGATGCCACCCGTGACTGATATTTGACCACGAGCAGGTCAAAGGCAGAGCGATCGCCGTGGCGTACTTTGCGTACGAGCTGGAGGTCGGTCTGACTGTCGGGCGTATCGCCGTTTTGCTGATCAGTATCCGGAGTCATGGACGGGGTGCCGGGGCGCTCTTTGTGGATGGCCAACTGGCCTGCCTGCCTGGAATTGGTTTGCGTCATGGTGCTGTCCGGCGTCCGCTCAGTGAACGGGCATAAGCCCTGCAGGGGCAAGCCCTCGTCAGGGCAAATAGACAGCAAGCGTAAAGTTTAGTTCAATACACGTCCACATTATGGCCCGCGATAACGACCCAATGCCACAGTCTCACGAATTCGATGTTCTGATCATCGGCAGCGGCGCTGCCGGCCTGACGGTTGCACTCAATCTGCCGGAGCACCTCAGTGTCTGCGTAGTCAGCAAGGCCGACATCAGCAGTGGTGCTACCCTTTGGGCACAGGGCGGCATTGCCGCGGTGCTCGACGACGAGGATTCCCTGGAAAACCACATCCGGGACACGCTGGACGCCGGCGCCGGACTGTGCCACGAAGACGCGGTGAGATTCACCGTCGAAAATGGCAAGAAAAGCATCAACTGGCTGATCGATTCCGGGGTCGATTTCACCCGTGACGAACACGCCCAATACCATCTGACCCGGGAGGGCGGTCACAGCCACCGGCGCATCATTCACGCCGCGGATGCAACCGGCCACGCGGTGTCCACCACACTGGCGGCCCAGGCCCAGGCGAAAGCCAACATTACTCTGTTTTCCGGTCGCGTGGCGGTGGATCTCATCACCAACCGCAAACTCTCATTGCCGGGCAATCGTTGCGTGGGCGCCTACATTCTGAATCTGACAGACAACCACGTGGAGCTGGTGCGCGCGCGGTTTACGGTAGTCGCTACCGGGGGCGCCAGCAAGGCCTATCGCTACACCACGAACCCTGACGGCGCTTCCGGCGATGGCATTGCCATGGCGTGGCGGGCCGGGTGCCGGGTCGCCAACATGGAATTCAACCAGTTCCATCCGACCTGTCTGTATCATCCCCATGCCAAGTCGTTCCTGATCACCGAGGCCGTGCGGGGTGAAGGCGGGGTTCTGAGGCTGCCCGACGGCACCCGCTTCATGGACCGATTCGACAAACGCGGCGAGTTGGCGCCGCGGGACATCGTGGCCCGCGCCATTGACCATGAAATGAAACGCCTCGGTGCAGACCACCTGTACCTGGACATCAGCCACAAACCCGCCGACTTCATCAAGCATCACTTTCCGACCATCTTTGAGAAGTGCCTGGAATTCGGCATTGATGTCACCCGCGAACCGATTCCCGTGGTACCGGCGGCACACTACACCTGTGGCGGCATCGTCAGTGACGAACGCGCCCGCACCGACATCAATCAGTTATATGCGGTCGGAGAAGCGGCATTCACCGGCCTGCACGGCGCCAATCGCATGGCCAGCAACTCCCTGCTGGAATGCCTGGTATACGGCCAGGCAGCCGCCGCGGACATTGCCCGCCGCGAAGCTGACATTCCACCTCCGCCCCCCGTGCCGGACTGGGACGAAAGTCAGGTGCGGGATTCTGACGAAGACGTGGTAATCTCCCACAACTGGGACGAACTGCGCCATTTCATGTGGGATTACGTAGGTATCGTGCGTACCACCAAGCGCTTGCAGCGGGCCAAACACCGGGTGGATCTGCTGTCGCGGGAGATTGGCGAGTTCTACAGCAACTACCGGGTCACCAATGACCTCCTTGAGCTCCGCAACCTGGTGACGGTATCGGACCTGATCATCTGCTCCGCCCTCCAGCGTAGTGAGAGCCGTGGGCTTCATTACACACTGGACTTCCCCGGATTGCAGAATGAGCCCCAGGACACGGTGCTGTTCCCCACAACCTACAGAACACCATCACCCTGACACAGCCGATCCGTGTCACAATCGCCGACTGAAACGAGAAGCCGAATGTCTGAAAACACCGAGTACAAACGCCTGTGGTGGCATAGCCGCCGGGGAATGCTGGAACTGGATGTACTGTTGGTTCCTTTCGTGGAGGAGGTCTATCGCGATCTACCCGCGGACGATCAGGCTCGCTATGAAAAGCTGCTGACTTGCGAAGACACCGACATGTTCGAGTGGTTCATGCAACGCAGCCGTCCTGAAGACCCGGATCTTCAGCGCATCGTGGATATGATCGTCAATCGTGTCCAGCCGGATTGACCTGCGCCTCCGGCCCGAAAGTGCCAGCCCCTGGTTCTCACGGATCTTGTGCGCCTGCAATGCGGTCACCCGGCTGAAGGTCGAACAGGGTCAGTTATATGCCGGCGTCCGGGCCGGAGAGCCAAAGCCGGTGTCCGTTGCCAATGAAAGTCGCATCGGCAGGCACCTCACCCTCTTGAAAATTCGTAGTCGGGACGCCAGATCCCAGTCACATCTGGTGGTTCTGGTCGACTTTGGCCCCCATTTCCGCAATGTCGCCAGTGACGAATTCCGTCGCCTGCGGATGTGGCTACGGCTGGGCCAGACCAGACGTACACCCGCCAGCACCACCTGAACCGGGAGTGTTTTATGACAGACTCAACCAGCCAGGTCGCGAGTCAGCCGCTGCCAGTCTCGGCCTGGGCCGTTGCGGACGATCAACGACTGATCCGCATCTCCGGCCCCGGCACGGACAAGTTCCTGCAGGGACAGTTCAGCCAGAATCTGGCGGACGTCACCGCGACCTTCTCTCCCCGGGCCGCCGCCTGCACCCCGAAAGGTCGGGCCTACTGCCTGACCAGACTGGTGCGCGATGGCGACGACGTCCTGATGGCAGTACCGGACGTTCTCGTCGACACCATCAGTGCCCAGCTGCGCAAGTATCTGATGCTGTTCCGTGGCACCGAGATGCGGGTGCTCGACGACGCCCGCATCCTTGGCATTATGGGGCACGGGCTCGCCGAGCAGCTCTGCCCGGACCGGATCAGCGAGCTGGACCAACCCGGTGCCAGCCTGACGCTTGATGCCGAGCACCTGATCCGCACCGAGGACACCGCCGAAGGGCTGCTACGTTACGAGCTCTGGCAGCCGGCTGACCCTGCCATTGCCCAGCTGTCCACCGAGCAGCAGACTTCGCCTGTCAACTGGCGCGCCGCTGAAATTGCCGCCGGCATCCCCACGTTGACCCCGGACACTCTGGAAACCTATGTTCCGCAAATGCTCAACTGGCAACACGTGGGCGGCGTTCACTTCAAGAAGGGCTGTTACACCGGGCAGGAGGTTATTGCCCGCATGCACTTTCTCGGTCAGTTGAAAAAAAGCCTGTTCCGTTTTTCAGCTGAAGGCCTGGAAACCCCACCCGCGCCCGGAACGGCTGTCCTTGCTGACGGCAAGTCGGTGGGCGAAGTGATCAGCAGCGTAGTTCTTGCAGACGACTCCGCGCAATGTCTTGCGGTGATTCGCCACGATGCCGCCGAGGGGTCTCTTCACCTTGAATCCACCTCGGGGCCCTCCCTGCGCCGTCTCGGACTGCCCTACCCGGTGCCGGAGCAGAACGCCGCAAACAAATCAGATACATAAGTTGACAGGCAAGCGGTCGGGTTTTTGCTATAAGGTACTTCATATATCTGACTATTTTCGTGCCCGCCCGGCCTCCGGACGGACAGCTGGATTCCAAACGACGGACCTCAACTGACCATGTCGAATATTGTTGAAACCATCAAGAATGATCTGATCAGTGCGATCGACAACGACAAGCTGGTGCTTCCCACGCTGCCGGAAGTTGCCCTGCAGGTGCGGGAGATCGCCGAGTCCGAGGACTCGGCGATTATGGATCTGGTCAAAGTGATCAGCAACGATACCGCACTCTCTGCCCGCATCATTCGCGTGTGCAACAGCCCCCTGTTCCGCGGGAGCCGAGCTATTGAGAACCTCAATATGGCGGTGAGCCGGCTGGGCATGGCCTACACCAGCAACCTGGCCATGGGGCTGGCGATGGAGCAGATGTTCCAGGCCACCTCCGACATGATCGACAAGCGCCTGCGGGCCACCTGGCAGACCAGCACAGAAGTGGCTGGTGTGTGCCACGTGCTGGCCCAGCATTACACCCGGTTGAAACCCGATCAGGCCACGCTCGCCGGGCTGGTTCACCTGATCGGCGTGTTACCGATCCTGCGCTATGTGGAAGATCAGGACATTCAGATCAGCAGCATCATGCTGGACAACGTGGTGGATGAGCTGCACCCACGCCTGGGTGCGGCAATCCTGAAGAAGTGGGATTTCCCGAAGGAGCTCCAGAACGTACCGCTGGAGTACGCCAGTTTCCAGCGTGAAGTTCCGGCTGCGGATTTCGCTGACCTGGTGATGGTGGCCAACCTGCAACTGGTGGCCGGCTCGGCGCATCCGTGGACGGAGATGGATTGGCATACCGTGACGGCATTCGGGCGGCTGGGTATTGATCCGGACACCAACATGAATGAGGAAGAGGATCTGAACGCTCAGATGGAAGCGGCTATGGCGTTGCTTCAGTAACTTTTCGGAGTAGGCTTATAGCGCCCGAATAACTCAGACCGGGTTGGCAGTGACCAATCTACAGGCTCCAGCCCCTCTTGCCTGAGCCAGTCATTGGCCCGAGAAAAATGCTTACAACCGAAAAACCCCCGGTAAGCGCTCAGCGGTGACGGGTGCGGGCCTTCCAGAACATGATGACGGCTACGGTCAATGTGCTGGCCTTTCTTTTTGGCGTAGCTGCCCCAGAGCAAAAACACCACCCCCTGCCGTTCCCGGTTGACGGTTTCAATCACCCTGTCGGTAAACGTTTCCCAGCCTTTGCCCTGATGGGCACCGGCCTGCCCCTGCACCACGGTCAGTACGCTGTTGAGCAGCAACACGCCTTGCTCTGCCCAGGGTTGCAGGCAGCCATGGTCCGGCGGCTCGATGCCCAGGTCCTCGCGAATTTCCTTGAAGATATTCACCAGTGACGGCGGCGGCGGGACGTCCGGGCGGACGGAGAAACACAGGCCGTGAGCCTGACCGGGGCCGTGGTAGGGGTCCTGCCCCAGGATCACGACGCGGACCTGGTCCAGCGGTGTGCTGTTCAGGGCATTAAAACAGTGGTGGCTGGCCGGGAACAGGGTTTTACCGGCCTGTTCCTCGGCGGCCAGGAAATCCGCCAGCGCCTGCATATAGGGCTGGCGGAACTCCGCTTCGAGATGCTCGCTCCAGCCGCGGTCGGGCCTGAGCTGACTGGCCAGCACCTCAACCGGGGCCATGGATCAGCCCTCGTCTTTGCGGGCGTCTGCCTTGTGTTCCGGACGCATGGCCGGGAACAGGATGACGTCGCGAATGGACTGAGAATTGGTCAGCAGCATCGCCAGGCGGTCAATGCCGATGCCTTCACCGGCGGTGGGCGGCAGGCCATACTCCAGCGCCATGACGTAGTCTTCGTCGTAAAACATGGCCTCGTCGTCGCCGGCGTCTTTCTCGGCCACCTGGGCCTGGAAGCGTTCGGCCTGATCTTCGGCGTCGTTCAGCTCCGAGAAGCCGTTGGCGATCTCGCGTCCACCGACAAAGAATTCAAAACGCTCGGTAACGAACAGATCGTTATCCTTGCAGCGGGCCAGTGGCGACACTTCTTTCGGGTAGTCGGTAATAAAGGTTGGCTGTACCAGACGATGCTCCGCCGTGGCTTCGAAGATCTCGATCTGCACCTTGCCCAGGCCCCAGCCATTCTTGATGTGAATGCCCAGGTCTTTCGCTACCTGGCGCGCACCTGCTTCATCTGCGATCTGTTCCGCCGTCACGTCCGGGTTGTGACGCAGGATGGCATCAACCACGGTCAGGCGCTCGAACGGCTTGCCGAAATCGTACTCGACGGCCTCTTCTTCGCCGTCCTTGAGGGTGCGGGTGTTCACCACGGTGGTGGTACCCAGCACTTTCTGGGCGATGGTCCGCAACATATCCTCGGTCAGGTCCATCAGGTCGTTGTAGTCTGCGTACGCCTGATAGAACTCCACCATGGTGAATTCCGGATTGTGACGGGTGGAAAGCCCTTCATTACGGAAGTTGCGGTTGATCTCGAACACCCGCTCAAAACCACCCACCACCAAGCGCTTGAGGAACAGCTCCGGCGCGATCCGCAGGTACATGTCGATGCCCAGGGCGTTGTGATGGGTCACGAAGGGTCTTGCCGTCGCGCCACCGGGGATCACCTGCAACATCGGTGTTTCCACTTCCATGAAATCCCGTTCGGTGAAGTACTGGCGCATCACGCTGATGATCTTCGAGCGCGCGTAAAACACCCGGCGGCTGTCCTCGTTGACCATCAGATCGACGTAGCGATGGCGGTAACGGGCTTCGGTATCGGTCAGGCCCTTGTGCTTTTCCGGCAACGGCCGCAGGGATTTGGTAAGCAGGGTGTACTCGTCCATGCTCACATACAGATCGCCCTTTCCGGATTTGCACAGAATACCGCGCACGCCAACAATATCGCCCAGATCCCAGTGTTTGGTGTCTTTCTGGACCTCTTTCGGCGCGTAGATCTGAATGCGGCCGGTCATGTCCTGAACCTCCTTGAACGCTTTGCGATCGAGCATCATGCGGCCGGCAATGGCCACGGTGATGCCGAGGGACTCAAGCTCTTCCTTGCTTTTGTCACCGTATTTGGCCTGCAGCTCGGCAGCGGTGGCGTCGCGACGGAAGTCATTGGGGAAGGCATTGCCCTGCTCGCGCATCTCTGACAGCTTGGCGCGACGCTCGGCAATGAGCTTGTTGTCCTCGTGCAGTGCGTTCTGGGTTTGTTCAGTCATGTTGGCTCACTAAAAATCGCGAATTGTCCGGGTTAGCGTGGCGAAGGCGCCAGGTTACAGCGCCATCTTCAGGCTGGCTTCGATGAACTTGTCGATATCACCATCCAGCACCGACTGGGTATTGCTGGTCTCCACCTTGGTGCGCAAGTCCTTGATGCGGCTGTCGTCCAGCACGTAGGAACGAATCTGGCTGCCCCATCCGATATCGGCCTTGGCGTCCTCGGCTTTCTGTTTCTCCGCATTGCGCTCCTGCATCTCGCGCTCAAACAGCTTGGCTTTCAGCTGCTTCATGGCCTGGTCTTTGTTCTGGTGCTGGCTTCGGCCAGCCTGACAGGCCACCACGATACCCGTGGGGTTGTGGGTCAGCCGCACCGCGGACTCGGTCCGGTTGACGTGCTGACCGCCGGCGCCGGAGGCCCGGTAAACATCCACCCGCAGGTCAGACGGGTTGATTTCGATTACGAAGCTGTCGTCCACTTCCGGCGATACAAAGACCGATGAGAACGAGGTGTGGCGGCGGTTGCCGGAATCGAACGGAGACTTCCGTACCAGACGGTGAACACCGGTCTCGGTCCGCAGCCAGCCGTAGGCATAGTCGCCCTGAATGTGGACCGTGGCGCTCTTGATACCGGCCACTTCCCCTTCCTGTAATTCGACAATTTCAGCCTTGAATCCGCGACGCTCTGCCCAGCGCAGGTACATGCGCAGCAGCATGTTGCCCCAGTCCTGGGCTTCGGTGCCGCCGGAGCCGGCCTGGATGTCCAGGTAGGCGTTGTTGGCGTCCATCTCTCCAGAGAACATGCGGCGGAACTCGAGCTTTTCCAGTTCCTTGTCGAGGCCTTCCAGGTCGGCTTCAATTTCCGCCACGGTGCCCTCGTCCTCTTCCTCGGCGGCAATCTCCAGCAGCCCATCGGCGTCTTCGAGACCGGAGGTGAGGTTGTCGATGGTGCGCACAATCAGCTCAAGGTCCGAACGCTCTTTGCCCAGGGCCTGGGCGCGCTCGGGATCGTCCCACACCTTGGGCATTTCCAGTTCCCGTTCTACTTCGACCAGTCGTTCACTGCGCTGATCGTAGTCAAAGATACCCCCTGAGCGCTTCAGTGCGCTCACGAAGGTCTTTAATCTTCGTCACAATGGGATTAATTTCCATGAAACCCTTACTCGCTCTTGAAAATGGAGAGTAAAAACAGAGGCGGAATTCTACCGGAATTCTGTGGGTAAATCAGCAGGTCAGCGGTTCCAGATAATCTACCAGCAGCTGCAGGTTGGTTCGACCTCTGAACGTATTCGAGTCCGGCTTGTAAACCACTCTGGCCCCGGTTCTGGTGTAGTCCGGCACTTCGGGACCGGTATTAAAGGCGATGGCATCGACGATGCCGTTGCCGTCCACGGGCTGGAGCACCAGTTTCAGGTGGTTTTCACCCACGATGCGCTGGCTGACCACACGGAATTCGCCATCGAACAGTGGCTCCGGGAAATGTTGTCCCCAGGGGCCCGCACGCTTGAGCAGGGTGGCGGTGTCGAGGTTCAGCTCCTGGCTGGTCAGCGGACCGTCGGTGACGATGGCGGCTTCCAGGTCTTCCGCGGTAAGGGTATCCCGTACGGCTTTGTCGAAGGCTTCGCAGAAGGTATCCAGGTCTGCCCGGGCCAGCGTCATGCCAGCGGCCATGGCGTGGCCACCGAATTTTTTCATCAGGCCGGGATGCCTGGCATCCACCACCGCGAGTGCGTCACGGATATGCAGTCCGGGGATGGAGCGGGCCGAGCCTTTTATGTCTTTACCGTTGTCATCGGCAGCAAACGCTACCGTCGGGCGATGGGTCTGTTCGCGGATGCGGGCGGCGAGAATACCGATCACGCCCTGATGCCAGTCGGGATCAAACAGCGCGAGGCCCCAGGGCAGGCCCTCCAGATCCAGGGACATGGAGGCCAGCAGATCCTGGGCCTGAGCTTTCATGTCCTTTTCGATGGTGCGGCGTTCGCGGTTAAAGCTGTCCAGTTCTGCCGCCAGACGGCGCGCCTCATCCGGGCTGTCGGCCAGCAGGCAGGCAATGCCGATGCTCATGTCGTCCAATCGGCCGGCGGCGTTGAGGCGCGGCCCCACCACGAATCCCAGGTCGGTAGAGCTGATGGCCGTGTGATCGCGCCCCGCTACTTCCAGCAGTGCCAGAATACCGGGGCGGGCTTCGCCCTGACGTATGCGGCGCAGCCCCTGCTCAACAAAAATACGGTTGTTGTGATCCAGCGGCACTACGTCGGCCACGGTCCCCAACGCCACCAGATCCAGCAGTGTACCGAGGTTAGGCTGCGGTTCCGGCAACCTGCCCTGCTCTCGCAGATGCTTGCGCAGGGCAGTCAGCACATAGAACATCACGCCAACGCCGGCGGCATGTTTGCTGAGGAACGGGCAGCCCGGCTGGTTGGGGTTCACGATGGCGTCTGCCTCCGGCAGCGTGTCGCCCGCCAGGTGGTGATCAGTAACCACCACACGAATGCCAAGCTCTTTCGCCGCGCGAACACCTTCCACGGCGGCAATGCCGTTATCCACCGTCACCATCAGATCGGGCAGTTCGCCTTCGTCCTGCAGACGATGGATGATGCCCGGCGTCAGACCGTAGCCGTCGGAGAACCGGCTCGGCACGCGGAAATCAATGCTTTTCAGGCCAAGCATCGACAGCCCGAGCATGGCGACCGCGGTGCTGGTGGCACCGTCCGCGTCGAAATCGCCCAGAATCATGACCCGTTGCTGGCCGGCAATGGCTTGCGCCAGCAGTTCGACCGCGCGATCAATACCACGCAACGCCAGCGGCGAAGCCAGGTGCTTCAAGGTGTAGCTGAGCTGATCGTCAGAGATGACGCCCCGAGCAGCGTAGAGCCGGCGAAGCAGCGGAGGCAGGTTTTGCCCCCAGCCGTTAAGAAGCTCAGGCTGGGGGCGACGCAGGATCTTTTTGGGGGTCATACCGGGTCAGGTATTCTTCCAGTTCTTGGCGATGAATTCCTGAACACCCGCGATGTTGTTGTCCAACACCGTGTAGCGCTCTTCCCGCTCGAACAGGTCCGCCATGTGGGCCGGCAATTCGGGCGTCACGCTCAGTCCGGATTCGGCAATGGCATCCGGGAACTTGGCCGGATGTGCGGTGCCGAGGGTGATCATCGGCACGGCCTGGTCACGGCGGCAGTTGCGCGCTGCGCGCACACCGATGGCGGTGTGAGGGTCAAGCAGGTATTCGTTGCGATCAAAGATCTCGCGAATGGTATCGCAAGTGGCCTTGTCGTCCACCGCATCACTGTCAAACAGCTTGCGGGCATGACGCCAGCGATAGTCTTCGATGCTGACCGGGCCCTTGGTGGCGTTCTCCAGCAACAGCTTGACAGCAGCGCCATCGCGGCCGTGCAGATCGAAAAGCAGGCGCTCGAAATTGCTCGACACCATGATGTCCATGCTCGGCGACAGGGTTTGCTCAAGCTGGTGCTGCTCGTATTTGTTGCCACTCATGAAGCGATGAAGAATGTCATTGCGGTTGGTGGCGATCACCAGCTGGGAAATCGGCAGCCCCATTTTCCTGGCGAGATAGCCGGCAAAAATGTCACCGAAATTGCCTGTCGGAACCGAGAACGCCATGCTGCGATCTGGCCCACCCAGCGCCAGTGACGCCTGAAAGTAATAGACGATCTGGGCCATGATCCGCGCCCAGTTGATGGAGTTCACCGCCGCCAACTGGGTCTTGCCACCGAGGAACGACTGGTTGCCGAAGCTCTCTTTGACCATGCGCTGGCAGTCGTCAAAATTGCCGCGCACCGCGATGTTATGGATGTTGTCACCCTTGACCGTGGTCATCTGGCGACGCTGCACCTCGGACACCCGCTCGTGGGGGTGAAGAATGAAGATGTCTACGTGTTCACAACGACGGCAGCCCTCGATCGCGGCGGAGCCGGTGTCGCCGGACGTCGCCCCCATGATGACCACGTGTTGCTGGCGCTTTTCCAGCACGTAGTCCAGCAGACGACCCAGCAGCTGCAGCGCAAAATCCTTGAACGCCAGGGTCGGGCCGCGGAACAGTTCCATAACCCATTCGTTGCTGTCGAGCTGAACCAGCGGCGCCACTGCCTGATGGGCAAACACGCTGTAGGTTTCGTCCAGCATCGTGCGGAAATCATCGGCGGGGATGGCGTCGTCCACAAACGGGTACATGACATTGAACGCCAGTTCGCTGTAGGACAAGCCACGCCAGCTGCGAATTTCTTCCAGACTGAAATGCGGCAGCGACTCCGGCACATACAGGCCGCCATCGGTCGCCAGCCCCGTCAGCAGAACCTCTTCAAAGCCCAGTGCGGGTGCTTCGCCCCGTGTACTGATGTATCTCACGTGCGTACCTGTCAGTTAAAGTTTTCAGCGCGGATGCGTACCACCTGACCGTCGATGTCGGTCAGTGCTTCCAGTTCCTCAATGGCGCGGTTGATCTGCCGCTCCTGAACCGTATGAGTCAGGATAATGACCGGGATGCGGCCGTCTTTCAGCTCCGACTCTTTCTGCATGATCGATTCGATGTTGATGCCATGCTCGCTCAGGATGGACGCCACCTTGGCCAGCACACCGGGACGATCCAGCGCGGTGATACGCAGGTAGTAGGCAGACTGCACGTCTTCCATGGACAGCACGTCAAGATTTTCCAGCGCTGACGGATCGAAGCCGAGATACGGCACCCGCTGGCTGCTCTGGGCAGCCACGGTACGGGCCACATCAACAATATCGGCAATCACCGCGGACGCGGTAGCCTCGTCGCCGGCGCCCGGCCCGTAGTACATGGTCTGGCCGACAGCATCGCCGTCCACCAGTACCGCGTTGAGAACGCCGTCTACCTGAGCGATCAGGTGGCTTCGCGGCACCAGAGTGGGATGGACCCGCAACTCGATGCCATCGTCACGACGCCGGGCGATGCCCAGGTGCTTGATGCGATAGCCCAGCAGTTCAGCATGGGCAATATCGTAGGGTGTGATCTGTGAAATCCCCTCAGTGTAAGCTTTCTCGAACTGCAGCGGCACGCCGAAACCTGCTGACGCCAGAATGGTCAGCTTGTGTGCAGCGTCAATGCCTTCCACATCGAAGGTGGGGTCTGCCTCGGCGTAGCCCAGGTCCTGGGCCTCCTTCAGCACCTCGGCGAATTCGCGGCCGGCGCGCATTTCGGTGAGGATGTAGTTGCCGGTGCCATTGATAATCCCGGCGATCCAGTCAATACGGTTGGCGGCCATGCCCTCGCGCACCGCCTTGATCACCGGGATGCCACCGGCCACACCGGCTTCGTAGGCGACAATAACACCTGCTTTCTCGGCGGCGTCGAATATCTCGTTACCGTGCACCGCGATCAGTGCCTTGTTGGCCGTCACCACGTGCTTACCGTTGCGAATGGCGGCAAGCACCAGTTCGCGAGCGGTTTCATACCCACCAATCAGCTCCACCACGACGTCAATGGCGGGATCGTTGACCACGTCAAAAATGTCGGTACTGAACGGCGTGTCGCCCAGATCGATATCATCACGACGGGTTCGACTGGCAACCCGGCTGATCCGGATGTTGCAGCCGGCCCGGCCGGCAATGAGCGTGGCATTGCGGGTCAGCACGTTGAACGTACCGCCGCCGACGGTTCCCAATCCGCAGATTCCGACACTGACGTCTTTCAAACTTTCACCTCTGGTCCCGCTTGGGGGTGCTGATGGGTTTTCTTGGGCTTGTTTCAAGGGGCGATAGTATACCGGTTAAGAGCACACTGAATAAGCCCCGAATTACAGGAGACCGAGGCCCTCGGCCAGTTGCTTCGCCGGAACGTAACCACGCACCATATTACCGTCCTCCAGGACGATGGCCGGGGTGCCGGTGACACCTACCTGGCCGCCGAGATTATACTGCTCACGCACCGGGTTGTCGCAGCTGGCGCCCTCAATCCTCTTGCCCGCCTTGGCGTCGTCCATGGCTCCCCGCTGATCCTCATTGCACCATACCGAGACGTATTTGTTGAACGATGAGGTGTTGGGACCGGAACGCGGAAAACCATAGTAGTGCACGGTGATACCATAGCGGTTCAGCTCCGGCACCTCGTCGTGCATTTTCCGGCAGTAGGGGCAGTCGATATCGGTGAACACGGCAATTTCCGCTTTTTCCTCGCCGTCCGCAGGAAAGCTGATCAAGCCCTTGTTGCCGAACGCCGCCATCTGCTTTTTGCGCTGATCGGCGCGATTCCGTTCGGACACGTTGGCGATGCCGCTCTCGGTAATCTGCAGAAGATCACCGGTCAGCAGGTAGCCACCGTCTTTGGTGGTGTAAATGGTGTCACCGTTGTTGCTCTCGACTTCGTACAGACCCGGCGCCTCAGACTCGCGCACTTCCGAAATACGGAGGCCCGGAACGGCCTTGGTCAGCCGTTCCGCAATGGCATCCTCGGTTTCACCGGCAGTGGCAGCGGGCACGCCAATCAGACCGGCCATCAGCAACAGAATGGACAGTGTGGATTTGATCAGATTTCTGGCAAACATAGGGACTTCCGCTCTCAGTTAACAAATGCACCCGGCCAACAGACCGTGCGCCGTGACAGTCTATTGCGACACGCTGACGCCGCCAAAGTTCAGACCCCGAACCCGGGCTACCAACCTTACCCGAAAGCGGCCATTTCAGCCACGGGGATGATGAGCCTGATGCAGGGACTGTAAACGCTGACGGGCAACGTGGGTATAGATTTGCGTGGTGGAGAGGTCCGAGTGGCCGAGCAACATCTGCACCACCCGCAGATCCGCCCCGTGATTCAACAGGTGCGTTGCAAAAGCATGCCGTAACGTATGCGGAGACAGGTGCTTGCGAATACCGGCCCGCAGGGCGTAATGGCGAATCCGGTGCCAGAACGTCTGGCGCGTCATCGCCACCGGTCGGTTACCCGGAAACAGCGCGTCAGAAGGCCGACCCTTCAGTAACTCACCCCGGCCTTGCTTCATATACTGAACCAGCCAGTCGATGGCCTCCTCGCCGAGCGGCACCAGTCGCTCCTTGCCACCCTTGCCGGTGATGCGCACCACACCCTGGCGCAAATTCACCTGATCTACCCGTAACTCCGTCAGCTCCGACACTCGCAAACCGCAGCCGTAGAGGATTTCCAGCATGGCCTTGTCTCGCAGCTCGATGGGCTTGTCCAAATCAGGCTCCGCCAACAAGGCATCCACATCCTCCTCGGACAGCGAGTCGGGCAACCGCCTGGGCAGGCGAGGGCTGTCGATCTGCAGCGTCGGGTCTTCACGCACCACCCCCTCGCGCAGAAGGTAGCGGTAAAAACGGCGCAACCCGGACAGCCGACGAGCCGCCGTGGACGTCTTGGCACCGTCCGCCAGACCGCGGGAGATCCAGGCGAGCAAATCGAGACGACGAACAGCCGTCAGCAGAGGCTGGTCCGGCTGCTCCGCCAGCCAGGCCGCAAGACGCTCAAGATCACTGCGGTAAGCCATACGGGTTTTCTCACCCAGCCCGTCCTCCAGCCAGATGGCATCGGTGAAACGGCTGATAACGGCCTCGTCTTCGGGCCGGAGCTCTGGGCGGATTCTGCGCTTCACTACCATGGGAACACCCGGACATCGGATAAGCGATTCACTGTTTTATAACAGCCAGACGCGAAAAAGGCAGCCAGTGGCTGCCTTTTTCTCAAGCTATCTGCCCAGCGTACGCTGATCAGCCCAGCTTTTCCTTGATACGAGCTGCCTTACCAGACAGGTCGCGCAAGTAGTAAAGCTTGGCCTGACGCACGTCACCGCGACGCTTCACGCTGATGCTATCGATCAGCTTGGAGTGAGTCTGGAACGTACGCTCAACACCTACGCCATAAGAAATCTTACGCACGGTGAAGGAAGAGTTCATGCCGCGGTTACGCTTACCGATAACAACACCTTCGAACGCCTGCAGACGCTCACGGTTGCCTTCAGTTACGCGAACCTGGATAACCACGGTATCACCCGGCGCGAACGCAGGGATTTCCTTGGTCATCTGTTCTGCTTCAAGTTGACTGATGATGTTGTTCTTGCCGCTCATCGTTTGCTCCTGATACCCAATCTTTTAATGCCCTGATGATTCAGAGGCACCCGGTTCGTTCAAAATTTCTTCCAGCAGCTCACGCTCTTCGTCCGTAAACACCCGCTGTTCCAGCAGGTCGGGGCGTCGCTCCCGGGTTCGCCTCAGCGACTGCTTGAGCCGCCAACGCCGGATCTGATCATGGTGACCGCCTAACAAAACATCCGGCACCGCCTGACCTTCGTAAACCTCGGGCCGAGTGTAGTGCGGACAATCCAGCAAACCGTCGGCGAACGAGTCCTGTTCGGCCGACTGCGCATGACCCAGCGCTCCGGGGATGAGGCGTGTAACCGCATCAATCACAGCCATGGCTGCCAGTTCGCCGCCAGACAGAACAAAGTCCCCCAGCGACACTTCCCGATCGACTTCCGCCGATATCAGGCGCTCATCGACACCCTCATAGCGCCCCGCCACCAAAATCAGATGCTCTTGCGCCGCAAGCGACTCAACCACCGACTGGTTCAGGGTTTCGCCCTGCGGCGAGAGATACACCACACAGGCTTCGCCAGGTGCCGACTCCCGGGCCGCATGGATTGCATCCCGCAGCGGCTGAATTTTCATCAGCATGCCCGGGCCGCCGCCATAGGGCCGGTCATCCACTGTACGATGGCGATCGTGGGTAAAGTCCCGGGGATTCCAGCTCTTGAAGGTCAGAAGACCATCACGTGCTGCCCTGCCGGTAATACCGAACTCCGTCACCGCACCGAACATCTCCGGGAACAGACTGACTGCGCCAATCCACACCCGTCAGAACTCCGGGTCCCAGTCTACGACCATGCGCCGGGAGGCCAGATCCACGTCCCGGACCACTTGGTCCGGAAGGTAAGGAATCAGCCGCTCGCGCTGGTCGATGGAAGCCGCACTGGACTTCACGACCAGAACATCGTTGGAGCCTGTTTCGATCAGATGATGTACCGCGCCCAGACACTCGTCATCGACGGTAAACACGTCGAGACCTTCCAGCTGATGCCAGTAGTACTCCCCTTCGGGCAGCGCCGGCAGCTCAGCGGTTGGCACTCTGATCTCCGCACCACAATATCGGTGGGCGACATCACGATCACTAATATCTTTGAGCCTGACGACGATCCCCTGCCCTTGGCGACGACCTTCCTCAAGCGTGGCCGGAATTCGCTTACCGTCCAGATCCAGCGTCCAGTCGCGGTAATTGAGAATTCCTTCCCTGGGGTCGGTGAACGAGAAGACTTTCAGCCATCCCTTGACCCCAAACACCGAGGTTATCCGGCCGATCACAGTTTCCTGCGAATGCTGTGTCATGCCTTGAACCCCGGAACAAATACGAACTTACTCAGCGCCTTTAAGCAGCTGGGCAACGCGATCGCTGGTCTGTGCACCCTGGCCCAGCCAGAATTCAACGCGATCACGGTCTACACGCAGACGCTCTTCCTGACCACGGGCAATCGGGTTGAAGAAACCAACACGCTCAATAAAACGACCGTCGCGGGATTTGCGGCTGTCGGTGACTGTCAGGTGATAGAACGGGCGCTTCTTGGAGCCGCCGCGAGCCAAACGGATTGTTACCATTTAACCAATATCCTGTTCTGTTGTACGAACTTTGTACGATTCACACTGGCCAAACAGTGGCCGGCGTGAAGACCCATACTCGAAAGGGGCGCTATTCTATGCTAAAAAAGCGCCGATGAAAACAGGGAAACTCAGTGAAACCCGGTTTTCTGTGTACGGCTTTCTACATACGACCAAATGGCGGCATACCACCGCCTCCGCCACCGGGAGGCATCATGCCACCCAGGCCGCGCATCATGTTGGCCATACCGCCCTTCTTGCCGAATTTCTTCATCATTTTCTGCATCTGCTTGTGCTGCTTGAGCAGACGATTCACATCCTGAATCTGGGTACCGGAACCGGAGGCGATGCGGCGCTTGCGCGAATTGTTGATCACATCCGGATAGCGGCGCTCCTTGGGCGTCATCGAGCAGATAATCGCTTCCATCTGCCCCATGGACTTGTCATTGACCTGTTTCTGCGCCACCTGCGCCATCTGGCCCATGCCCGGCAGCTTGTCCATCAATCCGGCGATGCCGCCCATACTTTTCATCTGCTGCAACTGGTCGCGGAAGTCCTCCAGATCAAAACTCTTGCCCTTCTTGATCTTGGTCGTGAGCTTCTGAGCTTTCTTCTGATCCAGCTTGCGCTCGGCTTCCTCGATCAGTGACAGCACATCGCCCATGCCGAGAATGCGCGACGCAACCCGGTCAGGATAAAACGGCTCCAGTGCGTCGGACTTCTCACCCACCCCCAGGAACTTGATGGGCTTACCGGTGATGTGACGGACAGACAGCGCAGCACCGCCACGGGCGTCACCGTCCGTCTTGGTCAGCACCACGCCGGTCAACGGCAACGCGTCATTGAACGCCTTGGCGGTGTTGGCAGCATCCTGGCCGGTCATGGCGTCAACCACAAACAGGGTCTCCACCGGATTGACCGCCTTATGCAGGCGACCGATCTCGCCCATCATCTGCTCGTCGACATGCAAACGACCGGCGGTATCGAGAATGACCACATCGATGTGCTTCTTGCGGGCCGCTGCAATGGCGCCCTCGGCAATATCGACCGGGTCCTGGTCCGCCGAGCTTGGGAAAAACTCGACGCCCACCTCTCCGGCCAGCGTTTCCAACTGGCGGATCGCCGCCGGGCGATAAATATCGGCGCTAACCACCATGACGGATTTTTTGTGGCGCTCTTTCAGCAATCGCGACAGCTTGGCGACGGTGGTGGTCTTACCCGCACCCTGCAGGCCCGCCATCATGATCACCGCGGGGGGCTGCACTGCCAGGTTGAGGGATTCGTTCCCCTCTCCCATGACCCGCTCGAGCTCCTGCTGGACAACCTTCACAAACACCTGGCCCGGCGTCAGGCTGCGCTGTACTTCCTGGCCCACGGCGCGCTCACGGACACCTTCGATAAAGGCTTTGACCACCGGCAGGGCGACATCCGCCTCCAGCAGTGCCATGCGCACCTCGCGCAGCGTGTCCTTTATATTGTCGTCGGTAAGCCGCGCCTGACCGGAAATCTTGCGCAAGCTGCCGGAAAGTCGGTCTTGAAGGTTCTCAAACATGTGGCTCTTCCGTACCCCGGATAAATTGAGTGCATGAACCCAGGAGCCGCCCCGGCTCCTTGATTCCTGTTGCATAATCGCGACATTATAACCAGACTATCGCCCTGAAACGACCAGCCCGGTCAAATCGGTGACTTGATACGCCGATCCCCAGTCAGACAGTGGTTAAAGGAAGTCATGGGAACGCTGATTCTCGCGGTCACCTCTCTTTTTCTGTACAGCATTGGCACCGCCCTGCAGGCCCTGAGCTTCAGAGGCCGCGTACACACTAATCTGGCCATCACCACGCTGATCGGCATTCTGGCCCTGACCGGGCACGGTTTGCTGATCGCCCAGACCGTGCACCGGGAAGCCAGCTTCGACTTCGGCTTTTTCCAGAGTTCGGTACTGATCTCCTGGTTGATCGTGTTTCTGCTGCTCGGCCTCAATCTTCGCAAACCGGTGCAGTCGCTGTTTCTGGTGGCCTACCCCATGGCCGGACTGGCCATCATTGTGTCGCTGGTGACGCATTCACCGTCGCGACTGGTGTCCGAAGACAGCTACGGCATGCTCTCACACATCGCCCTGTCGGTCACCGCCTACAGCCTTTTCACCCTGGCCGCGATTCAGGCCACACTGCTCTATTTCCAGAACCGCCAGCTGAAGCACAATTACAACAGTGTGCTGGTGCGCAACCTGCCACCGCTGCAAACCATGGAGTCCCTGCTGTTCGAGATGGTGTGGGCGGGGGTGGTGATGCTGGTACTGGCCATTGTCACCGGCGCCCTCTTCATAGAGGACCTGTTTGCCCAGGACCTGGCCCACAAAACCGCGTTCTCCCTGCTGTCACTGGTGGTTTTTGTGGCGCTACTGGTCGGCCGCTACACCAAAGGCTGGCGTGGCATTACAGCCAGCCGCTGGACTCTTGCCGGCTGCGCCTTGCTGATGCTGGCGTTTTACGGCAGCAAATTCGTTCTTGAGCTGGTGTTCCACCGATGAATGAAACCTCACTGACGGTGCTGTTCAGCATTCTGGTCGGCCTGATCGTATTGTCTGCGTTTTTCTCGAGCTCAGAAACCGGCATGATGTCGCTGAATCGGTATCGTCTCAAGCATATGGCGAAAACCGGCCACAAGGGCGCCAAACGCGCACAGGGCCTGTTGCAGCGCACCGACCAATTGATCGGCGTTATCCTGATCGGCAATAACTTCGTCAACATTCTTGCCTCGTCCATTGCCACCGTTATTGCCATTCGTGTGTGGGGAGACGCGGGTATTGCCATCGCCACCCTGCTGCTGACGCTGGTGATCCTGATTTTCGCCGAGGTCACCCCGAAAACCCTGGCAGCGCTGTTCCCGGAAAAAATCGCGTTTCCAGCCAGCCATATCCTCGGCCCCCTGCTGAAAATCCTGTACCCCCTCGTATGGGCGGTGAACCTGTTTACCGGCGCCATTCTCAAGGTATTGGGCATTTCTCCGGACGATGCCGCCAATGATCACCTCAGCCGCGAGGAACTCCGCACCGTGGTTAATGAGGCAGGCGCCCTGATCCCGGCCAAGCACAAGGATATGCTGGTGGGCATCCTTGATCTGGAGAGCGTTACGGTCAACGACATCATGGTGCCCCGCAACGATGTCGTCGGCATCGACCTGGATGACGACCTGGACACTATTCTGCGCCAGCTTCGCAGCAGTCAGCACACGCGCTTGCCGGTTTTTCGTGGCGACATCAACAGCATTCAGGGCATTCTTCACTTGCGCAGCGCCTCCAAGCTGCTGCTGCAGGAGGACATCAACAAGGACATGATCCTGCAACTGTGCCAGGAGCCGTACTTCGTTCCCGAAAGCACACCACTGAACACCCAGCTGATCAATTTCCAGAAAGGCAAGCGCCGGTTCGGCATCGTTGTCGATGAGTACGGCGACGTGCTGGGCCTGGCCACCCTTGAGGACATCCTTGAAGAGATCGTTGGCGAATTCACCACCGATTACGCGGCCACCAGCCCGGACATCATCCCCCAGGACAACGGCACCTTTATCATCGACGGTGCCACCGCCCTGCGCACCATCAACAAAACCCTGGGATGGAAGATGCCCACGGACGGGCCAAAAACCCTGAACGGCCTGATCACCGAAACCCTGGAGAACATCCCGGAAACCAACGTGTGCCTGAAGGTCGCCGGACACCGCATCGAAGTACTGCAAATCAAGGACAACGTGGTCAAGGCCGCAATTGTCCATCCCGGCCGCCGCAAGAAGCGCGGCCGACTGTAACCCGACGCCCGGCATAGATCGTTTGGTTATATTCCGGGCCGGGTTAGAAGATCAAAATTTAACCATCTCCTTGACCGCCACCCCCATTACACCAAGACTGAGGTGGCGTGCGACATAACAACAATCACAAGGAGTCTATCCATGAGCCTGACACACACTGTTGGTCTGCTCACCCACCCTGATCGTGAATGGGAAGCCATTCGCCAGGATTCCGAGTCCGTCAGTAAACTCTATATCGGTCACATACTTATTCTTGCGCTAATACCGGCAGTAGCCGGTTTTATCGGCACCACCCAGGTGGGCTGGCAGATCGGTGATGGCGCCGTCACCCGCCTTACGGTGGCCAGCGGACTGCAACTCTCCGTGCTGTTTTACGCGGCCATGCTATCCGGCATCTATGTGCTCGGTAAATTCATCGACTTCTTTGCAGCCACCTACGAAGTCAAAGACCGCACGCCCCGAGGCGTAACCCTGGCCGCCTATACCGCCACCCCCATGTTCCTGCTCGGCGTGATCGCGGCCTACCCCAACGTCTGGGTGAACATGGCCGTGGGCCTGGTTGCAGTGAGCTATGCCGTCTATCTGCTGTATGAGGGCCTGCCGATCCTGATGAAAATTCCGGAAGACAGGGGCTTCATGTTTGCCTCATCCGTGCTGACGGTGGGCCTCGTCATGCTGGTTGCCCTGCTCGCAATCAGCGTGGTGATCTGGAGCGTTGGTCTCGGGCCGGTGTACATCAGCTGATCTCCGGCACAGCCGGCAGAGAGCATTCGACATCGGGGGACCCTTCAGGGTGCCCCTGATTTTTTTATGCAAAACGTTTTTGTGATCAATTAGTCGTGTTACCAACTGTAAAAATGCGGTAGATTTAACCGATAATGAGAATATGAGTCAGTAAGCTCGGTCATGTATCCGGTTGAGGCGCACACAGGAGTCGGCCATGAATAAGCAGTCCGGCATACATTATCTCCGCGAGCACAGGGAGGCAGGGAGTTCCCAGCCTGTCCCGGCCGAGGTTACCCGTATCCGAGACACCGTTGTCGCGGGACTGGGAGATCTGCTGCAAGGCGCATTTGACGCGGTGGATGACTCGTTGTTCGAGCTGGCCAACAACGCCCGCAGTAACAATGAACAGAACCGGTATTTTGAAGCGATGCGGGAAATCCGTATCAAGCGGAAGGGCGTTGAACGCCACTTCCAGAATGCCGTTGCCCAGATTTTTTCCAACCCACCCCGCAGCGGCAGTGTTTCCATTGACGATGGCCAGCAGGCCGACCAGCCCTCAGCGGATAATCTCGCGCTGGTGGGTAATGACGATCTTGAGGAGCAGGTTGCCCTCAATGCGATGATCACCAAGGCCAAGGCGCATTTTCAGGGCCCCCTGCTACAGCTCCAGACCCGGTTCAGCACCGTGTATCCGGGCGCCAGTGACGAGTCCCCGGTAAACCCCATGGCGCCGGAACACCTGTGCAGTGCGTTCACTGAAGTCATCCAGGCCCTGGAAATCCAGATCCGTGAACGGCTGATCCTGCTGAAACAGTTCGATCGCTACGTGGTGTCCAACCTGGGCATGCTGCTGGACGAAGCCAATCGGATTCTGATCCAGGCCGGTGTGATTCCCAATTTCCGCTACCACGGTAAGTCCGGGCAACAGCAAAGCCGCCCCCCGGAACCCTCGGTCGGCGGTGACACCAAGACCGAACAGCGGGCCGCGCAGACCGAGCCGGAAGCTTCCGGAGGCGACAGCGGCATCTTCGAGCAGATCCGCCAGATGCTGTCATTGCAACGTGCCAACGCCGGCATGCCATCCCGGGCATCCGACCCCAACGTCCAAGTTATCGGAGGCCCCGAATTGTTCGGTTTGCTCAGCGCCCTACCCCAACAGTCCACCATGCAAGCCGGAGAGAATCTGAGCGACGGCGAACCGGTGACGGTTGATCTGCGCCAGGTGGTGGAGCAGTTGCTGGCGCACAATGCACCGAAGGATGGAAAGACACCGGCGCTGAATGAAATGGACGAGGATCTCATCAACCTTGTGTCCATGCTGTTCGAATTCATTCTGGACGATTACAACCTCTCGGCGCCGATTCAGGTCCTGATCAGCCGCTTGCAGATCCCCGTCCTCAAGGTGGTCATCAAAGACAAGAGCTTTTTCAGCCGAGCCACCCATCCGGCACGTCGCCTGCTCAACTCCCTGGCTCGTGCCGGCATTGGCTGGAGTGACAGCGACGAAAAAACCCGCGACAAACTTTACGACCAGATCCACACCATCGTGCAACGGATTCTCAATGAGTTTGATGGCGACGTGACGCTGTTCGAAACCCTCGGGGAAGAGTTCGAGCAATATCTGGCGAGAGAGAATCGCAAGGCTTCGCTGGTCGAACAGAGAACCCGGGAATCCGAGCGCGGCCGCATCAAATCCCAAAAAGCCCAGGAGATGGTCGACCAGGTACTGAAGCAGAAAGTCGGACGCTACCGGCTGCCGGAGTCCATTCGCAACATACTGGTCAATGGCTGGAGTCGAGTAATGTTTCTCGCCTACCTGCGGGACGATGTGGAACACCGTTGGCTGGAATCGGTGCGGCTGGTGGACGATCTTATCTGGTGCCTTCATCCCCATGAAGAGGACGATGAGCGGGATCAATGGGTCCGTGTGGTTCCCGGGCTGATCAAATCGCTGCGCGCCGGGCTCGAAGAGGTGTCCTACAACTCCTCGAAACTTGACGAGATGATGGCAGACCTCAAGCATGAACTGACCCAGGCCTTCCGTGCCAACGCGCTGGTGGAAGCCCGTGAGGATGAGTCGGAAACTGAAGAGTCGGCTGACAACCCGCCCAAGACCGCGGTGGAACGTGAGCAACTCCTGGAAGAGGCGGTCATCGCGGAGTTCGTGACCCAGATCGATGCCATTGAAATCGGCAATTGGGTCGAGTTCAATCTGGTGAACGGTGCCAGCTTCCGCTGCAAGCTCTCGGCCATCATCGACGAAGCGGACTGCTTTGTGTTCGTCAATCGGATGGGTTTGAAGGTTATCGAGAAAAGCCGTACAGAGCTTGCCCATGAAATGCGCCGCGGGCGCCTGACCGTGCTGGAACAGGGAGCCCTGATTGACCGCGCCCTGGACGCCGTGGTCGGCAGCCTCCGGAGCAAGGCTGGCTAGCCTTGCTCCGAACACCCTCTGGAGTAACCGACGGCTCATGCTGGACTCTGGCAGCACCGCAAGCCCTCCGGCGCAGTATCGGATAGCGCTGGCCGTTTCGCTGGCGCTGCTGTTCCACACGCTTGTTCTCTCTGCGTTGCCCCTGCTGTTCGACAGCTCCGAACGAATCGATTCGACTCTCACGTTTGAACTGGTTGTGCCGGGCAGTCAACCTGCCCGACAAACCACCGCCAGCAGCGCGGGCCAGCCGGCAAGCCCGGTAGAGGACCGTAATCCGGATTTCCAGATCCCGCCACTTGACCCCATTCCGGTGGCCATTACGCCAGCCCGGAAAACAGCGCCACCCCCGAAAGCCGCTGCGTCAGCATCACCGCAATCGGCCCCGGCCGATGCAGAGTCAGCACCCGCTGCGGCAGGAGCACCTGCCGAGAGCCGACCTTACACAGCGACCGCGGACATTAACCGGATCACCGAAACGCCAGAAGAAACCGACGCCTACATCGTGCAACTGGCCACCCGCATTGCCGGCGAACTCAGGCGCCGCCAGATTCGCGGCATTCGTGCCTTGTCACAACCCGTGGCCATGGAAATTGAGCTGCAGTTACTGAAGAGCGGGGCGCTCACGCGGGCCCGCGTGGCCCGTTCGAGCGGTGTAGAGGAAATTGATGCAGAGACGTACAGGGCGACCCTTGCGGCCAGCCCCTATCCTGAGATACCGGAAAACGATGGTCGGAGCCGCTTCCGGGTCGAACTGATTTTCTCCCCGGAGCGTGTGGCCATTCCGTAGATCAGGCTTCTGCCTGTTTGACGGCGTCCTGAACGGACTTGGTGAGTTCACCGCTTTCGGACATTTCCAGAACAATGTCGCAACCGCCCACCAGCTCACCGCCGATGTACAGCTGCGGGTAGGTCGGCCAGCTGGAGTAAACCTTCAGGGCTTCCCGCAGCTCCTGGTTGTCCAGAATGTTTACAAACGCAAAGCGCTCACCGCAGGCCATCAGGGCCTGAACAGTCTTTGCGGAGAAACCGCACTGGGGAGCCTGGGGCGTACCCTTCATGTACAGAATGACCGGGTTTTCCTCAAGTTGGCTCTTGATGGTTTCGTTAATGTCCATGAACACTCACCTCTGATTGGAAACGGGATTGCCTGCCGGCAATGTACCTGAACCCTATTGTACACGGGGCAGAACAACCGCACCAAACTCCCGGCTTGACCCGTCGCAAGCCGCGGCAGTGACGCCGTTGTCTTAACCCCCCCGAAGGGCTAGACTTGACCCCCTGTTTTCCAGGCAGCCAGCACAGCTCCCATCACGCTCACTCGTCGGTGCGGTTATACCGCAGTCCGGGGCGTTGTTTTTTTCGGTGCGGCAGGTTTTCCGTATGACAAAGGGCCAGAACATGGCAGCAAGACACTTTCTGACATTGAACGACTTGGCATCCGGCGAGCTGGAAAGCCTGCTGGATCATGCCAGCAAACTGCGCACAGAGTGGCGTAGCGGCGTCACCCGGGACACCCTGAAAAACCGGGTTCTGGCCATGATTTTCGAAAAGTCATCAACCCGAACCCGGGTTTCCTTTGAAGCGGGCATGACACAGCTTGGCGGCGCGGCCCTGTTCCTGTCACCCCGTGACACCCAACTGGGCCGTGGCGAACCCATCGAGGATTCTGCCGTGGTGATCTCCAGCATGGTCGATGCCGTCATGATCCGCACCTTTGCCCATGACACCGTGGAGCGGTTTGCCGCCGCATCGCGGGTTCCGGTCATCAATGCCCTGACAGACGATTTCCATCCCTGCCAGTTGCTGGCCGACATGCAGACCTACCGTGAGCATCGCGGCAGCATTCGCGGCGCCACCGTGACCTGGGTGGGCGATGGCAACAACATGTGCCACTCCTACATCAACGCAGCGACGCAGTTCGGCTTCAACCTTCGGGTGGCCTGCCCCGAAGGCTACGAGCCCAGTGACGCGCTGGTGCAGGAGCACGGTGACCGGGTAACGATCGTTCGTGATCCGGCCGAAGCGGCCCGTGGCGCACATCTTCTGGTCACCGATGTCTGGGCGTCCATGGGGCAGGAAGACGAACAGAAAGCCCGCGAAAAAGCCTTCCGCGGTTATCAGATCAACCCCGGGCTTTTGGCCGTGGCCGACAAGGACGCCTTGTTCATGCATTGTTTGCCGGCCCATCGTGGCGAAGAGATTTCCGTCGATATGATGGAGCACCCCAGCTCTGTGGTCTGGGACGAGGCCGAAAATCGCCTGCATGCCCAGAAGGCACTGCTTGAGTTCCTGATTCTCAATAAGCTGGACTGATCCCATGAACCCACACGTGCCCCCAACCACTGACTGGCTGCTGGAAGTCAACAACCTGTCCTGCGGCTACGGTGATGGCTCGGTCATCAAGGACGTCAGCTTCGCCCTGAGCCACGGGGATATCGGTTGTCTTCTGGGCCCCAGTGGTTGTGGCAAAAGCACGGTATTGCGGTCGCTGGCCGGCTTTCTGCCACTCAATGGTGGCGAAATCAGCCTGCAGTCCCAGTCGATCAGCCTGCCGGGACGCACCCTCGCGCCGGAAAAGCGGCGGATTGGCATGGTGTTTCAGGATTATGCGCTGTTTCCCCACCTGACCATCGCTGACAACGTGGGCTTCGGCCTGCACAGGGAAAGCCGTCAGGAACGGCGGCAGAAAGTGATGGAACTGCTTACCCTGGTGCATCTGCAGGATCTGGCAGACAACTACCCCCACGAACTGTCCGGTGGTCAGCAACAACGGGTCGCTCTGGCCCGGGCGCTGGCTCCCGAACCAACGCTGATCCTGCTGGATGAGCCTTTTTCCAACCTGGACACAGATCTGCGCCGCCGGCTCAGCCTGGATGTGCGAGAGATTCTCAAGACCCTGGGTATCAGTGCCATTCTTGTGACCCACGATCAGCAGGAAGCGTTCGCCATGTGTGACCAGGTGGCGGTGCTCAAGGACGGCC
The DNA here is from genome assembly GCF_023156235.1 of Marinobacter goseongensis. Lineage (GTDB taxonomy): Bacteria > Pseudomonadota > Gammaproteobacteria > Pseudomonadales > Oleiphilaceae > Marinobacter > Marinobacter goseongensis. The sequence goes on along the minus strand of NZ_JAKZAI010000006.1, from coordinate 14,181 downwards.
GCATCCAGCAGTGGGATGTGCCCTACAATCTCTACCACGAGCCCGCCAACCGATTTGTTGCCAGCTTTGTGGGCCAGGGCGGCTTTATCCCGGGCAAGACCCTGGGACCGGACACCATCGAATCGGAGCTCGGAACGATTCACGGCAACCGCGCCTACAACTGGACACCTGGCACCCTGGTAGACGTGCTGATCCGGCCGGACGACATTGTGTTTGACGCAGAGTCCGACCTGAGGCCCAAGGTGGTGGAAAAAACCTTTGCCGGCACCTCAACCCTGTACCGTTTCCGCTGCTCGGAAGACACCGAGTTTGAAGCCCTGTTCCGCAGCCACCTGGATTTCCATCTTGGTGAGCACGTGCCGGTGCGGGTCGAAGCTGACCACCTGATCGCCTTCGAACGCGCCGGCTGAGCCGACGCTCAGTTGTTGCAGACCCGCTCCACCGCATCCAGCCAACCGGCGTATAACGACTCCCTCAGCGCCGGCTTCATGTCCGGGGTGAAGCGCCGCTCACGCTCCCACAATCCCGAGATCTCTTCCAGGCTCTGGAACACGCCGGTTTGCAGGCCCGCCAGGTAGGCTGCGCCCAATGCTGTGGTTTCCGTCACCCTGGGACGGTCAACGGTCACGTTCACGATGTCCGCCAGAAACTGCATGACCCAGTCATTCACTGCCATGCCGCCATCCACCCTCAAGGCCTGCAGCCTCGCTCCATCATTCTGGACGGCCCGAATCAGATCTTTAGTCTGGTAGCACACCGACTGCAATCCGGCGGTTACGATTTCCGCTATCCCGGTATCTCGGGTCAGCCCCATGATGGCACCGCGGGCGTGGGGGTCCCAGTGCGGAGCACCCAGTCCGGTGAACGCCGGCACCAGATACACCGGATTGTCCACGCCAACCTTCTCGGCATGGGCGGTGGATTCGCTGGCGTGCCGGATCAGCCGCAAACCGTCCCGTAACCACTGCATTGCGGCCCCCGCCACGAAAATACTGCCTTCCATGGCGTAACAGGGTTTACCTTTCAGGCGATAGGCCATGGTGGTCAGCAGCCGGTTTTCCGACCGCAGTGCCTGATCTCCGGTATTGAGCATCAGAAAGCAGCCGGTGCCGTAGGTGCTTTTTGCCATACCCGGCTCGAAACAGGCCTGACCAATCAGCGCCGCGTGCTGGTCACCGGCAATACCGGCCACCGGCACAGGCGCCCCCAACCATTGAGCATCGGTATAACCAAAATCAGCGGCACAGTCCATGACGTCGGGAAGCAGCGCCCTCGGCACCCTGAACAGGGCCAGGAGCTCGTCGTCCCACTGCTGCTGGTGGATATTGAATAGCGCCGTGCGGGAAGCGTTGGTGGCGTCGGTCAAATGAGACTGACCGCCGGTGAGATTCCACAACAGCCAGCTGTCAATCGTGCCGAACGCAAGCTCGCCGGCTTCCGCCCGGGCTCTCGCGCCGTCCGTGTTGTCCAGTATCCAGGCGATCTTGGTGGCGGAGAAATAGGGGTCGATCAGCAGGCCGGTGCGCTCGACCACCGCGTCTTCGTGGCCATCGGTCTTCAGCTTGGTGCACACCGAAGCGGTACGGCGATCCTGCCAGACGATGGCGTGGTGGATGGGCGCACCGGAGGCCCTGTCCCAGATCACCGTGGTCTCACGCTGGTTGGTGATACCGATGCCGGCCAGACGAGCCGCATCGACCTGCGCTTCTTCCAGGGCCTCACGGCAGACCGCCAGCGTGCTCTCCCAGATTTCAACGGCATCATGCTCCACCCAGCCGTCACGGGGGAAATATTGGTGAAATTCCTGCTGGGCGACCGCCACGCTGTTCCCACTCCCATCGAATACGATGGCGCGGGAGCTGGTGGTTCCCTGGTCTATGGCAAGGATGAAATCGGGCATGATGGTGAAAACTCCGTTGTTTTTTTGTGATTCTAACAGCGGAGAATGTTGGGGGTCTGGATGGACTGCAAAAAAGCATAAAAAAAGGGCCGGAAAAACCGGCCCTCAAATGACGAATGAAACAAGGAAAGTTCGTAAGAACTACAACCTCAAAAGTCATCCCTTACGCTTTGAATTATGCTCAACCCCACTGAGGCATTCAGTTGCGGTTGTGTATGTCGATTGTTACATCAGGTGAGGTAGTGAGCACTGGTTCACACTATGGCGTCTTCCGGTTTTTTACGGGGCCACACCAGACTGAAGCGGGCACCGCCGAGAGTCTCACTGCGACTGACAAAGGCTTGCCCACCATGCCAGTAAAGAATCCGCCTGACGATCGACAAGCCAAGGCCATAGCCACCCGATGTACGGGTGCGGCTGTCATCCAGCCTGGCAAACGCCGTGAACACTTTCTCCCAGTCCTCTTCCGGAATGCCTGGGCCATCATCTTCCACATCAACGCGGCAATTGTCCTCGTCGAACTGGCAGTTCACCACCACCCGGGTGTTGGCGTAGCGGCCCGCATTGCCCACCAGATTCTGGATAGCCCGGTGTATGTAGCGGGGCTCCACATCAGACAACCCCCAGCGTTCCGATTCACTGTCGATATGGGCTGTAAACTCCAGCTCGGGGCGCACCAGTTGCTGCTCACCCATGACCTGCCGAACGATATCCGTGACCGAGGTCTCCTGCAGGGCAAACACCGGCCCCCCCTGCTCCAGCCGGGCATAGGTCAGTATCTCGTCGATCAGCTCGTCGAGCTCCTGGATATCGCCGTCAATGCCATCGAGTTGTTTCTGCAGGGCTTCCGGGGTGGTCGCGCTTTCGATCATCTGGACACCGAAGCGGATTCGGGCCACCGGCGTTCTCAACTCATGGGAAACCGCGTGGATCATTTCCCGCTGCACGCCCACCAGCCGCTGGATATGTTCCGCCATACCGTTAAAAGCCGCGGCCAGTCGGGTGACCAGCTTGCTGTCGCCCGCTTCTACCCTTGCGCCCATTTCCCCCCGGGCAATGCGTACCGCCACCGACTCCACCGCCCGCAGGTTACTGTCCACCTCTCGCAGCGCCAGGTAGAGCGCTAACGCCAGCACGCCGCCACTCACCACCAGGAGCAGCAGCACAACCGGCCACGCCCAGCTCCGGAAAGGCTCCGGCATCGTCAGTTTCACCAGGGATCCGTCATTGAGCCGAATCAGCACACTGGCGCTGTCTCCCGCATCCTGCTGGTACAACGACAACCCACGCTCCGAGACACGATTCAACACCTCAGCGTCCGGAACGGTATCCGGGTCCTGCACCATCTCCAGCGACACGCCCAGTGACGCCTCCAGTTGCACCCGGGCCGGCTCCTGACCACCCTCACCTAACCTTTCCGCGTCATCAAGATGCCAGCGGGCTATCAGCGCCGTGGCTTCCGCGACGTCCCGGTAGGTATCACGAAACCGGATGTCCAGAATGGCGCCGTCCGTCCGCTGAATCAGGAGCTGGTGTCCGATGGCCGAATTCCGCGCCACCACCTGACCGTACCCCAGGCGCTCCCGCACGACCGGGGACAGAGCAAGGTCTTCCGGTGAAGAAACGCGAAAATCGTAGAGGGAGGTGAGCCAGTGATAATGTTGCTCGGGTGCGGGCGCAGAGGCCAGCCAGCGCATCAGTGGTTCCGGATACCGCTCGCTCCAGAATTGCTCCCGCACCGAATTGATGCCGGTGAACAGGGCGGCACAGAGCAGCATAACCAGAAAGGTCAGGCCGATCAGGCGAAGGTACAGCTTGAGGAAGAACTTGAAGGGCATTGCACTAACCCTGGCAACGAACGCTGGCCCTACCTTCATCGCAGGAAAGCCAGCGCCAGAGGCTGATGGTTCAGGCTTCTTTCACAAACAGGTAGCCTTTGCTGCGAACCGTCTTGATGCGCCGGGGATGAATCGGATCGTCACCGATCTTGGGACGGATGCGAGACACACGGACATCAATGGAGCGGTCCTGCCCGTCGTACTCGATGCCGCGCAAGGCAGTGAAGATTTCCTCGCGGCTGAGCACGCGCCCGGCATTGCTGGCCAGCAGCCAGAGCAGATCGAATTCCGCACTGGTGAGATCGATACTCTGATCGTTCAGCCAGGCTTCCCGCATCGACCGGTCCACCACCAGATCGTTGAACTGCAATCGGACGGGTTCCTCGCCGTTGGCAGCATCCCCATCGCCCTGGGATCCTTCGGTGATACGCCGAAGCATGGCACGGATGCGGGCCAGGAGCACCCGCGGCTTGACCGGCTTGCCGATGTAATCATCCGCGCCCATCTCCAGGCCGAGCACCTGGTCCAGGTCATCGGTGCGAGCGGTCAGCATGATGATGGGCCCCTGGTAAAACGGCCTTACCCGACGACAAATCGATAATCCATCCTCTCCGGGAAGCATGAGGTCAAGAACAACCAGGTCAGGCTGCTCGTTGCGAATGCGCTCGACTGCATGACCGCCGTGAGTTTCCAGAGACACGGTCAGACCGTTGCTCTCCAGATATTCCCGCGTCAGTTCCGCCAGCCGTTCATCATCCTCTACAATGAGAATTCGCCAACTTTCGTTTGTTTGTTCCACGCCGTCCATCTCTGGTTTTGTTATTCCGGTTTCAGAAGAAGCATTCCGCCTCTGACAATACAGGCAACCTGCTGTTACAGCAATTATACATGCTATTCAGAAATATACATGGAACGGTCATTCCGTTACAGCCTGTGACACAGTTCCGAATCCCGATTCCGGGGAGCTCACTGTCACAGAGTCGTCACCGCAGAGTCATTCCCCTGTCACACCGGGTTCATAGCCTTGTCTGTAAACGGCAACAATGAGACGAGCTCATGAGTGCACACTCCGTTCCAGTAACGCGCCCGGCCCGCAAGCTGAAAGCCGGCATCACCAACCACCCGGCAACCGTCGAGGCGGCACAGCGCCTGCGCTACCGGGTGTTTTCCGAGGAATATGGCTCGGACCTCGGCGCCGACATTCCCGGCATCGACGCGGACAGTTTCGACCGTCACTGCGACCATCTGGTCGTAACAGACGAGACCACCGGTGAACTGGTGGCCACCACACGGATTCTCCATCAGGAAAAGATGCCGGCCGCCGGCGGCTTCTACTCAGAGGGTGAGTTCGAGCTCGGCGCCTTCCACCAGCTGGAGGGAAATGTCGCCGAACTGGGGCGCACCTGTGTCCATCCGGCATACCGCAACGGCGCCACCATAACGTTACTGTGGGCATCACTGGCCGAATACATGGTGAAGCACAACGTCAGATACCTGATTGGCTGTGCCAGCATCAGCATGGCCGACGGCGGTGCCAAAGCATGGAATATCGCCCGTTACCTGCAACGCGAATTCATGGCCGATGAGGCCTTTCGCGTCACGCCGCTGCGGGAACTGCCCCACCTGGCCCACCCGGTCTCTGGCGATAAGCCGGTTGACGTGCCGGCACTGATCAAGGCGTACATGCGACTGGGCGCACGGGTCTGCGGCGCGCCCTGCTGGGACCCGGATTTCCGCTGCGCCGATGTGCTGGTGGTGCTGGAGGTAAGCCGGTTGGCAGCACGATACAGCCGGCATTTCCTGGGCCGGGTCTGACTCCGGAAACACGCTAAGCAGAGGACCTGAAGATGAGCACACTTCGTCTCGGATGGCGGCTGACACTGTTTTCCGGCTTTCTTGTGGCCACCGGCCTGATCGCAACGGTGTGCCTGCTGACTGAGGCCGTGTCTCGCCGCCGCCTCAATCGCGCCCCTATTGCCCGTTTCTGTTTTGACGGTGCCACTCGCTGCCTGGGCTTCCGCCTGAAGGTGGAGGGCGAACCGGCAGACGCGACGGTGCTGTATGTGAGTAACCACGTTTCCTGGTCAGACATACCCATACTCGGAGGTCGCGTGCCTTTGCGCTTCCTGTCCAAGGCCGAGGTGGGAACATGGCCCATCATTGGCTGGCTTGCAAGCCAGGCGGGCACTCTGTTCATCGTCCGGGGTGGTGGTCGCGCAGGCGCGGCGCGGACAGACATCGCGTCAGCACTGGCCGCCGGGCAATCGGTCCTGGTGTTCCCTGAGGGTACCACCACCAGCGGCCTTACCGTGCTGCCCTTCCATAGCCGACTGCTGCACGCCGCCGCCGACGCCGGAGTGGACATCCAGCCCATCAGCATTGCCTACACGCGCAACGGCCAACCGGATCACCTGGTGCCGTTTATCGGCGAGGACGAGTTTCAGCAACACCTGCCCCGGCTGTTGAGGCGACCGGCGGTGGACGTGACGGTGAGATTTCACCCACCACGGACGGTTTACGCCGACCTGGCGTGGAACGATCTGGCAGCAGAGCTGAGGGACACGGTTGCACAGGGCGTGCAACAGATCTATCAGGAACAGGACAGCAGGCTCAATACAACGGCCGGCCCTGAGCGACTTCGTCCTCGGTGGCTTCGCGCTTACCGACGATCTCCAGATCGAAGTAAAGCGTGAAACCGGCCAGCGGGTGGTTGGCATCCACCTTCACCAGGTTGCCATCCATGCCCACCACCTGGACAACCGAGGCAGTGTCACCGGTATTGGTCTGGAACTTCATACCCACTTGCAAATCCTCGATGCCTTCGAACATCGAACGGGGTACCTTGCGAATCAGTTCGGGGTTGTGTTCTCCGTATGCCATGGACGGCGGCACGGTGACCTCCAGGCAGTCCCCCACGTTACGGTCCTTTACTGCTTCCTGAATGCCGGCAATGATCGCCGGGCTGCCATACAGGAAGTGCAGCGGCTCGCTGCCCTCCGAGGTATCGACCAGCTCGCCGATCTTGTTCTTCAGGACATAATGGACGGTAAACACGTCTGGTTTTTGCATCAGGTTTCCTGGTTTCCTGTATCCGGTTGGGTGTCAGTTTTGCGCAGGCCGTGGATCACCAACCGCTGATCAAGCTTTGCTTTCAGACCACCGGGATGGGTCAAGCCCATCCGCTCCAGAAACGAAGCGTATCGACCCTCCTCGTCTTTCTCGCGGAGTGCCTGCCACAGGGTGGACAGTTTACCACGCCGGGTTGCGGTTGCGGTCTTCAGGGCCTTGAGGGCCTTGCCCAAGGTCAGCTCCTCATCGGTAAAGTCACAACCGAAAGGAAATGCCGGGAACGCATCGCGGTCACCGGCCGCCCCGAGGGCTTCGCGCACGGCTTCCGGAGTATTGTTGCACCAGTGGGCCGGCAGCCTGAAATCCCGGGATACCTTGCCCGCCTTCTTGGCCTGCTCCAGCAGCTCCGGCTGGAAGCGGGAATCGGCGATACGAATCAGCCGCAGGTACACCTGTTCGTCGGGCTGGCCGCGGAGGTCCGCGATGCCGTATTCGGTGATGACAATGTCCCGCAGGTGTCGGGGGATCGTGCAGTGGCCGTAATTGAACACAATATTCGACACCGCCTTACCGCCGGACACGCGACGACTGCGGAGAGTCAGGATGGATCGTGCGCCCGGCAGCTCATGGGCCATGGCAACGAAGTTGTATTGCCCACCGACGCCACTGACCACGCGGCCGTCGTCCAGGCCGTCGGAAACGGCGGCGCCGCTGAGGGTATACATCATGGCCGAGTTGATAAACCGGCCGTGCACCCGCTGGGCAGCTTTCAGGCGCTGGTTGCCGAATTCATGATCGTAGAGGTGATTGATGTAATTCACACTGGTCATGCAGATACGGTCGCGATCCTTCGCAGGGAGTTCCCGCAACGCCTGATAGAATTTTTCCGGCCCGACATAGAAACCGCCGTGCATGACGATGCCACCGGTCAGCCGATCGCCCAGCGCCAGCACCCGAATGGCCTCCCTGGATTCGTCGTTGGCCAGATCCGTGTCGAGGGATTGCTCGCCCACCGTCAGACGACCACCCTTGAATTCCACATCGGCCTTGAAGATACCCAGACGACTCAGCCAGCGCACGTCCCGGGCCCGCAATGGCGAGTCAATCAGTTTCTCGCGGTGCAGCACATCGAGGGTATCCAGGGTGACACGTTGGGTAATCTCGCCCCGGTTGATCAACCCCTGCAAGCCGGCGTGATCATAGACTTCCCGGGTCAGTACGCCCGCTTCCAACAGGTAGTAGAAGCCGTCAACCATCATCTCACTGCAGCCGTACAGTCCTTTACTGAACGGCTCCGCACCACCCTCGGTGGTCACCAGCGGGAAGTTTTCCGCCACATTGAGGTGATTGAACACCGATTTCCAGCTCGCGTTGTGCCTGTGCCGCAGGATCGTGCTGTGAACCAGTGCCGCGCCCAGCGAGCCGATCCCCACCTGCAGGGTGCCACCGTCTTTGAGCAGAGCGCTGGCGTAAAATCCGATCAGGTGATCCTCAGGGCTGATAGCCATCTGCGGTGCCGAGAATAACGGGTAATCCGACGCCCGATGCTCCAGCACAATATCAAATCGCTGATCCGCAATCGCCGCATGCTGGCCCATGAACGGCATCTGCCCGTTGAGTTCCGCTACCATCGCCACGGGGGTGCCCTCCGCCTCACGCTGGCGCATCAGTGGCAGCAGGTCCAGCGACAAATCCGGGTTCGAGCTGAGGCTGACCTGGCCGGGCTGGCCATGCTCGGCACCGGGCGACACCATCTGGCCAACGACGTTGACACCCAGGGCCATCAGATCCCGCACCGCATGGGTGTAGTTGGTGCAGACGTAGTTGCGTTGCTGTTCGGTATTATTCAGGTAGGAGCCTGCCTTGAAGAAAAACTCAGACACCTTGACGTTGTCGGGCAACCGGTTGGCACTGACATCCCGGGCGTAGGTCAACTCGGGAATCCGGCCATAAAGTCGCTCGGTGAACGGCCCCATGAAGCGCTTTTCGAGAGAGGAGGCACCCAATGGAGCAAGCAGGGACAGCGCGGTCACAATGTGAAGGTTGATGGTGGGATCGTCTTTGGCACGCTGGTACAACGCATTCACGAAGCGAACCGGCTTACCAAGCCCCAGGGGCAACCCGAGAGTGATGCTCTTGCCGACCCGCTCTATGACGGCGTCCACACAGGCTTGGGTATCACTCAGGCGAAGCGGCGCATCTGCGGCCATATCCTTACTCCTTTTTAACCTTCAATGAGGGTTCCGGAGGGGATGATCACATGACGGGTCACGACAGGCAATGCGCCAGATCAGGCCGGGGTCAGAAATTCCACTTGAGGTTCAGCGCGGCACCTTCATCAAGCAGGGCCACACCGTGGTCGGGGCGGGCGGGATCGGAAGCGTAGCGTTTCTTGCCCTGATAGGAACGGACCAGACCAAGACTCAGCAGGCGAGAGCCGATTTCAGCGAAGGCTTCCCGGGCGTCTTCGTTATCGAAGTCGCCCGCCATCTGCTCCTGAAGCTGGTATACGTTTTCGGACGGCGCTTCATCGATGACAAGCTCGCCGGCTTCGGCGCGGACGACAAAGGCAACCATGTTGAGAGCAAGTAGCGCGACGAAAATTCGGATAATCATGAGACTTCTGACGACCTTTATTATTTGCGCGAAATTCTACGTTCGAGTAAGGCTTAAGTCTAATGATTGACGAACGGAAAGATGTGAATCTGCACACAATAAAGTCGACTTTTTGTCACCGGGGCGGCGCATTTTTGTCAACAAATAGTTCCCTTTGTTTCACTGTGTTATGCACCCGGGCAGCCGAAGCCTGCGCCACCGCCGCACCAGTCGCCAACGGCTGACGCGGCAACACGTCTGCGACCGATTTTCACGTCATGGGCAGGGGAACGTGAAGTCGCAATGAATGGTCTCAATTGCATGGATCGCATCCGTACCGAGGCTGACCCCAACCGAGCCGATATTCTCCTCCAGTTGCGGCAGCGTGGTCGCACCAATGATGTTGCTGGTGACGAACGCCCGGCTGTTCACCCATGCCAATGCCAGCTGAGCCGGCGATAACCCGAGCTCGCGGGCAAGTTCGGCATAGGCCCGGGTTGCCGCCTCACCCTGCCCGCCACTGTAACGGCTGAAACGCTCGTATAGCGTCAGCCGGCCTTTCGCCGGCCGCTGGCCGTCCAGATACTTTCCGGTCAACATGCCGAAGGCGAGCGGCGAGTAGGCCAGCAAGCCCGCCTGCTCGCGGTGGGAGACCTCGGCCATGCCCACCTCGTAGGAGCGGTTGAGCAGATTGTAGGGATTCTGGATGCTCACCGGGCGCGGCCAGTCTTTCTCCCGAGACAGCCTGAAGTATTCCATGGAACCCCACGGGGTCTCGTTGGAGAGCCCGATGTGCCGCACCTTGCCTTCCCTGACCAGCTCATCCAGAGCCGCCAGGGTCTCTTCAATCGGCGTTGACTGTTCGTCGGGATCGTGCGCGTAACTCAGCTGGCCAAAAAAATTGGTGCTCCGGTCCGGCCAGTGCACCTGGTAAAGATCGATGTAGTCCGTTTGCAGCCGTCTCAGGCTCTGCTCACAGGCCTGGCGAATGTGATCACGAGTCAGGCGGGGACCGTTGCGCAGGTAGGACAAGCCGTTGCCGGGTCCTGCCACCTTGGAGGCGATGACCAGATCGCTCCGACACCCCCGCTTTGCCAGCCAGTTGCCCAGATATTGTTCGGTCAGACCCTGGGTTTCTGCCCGCGGTGGCACCGGATAAACGCGGTATGGCTAAGAAAAGCAGCTCCAAAAACACAAAGTGATTTTATGTCATTGTTTTTTAATACCTAAAACAATCAGATTACTGTTTTAGAATACATCTCAGAGCAAATCTGTATTTTTAGCGCTATTTTTTCTGCAATTTAGGCCATTAAAAGACATTTTCGAGAGCTCTTACGACGCGCGTCGTTCAACAAAGGATAATACTCCAATGAACACCGCGACTAAGGAAACCGAACCGATCCTGCCCATTCAAGCAATGGCAAACTAACTGATCGCTGGTGAACCGCACAAAACTCTCCACATTACTTACCGTCATCAGGTATCAAGTCTTTCGGCGAGCACTTCAAGCAACGAGCAAGCATGTAGATTTTTTCGATCGTGATGTTTACCTCCCCCCTCTCAACCCTTCCCACATAGCTCCTATCTATCCCCGATTCGTGCGCTAACCGCTCCTGGGAGAGCCCTTTTGATTTTCGAATTGCACGTAGATTCCGTCCAAACGCCACACAAACCGGTGAGCCCATTTCTTGCCCTCACAAAAGGCAAGACTATGGTTTCTTGAGGCGTGAGGGGCCACGGCATATACTACCCATTTTATAGGGTCGACCAGATCGACACACAGACCAACTGGGCCTTTGGATGGAAAATTTACAGTCATTGCAAGTCGATAAGACGCTGATCGAACTGTTGCGGAAGCAATCAAACGCTCCTTTCTCGACCACTGATCTTCGGGATCTGTATGTGCTTCAGATTTCAGAAGGTCAGCGACCAGGTCGCAACCAGCTCCGAAAATATATCTATAGAGAACTATTGCGACTGGAATCAGCCAAGCTGATTGAAAGACACCACGGATCAACCGGCCGCGGGTGCAAATTCATTTTCTGCCCAGAGCGTTCAAATGTTCAGCTTGAGGATAGGCCGTCGCCGTTTGAAAGCCGTGATCATGATACTGAGTCGACGATGGATGGAGAAACGCAGCGGGCCCTGCAAGAAGAGCTTTCCCAAAGAAGAGTTGAACTTGTCGCCAGCATTGGGGAAGCGGAGGAATATCAACGTCTCTATAACAAATACCCCGCGCTTCGAAGCGCTGTGAAGGAGCAATATGTGGAGTCGCGGGAGAGAAGCACGAAACTTCTTGGGCAACTTCGCGCGGTTGAGTCTGTGATCACCAAGATTGGCCTTCCCTCATGATGAAACTCCGCGCTTGGCAGAGCGAGTGCATTGCTCAGGCCCTGTTATCCTTTGAGCGTCAATCCCATTTCCTGTGCCATGCAACACCAGCAGCTGGAAAAACCGTGATGGTCGCTTCTTTGGCCAAGGCACTGTTTGAGCAAGACAAGATTGATTTTGTTGTATGTTTTTCCCCTTCGCGAGCGATATCCCAAGGCGTTGCCACAACTTTCAGCCAGATTCTTGGAAGAACTTTTAATGGGCAAATTGGTGCTGCCGGCGGGTCGTATACTTACCAGTCGATGGCTACGCTACCTAAGGATCTTTGGCGCGTTTTGAACGATCACCGAGTGCTTGTAGTCTTGGACGAGATTCATCATTGCTCCGGGAGTTACTCAGACAATTTGGCGCTTGGTAACAGTTGGGGGCGAACCATACTAGACCGGATTCAGGGTCATGCGTCCTTTACCATCGCATTATCTGGAACACCCTGGAGGACAGACGATACACCTATAGTGTTGGCTCGATACTCCCAGCCTGACGGCGAGCTCCATTGCGACTATGAATATGGCCTCAGGCGAGCTGTTGCAGATGGCGTATGCCGAGCCCCAAAGGTCGTGCTCACCGACAACCGAGAAATCCACCTGAAATCTTCTGAAATCGGCCTTAAAACCTATTCGAGCATCCGTGAAACCATCAAGCACGGCCATATTTCTTATCCCGACTTTCTTTTTCGAGATGAGGTAATCGACCACACACTTTCGGAAGCATCAGACAAACTATCTGAGATTCGACATCGAACCCCCAACGCCGGCGGTTTAGTTGTCGCGGCGACCGTCGCGCATGCAGAGCATATTGCGACCAGACTTGCGGCGCTGGGTGAAAGGTCAGTTGTCGTCAGTTGTCGAACACCAGACGCCCACCAAATAATCAATGATTTCAGGGTCTCCAAAGACCGCTGGATTATTTCGGTGGGCATGATTAGCGAAGGAACGGATATTCCGAGGCTTCAAGTATGCTGCCACCTCAGCAGAATCCGAACGGAACTTCATTTTCGGCAAGTTCTTGGAAGAATTTTGCGACGCCATGCCGGCGAACCCTCAGAGGTTGGTGGCTGGTTTTATGTCCTTGCAGAACCGGCACTTACTGAGTTCGCTCGGAGAATTGGTGAAGATCTTCCGGAACAAGATGTGGTTTCGTTTTCCCCCAAAACGTCGAAGAAGAACCTTGGCAGCTCTGAGAAGAGCATGGTTATCATCAGTGGTGGCGAGTCTTCGGCGTGGGATCTTAGTTTTGGTGCCGAATACGCACTGGGTCATGAGGCAAAGCTGGCCGAATCAAGAAGCTCAGCCGATTTTTCTATGAGCAACCATTATTGGAGTGAGATTTTGTCTCTATTCGATAATAAAGTGATGTGACTTGTGACTTCTTACACAGCACTTTTGGGTTAATGCAATTAGCCTATCCATGAGTTTCTTGGTTAGGATGACCATAGGGCTCACCGCCGGCATGGATGCCAGGCGAGCGCGACACCTGCATAGTGGTGTGACTGCCAGGGAGAGGCCTGGCTTCGTTCTGCTTCCTACATCTTTGTACTTATGGGCACCCAGCGTGTTTCACTGGTGTCCGAAGCACTACAAGGAACCTCGCCAGAGGTATCGCTTCCAAGATGTGCGATGGAGGTCAGTCATCCTCACCTTTGCTTTCGAGCGCAATAATTCTTTTCATCAACTCTTCATACGTCGAGTTTTCTCGGAGTTGTTTTACCTCAGCTTCAAGCGCGATTGCTTGTCTCTCAAACTGATAACGAGCTTCCTGAGATTGCTTTAGCTCTGACGCTGATTCGTGGAGCTGGTGCGTGGTGTCTGTCAGTCTTTGCTCTAGCTCTTCAATGATGGTCTTCGCATCCTGTGACCTGCCCCCAACTTTCTAATCCATTCTGATCTTAGTAATGTTCATCACCAGAGAGGACGATGAACATGAAGAAGCGATTCACCGAAGAACAGATCATTCCCATTCTGAAGGAAGCCGAGGCTGGCCTGCCGGTCAAAGAGCTGTGCCGCAAGTACAACATCTCGGACGCAACCTTCTACACCTGGCGTAAGAAATACGGTGGTTTGGAGGTCTCTGAGGCCCGTCGTTTGAAGGCCCTGGAGGAAGAGAACGCCCGGCTCAAGAAACTGCTGGCCGAGTCCATGCTGGACACAGAAGCTCTGAAGGCGGCTCTCAACCGAAAGTACTGACCGTCGGGAACAAGCGCGAGGCTGTGCGTACCATGCTGTCGGAGACGACGATATCCGAGCGCAAAGCCTGTTCACTCGTCGGGTTATCCCGCGCAACGATGCGGTATCAGTCTCAGCGTTCTCCAGAGTGCGTAAACCGCTGAAGGTTGCCACCCATTCCACGTGAAGCCTGCCACCCGGACCGGAGCAAGGCTGCCACCCATCG
>NZ_JAKZAI010000059.1 GCF_023156235.1 Marinobacter goseongensis | reverse complement strand
GGCCTTGAGCAGATAAGAGGTCATCGGCGCTCCGTTGTCAGAGTGCAGAACCGGCGGATTATGCCAGCAGCCCTCTCGTAACAGGGCGCGTTCAACCAGTTTCCGGGCCAGCTCGCCAGACTCCGCCTCATGGACTTCCCAGGCAACGATCTTGCGACTGTAGATGTCCATGATCAGGTACAGATACCAATGCTGGCCACGCACCGCTGACGGGCAATAGCTGATGTCCCAACTCCACACCTGGTTCGGGCCTGTCGCGGTGAAGCTAGTCGGCTCTGGCACCTTGCGTGGCGGCTTCATGCGCCCTCTGTGATTCTGTTGCTGGTGCTTCTTCAACACTCGGTAGAACGACGATTCCGAGGCCAGATAAAGGCCCTTGTCAGCCAGTGACGGCACGATCTGCGACGGTGGCGAACTCCGGTATTCAGGTTGATTACATGCGCTCAGAATGGCCAGCTCCTCGGCCTGTGTGAGTTTGTGGGGCTGTTCGACTGGCTCTGCCTCAGGGCGCTGATCTTCAGCAACCTGGCCATCAGAGCATCGCCAGCGCTTCAATGTGCGCTCGCTGATATCGATTATCTCTGCCACCTTGTATCGGGCAGCACCACCGGCAACGGCTTCATCAAATAGCTCCAGGAGCCTTGCACGTTCGTCCAGCGGCGTCAGTCGTCCTCGCTGCTGTCCGGATCCTCGCCGTACAAGGCTTCGAGCTTTTTTGACAGCACCAGAAGTGACGTGGTCTCAGCCAGCGCCCTGTCTTTACGGCGAACTTCCGACTTCAGCTTCTTGATTGTTTTACGGGCGTCTCGCTGTTGCTTCTGAGCCGCTTTCTGACGCTCACCCTGCATGCCGGCACCCTGAAGGCAGGCTTCCTTCCAGCGCTGTACTTGCTCCGGATACAAGCCTTTCTCGCGGCAATAGGCACTGAGTTCGGCTTCAGACATAGAGGCCGTTTCTACTACAACGGCCAGTTTGGCTTCGGGGGACCAATCTTCCCCGGTACGATTACCTGGCACGGGCATTCCTTGTTGTCGACACTGTTTCAACCAACTATACAGAGTCACATCGGATATGCCTTCCTCTGCTGCCACCGACACAACACTTCGGTTTTGCGGAGGTAACAACTTATTCAAAACGGCCGCTTTACGTTCTTCGGAATAACGTGGCATGAATGCTCCCATGCCGCCCCGACTAGTGAAATTCAGGCTAAATCGCCAACTGGACAACTAGGCTGACAGAGGGGGGAACGGTACTAAGAGAACGGTCAATTTTGAGTTTCATACCCTCAGGAACCGGCTGACATCGACAGAGCACCTCCTGTGCTTATCTCCAGCGCCCGGACGGCATCGATATAATCATTCTGCGCCTGAACGTATTCCTGCCTTACCGACAGGAGATTGTCCTGTGCCGCCAGAACATCCAAGGCACCGACCTTGCCCGCCCGAAGTGCTTTCTGCATCAACTGTAATGTTTCCTCTGAACGCTCCAGGATCGACTCGTTCATCTGGCGCAGCCGAACGGCGGTGGATTCGTACCGGGCCACAGCTGACACAACCTG
Source organism: Marinobacter goseongensis (assembly GCF_023156235.1). Lineage (GTDB taxonomy): Bacteria > Pseudomonadota > Gammaproteobacteria > Pseudomonadales > Oleiphilaceae > Marinobacter > Marinobacter goseongensis. Next base: position 1,669 of record NZ_JAKZAI010000059.1, on the reverse strand, counting down.
ACGCTCTGTAGCCAGGCGCAAGGCCTCTGCCTCAAGCTCGGAGGTTTTCAGCCGCGCAGCAGCTTGTCTCTGCTCACCGGAATAATCATGAAAAACGGTCAAAGGCATCGACACCCCTGCACCGAAAAGGTTGGAGCCTTCCTCACGATCATAAAATCCGAAGACTTTCAGATTTGGAATCGTCAGGCTTTTCGCAACTTCAAGGCCAGATTCATCCGCTGCAATTCTGGCGGCCGCCGCTTTCAGGTCCGCTCTCTGACTCTGTGCCATCTCGACAAGCTGGCTGGTCGGAGGCAGGTCTTCGAGCGTCACATCAAGCTCGCCGGTCACCCCAACGGCATCGGAGGGGGACACCCCGAGCACTTCGGTAAGGTCAATTTTTGATTGCTCGAGCTTTTGTTCCGCCGAGGCTTTTTGATTCCGGGCCCTGGCAAGCCCAATGACTGCGGTATTGAGATCAATCCGGGTTTGTTTACCCTGTTTTACGGACATTTCAACCAGGTCTTTGGTGCGTTGCATAAGTTCAACGGCACGGGTTGCGGTTTCCAACTCTTTCTGAGCCAGCAGTATCCGGAAATAGGCGGCCCGCACCCGCGCCTTGGTGGCTACCTTCAGGTATTCAAGCTCCTGTTGCCGGGACGTGAGATTACTCCGGGCACGCGACTGCCCAAGGTCGCCGCGATTACCCATCCAGATCTCCTGAGTAACCCTCACCCCATATTCCAGGGACTCGTCGGCCTGATCCGGGGCCTGACGGGCCCCCAACTCAAACTCTGGATTGCTCGGCGCCCAGCGGCTGGCATGATCAAGCTGTCCCTGCTGTATCGAGACCGCGGCCCGCCTCAAAGCCAATACCGGGCTATTCTCGAAAGCCATCACCATGGCCTGGTTCAGGGAAACAGCCTGGCTGGCTTTGGCCTGCTGATATTCTTTCAGCGACACACTCTCTTTTGCCTGGGCCGACACCATAGGAGAGACGGCCAAGGCTCCCGGAACTATCATCGCGCACAACAACAATCGTTTGTTCATTCAGTATCATCCTGGCTGTTTGACTGAGGTCAGTGAGTCAGCATTTTTGCGTGGGAATCTGGAACGACCTTACAGACAAACCTTTAATACAGTTTGAAATTCAGGCACCGGATAAGAAATGAGCTTTGGCGGCAGGGGGGGGGCAGAGGTAAGGGCGAGGATGTCGAGTCACCGGGCGTCAAGGCAGGCGCACGATGGTGGGTTCTTGCATGATAAATAAAAACCGGCCCGTCATTTGGGCCGGCTTTTTATTCTGGATCTGAATTGCTTGTGATCACTTGGCCGATCAGAAACTCCTGCTCCAACCCAGCCAGAACTTCGGATCATCCGAGTTGACAGAGCCAAGCGCGTCGGTTGACTCAATGTCCGCGTACTCCACGTTAACACTGAAAGAACCGAAGTTTCCCGCATCCTTTGTAACGTTGGCGGCGACGTGTGAATAACTTGCCTCGCCGACAGAAGCCTTGCCGTCATCAGCGAAGTCGTAATAGCCAAGCGTCACACCGGCACTGTAGCTGTCCTCCAGAGGCACCCCAACAGAGGCGTAGTAATAGGCATCCCCCTGCACGAACACCCCATCACCACTGGTGTCGCTGTTGATCGTGTAGGCTAGGCCTACAGCAGCAATGCCATAGCTGAT
>NZ_JAKZAI010000058.1 GCF_023156235.1 Marinobacter goseongensis | reverse complement strand
GGAATGCCGAGTTGCCGGCTTTGAAAAAAGTGGCTCAATACGATTAGGGCAAGTGGGTCGATTTAACGGCGCTTACACTATATAGAAAAGGCTGACTTCCCTTCGCGAATCGGCTATGAAGCATCCGGGATAGTCATTGAAGTCGGGGAAGAGGTGAATCATTTACGCCTTGGGGAAGAGGTTTGTATTGTCCCTCAGATGGGGCTTTCCCAGAATGGCTGCTACGCAGAAGAGATTGTCGTACCAAGTGAATATGTGGCACTCAAACCGGCAGGGCTAACCTTTGCTGAAGGCGCAGCAGCTTGGATGCAGTACCTGACAGCTTATGGCGCTTTGGTCGAAATTGCTAACGTGCAAAAAAGCGATGCAGTACTGATAACCGCCGCATCGAGCAGTGTTGGATTGGCTGCGATTCAAATTGTGAATTCTCTGGGGGGTATCCCTATCGCTACAACTCAAACAGGAGCTAAAAAGGCTGCTGTGCTCAAGGCTGGCGCGGCCCATGTGATTGCAACCCAAGAAGAACCGCTACTGGATAGCTTGAGAAGCATCTTGGGAGCAAACAATTTAAAAATGGCATTTGATGCTGTCGGTGGGCCGCAGATAGCTGAAATTGCTGAAGCAATGAGCCCTGAAGGAACAATAATAGTGCACGGAGCATTAAGTCCCGAAACAACCCCTTTTCCCTTAAAAATAGCACTTCGTAAAAGTCTGACAGTTAGGGGGTATGTGTTTACTGAAGTTATAAAAGACATCGAGCGTTTTCGCAGAGCAAAGCAATTTATCCACTCGGGTTTATCCGAAGGAACACTCAAGCCTGTCATTGATCGAAGCTTTAAATTTGAAGAGATAGTAGCAGCGCATCACTATCTGGAGTCAAATCAGCAGATTGGTAAAATAGTGGTCGAACTTGATTAACAGTTCGTAGCTTCCGCTAGTCTCTGGCCGGCGCATAATTCACCGCCAGAACAATAAGAAAAAGGGGTAGTGTATGGTAATTAGCGATCTTCTCTGGCGGCGTCCGCGCCATCACATGGATGTCGATGAAAACCACGACCACGTGCACTGGGTGGAACTTTTCTTCGATCTGGTCCATGTAGTGACAATTTTCATTCTGGGAAATTACCTGTCCCATCATCTGGGGTGGCAAGGATTCTGGGTGTTTACCGGACTGTTCCTGGCAATTTTCTATGCCTGGGCAGACAGCTCGCTCTATAACTCGCTGTATATCTCCACGGACATGCCGCATCGCGTGGTGATGGCACTTAAGATTGTCACGATGATGACCGTCGCGGCGGCGATTCCCGACGTGGCCGGTGAAGGCTGGACGTATTTCGCGCTGGCCTATGCGTTGAATCGGGCGCTGACGGCCTATCTTTACTGGCGGGCGCGCTGTACCGACAACGCGGCCAATAGACTGGCGCAGGAACAGGCGCGGAATTTTTTCGTGTTGGCCGGGGTGTTCGCGCTGTCGGCTTTTTTGCCGACACCGGTTGCCTACTGGGTCTTTGCCGCCGGCGTGGCAGCAATCCAGCTGCAGTACATGCTGCCGCGCGTGGGCACGCTCCGCTTCGAACGCTTTGTGCCTCAACTCGGACACATCTCGGAGCGCTTCGGCCTTCTGATGTTGATCTTGCTGGGTGAAGGCTTCTTTAAACTGGTGGTCACGCTGGCCGACAAGGGCGTCTACAGCGTCAGCGCGGGTACGCTGTTCAATGTGACCATGGGCGGCTTGTCCCTCTTCGCGCTGGCCTGGACTTATTTCGACTGCGCCGGAAATGAAAAACCGAAGAGCCGCACCAGTGCCGTGCTGCTGAGATACTGGTTTGCTCACATCGTGATTTTGTGGAGTGCGGTGACGATTGGCGTTGCGCTGGCCGGACAAGTCTACGTCGGCCTGTGGGAGCCTTATCCGCCCGGCTACGCCGCGCTTGGCTCGGTCGGCCTAGCGGTGTTTTTAGCTTCGCTATGGGCGCTGCGTCGAACCGTGACTGATGCCACCGACAAATACCACAGCGGCGGTCTGAGGCTGTTCGGCATTGTCATGGCACTGGTTGTGCTAGCCGTTCATCCCCTCGTACCGTCGATTGTCAGCAACGGGCTTTGGGTCCTGGCGCTGTTCTCGCAGATTGGTGTGCCGATTTTTCTGGCGCTAAGAGATGCGCGCCGGTCTGATAAAATGCTGTGATGGAACATGGCTACGCCCATGCAATTTGACAGATAGCCGCCAGGGATTTGATGGGTTCTTCTTATGCTCATTAAGCCGTAGAACCACATTCTTTTCGGAAGCATTCATCAAGCCGGCCTTTTTGTTTTCGTGATCAGTGATTGTCCGTTGGCGCTGTCCACGCCGGCGCTTCGTCCTCAGTTCGCCGTGCGTCCTCCCGCATGGCGTGCCCCAGTGACTCTTCGAGCTTCACGAACAACTCCCCGTAGCGCCGGCCGGTGGCACCTCGGGATGGACCACCTCGCTGACCGTTGGTGCCCTGGGCTTAGACCTGTTTGAGCACAGTCAGAATGCGATTCACAAGGCCACCGGCAGTGACAAGCCCGAAGGCTGGGATCACCAGATCTCCGAAGGGGGCGAGCCTACCTTGCGGTACTCCGCGGCCTACCACCAGTACCTGGATGGCAGTGAGCCGGGCAGCAAGTTCAAGGTGACCTACTTTGGGAGCGTCGGATACCTCACTGAATTTGGCGCCGCCCTGGTGTTCCGGGGAGGGCTGATTTCGTCGCCGGATAACCGCTTCAACCTGGAATTGATGGCCTACGGTGAGCGGGCGCCCAGCGTCTCCGCGGTCGGCGGTCGGGAGAACTACTTCTGGGGTGGCCTGTCGGTGAAGGCCAGGGCCTACAACGCTTTTCTGCAGGGTCAGTTCCGGGATTCTGATCACGAACTCAGTGCCAATGATCTGAATGTGCTGCTAGCGGAAGTCTGGGCCGGTCACACCCACACCCTCTGGGACAACATGGAGCTGAGCTACGTGTTGCGTGTGCAGAGCTCCGAAATCAAGAACGGTACCGGTGATCGCACCCTGGCCTGGGGCGGACTGGTGCTGAGCAAGCGCTTTGGCAGTCACTGACAACCGGTGTACATCACCCTGGGAAATACCATGTATACCGCTGAACAATTGGTTTTCAGCAAGGGCAGGGCGCATGGTTAGCCCGGATTTCTCATAGGTCCCCAGCAAGTCTCGCAGACTGTGCGGGTTACTGCCATTACCGCTCATTTTCGGC
>NZ_JAKZAI010000057.1 GCF_023156235.1 Marinobacter goseongensis | reverse complement strand
ATGGGGATCATCTTTGAGGAGTTGATCCGGAAATTTGCGGAGAGCTCTAATGAAACGGCCGGGGAACACTTCACGCCGCGGGATATCGTGCATCTGACCACCTCCCTTGTCCTGACCGGACAGGAGAACCGGCTAACGCCTAATAGCATTGTGACCATCTACGACCCTACAGCTGGAACGGGCGGGTTCTTGTCCGAAGGCGACGATTACATTCAGCAGATCAGCGAGAGTGTCACCGTCTCGCTTCACGGCCAGGAATTGAACCCGGAGTCCTACGCCATCTGTAAGGCCGACATGCTGATCAAAGGGCAGGAGGTGAGCAACATCAAGCTAGGCAACACGCTGTCGGATGATCAGCTGGCTGCAAACAAGTTTGACCTGATGCTCAGTAATCCTCCGTTTGGCGTGGAGTGGAAGAAGGTTCAAAAGCAGGTCAATGACGAGCACAAACATAGAGGGTTTGATGGTCGTTTCGGGCCTGGGCTTCCTCGTGTGTCCGATGGCTCCCTGCTGTTCCTGATGCACCTGGTTAGCAAAATGCGGGATGCCCGTGAAGGCGGTTCCCGGATCGGCATCATTCTCAATGGTAGCCCACTGTTTACGGGTGGTGCTGGCAGTGGCGAATCCGAAATCCGGCGCTATCTGCTGCAGAACGACATGGTCGAGGCCATCGTAGCCCTGCCCACGGATATGTTCTACAACACCGGCATCTCCACCTATGTGTGGGTGCTCTCCAATAACAAGCCGGCTGAACGCAAAGGCAAGGTCCAGCTAATCGATGCAACTGACCGGGCTTCCAAAATGCGTAAGTCCCTCGGCAGTAAACGCCAGTTTGTCAGCGAGTCCGACCAGGACGAGATCGTGCGGATGTATGGGGACTTTCAGGAAACCCAAAAGAGTAAAATTTTTCCCATTGAAGCCTTCGGTTACCGGCGCATCACGGTTGAGCGTCCGCTGAAGCTGAACTTCCAAACCTCGGAAGACCGCATTGAGCGGATTGCGGACGAAAAAGCCATCCAGAAAATGGACCACGAAGACCAGGACAAGATCCTCGCGGCCTGTCGTACTGTGGATGCCAAGACGGTCTACCGGAATCGCAAGCAGTTCCAGAAGGCCCTGAAGGCTTCGCTCACCGATCATCAGGTGTACCTGAGTGCGCCGCAACTGAAGTCGTTGCTCAATGCCTTGAGTGAGCGCGACCCAGAGGCGGATATCTGCACGGACAGCAAGGGCAATCCAGAAGCCGATACCGGCCTTCGGGACTATGAGAACGTGCCCCTCTCAGAGTCCGTGTACGACTACTTTGAACGGGAAGTGAAACCACATGTGGCAGACGCCTGGATTGATGAGTCCAAGCGCGATGAAAAGGATGGGGAAGTGGGCATCGTTGGTTTCGAGATCCCGTTTAACCGACACTTTTATGAGTTTGCGCCGCCTCGGCCTCTGGAAGAGATCGATGCTGACCTGAAGCAATGCACGGACCGGATCAAGCGGATGATTGAGGAGTTGTCAGCGTGACCATTGCAAAATACATCGAGAATTATGATTCAGGTCTGGCGTGGTTGGGGGCGGTACCAAAGCATTGGTCTTTAAAGCGGCTGGGGCACTTTTTTTCTGAACGAAGAGAAAAAGTAAGTGATAAGGACTTTCAACCTCTCTCGGTTACCAAACATGGAATCGTACCTAGGCTTGAGACAGCAGCTAAAACCCAAGATGGCGATAATCGGAAGAGAGTTATTGCAGGAGATTTTGTCATCAATAGTCGCTCGGACAGAAAGGGCTCATCTGGGTTGTCGGAACTAGACGGCTCTGTATCTCTTATCTGTATCGTGCTGGAGCCAAATGGAGTTTATGGCCGTTTTGCTCACCATCTTCTGAGGTCAGAAGTTTTCCAAGAGGAGTTTTACCGGAACGGTAAGGGTATCGTTGCTGATCTTTGGAGCACAGGCTTCTCCGAGATGAAGAACATAGTGATCCCTGTCCCATCACATCATGAACAAACCCAAATCGCCCGCTTCCTAGACCACGAAACCGCCAAAATCGACGCCCTGATCCGCGAGCAGGAGCGCCTGATAGAGCTGCTTCAGGAAAAACGCCAGGCGGTGATTTCCCATGCGGTGACCAAAGGGCTAGATCCGGATGTGCCGATGAAGGACTCCGGGGTGGAGTGGCTTGGGGAGGTGCCGGCGCATTGGAGAGTCGGAAAGTTAAGGTGGTATGCAACCATCCAAGGAGGAGTTGCGAAAGGTAAGGACTATCAGGATCAGAAAACGGTTTCTCTTCCCTATTTGCGAGTTGCAAACGTCCAAGCAGGTTACGTGGACTTGACGGAAGTGAAGGAGATAGCGGTCCTGGAGTCTGAGATTGAGCGGTATAGCTTGAGGCATGGTGACGTCCTCATGAATGAGGGGGGAGACAACGATAAATTAGGGAGAGGAACAGTATGGAGAGCCGAAATAGAACCTTGCCTGCATCAGAATCATGTTTTCGCCATTCGCCCAAATGGGCATTTGACGCCTGAGTGGCTGGCAATGTTTACCCAATCAAGCCGGGCTCGTTCGTATTTCTTCCTTAACTCAAAGCAAAGTACGAATTTGGCATCAATATCATCCAGCAACGTGATGAACCTAGATTTGCCGATGCCTTCAGTGGATGAGCAGGAACGAATACTCCAATTTCTCGAGTCTGAACTTCAGCAATTCACTGATTTACAAAAACAAGCAGATAAAGGAATCCAACTACTTTTGGAGCGCCGGTCAGCCCTAATTTCAGCCGCTGTCACCGGAAAAATCGATGTCCGTAACTGGCAGCCACCAGTCGACGAAAGCGCTTTTGATGAAGATGTACGTCAAGCCGGGATGGAGGTTACCGCATGAGCCACGGACGCGGCATCCGTCTGTTCCTGGTTGATGGCACTCCGAACGGTCTTTTGACTGCCGAGATCATGAACTGGACCGGCCATGCATTAACTGGCTCGCGCACCAAGCTGACGGAGCTCCTACAGCGGCCCGAATGCGGTCGTACCGGCGTGTACTTCCTTGTGGGTCCTGACCCTGACAATGCCATGCGTCCCTTGGTTTACATCGGTGAATCCGATGATGTGGCCAAGCGCCTGAAACAGCACAATCGTCCTGAGCCCCAAGGCGGCAAAGATTTCTGGGAGCGGGTGTGCCTAATCACCAGCAAAGATCAGAATCTCACCAAAGCTCATGTGAAATACTTGGAAAGCCAGCTCATCTCGATTGCCAAGCAATCCGGACGCTGTGGTCTGGTCAACGGCACCGCCCACGATTACACGGTGCTACCAGAGTCCGATCAGGCCGACATGGCGTTCTTTATTGAGCAAGTTCGCATCATTCTGCCCGTGTTGGGATTCGACTTTCTCCGTGATCGGCAGAAAATTGCAGCGCAGATCCAGGGAGGGCCTGGTTCTGATGGTGCGGCTCCGAATTTTTACATGGAGCTGCCTAAATACGGCACTCGTGCCACCGCCCGTGAAGTCGATGGCGAGTTTGTGGTGCTTGAGGGAAGCCAGGCGCGGGATAAGTGGGTGAGCGGCAGTAGCTACACGAGTTATCGCCCTTTGTACGATCAGTTGACGGCAGATGGTGTGCTGGTGCCGGACGCCTCTGGCGCGGTGCGTTTCACACAAGACCAGTCGTTCTC
>NZ_JAKZAI010000056.1 GCF_023156235.1 Marinobacter goseongensis | reverse complement strand
ATCTGGTCGGTTGCCGACCTTCTGCGCGGTGATTTCAAGCAGAGCCAGTATGGGCGCGTGATTCTGCCGTTTACCCTACTGCGCCGCCTGGAGTGCGTATTGGAGCCAACCAAAGCTCAGGTATTGTCAGCAGCCCAAGAACATCAGGCCAAGCCGGATGCGGTTCGCGAGAAACTCTTGCTTCGAGCCGCTGGCCAGCAGTTCTTCAATGCTTCTCCGTTAAGCCTGGCTACCCTGTCTGACAGCCAAACCGCTGACGACCTGATGAGCTATGTTCAGTCGTTCAGCCAGGATGCCCGGGAGATTTTCGAGCATTTCCATTTCGAAGACTTCGTACAACAACTCAGTGCCAACAACTTGCTCTACCAGGTGGTGCAGCGGTTTGCCAGCATTGACCTGAGCCCGGCAACCATCAGCAATTTCGGTATGGGGATCATCTTTGAGGAGTTGATCCGGAAATTTGCGGAGAGCTCTAATGAAACGGCCGGGGAACACTTCACGCCACGGGATATCGTGCATCTGACCACTTCCCTTGTCCTGACCGGACAGGAGAGCCGGCTAACGCCCAACAGCATTGTGACCATCTACGACCCTACAGCAGGAACGGGCGGATTCTTGTCCGAAGGCGACGAGTACATTCAGCAGATCAGCGAGGGTGTCACCGTCTCGCTTCACGGTCAGGAATTGAACCCTGAGTCCTACGCGATCTGTAAGGCCGACATGCTGATCAAAGGACAGGAAGTCAGCAACATCAAGCTAGGCAACACTCTGTCGGATGATCAGCTGGCTACTAATAAGTTTGACCTGATGCTCAGTAACCCGCCGTTTGGCGTGGAATGGAAAAAGGTGCAGAAGCAGGTCACTGATGAGCACAAACATCGGGGTTTCGATGGCCGTTTCGGGCCTGGGCTTCCTCGTGTGTCTGATGGCTCCCTGCTGTTCCTGATGCACCTGGTCAGCAAAATGCGGGATGCCCGTGAAGGCGGTTCCCGGATCGGCATCATTCTTAATGGTAGCCCGCTGTTTACGGGTGGTGCTGGCAGTGGCGAATCCGAAATCCGGCGCTATCTGCTGCAGAACGACATGGTCGAGGCCATTGTGGCGCTGCCCACGGATATGTTCTACAACACCGGAATCTCCACCTATGTGTGGGTGCTCTCCAACAAAAAGCCGGCTGAACGCAAAGGCAAGATCCAACTGATCGATGCTACTGACCGGGCAACCAAGATGCGTAAGTCCCTTGGTAGTAAGCGCCAGTTTGTGAGTGAGTCCGATCAGGACGAGATCGTGAGAATGTATGGGGACTTCCAGGAAACCAAGAAGAGCAAGATCTTCCCCATCGAAGCCTTCGGTTACAGACGCATCACGGTTGAACGTCCGCTGCAGCTGAACTTTCAAACCTCGGAAGAGCGCATTGAGCGGATTGCAGACGAAAAAGCCATCCAAAAAATGGATCCGGAAGACCAGGACAAGATCCTCGCGGCCTGTCGTGCCATGGATGCCAAGACGGTCTACCGGAATCGCAAGCAGTTCCAGAAGGCCCTGAAGGCTTCGCTCACCGATCATCAGGTGTACTTGGGTGCGCCGCAACTGAAGTCGTTGCTGAATGCCTTGAGTGAGCGCGACCCAGAGGCGGATATCTGCACGGACAGCAAGGGCAATCCAGAAGCCGATACCGGCCTTCGGGACTATGAGAACGTGCCCCTCTCAGAGTCCGTGTACGACTACTTCGAACGTGAAGTGAAGCCACATGTCCCTGACGCCTGGATTGATGAGTCGAAGCGGGACGAAAAGGATGGCGAAGTGGGCATCGTGGGCTTTGAGATTCCGTTCAACCGGCACTTCTATGAGTTCACGCCGCCGCGCCCGCTTGAAGAGATCGATGCTGACCTGAAGCAATGTACCGACCAGATCAAGCAGATGATCGAGGAGCTGTCGGCGTGAGTTTTCCAAGGTATCGCGAATACAAGGATTCTGGTATTGCCTGGATCGGTGAAGTCCCAGTTGGATGGCAAGTATGGAAGATAGGTCATTCCTTTGGTGGGTTTGGGAGTGGCACAACTCCCCCAACATCTGACGAAAAATGGTTCTCCCAAGGTGAGATTCCATGGGTTACAACGGGGGAGCTTCGAGAAAAGATCGTTGTGAGCACCAAAAAGAACCTAGTTGGAGAAGCGTTGAAAGCTTTTCCAGCTCTTCAGGTCCACCCCAGAGGCTCTCTGGTCATTGCGATGTATGGGGCCACCATTGGTAGGCTCGGGGTGCTAGGAGTTCCTGCCACAACGAACCAAGCATGCTGCGTTTTGTCTGAGCCTATGTCGCTGGATGTCCGATTTACCTTTTACTGGCTTTTGGTTCACCGTGAGCAAATTGTTTCGCTCTTTTCTAGCGGCGGTGGCCAGCCAAATATTAACCGAGAGACAATCACAAGCCTGAAAGTTCCCGCACCGAATCTTAATGAACAAACCCAAATCGCCCGCTTCCTAGACCACGAAACCGCCAAAATCGACGCCCTGATCCGCGAGCAGGAGCGCCTGATAGAATTGCTTCAGGAAAAGCGCCAGGCGGTGATTTCCCATGCGGTGACCAAGGGGCTGGATCCGGATGTGCCAATGAAGGACTCTGGGGTTGAGTGGCTTGAGGAGGTGCCGGCGCATTGGAGGGTGGTACCTTTTGGTTATGCCATTTCTTACCAAGAGGGGCCAGGAATCATGGCGTCTGACTTTCGTGACGAGGGAGTCCCGCTGCTAAGAGTGTCTGGAGTCCAAGGTCGCTGGGCCTCTTTAAAAGGTTGCAATTATTTGGACCCCAAAAAGGTAAAAAAACGATGGAAGCATTTTCAACTAAATCATGGGGACCTTCTGATTAGTGCAAGTGCGAGTATGGGCACTGTCTGTGAGGTCGATAATGCGACAGTAGGGGCTGTACCATACACTGGGCTCATTCGTCTCACGCCAATTGCAAAGATAAGTCATAGAGACTTTGTCCGGGCAATAGTTGGTTCACAACAGTTTGCCGTGCAAATAGACCTCTTCAAAGCTGGATCGACAATCCAACACTTTGGTCCAACTCACTTAAGCCAAATGAAGGTGGCTTTGCCCCCATTGGAAGAGCAAATCCAACTGGCCGAGCATGTCGATAAAGTGACGACGGAGTTCAAATCTCTTATCGAGGAAGCTGAAAAAGGGAACAAACTGCTTAAAGAGCGCCGGACTGCTCTCATCTCCGCCGCCGTCACAGGAAAAATCGACGTCCGTAATTGGCAGCCACCGCAAGACGAAAGCGCCTTTGATGAAGAGGTACGCAAAGCCGGCATGGAGGCTACCGCATGAGCCACGGACGCGGCATCCGTCTGTTCCTTGTTGATGGCACTCCGAACGGTCTTTTGACTGCCGAGATCATGAACTGGACGGGCCATGCGTTGACCGGTCCTCGAACCAAACTAACCGAGTTGGTGCAACGTCCCGAGTGCGGCCGGACTGGCGTGTATTTCCTAGTGGGACCTGACCCTGACAATGCTATGCGTCCTTTGGTCTACATCGGCGAATCAGACGATGTTGCCAAGCGCCTGAAGCAACACAACCGACCTGAACCCCAAGGCGGAAAGGATTTCTGGGAGCGAGTGTGCCTGATCACCAGCAAAGACCAGAACCTCACCAAAGCCCATGTGAAGTACCTGGAAAGTCAGCTCATCGCCATTGCCAAGCAATCTGGACGTTGTGGCTTGGTCAACGGCACTGCTCACGATTACACCGTGCTGCCAGAGTCCGATCAGGCCGATATGGCGTTCTTTATTGAACAAGTCCGCATCATATTGCCCGTGTTGGGCTTCGACTTTCTCCGTGATCGGCAGAAAATTGCAGCGCAGATCCAGGGGGAGCCAGGTTCTGAGGGTGCGGCTCCGAACTTTTACATGGAGCTGCCTAAATACGGCATTCGTGCCACCGCCCGCGAAGTCGATGGTGAGTTTGTGGTGCTTGAGGGAAGCCAGGCGCGAGATAAGTGGGTGAGCGGCAGTAGCTACACTAGTTATCGCCCCTTGTATGATCAGTTGACGGCAGATGGTGTGCTGGTGCCGGACGCCTCTGGCGCGGTGCGTTTCACACAAGACCAGTCGTTCTCGAGTCCCAGCGCTGCTGCAGCAGTGGTATCAGGACGCTCGGCAAATGGCCGTATTGTCTGGATCGAAGAGAGCAGCAGGAAGTCATACGGCGACTGGCAAAGCTCGCTTGTCGAGGCTCAAAGTGCCAATGAAGAGCTCAAAGACTGAGCCAAAAATCACATAAAAAAGGCAGTACCTAATGAAATCACCGTATTGGTTGGGCTGTATTGCGGCCATTGTAAGCGTTTTCCTTACCGGATGTCAGACAACCGGCGTCACGCAGAAACTTCATACCGAGATGCATCCACCTATCGGACAGGTCGTGAGCGCCGAGATTGGCGAATCGGTGTTGGAGCGTACCCGAGGATATGGAGCTCCCGGATTCAGAGT
>NZ_JAKZAI010000055.1 GCF_023156235.1 Marinobacter goseongensis | reverse complement strand
TACAAGGTCTCGCCGGAGTTACTGAGACCTCTCCGGGACGTGAAGTAGGTCAACTACGTCTTGGAATGAACGCTTACGTATTGCGGCACTCTGCAGCGAGTTTCTTCCTGTCGCAAAAATGCTTAGAGATATCACGAGCCCAAGGTGCGCAAAGGCCGAACGAATATGCGGATGTTCCAGATAGAGTAAAAGATTTAATGAAGCTTCGTTTTGGGTGGACGGTCACAAGCAAAATGCCTGAAATCTATGCTGCTAGAGCGTTGTCTGATCAGGCTCAAGTGACTCTTTCTGAGTTCCATCAGAGCCTGATGCAACAGGTAGAGAAACTTAGACAGAGAAAAGAGAGGTAGCGTGCCTGTGAATAGAACTATAGGTGCCACCGAATTTGAATGGGAGGCTGAAGAACCGCTCCAAGTAGAGGTCCGGGGTGAAGTTGGGCCGGTTAGCCAAAGAAGAATTGAATCATTTACCTTCAATTTTTCTGGTTTACGTTCAGGCTATACCGATAGTTTTCTGATCAATCTTCGTGATTTGCTCTTTGACCGTGCTGGCACTCTTAAACTCAGTACGCTCTCAAAAGAAGCTCAGAATATAAGGAAAATCCTCTGGCAAGTATGGGAAACGGGAGCTTTCAGAGAAAAAATATCCATAATTGATGAAATGTTTTTGCTTTGTTTGTCAGCAAACGCTGAAAGCCTAGCAACCTACCATTTGAGATATCTCCAGATTTTATTTAATTGGGATCCTGATTCACCGCTGTTTGCCAGAGGGCTTCATGCGAGTGATTTTCCTTCCAGTGATCCAAAAAAAGGGAAGCGAGGATCTGCAATAGACCGAATTATTGCCAAAGCGATGACTCGCGCATCGGTTGCAGTGGTTCTTGATTCTCTCGATAGAGCTTATGCGCAAGGAGTGATCGATCTTGGGCATTACTCGCTCGGGCATCTCTGCTTTGCAGTATTTTCCCGTAACGAAAGCTACAGACAAATAACCCTTGGTGACCTCAAATTCGATGCGAAGTCTCAGCAGCACTTTATTGATATTGTGCCTTCGAAATCAAGGATGCATGCTCCTGCAAAAATCAGATACCGAGTCAGTGAAGCTCTAGCGTTACTGCTGGCCAAGCAGCGACAAGCCGTAATAGAAAAGTATGGGCATCTTGTCTCGGAGAGCGATATTGAAAAGCTAGCGCTGTTCCCAGCACGACAGCTTACCGAAGGTGGGGCTTGGAAAAGCACATTCTCCAATGAAAATTATGGAATGTACTCCAGTGCTAGTCAGTTTTCCCTGGGCTATCAGAGGGCTATGCAAGTAAAACTTGGTGAGCACATTCAGCTAGGTAACAATCAGCTCAGGCATACTTTGGGGACGCTTCTCGCTCAGACGGGAGCTTCTTCTAAAACCATTCAGTCTGTTCTCAAACATGCAACAGATAGCACCTGCAAATACTATGTTGATATTGCTTTTCATGGGCTGATGTTTGAGCTTTCAGAGTCAATGAAGCCAGCCTTTGCCGAACACCTTCCAACCCTAATGAACATTCGATCCAAAAAAGATCCTGTCGCTCAAGAGAGGCGAATCAGCGCAGAAGACGGAGTAAGTGGGCGGTTCGAGGATGTGGGCGAATGTGGGAATGCAATTGCCTGTGAAAGTGCCCCAATTGCCTGCTATGGCTGCTTTCGATTCAATCCATGCTGGGATGCAGACCACAGCATAAATCTTCGCCTTGTTGAGGGACAGATTGCAGAGATGAGCAGGCGAGGAAAACCCTTTCAGCATCTAGTTGATAAGGCGAGGCAAGCAAAAATTCACATTGTGCTTGTTATGAATGCAATTGATCTTTTGCGAAATGAGCAAAATGGGGAGGCAAAGTCATTATGAGTGCCCCGACGTCTATTGATGCTCCTCATTACCGAAAGGCCCTGGATAGTTGGCTTGACAGTTGTCGGTCTCGAATGGCCGTCCGTTTCCCCAGTATTGATTTTGAGTCAGATATCTGGCGAATCAGAACCCTTTATAAAACGGAACAGCCTGACTTCTTCTTCAGAGAGAGCTTCTTGGCTATGGAGAAATGTGACAGGAGTTACCGAGAGGTTTGTCGGTGCCTCATGGCTGAATTTTATTTATCTGGAAAGGCTAAAGAGACTCGCAGGATAGAGCTTCCTTGGAGGAATTTTGCTATCAAACAAAGCGTTCCCATATGGGATCTCAGGATCCGGGACTTGCGAGATTTTGAAGCTTATATTCTTGATTGTTTGAGGAAAGACTACGGCAGGCATTCTTTTTTGGGTGCTACCCTCGCAGGCATTGAAAAACACATTTTGATCCTGGGACGCAAGGGGGTTATGCCTGTATTGGGATATCGACGCTTAGCGAGCTCTAGGCAGGAACTTTTAGTAGCTAGAAATTGGCAAGCTGGAGAGTTTAAAGACACAAAATCCAAAACCCTGGATCGAAAAATGGAAGCGTTCAACGAGGCATTCAACGCGTTTATCGATAATCCAGTCGACGTAGATGGCAAACCTATCCTGAGTACGCACGATTGCCTAGCTATGTGCGCAGTCACCATCGGACTATGTGCACCCTCGCGAATAAACGAGATCCTGACGATGAGCTGCGATGACTACGCAGTCATAGAGGACTACTTGGATGATCCCTATGACATTCAATCAACGGGGGCTTCAAACGCAACGTCAGCTCATCAAATGTTGGTAATTACCCAAAAAGGAAGCAAGGGTGCTGAATGGGCGGCAAAACCGGCTCTTAATTTTATGATTGAAGCTTTCAATTATTGTATTGAAAGAATTAAACAAGCCGGTGCTCGCTCAAGGATGTTAGTCAGGTGGTATGAGAAGCATCCCGACAAACTTTATCTTCCCCATGAGCTGGAGCACCTACGTGGTGGCCTTGTAACTTGCCATGAAGTGGCACAGATTATCCGGCTTTCGCCGAATGCGCCATCCGCGGCCTCTGATAACATCATGGAAGATTTAAGGAAAAAGTGTTTTCTCATCTCTAATCCAAAAACCTTTCAAAGCGACGGTAAGATAAACAACCGTCATAAAATATACGGTATGGAGTGGAAAGTTCTTGAAGAGTATCTTTTAAAGAAAGTGCATAAAGCGTTGGAAGGTTGTCGAAAGGTGACGGCAGCCAATCTATACCAAGGTAAATTGTCTAATATGCTGTTTTTGTGCGACAGCAGCGATAGTTCTTCGCCTTATTTGCCTACAGCAGTAACCTACCAGACCATAAGAAAACGGCTGAAACGCCTGAGTACAGGCATACCCGGTTATGAAAACCCTCCGACTATTTTTGAAAAGCTGAACATCACTATTCCCGAGAACGGTCAGGTCAAATTTGCTTCGATGGCACTTCACGATATGCGTCGATGGCTAACCACACAGGCGGAAATCCATGGGGAAAATCTCTCAGATGTCGTGATAAATAAGTGGGCAAACCGAAGCAGTCTCGCACAGCTCAAAGCATATGACTTCAGGACAGCCGGATCCTTAGCTCATGCATCATCAATGCCTGAAACTCAGGAGACTCAAAAACTTTCTGATTTCTCGAATGGCATGGCGGCCGTCGAAAAACTGGAGGATCAATTCGGGCTTGAGCGTGCAATTGTGACAGCACATGATGCAGAAGTTGCCTTTACCTCAATGGAAGCTATCAGCCAAGCAGTTGAAGATCGGCCAATAGCAACTTGTAGTCAGGGAATTATTGTTCTATACCCCACACTTTTCGGGGCTTGCGTACATCAACACCATGAGAAGCCTTGCCGCAATTATAGTAACGATATCTGTGGTGCGTGTATGGGGTGTGATAAAAATTTCCATGTTAAGGGCCACAAACCGACCAATGACGAAACGCGTGCTCGCGCTGAGCAGCTCTTCGAAACTATTATACGTCACCTCGAAAACCTTGCTTTTACTTACAATCGAGGTGTGGCGGATGATCCAGCAGCTCTCGGGGATCACATGGTCACCCTCGTGGAAAAAGGATTAGATCGAAAGAATTTGGAGGAGCTTGCGAACCATCTAGTTGATCATTTTTTCGAAGTCAGAGACTTGTTAAAAGATCGCCAATTAGCTAGCCGTCTAGAGGAGGCTTTTGTCGCACGAGGAGTGGTAACGCGACTTGATGATGTGAGTATTAAAAATGGGGCAATCATCAAGTACCATGCCCCGCTAAGACATGCCGAACCGCCGCTGGAATTGGCCATAGAGGACCAGGGAGGGAGAGAAGAGATACTGACTGAGGAAGCTGCTTTGATTGAGAAATATCCCGTTTTCTCTCCGGAACCCCAGGGAACTAGTGCTGAAAGAAATCAGATACCCCCTGGTAAAATCGCGGGAAATATATAGTCATGTCTGGACGGAAGGAAGTTCTGACAGAACAATTGGCTCGAAAAATCGCCCGCATGATCGAACGATTTCCTGATGCTGGAATTCCAGTAACTTGGGACAGCGTGATAGCTCACACGACTAAACGTTTTGGCGTGAAGCTGAAGAGAAATGCGCTCAGCCAGAAGGAGTTTGACGGCATTAAAATCATTGCCGATGCCTTCAGAGGCGCAAAGGGAGTGCAGAATCGGATAAAAAATGATTCGATACCAAAATATAAGACAGCCACCCGCACTGTCTTGCAACAGAGAATTGAACTTTTAGAGGCAAAGAATATCGAGTTGAAAGAGGAGTTAGAGCTTGTGCGGGCTCAACAACTTGAAGCGCTCGACTCATTTCTAAACACACCAAGAGACATCCACGCATTGATCGAAGGTCTGAGTATCAGTGCTCCAATCGATGAGATTGCACGGATACGACAAGTAAAAAACAGCGAGGAAAAATGAGGTTAAGGAGTGGACTCGATTCGAGTATTCAGAATACGCTATAACCGCCGGTTCAATGTTGGATTTTGTTATTTCCTTCCTGATGTCTACAAAAAGGTCGTTTGTTGGACGCCTAGCCCCTTCGTACGAAAACCTGCAATTTTTTGTTGTTTTGTGTCCAGAAATCACGTACAAAAAACTATGATTA
>NZ_JAKZAI010000054.1 GCF_023156235.1 Marinobacter goseongensis | reverse complement strand
ATGATTCCCGCTTGCCAAACTGATACATGCTGTTAGGGTATCTAGATGGACCTTTTCTTCAGCACTAGCAAGTTCAAGCTCAACGGCCAAAGCTACAGTGGCTTTCCCATCCTGATTTCCAAGGAAGGGAAGGTTGTTGAGGAAGCACTGGACTTTTGTATGTCTTACCTGATCAAGCGTGGAAGGGTGCAGTCCAGGAAGAGTTGGGTAACCTATGGGAAAGCGCTGTATCAGTTCTTTGGCTGGTGTGAGGAGAATGGCATTGACTGGCGCGATGTGGGCAATGACAGGGAAGCTACGATCCTGGCAGAGTTCCGGGACTGGAATCTGAGTTCAGAGGGTGGAAGTCTTGCGGCAGGAACTGTGAACGCCCGGTTACGGCTTCTCTGTGCGTTTTATCGGTATGCGGCCAGCAGTGGTTGGGTAGCAACGGTGCCGTATGCCATGGAAACGATAAAAGTGAGTCAGCCCAAAGGTTTTCTTGCTCATGTCGATGCGAGTGGCGGAATGCGGACAAGCGCAGACATCATGCTGAAGACGCCAAGAACCGTCATTCGGCTGCTGAGCAAGCATCAGTCCCGTGACCTCTTGGATGCCCTCAGTAACCCCACACACAGGCTGATTGTACGGCTCGCGCTTACGACAGGAATGCGTCGTGAGGAACTGGCTACGTTTCCTCTGAAATACGTGATCAATCCGGTTACTTACACCAAACACCGCTCCTTCATCCGGGTCAATCTTGATCCACGCGACATGACCATCAAGGGCAATGAGCCTCGGGGGATAGACGTGCCCCGCACGGTCATGGAAGACCTCTGGCAATACGTTCTGGACCGGCGTCATCAGCATGAGAGCATTTCTGGCCGGAGCCAACCGGTCTTGTTCCTGACCGAATCCGGCCAACCCTATGCGAACGATGGGGCAGCTTTCCTGGGCATTGTGAAGAAGGCTGGCAAGGCGGCCGGTATTCCCTACGTCAACGTCCATGTCCTGCGCCACACCTACGCCACGCACACGCTGTACGCAATGATGCAGGCCAAGGCCCAGACCCATGCCTTGATGTACGTGAGAGACCGCCTGGGCCACGCCTCGATAACAACCACCGAGAAGTACCTGCACTGCATCTCAGAGCTTGAGGATGTGCTGATGAACGACTTTCAGAGCGAGATTGATGTTATGAGCAGGGAGACTGCCGGTGCCTAGAAAACAGCTTCAGTCCACAGTCGCCCGCCCTGGCCGGGCCGTCAGTGATGAAACGCTGGACCTTGCCAGCCTGCCTCCAGCCATAACGGTCATACCGTTGCCGGAGAATGCTAGCAACATGCGCAATCTGGATCTCACCAAATACTACGGAAACGGCTGCGATGTCGTGGTCTATGCCGCTCAGAGAGCGCTGGAGCGCATGGTCCGAGCCTGCGCCGAGAGCGGCGGAAAAACGCTCAACGCGAACACTATCGGCGGCTATTTCACCATTGGACTGTCAGCCTTTCTGCCGTTCTGCGCCACGATGGCCGCCGCGCTGGGGCGCGAACTGAGACTGGATGACCTTGACCGGCCGTTTATCGACCACTTCCTTGCCCATCTGCGTCAATCAGGTGGTCGCCTCGCATCCCAGAAAACCCGATACACTAAGGTTAAATCGATACTGGTGGCCATGGTGCAATCAGGCTGGATTGCGAGAGACATTTTTCCGCGCAACCCGTTTCCAAATTCAAACCGGTCAATGAGGGGCCAGAACGCCCTGAGCGAAGCGGAACGGAGCACCGTCCTACGGGCGCTGAAGGCCGATATGGGGGCGATCATCAAGGGGAGCGGTCCCCTGACCTCCGAGGAACTGGGCATCTGTGTGCTGGCCGTTGCTGTGCGAACCGGCATCAACCCAACCCCTGCTCTTGAACTACTGGCCGACTGCCTTCAGCCTCACCCTATCAAGGCAGACCGCTACGTGCTGGTCAGTTTCAAGCGCCGGGGCAACGCCACGCACATCCAGAGCCTGCGCCGGGCTGCCGATATCGAATCAATGGTTTCCGCGCTACCGGACGTGGCCCGCATCATTGACCTTGTCCGTGACCGGAACGCCGCACCGCGACAGGCAAGCAACTACACGGAGATGCTGTTTGTCTACGAGAGTCGAGGGGGGGTAAGCGCTAGAGGGCCAAATCGCCTTTCCAACGACGCCCTCAGTTATAGCATCAAGACATTTCTTGACCGGCATCAGATCAGCGACGCTGACGACAGGCCTCTGAGGCTCAACGTCATGCGGCTTCGCAAGACGTTTGAGAACCGACTTTTCACCCTCTCCGGCCAGGACCCATTCCTGACCGCCAAGCTGGGTGGGCACAGCATGAAGGTGTCCAACGACCACTACCTGGAGGCTCCCGAGAGCGCCGAAAAAGACTGGCGGCTCATGGGCGAGGTCCGGACTGAGGAACTGCTGAACCACGGCAAGGTCGAGCCCCTGCCTGCTCAAAACACACCTGTGGCCGGTTGCCGGGACACCCTGAACGGTGATCTTGCCCCAAAAAACGGCGAGCACTGCCAGAAATTTCTGGCCTGCTTCCGGTGCCGGTCCTTCGTTGTGACGGGTGATGATCTGTACCGGGTTTTCAGCCTCTACTGGGCACTGGTCCGAATGCGCGAGACAATGGGTGCCAGCACCTGGAAGCGGGTTTACGGCCACATCATCCGGATCATCGACCAGGAGATTACGCCAAAATTTGGCGCCGAGATGGTGAGCATTCAGAGGCAGCGGGCGAAGGTTGACCCCCACCCCTTTTGGCGTGATCCGGATGTGCTGGAGGGTGCGGCATGAACGAAGCCGGGTTCCTTACCGAGCAGCTTAAGGCCCTTCAGGCCGCCGAGACAGGGGCCATCAACCCGAACGCTGTCCTCACCGGGATGCGGCTGGACGATGGCAGCTACCACGTCCTGAGCCGCTGTGGCGACGATGTTGTGACGCTGCCCGACACCGGCTTCGCCGCCGGAGCAGCCGATTGCCAAAAGAAACTGAATTTCCTGCGGGCACCTGTTCCGTTTCGAGAAACGCTCCGGGCCTGCATGGTCGCTTACATCCTGAAAGGGATCGAAGGCCGCACCCCGCCCAGGGGCGGAACGATAGTTAATTTTTTTGGTAACGCGACAGTGTTTCTGACTTGGCTCAATGATAGTCGCGTGGCCCGGCTGAGCGATGTGACGCCGCTGGTCAGCCAGCAGTATGTGGAGTTCTGCAAGGGGCTAAAGAGCCGGAAAGGGGAGTTTCTTTCGAGTGGGACGCTGGTGCAACGTTTCTTGGCTGTAGAAATCCTCCATATTCTCAGCCAGCCGTCCGGCGACCCCATGCCCCACCCCTGGCCGGAATCCTCAGCAAGTCACATTGCAGGGAGGACGGGGCAGGACCGGGTTCAGGAGGCGAAGACCGAGATCATCCCCGATGACATCCTGGGGCCACTGTTCCAGTCGGCGGTGGATTGGTTGGACCGGGCCGATGAGATCATCCGTGTCCACGTTCAGATTGAAGACTGGAAGTCGGAGGGTCGAAGCAAGAAATTCATCCAAACACGTCTGAAAAAACTGGGCTGGACGGAAGGTGAAGTCAGCAAAGCGGAGAGACACCTGCAAACGGCGTGTATGTGCATTGTCCTGATCACCAGCGGTATCCGGGTGTCCGAACTGCTATCACTGGAAAACCAGTGCGCCTTCACAACACAGGATGAGCAAGGGGAGCCTTTCCACTGGATGCGGGGCATTTCGTACAAGACGGGGGCGGGGGCCTGCGAATGGCTGGTGGCCGAGATTACTCACCGCGCCCTTGGCGTGGCTGGACGTCTTGCGGGTCCACTGCAAGCGCGGGTGGAGCAGCGCGCTTCAGACCTTCGAGCCAGCGATCCGAAAGACCCCGACATTGCCCGGCTGAAGAAGCACAGTGATCGCCTGTTCCTGGGGGTAGCAAAGCGCCAGGGCAACCGGATTGGCACGCTTTCAAGCCGTACGGCCCTCGATCGCCTCAATTCATTTGCTGCCCAGTGCGGTCTGGATTGGCACTTTGCGCCCCACCAGTTCCGGCGCACTTTTGCGGTCTACGCCGCTCACAGCGCCTTTGGCGACCTTCGCTACCTGCGGGACCACTTCAAGCACTGGTCGCTGGACATGACCATTCTGTACGCCATGTCCCGGCTACAGGATGCCGATCTGTACGATAGTGTCGGCTTGGCTGCACTCAGCATCAAGACGGATATCCTGGAGCATTGGCTGGAGCCTGACGCGATCCTGACGGGCGGTGCGGCCGAGCCAATCCGGGCCTTCCGCGCAAAGAACGAGGCGCTGGCCACCAAGGAGGACCGCGCTGAGATGGCCAAAACGATCAGCCCTCTGATCCACCTGCGGGCCACCGGAGTTGCATGGTGTACCGCCGACACAGGCGGCTGCAACGGCGGCCAGGGCGTCGAAAAGACCCGTTGCGGTGACTGCGGCAATGCGGTCATTGACGAATCGCGCAAGCCCGTCTGGCAGGGGATTTATGCCCAGCAGATCGAATTGCGCGATCTCACGGACATTGGGCCTGGAGGAGCCGAGCGGGTGGAACGAGACATCAAGCGCTGCGAGGCGGTCCTGAAAGGGCTTGGAGCAACCTCAGAGGATCTGGCTTATGTCGCAACCTGAAGACACTTCCCGGGCCCCTACGCGGGGCGAGCTGACCGCCAGGGCCATCCGTCAGGCCATTGTGCGGATAGAGAAAGGCCGCCCCAAGATAGTCAAGCCGGGGCGCAAAGTCAGTATCCAGTCCGTAGCTGAGGAAGCCGGGGTCAGCCGGGCCACGATTCACAACAACCATCCCGGCTTGGCAGAGCGTATCCGGGAGGCCGGAAACAAGGCTGTCCGGGCACAACGGGATGAAAAGAACACCGCCATCAAAGAGCTGAGAGCCAAGTACACTGCTCTCAGACAGGAGCATATTCATGCCCGTGAACTCAACCAAGACATGGCTTCTGAAATGGCTTCTCTGGTGGCAGAGAATCAGCGCTTGCGAGCCATTGCCGAGAACAAAAAAGTGGTCGCTTTTCCTTCAAAAAAATCTTAAAACTGTCACATGGCATATAAACGAATAGATTCAATAGGTTAAACTAGAGTAACATGTTACAAGGTCGCGTAATACAATGGGAA
>NZ_JAKZAI010000053.1 GCF_023156235.1 Marinobacter goseongensis | reverse complement strand
TCAGTGGCAGCTTTCGCGTGGAATGGGTGGCAGGCTTCGTCTGGAATCAGTGGCAACCTTGGTCTGGAATACGCAGTAAAGACACGCCTTTACCCTCACCTCGTGAAAATGATCCCATCTTGCCTTCTCAGAAAGGCAATGGCTTGGGCAAGCGGCAGGTACAGCGAACGTATGAACAGGCGATCGATCGCGTCGTAAAGACTCTCCAGCGCGAGGGCAAATCTGAACAGGCTCTGGCATTTGAGGCAGTGAAAACGGAAACCCACTACCTCAGGCACACGGGTGCTAGCCAAGCAATCGAGGCGGGAGGTGATATCAGGCATATTTCAGAAGAACTGGGTCATGCAAGCCCGGCGATTACTGAAGCTGTGTATGTTCGATCGGACAAAAATCGGATGCGACTCGCTGGTAAGCGGCGAAGTATTTAGTGGGGCGACCTGCGACGAAAGCAAACGGGCGTAACCCCCTCTGCCCCGAGGGGTTTTACAGTTCGTTCAACTGTGTAGCGACGATCAAAAACAACCGTTGTCGATATTCCGAAGCATTTGAACGACAGCGGCGGCACCGTGTGCATCCTTGATAGCGTCTTTTGGGGTCATGCCATTCAGCTGTTTCTTTGGTTTATTGAGCCAGCGGGATGCTTTATCTGCATCGCCGAATACGGCCTCGGCGTGACGGACAATCTGTTCCCGGGTTTTGCATTCCACGTTTCCGATCTGCGCCATAGACAGGATACCCTTGAATTTCATTAATTATAGCTTGCCGCCACTCTGTAAGGATAGATTCATCACTCGCCTCCCCTTGCGAGCCAATAGCGCTTAAATTCTCAGTCGAACCACTCTAATAAATTGACTCTCGGAATCTGATCACCCTCTCCCGGCTTTAGATCGTTCCCAAAGCATGGATAGTGTCACCGGATCACCGATGTGCGGGCTGACTTCGGCTGAACCGCCAGCACCCATTTAGCGATTAGAGGCAGATCGCAGCATAACGGATCTCTGTTTCTGCAAGTGCAACATCGCGCAAACGACTGTTTATGGCTAAGTAGCATAATCCAGTGTTCTATCGTAGGGCTTCTCGAGCGAGTGCCTGCAATGTTGCCCGGTCCTGATCACCGCTCACCGATAGCCCTTGGTCAGCCTGGAAGCGCTTGAGAGCTCCAATCGTCCGTGATCCGATCAAGCCATCCACTGGTCCGGCGTTATAACCTAAATCATTGAGGCGGCGTTGAAGCTCTTTTACGGTTAGCGGAACAGCGAGATTGACATCGTTAACGGGCGCCACAACCGCGTTCAAGTTGGCACTTGTTGAGGAATCATCGTGGTATTGCCGAACCGAATCCAGTGGTGACAGCTTCAGAAATGCATTACCAACTGGGTAGACCATCGGCTGCACAGACAAAATCCATCGAACAGGCCACGTTGCATATTCCGGCCCATCGTGACCGCCCATTCCGTTTGAACGTGACCGCCCGTTCCGGGTGATCGTGACCGCTCATTCCGTTTTATCGTGACCGATTTTGGACGTTTTTCCGGAATCGCTGGTCACGATGCCGGAATCCCCGGTCACGTTCCTCCGGAATCATTGCCAACACGCTGGAATTCTTCAACTTTATCCGGCATACCCCTTCCTTTTTCATCACGAGGAAGGGCGGATGCCGGCAGCGAGGATTTCCATGCGACAGATCATCGAGGTCTTGCGCCTCAAGTACGAAGCGGGCCTGAGCCATGAGCGCATTGCCCGTGCCTGCGGACTCTCCAAGGGCGTGGTCGGCAAGTATGTCAGCCTGGCCACCGCGCAGGGCATCACCTGGCCGTTGCCGGAAGGCACGGACGAGGCACGACTGGAAGCCCAGCTCTTCCCGGCCAAGACACCCCCATCTCGATTTGCTGAGCCCGACTACTTCCAGGTCCACCAGGAACTCAAGACCAAGGGCGTCACCCTGCAATTGCTCTGGGCTGAGTACGTCGAACGCCACGGCGACAAGGCCCGCCGGTACAGTCAGTTCTGCCATCACTACCGGCTCTGGCGCGGCCGGCAGCGGCGCAGCATGCGCCAGGTCCACCGGGCCGGCGAGAAGATCTTTATCGACTACTGCGGTCCCACCGTGCCGGTGGTGGACCGCAGCACCGGCGAGATGCGTAAGGCCCAGGTCTTTGTGGCTGTGCTGGGCGCGTCCAGTTATACCTTCGCCGAGGCCACCTGGAGCCAGAGCCTGCCGGACTGGATCGCCTCCCACCAGCGGATGCTGGCGTTCTACGGTGGTGTGCCGGAACTGCTGGTTCCGGACAATCTCAAGGCAGCGGTCACCAAGGCAGACCGATACACGCCCCAGCTCAACGAGACCTACGCGGAACTGGCAACCCATTACCAGACGGCGGTCTTACCGGCCCGCCCCTACAAGCCCAAGGATAAGGCGAAGGCCGAAGCCGCTGTGCTGCTGGTTGAACGCTGGATCCTGGCCCGGTTGCGTCACCGAACGTTCTTCTCACTGGCCGAACTGAACTCGGCGATTGCAGACCTGCTACCGGCACTGAACCAGCGCCCGTTCCAGGGGCGCTCCGAGAGCCGCCAGAGCCTGTTCGAAGCGCTGGACCGACCTGCACTCAGGCCACTGCCGGCAACGTCCTACGTCTACGCCGAGTGGCGCAAGGCACGACCGGGCATCGACTACCACATCGAGATCGACAAACGCCTGTACAGCGTGCCTCACGCCCTGGTGGGTGTGAAGCTGGATGTTCGGGTTACCGATACGTCCGTTGAGGTCATGCACAAAGGACAACGGGTAGCCCTGCATCCTCGCCACGGCAAGAGCCGCTTCGTGACCCTGACCGAGCACATGCCCAAGTCCCATCAGGCCCATCAGAACTGGTCACCGGGACGGTTCCTGAACTGGGCCAGTGACATCGGTCCCGCCACGCTCGACGTGGTACAGCGACAGCTTAAGGATCGCCCTCATCCGGAGCATGGCTACCGATCATGCCTGGGGCTGTTGAACCTGAGTCGACGTTACAGCCGTGACCGGTTGGAGCAGGCCTGTAGTCGAGCACTAGCTATCAACTCGGCCAGCTACCAGAGCATCAGCTCGATCCTGAAACAGGGGCTGGATCAGCTCCCGTTGCCCCTGGCCGAGGAGGAGTCGGAACTGACAGAGCTGCCAGCACACACCAACGTTCGCGGCCCCCGCTACTACCACTGATCCCGGAGAAACTGATGTTGACTCAAAACACCCTCGACGCCCTGCGCCAACTCAAACTGACCGGCATGTGCGATGCCCTGGAACAGCAGCGGGCACAGCCCGACACCCACGACCTGTCGTTCGAGGAACGCCTGGCCTTACTGATCGACCGGGAGGTGCTGCACCGGGAAAACCGCCGCCTGGAACGGCTGCTGAAGGCGGCCCGGTTGCGGGTCTCGGCCTGCGTGGAAGACATCGATTACCGCCACCCGAGAGGGCTGGAGCGCTCCCGTATGGCGGGGCTGGCCAGCTGTGACTGGATCCGCCAGTCCCTGAACCTGTGCATCACCGGGCCTACCGGTTGCGGCAAGACCTGGCTGGCGTGCGCCCTGGGCAACCAGGCCTGCCGGCAGGGGCTCTCAGTCCGTTACTTGCGGGTACCGCGCCTGTTCGAACAGCTGCGCATCGCCCACGGCGATGGCAGTTACGCCCGCCTGATGAACCAACTGTTGAAAACCGACCTGCTGATCCTGGATGACTGGGGGATGCAGAAGGTCACCGTGCAACAACGACAGGATCTGATGGAAGTGATTGAGGATCGGCACGGAAGAGGCTCAACCCTGATCGCTAGTCAGTTACCAACCGAACACTGGCACGACTACATCGGCTCCGCCACACTCGCAGACGCCATTCTGGACCGGCTTCTGCACGGCGCTCACCGACTCAATCTAAAAGGAGAATCACTAAGAAAAGCCAAGGCACAAAACACGGAATCGGTTGACCCATCGTGACCGCTCAGAGTACAAAACTGACTCCAGCGTGATGGCCGTGTGCAAACCGGTCACGATCCCCGGAATGACCGGTCACGTTCGCCGGAATACGCACACGTTAGATACGCAAGATTTACCTCTTCCAGAGCTCTGTCCGTTAGCTGGCTATGCACAAACGAATTCGGAGTCAGCATGACTGGAAGACATGCAATGACGATCAGACCAGCGCCGGTGATATATTTCACAGAGCGCGTGTATTGTTGGTGCGTAAATCGATAGATGCACAACATCGACAAGTAGACCAGACGCTTAATAATATTCAGCACGTTCAACAAGACAAAAAGCAATGATATTGACAGAGCTATTGCTGGCACGTAAACGGCTCTCAATGCTTGATTTTCGGCTTCTTTGCGTTTTGCTAGGGGTAGATACTTGGTCCCTATGAGCTTGCTGATGGCGCCGTTCTCTAGCTTGGGGAGAGCCCCCACAATTCGTTCAGCCCGGGTTTGAGCTTCAGGCAGCATGACCTGTGAAAAGAAAGCATCGTGGTCATCTGTGTTCATCAGATTGGAAGCCATTGCTCGTGAAATCATACCGCCCTGTCCATGGAGCGCTTTGATGCTGGGCAGGTTAAAAAACGCCTCCTTTGATAACGGCGACTTTTCGGTTATCGCTCGGCTCAGGAGGATGGTATTCACACCGTCTGGTAAATGACCAAGCTCATTTTCCAAAGCGCTCACGAAGCCATCGCCCAAACCGAGCTTCGCTTTAAGTAACAGCACTTTGTCAAAATACTGACGTATGTTGTAGGTTCTAGGATCTCTGTTTGGATTGCCTTGATGAAAATCACTGTCTTTCAGGTCGCGTATATAGGGCAAGTTGAACGCGTTTCGAACCTGTTGGTGGTTGAAAAACTCCGCAACACTTAAAGTGATCGGGAGTTTACCAATTCCGTTTGTATAATATTGAACATGTCGACTTGTGACCTCACGATTATCAAAGCCGCCTGGCAAACTTTTCACAAAGCGTTTAGCAAACGCAATCTTTGCTTCTGTCGTATCGTCGACGTTTAAGCATGTTGATTTGGTGAATTTCCGATGATCCGGACAGAGGCGGTCGAATGTAAGTGCCACCCCATAGCGCTCTCTGTCGTGAGCCTGTAAATAAATCTGTGTAACTGCCCACCCCATTACAGGTGGCCGTCCAGGCGGTCACCGAATTCGATAATAA
>NZ_JAKZAI010000052.1 GCF_023156235.1 Marinobacter goseongensis | reverse complement strand
CGAGTTTTGAAATTCTTCAGATAAACGGTTGACAAGGCGGCGGAACGATGTAGAATACGCCACCTTGATTGAGCAACAGCTCAAACGCTCTTTAAAAAGTTAACCAAGTAATTCGTGTGGGCGCTGGCCGAGGTATTTCGGATACGAAATATCAGGACAGTGACTCGTCGAAAATTGAGTTTTGTCTTGAGCAAGAATAGAGAATCTTCGGATTCTTGTATGATTTAAACTGAAGAGTTTGATCATGGCTCAGATTGAACGCTGGCGGCAGGCTTAACACATGCAAGTCGAGCGGTAACAGGGGGTGCTTGCACCCCGCTGACGAGCGGCGGACGGGTGAGTAATGCTTAGGAATCTGCCCAGTAGTGGGGGATAGCCCGGGGAAACCCGGATTAATACCGCATACGCCCTTTTGGGGAAAGCAGGGGATCTTCGGACCTTGCGCTATTGGATGAGCCTAAGTCGGATTAGCTAGTTGGTGGGGTAAAGGCTCACCAAGGCGACGATCCGTAGCTGGTCTGAGAGGATGATCAGCCACATCGGGACTGAGACACGGCCCGAACTCCTACGGGAGGCAGCAGTGGGGAATATTGGACAATGGGGGCAACCCTGATCCAGCCATGCCGCGTGTGTGAAGAAGGCTTTCGGGTTGTAAAGCACTTTCAGTGAGGAGGAAGGCTTTCAGATTAATACTCTGGAAGATTGACGTTACTCACAGAAGAAGCACCGGCTAACTCCGTGCCAGCAGCCGCGGTAATACGGAGGGTGCAAGCGTTAATCGGAATTACTGGGCGTAAAGCGCGCGTAGGTGGTTTGATAAGCGAGATGTGAAAGCCCCGGGCTTAACCTGGGAACGGCATTTCGAACTGTCAGGCTAGAGTGTGGTAGAGGGTAGTGGAATTTCCTGTGTAGCGGTGAAATGCGTAGATATAGGAAGGAACACCAGTGGCGAAGGCGGCTACCTGGACCAACACTGACACTGAGGTGCGAAAGCGTGGGGAGCAAACAGGATTAGATACCCTGGTAGTCCACGCCGTAAACGATGTCAACTAGCCGTTGGGACTCTTGAAGTCTTAGTGGCGCAGCTAACGCACTAAGTTGACCGCCTGGGGAGTACGGCCGCAAGGTTAAAACTCAAATGAATTGACGGGGGCCCGCACAAGCGGTGGAGCATGTGGTTTAATTCGACGCAACGCGAAGAACCTTACCTGGCCTTGACATGCAGAGAACTTTCCAGAGATGGATTGGTGCCTTCGGGAACTCTGACACAGGTGCTGCATGGCCGTCGTCAGCTCGTGTCGTGAGATGTTGGGTTAAGTCCCGTAACGAGCGCAACCCCTATCCCTAGTTGCTAGCAGTTCGGCTGAGAACTCTAGGGAGACTGCCGGTGACAAACCGGAGGAAGGTGGGGATGACGTCAGGTCATCATGGCCCTTACGGCCAGGGCTACACACGTGCTACAATGGTGCGCACAGAGGGCTGCAAACCCGCGAGGGGGAGCTAATCTCACAAAACGCATCGTAGTCCGGATCGGAGTCTGCAACTCGACTCCGTGAAGTCGGAATCGCTAGTAATCGTGAATCAGAATGTCACGGTGAATACGTTCCCGGGCCTTGTACACACCGCCCGTCACACCATGGGAGTGGATTGCACCAGAAGTAGTTAGTCTAACCTTCGGGAGGACGATTACCACGGTGTGGTTCATGACTGGGGTGAAGTCGTAACAAGGTAGCCGTAGGGGAACCTGCGGCTGGATCACCTCCTTAAACGAAGCCGAATGCTTCGGTCAGAGTCCACACGAATTACTTGGTTGGCTAATAAAGAGAGCA
>NZ_JAKZAI010000051.1 GCF_023156235.1 Marinobacter goseongensis | reverse complement strand
TGGGGCTATAGCTCAGCTGGGAGAGCGCCTGCCTTGCACGCAGGAGGTCGGCAGTTCGATCCTGCCTAGCTCCACCAAAATTTACTGACTAACGCGAGTTAGCAGTGTACAGAAACAAGTTTTTCAGTTCTGTGACTCGAGTGTGAGTTGTGGCTGAAGACCTTCTTTCTGATCACTGGGTCAGATTTGCTCTTTAACAAATTGGACGAGATAGAACACGAATATTTTCTCTCATTATCTCCGAGAGGGAATGTTCAATGTGATAACGATTTCAAGCGTTATCCGGTGTTGTCGTTGAAGTGGTTGTATGTGACTTCGAGCGGCTGTCTTTGAACCTCATCCTGGATGAGAAAACTGGCGTCACTTCGGTGGGTCCGGGGCTCTTGTTTGTGGTGTCGTGCAGATCAGTTGTCTTGGGGTTATATAGTCAAGCAACTAAGCGCATACGGTGGATGCCTTGGCAGTCAGAGGCGATGAAAGACGTGGAAGCCTGCGATAAGGTTCGGGGAGCTGGCAAACGAGCTGTGATCCGGACATTTCTGAATGGGGAAACCCACCGACTTTCGGGTCGGTATCTTGCACTGAATACATAGGTGTAAGAGGCGAACCGGGGGAACTGAAACATCTAAGTACCCCGAGGAAAAGAAATCAACCGAGATTCCCTAAGTAGCGGCGAGCGAACGGGGACTAGCCCTTAAGCTAGACAACTGGTAGGAGAAGGCTCTGGAAAGTGCCGCCATAGTGGGTGATAGCCCCGTATCCGAAACCTGAGTCTAGTGAAATCGAGTAGGACGGGACACGTGGTATCCTGTCTGAATATGGGGGGACCATCCTCCAAGGCTAAATACTCCTGACTGACCGATAGTGAACCAGTACCGTGAGGGAAAGGCGAAAAGAACCCCTGTGAGGGGAGTGAAATAGATCCTGAAACCGTATGCGTACAAGCAGTCGGAGCAGACTTGTTCTGTGACGGCGTACCTTTTGTATAATGGGTCAGCGACTTATGTTCAGTGGCGAGGTTAACCGTATAGGGGAGCCGTAGGGAAACCGAGTCTGAATAGGGCGATTTAGTCGCTGGGCATAGACCCGAAACCGGGCGATCTATCCATGAGCAGGTTGAAGGTTGAGTAACATCAACTGGAGGACCGAACCCACTGTCGTTGAAAAGCCAGGGGATGACTTGTGGATCGGAGTGAAAGGCTAATCAAGCCCGGAGATAGCTGGTTCTCCCCGAAAGCTATTTAGGTAGCGCCTCGGACGAATACCACAGGGGGTAGAGCACTGTTTCGGCTAGGGGGTCATCCCGACTTACCAACCCGATGCAAACTCCGAATACCTGTGAGTACTATCCGGGAGACACACGGCGGGTGCTAACGTCCGTCGTGAAGAGGGAAACAACCCAGACCGCCAGCTAAGGTCCCCAAATACCAGTTAAGTGGGAAACGATGTGGGAAGGCTCAGACAGCTAGGAGGTTGGCTTAGAAGCAGCCATCCTTTAAAGAAAGCGTAATAGCTCACTAGTCGAGTCGGCCTGCGCGGAAGATGTAACGGGGCTCAAACTGGTTACCGAAGCTGCGGCTGCATACTTTGTATGCGGGGTAGGGGAGCGTTCTGTAAGCCTGCGAAGGTGTGTTGAGAAGCATGCTGGAGGTATCAGAAGTGCGAATGCTGACATGAGTAACGACAATGGGAGTGAAAAACTCCCACGCCGGAAGACCAAGGGTTCCTGCGCAACGCTAATCGGCGCAGGGTGAGTCGGCCCCTAAGGCGAGACCGAAAGGTGTAGTCGATGGGAAACGGGTTAATATTCCCGTACCTTGGATAGCTGCGATGGAGAGACGGAGAAGGCTAGGTGAGCCGGGCGACGGTTGTCCCGGTTTAAGCGAGTAGGGAGAGGACTTAGGCAAATCCGGGTCCTCAATCCTGAGACGCGACGACGATTGCTCATTCGAGCGAGAAGTCATTGATGCCCTGCTTCCAGGAAAATCTTCTAAGCTTCAGGCTATTCGGGACCGTACCCCAAACCGACACAGGTGGTCAGGTAGAGAATACCAAGGCGCTTGAGAGAACTCGGGTAAAGGAACTAGGCAAAATGGTGCCGTAACTTCGGGAGAAGGCACGCCGGTATGTACGTGAAGCCCCTGCGGGTGGAGCGGAAGCCGGTCGAAGATACCAGGCCCCTGCGACTGTTTATTAAAAACACAGCACTGTGCTAACACGAAAGTGGACGTATACGGTGTGACGCCTGCCCGGTGCCGGAAGGTTAATTGATGGGGTTAGCGCTTGCGCGAAGCTCTTGATCGAAGCCCCGGTAAACGGCGGCCGTAACTATAACGGTCCTAAGGTAGCGAAATTCCTTGTCGGGTAAGTTCCGACCTGCACGAATGGCGTAACGATGGGGGCGCTGTCTCTACCCGAGACTCAGTGAAATTGAAATCGCCGTGAAGATGCGGTGTATCCGCGGCTAGACGGAAAGACCCCGTGAACCTTTACTATAGCTTCACAGTGAACTTTGAGCATGTTTGTGTAGGATAGCTGGGAGGCTTTGAAGTGGGAACGCCAGTTCTCATGGAGCCAACCTTGAAATACCAGCCTGACATGTTTGAGGTTCTAACTTCGACCCCTTATCGGGGTTAAGGACACTGTGTGGTGGGTAGTTTGACTGGGGCGGTCTCCTCCCAAAGCGTAACGGAGGAGCACAAAGGTGGGCTAAGCACGGTCGGACATCGTGCGGTTAGTGTAATGGCACAAGCCCGCTTGACTGCGAGACAGACACGTCGAGCAGGTACGAAAGTAGGTCATAGTGATCCGGTGGTTCTGTATGGAAGGGCCATCGCTCAACGGATAAAAGGTACTCCGGGGATAACAGGCTGATACCGCCCAAGAGTTCACATCGACGGCGGTGTTTGGCACCTCGATGTCGGCTCATCACATCCTGGGGCTGAAGCCGGTCCCAAGGGTATGGCTGTTCGCCATTTAAAGTGGTACGCGAGCTGGGTTTAGAACGTCGTGAGACAGTTCGGTCCCTATCTGCCGTGGACGTTGGAGATTTGAGGAAAGCTGCTCCTAGTACGAGAGGACCGGAGTGGACGAACCTCTGGTGTTCGGGTTGTCACGCCAGTGGCATTGCCCGGTAGCTATGTTCGGATAGGATAACCGCTGAAAGCATCTAAGCGGGAAGCCCCTTCCAAGATGAGATCTCCCTGGACCCTTGAGGTCCCTGAAGAGCCGTTCAAGACCAGGACGTTGATAGGTCGGGTGTGTAAGCGCTGCGAGGCGTTGAGCTAACCGATACTAATTGCTCGTGCGGCTTGACTATATAACACCCAAGACAATTGCGGATAACGCAGGAGCAAGGCGAAAGCCACGCTCGGAAATCAATATCACAGCTCTATCTCGTCCTCCCAGTGATCATCCGTTTTGCCTGACGACCATAGCGGTCTGGAACCACCTGATCCCATCCCGAACTCAGAAGTGAAACAGACCAGCGCCGATGGTAGTGTGGTTCGCCCATGTGAGAGTAGGTCATCGTCAGGCTCTTAATACCCAAACCCCAGCATCCTTGATGCTGGGGTTTTTTATT
>NZ_JAKZAI010000050.1 GCF_023156235.1 Marinobacter goseongensis | reverse complement strand
CCTCCTTCATTTGAAAGCAGGAATCAGTGTGGCGAAATTCAGTTGCCAGCCACAGGTGCGGATTTATTGGCGCTTACCGTATCTTTAACCAGTGGCGCGTTCTCATCACCCAGCGGAGAAGAAAGGCCTTTTTCTAGAAACGCACTGCGTTCAAGCGCAGCCGCATACAGCAGATCATCGGTGTAATTGCGCAATCGCATCATGTTGTTGAGATTGCGCGCAATGTCCGGGCTGGAGAACAGGTGCCATTGCATGTAGGAATCTTTTGGCCAATCCTGCGAAAGCACACCAGCCAACTGCATCGTTACGCTGTCGTCCGCAGCAGACATAGGGCTGCAGCGAAACACAAACCCCAGCATGCCATCTTCGCAGTAAATTAATTGGCTATCTGGGTCGTATGCCAGTTCCGAAAACAGGTTACTGACAGACTCATGCCGTACCAGTTTTTCTCTCGAGGCAAGAAATTCAGACATGTTTGGATACACTTAACGAGGAAAGGACAAAAGGGGGCAAAGCCCCCAGTGCAGATCTTACAGAGATGCGCCCATGATGCTCTGAATGACAGAGGGTGCGTAGAACAGGCCAATACCAGCCGCCGGACCCATGACAAACGCCATGATGTTCTGACGCGCGATCCCGAATACGATGCCGACCAGAACCATGACCAGGGCAATGATGCGGCCCAGAGTACCTTGAACCCAGCCTTCCAGAGTATCCCAGATATCGTCAAATTCGCGGCCTCCCGCACCGGACGCCATGGCAATAGATGGTAGTGCCAGCAGCAAAAATGCCGGGGTATAGCGGGTGGCTCGTTTTGCAGCCATATACAGTTGCTGTTGCCAGCGTTGTAGTGTGGTTTTCATACCAAACTCCTTCATTGCGTTTCAGTGGACATTTGCGGGGGTGAGTTAGCTGGCAAAGCCAGCGGTTTGGTTGCTCGAATACGCTGACTTCTTACAGGCGCAGGCTGGCCAACCTGCCAGCTTCGCGCCTGGACCTCGGTATAAACAATGCCGGGGGTATGTAGATCCCCCGCATCGTCTTCGTAGGTATCAACCCAGATTCGCATGACCTTTGCCGGAGTTCGGATCGGTGTTATCCGGGAAATGCCCATATACTGTCCCGGTGACATCGCGCCGGTTGGGCGCGTTTGTGGTACAGCGGTCTGTGTGTTGTGCTGTGTAACCGAAGAGGACCTTGACGCTCCTGACAGGCGCGCCTCTTTCGACCGGATGGGTGCTGAGCTGACGGTGTGATCGTGCCCTTCGTGATGCTCGATATCACTCGGTGCTACGCCGGATGAGTTGAGCTCATAGACCTCTCTAGCGCTCAGGCATGAATACCCTTCCGTATAACCCTTACACCCGTAATCGGATTCACCGATACCGAGACTTGAACAACCCGTCAGCGTACCGGCGGCCATCAGTGCCGTTAATAAAACGCGCATCACTGCTTACTCTCCAAAAACCCAACCAATTGATTAACAGAACGGGGCGCGCCGCTAACCATCCCGCCATAAGGCGCAATAATCGTTGGCACTGCCTCGATAGAAAGGTCCATGGCCAGCCGTTCAACGTTTTGGCGGGAAAGCTCTTCGCATGACTGGGTCTTCCGTCCTGACATGCTTTGACTGAGAAAACTCTCTTTTCGGTCCGACTCAGACATGCATGCCATATCGGCTACGACTGACTGGCTGGTGGCGCCAAGCAATGGAACGAGAAGATTGTGGAACGTGTATTGGTCGCCTAACTCCGCCTGCATCCGCACAACCTTGTGGCAGTAGGGACACTCGGGATCTACGAAAACGAAAACTTCCTTAGGGCCAGTTCCAATGGAGAACGACAGAAGCTCTGACGCATTCGGCATCCCGTCATCACGCATATACTCTGGCTGCTGGTCTTCATAGCCACGCTCGACGGGTTTAATTTCCGTAATTGGGTTGTTGTGGCCAGCCTGACCATAAAGTGCGCGAGCTTGCTCAATGGAACCAACAACCTGGCCGTCATCAGCGCGGTCAACAAATTGTCCAGGCAAGACAAAGCGCCCATCGCTGCTGACAATGACGGCGGTACCGGCATCCGTCATGATCATTTTTAGCGGCCCTTTGATGGGCAGCTCTACGATGTCAGCATCTTGGGCAAGAGCGTTGCTGCTTGTAAAACCCAACAACAAGCTACCCAAAAGCGCACAAGTAGAAGAAAGGGTGCGGAAGTGTCCCATCAAACGGATTACCTCATATCATGATGCTGATTAAGGTACTTGTATTTCTTGGCGACCCTTCACAGAATCAGGGCCAAAAATCGACGCCACACATAATGGGGACACAAAAAAACCCGCCAGATATCTCTGCCGGGTTCATTGGCAACGCTAATCGCCTATTCGTTCACGAAGGCGATCTCGCTACCTCGCGTAATGACCATTTCTATGCGCCGGCCTGCGTCCACCTCCAGGATCGGAAAAATCTGTTCGGCCATCGACATATAGTAATCCGCAATTCTCTCCATCGCCGTACCGGCACCTTGAAGAGCTGATGCTTGCGCAGCCTCTGATGACAGAGCGCTTTGGAAGGGGGTTGTATCGCTCGCTTGGGTCGAGATTGTCGGTACTGGACTTGACGAAAAGACCTCTGAAGCAGAACTCAAAAAGCCAGCCATGACGCTTCGAGCCAGTAACTGACCATTCTTTGTAACCAGCCTTCCGCGAACACCCGCTTTACCATCTTCCCCTACGGCGAACGCTTCAATTGGCTGTTCTACTGACCGACCATCATTATTAACACAACTGACGGTTTCAGACCTCAGATAGGCGCGCTCTGAAGACATGTCACCGTATCCACCGATGATTAAAAAGCAGGATTTGAAGTCAGCGCGAAAACGGTTAGGCAGAATGGCTTCTTTGCTGATCTCAAGCAATGCTGGGTGCGGATTGTCTCGACTGGTTGTGCTCGTGGGCGCGTCAATGCCTGTAATCAACCGCCCACTAACGATCGAGCCTGCAGGTAGAAACTGAGTTTCAATGTCTGCGTCAGGCTCCTCATCCACCGGTTTTGACTCATCCACGATGACCCGCATCATCGGTCCTTTCGGCTTTGTCTCGCCCTCTTCGGAATCCTGATCACGTGGCGCTGTAGCACCTTGTCGAGCGCCTGCATACCGGCGGTCCTCGGGAACCTGGAAGAGATCGCGGTTGTCCCAAATAGAGCCATTAGCACCAGCCATGGGTCCACGGATACCACCTCCGGCCCCGGAATCAAACGTCTGATCTTGGACCGTGGCGGGGTTCTGCGCGATCTGAGCTTGTTGACGGCGCAACGATTGAATCTGTTCGGTTTGAGCGGCCAGACGATCCGATAGGATTTTCATCTGCTGTTCGTAGTTGCGTGCGACCGTGTCTCCATCTACCTTGTTTTGCAGGTCCGTTCTAAGCTTCGCGTTCGTTTCTTCAAGTTTGCGAACCTGTTTATCCAAGGTTTCATTGCTGGCTTCCATGGAGCGAATGCGGGCCGCTAACGCATCCACACCCAAACGATCCGTGTTATCTCCAGCCAAGTTAACGCTCGATTTCTGTACTTCGGGCTTTCGCTCTGGCGCGTCCACAAAAAGGAAATTCGCAAGGATAAGAACAAGCAAGGCACCACCACCACCGAGCATTGCCATCCGTTTGTGTTTGGCGTCCAGATCCGCCCAAAACGATTTCATGCTCATCAGGGGCGGTCTCCTATTAGTGAAGGTCTCCGAATCTCTGGCGTAATACGCTCAAGACGATGCTTGGCTACGTACATTTCGGTGCTTTGACCAGGCGACAAAATTGAATGAGGCCATTCGGCGGCCGCCATGACAGCATTACCAGAACACTGGTGTCCAATGACCTCGACGGTGACATCGGACACATTGGTCGCTCTTAGAATCTGTACCTCAATGTTGTGTCCTTCCACGACCTGCCCTAGCTCGAACGCCACATGCTGACCTCCGAAACAGGTAATCACATCGGACCCGTGCGGCTTGCGCAATGAATACCCGCTTGGCAGGTCTTGGGTTGCCAGCGTACGAAACAGGTCGACAATGGTGTCAACGTAGGGTTGGCGAGTTTCCCAGTCTTCTGCACGAGGGTTCGCAATCTTGAAGTCTCTTGCGATGTCATCCGTGAAATTGAAGACGATTTCCTGTGGCGGAATCGGCTGAGGAACGAGGGTCAGTGACGCCGCCAGCCGTGGTTGACCACGCTCACTGATATAGAGCGTTACGGGCCCCTCTTGATCTGTGGCGACGTAGACAACGGAGTCGGCCGTTGATATTTCAGCGCCAGTGGCCGTGGTTCGTATTTCAGGATTCGTAAATGGCGTCACGACTCTGTTCGGGTGACCGCGGCTTATCGTAGCGAGCTGATTAACACCCGGTATCAGAGTAAGGGTGGTTGGACCCTTGGGCTTTTGATTCGATGGCGTCGGCGCACTGGTTCTTGGCTGTACGGTTTTGGCCACAGATTGCGCGAGCTGGGCACCGATTCTGGATAGATCCTCGTCTAACATAGACGGTCTTTCAGGCGCTCGGTTTGGGATGTCCAACTCCGACATTCCCGGCTCCATGCGCGACATGA
The DNA here is from genome assembly GCF_023156235.1 of Marinobacter goseongensis. Classification (GTDB taxonomy): domain Bacteria; phylum Pseudomonadota; class Gammaproteobacteria; order Pseudomonadales; family Oleiphilaceae; genus Marinobacter; species Marinobacter goseongensis. The sequence continues at coordinate 1,180 of NZ_JAKZAI010000050.1, read as the reverse complement.
GACCGTTTTCCTCAGAAACCGTCGCCTCTTCCGTTTGTTCAACGGTAGACACTGCGGGCTGCGGAGGCGTAACCGTTTGGGTCGCTGGCCTTGATCCTTCATAACGCTGACGCAACAGTTCGAGGTTTACCCGCCCTGTGTCGGGGTCAACAATCGGTGCATCGGGATCGACACCGGCGATTCCGATATCATCATTTCGCGGTGGGGCCATGGCCGGTTCGGGCAGGTCAGGTGACAAGATCTGTTGAGCCGGTGCGTCCGAAACAGGTTCGGATTCCTGGGCAGCGGTTGATACCGTCTGTCTTTCCGCTCGCACCGTATCATTTGCCCCCCCATTACTCGGGGATAGCAGTTCGCGGCGCGCTCCTTGAGTGATACTGATTGGAATGCCTGGTAAATCGTTTTCGGCCAGAAGCGGATCGTCCGCAAAGGCGGCGGGTGAGGCACTGAAGGCGACCATACCCAAGATGACTGTGGGTACCAGAGATCGGACAGCAACCGTTAATCGATGTAAACGCATTAGGACTCCCGACGTGGTGTACCTTCATACGTCTCGATGAAGGTAACTTGAGGTAGATAGTTTTGAATTGTGACGGTTAACTCGTACACCACATCGTTGGTAAGAGCTTGTTCATCCCGCCCTCTTACCGTTCGGGTCCCATAAACGACCACGCGATCTGTATCAGGCCAGTAATCGCTGCCTCGCGGCGAGAACGATATCGACAGTCCGTCTTCGGTAATGAGGTCGACCTGATCCATGATCCCGGCTTTCACCTCGTTGTATATGCGGGGCGCAAAAATGTCCGAGAGCGTGTCCACCAGAAACGGTGCGTTCCCCGGAGTAACGTTGGACATCATCGAAACGGTATATAGTGCGTAGGCTTGTTTAAACTTCTGGTTGGCCGCATTAACACGAAGTTCTGAGGCTCCGTTCATGTTGGGCGGCTGAACAACAACAACCGGATCTTTCGAAGCCAAAGCGATAACAGCAATAAGCAATGCAACGGACATGATCGGAATTGAAAAACGAAACAGCGTATTTTCCGCCCGTACGCCCGACCAGGTGTTTTGGAGTTTGGATAAGAGCATAAAACAGGCCTTAGCCCGGATTTCTCATAGGTCCCCAGCAAGTCTCGCAGACTGTGCGGGTTACTGCCATTACCGCTCATTTTCGGCCGTG
>NZ_JAKZAI010000005.1 GCF_023156235.1 Marinobacter goseongensis | reverse complement strand
CCCAAATTTGGCCGCTGATCGACGTCAGACTGCACGTTCCGGCATTATCAACCTGCTTTTGACCAAGTGATGGCTCCTGTTAGCGCCGATGGCGCTTTGCGGAGTATACTGGCCTGCAAAGTCACTGATTCAGGGATATCGTAAGAGGCGTTGAGACGACCGTAACCGTAGAGATTCATCTCGTAATCACCGGCGTTGAAATTCACCGCGTTGGCCTGGCCGGCAACCCCTAAAACGGCGACTGCGGCGGTTGCCCGAATTGCCATTCTCAGTTTGTTACTTTGCATTGTTGTTGTCTCCACACATTATTGTTGTTGGACCCATTTCAAAGTAGTTACGAAATTGTGACATTTCAAACAAAATCGATCATTAATTAGACGAATGTCTATAGGTCTAAATCGTTGTGTTACATACATCTGCGATTCCAGATTCGGCGTAAAATCATCCCATGACCTCCAAAAGTACTGATCTGGAAACCTCAACGTTTGCTTTCCTCGATATCGAGACCACCGGTGGCAGTTCTGCCCGCGACCGGATCACGGAAATCGGTATCCGGTTCTGGCGGGCCGGTGAGGTGGTGGGTGAATGGCAGACGCTGCTGAATCCGCAAACGCGGATATCACCGTTCATCGAGCGGTTCACCGGCATATCCAATGAGATGGTGGCGGACGCGCCCGTGTTCGAGGCCATTGCCGACGAGTTAGAAGCGCAGCTCAAGGGCACCATATTCGTTGCCCACAATGCCCGCTTCGATTACGGGTTTATCAAGGCGGAATTCCGGCGGCTGGGGCGGTTGTTCTCGGCAAAAGTGCTGTGTACGGTAAAGCTGTCGCGGCGGCTCTATCCGGCATTTCGGCGCCATAACATGGACGCCCTGATCGAGCGCCACGGCCTCGCTCAGGTGCAGCGGCACCGGGCCATGGGGGATGTGGCTGCCATGCTCGAGTTCTTTACCCATGCACTGGCAGACAAGGGCCCCGATGTGGTCGGAGCCGCGCTCAAGGCATTGCTGCAACGCCCGAGTATTCCCTCCCATTTGCCGCTGGATACTCTCGATGAGCTGCCCAGAGGGCCGGGGGTTTACCGGTTCTATGGCGAGAACGATGCGCTGTTGTATGTGGGCAAAAGCACCAATATTGCGCAGAGGGTGGCGTCGCATTTTTCCGGTGACCACAACTCCACCCGCGGGGTGCGGATGTCGGAGAGCTTGCGGCGGGTAGAGTGGACCGAAACGGCGGGCGAGCTGGGTGCGCTGTTGCTGGAGCTGAGGCAGATCAAAGCGCTGAAGCCTCTCTTCAACCGCCGGTCACGGGCTGCGAAATCTCTGGTCAGTATCGAGCTTGCCACCACCGACGCAGGCTACCTGCAGGCGCGGCTGGTCAGGGAAATCCAGCCGCACCGGCTGGGGGATTATTACGGGCTGTTTCGCAGCAAGCGCGATGCGGAAAAAGCGCTCAGCGGCATCGCCGCGAAGAACGAATTGTGCAATAGATTACTGGGGTTGGAACCGGAGCACGAGGGTCCCTGCTTTCAGCGTACGCTTGGGCGCTGTAAAGGGGCATGTGAGGGGCATGAAGACGTGGTGCGCTATAACCTGCGGGTACAGATTGCCTTCCACGCTCTGCGCCTGAATACCTGGCCATGGAAGGGGCCGGTAGGTGTGGTGGAACGCAACGAATTCAGCGGAGACACCGACATTCTGGTGGTTTATAACTGGATGCATGTGGCGACGGTGCACAGTGAGGAGGAGCTCCATGACCTCACCTTGCGTGGCCAGGCCGTCACCTTTGACCTGGATTCCTACAAGCTGCTGGTGAAGACCCTGATGGGGCGGGACGAGCGTAATCTGACCGTGCTGGAATTGCCGGCGGTGGGGGAACCGGATGTGTTGATGCCCTGAGTGGCGTATGATAAATGCTGCTTTATATTCTTTTTTAACCGTTATGCACGAACCGCTGAGAGAGCCCGATGAACAGAGATCCCGTCAGTCGCGAACTTTTTGAACACGTCATGGTGCCCAATTATGCCCCGGGTTCCATTGTCCCGGTGCGGGGTGAGGGCTCACGCATCTGGGATCAGGATGGGCGAGAGTTCGTGGATCTCCAGGGCGGTATTGCTGTGACCTGTCTCGGGCATTCTCACCCGGGCCTGGTGGGCGCGCTGATGGATCAGGCTGAGAAGATCTGGCACCTGTCCAATGTGATGACAAACGAACCTGCTCTGCGGCTGGCCAAAACCCTGTGCGACCTGACCTTTGCCGAGCGGGTGTTCTTCGCCAACTCCGGCGCGGAGGCCAACGAGGCGGCGTTCAAGCTCGCCCGCCGCTACGCGTGGGAGCATTTCGGACCGCACAAGAACGAGATTATCTCGTTCACCAATTCGTTCCATGGCCGCACGCTGTTCACCGTCAGTGTCGGTGGTCAGCCCAAGTATCTGGAAGGTTTCGAGCCGGCTCCGGGCGGCATTCATCACGCCACCTTCAACGATCTTGAGTCGGTCAGGAAGCTGATCTCGAAAGACAAGACCTGTGCTGTGGTGGTGGAGCCCATCCAGGGCGAGGGTGGCGTCATGCCCGGCGACTCCGATTTCCTGAAAGGCTTGCGCCAGCTGTGTGATGAGCACGATGCGCTGCTGGTGTTCGATGAAGTCCAGAGCGGTGTTGGTCGCACCGGGCACCTGTTTGCCTATGAGATGTACGGTGTGATCCCCGACATCCTGTCCAGCGCCAAAGGCCTGGGAGGTGGTTTCCCGGTTGCCGCCATGCTGACCACCGCCAAAGTGGCGGCCAGCCTGGGTGTGGGTACTCACGGCAGCACCTATGGCGGCAATGCCCTGGCGTGCGCGGTTGCCCAGAAGGTGGTTGATACCGTCAGCCAGCCGGACATTCTCAAGGGGGTGAAGGCCCGCTCCGAGCATCTGCGCAAAGGCATGATGGACATCGGCGAGCGCTATGGTGTGTTCAGCGAGGTTCGCGGCGCCGGTCTGTTGCTGGGTTGCGTGTTGGCTGAGGCCTGGCAGGGCAAGGCCAAGGAGTTCCTGAGTGCCGGGTTGGACGAAGGTGTCATGGTGCTGATTGCCGGCGCTAACGTGGTGCGCCTGGCGCCGTCCCTGATTATTCCGGATTCCGATATCGACGATGCCCTGGAGCGTTTCGAAGCTGCCGTGAAAAAGCTTGTTGCCACACACAGATAAGGGAGGCTCTATGTGGCTGGTTCGGCCAGTTCAAAGAGAGGATCTGCGGAGTGTGCTGGACATCTCCGGCGAGCAGGGTACGCGATTGTCGTCGACTCTGCCGAAGCAGGAAGAGGCTGTCGCGGGAAAGATTGACCATTCCATCCGCTCGTTTGCCGGCCGACCGGATGCCGGTGAATCTGCCCGCTTCCTGTTTGTGCTGGAGAATACCGACACCGCAACGATTCATGGTGTGGCGGGCATTGATGCCGGGGCGGGGAACGGGCAGCCATTCTACAACTACCGCCGCGATGCGCTGATTCATGCCTCCCACGAGCTGGGCGTGTCCCGCCGGGTCGAGGTGCTGTATCCGTCTCATGCGCTGACTGACATGACCCAGCTGTGCGCCTTTGCCATTGATCCGGCCTTGCGGGGCAAAGAGCCCTTCGAATTGCTTGCCCGCGCCCGGCTGATGTTTGTGGCGGAAAACCGCGACCGCTTCTCTAACCGCATGGTGGTGGAGATTCAGGGCGTGCAGGCCAGCGACGGCTCGGTGCCGTTCTGGGACAGCTTGGGGCGGCATTTTTTCAATATGGATTTTGACACCGCAGACAAGCACTCCGGCTTGCTGAGCAGAACCTTCATCGCCGAGTTGATGCCGCCCAACCCGATATACGTTACCTTGCTGTCCGCTGCTGCAAAAGAGGCGTTGGGGCAGCCGCATGCCTTATCGCTGCACTCCTGGGAGCTGCTCCAACAGGAGGGTTTTCAGGCAGGCTGCTACCTGGATATTTTCGACGCCGGCCCGGTCCTGGAAGCACGCACCGACAGTCTGAGGACGTTGGTCACCAGCCGCAAAACCACGCTGCATGCCTCCCAAGGTGACGAGGGCGAAACCTGCCTGATTTCCGCCGGGCGGGGCGCGGACTTCCGTTGCACCCTGACCGGTCTCGGAGAATCCCTGAAGACCGAGGTCAAGGTGCCGGTGAAAACCTGGAAACTGCTGTCACGCAGTGCCGGTGACGAGGTAAGGATTGCACCACTATGAACGTTACACGACCTGATCATAGCGTGAGGTGCCCATGCTGGTAATCCGCCCGCTACTGGAAACGGATCTTGACGACCTGTATGTCATGGCTCAGAACGCCGGCAAGGGCCTGACCACGCTGCCTGCGGATCGGGCGCTGTTAGAGCGCAAGATCAACCACGCCCGTGAAACGTTCAATCAGCGCTGCGCGCCGGAGGCCGGTCTCTATCTGTTTGCGCTGGAGGATACCGAACTTGGCCAGTGTGTGGGCATCAGTGGCATTCAGGCACGGGTGGGGCTGGACGAGGTATTCTACAATTACCGTTTGAGTGTCACCGTCAATGCCTCGCGGGAGCTGGGAGTGCACGTACGGACACCGACCCTGCACCTGTCCAACGACATGACCGATACCACCGAAATCTGCTCGCTGCTGTTATCGGACAGCCACCGCGGTGGCGGTAATGGTTTACTGCTGTCCCGCTGCCGGTTTCTTTACCTGGACAGCTTCCGTAAGCATTTCTCGGACAAAGTGTTTGCGGAGATGCGGGGTGTTTCGGACAAGGAGGGACGTAACCCGCTGTGGGATGCCCTGGGCAGCCAGTTCTTCGACATGGAGTTCAGCGAGGCCGACATGCTGTCCGGTTTGGGCAACAAATCCTTCATCGCCGAGTTGATGCCCAAGTACCCGATTTACGTGCCTATGCTGCCGGACGCGGCTCGCGCGGTGATCGGCAGGGTTCATGACAATACGGCACCGGCACTGAAGATGCTGCAGGCCGAGGGGTTCAACTTCAACGGTCTGGTGGACATCTTTGATGGCGGTCCGGTGGTGGAGGCTTTCGTTCACAATATCCGTACCGTGCGGGAAAGTGTGCACCGGCACGTGCTGATCAGCCGCAAGGCGGTGGATCTGGATGTGGCTACCGCGGAACGGGTGATGATTTCCAATCTTTCGTTCCGCGACTTTCGGGTAACCACCATACCCGCGCATTGCATCGGGCCTGATACTGTCTCAGTGCCCAAAGAAGTGGCGGACGCTCTGCTGGTGGAATCCGGTGATCAGGTTCGCCTGGCACCATTGAGAGATGCCGGCCCGCAGATTGCCGCCGCCAAAGGCGAGGAAAAAGAGAAAGGGCGCGCCAGCCGTTTCTGAGGGATCAGGCTGATGAAACCGAATTCAAGAACCGGGAGATGCACGTTATGGCGAGTCTGACAGGCGAATTGTTTATTGATGGTCTCTGGCTGCAGGGCCACGGGGCGCCTTTCGAATCGGTGCAGCCGGTGACCGGTGATACGGTCTGGGAAGGCACCAGTGCCAGCCTGGAGGACGTGGATGCCGCCGTGCGCGAGGCTCGCAAGGGTTTTGTCGGCTGGCGCCGAAAACCCTTCACCGAGCGCAAGGCGGTGGTTGATGCTTTTGCTGACCAGCTGGAAATCCATAAGGAAGAGCTGGCGCACCAGATCGGCCTGGAAACAGGCAAACCGCTGTGGGAGTCCCGCACCGAAGTGGCGGCGATGATTGGCAAGATCGGTATTTCGGTGAATGCCTACAACGAGCGCACGGGGCATTCGGAGTCCGATGTCGCCGGTGGTCATGCGGTGCTCCGTCATCGCCCCCACGGCGTGGTGGCGGTCTTCGGCCCCTACAATTTTCCGGGGCATTTGCCGAACGGTCACATTGTGCCTGCGCTGCTTGCCGGAAACACCGTGGTGTTCAAACCCAGTGAACTGACGCCCGGCGTGGCGGAGATGACGGTGAAGCTCTGGGAGCATGCGGGGTTGCCCGATGGGGTGATCAACCTGGTGCAGGGCGCCGCCGCCACCGGCAAATCCCTGGCTCGCCATCCGGGTATTGATGGCCTGTTTTTTACCGGCAGCTCCACGGTGGGTCACCTGTTGCATGAGCAGTTCGGCGGCCAGCCGGAGAAGATTCTCGCCCTGGAAATGGGGGGTAACAATCCACTGATTGTTCAGGATGTTGCCGATGTTGATGGCGCCGTCCACCACGCCCTGCAATCGGCGTTTCTGTCCGCTGGCCAGCGCTGCACCTGTGCGCGACGTCTGCTGGTGCCGAAGGGTACCAAGGGTGATCAGTTCATCGAGCGGCTGACCGAGGTCGCAGCACGCATACAGGTGGGCGAATTTGACGCCGACCCACAGCCGTTCATGGGGTCGGTCATATCCGCCGAGGCGGCGGATAAGCTGCTGGCGGCGCAGGCCCGTATGATCGAGAAGGGCGCCACTTCGGTGCTGGAAATGAAACAGCTCAGGGCGGGGACCGGGCTTCTGTCGCCGGGTATTCTGGATGCGACCGGCATGGAGCTGGACGATGAGGAGTTCTTCGGGCCGCTTCTGAGGGTGTATCGCTACAGGAGTTTCGATGATGCCCTGGAGCTGGCGAACAACACCCGCTATGGCCTGTCTGCCGGAATTCTCAGCGACGATCGCAAGCTCTACGAGCGTCTGGCGGATGAAGTGCGGGCCGGTATCGTCAACTGGAACCGGCCGCTGACCGGAGCCAGCAGTGCCGCGCCCTTTGGTGGTGTGGGTGCCAGTGGCAATCATCGCCCCAGTGCCTACTACGCTGCGGATTACTGCGCCTGGCCAATGGCATCCCTGGAAGCCACAAAGAGCGAGCGGCCGGAGAGCCTCGCACCCGGACTGAGTTTCGACTGATTACTGACCACTGACGACGGACCCACACATGCCCAAGCACGCGGTAGAAGCCAACTTCGATGGCCTGGTCGGCCCCACCCACAATTACGCCGGGCTGTCCTGGGGTAATGTGGCGTCGAAATCCAATGTCAGCGCGGTGTCCAACCCAAAGGAGGCGGCGTTGCAGGGTCTGGCCAAAATGAAACGATTGGCGGATCGGGGTTACGTTCAGGGCATCCTGCCGCCCCACGAGCGGCCTCACATTCCGAGCTTGCGGGCGTTGGGATTTACCGGTTCCGACAAAGCCATTCTGGAGGCCGCGGTCCGTCACAATCCGTCCATTCTGGCGGCGGTGTCATCGGCGTCTGCCATGTGGACGGCCAACGCCGCCACGGTGTCGCCCAGCGCCGATACTGCGGATCACCGGGTGCATTTTACCCCGGCCAATCTCAGCGCCAAATTCCACCGCTCCATCGAGCATGTGGTGACCGGTCGGGTGCTGAAGTCGATCTTCTCGGATGACGCCTGGTTTGCGCACCACCCGGCGTTGCCGTCAGTGAGTCATTTCGGGGACGAGGGTGCGGCCAACCACACCCGTCTGTGTGGTCGCCATGGCGACCCCGGGGTGGAGCTGTTCGTGTACGGCCAGGTGGCGTTCAACGAGCAGGCGCCGGCACCCAGCCGATTCCCGGCGCGCCAGACATTTGAGGCGTCTCAGGCAGTTGCGCGTCTGCACGGGCTCAGCGACCGCCATGTGGTGTTTGCACAGCAGAATCCGGCAGCCATTGATGCTGGCGTTTTCCACAACGACGTGATTGCTGTTGGCAACGCCAACACGCTGTTCTATCACGAGATGGCGTTCCTGGACGAGGAGCGGTTGCTGGCGGATATCCGCAGCCGGCTCTCCGATGCAGAGTTGCAGGCGGTGCGGGTCAGCCAGGCCGAGGTTCCCATCGAGGACGCGGTGGCCTCCTACCTATTCAACAGCCAGCTGCTGAATACGGCCGATGGTATGTTGCTGGCGGTACCCGGCGAATGTCGTGAAGTTGCGTCAGTCAGCCGTTATCTGGACGAACTGGTGATGGGGAATGGCCCGATCACGGGCGTTGAGGTGTTTGACGTCAAGCAGTCCATGCGGAACGGGGGCGGTCCGGCCTGCCTGCGCCTGCGAGTTGCACTCAATGACGATGAGCTCAAGGCCATGCACCATGGCGTCTTGCTGGACAACGCCCTGTACGAACGCCTGACCACCTGGGTGGAAGCCCACTATCGGGACGAGCTGGCGACAGAAGACCTGGCAGACCCGATGCTGCTGGACGAAGTTCGCAAGGCACTGGACGAGCTCACCGGCATTCTGGGACTGGGTTCAGTGTATGACTTTCAGCTCTGAATAGACCAGGTGAGCATGTCCATGGTGTGACGGATCAGCGTGTCGGCGGAGAAGTCCGCGGCGCCCGGCATACCCAGCCGCTCGCCAATCTCGCTCTGGCATAACAGAATCACCCCGTGCAGCGCGCCGCGCAGATAGAGTGCGGTCTGCTCCGGATCGCTTATCCGCTCACGATTCAGGGTGCCATCCGTCAGCCCCAGACGAATCGCCCCCACCATCAGATCCATCAGTTCCGATTTCGAGCACAGCATGTCCTGGGCTTGTTGCTCGTCCGCCTCGGTCATGGCGGTCGAAGCCTTTGTCAGTGCCGAGAAGTAATCCGGTTCCTCCACATAGAAGCGCCAGTAGGCCACGCCCATCGCGCTGATCTGCGCCTGCCCGGTGGTGGCGGTGTCCCGTGCCTGTTCAAAGCGGCGGCACAGGCTCTGGCCGGCCCGCAGCATGATGCCCCGCTGAATGGCGGCCTTGTCTTTGAAATACACGTAGAGCAATGCCCGGCTCAGGCTTGCGGTGCGGGCGATGTCATCCATCGAGGAGCGATCGTAGCCCTTGTCCGAGAACACCCGTTCGGCGGCGTCCAGGATGGCATCGAAACGGGCCTGCTTCTCGCGCTCTCGGCGTGTTTTCAACTTCTCACTCACGGTGACTTCCCATGGTTACATCCGGTTGATAGAAACGATCGAATAATGAGACCTGATGTGGAATGAAAGCCGATTATTGACAAATTGTCAAAGGCTGACATTATGTCGATAACAACGGGTATTCGTGAAATCGACTGTTTCCAACAACCATGCTTCCGAGGACGGGGAGCCTACAACCATTACAGACACGGAAGGAAGGGCGCGCCATGACCTCGAATCGAATCCTCTTCGCACCACTGCTGCTTACTCTGGCCGTGCTGGCCCTGGTGGGCTGCAAGTCTCAGAGCGCATCGCCGCAGAGCACCCCCGATGCGGTAACCGTGCGCGCAGCAGAGGTGACCGGCGGCCAGACAGAAGGTATCTCGCTGCGGTTTTCCGGCATTGTGCGTGCGTCCCAACGGGCCACATTGACGTTTCAGGTCAGCGGCACCTTACGGGAGCGGGCCGTGGAACTCGGTCAGAAAGTGGCGACCGGTGACGTGCTCGCCCGGGTTTACAATCCGGCTCTTGAGCCGGCGCGGGATTCGGCCCGGGCACGGCTCGACGAACTGAACACCCAGTTTGATCAGGCAAAACGCGAGTGGGAACGCTCGAGCCAGCTGCACGAGCGGGGCGTGGTCTCCGAGCAGAATCTGGAACAGATTGCCGCCCGCCGCGACGGGCTGCGAGCCAGTGTTGCCACCGCGCAGGCGGCGCTGGCCGAGGCCACCCGGTTACTCGAGGAAAGTGTCCTGAAAGCCCCTTTTGCCGGCCGGGTTGAGGCCCTGTTGGTGGAGCGTGACGAGTTCGTGGCCGCCGGCCAACCGGTGATGCGACTGTCCTCGCCCAAGGGCCGGGAGGTGGAAGTTCGGGTGCCTGCCTACATGCTGGACCATGTGACCCTCGGCCAGTTGTTGCCAGTGTGGTCTGTGCAAGATCGTCGCCAACCGCCGGAAACCGGCTCCATTATTGAAATCGCACAGGCCGGCGGTATCCGGGGTGAACTGCACCCGGTGCTGGTCAGTGTGCCTGCTGACACCCTGGAACCGGGCGAGCCGGTGGAAGTCGGGATCACCCCCGCAGAGGTGGTGGCGACAACGGTTCCTCTGCTGGCGGTGATGAAATCCGCCGGTGGCGCCAGCGTTTTCCGGGTTACCGAGGGTATCGCCCGCCGTGTGCCGGTCACGGTTGAGCGCGTTATCGGTGAGCGTGTGGTGGTGGGCGCAGACGATCTGGCCCCCGGAGATCGGGTGATATACGCCGGTATGACGCGCCTCGCTGATGGCGATGCCGTGGAGGTGCAGTGATGGCCGCCCGGCTGCTGAATTATCAACGCTTGTTGGGCATGGTGGTGACTATGCTGTGCCTGCTGGGTATCGCAGCCTACAGCACCATGCCGCGTCAGGAAGATCCCTCATTTCCGTACCGGGCCGGCACAGTGACGGTCAACTATCCGGGCGCGACTGCAGATGCGGTGGAACGACTGGTGCTCAACCCGCTGACCGATGAGCTGCGACAGGTGGAGGAAGTGGATTTCACCCAGGCCACCGCCCGAACCGGGGTAGCCATTGTGCAGGTGCGGCTGAACGATACCATCTATGACACCGACTCGGCGTGGGATCGTGTGCGTCAGGCCATGGACCGGGCGCGACAGGATTTCCCCGGAGATGTGGGGCAGATGTCCCTCGACGATCGCTTGATTGATATTCCCGCCATCGTGCTGGCGGTGAGTGGTTCGTCTTCGGTCACCGAGCTGAGCAAGGTGGCCGAGCGGCTGAAAAGGAACCTGGCGAACATTCCCGGGGTGTCGCGAATCGTACTGGAAGGGGATGCCGACGAGCAGATCACCCTGGCCCTGGATGACGCCGCCATGTTCCGGCTCGGTATTTCCCCGGCACGGGTTCTCGATACCCTGTCCCAGCGCAACCAGACCATCCCCGGCGGCTTTGTCGTGGTGGATGGCCGCCGCATGTCGGTGCTGCCTAACAGCGAATTCGCCGATATCGACGCCATCCGCGCTACCCCCATTGAATTACCGGATGGCTCGCAGGTACCGCTCGCCGCCGCGGCGGAGGTGTGGCGGGGGCCACAGGAACCGCGCCAGCCGGAAACCTGGTTTGATGGCGAACGGGTGGTGCTGGTGTCCGTCATCATGGAGGAAGACACCACCGATGCCATCCGTTTTGGTGAGCGGGTCAGAACCCGGTTGTCCGATATTCAAGCGGATTTCGAACCCTACGAAGTGCGGGAGATGTTCTTCCAGCCGGACAAGGTGGAGCAGCGCCTCGACAATCTGGCTTTGAGCCTGCTGATGTCAGTGATCATCATCGTGGCGGTGGTATTTACTGGCATGGGCATCCGCATGGGACTGCTGGTCGCCTCGATCCTGCCGATGGTGGCAATGATCAGTGTCGGACTCTACGACCTCGGGGGCGGAGTACTGCACCAGATTGCGGTGATCGGAATGGTCATCTCTCTGGGCATTCTGATCGATAACGCCATTGTGATTGTCGAGAGCATCCAGGGCTATCTGGACCGGGGCATGCGCCGCCTGGATGCGTTGAAGGTGTCTGTACGGGAGCTCGCCGGTCCGCTGGGCGCCTCGACCGGCACAACGCTGGCGGCGTTCGCGCCGCTCTTGTTGTCGAAAGGCGGAACCGCCGATTTCACTCGGGGTGTGCCGGTAATGATCATGCTGACTCTGTCCGTCAGTTACCTGCTGGCAATTTCTGCGGTGCCCCTTCTGGCCGCGCGCTTTCTCAAGCCCCGTAAAACCGGTCAGAACGACCGGCTGGTCGGACTGGCTGTTTTTCTCGGCGGATTGGTCGCGCGGATGCCGGGCAAGCTGATGATTGGTGGACTTGTTCTGGTGCTGATCAGCCTTGCACTGACGCCGTTCATGAAATTGCAGTTCTTCCCCAATGCCGATCGCCCTCAGGTCATTGTGGAACTCTACATGCCGGAGGGCACAGACCAGGAGCGGACGTCATCGGTGGCCGCAGAGCTGGAACGTGCCATCCGCGAGCGCCCGGAAGCGGTGCGGGTGCACCGCTTTACCGGGTTTACCGGGCCGAGTTTCTACTACAACTTGCAGCGAGCGCCGCAGGCACCAAACCGTGGCCGCATTGTGGTGTCGACATCAACCCTGGCAGAGACCACCGATCTGATCCCCTGGATCCGCGACTATGCCCAAACGCATCTACCGGAACTGAACCTGTCCGTCGGCATTCTGGGCCAGGGACCGCCGCGGGTTGCACCGGTGGAAATCCGGGTTTTCCATGCGGATGACAATACCCGCGTTGCCGCTGCTGAACAGGTCTTTTCGGCCTTGCGCCGCATCGATGGTACCGTGGATGTGCGCCATGACCTCGACATCGGTGTGCCCAGCATTGCCATCAACGTTGATGACGCCAGCGCGGCCCGTTACGGCATCAGCCGCTCGGATGTGGCCCAGAGCCTCTATGGCCAAAGCTTCGGGGTGGTGGCTGAGCAATACCGCCAGGAGGAAGACCCGATCCCGCTGGTGCTGAGATCCCGGGAGGGCACCAGTCTGTCGCTGTCCCGATTGTTGTCGGTGAACATCTACAACGCCGGCGGCGAGGCTGTGCCGTTGTCCGCCGTCGCCTCTCTGGAAACCTCATGGCAGCCGGCTGCGCGCTACCTGCGCAATGGCGTAAGAATGAACACCGTCACCGCCAACCTGCTGACCGGTTACAGTTTCAGCCAGGCATTGCAGGGGCTCGAAGCCAACCTGCAGGAGAAGCCGTTGCCGCCAGGCACCCGGCTGGAGATGGGTGGTGACGCCGAGGGTTCCGATGATGCCAACAGCGCTCTGTTGACCACGGCACCCATCGGCATGCTGTTGCTGCTGTTCTTCCTGCTGATTCAGTTCAATTCCTTCCGTCGGGTCGGCGTCATTCTGCTGACCGTGCCGCTCGCTACCGTAGGCATCATTCCGGGGCTGGTGTTATCCGGATCGCCATTCGGATTCCAGCCTTTGCTGGGAGTGATTGCGCTGGTGGGCATTGTGGTGAACAACGCTATTGTGCTGCTGGATGTAATGGATCGTCAGCTGGACAGAGGGGAAGCCATCCGCGACGCCGTGCGCATTGCTGTGGAACAGCGCACCCGACCCATCTTGCTGACCACCGCGACCACCGTGGCAGGGTTGTTGCCTTTGGCCTTTTCCAGCTCCACCCTGTGGCCGCCCATGGCCTGGGCCATCATTTCCGGCCTGCTCGCGTCTACCGTGCTGACCCTGCTGGTCGTGCCCGCCGTGTGCACCCGGGTTATCCGCTGCAAAGTGGCCGAGCCGGAAAACGCACTGGCCTGATCAACAGACCCACTCGCTGGCCAACCGGGACATCCCGGTTGGGAAACACAATCGATTCCGGCGAGTGCCCGACCCGATACTGCGTCTCCTGGTCCTCCCAGATCAGGGTGCCGGGGGCATACTCCGTGAAATTGGCCACATCATCCGGTACATGAAAGTGGAAGCTGTCACCGGTGTTGAGAATTTCATGCACCACCTCAAAGACCGCAAGCTGATCGTGGGGCGGCTGTGGCGGAACCGGTGCGCCGCCGCTCATGCGTCGCCGCAGGGCGTCGGCGATGCCCCGGAACCGGCTGAGATCGTTCTGGCCGAACGGCCGAACCTTGCCCAGCTCCACGGTAAAACTCTCGGCCCGCAGCACCGACGCCGAGAATGACGAAAAGGTGGTGCCGGCCCGATGCTGCAACAGCAGCGTCTCCACTCGGGCCTCCAGCAGGAAATTACACTGTGCCTGCGGTACCTCGCGGCCCTCAACAAACGGGGACAACGCAAACTTCTCCCGTCGCGAGGGGCGAATCGCCGTGTGCAGATCGTAGTGACAGAGATTGTCTGGATGCCGCGTTGCGAACTGCCGGCAGGTGTCCTCCAGAAACTGCGCGCGCGCGGCCTCGGGCAATTCCTGATACGCCGCTTTGCCATGGGCACCGTGGAACAACCGGTTCATGTTCACCTCAAGGAAGCGCTCCCCGGCCACCATCGCGGGCGGATTGCCCAGAATCAGCAGCACCGGGCAAGCCAACGACCACTCCCCATTAAACAGTTCGGTCACCAGCGCGTTCAGCACCTCGATAGGCGCGGTCTCGTTGCCGTGAACACCGGCGGAAATGATCAAGGCGTCATGATTCGGATTCAGGCGATCGGAAGGGGGACTGAGCTCGAGAACCCCGACTGCACGGTGAATTACACGTGTGCCGTCGCGCAGCTGGGTTTTTAATTCGGGTAGTGGAGCGTCGGAGTTGGCAAGCGTATGAGCCAACCAGTCGACGTGATGATCAAAGAGATGTTCATAAACTTTCATGGAATCCCCGGAAAGAGTCTGGGGCCAGCCGGCAGGAGCGCCTTCCGGGAATCTTGAAGGCCAGGGACGGCCTGAAAGAAGCGCACATGGATGTGCTCGTAGCGGTTCCCGGGAGGCGCTCCTGTTGGCTGGCCTTGCACCATCAGCCTGCAGAAGAGGGTCAGGAATTCAAAGGCCGTTGATGCTTCAACAAATGATTCTCCAGCTTGCGGAACGCGAACACCAGCGCAAACGTCAGCAGCATGTACAACAACGCCACAAAAATGAACGCATCGAACGGCGCATAAAACCGTGAATAAATGTTCCGCGCTGCCCCGGTCAGGTCCACGATGGTCACCACACTGGCAATCGCGCTGGCATGCAGCATGAAGATGACCTCATTGGAGTAGGCCTGCACACCCCGCCGCGCAGCACTCGGTAGGACGATGCGGCGCATGCGCATGAACCAGTTCATGCCGTAGGCTTTCGCCGCCTCGATCTCGCCATTGGGAGTCGACACAATGGCTCCGCGGATAATCTCTGTGGTGTAGGCCGCCGTGTTCAGAGTGAACGCCAACAGCGCCGGATAAAACGGCTCCCGGAAAATCAGCCACCAGAAGGTCTCCTGGATACCTTCGATCTGAGCCAGCCCGTAATAGATGATGTAGAGCTGGATCAGCAGTGGCGTGCCCCGGAAAATGTAGGTGTAAAACCACACTGGACCGGAAATGAAAGGATTCTTCACCGTACGCAGAATCGCCAGCGGCACGGCCACCACCAGGCCAATCACCAGAGACAGGAACACCAGCTGCACAGTGGTCACCATGCCGCCCCAGTATTCCATCAGGGTCATAGCGGTAAATACGTCGTTCTTGTCGAGCCATTCGGCGATGAAATCAGGCATACCTCAACCCCCCTGAACCACGCCGACATTGGCACGCTTGTTCAGCCATTTGATAAACAGCTCCGAACCGGCCGTCAGGGCCAGATAGACAAACGCCACCGGAATGAAAAAGTGAAAGGGCATACGCTCCGCTTTGGCGGCTTCCTCGGCCACACGCACCATATCGGTGAGACCGATGATGGACACCAGCGCGGTGGTTTTGAGCAACACCTGCCAGTTGTTGCCGATGCCGGGCAGGGCATGGCGCAGCATTTGCGGCAGCATGATGCGGCGGAAGGTGTGAAAGCGGGTGAAGCCATAGGCCCGGGCAGCTTCGATCTGGCCAGTCTCCACCGCCAGAAAGGCGCCGCGGAAGGTTTCCGTCATGTAGGCGCCAAAAATCAGTCCGATGGTGACCACACCGGAAATAAAGGGGTCGAACTGAAAGAAAAAGTCGATTTCATAGGTCTCCCAGATATGGTCCGAGAGCATGTTGACCGCAACCTGTCCGCCGTAATAGAACAGCAGCATCATTACCAGGTCAGGGACACCACGAATCAGCGTGGTGTAGGTGGTGGCTGCTCCTTTGGCCAGGCGGTTGTCCGACAGCTTGGCTGAGGCGCCTATCAGCCCGAGAGTGATGGCAACAGCGAGGGAGAGGAAGGCCAGTTCTATGGTGACCACCGCTCCGTCCAACAGAGCCGGGCCATAGCCTTTCAAATCGAGCATGGGAACGTCCGGTAAGCAGGGGCGACCAACGTGATCGCCCCTTGAGCAGTTTTACATCTTGATGTCGTAAGCGAAGTACTTATCCATGATGGTGTCGTAGGTACCATCTTCTTTCAGAGTGCTCAGGGCGGCGTTGACGTCCTCAGCCAGGTCCGCGTCGCGCTTGCGCATGGCAACGCCGACACCTTCACCCAGCTTGACCGGCTCAGCCACTTCCTTGAAGCCTTCTTTGTTGAGAACAGTCTGTTCACCGACCGGGTAGTCCACGAACACCACGTCCAGGCGCTGGCCTTCCAGATCCAGAACCATGTCGTCTGCGGTGGTGTAACGCTTGATGGTCACAATGCCACCCATTTCCTCGGTCACGTAAGTGTCCATGGTGGTGCCACGCTGAACACCTACGGTCTTGCCTTTCATGGCGTCCATATCAGTGACGTCGGTGTTGAAGCTTTCCGGACCGAACCAGCCACCCGGGGTGTTGTAGTATGGCTCGGAGAACAGCACCCGCTCGGCGCGCTCAGGGGTGATCGACATCGAGGACATGATCAGATCAAACTTGCGGGCCAGCAGGCCCGGGATCATGCCGTCCCACGCCTGGATCACGAATTCGCAGTTGGCGCTCATCTCTTCGCACATGGCTTCCGCCAGTTCCACCTCGAAGCCGGACAGCTCGCCGTTTTCATCTTTGTATTCGAAAGGCTCGTAGGGCACGTCGAAGGCGATCCGCAGGTTCCGTTCCTCGGCCTGTGCAACGCCAGCGGCCAGCGCCAGGGCACAACTTGCTGCAACAATCAGTTTCTTCATGTGTCACTTCTCCAGTGTTTTTGCCTTTTGGGCTTTATTTTTTATCAACGCCTTTTTCAGGCGTTTTTTACGTCCTCACCGGTTCAAGATAGCACCGAGTGTCAGAACTTGGGAGCCAGGAACTGTTTCATGCGTTCCGAGTCCGGGTTATCAAACACTTTCTGTGGTGTACCCTGTTCCTCGATAACGCCCTGATGCAAAAACAGGACCTGAGTTGACACATCCTTTGCAAATGCCATTTCGTGAGTGACCACGATCATGGTTCGGCCTTCCTCAGCCAGGCTCTGCATCACCTTCAGAACTTCACCGACCAGTTCCGGGTCCAGAGCCGATGTCGGTTCGTCAAACAGCATCACTTCCGGCTCCATGGCAAGGGCGCGGGCAATGGCCGCACGTTGCTGCTGGCCGCCGGACATCTGGGCCGGGTAGTAGTCCTTGCGCTCGTAGATGCCGACTTTGTTCAGGTAGCTCTCGGCCCGCTCGATGGCCTCCTTTTTGGGGACCTTGAGCACGTTGACCGGCGCTTCGATGATGTTTTCCAGCACGGTCATGTGAGACCACAAATTGAAACTCTGGAATACCATCGACAGTTTGGCGCGGATCAGTTCCACCTGCTTGTTGTCGGCGGGAATACGCTCGCCGCGACGGTTGGTGGTGAACCGTATTGGGTCGCCGTGCACGATAATGTCGCCGGACGTGGGGGTTTCCAGCAGATTGATGCAGCGCAGGAACGTGCTCTTGCCGGAGCCGGAGCTGCCAATCAGAGACACCACGTCACCTTTGCGGGTTTCCAGTGAGATACCTTTAAGCACTTCCAGCTGATCAAAGGTTTTGTGAATATCCCTGCAGATCAAAGGCGCTTGGTCCGCCATGGGTGACTCCTGAGGCTGTCTTTCAAAGGCGCAAGTTTTACGGACTGTAGCGGCGGAAATCAAGACCCTTTACCGTCGCTTTTCCGCAGTTCTCTATCGATCCCAACACAACATTGTGTCGCACTGAATATTCAATGCAAGGTTTTTGCCGCCTCAGGGGGAGGCGCTGGTTCCGGGAGCAGCAGCTTCCGAATTCAGTGAGATGCGGATTACTTTTGCGCCCTGGCTCTCGAGGCTGCGCATGGAATCGCCGACAAAACGCACATGGGCGGTTGCGGCCTTGCGGGCCGCGGTGGGCTTGCCGGCCATGATGGCCTGATAGATCTGTTTGTGCTGCCTCATGATGGAATGTCGCATTTCCTCACGCGGGTTCAGATTGGCAACGGACGCCTGAACCGTCAGCAACATCATGTTTTTCAGACCGTTGAGAACATGCACCAGTATCGGGTTATGGGAGGCCTCGACAATCGCCTGATGGAAGCCGTGGTCGGGTTTGGCATTGCTCATCGGGTCAGTGCTCTCCAGCATGCGGAAGGCTTTGGTAATGCGGTGCCTGTCCATGCTGGTGGCGCGCTGGGCGGCCAGCATGGCTGCCTGTCCTTCCAGTTGCTCCCGGACTTCCAGCAGGTCGTAGAGGGTGCGAGGGTGGCCTGCGAACAGATGCATCAGCGGGCTGCGATCATCCAGATCCGCAGTGGACGGAACGATACTGGCCACGAACGAGCCCTTGCCGTGGTGGGTTTCGATCACGCCCCGGCCCTGCAGTTCGTGGAGTGCCTCGCGGAGAATGGCGCGCGATACGCCGAGGCGTGTTGCCAGCTGCCGTTCTGACGGAATTTTCTGCCCGGGGGCCAGGCCGCCGTCGAGGATCAGCCGCTCCAGCCGATAGGATATTTCCTGTGATATGCCCATCCGGTATGCCTGTCAGGTCCTGCTGGTCGGACCAGTTGCGGGTTGATGTATGCGCTGAATGTCCTTCTGTTCAAATGCGTTTCAGGCCCCTAACTATGGCTTATCGCGCCGATTCCGTCCATTTCACCCTACGAAAAAACTGGTCCGACCAGTTGGCAATTCGCTGGACTAAACCGCGCCTGCCTACGAAGCTTTCAGTGATACCGGCATCAGCCGGTGTTGGCCTTACTCTGCACAACAACAAGCTAGACGGAGATGTGTCGATGAACACCAACAACAATGCTGAAAGTCGCTGTGACGCGGGTGCAACGCCACCACGCACGAGTTTCCTGAAGGCCATGGCTGTAGGCGCCGCACTGTGCGGGGCAATGTTCATGGGCGCCGGCCAGGCGCACGCGGCCACCACCTGGAAGTTGCAGTCAGTGTGGGACGCCGGCACCGTCGGTTACGATCTGTTCGAGGAGTGGTGCGAAAGCATCGAGGAGAAATCCGGTGGTGAGCTGATCTTCAAACCTTACCCGGCCAAATCGGTTGCTGCGGACAACAACGCCCTGTTCGAAGCAGTCCGTAACGGCGTGCTGCAGGGTATGAACCCGTTTACGCTGTACTGGTCCGGCAAGATCCCGGCTTCTGTGTTCCTGTCTTCCTACCCTGCCGGACCGGATCAGCCTCACCAGTGGGACATCATGTTCTACTCGCTGGGCATGCTGGAAACAACCCGTGAAATCTACAAGAAATTTGGCCTGTTCTATGTCGGCCCGATCCAGCATGACGCCAACATCATTCACTCCAAAAAGCCGATTAACAGCCTCGCAGATCTGAAAGGTATGAAGATGCGTGTGCCGGGCGGCATGGTGGCTGAAGTATTCCAGCAGTTCGGTGTTTCAACCGTCAGTCTGCCGGGTTCAGATATCTTCCCTGCTCTGGAAAAAGGCACCATCGACGCAGCGGACTACGTTGGCCCGGCGGTGAACTATGAGCTGGGCTTCTCCCAGGTAACCGACTACATCATGTTCGGACCTCCTGGCGTTATGTCGATTTACCAGCCAGTGGATCTGATGGATCTGACCGTTAACCTGCGTGCCTGGAACGCGTTGGATCCTAAACTGCAACAACTGGTTGAGGACGAAGTCCGGATATATTCCCAGAAGCACTACCTGACCATTCAGAAGCGCAACATCGAAGCCATGATGAAGTTCAAGGCTGACGGTGACACCGTCACCCGTCTGAGCCAGGCGGATCTGGATGAATTCCGTAAAGCGGCGATTCCTATCTGGTTCAACTGGGCCAGCAAGAATAAGGATGCCAAAGCAATTCTGGATATTCAGCTGGAATACATGATGAACGACACCGTCGGCTACATCGACGAGGAAGACATTGAAGGGATGTGAGCCTTAATAACCACAATAAAACTGATCACGGGGAAGGGTAGGAAGTGCTTGGTGGCACAGCCTCCCTTCCCCGCGCTGTGATTAAGGTGATAACAACATGTCTGATCTGAGTGCTTTCGGCTTTGTGATGCCCCACTGGTTCTACTGGGGCTGGCTGGCGTTGATGCCGCTGATCATGATGGCGCTGGACCGTTGGCTCGCCCGACGCGGTGTTCAGGCCGTGGATAAGAATGCCGAGGCCAAAGAAAAGCTTCTTGAAATAGAAGCCGAACTGCAAAAACAGGTGGATTACAGCGATGCCAGCAACGGGTTCACTGACGCGGTGGACTGGATCAGCGAGAAATCCGGTGTATTTATTTCCTTCTGGACCGTGAATGCCGTGGTGTTTTACTTCTTTGAAGTGGTCATGCGCTACGTGTTCAACCAGCCCACTATCTGGGTGCATGAGGCCAGTTTCCTGCTATTCGAAATGCAATACCTGATGGCCGGTGCGTTTGCGTTGCTCCACGGCTCCCATGTGCGGGTAGACGTGGTTTATAACTTCCTTCCAGAGCGGGGGCGTGTGGGCATGGATATTTTCACATCCATGTTTTTCTTCATGTTCGCGATCGCTTTGATGATTACCTCCTGGACCTTCATGGAGAACTCCTATTCGATGGATGAACGAACCGTTGAAACCTGGGGCATTCAATACTGGCCGGTGAAGGGCGTGATGCTGCTGGGGTCGACGCTGCTCTTCCTTGCTGGCCTGTCCAAACTGATCAAGGACATCGCTATATTTATCAGGCTTGGCCGGGAGCAACACGCATGAGCTCAGATACCATGACCCGCTCCAATCCCAGCCCCAACCCCGGCAATCCCCTGATCGGCAAGCTCGGCACCTGGCTGATGATTATCGCCACGGTTCTCCTTGCTTTTGTAGTGCTGGTGGAAGTCATCAACATCCTTTTTTACGACCCCTGGAGCGATGACAAATTCCTGTTCAAGCTCTCAGGCATGTTGTCGGAGGTAAAAATAGGTCCGCTGACCTATCTCATGTTTGGCTCCCTGGCAGTGCTGCTGATGATGGGGCTGCCCCTGGCCTTCGTCACCGGTGGCCTCGGTGTTGCGTTCATCTATCTGGTGGGCGACTCGATGATGCTGAACATCATCCCCAGCCGGATCTTTCCGATGATGACCAACTCGGATCTGGCAGCCATTCCGTTGTTCATCTTCATGGCCTCTATGCTGGAGCGGGCCGGCCTGATCGAGGAGATGTTCAACGTGGTCTACAAATGGATGGGCGGTCTTGGCGGCGGCCTTGCCATTGCGACCATACTCGCGTCCACGATTCTGGCGGCCATGGTCGGAGTTATCGGCGCTGCTGTCGTCACCATGGGTATCATTGCGTTGCCGGCGATGCTCAAGCGTGGCTATGACCAGAAGATCGCATTGGGATCCATCATGGCCGGGGGCACCCTGGGCATCCTGATTCCGCCCTCAATTCTCGCGATCCTCTACGCCGTGGTTGCACAGCAGTCGGTCGGTGAACTCTACCTGGGGTCGGTGATTCCCGGTCTGATTCTATCCACGCTCTACATCCTTTACGTGGGTATTCGCTCGAAAATCAATCCGGAACTCGGGCCGCCGGTCCCGGAAGAAGAGCGGATCGGACTCAAAGAAAAGCTGCTGTTGCTGAAAGACCTGATCGCGCCGCTAGTGCTGGTTTTCCTGGTACTTGGGTTGCTGTTTGGCGGTGTTGCCACTCCGGTGGAGGCGGCCGGTATTGGCTCTTTCGGGGCAATCCTGGTGGCGATGAAGCACAAGGTGTTCTCCATTGCCACACTGCGCGATGCGTCGGTAACCACCGCCAAGGCATCCGCTATGGTGTTGTGGATCATGTTCGGTGCATCAGTCTTTGTCGGATTTTATATTCTGCAGGGCGGACAGGATTTCATTACCGAGACCATTCTGGGCATTGGCCTGTCGCCTTACGCCGTCTTGCTGCTGTTGATGGTGCTGCTGGTGGTGTTGGGGATGTTCCTCGACTGGGTTGGCATCCTGCTGTTGGCGGTGCCGATTTTCATCCCGATTGTTGAAGCTCTGGAATTCCCGGGTCTGTTCGGTCTGCCGGGCGTGCCAGGGGAGGACGTGGTGCTCTGGTTCGGTGTGTTGTATCTGGTGAACATGCAGATGTCGTTCCTCAGTCCACCGTTTGGCTATGCGCTGTTCTACATCCGGGGCGTTTGCCCGCCGGACATTACCATGGGTACGATTTTCAAGTCTTCACTGGTGTTCCTGGCCATTCAGGCGTTCGGCCTGTTCATCTGCGTGCTGATACCGGGCGTGGTGACCTGGTTGCCCAATCTCGTTTATGGCTAATCGACCGTTGCTGAATCACAGGAGGACAACACTATGCTGACCATTAACCGGCTTGACCTCGCTGATGCGCGGATGCTGATCGAAGGCGCTGCCGGAAAAGCCCGCGAAATCGCAGTGCCGATGTGCATTGCGATCGTTGACGAGTCCGGTAACCTGATTGCATTCGAGCGCATGGATGGGGGCAAGATCACCAGCGTTACCATTGCGCAGGACAAGGCGTTTACCGCCGCTGCCGCCAAAAAAGCCACCCACGACTACAACAAGGTCAATGTACCCGGCAGCCTGGCATTCGGGATTCATACCGAGGTAGGCGGGCGCATCAGTTCCGTGGGTGGCGGCCTGCCGGTGCTTGTCGGCGGAGAGGTGGTTGGGGGTATCGGGATCAGCTCCGGTACTCCGCAACAGGACATGGACTGTGCCCAGGCCGGTATCGACCACTTTGAAACCAAACGCGGTTGATGACTGTCACAGCTGAAGATATTCCTAGCCAGAGATTGATATGACAACCAAACCGAAAGTCAGCAAAGCCGAGCTGGCAGAGCAGTTCCGGGCATTCATCGACCCGGACTACGTCATCACCGATGACGAAACCATGAAGCCCTACGAATGCGACGGCATGTCGATGTATTGCGAAATGCCGTTGCTGGTGGTGCTGCCGGAAACCGTTGAACAGGTACAACGGGTGATGCGGATCTGCAATGAAAATGCCGTGCCGGTGGTTGCCCGGGGCGCGGGGACGGGGCTGAGTGCCGGCGCCATGCCGAACAAGGAAGGCGTGGTGCTGTCGCTGGCCAAGTTCAACCGCATCATCCACATCGATCCGCTGGCACGTTCGGCGAGGCTACAACCGGGTGTTCGCAACCTCGCCATCAGTGAGGAAGCGGCGCAATACGGCCTCTACTACGGCCCCGACCCGTCTTCCCAGATCGCCTGCACCATCGGTGGCAACGTGGCCGAGAACTCCGGTGGCGTGCACTGCCTGAAATACGGTCTGACCGTGCACAACATCCTCAGCGTGGAAATGGTCACCGCCGAGGGCGACGTGGTCACCATCGGCAGTGACGGGCTCGACAGCTGTGGCATGGACCTGCTGGCGCTGTTGACCGGATCCGAGGGGCTGCTGGGCGTGGTCACCGAAGTGCAGGTCAAACTGCTGCCCAAGCCGGAAGTGGCGCGGGTGGTGATGGCCGGCTTCGACAGTGTGCAGAAAGGCGGTGACGCCGTGGGCGGTATCATTTCCCATGGCATTATCCCGGGAGGCCTGGAGATGATGGACGGCCACGCCATCATTGCCGCCGACGATTTTGCCCAGGCTGGCTACCCCCGTGACGCCAAGGCCCTGCTGCTGTGCGAGGTGGACGGCACCGAAGAGGAGGTGCTGGAACACATCGCTGAGGCAGAAGAGGTGTTCCGCAAGCTGGGCGCCACCTCCGTGCGCACCTCCCGGAGTGAGGAAGAGCGCGCGCTGCTATGGAAAGGACGCAAGTCCGCATTTCCGGCAGTAGGCCGCATTTCACCGGATTATTACTGCATGGACGGCACCATCCCGCGTCGTGAAATCGCCAACGTACTCACGCAGATGGAGCAGATGTCCGAACAGTTCGGCCTGCGCGTGGCCAACGTGTTTCACGCCGGCGACGGCAACCTGCACCCGCTGATCCTGTTTGACGCCAATGTGCCCGGTGAGTTCGAGCGCACCGAGGCGTTCGGCAGCAGCATTCTCGAACTCTGCGTGAAAGTAGGCGGCTGCATCACCGGTGAGCACGGCGTTGGCGTGGAGAAAGTCCGCCAGATGGCGGTGCAGTTCAACGACGAGGAACTGCAGCAGTTTCACGACGTGAAGGCCGCCTTCGACCCTGCCGGCATCCTCAACCCGGGCAAGGGCGTGCCTGCCCTGCGGTTCTGCCAGGAATACCGCTCACTGGAACACAAACAACACAAGCACGACCATACGGAAGCGGCTCATGGCTGATCATTCCCAACAACTGAAGGAGCAGGTGCTCCAGGCCCGCAATGCCGGCCACAAACTCAACATCGTTGGCGGCGGCACCAAAGCCTTCGTGGGCCGTGCCGCCGATCCGGACGCAGGCACACTGAGTCTCGCCGAGCACAGGGGCATCGTGGACTACCACCCGGTCGAGCTGGTACTCACCGTGCGTGCCGGCACCACCCTCACCGAAATCGAAGCCACCCTCGCCGAAGAAGGGCAGATTCTGCACTTTGAACCGCCACACTTTGGCGATGGCAGCACCATCGGCGGCACCCTGGCCTGCAACCTCTCCGGCCCCGGTCGGCCCTGGGCCGGTTCCGTGCGTGACCAGATATTGGGAGTGCGATTGATCAACGGCAAGGGTGAGCATCTGCGCTTTGGCGGTCAGGTGATGAAAAACGTTGCCGGATACGACGTCTCCCGCCTCCAGGCCGGCGCCATGGGCACTCTCGGCGTGATGACCGAAATCAGCCTGAAAGTTATGCCCAGACCTGCCGCCACCCTGACTCTGGTGCAGGACATGGCGATGGACGACGTCATCCACTACATGAACAGCCGCGCCGCCGAACCCAAACCCATCACCGCCGCCTGCTGGCACGATGACAAAGTATACCTGCGCCTTTCCGGCGCCCGCTCTGCGGTGGAAGCCACGGCCGAAAAATGGACCGGCGAGGTCATGGAAAACGGTGATCCGTTCTGGCGCCAGGTTCAGGATATGCAGCATGATTTCTTCACCGGCGGCGATCCGTTATGGCGCTTCTCCATCGGCTCCACCGCTGCCAACCCCGTGCTCGACGGCGCCTGGCTGATCGACTGGGCCGGTTCCCAGCGCTGGTATCGCGGTAAGGCCGACACCAAACAGATGGAAGCCCTGGCGAAAGCGGCGGGCGGTCAGGTCAGCCTGTTCCGTGGCGGCGATCGGGCAGGGGAGGTGATGCATCACCAGCCGGATGCCCTGAAGGGTATTCAGCGTCGCGTAAAGAACTCGTTCGACCCTGACGGCATATTCAACCCTGGGCGGCTATACAGCTGGCTGTAGTCAACTGAGATGTCCGGGAAGCGCTGGGCTGGCGCTTGAGCACCGAACTTATAGGTAAACCATGCAAACGAATCTAGTACAGCAATTTGCCAACACCCCGGAAGGGCAGGAGGCCGAATCCATCCTGCGGGCCTGCGTCCATTGTGGCTTCTGCACCGCCACCTGTCCGACTTACCAGGAGCTGAACGACGAACGCGACGGCCCCCGCGGCCGCATCTACCTGATGAAAATGTTCCTCGAAGGCGCGGAAGTTACCGAAAAAACCCGCGAGCACTTGGACCGCTGCCTCACCTGCCGCAGCTGCGAGACCACCTGTCCTTCCGGCGTGCAGTACGGCCGCCTGGTGGACATCTGCCGCGGACTGATGGAGCAGGAAATGCCGCGTGCGCCCAAAGACAGGTGGATGCGCTGGGCGCTGGCCCGAGTGATCCCCAATCGCCGGCTGTTCGGACTGTTACTGCGGCTGGGCCAGCTGTTCCGCCCGGCATTGCCGGAAAAACTGCGCACCAAAGTGCCGCCGAGAAAAGCGGCCACCCCCTGGCCGGCGGCCAGCCACAGCCGCATTGTGCTGGCACTGGCCGGCTGTGTTCAGCCATCCGCCACGCCCAACACCAACGCCGCCGCCGCCCGTGTACTCGACCGTCTGGGGATTACCATGGTGGAAGCCCCGGAAGCGGGCTGTTGCGGTGCGGTGAATCACCACCTGTCGGAACATGACAAGGCCCTGGAGCGCATGCGCCAGAACATCGACGCCTGGTGGCCTGCCATCGAAGCCGGCGCTGAGGCCATCATCATGACCGCGTCGGGCTGCGGCGCCATGGTGCAGGACTACGGGCACCTGCTGCAACACGACCCGGTCTACGCCGCCAAGGCGCAAAAGGTCAGCGACCTGACGGTCGATCTTGGCGCCTTCTTGCTCAGCCAGGATCTGGAGAAGCTGAAAGTACGGCAGAACCCGGGCAAGGTCGCTTTCCATTGCCCCTGCACCCTGCAGCACGCCATGAAACAGAACGGCGTGGTGGAGCAGGTGCTGGCGCGGGCCGGTGTGACCCTGGCGGCCACCAAGGACAAGCATCTGTGTTGCGGTTCGGCGGGCACCTACTCGGTGCTGCAGCCGGAACTGAGCCAGAAGCTGCTAGCCAACAAGCTCACGGCGCTCACCGTCGACAATCCGGACCGTATCGTGACGGCCAACATCGGCTGTCAGATGCATCTGGAAACCCGCTCCGCCGTGCCGGTTCAGCACTGGATCGAATTACTGGACCAGTAACATCTGCTATAGTCCCCGGCTCATTTGAAACCACAGGGAGTGGAATCTTATGCCAGGGACCATGGCGCTATTTCTGTTATCTGCATTATTCTCAGCACCCGCCTTTGCCGGTGTTTACTCCTGGACAGACGACCAGGGCGTAGTGCACTTCACCGATACCCAGCCCCGTAACCAGAGCCACGAGACCGTGACGCTGACACAGCCGTCGGTGGTGCCCATGTCAGAAAATCTGGAGCAGGGCAGGCGGGTGAACACGATTCGAAAGGATATCCGCCAGAGTTTGAAGGCGTCGTCGTCACGCACCCGGTCGCGGAGTTCGAGCGGGCTTGCCAGCGCCAGTAACGACAAGCAGTGTGCCGGTTACCGCAAACGCCTCGCCCGTATCCAGCGGCAGCTGCGTGCCGGCTACAGCAACGATCAGGGCAACCGTCTGCGGCGTCAGCGGCGCAGTGTCAGCCAGGCGCTCAGCCGCGAGTGTCTTCTGCAGTAAAACGTCTCGTTGCGCCTGACCTCAGAATGTACTGATCAGCAGATACAGCGTGTAGGCCACGAACGCAGTGATCAACAGGACGCCCTCAACCCGGTTGATGCGCCCCGGCCCGCGAAAGCCGTAGCCCAATGCGAAGAGCGCAAAGGTCAGGCCTGCCATCACCGGGAGGTCCCGCACCAGAACGTCGCCGGCGACCTCCATGGGCGCTATCATGCCGGCGATGCCCACCACCGCAAGGGTGTTGAACATGTTGGAGCCGAGAATGTTACCCAACGCGAGATCGTGTTCACCCTTACGAGCGGCAATCACCGACGATGCCAGTTCCGGCAGGGACGTGCCAATAGCCACGATGGTCAGGCCGATGATCAGGTCGCTGACGCCGAAGGCCGTGGCCAGATCCACAGCGCCCCAGACAAGAATGCGGGAACTGATAATCAGCAGAGCCAGGCCGGCAACCAGCCAGAGCACCGCGTTACGGATGGGCATGACGCGCTCATCGAGCTCGGCGCTGACTTCCAGAGCCAGTGCATCCTGTGGCTTCTTCATGCCGGCCCAGATACTCCAGCCCAGTAACGCGGTAAAGGTCAGCAGCAAGCCCACGGCATCCAGACGGGACAGGCTGCCATCGAGCAGCTGCCAGATGGCGAGCAGGGTGATGCCGGCAAGGATCGGCAGCTCCTTGCGCATGACCTGAGAGTGCACGGCAATGGGCGAGATTATGGCGGTGATGCCGAGTATCAGCGCAATATTGGTAATGTTGGAGCCGTAAGCATTGCCCAGCGCCAGCCCGGGATTGCCCTGCGAGGCTGCCAGCGCGGAAACCACCATTTCCGGGGCCGACGTGCCAAAGCCCACCACCACCATGCCGATCAGCAGCGGCGGCATGCCGAAATGGCGCGCGGTCACCGCGGAGCCCTCGACAAAACGATCGGCACTCCAGACCAGCAGGGCCAGTCCGGCGGCAATGGCAAGCAGAGCTGGAAGCATTATGGATCCTCGCGGTGTCAGTCGGTCACGATCAGAGTGCACAGTCTGCGGTTAACCGACAGTCATTTGCAATCGGCAAGGCAGGGTCAAGAGTGTTGATTGTCACGCCCAGAACCATAGCGGGCGCTGGCACCTTGCGGAAAAGTGCTAAACTGATTGCGCACATTCTCAGCAGCGCCAACAGGAGAAATCTCATGGCCAGTAAACGGGCAAAACCCACTCAGGAAAGCGCCATCAAGCGCGACCTGAAAACACCGAAGTACCAGATGCGAGTGGTTGAGGACAAGAGCAAGTACAAGCGTCAGCGCGACAAGTGTGTGCGGGCGGAGGATTTTCGCAAGGCTGCATGAATGCGGTTTTACGAAAGTCCTCCGTGTTTGCGGCGGTCAATCGCTTTAATTCCAGGCGCAAACCGTTGGGGCAGGGTGAGGAAATAACGGCGGACCAATAACAACAAAGCCCGCACAAGGCGGGCTTCATCAGAATTCTAAATGGTGCCCGGAGGCGGAATCGAACCACCGACACGGGGATTTTCAATCCCCTGCTCTACCAACTGAGCTATCCGGGCGTGTTGCGCGTCTGCTGTGCAACGGGGCGCTATTAAACCGGTTTCACTGTTTTGAGTCAAGGCTGTAAGCCAAATATTTCCGGATCTTTTAGCGGTTGCTCAGGCTTTAATCAATTGCGCCTATTGCTCCGGTGGCACGTAGCCTTCGGCCTTGTCGAACGGCTCGTTATTGAAGAAGCGTTCCATCTGCGCCTGCAGGTATTTGCGGGTGTTCGGGTCCATCAGGCTCAGGTGCTTTTCGTTGATCAGCATGGTTTGCTGGTTCTGCCATTCTTCCCACGCTTTCTTGGAAACGTTCTCCCAGATTTCCTGGCCTTTCTTGCCAGGCATAGGGGGGAAGTCCAGTCCTTCCAGTTCTTGCTGGTATTTGCGGCAGAAAACGGTGCGGCTCATATCGGGTCCTGTTGAATCGGGCGCCGGTTAACCCGGCGCTGTGTCTGACGTTGCGCGATGATAACAGATAAGCCGGTGGTCAGATGAGGGCCGGCTGTTCGGGGTTGGTCAGCAGGTTGCGGATCGGGGCCGGCAAGCCGAGGGTCAGGGCTTCATCCCGGTGCAGCCAGCGCTGGCCGTCGTTGTCACTCACCGTTGTGTTCGTGGAATGGACCGCCAATCTCGCGGGCTGGATGTGCAGGTGGTAATGGCTGAACGTGTGGCGGAAGCCGCCAATCAGTTCCGCATCGCCGCAGGCAAAGCCGAAAGCCTGCCCGCAGGCTTCGGGCAGCTCATCGGCACCCAGGGCCGGGTCCAGTTCCGGCAGGCTCCACAGGCCGCCCCAAATGCCACTGGGTGGGCGTCTTTCCAGCAGGATACGACCTGCATGGTCTTCGAGAATGACCATCCAGGTAATCTTTTCGGGCTTGGCTTTCTTTGGCTTGGAGCCCGGGTACAGGCGGATGTCGTCATTCTCGTAGGCGACACAGCCGCTCTGGAGCGGGCATTGCTGGCATCTCGGGCGGGAGCGGGTACAGACCATGGCGCCCAGGTCCATGATGGCTTGGGTGTAATCGCGAACCCGGCTGTGCGGTGTGTGTTGCTCGGCGTGCTGCCAGAGCGTGTTCAGTACGCTGGTTTGTCCGGGCCAACCCGGTACGGCGTGGTAGCGTGCCAGTACCCTTTTGACGTTGCCATCAAGAATGGCAGCGCGCTTGCCGAACGCCTGCGCCAGAATGGCGGCGGCGGTGGAGCGGCCGATCCCGGTCAGCGCTTCCAGTTGCTGCTGATCGTCGGGAAATTCACCGCTGAACTCGTTGACCACGGCTCTCGCCGCTTTCTGCAGGTTGCGGGCCCGGGCGTAATAGCCCAGTCCGGACCAGTGGCTGAGTACATCGTCCTCGGGGGCCGCCGCCAGCGTTTCCACATCCGGGAAGCGAGCCATGAAAGCCTCGAAGTAGGGAATGACCGTGGCGACCTGGGTCTGCTGGAGCATGATCTCCGATACCCAGACCCGGTAGGCACTACGATTGTGGTGCCACGGCAGGTCGTGCCTGCCGTGCTGGTCGTACCAGGCCAGAAGCTCCCGGGCAAACCGGTCGCTCATCGGTTGAACAGGCCTTTGACCGCATCCTTGATCTTGCCGCCTTCTTCGCCCAGCTTCTCATCGATTTTCTCGCGGGCTTTCTCTTCCGCCTTGGCTTTGGCGCGGTCGGTTTCCTCTTTCACTTTGGCGCGTGCCGCATTGGCTGCAATGTCCTTGATGGTGTCGCGGAAGCGTGAACCGTCGAAAGAGCACAGGCCTGCAGGATCCTCGGAGAAGTTGCCGCGGCATTCGACCGGAATCACCACGTTTTTTACGTACTCGGTTACGCGGCAGGCTTCGTCGCGGTGGATCTCACCCACCACTTTCAGGCCGATCTCGTAGTCCAGCTCGGTTTTTTCCAGATCCACGGTGCCATTACCCTCCAGACGCATACCGGCGAGCGCCGCCACCAGGTCGGTGTTGTTCAGGGTATTGCCATCAATCTTGAGCGTGCCCTTCATGTCATTGAATGGCGTTGTAGTACCCCAGTCGTTGGCACTCAGGGTGTCCTGGTTCGCCAGCGCAATGCCCTGGCAGGCCATGCGGGTCAGGTTCATCTGGCGGAATTCGCCCTCGGCGAGGTTGAAGCTGATATCGCCTTTGGCATTGTTCCGCAGTGCAGAGATGCGGTTGCCTGCGGTTCTGATATCCAGATTCAGGTTGGCGCCGCCTGAAAGCATGTCGACCTCTGCGAGGTCGGTCAGCAGGGGCAGCGTCTGCACGTTGACTACTTTGGAGCCGATAGCCCATGTGGGATTGTCTTTGCGGGCATCCAGCGTGACGTTGGCGTCGAAGCTGCCGTAGTAGAGCTTGCCGCTGAACTCCTCCACTTTCATCAGACCGTCTTTCGCTGTGATGGACGACTTGATTTCATTGATGTTGAGGTTGCTGATGACCAGCTCGCCCAGGCCAAGGTCAATGTCCAGCAGCAGGGTGCGCAGGGTTTCCAGTGGCAGCAGGTCGGACTCTTCCGGGGCGCCTGCGGCAGCCGTGGCCTGCTCACCAGCGTCGCCGTCCTGAGCGGCGTCGGACGATTCCTCGGAAGCGGTCTCGCCTTCCTCCGCTTTCGGTGGCAGGTAGCGATCTGCGTTGATGGCATCACCCTGCAGAGCTAGCACCACTGCGCTGTTGTTGAGGGTGTAGCTGCCGCCGCCAGTGAAGGTAGTGTCGTCGAGGCTGATGGTCAATTCGCTCAGTGCCACGGTGCCGGCCGGCCCACCAATCTGAGTAGAGAAGGCAATGGCTTCGAGTACGTCCGGATCGTCGGTCTCAATGGCGGGCTGGCCAAGGGCCGCGAGCAGCTTCTTCAGCGAGAACTGGTCAATGCTCATTTCGCCCTTCAGCTCGGGCTTGTCGCCGAAGCCGTTAACCGCCAGATCGGCATTCAGTTTCAGATCCGCGAGGCTGGCGGTGAAGCCGTTAAGCGTGGCGGTTTCGTTCTCCAGATTAGCTTCAACGGCGCCAGCCAGCTTGGCGGTAACGGATTTGCCGCCGAACGGCTCGCCGTTCATGTCGAAGGTCGCGTCCAGTTCCGAAATGCCGAACTCGTTCAGGGCCTCGTTGGCCGCAAGGCGGGCACTGAGGCGGCCGTCTACGGCAAACTGGGGCTGGTTGGTTTCGAAACGGAAGCTGATGTCCAGCGGAAAGCTGCTGCCCAGGGTGATCTCGCTGGCGTTGACCGTGAAGTCTTCCAGGGTCACGGATTGACCGGTGCTCGCGTCGTTGTAATGAATCTGAGCGTTGCTGATTTGCACATTCTCCACGTTGAAGTTCAGCGGCTCACTGTCGCCGGCCGGTGCTTCGGTGTCCGCCGATTCAGTTGCCTGTTTATCAGCCGCTGCCTGCTCCTGTGCCGCGGTGTCCTCCCCGGTGGCGTCACCCTCAGGCATGATGCGTGTCCAGTTGCCGTTGCCGTCTTTGTCAACGTTCAGGCGGGCATCAAGCCCGTCAAGCAGGAAGGTGTTGACCCGCGGTGACATGGCAATGAGCGACCAGAAATCCACCTGGGCCACGAGTTGGTCCAGGCGCACAAAGCGCTCGCCTTCCAGCATGGCTTCCACATTGTTGAGCTCAAGGCCCAGAGGAATGAACGACCAGCCGATGTCGCCCTCCAGGATCAGATCAAGGTTGGTGGCATCTTCGGCCGCCTTCTCGATCTGGGGTTTGTAGGTGTTGGGGTCGATGACCAGAACGGCGACGGCCACGGCTGCAATAGCCAGCACGATAAGGCCGACAATGGCGAGGGCGATGTAGCGAACAGCTTTCATATTTCAGGCTTCCTTCCATTTGATGCGTTCAGGTGCCGCAAAGTGAGTAAACCTAAGGATAACGCAGGGGTAACAAAATAAAAGCGCCGATGTATGACAATACGGTATTGATAGGCCAAAATAGGCACACTGTTTTTTCATATTGTCCTGAAGACAAACCTACAACGATAAAAAGGAGTTGGCTGTGGCTATCACTGTATCGATCGAACTGAACCGGGAACTTGAAATACCGGGCGGTTACGATGAAGTATTCGATCTGTTGGCCGATGTGCCCCGCTCTGCGAGTCACTTCCCGAAAGTCGACAAGCTGGTGGATCTGGGCGACAACACGTACCGCTGGGAAATGGAAAAAGTGGGCGTGGACAAGCATGCGATCCAGTCCGTGTACGCGTGCAAGTACGCGGCAGACAAAGACGGCGGCCGCATCACCTGGGAACCGGTCAAGGGTGAGGGTAACGGGGTGGTTCGGGGCTCCTGGACCCTCAAGGCCAAGGGTGATAACGCCACCGCGGTCAGGTTCCAGACCCGTGCAGAACTCACGGTGCCGCTGCCGAGCCTGCTGAAGCTGGCGATCAGCCCGGTGATCAAGCACGAGTTCAACAGCCTGGTGGATACCTACATGAACAACCTGAAGAAGGCGTTCTGAGCACCCCGGCTATCGACACCGTCATTGTGGGACTCCGGGATCCAGAAAAGGTATAATCCGCCAATCAACATTTTCCGGCATTGTGCCCTTTATAACCTGGAGTCCCCATGGCCGAACGTAAGGCTCGGGTAGAAAGAAATACCCTCGAAACCCAGATCACTGTCGAGATCAATCTCGATGGCACCGGTACGTCTTCTTTTGATACCGGCGTGCCGTTCCTCGAGCACATGATGGACCAGATCGCCCGCCACGGGCTGGTGGATCTGAACATCGTCTCCAAGGGCGATCTCCACATCGACGATCACCACACCGTGGAAGACATCGGTATTACCCTGGGGCAGGCGTTCCGGCAGGCAGTGGGTGACAAGAAAGGTATCCGTCGTTACGGTCATGCTTACGTGCCGCTGGATGAAGCCCTGTCCCGGGTGGTAATCGACCTGTCCGGGCGTCCGGGCCTGATGATGGACGTTCCCTACACCCGCGGCTCCGTGGGCGGCTTTGATGTGGATCTGTTCGCGGAGTTCTTTCAAGGCTTTGTGAATCATTCCATGGTGACCCTGCACATCGATAACCTGAAAGGCAAGAACACCCACCACCAGATCGAAACGGTGTTCAAGGCTTTCGGCCGTGCCCTGCGCATGGCCATCGAGATGGACGAGCGTATGGCGGGTATTACCCCGTCCACCAAAGGCTCTCTGTAAACGGTCATCCAAGGACACCGCATCAACCATGAAAACCGTTGCCATCATCGACTACGGCATGGGCAACCTGCACTCTGCCAAAAAAGCGGTAGAGCACGTAGCCCCGGACACCACCGTACTGGTCACTGACAACGCCGAAACCATCCGCGAAGCCGACCGGGTGATCCTGCCCGGCGTCGGCGCTATCCGGGACTGTATGGCCGAAATCCGCCGCCTGGGTGTCGACACCCTGGTGCGCGAGGTGTCGCAGGATCGCCCGTTTCTGGGTATCTGCGTGGGCATGCAGGCACTGATGTCCCGCAGCGAAGAAAACGGCGGCGTCGACTGCATCGGGCTGTTCCCCTCGGAAGTACGCTACTTTGGCGATGACCTGAGCGAGAACGGTGAGCGCCTGAAAGTGCCTCACATGGGCTGGAACGAGGTCTACCAGACCTTCGAACATCCGCTGTGGCAAAACATCCCCGACGGCGACCGTTTCTATTTTGTGCACAGCTACTACGCCGAGGCCGAGGGCAATGCCGATATGGCCGGCCGCACGCGTTACGGTGTGGATCTGGCCGCCGCGGTGGCAAAAGACAACATTTTTGCAGCGCAGTTCCACCCGGAGAAAAGCGCCCGGGCGGGGCTGCAGTTACTGAAAAACTTTACTGACTGGACCGGAACATGCTGATTATCCCCGCCATTGATCTGAAAGACGGCAAGTGCGTGCGCCTGCGCCAGGGCCGCATGGACGATTCCACTGTGTTCGGTGACGATCCCGTGGATATGGCCACCCGCTGGGTGGACGCCGGCGCCCGCCGCCTGCACCTGGTGGATCTGAACGGCGCATTTGCCGGCGAGCCGGTGAATGGCGAAATTGTTCAGGCTATTGCCCGCAAGTATCCGGACCTGCCGATCCAGATCGGCGGTGGCATCCGTTCCGCCGACACCATCGAAGCTTACCTGAAGGCCGGTGTGCAGTGGGTGATCATCGGTACCAAAGCGGTGAAAGAGCCCGAGTTTGTCACCGAGATGTGCAAAAAATTCCCGGGCCACATCATTGTGGGTCTGGACGCCAAAGACGGCCGTGTTGCCACCGACGGCTGGGCGGAAGTGTCGGAAGTGATGGCCACCGATCTGGCCAAGCGCTTTGCCAATGATGGCGTGGATTCCATCGTCTACACCGACATCAGCCGCGATGGCATGATGCAGGGCGTGAACGTGGAAGCGACAGCGGAGCTGGCGGAAGCCGGCGGTATTCCGGTGATCGCCTCCGGCGGTGTCACCAACATGGATGACCTCAAGCGTCTGGCTACCGTGGCCGACAAAGGCATCCTCGGTGCCATCACCGGCCGCGCCATCTACGAAGGCACTCTGGATGTGGCAGAGGCCCAGGCCTATTGCGACAGCCTCCAGGCATAAGGATACCGACGATGGCACTGGCCAAACGCATTATCCCCTGCCTCGACGTGGACAAGGGCCGCGTGGTAAAAGGCGTGAATTTTGTCGATATCCGTGATGCCGGAGACCCGGTGGAAGTGGCCCGTAAATACAACGAGCAGGGCGCCGACGAAATCACCTTCCTGGACATCACTGCCAGCCACGAGAGCCGCGAGACCACCTATGAAACCGTGGAACGCATGGCCAGCCAGGTGTTTATCCCGCTGACTGTCGGGGGTGGCGTGCGTACCGTCGAGGACATTCGCAAGCTGCTGAATGCCGGCGCCGATAAGGTCTCGATCAACACCGCGGCGGTGTTCAATCCGGAATTTGTGCGCGAAGCGGCGGAGCGGTTCGGTCGTCAGTGCATCGTGGTGGCGATTGACGCCAAACGGGTGTCGGCAGACGGTGAAGCCCCGCGCTGGGAAATATTTACCCACGGTGGTCGCAAGCCCACCGGGCTGGATGTGGTGGCGTGGGCCCGGAAAATGACAGAGATGGGCGCTGGTGAGTTATTGCTGACCAGTATGGATCGTGACGGCACCAAGATCGGTTTTGATCTGGGTCTGACCCGCGCGGTCAGCGATGCGGTGTCGGTGCCGGTGATTGCCTCCGGTGGCGTCGGCGAGTTGCAGCATCTGGCGGACGGCGTCACCGAAGGCGGTGCGGACGCGGTGCTGGCGGCGTCGATTTTCCACTTTGGCCAGCACACTATTCCCGAAGCGAAGGCGTTTATGAAAGCCCAGGGGATTGAGGTAAGGGAATAATCTATTCTTTCCGGGCGTAAGCAGGCCTTATGGTCTGCTTTTCGCCTTCCGCAAACATTGGGCGGTTGTTGTTTCTCATCGCCCACAGACCACTCACGGTGGCCACCGCAATGCCCTGTTCATCCAGCATCGGCAGATGCTTCTCCAGATAGTCCACGGTGACCTTGTGCGGGTGGCCAATGCCCACGGCACTGCCGTTTTCCCTCGCCCGCTTGATCAATAGCTTGAACTGCCGATCCACGTACTCCTCGGTTTGCTCGTGATCCAGAAACACATCACGGGTCAGGGTGGGAATGCGATAGGCATCGGCCACCTCACCGGCGATGGACGATGCGATGGTGCGGCTGTCGACAAAGTACACCGGGTACCGGTCCAGCTCCGACATCACCCAATCCATCGCCTTGAGCTGCTGGGTCAGCAGGCTGCCCATGTGGTTGTTGACGCCTTTGACGTGGGGGATGGACTGCAGCGCCCGGCGAAGGGTGCCTTTCAGGCTCTGTGAATCCATATCCGATGTCAGCCCGCCGGGTCCGAGCCCGAAATTACGGGTGTTGGCCATGGGGGCGTGCAGCATGATTTCTTTCTGTCTCTGATGGGCCAGCTTTGCCAGTGGCACGGTGTGCCGGCGGTAGGGCAGAAAGGCCAGGGTCACCGGCTGCTCGAGATTGACCAGCCGCGTGCCTTCGTGAAGATTGTGCCCCATATCATCAATGATGATGGCGATGGTGGGCGGCATTTGCCCGGCATCGCGAGGGCCGGGGGTATCTGCCCTGACGGAGGATGCCACCAGAGTCGCGGCAACCAGAATAAGCAGTCGTTTCAAGGGCATCAATCCATGCTGGTCCGGTCAGAGCCGTTGTTGCGCTTGTCCAGAATGCGCAGCCCCTTGAGCAGGTTGAGCGCCGAGCGCAGCTGATAATCACGCTCGGCCGCGGAGGCGTTCTGAGCCTGTCCCGCCGCGTTGTCCTCGCCCTCGCCCTCCAGATGACCACTCAGATCAGCCTCGGTAAAGAAGGGGCCACCCTCGATCTCCTGCAGTTCGGCGGGCTTGACCTCAATGTCGGGCCTGATGCCTTTGGCCTGAATCGAGCGGCCATCCGGCGTGTAGTAGCGGGCCGTGGTCATCTTGATGGCGTGGGTCTCATCCAGCGGAATAACGGTCTGCACGCTGCCTTTGCCGAACGATTGAGTGCCCATGACCACCGCGCGCTCGTGGTCCTGGAGGGCACCCGCAAGGATTTCGGAGGCCGAGGCCGAGCCTCCGTTGATCAGTACCACAATTGGGGTGCCTTCCATCAGGTCGCCGGCCTTGGCATTGAAACGAAGGCGGGAGCTCTGGATGCGGCCTTCGGTGTAGACGATCAGTCCCTCGTCCAGCAAGGCATCCGCGGCTTCAACTGCAGCCTGCAATATGCCGCCGGGATTGTTTCGCAAATCGATGACCAGGCCGTCGAGGTCTTTGCCGTAATCTTCCTCGAGCTTGTTCAGGGTGTCCTTGAACTGGGTGCCGGTATCGGCCTGGAACTGTGTGATCCGCACGTAGCCATAGCCGTTGTCGATCAGCCGTGACTTGATGCTGGTGACCTTGATGATGTCGCGCTCAACGTCGATTTCGATGGGTGCGCTCTCGCCTTCACGCATGATGGTGAGGGTGAGGACGGAGCCGGGCTTGCCACGCATCAGCTTGACAGCTTCCCCCAGCGACATGCCCTTGACCGGCTGGTCGCCAAGCTTGATGATCAGGTCTCCTGCCTGCACGCCGGCTTTCTGGGCCGGGGTGTCATCAATCGGGGCAATAACTTTTACGAAGCCGTCTTCCATGCCCACTTCGATGCCGAGCCCGCCAAACTCGCCGGAAGTGCTTTCTTCCAGCTGCTCATAATCTTTCGGGGCCAGGTACGTGGAATGGGGGTCGAGTTCTGACAGCATGCCCTTGATCGCGCTCTCCAGCAGTTCGCGATCGTCAACTTCTTCCACATAGGCGTCTTTGATGCGGCTGAACACCTCGGTGAATTTGCGCAGGTCGTCCAGCGGAAGCTGCTCTTCCGGGTCGGGTAACTGAATCTGGACCCGTTCACCGTTCTGCACGCCCTCAAGCAGTTCATCGGTTCGGTCATCAGATGCCTGGGCGTGGCTGAGGCCGGGAAGTGCAACAAAGCAGGCAATCAGAGTCAGTGCGCGGATGGTGTTGGCATGATGTGTACTTCTGGCCCGTCTCATTCACTTATCCTGTGTTTATTCCGATGGTTGAACAGTTCCCTGCCCGTCCGGACAGTATGGCGTTACTGTCCCGGTTTGTCAGCCCTTGGCCATCCGGCCCAGGAGGGGTCTCACTTGCCGAGCCAGCCGCGGGGGTTGACCGGTTTGCCGTTGTGGCGGATTTCAAAATAGAGTGCGGGATCTTCGGTGCCGCCGGTGCGGCCGGCGGCGGCGATGGTCTGGCCGGCGTCCACCCAGTCTCCGGGACTGGTGAACAGGCTGCTGCTGTGACCATAAAGTGTCATGTAGCCGTCACCGTGGTCGACAATCGTCATCAGCCCGAAGCCCCTGAGCCAATTGGCAAACACCACCCGGCCATAATGAATGGCGCGGATGTCGGCGCCTTCTGTGGTGTTCATCATCAGGCCGTTGCGGCGCAGTTTGCCGTCGGCATAGCGCTCGCCGAAATTGCTGAACACCTTGCCTTTGGCCGGCCAGGGCAGCTTGTTACGTAGAGATTTGAACGGCTTGGATTCGTTGGGTGACGGTATGCTGGCGATGGCTTCCTCCACCTCCCGCAGCAGCAGCTCCAGGCGCTCCCGGTCAGCCTCCAGCTCTTCCCGCACGCCTTTGCGGTCGCTGATCTCGGAATTCAGTGAGGCGAGGGTTTTCTGGCGCTTGGACTTGTTGGCCGTCAGTTCCTGTTGGCGTTGTTCAACGTCCTTTTCCAGCTTGCCAAGGCGAACGCGGGTGACCTGAACGTCCTGACGGGTTTCACGCAACTGCCGGAGATTCTCGTTGAACACTTCCAGCCGCTGTACTGTGTCCCGGCTCAGATACTCGTAGTAGGTCATGGTGCGGGCGATCCTGTCCGGATCAATTTCATTGAGCAGAACTTTGACCGCTGGCGCGTCGCCTTCCATCCAGGCGGCGCGGATCTGCTTTTTCAGGCTTTGGCGCTGGCTTGCCAGGGTTCGGGTGAGGTCGGTTTCCTGTTTTTCGAGGTCTTTCAGGCGTTGTTGCTGTTCTTTCGTCTGCTGCCGCAGCTCCCGCCGTTCGCGGGTCAGCCGGCCGATGTCCCGCTCAAGGTCCGTCAGCTGCCGTTCCAGTGAGGAGCGAT
Organism: Marinobacter goseongensis; assembly: GCF_023156235.1. Classification (GTDB taxonomy): domain Bacteria; phylum Pseudomonadota; class Gammaproteobacteria; order Pseudomonadales; family Oleiphilaceae; genus Marinobacter; species Marinobacter goseongensis. The sequence goes on along the minus strand of NZ_JAKZAI010000005.1, from coordinate 271,808 downwards.
TCTTTTCGGCTTTCGCCAGCCATTGGTCAATGTCGGCGATCTGTTCCTTCAGGGCCCTGATCTGGCCGGGAGTCACTTCTTCCTCGGCCACTGCCGGCAGGGCACTGCAGAGCAGTGCCGCTATCAGCAGCAGTCGGGTCAGCAAAGGCCGGATCAATCGATGTCTACCAGGCTGTGCCCGGTCATTTCCGCTGGTTGCTCCAGGCCCATCAGGGTCAGCAGTGATGGCGCCACATCGCTCAGACTGCCATCATCCTTCAGGTTGATCTTGCGGTGCCCGGTGTACACCAACGGCACCGGGCCGATGGTGTGGGCAGTGTGAACCTGGCCGGAGCTGGGGTCGGTCATCTGCTCGCAGTTGCCGTGATCGGCGGTGATCAGCGCCTCACCGCCAACTTCATCCAGCGCCTCGACAACGCGTTTGACGCACTGGTCCAGACATTCGGCGGCCTTGATGGCCGCATCCAGCTTGCCCGTGTGACCGACCATGTCGCCGTTGGCGTAGTTGCAGATCACCAGGTCATACTTGCCGCTCTTGATCGCCTCGACCAGTTTGTCGGTCACTTCGGGGGCGCTCATCTCCGGTTGCAAATCGTAGGTTGCCACCTTGGGGGAGGGCACCAGAATACGATCTTCACCCTCGAACGGCGTTTCCAGGCCGCCGTTAAAGAAGAAGGTTACGTGGGCGTATTTCTCGGTTTCGGAGATGCGCAGCTGGGTTTTTCCCAGCGCCGAGACGTATTCGCCCAGACCGTTGCTCAGATGCTCCGGCGGGTAGGCGCAGGCGGTTCTGATATCAGCCGCGTACTCGGTCAGCATCACAAAATCCGCCAGTTCCGGATGTTTGCGACGATCGAAACCATCAAACTGCTTGTCCACGAAGGTGCGTGTCATTTCGCGGGCGCGGTCGGCACGGAAGTTCATGAACAGCACCGCGTCGCCGTCGTTGATGGTGCCTTCTGGCTCACCGGCACTGTGAATGCGGGTGGGTTTGACGAACTCGTCGTTTTCACCGCGCTCGTAGGCCTGCTCCAGAGCCGACATCGGGTCCGCTGCCACAAACTCGCCATCACCCTGGGTCATCAGGTTGTAAGCCGCTTCCACGCGGTCCCAGCGGTTGTCGCGGTCCATGGCGTAGTAGCGTCCAACAATGGAGGCAACACGACCCACACCCAGGCTCTTCAGTTTGGCGGAGGCTTTTTCCAGCGACGGCTTGGCGCTGCGCGGTGGCATGTCGCGACCGTCCAGGAAGGCGTGAATATACACTTCCTTCGCGCCCCGGGCGGCGGCCATCTCGGCCGTTGCCATAATATGATCCTCGTGACTATGCACACCGCCCGGTGACAGCAGCCCCATGAGATGAACGGCACGTCCATTACCTACGGCTTTGTCGATAGCGGCACACAGTGTCGGGTTTTTTGCGAAGGTGCCGTCTTCAACGTCTTTGTCGATGCGGGTCAGGCTCTGATACACCACGCGGCCGGCACCCAGGTTCATATGACCAACTTCGGAGTTGCCCATCTGGCCCTGGGGCAGCCCCACAAACATACCGGAGGTGTTGATCAGGGTTTTCGGCTGTTGCTGCCAGAGCTTGTCCCAGAAGGGGGTGTTGGCGTTGCTGATGGCATTGTCGTCGGCTGGGTCGCGGTGACCCCAGCCGTCCAGAATAATCAGTGCAGTCGGCTTACGCGTCGCAGTCATCACTTGATCCGGTATGGTTTTGAAGTTTGTAAAGGGAAGTGCAGATTCTAACCGTTTTCATTCCGTCAGGCCACGTAGGTCTGCCTTCTGTCACCGGAGCCGGGTGTGTATAATCCCGCCAAACTAATTAACTGGGTGTTTTCATGGACAGGTTTATTGAATTTGCCGTCAACCACTACATTCTGGTGTCGCTGTTCGTTGCTTTCCTGCTGGCGATTCTGCTGCTGGAGTCCCGTCGTGGCGGGCAGAAGATCTCAGCGCAGGGAGCGGTAAGTCTGATCAACCGTGACGAAGCCGTGGTGGTGGATATCCGTGATCGCAAAGACTTCACGGAGGGCCGCATTACCGGTTCGGTCAATATCCCGCTGAACGCCATTAAAGGCCGCGCCAATGAACTGAAAAAGTTCAAGGACAAGCAGATTATTGTGGCCGACAAGATGGGCCAGCATTCCGCGATGGCGGTCAAGCAGCTGAAAGCTGAAGGATATGAGAACGTGGTCCGCCTCAATGGTGGCATTGCGGACTGGAAAAGCAGTAACCTTCCTCTGGTCAAGAAGTAAAACACTGAATAATACGAAAAGGATTGAACATGGCTGAGAATCAGCAAGGCGCCGCCGGCAGCGAAAACCAGAACCAGCCGCAATTCGCGCTGCAGCGTATCTATGTGAAGGACCTGTCCTTCGAATCTCCCAACTCGCCGGTGGTCTTCCAGGAGCAGTGGAAGCCGCAGGTGAACCTGGACCTGAACACCTCCCACAACAAGGTGAGCGACAACCAGTATGAAGTGGTGTTGTCCCTGACCGTCACCGCAAAAATGGGTGAGAAGGTGGCGTACATCGTCGAGATTCAGCAGGCCGGTGTGTTCCTGTTGCAGGGCATTGAAGGTCCGCAGCTGGGCCAGATGCTCGGCGCGTATTGCCCGACCATCCTGTTCCCGTATGCCCGTGAGGCGATTGACGGCGTGGTGAACAAGGGCAGCTTCCCGGCCCTGATGCTGGCACCGGTGAACTTTGACGCTATCTATGCCCAGGCGCTCAAGCGCAAGCAGGAAGAAGGCGCGGGTGAAGCCAAAGAGGAGCAGACTCACTGAGGGAATTCCCCATGAGTTGCCCATAAAAAAACCGGCGCATGCCGGTTTTTTTATGTCTGGGCTTTGCTGCCACCGCTTCTGCCGCGGTGCTCAGACGGCACCGTCAAACCCCAGTTGCCGCCATGCCTCGTACACCACCAGAGCGGCGGTATTGGACAGGTTCAGGCTGCGGCTCTGCGGGCGCATCGGCACCCGCAGACGCTGGTTGGCGGGCAGCGATTCCCGCACAGCGGCGGGCAGGCCCCGGGTTTCCGGGCCGAACATCAGGTAGTCCCCCGGCTGAAACGCCGTCTCGTGATAGGGCTGGCTGCCTTTGGTGGTCAATCCGAACAGTCTTGTTGGTTGTTCGCTATCCAGAAAAGCCTGGTAATCCTTGTGCACGGTCACCGTGGCGTATTCGCTGTAGTCCAGCCCCGCCCGCCGCATCTGCTTGTCTTCCAGGCTGAATCCCAGCGGCTCGATCAGATGCAGCCGACACCCGGTATTGGCGCACAGCCGGATGATATTCCCGGTATTGGGCGGAATTTCCGGCTCGTACAGCACCACATGCAGCATGGAATCAGCGCTCAACCGCGAGGGCCACGCCCATGCCGCCGCCAATGCAGAGAGTGGCCAGGCCCTTCTTGGCATCACGGCGCTGCATCTCGTGCAGCAGGCTGACCAGGATGCGACAGCCGGACGCGCCGATGGGGTGGCCGATGGCGATCGCACCGCCGTTGACGTTGACCTTGGTGGTGTCCCAGCCAAGCTCGCGGTTCACCGAAATGGCCTGGGCCGCGAAGGCTTCGTTGGTCTCGATCAGATCCAGGTCATCCACGCTCCAGCCCGCCAGCTGCAGGCAGCGACGGCTCGCCGGAATCGGGCCGGTGCCCATGATGGTGGGATCAACGCCGGCGTTGGCGTGGGCCCTGATCGTCGCCAGCGGTGTCAGCCCCAGCTCTTTTGCCTTGTCAGCACTGCAGACGATTACCGCGGCGGCGCCATCGTTGAGGGATGACGCGTTGCCCGCCGTCACCGTGCCGTCTTTTTTGAACGCCGGGCGCAGTTTTCCGAGGCCATCGGCGGTGACGCCGTCACGGGGGTTCTCGTCTTTGTCGACCACCAGTGGATCGCCTTTACGCTGTGGAATGCTGACCGGAACAATCTGACCGTCAAAATAGCCGGCACTGCGGGCGGCCACGGCCTTCTGCTGTGAGGCAGCCGCAAATTCATCCTGTTCTTCCCGGCTGATGCCGTATTCATCGACAATGTTCTCGGCGGTCACACCCATGTGGTAATCGTTGAAGGCATCCCACAGGCCATCCTTGATCATGGTGTCCACCATGTTCCAGTCGCCCATGCGCTGGCCGTTGCGGCTGTTCGGCAACACGTGGGGCGCCTGACTCATGCTCTCCTGGCCGCCGGCAATCATCAGCTCGGCATCGCCGGTGCGAATCGCCTGCACCGCCATATGCACGGCTTTCAGACCCGAACCGCAGACCTTGTTGATGGTCATGGCGGGCACCGAAGCGGGCACGCCGGCGTTGATGGCCGCCTGGCGCGCCGGATTCTGGCCACAGCCGGCAGTGAGCACCTGGCCGAGGACGATCTCATTGATCTGCCCGGCCGGGATGCCGGTTTCCTCCAGAAGGGCCTTGATCACTGCCGACCCGAGCTGGTCGGCCCGCAGGCTCGACAGTCCCCCGCCGAAACTGCCCACGGCGGTCCGTTTGGCGGCAACAATGACGACATCACGCATAGGTTTTCTCCGGTTCTGATTACGCGGGATTTGGTGTCCTCGCGCTGGGGAGTCAATGATGCATTCATTGTATCGGAAAGGTGGAGAGCGGCCAAAGCTACGAAAGTCGAGAGGTGCCCCGCCTCCGCTCACTCAGTCTTGGTGCTACATGTTCAGGCTACGACCACCATCAACCGCAATAATCTGACCAGTGATAAAAGGTGCATCACACATCAGGAAGGCAATGGTGCCGGCGATATCGTCGGGGTTGCCGGTTCTGGCCAAGGGGGTTCTGGCCAGAATCGATTGCTGGTGTGATTCATCCACGTCGCCTTCGCCCTCCGGCCAGAGGATCGCGCCCGGGGAAACGCCATTGACGCGAATCGCCGGCGCCAGATCCCTCGCCCAGGAGCGGGTGAGGGCGGCCAGACCGGCCTTGCTGCTGCAGTACAGCGGGTGGTCGGCCAGCGGCTTTTCACTGTAGATATCGATGAGGTTGATAATGGCCCCGCCGGTTTCATGCAGCGCCGTCAGGCAGGCCTGGCCGAGGAAGAACGGCGCCTGCAGGTTGGCACCCATGATGGTGTGCCAGTCGCTCAGGGTCGCGGCCTCGGTGGGGTTGGGGTAGAACACCGAGGCGTTATTCACCAGGCCATCCAACCGACCCCAGGCGGATATTGCCGCGCCGGCCAGAGCGGTCACCTGCTCGGGCTCGCTCAGATCCGCCTGCACCGTCGTTGCAGAGTCCGGACGCTCGCCGTTCAGCCGGTCGGCCAGCGCTTGCGCCTGTTCACTGCGGGAGCGGTAGTGGATCACCACGTTCCAGCCACGGCTGTGCATGACTTCGGCGGTGCGGGCGCCAAGACGATGAGCGGCGCCGGTGATGAGGACAACGGAGGGAGTAGTCATGGCTCAGGCCTGCTGCTGATGGATCAGTGTGGCGATACGTTGCAGACGCTCCTGCCGGATCGCTTCACCCAGCGCCTTGCCCTTGAATCCCTGCGCCAGCAACGCCCTGGCCTCAACGCTGGTGGCGGCCTGTTCGCTGGCCTTGAGCAGCCGGATCAGGCCATGAATCTCCGCGGGCAGTGCGCAGAACAGGGTCGTGAGCAAACGCTGGAACCGCTCCGGGCGTCGCCATGCGTCGGTGCCGTCGAGAATCTCCAACAAGGTGCTCTCATCAACGCCGGCAGTGTCCTGTTGCTGAAGGGTATGACAAAGCTGACTGGTCAGTCTGGCCAGATCCTGGCAGTCGTTAGGGGCTTTGAGGGCGCGCGCGCGGGCCCGGGTGTCGTCCTCTGGCAGGGGAGAGAACAGCGCCGCAAAACGGGTGCCGGTGTCATCGCTGCTGTTGCAGGCGCGGCGAAGGGCCGTCAATGCCGCCTTGAAGGTGTCTCCGGGGGCGAGCTCCGGAATCATTACTGCGAGGGCGTTGCAGTCCCGCAGTACCTCAAAGAAGGTGCCGGGCTCGTTTTCATGGAGGGCGCGCTGGATTTCCTGCCAGACCCGTTCGGCGACGAGATGTCTGACCTCGTCGTTTGCCACCATCTGCCGCATCAACGCCATGGTGTCATCCGCCACCCGGAACCCGATCGGGGCAAGGCGAGCAGCAAAGCGCGCGGTGCGGAGTATGCGCAGCGGGTCCTCGGCAAACGCGGCGGATACGTGCCGCAGCGTCCGGGCGTCGAGATCAGCCCGACCGTTGAAGGGGTCGACCAGGGTGCCGGCTTCGGTGCGAGCCATGGCATTGATGGTCAGGTCGCGGCGGCGCAGGTCGTCTTCGAGAGTGACGTCCGGCGCGCTGTACACAGTAAAACCATGATAGCCCCGACCCGCTTTCCGCTCGGTCCGCGCCAGGGCGTACTCTTCACGGGTCTCGGGGTGCAGGAAGACCGGGAAGTCCGCACCCACCTGCTTGAAACCGCGTTTGAGCATGTCGTCCGGTGTGGCGCCCACCACCACCCAGTCCCGGTCTTTCACTTCGAGACCGAGGAGTTCATCGCGGACCGCGCCGCCCACCAGATAGATATCCATATGCCCGGGAGTGCTCCAATACGGGAAATGTCCGGTGGATTATCGGCGCTGGGCGCGGCCGAGGCAAACCGGCCGCGTTCTGTCAGAACGACGCGCCCAGTTCGATGGCGGCCCCGACCTCCGCATCGCTGAACAACACGCCGATGTCGAGACGGGCGCCAAAGGGCGACAGCCCGACACCGGCGGTGAGCTGGGTTTTCTCTTCTATGCCGTCGTTATTGTCGTTGCTGGCCAGGTTTTGCCGGATACCGGTGCGCAGCTGGGCGTAGCGGAACGCGTCGAATTCAGCGCCCAACGCCAGCCACTGGGTATCATCCTCGTAACCGAACGCCTCCCGTTTGGTCAGGTCGAGCTCGGCGGTCACCACATGGAAAGTACCCCGATGGGCGATGGCGGCCGTTACCATGGGATCCAGTTTCATCTCCCGGCCACGGACGGAGTCGAGGTCCATCGGGATCACGTTACGAACCACGGCACCGGCATTCCACTGGTTCTGCTCGCCGAACGAATAGGCGGCACCCAGGTCGAAATTGAATCCGCTGTCTTTGGTTTCGTTCTCGTCATCGTCGAAATCGTCATCCTCGAAGTCACCGACAGTCTGAACGTACTCAAAGGTTCGCATCTGGACGTACTTGGGAGAAACGCCCACTTGCAGCTGCTGCCCGTTGGCGAGCTCGAAGCTTTTGGCGAGGCTGATGCCCACTTCCGCAACCGCAGAGGCCAGCACCGTGCCATCGGACGTCAGGTTGTCGCCAATCTCGCGCCCGCCCACCAACGCGTCGATGGTGCCATTTTCAATATCCTCCAGCCGTTGCAGGTCGTCGTTGGTCACGTTTCCGCGAACGGTGGTGCGCAGGCTGGCGCTGGTGAAGAACCCCACGGAGACCGATGACGTGGGAATCGCCACACCGACACCGAAACCGACATCTCCGCGCATGGTGTCGCGATTCAGGTCGCTGAGCTGGTTCCGCAGCGCGCCGGCGGCGTCCTGGGTCCCGGCCACGTCGGCGCGGTTGGCGCTCTGTTCCACGAGCTCAATGGTGTCCTGGATATCATCAATCTGGTCGATGGTTTCTTTGTCATCGGCAAAGCGCACGTTCACCGACGGCAGTATGAGACCGAATTCGTCCACCCACTGGTGATGGTCCGCCGCGAGCATGGCGGGGTTGGCCATGCCGGCCGCCGCCGGCTGGGCCATTGCCACGCCGGTGCCACCCATGGCAAATGAGCGCGAGGACATGAAGGCCTGCGGGCTCGCGAAGGCGGCAGAGGTGGCAATGGAGAGGCCGATGGCAATGGACAGCTTGCTCAGACGATGATCAATCATGTGGCGGTTACCTGTTTGCTCTTGTTATATGGGGGCTCGGTGACACGCCTGTCAGGTTAAAAGAGTTTCCGAGCCCACACACCGGTGAACTGGTAACGGTTTGTTTTCCGGATGTAAATGGCGGTATTTTTTTGCCGCCCGTCCCCGGCGCCTGGGGCGGAAACGGTGTGGCTCGGTGGAGGTCGTTTAGCTAATCAAGGGGTTAGGAAACATGGCGTGATTCTTTCATGGAACAGACAATTGGAGCCCTGAAACGAGACTTTGCGGAGAATGAACATGACCCTGCGCTGGATAGTGGTACCCCTGCTGGCCCTGGCAATGGCAGGCTGCGCCCCGATGGGGAGCCATCAGAAAGGTGACGACCGAGACCGGAAGCTGGATCCGATCACGGTTCGGGTGAGCGGTTTCGGCACCTATGAGGATGTGTCGGGGGATCGCCTGAACACCCGTAAGCGACTGCTGGCAAGGCGTGCCTCCCAGTTGGATGCCTATCGCAATCTGGCTGAGCGAGTGTACGGCACCGTGGTCTATGGCAGCTCTACGGTCAATGACTTTGTGTTGCGCAACGACATGTTCCGCACTTATGTCGACAGCTACATCCGTGGCGCCAAAATGGTGGCGGTGAATGAGCACAGTGATGGGGTGATTGAAACCGTGATGGAGCTGAAGCTGGAGCCGCGGTTCCGCGCCTGTGTTGCCGATGTTTCCGACCGGCAGGTTCAGGATCTGTGCCCGATCCCCATGCCCACAGACAACGACAGCACCGGTGACGTCCAGAGCCGCAGTGTTGATTCGCTGTATTACCTTGACTGACCAAATGCCTGAATGAGTGACCGAATGCCCATGAACGCTGCGCGGATTCTCCTGTTAGTAACCCTGGCAGTTAACCTGCTGGTTTACCCTGTGGCCCAGGCCGTGGTGCTGGAAGGCGTGGGCCACGCCACCATCTACAACGGTGATCTGGAGGCGGCGCGGGAGCAGGCGCGCAAGGCGGCCCTGCGCGATGTGTCGCTGCAGTATGAGGCGCAGATCAGTAGTCACGACACCATGGAGAATGGCGTAGTGACCGAATCCCGGGTTCAGGTGGCGTCGTCAGCGCGGGCGAGAGACGCGCGCATCGTGGATGAATACCGCCGTGGTGATTTGCTGCGCGTCACGGTGCGGGCCGACATGTCAGAGGGTGCCAGTTGCGGTGCCGGCGACGCCGCCGACCTGAAAAAGCGGGTGGCGGTCACCGGTTTTCCGATCCTTTATCCGGATCAGGCGCGAGTTGGTCGTATCAGCGATGCCGGCGAAATCTTGCCGCAGCGGTTGCAGGCTGCCTTGCACGAGACCGGGCACCTGCAGGTCTTCGGTGCTACCACGTCGCGTCTGTTCCAGGATCTGCTCAACGCGCCCACACAACAGGGTTTCGATAACCGCCTCACCAACGTGATCCAGGTGGCGCGTGAAATGGATGTGCAGTTTGTGGTCACCGGCGTGATCCGGGATCTCGGCGTTTCCGATCCTGCCGCGTGGGGGACATCGGTGATTGATCGCATCCAACGGGGAGTGGGTGCCGCCAACCAGAACCGGCGCTTTGTGGCGGACATGATGGTGTTTGACGGATTCAGTGGCGCGCCGATCTACCAGCAACGATTTGCCACGGAAGCGAAATGGGATGCGGGCCCGGGTGCATCAGCGGGTTTTGATTCAGCCGGCTTTGACGAGACGGCTTACGGTCAGGCAGTGGGTAAGGTGATGGCGGACATGGGTTCGGCAGTGCAGGAGGCGCTGACCTGTCAGCCATTTATTACCCGGGTTACCCGGGTCGATGGTAACCGTGTCACGCTGGCATCCGGCGCGACCGCTGGTCTGCGGCCGGGGGATGAGCTGAATCTGTATCGCAGTCAGCGTTTCTTCGACTCGCTTGGCGGGACGCCGGAGCTGTCAGACAGCCAGACCCGGGTGACGCTGCGAAACGTGCACCCGGATTTCAGCAATGGCGAGATGCCGCTGTCGGGCGGCGAGATCAATATTCAGCGGGATGATGTAGCGATTATCTGGTAATCAGGCAACTGCCACCCGGGCAGCCGTGTCGCGAATCTTGCCGACCATGGCCCGCAGGCCGTTGCCGCGGGTCGGCGAGATGTGGCGGAACAGATCCAGCTTCTCGAAGAGCTCGTCGATGTCGGTGGCCAGCAGATCCCGCGGGCTCTTGCCATTCAGGGCCACCAGGATAATAGCGGCCAGGCCGCGCACGATCATTGCGTCGGAATCGATCAACAGAAACAGCTTGCCGCTGTCTTCATCGTAATGATGAGTCAGCCACACCTGGCTCTGGCAGCCGTGCACGTAATTTTCCTCAATGCGGGCCTGTTCCGGAAACGCGGGTAACTGCTTGCCCAGATCGATGATAAACGCGTAGCGCTCTTCCCAGTCGTCCAGAAACTCGAAGCCGTCCAGCACATCGTCCAGTGTGGTGTCTTTCCCGAGCGGGTTGTTCACGAAAGTGTCTTTGCTGGCGGTCATTTACAGCATCCCCAATTCAAGCTTGGCTTCGTCGGTGAGCATGTCGTTGCTCCAGGGCGGATCGAAGGTCAGTTCCACCGTGACCTTATCCACATTGGGCACGTGCTCGAGCTTGCGGCGGACGTCCTCGGTGATCACCGGGCCCATGCCACAACCGGCGGCCGTCAGGGTCATTCTGACGAAGATGTGGTTGCCTTCCTCGGTCCCGTTCTCGATGTTGCACTCGTAGATCAGGCCGAGATCAACCACGTTGACCGGAATTTCCGGGTCGTAGCAGTTGCGCATGGCTTCCCATACCTGGTTTTCATTGACGGTGCCGTCTTCCGGGGTATCGAAACTGCTTTCCAGCGGCTGCTTGCCGAGGGCATCGGCGTCGTGGCCCTCAATGCGGGCCAGGTTGCCGTTGACCGCCACGGTGAACGTGCCGCCCAGGGACTGGGTGATGGTCACAAAGGTATCCGACGGAATCATGATTTCCGTGCCGGAAGGCACAAGGCGCGCTTCCACCTCGCGTTTGGTCAGGACGACTTCCCGTTCTTGCATGCCTGTTCTGGCCTCGCTGTTTTCAATCTGTGGCGCCGCAGTTTACGCGACAGTAAAGCTCTCACCACAGCCGCACTCGGCCGTGGCGTTGGGGTTGCGGAACTGGAACATGGAGTTCACGCCCTCGGTGACAAAGTCGATCTCGATGCCGTTCACCAGTGGCAGGTGCTCTTCCTTCACGAACACATCCACGCCATCGATATGAAACACCTTGTCGTCAACAGCGGTGTCTTCCACCCACTGGGTTTCATACTTGAAACCGGAGCAGCCACTCTTCTTGATGGCCAGGCGGATACCTTTGGCGTCGGGCTTTTTATCCAGTTGTTTGCGCACGTGCTTGACGGCGCTGGGGGTCATGGTGACGGCGACCGTCGGGGTGAAGATTTCGGCTGTCATAAGGTCACCTCCATCAGGCAAACAGACGCTGGACTTTCTGCAAGGCGGCGAACAGTTGCTCCACCTCGTCCAACGTATTGTAGAACGCAAAGGAGGCCCGGGCAGTACCGGGAACTCCGTAGAAATCCATCAGCGGCATGGCACAGTGGTGGCCGGTGCGTATGGCGATACCCTGCTGATCCAGCAGCGTGCCGATATCACTGGGGTGCAGGCCGGCAATCTTGAAGGATATCACCGGCACCTTGTGCTTCGCTGTGCCAATGACTTCCATGCCCGGCACGGTTTCCACCAGCTGGTTGGCGCGGTCCAGCAGGGCCTTCTCGGCTGCTTCCATGGCTGGCCGGTTCAGGCCGCCAAGGTAGTCAACCGCCGCGCCAAGGCCAACCGCCTCGGCAATCGCCGGGGTGCCGGCTTCAAATTTGTAGGGCAGGGTGTTCCAGGTGGTGCGCTCGAACGACACCCGCTCGATCATCTCGCCGCCGCCCTGGTACGGGGGCATCTCCTCCAGCAATTGTGCCTTGCCGTAAAGCACTCCGATGCCCGTGGGCCCGAACAGTTTGTGGGCCGAGAACACATAGAAATCGCAGCCCAGTGCCTGCACATCAGGCTGGTAGTGGGGCACCGCCTGGGCGCCATCCAGCAGCGTCACCACGCCGCGTGCCTTGGCCTGTTCGATCAGTGGCGCCACCGGATTGACCGTGCCCAGCACGTTGGATACGTGGGTGATGGCCAGGATGCGAGTGCGATCGTTGAGCAGGCTGTTGAACGAGTCCAGATCCAGCTCACCTTCCGGTGTGACCTGAATGGGCACCACTTTCGCGCCGGTGCGCTCGGCGATCATCTGCCAGGGCACGATGTTGGCGTGGTGCTCCATATGGCTCACCAGGATTTCGTCACCCGCCTTCAGGCGCGGGGCCAGGCCGTTGGCCACCAGGTTGATCGCCTCGGTGGTCCCGCGGGTCCAGATGATCTCTCTGGTACTTTCCGCGTTCAGGAAGCCGCGCACGGTTTCCCGGGCACCTTCAAACGCCGCCGTGGCCCGGTCGCCCAGGGTATGGGCGCCCCGGTGAACGTTGGAGTGCATTTCCCGGTAATAACGGTCCATGGCATCCAGCACCGCCGTCGGTTTCTGGGCGGAAGCACCGTTATCCAGATACACCAGCGGCTTGCCGTTCACCTGTTGTGACAGGATCGGAAAGTCACGGCGAATGGCGTCTACGTCAAACGCGGATTGGTGTGCTGTTCTTGCCACGGACAGGTCGGTCATAACCGGTTACGCCCCCTCGAAAGTCTGGTCGAAGAACTGGTTCAGCCGGGCCTGGGCGGTCTCCCGTACCTGTGCCACCGGAATCTGCTCAACCAGTTCGTTGATAAAGGCCATGGTCAGCAATACGTTGGCTTCCCGCCGGCCGATGCCACGAGACACCAGATAGAACAACGAAACCTCATCGAGCTGGCCGATGGTGGCGCCGTGAGCGCATTTGACGTCATCGGCGTAAATTTCCAGCTCCGGTTTGGTGTCGATCTCTGCGCCATTGGACAGCAGCAGGTTCTTGTTGTTCATGTCCGCATTGGACTTCTGGGCATCCTGATGGATATGGATGCGGCCATTGAACACCGCGTGGGACTGGTCCGCTGCAATATTGCGATAGGTTTCCTCGCTGTTGCAGTGGGCGGCCACATGTTCGATGGTGGTGTGGTTGTCGTAATGCTGTTTGCCCTGGGTAACCACCACGCCGTTGAGTTTGCACTCGGCGCCTTCACCTTCCAGACGAACCTGCAGGTCGTGCCGGCGCAGCGGACCGCCAAAGCCGACGCAGTGGCTCTCGAAGCGTGAGCTGCGCTGCTGACGAACACCGGTGGCACCGATGTGCTGCACGTTCTCGCCTTCCGTGTTGAGGCGAATGCTGGTGACGTTGGCGCCGTCGGCCAGGGCGAGCTCGGTGACGGTATTGACCATGACCGACTCGCTGCCACTGGAGATGTACTCCTCCACCAGGGTGATCTGGCTGTTGCGGCCGGCTTCCACGAAGATGCGCGGGTACGCCGAACCGCTGGCGTCCGCGGTGACTTCGTGAACGATGAACAGCGGTTGCTCCAGCACGGCGTCTGCTGCGAGCCGGATCAGCAGGCCATCCTCGAAGCGGGCAGAGTTCAGCCGCGCCATCTGCACCGCGTTGTTGTCGAGCGTGCTGTCCATACGCTCGGCGAGGGTGGTGGCGGTGTCGTCATCCAGGTCGCTGAAGCGCTCGATGGTGATGCCACTGAGGTCCGGGTATTCACTGGCTTCCGGCATCATCACGCCGTTCAGGAATACGACCTTGTAGCCCGGCACTGCCAGGCTGCTGCCCGATTTGCGATCCGCCGGCAGCGAAATGGCTATCTCGTCGGTCAGCTTCAGGTACTTGCTGGAGTACTTCCAGTTTTCGGTTTTTCGGGTTGGCAGAGGCATATCCACCAACGCCGTGCCCCGTTGCTTGCGCAGCGCCAGCAGCGGCTCAGGCAGCGATTGCCCGGCCGGATGGAGGAACGCGGCGGATAAGGTTGGTGCTGATTTCATTCCGCTCTCCCTCAGTTGGCTGAGTTGGCTGCTTCTTCGTCTTTGATGCCGAGCCAGCCGTAACCGCGCTCTTCCAGCTCCAGGGCCAGCTCTCGGCCGCCGGATTTGACGATCCTGCCGCCGGCCAGCACGTGCACGTAGTCCGGCACGATGTGGTTGAGCAGGCGCTGGTAATGGGTCACCATCAGGATGGCGCGGTCCTCGGCCCGCAGTGCGTTGACGCCGTTGGACACTACCTGCAGGGCGTCGATGTCGAGGCCGGAATCGGTTTCATCCAGGATCGCCAGCTTCGGCTGCAGCAGCAGGGCCTGCATGACCTCGTTGCGCTTCTTCTCGCCACCCGAGAAGCCTTCGTTCACGCCGCGCTTGAGAAACGCCGGGTCCAGGTCCACCTGTTTGGACACGTCTTTGGCCAGCTTCATGAACTCGGCGGCGTTCATTTCGCCTTCGCCCTTGTGCTGACGCATGGCGTTCACCGCAGTGCGCAGGAACTGCAGGTTGCTGACCCCGGGAATCTCCACCGGATACTGGAACGCCAGGAAGATGCCCTCGCGGGCACGCTCTTCGGTTTCCAGCTCCAGCAGATTTTCACCGTTCAGGGTGACTTCACCTTCGGTCACCTCAAATGCTTCGTTGCCTGCCAGCACCTGGGACAGGGTGCTCTTACCGGAGCCATTGGGGCCCATGATGGCGTGAACTTCCCCGGCCTTGATCTCCAGGTTGATGCCCTTGAGGATTTCTTTGCCCTCGACGGAGGCGTGCAGGTTCTTGATGCTGAGCATTTGTCGGATTCTCTCTTCTCTGAACAGTATGAATTCGTTTATCTGCCAATAAGGTGCAGCGGCCGTTAACCCACCGAGCCTTCAAGGCTCACTTCGAGCAGCTTGCCGGCTTCCACGGCGAACTCCATGGGCAGCTCCTTGAACACTTCCTTGCAGAAGCCGTTCACGATCATGGAAACCGCCTGTTCCGGTTCGATGCCGCGCTGGCGGCAGAGGAACATCTGTTCATCGCTGACCTTGGAGGTGGTGGCCTCGTGCTCGACGATGGCGGATTTATTCTTGCTCTCGATGTACGGGAAGGTGTGGGCACCACAGCGATCACCGATCAACAGTGAGTCGCACTGGGTGAAGTTGCGGGCACCCTCGGCTCCCGGGCCGAATTTCACCAGGCCACGGTAGGCGTTGGAGCTCTTTCCGGCAGAAATACCCTTGGAGATGATGGTGCTGGAGGTGTTCTTGCCCAGGTGAATCATCTTGGTGCCGGTGTCGGCCTGCTGGAAATTGTTGGTCAGCGCTACGGAATAGAACTCGCCGACGCTGTTGTCGCCCCGCAGCACGCAGCTGGGATACTTCCAGGTAACGGCCGAGCCGGTTTCCACCTGGGTCCAGGAAATCTTGGAATTCTTGCCAATGCAGGCGCCGCGCTTGGTGACAAAGTTGAAGATGCCACCCTTGCCGTTCTCGTCTCCCGGGTACCAGTTCTGCACTGTGGAATACTTGATCTGGGCATCGTCCAGTGCCACGAGTTCGACCACCGCCGCGTGCAGCTGGTTTTCGTCGCGCATCGGTGCGGTGCAACCTTCCAGGTAGCTGACGTAGCTGCTGTCTTCAGCAATGATCAAGGTGCGTTCGAACTGGCCGGTGTTGGCCGCGTTGATGCGGAAATAGGTGGACAGCTCCATCGGGCAGCGCACGCCCTTGGGCACATAGACAAAGGTGCCATCGGAGAACACCGCCGAGTTCAGGGCAGCGAAGAAGTTGTCGCCGTGGGGAACCACGGTGCCCAGGTACTTCTGCACCAGTTCCGGATAATCACGGACCGCTTCGGAGATGGAGCAGAAAATCACACCGGCTTTGGCCAGCGGCTCCTTGAAGGTGGTGGCGACGGACACGGAATCGAACACCGCATCCACGGCCACGCCTGCCAGCTTCTCGCGCTCATGCAGGGGAATGCCCAGTTTCTCGTAGGTCTTCAGCAGCTCGGGATCCACTTCATCCAGGCTCTGGGGCATATCTTCTTTGCGCTTGGGCGCGGAATAGTAGGAGATGGAGTTGTAATCCACCTTGGGGTAGCCCACGTGCGCCCAGTCTGGCTCGTCCATTTCGAGCCAGCGACGGTAAGCTTTCAGGCGCCATTCCAGCATCCACTCCGGCTCTTTCTTGATCGCAGAAAGGCGGGCGATTACGTCTTCGTTCAGGCCGGGTTCGAACGTGTCGGATTCGATTTCAGTAATGAAACCGTGTTCGTATTCCCGTTTGATCAGCTCGTTCACCTCTTTATCGGTGGTCGCCATGATCGTCGCTCCGTATCTCTCATCGTGGGCGCAGGGCCCTTGGTGTCGCCGGCAGCATCGCTGTTGGAACTGTCGGGCGGATGTCATCAGTTCAGGTGTTGCAGTGGTCGCTCATCCTGTGAGTACGCCCTGCAATCGCTTTTTGGATGACGGATTGTGATGTGCCCGATGTCCGCAAGGGGTCATTCGACGGGCTGAATCCGTTGCTTCTGGGCAGCGATTATACAATACCAGAGTAAAATAGTCAGGTATTAAATCGTGCGTGCGCTGATTATACCTTAATCGGCCCTTGGGGCACTAAGTGCTGGCTACCAGGTCTTGTCTCCCGGGCATTCTGCAACCTTGCTGAAATGGTTGCCGGTTAATGTCAGCGGTTTGTGAGTGCAACGTTGATCGAGCGCAAAAGTCGTATTGATTGTTTTCGGCTAACATGTGTACGCTCTGTTCATTGGCTTAGTGGGCCACAGGCCCGGTTGAGGAGGTATCAGGCATGGCATCAAAGCCTCTGGCGCCAGAGGTGGTGCGGGTTTCGCTGAGTGTCCGGGTGAGTTCCCTGATCAGCGTGCAACTTGCCCGCGGCAAGGTTGGTGTGGAAGTGGTGGCGTCGCAGCTGAACATGAGTCGGTACACGCTGCACAAAAAACTGAAACGTGAGGGGCTGACCTTCGCCCGCTTGCTGGAGGACGTTCGCCGCAAGCAGGCGCTGTCTTACATGCAGGACAAAACCAAGCCGCTGGTGGAAATTGCCGAGCAGCTCGGGTTTTCGGAGTTGAGCGCATTCAGCCGGGCTTTCAAGCGCTGGATGGGAACATCCCCGGCTGAATACCGTTCGGTCAGGCTGTCCTGAGCCGCCTCAGAATTTCCTGAACACCAGGGTGGCGTTGGTGCCACCGAAACCGAAGCTGTTGCTCATCACCAGGTTCAGGTTCTGATTGTCCATGCGCTCCCGCACGATCGGGTAGCCTTCGGCGCCCTCATCCAGGGTCTGAATGTTGGCCGACGGCGCAATGAAGCCTTCCCGCAGCATGAGCAGGCTGTAAATCGCCTCGTGCACACCCGCCGCGCCGAGGGCGTGGCCGCACAGAGGTTTGGTGGAGCTCAGCGGTGGAATCCTGTCGCCGAAGGTTTCCCGCAGCGCTTTCAGCTCGGTCACATCGCCGGCGGGTGTACTGGTGCCGTGCGTGTTGATGTAATCGATGTCGCCGTCCAGGCCCTTCATCGCCTGCTGCATGCAGCGCACAGCGCCTTCACCGCTTGGCGCGACCATGTCGGCGCCGTCAGAGGTGGCGCCGAATCCGACGAGCTCCGCCAGAATGTTTGCGCCCCGCGCTTCCGCGTGTTCCAGGGCTTCCAGTGCCAGCACGCCGCCACCGCCCGAGATCACAAAGCCATCCCGGTCGGCGTCGTAGGTCCTTGATGCCAGTTCCGGGGTGTCGTTGTACTTGGTAGACAACGCACCCATGGCGTCAAACAGCAGGCTCAGGGTCCAGTGAATGTCTTCACCACCGCCGGCGAACATCACGTTCTGGCGACCCAGCGCGATCTGGTCGGCGGCATGGCCGATGGAATGCGCGCTGGTGGCACAGGCCGAGGTGATGCCGTAGTTGATGCCGCGAATACCGAAACCGGTCGCGATCGAGGCGTTGATGGCGCTACCCATGGTGCGTGGCACGCGATAGGGACCAACACGGCGAATGCCGCGCTCGCGGTGGGTGTCGATGGAATCGAGCAGTTCCACGGTCGAGGCGCCGCCCTGACCGAAGATGATGCCGGTTGTGTCCGCCTTGATGTGCTCGTCGGTCAGGCCGGCCTGCTCGATGGCTTCGAGCATGGCCAGGTAGGTGTAGCCGGAGGCCGGGCACATGAAGCGCCAGAGTTTGCGATCAATCAGTTCCTTGAGATCCAGATTGATCTGGCCGCACACGTGGCTGCGAAGGCCGTTATCGCGGGCCTCCTCACTGAAGCCAATGCCGGAGCGCGACTCTTTCAGGGACTGGGAAACTTCTTTCTGGTTGGTGCCAAGGCTGGAGACAATCCCCATGCCGGTAACGACAACACGACGCATCTTGTGAGCTCCTAAAAATCATCGGTGGATGTGAACAGGCCTACCCGCAGGTCTTTGGCGGTGTAGATTTCCTTGCCATCCACTTCCATGCGGCCATCGGCGATGGCCATGGTCAGTTTACGCTTGATCAGGCGTTTGATGTCCAGGTAGTAGCGCACCTTCTTGTTGGTGGGCAGTACCTGGCCGAAGAATTTCACTTCTCCGGCACCCAGTGCCCGACCCTTGCCCTCGCCGCCGGACCAGGCCAGATAGAACCCTACCAGCTGCCACATGGCGTCGAGCCCAAGGCACCCTGGCATCACCGGATCACTCTGGAAATGGACCCGGAAGAACCACAGGTCCGGATCGATATCCAGTTCCGCCACCAGGCTGCCTTTGCCGTAGAGGCCATCGCCCGCGCCCACGTGGGTGATGCGGTCCACCATCAGCATTTCGTCAATAGGCAGTCGCATCGCGCCGGGAAACAACTGGCCGTGACCACACTTGATGAGGTCTTCTTTGTCGAAGTGGTCGGGGTACTGTTCTGGGGGCATTGTGCGGTTATCCCTGTTACAAAATGGTTTCTTATACTGTAGCGGGAAATTTGCGGATGGGTATTGACCATTAGTTGATGATTGCCGCCGCGGAGCAACGGGGTCAAGGAAATACCATACCCCAGTCTCGCCAACTGTGCGTACAATGCGGCTATCGTTTTGATCCACAACGGAAGGACCTATGAGCACATACATGATACTCAAAAGCCTGCACATGACCACGGCTTACCTCACCGTGGTACTGCTCGCACTGCGGCTGCTGCTGGATGCGGTAGGCAAACCTAACTGGCGGCAGACGCCATTGCGCTGGATTCCCCATGCCAACGACACCGTGCTGCTGGTGGCAGCTATCAGTCTGATCTTTGTGACTCCGTGGATGCCGTTTGTTCACGGCTGGGTGACGGCCAAGATCTTCCTGCTGGTGGGTTACATTGTGGCGGGTGTGTTTGCGCTGAAACAGACCAAAAGCCTGCCGGTGCGCCTGACTGCCACGGTCCTGGCGTTCATTCAGGTGATGGCGATATTCCATCTGGCCATTGCCAAGCCGTTCTGAGCACCGCCTGCGTGATCGGTCATCCGGGGGCCGGCTAGCGGTCCCCCGGTTTCTTCGCCATCTGTTCGCTCAGTATCTGCAACTGCTCCTGCACCGCTTTTAACTGACGGGCGATCTCATCTCTCTCGTCATGGGCCTCTTGCGCCTGTTTGGCGTTCTGCTCCTCGCTCATCACTTCCAGAATGGCGCCAATCATCATATTCAGGAACACGAACGCGGTCAGGAAAATAAAGGTCAGGTAGTAGATCCAGCTGAGCGGGTAGTGCTCCATGGTTGCATACATCACATCCGTCCAGTCTTCGAACGTGGCAACTCTGAACAGGGTGAGCATGGCGATGGACACATCGCCCCACAGCACTTCATCCACCCTGGCAAAAAACATCGAACCCATGGCCGCGTAGATGTAGAAAATAATAAACATCAGCAGCACGATATAGCCCATGCGCGGGATGGCCTTGAGCAGAGAGTTGATCAGGAAACGCAACTCCGGCACCACCGAGACCAGTCGCAACACCCGGAATACCCGAAGCAGGCGACCCAGCAACACCGCTTCCGAATTATCCAGCGGAATCAGACTGCCGATGACCACCAGAGTATCGAACAGATTCCAGCCATCGAGCAGGAAGCGCTTCTTGTCCTGGCATACCCCGAAGCGAAAGAGAATTTCCATCAGGAAGAAGAGCGTGATGGCGTTGTCTAGGAGGCTGAGACTCTGCTCGATCAGCGGCGGCATATCGTAGGTCTTGGCGCCGATGGTCAGGGCAGACAGGATGATAATGGCGATGACGGCGCCCTGGAACAGCTTGCTGGCTTCAATGCGGCGCAGTTGCTCAAAACCGGATACAGGACTCAATTCTGACGACATGGTGAACAAGAGCTCCAGAGATTGCGGGCGAGGGGGTAGAATTTTATCGGCCCCGGACCGGATTGGATAGATCCACCTCTGATCAGCGATCGGCCAGCAGGATGGCCCACTGATCTTCGGTGACCGGCATCACCGAGAGTCGGTTCCCCTTCTTGACCAACGGCAGTCCTTCCAGTCCCGGGCGAAGCTTTATCGAGTCAAGAGCCAGCAGGCGTGGCAGTTTGCTGACAAACGCCATATCAACCGCCTGCCAGCGAGGCTGGTCTGGTGCGCTCCTGGAATCGTAATACCGTGAGTCCGGATCAAACTGTGTCGGGTCCGTATAAGCGGGCTCCACCACCTTGACGACACCGGCAATACCGATGTGTTTGCAACTGGAGTGGTAAACCAGCACCTGGTCGCCGACCTGCATTTGCCGGAGGAAATTCCTGGCCTGATAATTGCGAACTCCATCCCATGGGATGGTTTGCCCGCTGGCATTGGCGAAATCGTCAATGCTGCACTCCGATGGTTCTGTTTTTACCAGCCATTTGGGCATGCCGGGGTCCTCGATCGAGTTCATGTCAGTTCGGGCAGGCAATGGAGTGGTGGACGGCCCAAGGCATCGATATGGCTCGGGGATTATCACTGTTTATGCGCGTCGATCAGTAATATTCATTCGCGCTATGGTGAAACCCTTTCCATAATCATCTCACGAACAATAAATCCAAAAAAAGCGAGTAACCGATCATGGCAGAAAGACCTGAGTTAGCCGGGTGGCGCTGGGGGCCATTCACTTTCCGCGTTCCGTTTTACCACACACGGCTGTGTTGGTCCGAATTTATACAGGGGCTCTTTGTGTCAGCAGCGACCGGGCTGGCACTGATCCCGGTGATGACGGCGTTTTTCGGATTGAGTTTCGAGGAAGCTGTCGCTCTGTCAATGATTCATGCCTCCCTGATCGCCTCCGCAGTCATAGTGTTCGGCGAACCCTATGCCGGGGGATGGATTACCCCGGCGCTGCCGCTGATACTGGCGTTTGTTATCGGCGGGTATGAAGACCCGATGGCCCGCTTCCAGGCCATGACGGCGTTGAGTCTGGTCTTCGCCACGCTTGTGCTTGCGCTCGGCATCACCGGGCTGGGCCGGCGTTTCGTGATCTGGCTGCCGGATACCCTCAAGGCCGGCATCATACTGGGCGCCGCTATTGCCGCACTCAAGCGGGTGTTTGTTGATGACGCCGAGCGCTTCCTGCTGGAGCAGCCCATTGCCACCGCGCTTGCCTGCGCAATCTGCCTGATTTTCACGTTCTCGGTCCCGATGCAGAAACTCAAGGCACGGAACCGGTTCTTCTTCCTGCTGGGTTCGCTGGGGTTGTTGCCGGGGTTTCTGGCGGCGGCGATGATCGGGCCGCTGGTGGGCGAGGTGAGCTTCGACATCCAGTGGGGCTTCATTGTGCCACCACTGGGTGAGGCCTTCGCCAAAGCGTCTCCGCTGGTCAATGGCTGGCCGTCGCAGGAGATGATCCTGCAGAGCATTCCTCTGGCGCTGATTGCGTACATTATTCTGTTCGGCGATCTGGTGACCGGCAATGAGGTGCTGCGTGATGGTCTGAAAGCGCGCAAAGACGAGCACATCGATATCAACCTGAACCGCACCCATTTCTCACTGTCGATTCGCAATACCATCATGGGCATTGTCGCGCCGTTCTTTCCGACACAGGGCGCGGTCTGGACCGGGGTGCACGTGATTGTGGTGCAGCGCTGGAAACAGGGGCCCAAGGCCATGGGCAGCCTGCACAGCGGGTTGGCGTCCTACTATCTGATGGGGCTGCCGTTCATCTACTTCCTGCTGCCGCTTCTGACAGGCCTGAAGCCGCTGCTGGGCATAGCGCTGTCGCTGACGCTGGTACTGACCGGCTTCGCCTGCGCCTACATTGCCATGTCGATTCCACGGGATAACGCCTCGCGGGGAACCGTAGTGCTGATTGGTGCGGCGCTGGCGTTTTTTGAACCCTGGCAAGGTCTGTTGCTCGGCGTGGTGGCAACACTGGCGTTGGTGGGCTGGGATCGCAGCCCGGACCCGATCCCTCACGACGAGTGAGCGGGTGAGCGTTCTGCCTTACAGCGCCGCGGTGTGGGGCAGAACGCCGTAGTAGATAGCGCTGAAGTGCAGGGCGCTGCCGCCAATCACGAACAGATGCCAGATCGCATGCATATAGGGAATGCGGTCTGCGAGGTAGAAAATGACGCCCGCAGTGTAGACCACGCCGCCGGCAATGGTCAGGTACAGGGCGGTCTCGCTCAGGTTGGCCACCAGATCGGACGAGGCAAAGGTGATCAGCCAGCCCATGGCGATGTAAATTCCCACCCGCGCAAGCTTGAACCGGTTTCTGAAAATCACTTTCAGCACCACGCCGGCGAACGCGAGCGACCAGATGATCGCGAACAGCGTCCAGCCCGTTGTGCCCCGCAGGTTGACCAGCAGGAACGGCGTGTAGGTGCCGGCAATCAGCAGGAAAATCGCACAATGATCGAGGGTTTTGAACAGGGATCTCAGCTCCGGGTGACGGGTGCCGTGGTAGAGCGCCGATGCCAGATAGAGCAGGATCAGCGATGCGCCGAAGATGCTGAAGCTGACGATTTTCCAGGCATCGCCCATCTGACTGGCGGCGGCAATCAGAGCCACAGTTCCGACTACACTGAGCGCGGCGCCAAGGCCGTGGGTGGCGCTGTTCAGCCACTCCTCAATGCGCTGGTGGGTATTTTGTGTGCTGGTTTCAGAGCTTGTCATCGGGGTGGGATCTCTGTGAATCATGAGCGCTAAGGTACTTGAGCGTACACGTGTACGCAATGGCTCGCTAATGACCGCTGTACGCGTTTGTTCGAAAAAACTGAATGACTTTGCGGAAATCTTCCGGTTTTACCGTTTCCCGCTCTTGGCTAATCTGAACCCATATCACAAATGAAGACCCAGGAGGTTTCAGAAAATGGCTAAGATTCTTGTTCTGTATTATTCAATGTATGGTCACATCGAAACCATGGCGAACACCATCGCCGAGGGTGCCAAGGCTGTTTCCGGCGCTGAGGTCATCGTCAAGCGCGTGCCTGAGACCATGCCCGATCAGGCGTTTCGGAGCGCCGGCGGCAAGGAAGATCAGGGCGCACCTTTGGCGGACCCCAAAGAGTTGGCGGATTACGACGCCATCATCTTCGGCACTCCGACCCGCTTTGGCAACATGGCCGGGCAGATGCGCACCTTCCTGGACCAGACCGGTGGGCTGTGGGCCGAAGGTAAGCTGCACGGCAAGGTTGCCAGCGTGTTTACCTCAACCGGCACCGGCGGCGGCCAGGAACATACGATCAGTTCCTTCTGGACCACCCTTGCACACCACGGCATGGTGATTGTGCCGCTGGGTTACGGCATTCCCGACTTCTTCGACATCTCCGAGGTGAATGGCGGCACGCCGTACGGTGCCTCAACCATTGCCGGTGGTGACGGTTCGCGCCAGCCCAGTGAGAAGGAGTTGAACATCGCCCGGTATCAGGGCAAGCACGTGGCAGAGCTGGCGGTCAGGCTGCACGGCTGAATGTGCCGGGACAATCCGAGCAGGAGGCAGGCCAGGTAGGCCTGCCTTTTTTGTTTATGGCGCACTCCTGAGGGCGCTCTTGATCCGCGAGAACGTAGCCGGCACTACGCCCAGCCAGGACGCAAGCTGGTTGTCAGGCACCCTTTTGAGCAACTCCGGGTATTCTTCCAGTAACAGGGTGTACCGTTCCTTTGCCGGCAGGGTCTGTTTGCGGAACTCCCGCATGCTGGTCAGCTCGGCCAGCTCCTCAGTCAGTGCCAGGGCAAAGTTGGCCCAGACGCCGTCTCCGTGATTCTGCAGTGCTGAGCGAAAGGCGGTGAAGTCAGCGGCCCAAAGTGTGGCGGGTGTCACCGAAGTCAGGCACAGCGTGTTGCGGGCGGTGCGGCTGCGCCCGAACACCGGCCATACCAGGTCACCCTCGGAAAAGAAGTGATGAATGGCGGTTTTGCCACTGGGTGCCTCACGGAACAGGCGCAGAATGCCGTACTGCACCAGATACACGTTACTCCAGGGTTGGTCATGCCGCTCCAACGGGTGCTCGGCGTCCACACGTTGCTGCCGGAACAGAAGTGACAGATCACTCAGAAAGCGGCAGTCCGGCGTGTTCGGGTCGCTGTTGAGGTGAATGCCGAAAACACGGCTCAAACCGTGAATCAGTGCCTGCTGCGAGGGAGCGGACGGCGTGTCGATGATGTCTGGATGGTGACTGCCCCGATAGCAGGGGGCGGATGACAGAGACGATGCGGAGGGGAGTTTCATAGCCTGCGAGCTCATATCTGGCCGGAAAGTTAACAGTATTCTACTAAGTGAAATGCATGTTAAATGACTTAAATCATTAAGCATTATAGGTCGGATCAATAACAGCGGAACCTGGCGGCTGATGATAAACTTCCTGCCCTGACCCTGATCCCGCTATTGTCGGAGCAATCATGACAGCCGCGCTGGCCCTGTTCTACAAGCTGATTCCCCTGTATGTCACCGTTGTGCTGGGGTGGCTGGCGGGGCGCTACCTGGAGGCGAGCGGCAAACACATCGCCGGCATCATGCTCTACATCATGACCCCCTCCGTGGTGTTTTCCGGTGTGATGGCGGCGCCGCTGTCGGTCGAGGTGATCCTGCTGCCGGTGCTGGTGTTCGTGTTGTGTTCGGTGATCGGTGCTGGCCACCTCTGGCTGGCGCGGCGAGTCATCACCGATGACAGCGCCAGCCTGATGCCGTTATCCGTGGGTACCGGGAACACCGGCTATTTCGGTATTCCGGTGGCGTTGCTGCTGTTCGGCCAGGAAGGACTGGCGCTGTATATTGTGTGCATGCTCGGCACCACGCTGTTCGAGAATTCCGTGGGGTTCTATCTGGCGGCGCGAGGACGATACAGCCTGCGGGATTCCCTGCTGCGTGTAGTGAAGCTGCCCTCGGTGTACGCCTTCGCTCTGGCCGTGGCCCTGAATCTCTCCGGCGTCTCGATCCCCGAGGTATTTACCCCGCTGTTCGACAACCTGCGGGGCGCCTACAGCGTTCTCGGCATGATGATCATCGGCATGGGCATCCTCAGTTTTCGCGGGCTGGCCGGCAACCTGCAGTTCACCGGCCTGGCGTTCCTGGGCAAGTTTGTCACCTGGCCGCTGGTCGCGCTGGGGCTCTGGTGGCTGGACGCCAATCTGTTTGGTGTCTATGACCTGGCGGTCTACCAGGCCATCTTTCTGATTTCCATCACCCCCATCGCTGCCAATACTGTGGTGATTGCCACTCTGCTGGACACCGCGCCCAGGCAGGCCGCCGGCACCGCACTGCTCAGCACGCTGTTTGCGCTGGCGTTCATTCCGGTGATGGTGGCGCTGTTTATTCCCTGACGTTCCTGGGTAAGCGGTTGCTGATGCCCACGGCTATGCCGGCCGCCAGACCGGTTACTGCGCCAAGCCAATGGGATTGGGGAATCACCACACCGCCGATCGGTGAGTTCTCGCCGGTTATCGGTGACACAACCGTTTCCAGAGCCAGCTTCGCCGCAACAACACCGAGAATCATCAGGCTCCAGCGCTTCTCCTTTACGAGGTTGTGCATTGCTGTGAACACCACGAGTCCGTGAAGGCAGCCTGAAAACCCGCGATACCAGGCCAGCTCGGGAACGAAAACAAGCAGGCCTCCAGACACAACGACTGGCGACACGATCAGGAAACCAGCCCACAGGAGCAGTGGCGGATGCCGTGTAAACAGCATGCCGGTGATCAGCAATCCACCCAGATTGAGCAAAAGGTGATAGGGCCCCATGTGGACCCAGTGCCCGGTAACAAGGCGCCAGTATTCGCCACCGGCAATGGCGTTGCGGGACCATTCAAGGGGTGCCGGCGGCAACAGGAAGGCAGCGCCAAGCAACGCGGCCAGTACTGCAAAACGTCGCCAGCATGGGAGCAGGGATGAGTGGGAAACAGTCCTCATAAATACATTACGTTACGCAAAGCAGATGGTGCCCCGCGGGTGATTTGATTAACTTTCATTCTAACTCTTCGGACACCTCAGGGCAGCTCAATGCCAATCAAGCTTATACAGGTTGTTGCTTCGTTCTTCACCCTCCTGCTGATTGCCGCGACATCAGTCGCCAGTGAACCGGTGGAGAAAAGTATCTGGATTGATGGCCACGGCTACACCGCCTTGTTGCAACCGAGTCGGTCGACCCATGTGGCTGGCCAGTCAGACTCGGTGAGTTCCGGTAAGCATTATCGGGGGCATTTCCCCGAAGATCCCGATAGCTGGGTGAGAATCTCTCGCCTCGACAGCGGTTGGGAGGGGCTGGCCTTCGTGTTCGGGCGCCTGCATACCCTGGGCGGATCCTTTCATTCGGATCAGGCGGCCAGCTTCAGTTTCAGTCAGATGGAGGCTCCCCAGTGCGGCCTTGACCACATCCATGGTGATTCTGTCATTACACCGGACAGCCTGACCGGCACTGCCATGGCGCAGGCGGCCTCCGCCAGTTACGCCACCTTGTGTGCTGACAGGGTAAATGGCGTCTGCCTGATGCTGGAGCTGGAACTGGCGTTCGATCGGGTGTTTCAGACCCGCTTTGCGGATGATTTCGAGGGCCGAGCGGGCGCAATCCTGAATATGGTGGAGGGGTTCTACGCGGACCAGTTCGGCATGGAGTTCGACACCCTGTCCCTGACGTTCCTCGACGAGCCGTTGTTCACTGGCAGTCAGGATGCCGGAACGCTGCTCAGTGATATCAGAGACAAGCGCGCTGCGTCTGCCATTCCCTTTCTCGAAAGCAACCGATCGATTTTCCATTTCATCAGTGGTCGTGATTTTGATGGCACCACTGCCGGGCTTGCCTACGTGGGCAGCGTTTGCAGTAGCAGCGGATACGGGACCGGTATCACCAATGCTTTCGATTCGAACGCCACCACGGCGGTTGTAGTGGCCCATGAAATCGGCCATAACCTGGGTTCGGGGCACGATGGCGATGGCAATAGCTGTGCGGCGGGTGTGGACATCATGAGCCCCTATGTGAGCAGCGCTGCCTCGTCCTTTTCGAGCTGTTCATTCGCCCAGATCAGTGATGAGATCTCCGGCCTCGCCGCCGTCGAGCAATGCTTCAACTTCCCTGCCGATGCCGGTATCGACGCGGTTGAGGGTAATCCGGTCGACGTCATGCAGGGTGCCAGCTTTCAATCTCATTTCAACGTGACGTATCGCCAAGCCGCTGAGCCCGCCGATGGGTTGACGATCGCCGGATCCGTTGGTGAGGACGAGGGGCAGTTGCAAGGCGTCACCGTGGATGGAGCGCCCTGTGTTTTGCTCGACGATACGTCTTTTGCTTGTAATGACGTGAGCCCCGGAGCGGATCTCCAATTGAGTATCGACGCTGTGGCTGGCTCTGGTTCAACGTTCACATTGCTGAACACCGTAGCGCTGATCAGCGTGACCGGTGACGTTATAGACATCGAAATCGGGAACGATTCGCTGTTTACCGAGATTGCCGTTGCGCCGATGGAGGCCCCCGAGACACCCGCCAGCCCGGACTCGCCCGCCCCGGATGACGCCGGGCTAGCCGCCATGCCGCGGACCACTGTCGCCACCCGCTCTGAGTCCGGCAGCAGTGGGGGCGGCGGCGCCATCCACTGGATATGGTTGCTGGCAGGCATCGCCGGTGTCGGCCTGCGGCGCAGGAGGCCGGCGTGATGTGGGTGCGGCGACTGTCGGTAACCGCTCTCGGGCTGTGGCTGGTCGGTTGTGGGGCTCAGGTGTCGGACGTAATAGCGAAAAGTCCGCTGGACTCGGCACCTGAGACTCTTGAGCAGGCACAGGCGCTCTGGGATGCCCACGCCGTTTCAGGCTATCGGGTGACCGTTACTCAGACCTGTTTCTGCCCACCGGACCTGCGACAGCCGCTCGCGGTGAGCGTTGCGGGGGGCGCGGTGGTGAAGATTGAAGGCCTGGATCAACCGCTGCAGGAGCCACATCGACTGGATAGCCAACGGTTGACCGTTGCCGGGCTGTTTCAATTCATCGCCGAGTCAGCAAAGCGCGATCCCTACAAGCTCGAGGTGGAATACGACTCGCACTTCGGGTTTCCCCGCCGCATTGATTACGACGGCCACCCGATGATTGCTGACGACGAACTCCAATACGAATTAACGGACTTCAGGGTGAACGCCCCGGACTGACGCCTGTTTCGCGCTGTCTATGTCACTGCGCGCATGGCGCACCACGCTGACCCCCGACGTGACCGCCAGACCGCCCATCACCGCGGCAACGGCCAGATCCGGCCAGGCGGTACCGGTGCCGAACACCCCCAGTGCCGCCACCATGACCGCCATATTGCCGATGGCATCGTTACGGCTGCACAGCCAAACCGAGCGCATGTCGGAGTCGCCTTCACGGAATTTGAAGAGCAGGAGGGCGACCGCCACGTTGGCCACCAACGCCAGTAAGCCAACGGCACCCATGGTCAGTGGTTCCGGGGTGGCGCCGCTCTGGGCAACCCAGACGGCGCGGCCCAATACGACCAGGCCGAATAGCGTCATGGTGATACCTTTGACCAGGGCAGCGCGGCCGCGCCACAGCATACCCATGGAGAGCACGGACAGCGACAGCAGGTAATTGGCGCTGTCACCGAAAAAGTCGATGGCATCCGCCATCAGGGACACGGATCCGGATTGCAGGCTGGCGACGCCCTCCACCAGAAACATGGCGAGGTTGACCCACAGTGCGACCCAGAGGGCTTGGCGAAAACGGGGGTCCGGGGATTTGGGTTCGGGAACCGAGCAGCACGTCATGAATACCTCCAATGGTCAGAATGCATTCATTAAAAACCCTGTAGTTGCTACAGGGTCAACCAGCGTGTGCACTTTATTTACGCAGTGACCAACTTCAGCGCCGGCCCGGCCGATGGCTGCCCGGCACGTGGTTGTGACGACCCGCCGGAGCCTCCGCGTCGGGTTCGGCGCTGAGCCCGTCGAGAATGCCGCATTCCCGCACCGTGCGGCCCTCCGTGCAGGCCTGCTGGAGCTGCACCAGCGTGTCTTCCAGCCGGGCCAGTTCCCGCAGGCGTTCGCGTACATGATCCAGGTGATGAGCCAACAGGGCATCCACCTCACCACAATCGGCTTCCGGCTGTTCGGTGAGCCGAATCAGCTCGCGGATTTCATCCTGGGCCATATCGAGATTACGGCAGCGCCTGATGAATTGCAGGCGGTCGAGGTGGGCGCTGCGGTAGGCGCGGTAGCCACTGCCATCGCGGACAGGTTCTGGCAGCAGGCCGATTTTCTCGTAGTAGCGGATGGTCTCAACGGGAATGGCCGTTGTTTTTGCGAGCTCACCGATCCTCACTGTTTTATGCCTCTGTCGACGCCGGGAAAACTGGCCATGGCTCGGAGCCCGCCGTGCGAGCTTGTACTGAAGTTCAGGTTACCACCGTAACGCTCGGTGATCTCCCTGACGATGGCCAGGCCCAATCCATGCCCCGGGGTCTGCTGGTCCAGCCGTACGCCGCGGGTGCCCAGGTCCGGTAACGCATCCCGGTTCACCCCCGCGCCGTCGTCTTCCACGGTAATCATCAACCGGTCACCGGATTCGGTCAGTTTGACCACGGCGCTGCGCTTTGCCCATTTACCGGCATTGTCCAGCAGGTTACCGAGTATCTCGTTCAGGTCGTGTTCTTCGATGGGCCAGCGGGTCTCCGGTGCCAACTCGGTATCCAGCTCGAAGTTCTTGTCAGGGTAAAGTCGGCCCAGCATCCACAGCAGCTCCCGCGCCTGATTGACGGGCTGCCCCGCCTTACCCGCCTGCGGGCCGGCAAAGCGGCTGCGGCGCATTTCACTCTCCAGCTGGCGGTCGATGTCGGACAGCCGCTGGGCCAAGTGTTGTCGCATTTCCGGGTCCAGGGCGCGGGTGTCGTCTTCCAGCACCTGGCGGATGGCCGAGACCGGGGTTTTCACGCTGTGAGACAGGTTGGCCAGGGCGTCGCGGGAGCGGGTCAGCCTTTGATCCAGGGTGTCCAGCAGGTGATTGAGCTGGCGGATCAGGGGCTGGAACTCCGCCGGTGCGTTCACATCCAGCCGGTGGCTGGCGCCGGATTGCAGCGAGGTCAGCCCTTGCTGAAGCCGGCCGACCGAGCGCAGGGACAGGCGGATGGCCTGCCAGATCGCCAGTAACAGCAATGCCAGCAGAATGCCGGACACCACGGCGGTCCAGATGTGCAGTTCCTGCTGGCTATGGTGCAAGGTGGTCAGATCCTCGGCCACCACAATGACCACGGGTTCGCCATCCAGGGTCAGTGCCTTGCGGTACGCCAGGAAATCGGCAATGGCGGCGTCGACGCCTATGCGAGTCTCGCGCACAAATCCGCTATGCGCGTCGACCAGTAGTGGCTGCAGTGCCGGTGTCCAGAGCTCCGGAGAACTGTGCATCTGTTCCCCGATCCGCAATGCAAAGGCGTGGTGGAACACCTCCTCAAAATAATCACCGGCGGCGATGTCACGAATTTCGTCGGGCCCGGACTGCCGCAGCTGATGTTCCAGAAAAGCCACTTCGTCCTGCAGGCGGTCTTCCACAAACCCCCGGGCCATGCGCTCCAGCAGCAGGCCGTGAACGATCCAGGCGGCAACCATCAGGGCGATGGCCGCCGGCAACAGCAGCGTGAGCAGGCTCTTGCGGATGGAGCTGCGGGGGTCAATCCATAACATTGAAAATATACCCCTGGCCGCGACGGGTGGTGATGGCGTCGGTGCCGGTGATTTTCCGCAACCGGCGCACGTAGGCCTCGATGGTGTTGTCACTGGGGCTGTCGTTCAGGCTGTACAGCTGCTCAAGCAATTGCTCTTTGGAGAACAGCTGGCCGGGGCGGCTCATCAGGCAGCGTAGCAGGCGGAATTCGGTGCCGGTCAGGGAATGTTCCTGGCCATCCGGGGTCTGCAGGCATTGGCGGTATTCATCCAGCTCGAAACCGCCGGCGGTCAATTTGGCCTCCACCCGGCCTTCGCTGCGGCGGATCAGCGCGTTCAGCCGCGCTAACAGTTCTTCCGTCTGGAAGGGCTTGGCGAGGTAATCATCGGCGCCCGCCTTGAGGCCGTTGACCTTGTCTTGCCAGTCGCCCCGCGCGGTCAGAATCAGCACCGGCATGGCCAGTTTGTCCGCACGCCAGCTTTTGAGCACGTCCAGGCCGTTGCCATCCGGCAGTCCCAGGTCCAGTACTACCGCGCGATAGTCTTCCTGTTTGCCCAGTTGTTCTGCCTGTTTTGCCGTTCGGGCTTCATCCACGGTAAAACCGGCCGCCGTCAACTGGCGGTTAAGGCTGTCGGCAATCAAGGCGTCGTCTTCTACCAGAAGCAATCGCATGAAGGTTCCCGTGTTGAAGGAGTGTCTGAGTTTAGGGCCTTTTGCTGAATGTAACCTGAAAAATGGTTCATCGGAAAATTCAGCAAGAATTCAGGTTGCTGCGGCAGAGTGATTGGCATTAGCAGAATACCTATCTGTTTTCAGGAGAAAATAATGAATCCAATCCTTAAAAACGCACTTTTTCCCGCCCTTGCTCTGGCCTTCTCTTCTGGCCTGTACGCCGCCGGTGAACATGGCGGGCATCATGGCAGCAGCGCTGTCGGCGAACCGGGCAAGGCCGAAGACGTGTCCCGCACTATTGATGTCACCATGATGGACAACTACTACGAGCCGGAATCCATCTCGGTAAAGCCCGGTGAAACTATCCGCTTCCGGGTGAAGAATGAGGGCGCCCTGGTGCACGAATTCAATATCGGCACTGCCGAGATGCACGAAGCCCATCAGGAAGAAATGCAGATGATGGTGGAGCACGGCGTGATCAAGGGCGATCGGATTGATGAGGAAATGATGAACATGGATATGGGCAACGGCCATTCCATGAAACACGACGACCCCAATAGCGTGCTGATGGAACCGGGAGAGACCAGGGAAATCATCTGGACCTTCACCGAAGCCACCGACCTTGAATTTGCCTGCAACGTGCCGGGCCATTACCAGTCGGGCATGTATGGCGATATTGATTTTGAATAAGTGGGCTTGTGATATGAAGAAAACAATTCTGATCGCCATGCTGGCCGGTTTTGCCTCCCTGGCGGCCAATGCCGGTGAGTACGACATTTCCGTTGACCGGGTGCAGATCGACACCGGCGATTTCGTCAAGGAAGGCATTGGTTACAACGGCGCCTCTCCGGGCCCCATACTGAGATTCAAGGAAGGAGAAGAGGTCACCATCAACGTGACCAACAATCTGGACGAGATGACCTCCATTCACTGGCACGGGCTGATTCTGCCCTACCAGCAGGATGGCGTACCGGGCATCAGCTTTCCCGGCATCAAGCCTGGTGAAACCTTTACCTACAACTTTCCCATTGTTCAGGCTGGTACCTACTGGTTCCACAGTCATTCCGGCTTCCAGGAACCCAACGGCGCCTACGGTGCCATCGTGATCGAGCCGGAAGGCCGGGAACCCTTCCGGTATGACCGGGAATATGTGGTGCAGCTGACCGACAAACATCCCCATTCTGGCGACCGCATCATGCGTAACCTGAAAATGTCGGCGGATTACTACAACCGCCAGCAGCAGACGGTCGGGGACTTTATCGAAGAATCCGGCGATAAGGGCTTCATGGCTACCCTGATGGATAGAATGATGTGGGGCGATATGCGAATGATGAAAGCGGATATCGAAGACGTTCAGGGTTTTACCGCTTTGATCAACGGCAAGGGGCCGGAGCAGAACTGGACAGGACTTTTTGAGAAAGGAGATCGGGTTCGCCTGCGGTTCATCAACTCGTCTGCAATGACTTACTTTGATGTACGCATTCCCGGTCTGGAGATGACGGTGGTGCAGGCAGACGGCAATAACGTGCAGCCGGTGAATGTGGATGAGTTCCGTATCGGCGTGGCGGAAACCTACGACGTGATTGTGCGTATCAGGGATGAGCAGGCCTATACCATTTTTGCCGAATCCATGGGCCGCTCCGGCTTTGCCCGCGGCACCCTGGCGCCGGCAGAGGGCATGGTGGCGGACGTGCCGGAAATGCGTGACGCGCCGCTGCTGACCATGGCCGATATGGCCGGACATAGGGATCATGGCGGCATGGACCACGGCAGCATGGACCACGGCAGCATGGACCACGGCAGCATGGATCAGGGTGACATGGCAGGCATGGATCATGGCGATATGAATCGCGACGACATGGCTGGCATGGACCACAGTGGCATGAACCATGGCGGCGACAGTGCGCTGCCGGAAGATCCGTTCTACGCCAAAGGCAGCGGCCTGATACCGACAGCCAGCAATGGCGGCAAGTTCCTTTCCTACGCCGACCTGAAGGCTCAGAAGCCCTTGTACGAAGACCGCGAACCCACCCGCGAAATCGAGATGCGGCTGACCGGCAACATGGAGCGTTACGAATGGAGCATCAATGGCGTCAAATACGAAGACGCTGATCCGGTTGTGCTGCAATACGGCGAACGGGTTCGCTTCAAATTCGTCAACGAGACCATGATGACCCACCCGATGCATCTTCATGGCATGTGGTCGATTCTTGATGTGGGCGCAGACAAGTGGAACCCCATCAAGCACGTGATCAGTGTGGCACCGGCGACCACCGTTTACATGGAAACCGAGGTGGATGCGCCGGGTGAGTGGGCGTTCCACTGTCACCTGTCGTACCACGCCGCCTCCGGCATGTTCCGCAAGATTGTGGTGGAGGGCGACCCGGACAGCACCGTGGCCGACGGCAAGCAAGGCGGGCAACAGGGAGGTGAGTCATGAAGCGATTGATGCCAGCCCTGTGCGGCCTGTCACTGGCAATGGCCACGTTGACCGGCCCGGCGTTCGCTCAGGAAGATGCGGCCAAGAAAACCCAGACCGCCAAAACCTTCTGGGGCGTGTCGGCGGAAAAACTGGAGTACCGCTACAGTGACGCCGATGAAGAGCTGGCGGTCATCGAGGGCGATGCCTTCTACGGCACCGACGAGCTCAAGTTCCGCTGGCTGTTCGAAGGCGAGTGGGAAGAAGCCCACAACGCCTGGGAAACCCTGGAAAACCAGTTCGTTGCCCAGGTTCCCGTGGATGACTTCTGGGACGCTAAAGCGGGTATCCGTGTGGATACCCCGGAAGGGAAGGATCGGGTATACGGGGTGCTCGGGCTCACTGGTCTGGCACCCTACTGGTTCGAGATAGACACCAACCTGTACGTCAGCGATGAAGGTGATGCCTCGGTGGACTTCGAGGCAGAATACGAATTGCTGATCACCAACTTCTGGATTGTGTCAGCCACCTTCGAGAGTCTGGTGGCGTTTTCCGAAGACCGGGAAATTGGCGTTGGTAAGGGCCTGAACTCTACCGAGGTCGGTTTGCGCCTGAGCTACGACCTGTTCGACCGGGCATTCTCGCCCTATATCGGCGCGGCACATGAGCGCACATTCAGCGACACTGCCGATCTGGCCAGAGATTCTGGCGGCAGTACCGAAGACTGGTTCGCGGTGGTCGGCGCCAGGGTTATGTTTTGAGAGCGGGCCATCAGCCCACTCTCATCATTTATTCAACCCTCGGGCCTCAGAGCATCTTTTTCAGCTCACCATAGTCCCCACCGGTGCGAAGCACCAAGGTGATATCGTCATCGTTCCGGTTACGGAAAAACCAGCCGTGGTTGCCGGTGAAGGCAGCTTCCAGCTCGCCTTCATCTTCCGGTACGCCGCGACCCTTTTCGTAGGAAATGGATTGGCCACTGCCATCGCCGTGGGTGTCGAAGTTGATGGGGCCACCTTCCGATACCCAGGAAAACCGGGCAACGGCGCCTTCTTCCATGGTGAGCTTGAATTCCGTGCCTTCACCAGGTGTGAGTACCACGCGGACTTCATCCTGCCACTGAGGTTCCGCAGGTGCGGAGGCCGCCTCTTCCACGGGAGCCGGTGCTGGCTCTACAGCAACTACCGGTTCTGCAACAGGCTTGGCCATGGGTTCAGCAATTGGTTCGGAAACGTCGGGTGCCGGCTGGCTGGCGGAGGACTGCACCGCAACCATCTCGGCATTCTCGTCAGCGGCGGCTTCCTCAGCCAGCTGCGTCTTGATCTCACCCATTTCGGTCAGCCCCAGAAGCTGGCCGGCGCCGGTGGGGTCGATGGCGTATTCCGCGGGCATCACCACGGTCATGAGCAGGATCAGTGCCACGATGGCGGCGATGAGGGTGGAACGAATGAGCTTTGCAGTGCTTGGCAATTCTTCCCGGCTGGGCATATCGGTGTTGTACATAGCAGGTCTCCAGAATTAAGCGACAAAGTAACCGGTGAGCTGATAGCCGAAGAGCAGGAAGCCTGCACTCATCATGGCTACGTTGGCGGTGTAGGCGTGGCGGAAAAAGCCATCGGTTTTACGCCAGAAGCTCATCACGATAAGAATCATGGCAAGCGCAATCAGCTGTCCGATTTCTACGCCCACATTGAACGCGAGGAGGTTCGGAATCAGCCCGTCGGGCGAGATGTCGTATTCGATGATCTTGGTGGACAGGCCAAAGCCATGGAAGAGTCCGAAAATGAGCGTGGCGGCCCTGGTGTCGGGCTGGAAGCCAAACCAGCGCTGATAGGCGCCGATGTTGTCCAGCGCCTTGTACACGATGGACAGGCCAATAATGGCGTCAATGAGGTAGCTGTTGATGCCAACATTGAAGTACACACCCAGCAGCATGGTGGTGGAATGCCCCAGCGCGAACAGGCTCACATAAAGGGCAATGTGCTGCATGCGATAGAGGAAGAAAATGACGCCTAGCAGAAACAGCAGGTGGTCATAACCGGTGACCATGTGCTTGGCCCCGAGATAGATAAACGCGATCAGGTTTACGCCGGTTATTTCCTGGATATACCCTTTGTCACCCTGGGCGACGGCGTGGGCCAGGGTATCGCTACTGAATCCCAATAGCCCGAGAATCAATAACAACCAGGCAAGGCGGCCCGGCGCGGCCATCGTGCTGCTGCGCCAAGGGCCGTCACAATCATTTGCTAGCATGGTGACTCCAGAATGTTTGGTAACCTGTGCGCCGTGCCGCCGCGCATGCACACATCGGATTTACAGACAGTATTGTGCCAGAAGATGCTGCCTCAGCTATGGCGGCGGCGATTAAAAAAGATAAATGTTCCTACTCGAATCACTCTCGTCTTTCCGCGAGCATAGGGCGGCAGACGCCCGGAGGAAATTGCAATGGCATGGCTGATTACCAAGTACGCGATTACCGCCGCTCTGGTGGTGCTGATTTCAGAAATTGCAAAACGCAGTGACAAGATCGGCGCGCTGATTGCGGCGCTGCCCATGGTGACGGTGCTGGCCATGATCTGGCTGTATATGGAGCACCAGCCGATGGAGAAAATCAGCAATCACGCCTGGTATACGTTCTGGTACGTGCTGCCGACCTTGCCGATGTTCCTGCTTTTTCCCTTCCTGCTACCGCGACTGGGTTTCTGGATGTCACTCGGCGCCAGTGCCGTCCTTACGATGGCCTGTTTTGCTGCACTGGCGTTGGTTATGAGGCGGTTCGGCGTTTTCCTGCTCTGACCGGGGATGTTGTCTGGCGCTCGGGAGTTGCCTTGCCGTAGTGGGATCACGGGCATGACTCAGGTCAAAATTCGCTGATTAAAAAGCCACATTCAGCCCCGATTCAGTTCTATGGTCTTTACTGAGAAGGGTGGAGACCAATACAGCTTATAAGGGGAATGTCATGAACAGATTAAGCCGTTTGATTGCGTGTTCCGTTATCGCCGCATTACCCGCCTTTGCCCTTGCACAGGGCAGTCCCGGTCAAATGGGGGGTGGTGGCATGATGAATCCGGAACAGATGCAACAGATGAATGAAAACATGTCGCGCATGCAAGGCATGATGCAGGAAATGCGCAATGCCGAGTCGGACGCAGAACGTGAGCGTATTCGGATGCAGCACATGGAGTCCATGCAGAAGCATATGGACATGATGGGAGGCGGCATGATGGGGCAGGGCATGATGGGCCACGGCCAGGGAATGATGGGCCAGAATCAGGGGATGATGAACAACCAGAGCAAAAAACAGACCGGCGCCAATCAGGAAGGTCGCGCTGGTGCGGGCATGAGCAACGACCAGCGTCTGGAGATGATGGAAAACCGAATGAACCAGATGCAGTTGATGATGGAACAGATGCTGCAGCATCAGGGCCAACAGAGCCGGTAAGCTTCTGTTTAAGGCTGTGCTCAGAACAGTGACAGCTGATCGCTCTCTTCTTTCTCCTGCTCTTTGCCCGGCACAGCGGGTCGCTTCTGAACTGGCCCCTTGCGGCTGCCGTGGCGGTCCAGCACCCGGCCGGTTTCTTCCCGGCTGACGTGTTGCTTGCGAAAATCACCCACCGCCTTGCGGGCGGCGCGGGCAGCCTGCTCATGGTCGCACACCGGCGCTATGTAGGTGTTGCCGCCAAACCGCTCTTTCTGTGCCGGCGTCATCAGCCAGGGTGTGTGGATCATCTCGGCCGGTACGCCGGCCAGCTCCGGAATCCAGCGGCGGATGAATTCCCCCTGTGGATCCAGCTTCTGGCTTTGCAGCACCGGGTTGTAGATGCGCAGCGCGTTGATGCCGGTGAGGCCTGATTGCATCTGGGTCTGGGAATAGTGAATTCCCGGTTCGAAATCGGTGAACAGGCGGGCCAGATGCAGGGCCGGATCGCGCCAGTGCAGCCATAGCTGATAACTGGCCACGGCCATCAGCATCGCCCGCATGCGGAAATTGATCCAGCCGGTGTGTTGCAGGGCACGCATGCAGGCGTCCACCAGCGGCCAGCCGGTCTGGCCTTCCTGCCAACGCTGCAGGCGTTCGGAATCGTTCGGGCCGGTTTTCATGCTTTCGAGTTCGCGATGCATGGCGCGGAATTCCAGTTCCGGCTCGTCCTCCAGTTTCTGGATGAAGTGGCAGTGCCAGTGCAGACGGGAGCGGAAGCTGGTCAGGCTTTTGTGCTTCCGGGGCAGGGTGTTGCGATGGCTGCCGGTGGCTTTGGCCTGCTGGTAGATGTCTCGCAGGCTGACGGAGCCATAGGCGATGTGCGGGCTCAGACGGGAACAGGCACGAACCGCCGTCAGTGGGCTGGAGATGTTGTATTGATAACCCACGCACCGACGATCGAGAAAGGACGCCAGCAGTTTTTCACCCCGGGCGCTGCCGCCTAACTGTCGGTCGGGGCAGTGGTCCATCAGCGTAAAGTCCGTTGTTGAGGGTTGACGCTCGATGCGGTTAACGCCTTCCCCACCGGGCACCAGAGGCGGGGCCGCCAGCACCGGCTGGCGCATCAGGTTGGTCCAGGCCTTGTCCCACAGATCCCGGTCTTTGAGGCGCCGCACCACGCCGAACTGGCTCCATTCCCGGAACTCCACCTGATTTTCAGAACACCAGCCGATCACGGCCCGGTCCCGCTCGAAGGTCCACTGGCCCCCGGTCTCCTCATGGCAGAAAATCCGTTGGATCGAGTGGCTGTCACGGAGCCGCCGCAATGCTTCGATCACCGAACCGCGCATGACGACCAACCGGGAGCCGGCGTTGCGGAGCTGGCGGTCAAGGTCGTTCAGTGAATCATGAACAAAGTCCCATTGGCGGCCGCTGGTGTCCGGCAACTGCCAGTAGTCGTCTTCGATGACGTACAACGGAATAACCGGTTCTCCGAGGCTGGCTGCCGCCACCAGGGGGGCGTGATCGCCCGTGCGCAGATCCCGTTTGAACCACACCACCGTGGTCATGACGATGCGCCTCGCGAGCGGCGGCAGCGTTCGCTGCAGTAGCGCACGCTGTCCCAGTCTTTCGCCCATTTCTTGCGCCAGACGAACGGGCGCTGGCAGATCGGGCAGATTTTCTCCGGCAAATGCGGTTTTTTGTGCATCAGACTCAAATGGTTTTTACTGAAGGTAGGTTTTCTACGTTTTCCAGGCTCTGAGGGATTGTTGATGGCCCGATTCAGTGACGATATCCAGTCTCCATCGGTCTTGATTTTCGACTGGCACGGCACGTTAGTGGATACCCACGACGCCATGTTCAGCGCCATGGAAGACATGCTGCCTCAGCTGGAGGAACTGGGTCTGGTGGAGCGGCTGCTGCCGGAATACCAGTGCCGCACCGCGGACGACGCCCGGCTGGTACGCTACATCCGGATTTTCCGGCGACTGCATCCGCGCATCCTGGCGGAACGCCGGGTGTCGAGGACCGACATCTTCAACGCTGTTTTTGGCGACGACAAAGACGCCAAACTGATTGCCCACCAGGCCTACAACGCGGCGTATCGCCGTTATTTTGGCCAGGTAAAGCCGTTCCAGCCGGGCGCATACGAATACCTCTCGGCGCTAAAAGCCATGGGAATGCGGCTGGCGGTATCCACCAATCGCAACCGGGAATTTCTCGACCAGGAGCTGCTCACGGTGGATGAGGGCCGTTGGCAGCATCTGTTTGACGCCACCGTGTGTGCGGACGATGTCACCGAGTACAAGCCCGACCCGGAGGTCATTCTCAAGGTTCTCGAGACCCTGGGGCTGCCGGCAGACAATCGCGCCTGGTATGTCGGTGACAGTTACGTGGACATGCTGACGGCCAACAAGGCCGGTGTGTCCGGAATCTTCTACAACGGTGCCTGCTGGGAGCCGGGACGCATCGACAGCTGGTTCTCCCGTCGTGACGCGCCCGCGGCGATTCTCGACAGCTTCGAAGATCTGATGGATTTACTGGCCCTGCTGGAGCGTAATGAACCCGGGGCCTTTCGCCAGTCTCCGGCGGAAGTCCGGCCGCGCCCGTTTCCGCCACCTCCGCGCCCGGAGCCACGGATCGAGCCGGATTGGCACCCCGCGGTTGTGCGGCTGATCCGGCCATCGGTGATTCTGTTTGACTGGCACGCCACCCTGGTGGACACCCTGGACGCCATGTATCACGCGGTGGATGACATGCTGCCGGATTTCCACACGCTGCAGCTGATGAACCGGATGGTGGCGCCGGAAGACAGCAAGACGCCAGAAGACGTCCGGCTGGTTGCCTATGTGCGGGAGTACGCCCGGCTGCACCCAAAGGTGAAGGCGGACCGCAAGATATCCCGCACCGACATTTTCGAGGTGTTGTTCGGGGAAGATCAGGAAGCCAAGCAGGTTGCTCACAAGGCGTTCAATCATCACTACCGCAACCACTACGGCACGGTGAAGGCGTTCGAGCCGAAAGTCCGGGAGGTGCTGGAAGGCCTTGCAAGACTGGGTATTCAGGTGGGCGTGATCACCAACCGCGACCGGGAATTTTTTGAGCACGAACTGGCGGCGGTGGAGAACACCGGCTGGACCGAACTGTTCGAGGTAGATGTGTGTGGTGACGACACGCCGTTGCGCAAGCCGCACCCAGACCAGTTGTTGCTGGCGGTGCAGAAGCTGGATTACCCGCCGGACCCCAGCGTCTGGTATGTGGGTGACAGCACCACCGATGTGATTGCGGCCAAGCGCGCCGGTATGACCTCGGTGTTTTTCAATGGCGCGCAATGGGACCAGCCATGGCTCAACAAGATCTTCCCGGGCACCCACAAACACCCGGACAAGCCGGATGCTGTGGTAAATGATTTCTCGGAGTTCTGGGCCCTGGTGCTGGCCTGCGAAGTCGGGCCGCCGTAACCGTCAGTCCCGGTCAAGGCGGGACAGGGCGATCCGTTGCTTGATCGCCGACATGCCGAGGCATCGGTCGTCACGGTTACTGCTCGCAATGCCCGCTATACGTTGCGTTACAGCTTTTCAATGTTGATCAGCAGCTGTTCCCCCCGCTTCAACAGGGCCGCGCGCTGCTCCGGTTTCTGTTTGTCCCAGTTGCGATACATCATTCCCATGCGCGGGTTGTTGGCGAAATCATCGCGGTGGCGATCGATAAAATGCCAGTACAGGGCATTGAAGGGGCAGGCATCGCCTTCGGTGGATTTGTTGACCTTGTAGTGGCAGCTCTTGCAATGATCCGACATCCGGTTGATGTACTTGCCACTGGCCGCATAGGGTTTGGAGCCCAGGTAACCGCCATCGGCGTGCATCACCATGCCCAGCACATTGGGCAGTTCCACCCAGTCGTAGGCGTCGGCGTACACCGCCAGGTACCAGTCACAGATCTCTTCCGGTTTGATCCCAGCCAGCAGCGCGAAATTGCCCGTGACCATCAAGCGCTGAATGTGGTGGGCATAGGCGTTGCGGCGGGTCGCGTCGATGGCTTTGTGCATGCACCGCATTTTGGTGTCGCCGGTCCAGTAGAACCAGGGCAGGGCACGGCTGTTGCCAAGTCGGTTTTCAGCAGCATAGCCCGGCATGTTCAACCAGTAGATGCCCCGCACGAATTCCCGCCACCCGAGAATCTGGCGAATGAAACCCTCTACCGCATTGATCGGTGCGCGTCCGCCATACCAGGCCTGGGCAGCAGCCTCACACACCGCCAGTGGATCCAGCAGGCCGGAATTGATGTAAGGAGAGAGGATGGAGTGGAACAGCCAGTCCTCGTCATCGGACATGGCGTCCTGGTAGTCGCCGAAACAGGGCAGAGCAAAATCGATAAAGTAATCCAGTGCCTGCGCCGCATCATCAGCGGTCACGGCGAAATGGAAATCTTCCGTGGTGCCAAAGTGATCGGCAAAGTATTCATCCACCTGCTTGATCACCTCTGTGGTGATGGCGTCGGGCTCTACCCGGAATGGCGCCGGTGCCGGTGGCTTGCCGGTCCACTTGCGGCGGTTGTCAGCATCGAAATTCCACTGGTCACCTTCCGGCTTGCCCTCAGGGGTCATCAGTAATCCGGTTTTTTTCCGCATTTCCCGGTAAAAGAACTCCATCCGCAGCTGTTTGCGACCTTCGGCCCAGTTGGCGAACTCCTGTTTGCTGGCAATGAAGCGTGTGTCCGGGCGGATCTCTACCGGCATCCCCAGCCGCTCATGCCACTGACTTATCTGCTCGTGCAGACGCCACTCGCCGCACTCGGTCGTGATCACCCGGTCTGCGCCGGCATCTCTCAGCTGGCCGGCGATGACCGCTTCCAGACTCTGTGCTTCGTTGTCCGGGTGATAGTGCTGGTAGTGCACCTGCCAGCCATCCGCCTCCAGTTGCCGCGCGAAATGGCGCATGGCGCTGAACAGCAGCACCAGCTTTTTCTTGTGGTGATTGGTGTAGCTGGCCTCGTCGTGTACCTCAGCCATCACCACCCGATCCCGCTGGCGGTCGCCGTTCTCGAGTGCGCTGATGTCGGTCGTCAGCTGGTCGCCGAGGATCAGGATCAGGTTTGCCATGGCCGGGGTGCTCCTTTGCGTGCGGGTGGGCCTCAATCAGGGGTAGTGGGAATACGCCGGAGGCACAAGGGTGGTTCAGGTGACGGTGGGATTGAATGTGTCCCGGGCCAGTTTGAGGCCCGTAAGCTGATCCGTATCAAATCGGACACCCTCAGGTTGCCCTACTATGGGCGGCATTCTGATCTGACCCTTCCCCACGTTCCGAGTTTGACCATGGCTTCCAGTTCCGCACTTGCTTCCACCTGCCAGCCCTTCATCTGGGATGATGCGTTGATCCAGCGCTATGATCTGAGTGGCCCGCGCTACACCTCTTACCCGACAGCCGTTGAGTTCGACCCGCAGTATCCGTTGACGGACATGGTGCAGGCGGCTGCCCGCAGCGGAGCCAGTGGCCGGCCTCTGTCACTCTATACGCACCTGCCGTTCTGTGCGCACCTTTGCTACTACTGTGCCTGCAACAAGGTGATCACCAAGAAACGTGACAAGGCCATGCCCTATGTGGAGCGCTTGCTGAAAGAGGCCGCTATGCAGGCGCGACTGTTTGGCGCCGAGCGACCCGTGCGTCAACTGCACTGGGGCGGTGGTACCCCCACCTTCCTGCCAAAAGATGTGATGGCTCATTTGATGGCGGGCTATGGCGAGCTGTTCAATCTGCAGCGCGATAAAGAGCGGGACTACAGCGTGGAGATCGACCCGAGGGAAGTGGATCAGGACACCCTGCCAACGCTCTGGGATCTGGGCTTCAACCGTATCAGCCTGGGGGTTCAGGACCTGAATCCCCAGGTGCAGAAAGCCGTCAACCGCATCCAGCCCCGGGAGATGACCGAGGCCGTGCTGAACGAAGCCCGTCGACTCGGTTTCCGATCCATCAATCTGGACCTGATCTACGGCCTTCCCCATCAGACGCCGGAGAGTTTTGCGGCAACGCTGGAGGCTGTCATCGACATGGCGCCGGACCGGCTCTCGGTGTTCAGCTACGCCCACCTGCCAGACCGCTTCTACCCGCAAACCCGCATCGTTGCGGATACCCTGCCAACACCACAGCAGAAGCTGACCATCCTCCACAACACCATCAACCGCTTGCTGGAGGCCGGCTACGAATACATTGGTATGGACCACTTCGCGAGGCCGGACGACAGCCTTGCCGTGGCCCAGAAGGAAGGGCGGCTGCACCGGAACTTCCAGGGTTACACCACCCATTCCGACTGTGATCTGGTGTCGCTGGGGGTGTCCGCTATCGGCCAGACCGACGATGCCTATTTCCAGAACAACCACGACCTGCCGGTCTGGGAAGCGGCCATAGACGCCGGGCAGCTCGCCATCACCAAAGGCGTGAACCTGACCCGGGACGATCGTATCCGCCGCTGGGTGATCGGCCAGTTGATCTGCCAGTTCCGGCTGGAGCGGCAGCGGTTTGCGGACCAAT
Source organism: Marinobacter goseongensis (assembly GCF_023156235.1). Classification (GTDB taxonomy): domain Bacteria; phylum Pseudomonadota; class Gammaproteobacteria; order Pseudomonadales; family Oleiphilaceae; genus Marinobacter; species Marinobacter goseongensis. The sequence continues at coordinate 227,852 of NZ_JAKZAI010000005.1, read as the reverse complement.
GGGGTGAGAACCCGGATCGCTACTTCGCCGACGAGTTCCGCCGGCTGCAACCGATGATGCGCGACCAACTGATTTCCGACGACGGCCGAACGCTGCAGGTGCTGCCCGCGGGGCGGTTGCTGATACGGGCAATCTGCCAGATTTTTGATCTGTACAGGAAGTCGGGGGCAAGCCAGCGATTCTCGCGGATCATCTGATGGAATCTTCGACGTCCATCTCGATGATGGATCTGAGGCAACGGACCGAAATCAACCCCCGGTCATGTTCATAAACCGCAGGATCTGCACGTCGCCATCGGTCGAGAAGTGGTGGCGTTCAGGCTTCAGGTCCATGGCATCGATGATGGCCTGACGCAGAGGCGCGTCCGACTCGGGATGGGCGCGCAGCACATGGCGCAGATCCACCGAATGCTCGTTGCCGAGGCAGAGCAACAGGCGGCCTTCCACGGTCATTCGGACACGATTGCAGGTGGCGCAGAAATTGTGGGAGTGGGGGGAGATGAAACCAACCCGGATGTCGCTGTCGGCCATCCGGTAATAGCGGGCCGGGCCGCCGGAATCCTCCGGGGTCGGCGTCAGTTCATGATGCTGGCCGATGATGCCGCGCACTTCGTCACTGGTACACAGCACCAACCCGCGATCGTGATCGGAGATCTCGCCCAGTGGCATTTCCTCAATAAAGGTAATGTCCACCTTCTTCTTGCGGGCAAACTCTACCAGCTCCGGCACTTCCTGATCGTTGCCGCCTTTCATCACCACGGTGTTGAGTTTGATGCCCTGGAACCCCGCATCTTTGGCCGCCTCAATGCCTTCCAGCACCTGGCTCAGCCGTCCGGTGCGGGTAATGCGATGAAATTTGTCTGGGTCCAGAGAGTCCAGGCTGATGTTGAGCCGGTTCAGCCCCGCCTTGCGCAAAGGTTCGGCCATGGTTGGCAGCTGGCTGCCGTTGGTGGTCATGGCAAAATCCCGCAGGCCATAACCGCCGATTTCCTTCACCAGCTCCAGGATATCCTTGCGCACCAGGGGCTCGCCTCCGGTCAGCCGGATTTTTTCAGTGCCCAGGGAGACAAACGTTCTTGCTACCCTGGCAATTTCCTCCAGGGTAAGCACCTGCTGACGCGGCAGGAATGCCATCTCTTCGGCCATACAGTACACGCAGCGGAAATCGCATCGATCAGTAACGGACAGACGCACATAATTAACGGTGCGGCCGAAGCGGTCTGTCAGCGTAGTCTGTGGCATGGAGGCGATCCTGTTACAGCACTGTTGTTCGATGTCTGAACTTCAGTAGAACAAGGATCGCCTGCCGGATCAATCCTTCTGATAGCACGCCCGGAATGATCAAGGGCCACCACCTGCCAGGTAACGCTCAAGACCTCAATGATGAGGACCACGTCGCGCGCCTGGTTTCGCTCCGGCGACTGGGAAGACCTGTGCATTAATTGCCGGTACAACTTGCGTTCTTTGTCGCGGTGCAGCGGCTTCGGGCACAAGCACGGTGAACGGGAGAACCGGATTCAAAGTTCTTGCGTATATCTTTGCCGGATTTGGGCACAGCCCCAAGTATTCACAATGTCGGCGTTCCTGAGCACCAGGCCGTCGTGTGAACCGGTTAACTGCTTCCCTGGAGTATTTGAATGCACATCACCCGTTACACAGATTATTCGATTCGCGTGCTGATCTATCTGGCAGTGCAGGGTGATCGTCTGACCACCATTCAGGAAATTGCTGATAGCTACGAGATCTCCAAGAACCACCTGATGAAAGTGGTCCACCAGCTCAACAAGAAAGGCTACATCGAAACCGTTCGCGGCAAGAAAGGGGGTATGCGCCTGCACATGGCGCCCGGTGACATCAACATGGGCATACTGGTTCGTGAAACCGAGCAGGACATGAGCATCGTTGAGTGTTTTTCCTCGAAGAATGCATGCCGCATCGCGCCGGTGTGTGGCCTGAAATCGATGTTTGCGGAAGCGCTTGACGCGTTCCTCCGTGCGCTCGACAAGTACACCCTGGCAGACATCATTCAGGAACAGCATCGGCCGCAATTACTGCGGCTCTTGCAGATAGCGTGAGACAGAAAGGTCGCCACCGGGACTGTCCGATGGCGACCAAGGCCGGGCTTAGGCCATCTGTGGGGCGATGCGCTGGCGCACACGATCCGGCAGTGAATAGCTGACAATGCGCTTGAGCACGGTGCCGTACTGCTTGGCAAAACTGCCGGTGTTGTAGTGAATGCCGTGTTTCTTGCACACCGCTTGCACTTTCTCGGAAATTTCCGGGTAGCGATGAGCTGGCAGATCCGGGAACACGTGGTGCTCCATCTGGTAGCTCAGGTGGCCACTCAGCAGGTGCACAAATTTGTTGCCGGAGAAGTTGGACGAGCCGGTCAGCTGACGCAGGTACCAGTGGCCTTTGCTTTCCCCTTCACACTCTTCCTCGCTAAAGGTTTCCGCGTCCTGGGTGAAGTGACCGCAGAAGATCACCGTGGATGACCACAGGTTGCGAATCAGGTTCGCGCCCAGATTGCCCGCCAGCACGATCGGCGCCACCGGGAAGGTGAGCAGCGGGAAGAAGGCGTAATCCTTGAAGGCCTGGCGGCCGCCTTTGCGCAGGAAACCCTTCAGGAACGGGAGTTTTTCCCTGAGCGTTACTTCGCCCCGGCGCACACGCTCGAACTCCATTTCGTGCAGTGCCACACCCCACTGGAAAAATACGCTCAGCAGCACGTAGTTGACGAACTGCAGGCTGTGGGCAGGGCGCCATTTTTCATCATCGCTCAGGCGGAGCAGGGCGTAACCGTAGTCCCGGTCCTTGCCGATGATGTTGGTGTAGGTGTGGTGCTCATAGTTGTGGGTCAACCGCCAGGAGTCGCTGTCGCACGCTGTATCCCACTCATAGGACTGCGAGTGCAATGACGGGTCATTCATCCAGTCATACTGGCCGTGCATGACGTTGTGGCCAATTTCCATGTTCTCGATGATCTTGGAAATGCCCAGCGCGACCGTAGCCGCCACGAATACCGGCGGGATAAAGCCGAAAGGCATCATCACCCGGCCGCCCACTTCCAGTGCGCGGTGCAGGCGCACCACGCGGCGGATGTAGTTGGCGTCGCGTTCACCCAGGTCAGCAATGACCTCATCGCGGATGGCGTTCAGGTCCTGCTCGAGTACACTAAGTTGTGCTTCGGTCATCTGTTTCATGTTAGTGCTCCTGTTCTATTCAGTTAAAGCTCGACGGTGACGGGGCCTTGGGGGACGGATATACACAATTGAATGTTTTCCTCTCCGGGCCCGGAGCTTTTTCCGGTTAAACGATTTACAACGGTGCCGCTGGTTTTCTTGCAGCTGCATTGATGGCAGATGCCCATGCGACACCCGTAACGGGGTGACAGTTTTGCTGCCTCGGCGATGTCCAGCAGTACGGCATCGCCTTCCGACGAAACGTTCAGATCACTGCGGCTGAAGTGGACGGCGCCGCCGAGGCTGTCGGTGTCCAGCGCGGCCTTGGCCGCGGCAAAGAAGGTGCTGTGTCTGCGGTCCTGGGCAATACCCTGGCGGTCCAGCAGATCGCCGGCCAGATCCATCAGGCCCTTGGGGCCGCAGAGGTAGCAGCGCCGCGCCGTGATCTCCGACACCTCTTCCAGATCGCTTTCACGCAGGAAACGCGGTTGTTCGCTCTCATTGGTCGCCAGCACGTTCAGAGTGAGGGCGGGCCAGTTCTGCCGCAGGCTGTAGAGCTTTTCGGCGCCGATGATGTCGGCCTGCGTGCGCACGAAGTACAGCAACGTGACTGGTGCCTGGTAATCGGCGGCTGCCAGTGTTTCCAGCTGGCTCAGCACGGGTGTGATACCGCTGCCGCCGGCGATGTACAACAAGGGTTCACTGATCTCCGGCACCAGGAACTCGCCAAAGGCCTCGCCCAGGCCGAGGGTGTCACCTGCTTCGAGGTTGTCGTGCATCCAGTTGGTGACCCGTCCGCCGGGCAGGCGTTTGATGGTCAGAGTCACGATGCCGTTGTCCTGCCATTGCGCCGGGGCACTGGACAGACTGAACGTTCGGTTACGGCGTACTCCGTCAATATCAACACAGATGTTCACATGCTGACCGGCTTCGAACCCGGCCCAGCGTTTTGCCGGCTTGAGTACGAAGGTTTTGGTGTCTGCAGTCTCGTCAACAATGCGCTCCACACGGGCAGGAGTGTACTGTTGTACCCACATGGGGTTGATGCGCTCGAGCAGCGGGTCGAAAAAGGCAGCCGGGTCTTCCCGGTTAAAAAGCTGCTTGCCCAGCCACTGTAGTGCGGATGATCTTTCAATTCTGGATAACATATTGGCTCTCTCCATCTGTACCGTTGTGTACAGTTGTTCACTTATGTGTACGACTGTACACACGGAGGTGTTGGCGAGCAATCAGTGCTCTCGCTGTTGGCGCAAAATGACAAGCGTGATGTACTTTATGTTTCCGGAATGTGTACACTTGTGTACCGGATATAACTGAAACCTGCAGTACGGTGAAGGCATGGCAGAAAAGCAGCGGCGCAAGCCGGGAGAAACGCGGGAAAAACTGATGGCTGCGGCATTAACGCTGGTGGGCAAGGGCCGTCATTTTGCCAGTCTCGGCATTCGCGAGGTGACTCGCCAGGCGGGTGTGGTGCCCACGTCCTTCTATCGTCACTTCCGAAATATGGACGACCTGGGGTTACAGCTGGTGGACGAACTCGGGCTGGTGCTCAGGCGCATGATGCGGGAGGCCCGCAACAACGTACTGCAGGCCGACAAACTGATGGAAGAATCGGTGGGCATTTTTATTAACCATGTACAGGCCAACCGCAGTTTCTTCTTTTTTATGGCCCAGGGCCTGGCCGGAGAAAGCCGGGCCGTGCAGGAAGGCATTCGCAGCGAAATGCGGTTCTTTGCCAGTGAGCTGGCCAACGATCTGCGGCGGCTGCGGCTGGCTGAGCATCTGAGTGACGGCGATCTGGAAATGACCTGTGACCTGGTGGTCCGCAGCGTGGCGTTCAGCCTGACCGACCTGCTGGGGGTGTCACCGGATGACGACTACCAGATCGATCAGATCCGTAAACGCACCACCCGCTTTCTGCAGCTGATCTTTGTAGGCGCCGCCCACTGGAAGAGTGAGGGCGCCTGAACCCGCTGCCTCAGACCAGCGAAGCCACGCCGATGGCGATCAGTGTTGCCAGTACGGGTATGGCGACGGTAACCACGAAAATGTCCTTGTACGCCTCTTTATGCTTCAGGCCCATGATCGTCAGCATCGCGATCACGGCACCGCAATGTGGCAGGGAATCAATGCCGCCAGAGCCCAGCGTTGCGATACGGTGGAGCTCCTCCGGTGCGACCCCCATGGCAAGGTAGTTTTCTGCGAAGGTCTGCATGAAGATCTGTAACCCACCAGAGCCGGAGCCCACAATGGCTGACACCACACTGACCGACGCAAACACCGACAGCAGCGGTGGCAGCGGAAGATCCAGTACCCACTGAGCGAACGCACTGAAACCATCGGTCTGAGTGACCACGCTGCCGAAACCGATCACCGCCGCGGTGTTGAGCAGGGGCATGATGGCATCGTTGGCGCCGGCGCCCATGCTTTCCATGGCTTTCTGGCGAAAATCCGGGAACAGCAGTACGCAGCTTGCGGCACCGATCACCAGTGCAATGCTGGGCCAGATGATCGGCTCGCCGTTGGCAAAGCCGATCACGGCGGTATCACTGTCGGCCAGTCCCAGGGCGATCAGCAGCCGCGGTAGAATGATCGTGCCCAGTACCAGCGCCAGCGGCAGAATGCTCAGCTGCCACCTGGGCCCGTGTTTCAGAGCCGGGGCCATGCTTTCCATGTACTCGTCCTGGGCATTCACCGCATAGCCTTCACCCATCGCCCGGGCCTTGGTCCACTGGCGTTCCAGATAGACCATGCCTGCCACAAACATTACCACCGCTGCGGTGAGGCCGATCAGGGCGCCTGCGAACAGGTCTGTGCCCAGGGCAGATGCCGCAATGACGTTATGAATGGACGGGGTGCCCGGCAAGGCGGTCATCGTGAACGTGCCGGCGCCAAGCGCTATGGCCCCGCAAAACAGACGCTTGGGCAGGTTGGCCTCGCGCATCAGTGCAACACCGAGTGGGTACATGGTGAAAACCACCACAAACACCACCACGCCGCCGTAGGTGAGCAACGCGCACACCAGCATGGTGATCAGGATGGTGTGTTTGGCACCCAGCCCGCGGGTAATGGCGCTGGCAATGGAGCCTGCGGCCCCGCTGGAGGCCATCATCTTGCCGAACACCGCCCCGGCCAGGAACAGCACGAAAAACTTGCCGGCAAAGCTGAACGCGCCCAGCGGCCCGAACGGGAAATGCTCCAGCAGGGTCGGTGAAATGCCCAGGCCATTGGTGACCGCCACCAGCAGGCTGGAGACCAGCGCCGCAATCAGGATATTGACGCCCCGCAGCGCCATGATAATTAACAGGACGAGACCGGCCAGAAGGCCCAGGTTGGCAAGCATGAGGATCAATCCGTTTGTTGTTGTTTGGAAGTCCGGGGGTTACATGACCCCTTCGGCGTCCTTGTACAGCGAGCGTACCGGTTGCGCGAACACCCGACGGACCATAGGCTCGAAGTAGGACAACGGCAGGCTGTCTGCGTCCGGGTCAAACGCCGGCGAGTCGTACTTGTGAACGAACTCGAGGGTCTGCTGGAAATGCGGATGGTCGCGGTACTGCTCCCGCATATCCCGGTCCATGCCCAGATAATGGAAGAAGAAATAGCCCTGGAAAATGGCGTGGTGTTTCACCATCCAGTGATTGGCCTCACTGACGAACGGCTCCAGCAGCACGGCGGCCACATCGGCGTGATTGTAGGAACCCAGGGTATCGCCAATGTCGTGCAGCAGGGCACACACCACGTACTCGTCGTCCTTGCCATCGCGATGGGCCAGCGTGGCGGTTTGCAGGCAGTGGCTCAGGCGGTCAACGGGAAAGCCGCCGAAATCGCCTTCCAGCAACTTCAGGTGTGCCAGAATGCGTTCGGGCAGTCCTCTGGCGAATTCGCCGAAGGACGAGGCGATGATTTGCCAATCCTCGGGTTTGCCGTCTTTCATGTGGGTAAACGTGGCCTGTTTTTCGGCTTGATGGTTCATGGGGATCTCCTCTCAGTGCCGGAAGCCGGGGTCGATACGGTCCAGTTTGCGCAGAAGCCCCGGCCACGCCAGCTTGCCGCCGAGACCCTTGGTGACCTGATCGGCCTGTTGTTTGATGGTGTCGACAATGCCCGTTGGAATTGGTGTCAGCGGGCGGTTGCCCGACAGGGCACGGACCTGGATTTCGCAGGATGTCTGCAGGATGTACATGGCGAGAAAGGCGTCGGCAATGCTGCTGCCGGTGGTCAGCAGGCCGTGATTGCGCAGAATCATGTAGTTGGTATTACCCAGGTCTTTCTGCAGCCGTGCTTTCTCGTCCTCCCGCAGAGCTACGCCTTCGTAGTCGTGGTACGACAGGCTGGCCAGCGCAAACAGGCTCTGTTGTGACAGCGGCATCAGGCCGTCCTGCTGGGCCGACACGGCAATGCCGTCGGTGGTATGCAGGTGCATCACGCAGGCGGCGTCGTCCCGCACGGCGTGAATGGCACTGTGGATGGTGAAGCCGGCGGGGTTGATGTCGAAGTCATCAGGGTTGATCTTGTTGGCGTCCTGATCCACGCGCACCAGGCTGGAGGCGGTGATCTCTTCGAACATCATGCCGTAGGGGTTGATCAGGAAGTGATGCTCATCGCCCGGAATCCGCGCGGAAATGTGGGTAAACACCAGGTCGTCCCAGCCATAGAGGGCAACCAGGCGGTAGGCGGCGGCAAGATCCACCCGCAACTGCCACTCTTCCTCGCTGACGGACGCTTTTTTTGACGGAATTGAAAGCTGTGCTGACATGGCGTGCCTCTCTAATCGGATTTCTTGTTGGCGTTTGTTGTGGTCGAAGCCCTGATCTACCACCGAGTGTAGGGAAGAGTGATCGGCGAACACTGTCAATTGGTTTACAATTCGGGGTATGACCGATATTCAGACTGTGCTTGCCGACTGCCCGCTGTTCTCCGGCTTTCCCCAACCGGCGTTGGATGAGCTTGCTGCGATTGCCCGCATCCGCCGGTTCGAGGCTGACGAGCTGATATACAGCAAGGGTTCGGCCACCTCCACCCTCAACGTGATTGCCTCCGGTGTGGTGCGGATCAGTTCGGTCAATCCAGCCGGGCGGGAGGCCACGCTGATCATGTTCAGTGCCGGCACCTGGTTCGGAGACTCGGTGTTTTCCCCGGGAATGCGACGGGTCTACGGGGCAACCGCTCACGAGGCGGCCACCCTGATTGAAATGCCCGGCGACACCTTTCGTCATCTGATGGCAAGGCACCCCCAGTGCTACCCGGTGATCCTCGATATGGTCAGCCGCCGTTTGTGGGCGGCGATGTCGATTATTGAGGACGATGCGCTGCGGGGCATTGCCGCGAGGATTGGCCGTCGCCTGTTGTTTCTGGCCGAAATTCAGGGCAATGGAGAGGCAGGCTCGGAGCCGGTGACCATCTGGATCACCCGCGAGCACATCGCCAACATGATGGGCATGACCCGCCAGGGTGTGCATAAATGGATCAAGGATTTCGAACGGCGGGGTTTGCTGCAACTGGGTTATGGCCGGATCAAACTGACCGATCCGGCCGCCCTGCAGCGTCATATGGAGACCGTTGACTAGCCCCGGCCCGCTGCTGGGGCCGGCGTCGTCTCAGGTCTTGGGTGTGGCTTTCTTGCGCGCGGCTTTCCGGGGTTGCGCCGCCGGCTTGGCAGCGGGCTTCGCCGCTGGGGGCAGAATCAGCCCCGCCAGTTCCTCCAGCGCCTCACCGGTGTACACCGCCAGTTTCTGCATGCTCGGCAGGGTATCGCGACAGCCGGTGAAACCGAAATTCAGTGAGCCCGCGTAACTCAGGCAGGTGATGTTGAGTGCACCGCCGTGGGCAATCAGCGACACCGGGTACATGGCTTCCAGTTTTGCGCCTTCGTAATACAGCGTCTGCTCCGGGCCCGGCACGTTGGAAATGGTCACGTTGAACACCGGCCGCATGCGCCCGCCCATGCCGGACATCAGCTGCAGGATGTACGGTGACATCAGCAGCATGGTGTACTGGGTCAGCGCCTTGCGGGGCAGCTTTTGCAGGTGCTCCTTGGCGCGGCGGGTTGACTGCTTGATGTGGGCCAGCCGGGTCAGCGGGTCGGCCTGATCCGTAGCCAGCGACGCGATCATGAAGCTGATCTGGGTGCCGGTGCCCTGATCATCCGCGGGGCGGATGTTGACCGGAATCCCAGCGGTCAAAGGCGTGTCCGGAATGTGGTCCTGCTCGATCAGGAAGCGGCGCAGGGCGGTGCCGCACAGGTACAGCACGATATCGTTCAGCGAACCCTGGGCAGCGTGGGCCAAGGCCTTGAGGTTTTCCAGCTGATAATGCTGGGTGGCGAAGCGGCGCTGGCCGGTGACCCGGTGATTCAGCAGCGACACCGGCCCGGCAAACGGCGTGGTGAGGCCGTCTTCGGGGTGGCGCGCTGACTGGACCAGCCGCGACATCGCGCCCCACAGCCGTGGTGTCAGGTCCGCCTGCAGCTTCAGTGCGTCCATGGCCTGTGAAAAAGCCGCCGGAATGCTGCCCTCCCCGGCGGTCTTGCTGCCGCGCTTGCGCTCCGGACGCACCGACCAGGGCGGCAGCATGTTGGTTTCAGCGGGATCTGTGCTCAGCACCCGCTGCATCAGCCGCACGCCACTGATGCCGTCGATCATCGAATGGTGCATCTTGGTGTAGAGCGCAAACCGGTTGTTCTCCAGCCCCTCAATGATGTGGCACTCCCAGAGCGGGCGGGAGAAATCCAGCGGGTTGGAATGTAATCGCGACACCAGAATGCCCAGCTCCCGCTCGCTGCCCGGGCGGGGCAAGGCTGAGTGGCGAACGTGGTAGTCCAGGTCCAGGTGTTTGTCGGTCTTCCACATGGGCGCCACCAGGCGTCCGAGAAAGCCGGAATACCCCAGTTTATAGCACCACGGGGGCGCGAGTTCACCGTCCTCTTTCATGCGTGCAAGCATGTCCCGGAGGAAAGTCTCGGGTGCGTTGTCAGGGAGTGAAAAAATTTGCAGGTTGCCCACGTGCATCGGAGTGTCTTCCGATTCCACCGCCAACCAGGATGCATCCAGTGTGCCCAGGCGTTTCATTCAGTGTCCTCTTGCTTGTCCTTGAGTCCGTTCGACTTGATTCTGTTTGTATTTTTATTAGATGAGGAGCGTAAGTATACGCAACTACAACCGTTAAACACACGCTCATCGGCTGTAAAGGTTCGGCTTTATTGTCGTTGCGGCGCTGGCCTGCACGCACGGCTGGCGGCTGTGTTACATCTTGTTGCCAAATCCCTGTCACCAGGCATCGTTGCCTTGTGCTAACTTCGCTGGCCGACTAACTTCATTAAAACAACAATGTGGAGGCACCGTGGAGTCAAGTCCACTGATTTCTGCCGGGTTACCGATCGCCCTGTTCATCATCATGATCGGCATCGGTATGACCCTGACCGTTCGGGATTTTCGCCAGGTGGCGGTCTACCCGAAAGGCCTGATTGTGGGCACCGTGGCGCAGATTCTTGTAATGCCGACGATTGCCTTCGCACTGGCCACGCTGTTGGCCGTACCGCCGGCGATTGCGGTGGGGCTGGTGATTATCGCTGCCTGCCCCGGCGGAACCACCTCTAATCTGTTTGTATTGCTCTCCCGGGGCAACATTGCGCTGTCGATCGTGCTGACCGTCACCGCCAGTCTGATTACCATCCTGACCTTGCCGCTGTTCATCAACATGGCGCTGGACCTCTACATGGGCACCCAGGAAACCATCGTGCTGCCGGTGGGTAAAACGGTGGGCATGCTGGTTGGCATCGTGCTGTTCCCGGTGGCCATTGGCATGCTTTTCCGCACCCGCAAGCCCGCACTGGCGAGAAAAGCAGAAGGCGTGGTCAGCATTTTTGGCGGCGTGGTGCTGGCGGTTCTGATTGTCGGGCTGATTGTTGGCGTGCGAGACCAGATCTGGGATCTGCTCAAGCAGGCCGGTCCCGCAACCCTGTTGCTGAACATTGCCGGTATTGCGCTGGGCCTGTTGGCCGGGCGCGTCGCGGGGCTGACCCAGCGCGAGTCGTTGGCGGTTGCGGTAGAGCTGGGCGTGAAAAACAGCACCATTGCGCTGATGGTCACACTCACCTTGCTGGAATCCAGTGCCATGTCGATTCCTGCCGCGGTCTACGGTGTGTTGATGTTCCCGATCGGGTTCCTGCTGGCGATGTACGGCCGCAGGATCATCCCCAAATCTAACGTGCAGGCACCCGTTTCCCGTCCCGCCGATTGACAAATCTGCCAGTGCCCCTCTGCCACCAGAGACAGAGGGGCATTGCTGCATCGCTGTTACCCTGAGCGCTCAGATATTCAGTTCGGGATAACAATAATGATGCCTTCTGTCTTTCAAACATCGCCATTACGCCACTGGGTCACCCAGTGCCTCTTTCTGGTTACCACCGCTGTATTGTCTTGCTTCTCGGTCCTGACCTGGGCCAGTGAGGATCTGCGGGCGACCATCTACGACCAGAGTCTGCCCCTCGAAGAGCGGGTCGAGGCCATGCAGGAACTGACCGGGCTGGAGCCCGAGCCAGACCGGATCTACCGGGTATGCGTCTGGGATATCTTTGGCCGCTCCGGGCCCATTTATGGTGCGGCTCAGGATCAGCGTCGTAAAATCCTTCAGTACGGCATCAATGTGGAAATGGTGCCCTACACCAGCGAATCGGTGATGGTGGAGGAGCTCAAATCCGGCACCTGTGATGCCGCCCTGATGAGCGGGCTGCGGGCACGGTTGTTCAATCAGTACACCGGGACGCTGGATTCCATTGGCGGCTTCCCCGAGCGCGAACAGATGCGCCTCGGCCTGCAGCTGATGGCGGATCCCCGTAGCGCGGATCGCATGGTCAGCAACGGTTACGTGGTAATGGGCATTGCACCGGCGGGCGCCGCCCATGTGTTTGTTAATGACCGCAGCATCAACACCCTGGCGAAGGCGTCCGGCAAGCGCGTGGTGGTGCTGGATTACGATCCTACCCAGGCGGAAATGATTTCCGGCGTCGGTGCAACGCCAGTGGTGGCCGACATCGTCAACGCCCCCAACATGTTCAACACCGGTGTGGTCGACGTGCTGGCGGCACCGCTGGCGGCCTATGAGGTGCTGGAACTGCATAAGGGGCTGGAGCCGGATGGCGGCATTATCGACCTGCCGCTGACCCACATCACCATGCAACTGATCGGTCGCGAAGAGGTTATTCCCAATGAACTGGCGCAGTTCGTGCGGGAGGCTTTCTACCAGGGTTTCGATGAAATCATCAGCCGCATCCGCATGGAAGAGGACAAGGTGCCGGACAAGTGGTGGATCGAAATTCCTGCTGAGGATCGCCGCGAATACGACACGCTGATGCAGCAGGCGCGGCTGGAGTTGCGCGAGCAAGGCTATTACAGCGGGGACATGCTGACCCTGCAGCGCAAGATCCGGTGCCGCACGGACGGCAGCCGGGAGGAATGCAGTAACCCGGTGGAGTAAGCCATGACCACCGACTCCCGGACGTACCCTGCGGCGGGCAGCCGCACCCGGTCACTTACTCTGGCCAGTGCGCCAATGCTGGTCATTCTGGTCCTGACGCTGCTGGCGTCGGTGGGTGAAACCCTGCATTCGCGGTTGCTGGAAATCGGCGGTGACACCTGGCCGGACTACTTCAACCTGCGGGTGATCGATCAGATCAGCGCGCCGGACTGCCAGATCGTGCGCGACGAAGAGGCGGCTGTAGACCTGGCCGTCGCGGCTAAAAAAGCGGAAAAATCCGCTGACCCTTTTGCCGATGTGTTCGGAGAAAAGATCGACCGGGAGCAGATTCGTGCCTCGGTTATGGCGACATCGCGCGCCTGTGAGAACCGCCTCGCCAGGTGGGAGCGCCTGCAGTCAATCAACAGTCCCGGGGTTCAGGCTTTCGCCCTGATGGAGACCGGGCTGTCACAGGCTGTGCTGCTGGTGACCGGAAACCGCCGGGTGCTGCTGGGGTTGATGCTGTTGTTCTGCGCCGCGGCCGCCACCCTCGGGCGCCAGCACATTGCCCTGCGACCGGTGGAAAGCCGTCTCGATGACCGCGTCGCCACGGTATCGCAGCTGGTGGCCAACGGCTTGCTGACCGCGTCTACCTGGCTCTACCGTCAGCAGGAACTGGCTCAGGCGGATGCTGGTATGCCTCTGGCGCATCTGTTCATGCACGATATCTGGGTGGCAGGTTTCGGTACGCTCACCCTGATCTCTCTGTGGCAACTGTTTCAGCAACGCAACGACCTGCCTGTTGGTGGAAGCTGGTCCCGGGCTATGCTGAGTGTGCCGCTTTACAGTTTCATGTGCGTGTCCGCCTCCATCCAGTTTGCGTTTCATGGCTTCTACCACGGCATTGCCGTGTACCTCACCATGATGGCGGAGTTGTCGGCGCTGTTCCTCAATCTGGGCCTGTATGTGTGGGTGGGTATGTTGCTGGCGCGCACCCATCTTCCCCGCAAGGTGTTTGATGTTCTGCGGCCCTGGAAGCTGCCGCCGAAATGGCTCGGGGTGGTGGTGTTACTGCTCACCGCCTTGCCCACGGCCTACAGCGGTGCGTCCGGTATTTTCATTCTGGCGGCGGGCCTGACCCTGTATCGGGAGCTGCGGCGCGCCGGCACATCCGAGCAACTCGCGCTGGCGACCACCGCCATTTCCGGTTCTATGGGCACCATGCTGCGCCCCTGCCTGCTGGTGGTTATCGTTGCCACCCTCAACAACAGTGTGACCACCGATGAAATGTTCAGTGCCGGCGCCAGGGTATTGCTGCTGACCGCTTCTGTGTACGCGATTTACGTGTTCCTGATCGGCGGGCCGTCGAAAGGACGCATTGCCCCGCTGCGGGAGGCGGTGCCCGGCATGCTGCGCGCACTGCTGCCGCTGGTGCCTTACGTGGCCATTTTTGCCGGCGTGATCCTGCTGTGGAACCTACTGCTGGATCGCGGTCTGGACGAGTTCTCGGCGCCGGCCATCCTGCCGTTGATTCTGCTGCTGGTGCTTGCGTTCGAGCGTCTGGTGCTTAAGTCATCGGATCCCGACACGGACGAGCCGCCACAGAACGTCCGCGGCCCGCTGCCGACCGGATTCTCATCGTCTGTGTTGCGCGCTACCCGTGAATCCAGTGCCCTGATCGGTGCCCTGCTGATGCTGATGGCGCTGTCCGTCAGCGTGGGTGGTCTGATCGAACGCTCGGGCCTGCTGGAGTTATTCCCGGAACAGTTGGGGTCGGTGTGGCTGACGCTCACGCTACTGATGGGTTTGCTGGTGTTCATCGGCATGATCATGGATCCCTACGGTGCGGTGTTGCTGGTGAATGCCACGCTGGCGCCCATTGCCCTGAATAACGGCATTGATCCACTGCACTTCTGGGTGATGACCGTGCTGGCGTTCGAGATGGGGTATCTGACCCCGCCGGTGGCGCTGAACCATCTGCTGACACGCCAGGTGGTGGGTGTGCCCACCTCGCCGGAAAGCCTGTACGGCACGTTCTGGCAACGTAATTTCCGCTTCATTCTCCCAGTGCTGGTGATGGGGAGCACGCTGATCATGGTCACGTATCTGCCGGCCTGGTGGGACACGGCCTTCCAACTGTTGCTGGGTATCCAGCCACCGGGTTAGTGGCTATGCTCAGGCTGGTGTTGATGTAAACGAGTCGGAGTGTGGGTATGAACTTTCTTCTCAATGGTCTGACGCTGTTGTTGGTGCCTCGGCTGGAGGATACGATGCAACTGGCGTCAGGGGGCTAGAGTGAACGTACGGGGTTGCGGGTTCGCGCGGCGTGTGGTGGTGATGGCGGTTGGCGTGTCCGGTCTGCTGCCGCTGGGCGAGCTGGCGGCGCAGGCCGCGCAAGAGGATGACCAGGCCGGTGACATGGTGCTGGAGGTAACGTCGCCGCGACTGGTGCGTGATCTGTACGATACCCCCGCCGCGGTCAGCGTGGTGAACGCTCCCGAAATCCGCCGGGGGCAGCAGCGCCTGCAGTTGGATGAGTCGCTCAATACCGTGCCTGGGCTGTTTTTCCAGAACCGGTATAACTTTGCTCAGAACCTGAGGTTGTCCACCCGTGGTTTCGGCGCCCGTGCGCCTTTCGGGATCCGCGGCATCCGGCTGCAGGTGGATGGCATTCCCTACACCCTGCCGGATGGGCAATCCCAGATTGATGCGGTGGATCTGGACTCGGCCCAGCGCATCGAGGTGATTCGTGGACCGTCGTCCGTGCAGTATGGCAATGCCGCCGGGGGCGTGGTGGATGTCTCCACTGCGCGCGGGGATGAGCTGCCCCCGGGGGCTCGCCTGCGTCTTGACGGCGGCAGCGACGATTATCGCAAGGCGGCGGTACAGGCTAATGCCCGCGCTGGAGACACCGCTGCCATCGCCACCCTGTCGTGGCTCAATGTGAATGGTCACCGGGAACAGAGCACCGCCGAAAAAGGCCTGTTCAATGGTCGCCTCAGCCATGAGCTGGTGCCCGGGCGGCGGCTGACGGCAACCCTAAACGCCCTGCACAACCCCGAATCCGAGGATCCCGGTGGACTGACCCGGGCGCAGGCCGAAGAGGACCCGCATCAGGCGACTTTCCTGGCCAGGCAGCTCGATGCCGGTCAGCGCGTCGATCAGCAGACGCTGGGCCTGCAGTATGAGGAAGCCGTCGCCGTGCCGGGGCAGCTTACCGTGAACACCTTTTTCAGTCGCCGTGACTTTGCCCAGCAGTTACCGTTCCCCGGTGCCAGCCGGGTGGCCTTCGATCGCCAGTTCTACGGCATCAGTTCCAGTTATCAGCAGGAGTCCACTCTGGCGGGTTTGCCTCTGGCCTGGCTCGTGGGGGCGGATGTGCACCGGCAACGCGACGAGCGCCGCCGCTACCAAGTGTCGTTCGAGGGGCAGGTCACCGGCCAGACCCAGGACGAAACCCAGAACGCGACCAACGCCGCCCTGTTTGCCCAGGGTGATCTCGCGCTGACGAACAAGCTGAGCCTGTCTCTCGGCGCCCGGTTTGACCGCCTGCGGCTGTCAATTGATGATCACCGCCTGGTGGACGGTGACGATTCCGGCAGCCGCACGTTTCGCGAGGCCAGTGGCGTGGCCGGGCTCAGTTACCGGCTGGGGCCCCGTCACCAGATCTACGGCACCGTCGGCACCGCGTTCGAATCGCCCACCTTCACCGAGTTTGCCAATCCCGATGGCAGCGGCGGCTTCAACCCCGATATCGAACCCCAGCAAGCCCTCAACCGGGAGCTGGGCCTGCGGGGCGTGTTGGGG
Organism: Marinobacter goseongensis; assembly: GCF_023156235.1. Classification (GTDB taxonomy): domain Bacteria; phylum Pseudomonadota; class Gammaproteobacteria; order Pseudomonadales; family Oleiphilaceae; genus Marinobacter; species Marinobacter goseongensis. The sequence continues at coordinate 211,408 of NZ_JAKZAI010000005.1, read as the reverse complement.
GGTGGCGTGAGTTACGACTTGGCGCTGTTCTCTATCCGCGTAGATGACGAGATACTGCCGTTCGAGCAGGGCGGGCGCACTTTCTTTGAAAATGCCGGGCGCACCCGCCGCGACGGTGTCGAGTTTGGGCTGGCCTGGGACATTTCCTACGCCTGGCGGCTGAGCTCGGCACTGACCCTGGCGGATTACGAACTGGACGATTTCACCGATGAGCAGGGTAACGACGCCAGCGGCAATCGCCTGCCCGGGTTACCACGGGAACACTGGGTCACCGAACTGGAGTGGCGCGGGCAGGGCCACGGTTTTGCGGCGCTGGAGTGGCAGTATGTGGGCGATCTGTACGCGGAAAACAGCAACCAGACCCGGGTCAGTGATTACTGGCTGCTGGGCCTGCGGGCCGGGGACAGCGTGCGGCTGGCGGAGCGGAACCTGAACCTGTACGCCGGCATTCGCAATCTGCTGGATGAAGACTATTTTGCCAACGTACGAATCAACGCCAACGCCGACCGGCCGGTGGAGGAACGGGGCTATTTCGAGCCGGGCCCGGGGCGTATCTTCTATGCCGGTGTGGAGTGGACCTTCTGAGGATTACTCCTCCTCCAGCTCCTGGGGCGGGCAATGATACTCTTCCACCACCGTACCCTCGTCAACACTCTCCAGGTGCACGTCGAAACCCCACAGCCGGTGGGCGTGGCGCAGCACTTCCTCGGTTTCCTGGCCCAGCGGTACCCGGTCCACCGGTATGTGCCGCAGGGTCAGTGAGCGGTCGCCCCGCACATCCACGTTCCACACCTGAATGTTGGGTTCTCGGTAGCTGAGGTTGTACTGGCGAGCCAGCTTCTCCCGCAGCACCCGGTAGCCGGGATCGTCATGGATCGCGGTGATGCGATAGACGTCTTCCTGATCGTCGTTCTGGATCGAGAACAGCTTGAGATCCCGCATCACTTTGGGCGACAGAAACTGCTGAATGAAGCTCTCATCCTTGAAGTTCTTCATGGCGAAATGCAGGGATTCCACCCAGTCGGTGCCGGCGATATCCGGGAACCAGTGGCGGTCTTCCTCGGTCGGGTTTTCGCAGATCCGCCGCAGGTCGGTGAAAATGGAGAAACCGAGGGTGTAGGGGTTGATGCCGGAATACCAGGGGCTGTCGAACGGCGGCTGGTAGACCACGGCGGTGTGGCTCTGCAGGAACTCGAGCATGAAACCGTCGTTCACCAGGCCTTTCTCGTACATGCGGTGAATCAGGGTGTAATGCCAGAACGTGGCCCAGCCCTCGTTCATCACCTGGGTCTGGCGCTGGGGGTAAAAGTACTGGCCCAGCTTACGTACGATGCGGATGATTTCCCGTTGCCAGGTCTCCAGCAGCGGTGCATTCTTCTCGATGAAGTACAGCAGATTTTCCTGGGGCTCCTCCGGAAAACGCTTCTTGCGCCGGATCGGATCGTCGTCCTCGCCCATTTTCGGAATCGTCCGCCACAGATCGTTCAGCCGGCGTTGCTGGTATTCTTCCCGCTCTTTCTGCCGCCGCAGTTCTTCCGATGCCGAGATCGGCGCCGGGCGCTTGTAGCGATCCACGCCATAGTTCATCAGCGCGTGGCAGGAGTCGAGAATCTGCTCCACCGCATCCACCCCGTGGCGCTCCTCGCACTCCGCCACGTAATGGCGGGCAAACACCAGGTAATCGATGATCGCGCTGGCGTCAGTCCAGGTGCGGAACAGGTAGTTGTTCTTGAAAAAGGAATTGTGGCCGTAGGAGGCGTGGGCAATCACCAGCGCCTGCATGGGCAGGGTGTTTTCCTCCATCAGGTAGGCGATACAGGGGTTGGAGTTGATCACAATCTCGTAGGCCAGACCCATCTGACCGCGCTGATAGCCTTTGGAGGTGCTGAGAAACTGCTTGCCGAACGACCAGTGGTTATAGCCCACCGGCATGCCGACGGAGCTGTAGGCGTCCATCATCTGTTCGGCACTGATCACTTCAATCTGGTTAGGGTAGGTGTCGAGACCGAACTCGGCGGCGCACTTGGCAATTTCGTCATCGTATTGCTGGATCAGCTCGAAGGTCCATTCCGAGCTGGTGGAAATGGGTTCTCTGGTTGCGGGCTGACCACTGTCCGGTGCGTTCGGACGGTCGACGATGTCAGTCATGCGGCTTTCCTCTCGAACAACTGGCGGAATACCGGGTAGATCTCACCGGGGTCGGCAATTTGCTGCAAGGCGAAACTCTGGGGGAATCGCTCGTGGATTTTCTCATACTCGTACCACATCATCTGATGATCCTGAGGAGTAATTTCCACATAGGCAAAATACTGCACCAGCGGCAGGATGTTGTCCTCCAGCAGCTTGCCGCATACCGGTGAGTCGTCGTTCCAGTTATCGCCATCGGACGCCTGGGCGGCGTAGATGTTCCACTCCGCCGGGGAATAACGGGATTCGATGATCTTGTGCATCAGCTTCAGTGCACTGGACACAATGGTGCCGCCGGTTTCCCGGGAGTAGAAGAACTCCTCCTCGTCCACTTCCTTGGCGCTGGTGTGGTGGCGGATGAAGACCACGTCGATCTTCTTGTAGTTCTTCTTCAGGAACAGATACAGCAGGATGAAGAAGCGTTTGGCGATGTCCTTGTGCATCTGGGTCATCGAACCGGACACGTCCATCAGGCAGAACATCACCGCGCTGGTGGCGGGCTTGGGCTGCTTCAGGTGCTGACGGTAGCGCAGGTCGATCTCGTCGATGAACGGAATGCGCTTCACATTGGCCTTCAGCCGCGTGATTTCCTCCTCCAGTACCTGGATCTGATCTTCGTGGCTGAACGCCGGGTCGAGATCGTCCGGGGCGGATTTCAGGGCCGCCAGTTGTGCTTCCAGCTCACGGATCTTTTTCTTGCGGGCACCACCAAGGCCCAGCCGTCGGGCGTGGGCACCCCGCAACGAGCGCACCACATCCAGTTTGGCCGGCACCCCTTGGGTGGAGAAACCGGAGCGCACGTACTTGAATGCCTCGGTGTCTTTGAGTTTCTTGCGAGCAAGGTTAGGCAGCTCCAGATCGTCAAACAGGAACTCGAGGAATTCTTCCTGGGTGATCTGGAAGGCGAATTCGTCCATGCCTTCGCCGTCGGGGCTGGCCTGGCCCTGGCCTTGCCCCTCGCCACCACCGCCGGGTGGTTTCGGCAGGGTGTCACCGGTGATGAATTCCTTGTTGCCGGGGTGCACCATTTCCCGCTTGCCGCCCTGGCCATGGTGAAAGATGGGTTCCTCGATGTCGCGGGACGGAATGCTGACCTTCTCGCCCCGTTCGATGTCGGTGATGGACCGGCGCTGCACCGCGTCGGCTACCGCTTTCTTGATGTGATGCCGGTACCTGCGCAGGAACCGTTCCCGGTTTACTGCGCTCTTGTTTTTACCGTTCAGCCGGCGGTCGACTATGTGGGTCATACCCATAGTGCTACTCCAGTTCAGTGAGCCATCACTGACTTAGTGAGACTTGCGGACGCGCAGATACCATTCGGCCAGAAGCCGTACCTGTTTCTCCGTGTAGCCTCGATCGACCATTCGCTCGACGAACTGCTTGTGTTTCTTCTGATCCTCGTTGCTGGCCTTCGGGTTGAAGGAAATCACCGGCAACAGGTCCTCTGTGTTAGAGAACATCTTCTTCTCGATCACACTGCGCAGCTTTTCATAGCTGAGCCAGGACGGGTTGCGGCCCTGATTGTTCGCCCGCGCCCGCAGCACGAAGTTGACTACCTCGTTGCGGAAATCCTTGGGATTGCTGATGCCGGCCGGCTTCTCGATCTTCTCCAGCTCGTCGTTGATCGCCGAGCGATCGAGAATCTCGCCGGTTTCCGGATCCCGGTATTCCTGATCCTGAATCCAGAAGTCTGCATAGGTCACATAGCGGTCGAACAGGTTCTGGCCATATTCGCTGTAGCTCTCCAGGTAAGCGGTCTGGATTTCCTTGCCGATAAACTGCACGTAGTGAGGTGCCAGGAACTCTTTGATAAAGCGCAGGTAGCGCTCCTGGGTCTCCGGCGGGAACTGCTCCTGTTCAATCTGCTTCTCGATCACATACAGCAGGTGCACCGGGTTGGCGGCTACTTCCGCAGTATCGAAGTTGAATACCTTGGAGAGAATCTTGAAGGCAAAGCGGGTCGACAAACCGTCCATGCCCTCGTTGACCCCCGCGGCATCGCGATACTCCTGGATGGACTTGGCCTTCGGATCGGTATCCTTGATGTTCCGGCCGTCGTAAACCCGCATCTTGGAGAACACGCTGGAGTTTTCCGGCTCCTTGATCCGTGACAGCACCGAGAACTGCGCGAGCATGTCCAGGGTATCCGGGGCGCAGGGCGCACCGAACAGGGAACTGTGCTTGAGCAGTTTCTTGTAGATCTCGATCTCTTCCGATACCCGAACACAATAGGGCACCTTGACGATGTAGACCCGGTCGAGAAATGCCTCGTTGTGCTTGTTGTTGCGGAACGTCTGCCATTCCGACTCGTTGGAGTGGGCAAGAATAATGCCGTCAAACGGCACCGAACCCATGCCTTCGGTGGTGTTGTAGTTGCCTTCCTGGGTGGCGGTCAGCAACGGATGCAATACCTTGATGGGGGCCTTGAACATCTCCACGAATTCCATCAGCCCCTGGTTGGCCTTGCACAGACCGCCACTGAAGCTGTACGCATCCGGGTCATCCTGGGAATAGTCCTCCAGCATGCGAATGTTGACCTTGCCCACCAGCGCCGAAATATCCTGGTTGTTGTCATCACCGGGTTCGGTCTTGGAAACCGCGACCTGATCCAGCACCGACGGATACTTCTTCACCACCCGGAACTGGCTGATGTCACCGCCGTACTCATGCAGGCGCTTGACCGCCCAGGGCGACATGATGGACTTCAGATAGCGGGCAGGAATGCCGTACTCTTCCTCCAGAATCTTCGCGTCTTCAGCCGGATCAAACAGTCCCAACGGCGACTCGTTCACCGGGGAATCCTTGATGGCATAGAAAGGCACTTTCTGAATCAGGAACTTGAGCTTTTCAGCGAGGGAGGACTTACCGCCCCCGACCGGGCCCAGCAAGTACAGAATCTGTTTCTTCTCTTCGAGCCCCTGGGCGGCGTGGCGATAGAAGGAAACGATGTTCTCCACGGCGTCTTCCATGCCGTAGAATTCGGAGAATTCAGGGTAACGCTTGATCACCTTGTTGGAAAAAATGCGTGACAGCCGGGAGTCACGGGAAGTATCAACAACCTCTGGCTCGCCGATAGCCAGTAACATCCTCTCCGCGGCAGTGGCATATGCCGTTGGGTCCTGTTTGCAGATCTCCAGGTATTCCTCAAGGGAGTATTCTTCCTCCTGAGTTGCTTCATACCGGTCTTTGAAGTGCTGCAGTATACTCATAGATGGCCCCTCGCTCGCTCTTTTGTCTTGGTATAGACAGCTTTCAGTTCACGCAATTTCCCCGTTGCTGTTGGCTCCGCCAACCTGGGCGGTGTAGTTAGTTATGGGTGGAAGAAATGGATACTTCTAACCGATGTACGCTGAGCGCTTGATGTCGGTTTGGTTACTGTGAGCTTAGTTCACGCTCGGGGTCTTCGACAGTGGTATTACGGTTAAGGTTCATTAAATTCTGTTGCTGCTATCAGGGGGAGGGAGCGTGGGGGTGGTCCTTTTTTAAAAATTCCGCTTAAACTCGCTGCACTCAGACAGGCGGTGTTTTGAAAAAAGGACCACCCCCATATCCGCCGATCCCCCCAACAACCAGGCTACTTCTTCAATAGCCTGAACACACTTTCGGTAGCCCCAGAAAGCCCCTTCCGCTTGGTAAACGGGTGATCTTTAGCAAGGGTGTTGGTCAAAATGTGCTCAATCTCGAAGTCACCAGAGTAAAGTTCATGAACCTCCGAGTCGCTGACATTGAACGGCGGCCCCTTGATCTCGGTGTCGTAATCGAGGGTAATCAGCAGAATGCGGGTGCCGTCGGGGATGACCGCGGTGAGGTGATCGACATAACCCTTGCGCATGTGAGGTGGTAGGGCGATGAGGGCAGCACGGTCGTAGACCAGCCGGATGTGTTTGAGGTCATCGGGCACCAGCTGGAAGAAATCGCCGCACCAGATTTCCAGGTCGTCGTGCTTGAAGCGGGTGAAGGGCTCGCCGGGGCGAACCATGGCTTTCTCGCCGGCTTCCTCGAAGAAATCCTTGCAGGCGATATCGCTGAGCTCCACACCGATGATGGGATGGCCGCGGTCGTGTAGCCACCACATATCGTGGGCCTTGCCACACAGCGGCACCAGCACCGCCTCCTTGCCATTGCCGGCCAGTTCCGGCCAGTGGTCGTGGAGGTACTGGTTGATTGTGCCCTCATGGAAGCCGATTTCCTTCTTTGCCCAGCGCTCGTGCCAGAATTCGTGTTCCATCGTCAGCCCATCCTTCTGTTGGCGGTTTGTGTCAGTCTACCCTAATCTGTCACGGTCTTGGTGAAGGAGAAACGAATGAAAGCGGTGTTCCTTGATGCGGATACGCTCGGCAGCGACGTGGATCTGTCGCCCCTTGAAAAGGTAACCGGCGATCTGGTGCTACACGACAGAACGGCGCCGGATCAGGTGGTTGAGCGTGTCCGTGGCTTCGATACGGTCATCGTCAACAAGGTGGTGCTCAAGGGAGAACATTTTCAGGCCTGCCCGGAGCTCAGTACCATTGCACTGGTGGCGACCGGCCTCAACAACATTGATCAGGCGGCGGCGCGAGAGCACGGCATCCGGGTAATGAACGTGACCCACTATGGCCGCTCGACCGTGGCCCAGCACACCCTGGCGTTGATGCTGGCCCTGGCCACCCGGCTGCTGGATTACGACAAAGACGTGCGGGCAGGGCGCTGGGCCAGCAGTTCCATGTTTTGCCTGATGGACCACCCGATCATGGAACTGGAGGGCCGCACCCTGGGCATCATCGGCTACGGCGATCTGGGGCAGGGGGTCGCGGAGCGGGCCCGGGCGTTCGGCATGAACATTTTGCTGGGGGCTCGTCCGGGGCAGGAGGCGGGCGAGTTGGATGGCTATGCCCGTGTGCCTCTGGAGGAATTGTTACCGCAGGTAGACGTGCTGTCGCTGCACTGCCTGCTGACCGACGAAACCCGCAACCTGATTGGTGCCAAAGAGCTGACCTTGATGAAGCGGGACGCGCTGCTGATCAACACCTCACGCGGCGGGCTGGTGGACGAACAGGCGCTGGCAGACGCATTACGGGCGGGCACCATCGGCGGTGCGGGGTTTGACGTGCTCACCGAAGAACCACCCCGCAATGGCAACCCGCTGTTGTCGCAGGACATTCCCAACCTGATCATCACCCCCCATTCGGCCTGGGCCAGCCGGGAGGCGCGCCAGCGGATTGTTGACATTACCGCGCGCAACCTCGCCGCCTGCTGAGTAAGCACAATTCAGGGGAACGTCGCGCGGCGTTATCAGAATAAATAACCCAGGCTTGCGGACAGGCCAATCTGGTACATTCGCAGCTCGATACTCTGGCCAGGGCCGAGGGGGTTGTCGCCCTTCAGGCTCTTCCCCGGTGCGTAGAAAGCCATACCTGACACTTCCAGATCGTCACTGAAGGTGTGGGTAAAGCCGCCGGTAAAGTGCCACTCCGGCACAGCTGGGGCCAAAATATTGAACAGAACCTCTTCGTCAGGGATCGGCTGGCCGCCGTAACTGACGCCTGCTCGCCAGGTTTGTGACGCGTTCTGCTGCCACTGCCATCCCAGTTTCACAATGGTCATGTCGTCCCAGCCGAAGCCGGCACCGTCATCGTCGCCCAGGCGGGCTGTCTGCACGTTAGGCAGGAACGGGTTGCCCACACTGTTGATTTCGCTGTAGCGGATATGCTGCAGGTCAAGGGCTAGCCAGTGGTCCTGAATGCCTGACCAGGCAAACCCTGCGCTGAACATCTGGGGAAAGTCGAAATCGCCCTGTTCGGCAAAGAGCCCCTCGTATTTCTCGAACTCCTCCATCTCCAGGATGGTACGCCAGCTCACCCCAGCGCGAAGATTTTCGGTTACCTCTCCTTGCCAGCCAATCTGGAAACCGTAACCCCAAGCGTCGTCAGTGCCGCGGTTGCTGAGGGCATCCGGGTTCGAGGAGAACGCTCCGAAGCTGGACAGTCCTTTCGCCTCAAAGCGCTGATAGGCGATCAGTGGGGAGAAGCCGATGGCTTGGTTGTCTGTAAATTTCCAGGACCAGGTAGGCGCAATAAACAGCTGCTCAAGGTTGACCCCCGCAGAACCTGCGCCGAAAGCGCCGCCGTTGCTGCTACCGTATTCGGTGTTCAGCCCGCCGTTGGCAAACACTGAAACGCCCAAGCTGTGGTCACGGTTGAGCTGTCGGTTCGCGCCGAAGTGGGGGATGGCGAACAGATTGTTGCGGCTCTTGCGGGTGCCCGGGGCAAGGTAGAAGGTGCCCGGCGGAGGCGTCGCGTTGCCCCCTTCAACGGTGAACTTCCGGCGGGGCGAGAACAGCTCGACCCCTGCGTCTACCCGGTTGCCGATAAAGGCCATGCCCGCAGGGTTGGAGGCAGCCGCGATGCTGTCCTGGGAAAACGCCGTAGCGGCGCCTGCCATGCCGGAGCTGATGGTGCCATAGCCGTGTTTGAAATAGCCGTTGGTGGCCAGTGCCGGCGCGGAAGCAACACTGGCAAAGGCCAGCGTAGTGAAAGCCAACTTCAACTGCATGATGAAGTACCTGTCTGCCTGGTTCGGTTTAAGAAGTGGCCGACTTTATACAGTTATTCAGGCATAAGTAGAAATAAGACAATGCTATATTGATATTTCGAAGCCGTGGGCAGTCAACTCTGTTGGGAGCATTCTGGTGGTTGAATCCTGCGGCTGACTGCCCATACTCTTACAACAACTTTTTTAAACAGGATGTTATGTGGCTTCCTTCCAATTGAAAGAACGGCTTAACGCCGGCGAGAAATGGATTCTGGCAAACCCGAATCCGCCCGAGCGTTGGCCCTGGACCTGGCTCTACAAAACCGGGCGCAGCCTGTACGCGCTGGCGCGGGATGTGATCAGCGGCAACCTGACACTGCACTCCATGAGCCTGGTGTACACCACCCTGCTCAGCATCGTGCCGCTGCTGGCCCTGAGTTTCTCGGTACTCAAGGCGCTGGGGGTTCATCAGCGTATGGAACCGTTCCTGTACCAGTTTTTCGAGCCCATGGGGCCGCAAGGCATCCAGATCGCGGAGCAGATTCTGGGCTTTGTGGACAACATGAAAGTGGGGGTGCTGGGGTCTGTCGGGCTGGCGTTGCTGGTCTACACGGTGGTGTCGCTGGTGCAGAAGATCGAGCGCTCGTTCAACATGATCTGGCGGGTGCCGGACATGCGCTCCATGGCCCAGCGGTTCAGCAACTACCTGAGCGTGATCATGGTGGGACCGCTGCTGATGGTGTCCGCCATCGGCGTCAGCGCCACAATTTTCTCCTCGAGCATCGTGCAATCATTGATTGCCATAGAGCCTTTCGGGTCGCTGATCATCGTGCTGACCCGATTCACGCCCTTCATGCTGGTCGTCGGCGCCTTCACTTTTGTGTACGTGTTCATTCCCAACACCCGGGTGAAACTGCGTTACGCCTTTATCGGTGGCCTGGTGGCGGGCGTGTCCTGGCAGGCCGCGGGCATGCTGTTTGCGTCTTTCGTGGCGGGGTCGGCCAAATACGAGGCGATCTACTCCAGCTTCGCCATCGGCATCATCCTGCTGATCTGGATCTACCTGAACTGGATGATTCTGCTGCTGGGCGCCAGCCTGTCGTTCTATCTGCAGAATCCGGGATCTGTCGCCAAGCGGCACCAGGTGCAGTTGTCAGCGGAGTTGCAGGAAAAGGTCGGATTAGTATTGATGTGGATGGTGGCCAAACCGTTCAGTGAGGGGAAATCCGCCCCGCAGCAGGAGTGGCTGGAACAGCAGTTGCGGGTACCCGGCGAGGTCACCCGCGGCGTCAGCGACAAACTGATCCGCGCCGGGTTTCTCACACTGGCCGGCAGCAACGGCGACAAGCTCATTCCCGGGCGGGCGTTGAACCTGATCACGGTAGACGGTGTGCTGGATGCCATCCGCCATGATGAAGACCGGGTGGTTGACCGGTTGCCGAAGGTATTGCCAGCAGGCCTGCAGAACACCTCCCCTGGCCAGCATCCCACCACCTTTGCCGACCTGCTGAATCAGGACGAGGCGCCCGGCAAAGTTTGACGGCCAGAGCCCTGCCTCGCCTCAGGGGCGGGCTCTGTTGCTGCCTTCCAACATCTGCAGTAGAACCTGGCGTACTTGGTCGAACTGGCCATCGTCAAGGCGGATTACCGTTCTCAGGTTATCCTCGGCCATGTTGCGTTGATGGGCGTGGCGCAGCACTTCCCGACTGCCGATGATCATGCCATCGTTCAGTGGTGTGTGGGCCTGTCGCGGAGAGGGGCGCTCTGCCGCCAGCAGATAGGCATGGTATTGCGGGGGCAGGTTCCATTCGTTGGCCAGTAGCTGCGAGGTGGTCCACTGATAGCGGGACAGCGCCTGGCGAATGACCACCGGCTCTGGCTCTGCGCCTACGGCGCGGCCGCGATAGATGCGCTGCAACTCTCGGCGCAGGGTGATATAGGACAGTGCCGGCAACAGCCCGACCATGAAGAACGCGTTGGTGTCCTGGCCCTGAAGCTTGGCGATCAGTTCCGCCGAGCGTGCGCAGGCCAGCCCCCAGCGCCAGACCCGTTGCGCAAACAGCGCCTCGCGGCTGTTGCGGGCCACCATCATAGGCCGCATTACCGCCGCTGAAATCACATTCCGGATACCATCAATGCCCAGCAAGAAAATGGCCTGGTCGACGGACTCGATGGCCTGATCGCCCGAGCGGAAATAGGGGCTGTTGGCGATTTGCAGTAACTGATCGGTCAGCGCGGGGTCGCTGAGGATAATGTGCCCCAGGCGCTGGCGGTCGGACGATTCGTCAGACAGTGCCCGCATCAGCATGGGCAAGCTCATGGGTTGGCGGGGCAATTCGTCAATGGACGATGTCGCCAGGCGCTCTCCGAGCTGGTCAAGGGTTGTCGCCATGCGCGGGACGTCCGCCCTCAGCCCTGCGGGTGGTGAATCAAGCAACCAGCAAAAGAGATGATCCTCAAGGCGCCGGACGAGGGCGATTTCCTGTTCGGAGGTGGCGGAATTGCGATTGACCGGGTTGAACAACCTTGGCTCAGCTTGCGGGGCTGACGGCCCGTTTGACGAAAAAAAATCTGATACCCAGGAAAAAAAGCCTGGCATCCATTGCCTCCGGATCTCTTCAGTCGCTAAAAGGTACGCACCCGCCTACGACCAGTATAGAGACGTCTCCGGTTTATGCACAGCAAAATGGCACGCTGATGATCAGGACAGCGCCCCGCCAAACACGAAGATCAACTGGCCGACGCCGGCCATCATGCCCAGGAATGCACCCACGAGAATGAGCTTGATCTCGTCTTCCTGGAAGCACGGGCGCAGCAGGTCTTGGAACTCCTCCGACGACAGCGCAATCATCCGCTCCACCATGATCGATTCCACCGCGCGGGCGCGATCCTGCTCGAACATGGGGCTGTTGAAGGACGATTGCGAGATGGAGATCGCCTTCTCTCCCACCTTCTGCTTCAGGCTTGCGAACCCGGTGGGCCCGAACGCCATCTGGGTGAGAGCCTTGCCCATACCGGCGGTTTCATCCACCAGCGGCTTGATGTGCTTTTTCACCATATTGCGCGCCCGGTCGCCCTTGGGACCCTCGATGATGGCGTTGATGATGTTGCCAACGGTGAGAATTTCGTGGGTGACGATGTGGCAGAACGACTCCGCCACCTCATTCTGGCGCTTGAGGAAAAGGCCCTGGAGCCGGAAAGGCCCGATTTTTTTCTCGTGTAGCGGTCGGAAGATCACGTTCAGGGCAATCCAGTTGGTGGCGTAGCCGACCAGCAGGCCGAAGAACGGCAGTACCCACCAGCTCTGATAGAAGTACCACACTGACATCTGGATCAGGCCGAACAGGAAGCCGAAGTAGAGCCCGGAATTGACGATAAAGCGGAATTCCACGTCGCCGCATTCCAGAAAAATACGGTTCAGCAGGCGCTTGTCCTTGGCGAGACGGTCGATGACCATGCCTTTGATGTCCAGCAGGTCCTCGATGTTCACGGAAATGTCGCTGACCAGGTTGTCCACCAACTGCGGCGTGGCCTTGCGGACCCGGTCATAGACCATGCGACGGGCCGAGTTGGGCAGGTTCTCCCAGAATGTGGGGTATTCCTGCAGCATCATCTCGTCCACGTACTCTTCGATGCGCGGTTCGGCGTTTTCAATGATGTGCTGGGCGAGCACCTGGGGGTCAATCTGCTGGAAAATTTCTTCCACAGTACCGATTTTCGAGATGGTGGCGTCCACGCTGATTGCGGCCATTTTGCGGGCTTTGGAGGGAATGATGCCCTGCCAGCCCAGGAGGGGAGGCTTGCCAATGAATTCCAGCGGGTAAAAGGTCATCTTGATGGCGAGCCAGTTGGTGCTCCAGCCGATCAGGGCGGCAATAACCGGGATGCTGATGTATTGCCAGAATTCAGGGTTGGTAAACAGGCTAGTCATCCAATACTCGCAATCATTCGTTATTGTTGCTGCGGAGCATGACCACCCCGACCTGGGCGCCGCTCTCATCAGTGCTTCTGTCCGACAGGGATAATGTTAGCCAGCCCGCGTCCTGTCAATGACTGATACGCCAAACAGAGGCGGCTGCGCAGTCGGTCCGGTTAGCCTCCGAAGTCACCCCAAAGCCACTGGCACAGCGCCATGGCGGCCACCGGCGCGGTTTCGGTTCGCAGTACGCGGGGCCCCAGCGCCACGGGCAGAAAGCCTGCGTGCTCGGCGGCAGCGATTTCGTCGCCGCTGAGTCCGCCTTCCGGACCGATCATCAGGGCTATCCGGACGGGTTTGTTCAGGGCGGTCAGGGACTGTTCCGTACGATGGTGTAACACCAGCCTGAGATCGCAATCTCCGGTGCGTTCGAACCATTCGTCCACTGTCATCACCGGCAGAATTTTCGGTACCCGTGCGCGGCCACATTGTTCGGCGGCGCTGATGGCGACGGACTGCCAGTGGCGCAGACGCTTGTCTTCCCGATCACCCTTGAGTCTGACCTCGCAGCGTTCGGTGGTAAGCGGAACAATGCGGGTGACCCCCATTTCCACGGCTTTCTGCACCGCGTAATCCATGCGGTCGCCCTTCGAGAGGGTCTGACCCAGAACGATCTCCAGCGGCGATTCGGTGGTGTTTGCGGTCGGGCTGCCCAGTTGCACCTCCACCTGTTTTTTGCCCGCGCTGGTGATAGTGGCGGGGAAATCCTGGCCATCGCCGTTGAACAGCAGCAGTTCTTGGCCGGGCTGCATGCGCAGTACCCGGCCAACGTGCTGGGCGGCGTTGTCGTCCAGCGCCGCGACTTGCCCCTCAGTGAGAGGGGAGTCGGTGTAGATGCGGGGGATGCGCATGGTCAGTCTCTGACCGCAATCTCGATGCCTTCGGTGGCCACCTGAGCCAGGTGGCGGATCTGATCCTCGGTGATCACGTAAGGCGGCATGAAGTACAGCACGTTACCTAATGGCCGCAGCAGTGCCTGGCGGGTCAGTGAATGCTTGTAGACCCGGATGCCGCGCCGCTCCTGCCAGGGGAACGGCGTTTTGTCGGCTTTATTCTTCACCATTTCGATAGCCAGGGTCATGCCGTGCTGGCGAATGCCCCCCACGTTGGGGTGATCCGCCAGGTGCGCCACCGACTCCGCCATGCAGGCGGACAGGCGCTTGTTGTTCTCGATCACGTTGTCGTCGCGGAAGATGTCCAGGGTTGCCAGGGCAACAGCGCAGCCGATGGGGTTGCCGGTGTAGCTGTGGGAGTGCAGGAACGCCCGGAGGGTCTCATAGTCGTCGTAAAAGGCGTTATAGACATCGTTGGTGGTCAGCACCGCCGACAGCGGCAGATAGCCCGCGGTCAGCCCCTTTGACAGGCACATGAAGTCCGGGGTGATGCCGGATTGTTCACAGGCGAACATGGTGCCAGTGCGGCCAAAACCGACGGCGATCTCGTCAGCAATCAGGTGTACACCATATTTGTCGCAGGCCTCGCGCAGCCTGGTATGGTAGATCGGGTGGTGCATGCGCATGCCGCCGGCGCACTGGATCAGCGGCTCGACCACCACCGCACAGATTTCGTCGTGCTTCTCGGCCAGCAGTTTGTCCATGGCCTCGAACTGGCGCAACGCGTAGTCTTCGTCGGTTTCGCCAGCTTCCTTGTACCAGGCGTCCGGAGACGGTGCGGTGAGCACCTCCATCAGCAGTGGCTGGTAGGTGTCCTTGTAAAGGGCCACATCCCCCAGCGCCAGCGCGCCCAGAGTCTCACCGTGGTAGCTGTTGCTCAGGTTGACGAAGTTCTTCTTGCCCGGCTTGCCGTGATTTTTCCAGTAGTGAAAGCTCATCTTCAGCGCCGCTTCCACCGCTGAAGAGCCGTTGTCGGCGTAGAAGCACTTGTTGAGACCCTGCGGCGTGACTTCTATCAGCCGCTCGGACAGATTCACCACCGGTTCGTGGGTAAAGCCCGCCAGAATCACATGCTCGAGCTGCCCGATCTGCTCCTGGATGGCGGCGTTGATGCGGGGGTTGGCGTGTCCGAACAGGTTAACCCACCAGGAACTGACGGCATCGATGTACCGGTTGTTCTCGAAATCCTCCAGCCAGACGCCTTCGCCCCGTTTGATCGGGACCAGCGGCAGGGATTCGTGGTCTTTCATCTGGGTGCAGGGGTGCCAGACGGATTTCAGGTCCCGTGCGACGAGATCGGCGTTGCGCATCAAAAAGTCTCCTGTCGGCCCGGTAGGGTGCTCGGTAACGGATGAAACATTAAGGGCGCCCATGATACTTGCCGGGGGTATGGACGGCTAGAGTGTGACCAAAATCACTCTGGCCACGCAGCCTTCACAACCTGACCAGCCGGCCAATGTTTGCGCAACTGCCGCCCGCAACAATTGAGTCATTGTGATTGGAGGCTACTATGGAACTCGAACTGAACCATCCCTACGAAGCAGGGCTTGACCAGGTGCTGGCAGCCTTCTTCGACGAAAACCGGATCATCGAAAAAAACCGCAAACTGGGTTCCCGTAACGTGCGCGTGGCCGAGCTTACCCGCGACGATCTGTCCGCCAAGCTGGTGGTGGAGCGGGAAATGATGACCTCCGCCGAAGTGCCCGGCGTGCTGGCCAGCTTCCACCGGGAGTGGAATCAGGTACGGCAGGAGGAACACTGGTTCCGCAAGAACGACGGTGAGTGGCATTGCGAATTCCGCGTGCGCATCGAGAATGTGCCGGCCAAGATTCACGGTGTCATGAGACTCACCGGATCGCCGGAACGCTGTACCAACCACGTCAGTCTGACTGTGCGCTGCGATGTGCCGTTTCTCGGTAAGAAAGTGGCCAAGTTCCTGGCGGAGGATTCCCGCGTGAAAATCGAGCAGGAATACAGCGTGAACCGGGAGCTGTTGTAACCGGTTGAATAATCAGTGGTGGGGCAATGCGGATGCCCCGCCGGTGATACGCTGCCGCACGCATTGCCGCGCCGCCGGCAAGGGCGTCGACTCCATGGCAAACACCAGCGCCGACCACACCAACGCCAGCAGCACCGTTTGTGTGGTGACCCCGTCATCGGCCGGCAGGACCTCCGGATCCCTCAGGATGTCCTCGATCGCGTCTTTCAGCACCGGATCCGGTGACATCGAGGCGGCCGTGGCCATCAGAAGATCCTGATCCCCGCAAGGCTCACCTGCCATGGCCGCCTCCAGAAACAGCGTGCTCGCGGCGCGGGCACATTCACTGCGGTAAGTTTTCTGCCGCGTTGCGCCGATGATCTGGTTCAGGGCATCACACAGCGCCATACCGATCTCAAGCCCCGAATAGTTGACGTCTGTTACCCCCGGCCGTCGGGAAGCCGTGCGCAGATGTTCGACCCGTGCGGAAATCGCGCTGCCGTAGAGGGCGATGCGGTCGACCAGCTCAACGCCACTGTCATCGAAGGGCTTGGAAATCAGACTCATCACGGGACCCTCAAAGCCAATTGATGTTTGTGTGTCGTATGCACTGGTATCTCAGGCAAATAAAGCAGGTACTTTGACCGCGATGAAGAACGATACGAGCAATTCGGCGAACAGTTCTCTGTCGGGCCGCGTTTCCAGCGCCCTCAAAACCCAGTTTATCGCAGATGCGTTGGCGATGCCGGTGCACTGGTATTACAACCCGCTGGACATCGAGCGGGCGTTCCCCGGAGGGATTCAACGGTTTGAGTCCGCCCCGGCGTTTCACCCGTCTTCGATCATGTCGTTGCATTCCACCCGCAGCGGAGGACGTCATCATGGCCGCACCGGTTCCGGCGATCAGACGCCGGAGGTCGTGGGCGGTCTGATTCTGAAAGGCCGGGCACACCACTGGAATGTGCCCAACGTTCATTATCATCACGGAATGGGTGCCGGTGACAATACGTTGAATGCCCACTGCACACGCGTGCTGATGCGCTCGCTGGCGGCGTCCTCGGGCGGCTACGACCGTGAAGCGTTTCTTTCGGCCTACATCGGGTTTATGACGGCTGACCCGCCCGCGCACGGGGACACCTACGCCGAATCCTACCACCGCGGCTTTTTCGCCAACCTGCAGCGGGGGCTGCCACCGGAACAGTGTGCGATGATCACCCACGATACGCCGTCGGTTGGCGGGCTGGTGACTGTTGCCGCCCTGGTATTTGCCCACAGGCTGGCCGGCACTGCACTGTCCTCCATTCAGGCGGTGTGCCGTGATCACCTGGCATTGACCCATCCGGACGAAAGCCTGATGAGGGTGTGTGACCGCTATGTGAAACTACTCTGTGGGTTACTGGACGCGCCGGACGACCAAGGGATAACTACTCTTCTGTCAGAGGCCGGAAAGGGAAAACCGGGGCTCGATGTGGCCAGTCTGGTGAAGCGCAACCTGCCTGATCATCAGGTGGTGGGCCGGCTGTACTCCTCGGCCTGTTATATATCCGACTCCTGGCCAGTGGTGCTGTACCTTGCTTACAAATATCGCGAGGACCCGTGGCTGGCGCTCTGTGTGAACACCAATCTGGGCGGCGACAATGTGCACCGTGGCATGGTGCTCGGTGCACTGTTGGGACTTCTGAGTGACTCAGTCGCCACCAGCGGGTTCGAGCAGCTGGTGGCGCACGAGGCCATCGGCCAGGAAATCGATACGCTGATCAGCGCGGCAGTCGCTCCCAGATAGTCACTTCTGACAGCGTGTGCTGGAACTTGTGCTGCGTCTCCCGAATGACAAACGGTACCTTGCGGGGGGCGCTCACCAGTCTGAAGTGGCTGCTGAGATGATCTTTCAGGCCGTCCAGCGTGGTGTAATTTTCGCCGTCTTTCTTGAAACCGCCGATCCACTCCTCTTTCGGCGTGTGCTCTTCCAGCCAGGTATAGGGTGAGGCGATCACCAGCAGGCCACCGTCGTTGATGCGCTCGTGAATGCTGTCCAGGAAACGTCTGGGTCGGTAGAGCCGGTCAATCAGGTTGGCCGCCAACACCAAGTCGTAACCGCTCAGCTGAGGCTTGAGGTTACAGGCGTCGCCCTGATGGAATGAAACTTTGCTGACACTGTCTTCCAATCCGAGCTCCCGGAGTGTCCGGGTGTGGTAGCTGACCAGCTCACCCTCCTCCGCCAGGGCGTAGCGCACCATGCCCTGTTCTGCCATCTCGACACCAAGGCGAATAAAGTTGGCGGAAAAGTCCACGCCCTCAACCTCGTCGAACTGACGCGCCAGTTCGAAACTGGAGCGGCCACAGGCACAGCCCAGATCCAGGGCTTTCCCACAGGCCTTGCCGGCCATGGCATCGAGCGCAATATCCGCTATCGCTTTCGGAAAATTGTCCACGCCGAACCAGCGATCGCCAAAGTGGAATTCCGCATATTCGGTCAGTAGCCGGTCGCTCTCGTAATAGCTGTTCGGCTGCACGGCATCCGCATCGGATGCGATATACCGGAACCCGGCGTGTTGGAAAAAGTGGCGGCGGAAGGCGTAACGGGCCGAGAGTCGGGCCTCGTTACCACAGGAGATCCACGACCCGCCTTTGATCAGGTTGTGCTGGCCGTCGAAGGTGGGCGTGGTGAAGTCGTCGTAGAGGGGATGAACCTTGAAGCCGTCGAAGGGATAGGTGGGCGTTTCCACCCACTGCCAGGCATTGCCAACCACGTCAAACCACTGCCCGTGCCGGAAGCGGGTCACCGGGCAGGGCGAGGCACCATGGTCCAGGTGCAAATTGGCATGGGCGGGGCGGTCATCCACTTCTTCAACCCCCGCGACTGAACACAGCCGATACCATTCATCTTCAGTGGGCAGGCGAATCAGCAGGCCGGTGTGCTCCCGCTTCCACTCGCAGAAGGCCTTGGCCTCGTGATAGTTCACTTCCACCGGCCAATCCCAGGGCATCTCGACTTCTTCGGTCATCAGCCTCAGGTGCCAGCCGTTGTGCCAACTCCAGAAGGTTGGGTGTTTGGCATCTGCGAACTGTCGCCACGCACGGCCTTCATCGCTCCAGAATGTATCCAGCTCATAACCACCGGCTTCAACAAATTCCAGAAACTCCTGATTACTCACCAGGTACTGGCTGGCTTTGAACTCTTCGACGTCCGCCTGGTGCTCGCCGTATTCGTTGTCCCAGCCGTAGTAAGCGTCGTCGTAGGACTTGCCGATCTTTACTGTGCCTGACGGGACGGTGATCAGCTCGTTCTCGGGCGCCTCCCCGGTTTCAATCACGGGCGCCCAATCGGGTTGCGGCCGGACTTTGCTCAAATCGTGCTGGCGGATCAACACCGAAGACGTTTCCAGGTGAATGCGCTCGTGCTCGATGCCCATCACAATCGGCCACCAGGGGTTCTCCCAGTTGATGGGTAAGGCCAGGGGCAGAGACTCGATCAGCTCCAGCACGGCGGCGCGCACTTTGGCGCGGTAGGCCATCACTTCAGACACCGCCGGCCAGTTGTAATGCGCGTCGTTCAGATCATCCCAGCTCATTTCGTCCACGCCCACGGCAAAAACCGACTCCATGCGTGGGTCGATACGTGCCGGTAGAAGCTTGGCGAGCACCAGTTTGTTGACGAAGAAGGTGGCGGTGTGGCCGAGATAAAAGATGAGCGGATGTCTCAGCGGAATTGATTTCTGGTAGAAGCCCTCATCACCATCCAGACAGTCGAACAGCCGCGTGTAGACGTCGAAAGTATTGGTGAAGTAAGCCGCAATTTCTCTGCGCTTGGCCTCAGGATCGCCCTCCGCAAGATTGGGTGTTCTCAAAATCGTCGGTGAGGGTTGATGAGATCTGAGCGGATCGGCCGAGGCGTTTTTTTTGTGGGCTTCTAACGTCATGGTTGAGCACGTCCTGTTGTGAGTGAACTAGAGAAGCAATACGTTGAACCACATAGAGATGGTTCAACGATCCTTCAAAACGTCAGTCACTGATCGACCTGTCAGTGTGCGAGCACTCGGGACAGGAAGGCCTGGGTACGCTCGTTCTGCGGGTTGTCGAACACATCTGCGGGTTTGCCTTCCTCGACGATCTGACCTTCATGAATGTAGATCACCCTATCGGCCACCTCGCGGGCGAAGCCCATTTCATGGGTGACCACCATCATGGTCATGCCTTCCTTGGCCAGCTCCCGCATCACGTCCAGCACCTCGCCGATCATTTCCGGGTCCAGCGCGGAGGTGGGCTCGTCGAACAGCATCAGCCGAGGTTCCATGGCCAGGGCCCGGGCGATGGCGACCCGCTGCTGCTGACCGCCGGACAGGTGGCTGGGGTACTTGTCGGCCTGACTGCCAATACCCACCCGGTTGAGCAGCCGTTCGGCGGTGGCGTTGGCGATCACTTGCGGCGCGTTCTTCACCTTCATGGGCGCCAGCATGATGTTCTTTTTTACCGTCAGGTGAGGGAACAGGTTGAATTGTTGGAACACCATGCCGACTTCCTTGCGGATTTCAGCCAGTGAGCCGGGGTTGCCGCTTTTGGGCTCGAGGGGGTGGCTGTCTACCTCAAGCGTGCCGGATTCGAACGCCTCGAGGCCGTTCACGCAGCGGATCAGGGTAGACTTGCCGGAGCCGCTGGCCCCGATAATCACCACCACCTCGCCTTGTTCAACGGACAAGTTGATGTCTTTCAGAACATGCAGTTTGCCAAAGAATTTGTTCATGCCCTGCATTTTTACAATCTGAGTCATGGCTACGATTCCTTCAGACAGATGCCAGTCCGCGCCGCTCAGCCAAGCGCAGAATCAGGGACAGGGTGAGGGTGATGGCCAGATAGAGGATGGCAACCACGAAATACACCTCGAAGGCCGTAAAGGTGTTGGCGATGTAGATCTGGCCCTGACGAACCAGCTCACCAACGCCGATGACCGAGAACAGGGAGGTGTCCTTGATACTGACAATGGCCTGATTGCCCAGCGGCGGAATCATGCGGCGAAAGGCTTGTGGCCAGATAATGGACCAGAAGGTCTGGGTGCGGGACAAGCCCAGGGAAAGCCCGGCTTCGGTCTGGCCTTTGTCGATGGACTGAACCCCACCGCGAACCACTTCCGAGATGTACGCGCCGGAGTTCAACGCAATGGCAGCAATGCCGGCCGTGAGTGGGTCGATCGGACCACCGATCAGATCCGGCAGGCCGTAGAAGATAAACAGAACCTGCACAAGTATGGGCGTGCCACGGAAAATTTCGATATAGGCGGTGGCGGGCCATTTCAGGAACCATTTCTTGTTGATGCTGAGCAGGCCGAACAGGATGCCTAGGGCGAAGCCAATCGCGAGGCCACCGAATGAGATCAGCAAGGTGTAGGGAATGCCCTTGAGCAGGAAAGGAATGGAATTGATGGCGGCTTGCCAGTCGAACTGAAACTGGAATTCCACAATTGCGTCTCCGAAGGAAGTGGACGTCAGATGCGGCCGGGGCGAGGGCCCCGGCGCAAGGAGTCAGGCCGATAAAACCGTGCGGCCTTATTCGCTTTCCGGCATTTCGCCGAACCACTTCTCGTAGATTGCCTTGTAGGTGCCATCTTCTTTCATGGCGGCGAGGGCATCATTCAAGTCATCCACCCACTCACTGCCTTTTTTCAGGGCGATGCCGTATTGCTGGCCCTCGTAGAGTTTACCAACGGTTTTCACTTTGCCCTTGCCTTTGGTGCTGGCGAAGTAGCCCACGTTGGGCGCATCGTAGAACACTGCGTCGATCGCACGGGACATCAGTGCCATGTACATGTCGGAGCTGCCCGGGTAGGGCGTTACTCCGTCGTTCTCATCGAGGGATTTCATCAGGTAATCGTAGCTGGTGCTGCCGATCTTGGTGCCGATCTTCTTGCCCTCAAGATCGGGCAGCGCCTCAACGTTGTCGTTGTCGGCGCGAACCAGAACGCGCAGGCCGGAGTCGTAGTACGGATCGGAGAAATCGACGATCTGTTGGCGCTCTTCGGTGATGGTGATGCCGGCGATGGCAATATCCACATTGCCAGTCTGCAGCGCAGGAATAATGCCATTGAAATCCATGGTATTGAGGTCGACTTCGAAGCCGGCGCGGTCTGCCACCTCACGGATGATCTCCATATCGAAACCGATCATTTCACCGGTTTCCGGGTCCATCATCTCGAAGGGAACAAAGCTGGGGTCGGTGACGACTCGCAGGGTCTCCGCGCTTGCGGTGCCCGCGGCCACGGTCAGGGCCAGACTGGCTCCGAGTGTTCTCATCCATTTTGTATTCATGCTTTCTCCTTCTCTTTCTTATGAGGCTCCCTTTGCCCGGTAAGGCAAGCCGACGGGCACGGTTGGTGACAGCGCCTGTCGGAGAGCGTTAATGGGACTGCATCGAATTCACTCTAGACCATTAACGGGAGAGGTGCATAAAATCAAATGCTTGGGGGGGTGCGGAGAGGAGGGGCAAGCTGGGTGTGTTGGATTACGGCCCTTCGGGCCGCAATCCGACACTGAGGACATCATCAGAAAGCGATCTTCTCCCGCTCGCTGATGCCCAGATTTTTCCAGATACTGATGCTGGGCTCAACCTGGTTCAGGGTGTAGAAATGCAATCCGGGCGCACCGGCTTTGAGCAGCTTTTCGCACATTTCTGTAACCACCTCTTCACCGAACTTGCGGATGGAATCGCTGTCGTCGCCATAAGCTTCGAGCTGCTTGCGAATCCAGCGCGGAATCTCCGCCCCACACATGTCCGAGAACCGCACCAGGCTGGAAAAGTTGACGATGGGCATGATGCCCGGCACCACCGGAATGGTGACGCCCATCTTTTCCAGGCGGTCAATGAAGTAGAAGTAGCTGTCCGCATTGAAGAAGTATTGGGTGATGGCGCTGTTGGCGCCAGCTTCCACTTTGCGGGCAAAATTCTTCAGATCTTCCTCGGCACTGCGGGCCTGGGGGTGAAACTCCGGGTAGGCGGCCACTTCCAGGTTGAAATGATCGCCGCTGTGCTCGCGAATGAAGGCTACCAGCTCATTGGCGTAGCGCAGCTCACCGGCCGCACCCATGCCCGAGGGCATGTCGCCGCGAAGGGCGACAATGCGGTTGATGCCGTTGGCCTTGTACACGTCCAGTAGCTCACCGATCTCTGCGCGGGTTCCCCCCACGCAGGACAGGTGCGGCGCCGTGGAAATGCCCTGCTTGTGCAGGTTCAGCACGGTTTCAATGGTGCGCTCCCGGGTGGAGCCTCCGGCGCCGAAGGTGACCGAAAAGAAATCCGGGTTCACCTCGGCCAGCTGGTTTCGCACGTTCTGCAGTTTTTCCTTGCCCTGGTCGGTCTTGGGCGGGAAAAATTCAAAGCTGAAACGGCGCTTGAACTGTGTCTGGGATTCCATCTTGATACCCGATCAGTACTTGTAGCTTTCCGGCTTGTACGGGCCTTCGACCGGTACACCGATGTATTTAGCCTGCTCCGGGGTCATCTTGGTGATCACGCCACCAAAACCTTCCACCATGGCCAGAGCCACTTCTTCGTCCAGATGCTTGGGTAGTACCTGAACGTACACACCCTTGGCGCGAGCGTCTTCCGGCAGGTCAGCGAACTTGCGCTCGAACAGGAACATCTGCGCCAGCACCTGGTTGGCGAAGGAGCCGTCCATGATCCGTGACGGGTGACCGGTGGCGTTGCCCAGGTTCACCAGGCGGCCTTCGGACAGCAGGATCAGGTGGTCATTGGTGGCCTTGTCGCGATACACAACGTGCACCTGCGGTTTGACCTCGTCCCACTGCCAGTTCTTGCGCATGTAGGCAGTGTCGATTTCGTTGTCGAAGTGACCGATGTTGCACACCACCGCACCGCTCTTCAGAGCCTTGAGCATGTTTGCGTCACATACGTTCATGTTACCGGTGGTGGTCACCAGCAGGTCGGTGTTCTGCAGCAGTGCGCGATCCACACCCGCCTCGGTGCCGGTGTTGACGCCGTCAATGTAAGGAGACACCACTTCAAAACCGTCCATGCACGCCTGCATGGCGCAGATCGGATCGGCTTCGGTGATCTTCACGATCATGCCTTCCTGACGCAGGGAAGCCGCGGAGCCCTTGCCCACATCGCCGTAGCCGATCACCAGCGCTTTCTTGCCGGACATCAGGTGGTCGGTGGCGCGCTTGATAGCGTCGTTCAGGCTGTGGCGACAACCGTATTTGTTGTCGTTCTTGGCCTTGGTCACGGAGTCGTTCACGTTGATGGCTGGCACTTTCAGCTTGCCGTCGCGCAGCATTTCCTGCAGGCGGTGAACGCCGGTGGTGGTCTCTTCGGTCACACCGTGGCAGTTGGCCAGGATTTCCGGATACTTCTCGTGGAGCAGGGCAGTCAGATCGCCGCCGTCGTCCAGGATCATGTTGGGCTCCCAGCCCTCGACATCGGCGCCGACGGTGCGCTCGAGGCACCAGTCGTACTCTTCGTCGGTTTCACCTTTCCAGGCGAACACGGGGATGCCTTTGGCGGCGATGGCGGCAGCGGCCTGATCTTGGGTGGAGAAGATGTTGCACGACGACCAGCGAACGTTGGCACCCAGATCGATCAGAGTTTCGATCAGCACGGCGGTCTGGATGGTCATGTGGATACAGCCCATGACGTTGGCGCCTTTCAGCGGCTGCTCGGCCCGGTACTTTTCGCGCAGCTTGATCAGCGCTGGCATTTCGCCTTCGGCAATGTTGATCTCCTTGCGGCCCCAGTCGGCCAGGGAGATATCGCGTACTTTGAAGTCTTCGAAGGTGTTCAGTTTTTCTGCTGGAGTGCTCATTTGGTGTTCTCCTGTCAGCTTTCTTTGGCCCCGGAGTTTGATTTCCGATGCCGCTAATTTGGGTGCGGGTCGGGATCGGGGCTTTGCTTTCGCGGAACCGCTACGAGCACATCCATGTGCGCTTCTCTCAGGCCATCCATGGCCTTCGAAATTCCGCGAAAGCAAAGCCCCGATCCCTCAGCCTCGCTTTTGGCGCATGCGGTCAGACAATACGCCGTAAATTCTCGTTCGGGCCTCCCTGTTCTGATTGCAGAGGCACAAAGCCATTCTTTGATCAGCCCTCAGCTCCGCCACCCCCACAGGCAGCGGGCCGGGCAATAACAGAGGTCCAACTCAAGAGTCGGACTCACAACCGTTAAATACCTGCAGCGTCCTTAAGAGCCGCCGCACGATCTGTCTTCTCCCACGGGAACGAAGTGAACGTCTTGCCGCCCACGGTTATTTCCTGCGGCTCACGGCCAAAGTGGCCGTAGGCTGCTGTGGCCCGGTACATCGGGTGCAGCAGATCAAGCATGTTGGTGATCGCGTATGGACGCAGATCGAAGTTCTGGCGTACCAGTTCGATGATCTTGTCGTCGCTGATCTTGCCGGTACCGAAGGTGTTCAGGGAGATCGAGGTGGGTTGCGCCACGCCGATGGCGTAGGACACCTGAATCTCGCACTTTTCGGCCAGGCCGGCGGCAACGATGTTCTTGGCGACGTAACGGCCGGCGTAGGCGGCCGAGCGGTCAACCTTCGACGGGTCTTTGCCCGAGAACGCACCGCCACCGTGACGGGCCATGCCGCCGTAGGTGTCGACGATGATCTTGCGGCCGGTCAGGCCACAGTCACCAACCGGTCCGCCGATCACGAACTTGCCGGTGGGGTTGATGTGGAACTGGGTATCTTTGTGCAGCAGTTCGGCCGGGAGGGCGTGCTTGACGATCAGCTCCATCACCGCTTCTTTCAGGTCGGCCTGGGTGACGTCTTCATCGTGCTGAGTCGACAGCACCACCGCGTCGATACCGGCCACGCGGCCGTTCTCATAGCGGCAGGTCACCTGGCTTTTCGCATCCGGGCGCAGCCATGGCAGCAGACCGCTCTTGCGGGCTTCGGCCTGGCGCTGCACCAGGCGGTGCGAGAAGGTGATCGGGGCCGGCATCAGTACATCGGTTTCGTTGCTGGCATAGCCGAACATCAGGCCCTGGTCGCCAGCGCCCTGATCTTCCGGCTTCTGGCGGTCAACGCCCTGGGCGATGTCGACAGACTGCTTGCCGATGATGTTGATGATGCCGCAGGTGTCGCCGTCGTAGCCCACGTCGGAAGAGGTATAGCCGATGTCCTTGATCACACCACGTACCAGGTCTTCCAGATCGACCCACGCACTGGTGGTGATTTCACCGCCGACAATCGCGACGCCGGTTTTTACCATGGTTTCGCAGGCAACCCGGGCGTGGGGGTCTTCAGCGAGGATGGCGTCCAGCACCGCGTCAGAGATCTGATCGGCCAGTTTGTCAGGATGGCCTTCAGAGACCGATTCGGAGGTGAAGATATTGTAGTCAGCCATTAAGCGTGCTCCTCTGTGAGCGTTTCAAATTCAGACCGGTAAGTGACTTTCTTAAAGTACCTTCCGGCTACCGGTTTGTTGGTTCGTGTAAGCATACGTAAAACTACGTATCTGTATATCAAAATTTGTTGATATTGAGATTCGGGTCGTCAGCCTGGACTGTCGCTCTTCCAGAATTCCCGTACCTGAATCTGGAAACCGTTGCGCAATCCTATAAATAGTTGCTCGCCCGCGGTGAGGCCGGCGTCAGCGGCCCAGGCGGTGAGTTCTTCCGGTTCAAAGCCCAGCCAGAGGTCGCCGCAGTTTTCCTTGGCCCAGTCCTGGTCGTGGCTGCACAGGTCGCTGATGACCAGACAGCCGCCGTTGTTCATCAGCGCCGCCGCATCCAGAAATATGTCGGCCGGGCTGGGCACGTGGTGCAGCACCATGTTGGCTACCACCAGGTCAAAGGCATCGCCCCGTGCCAGCAGGTTGTCGGTTACACCCTCGATCAGGTCGACGTTGTTCAGCCGCTGGTCAATACAGGTGCGGGTGGCCTTGGCCAGCATGTCGCGGCTGTTGTCCAGCGCCACCACGTGGTCGCAGAGTCGGGACAGGGTCGGCAGGAACGCACCTTCCCCGGGACCGATTTCCACCGCTGTGCGCCAGGGGTGTTTTCTGGCACGTTTGCGCAGCAGATCCGCAACCGGCTTGGCGTAAAGGTCAAAGGCGGCAATCAGTTCCTGCTGTTCGCGGAACTGCTCGGCATGGCGCGAGAAAAAGGCCTGCGACTGATCCGCCCGCTGGTTGCGGATGGCTTCGATCTTCGCTTCCAGATGCGGGGGCAGGGACACCAGATCCACGGTATCGAAAATCTGCCGGATGGTCTGGTCCGTCAGTTTGTCGCTGTCGAGGCTCAGGGGGCGGCGGTAGAAAATCGCGTTGCCTTCCCGCTGGGGCTCCAGCAACCCGGCCTTGTGCATCACCTTGAGGTGGTGGCTCATGCCGGACTGGCGCATGTCGAACAATTGGCTCAGCTCCAGCACCCCAAAGGTGTCACGGCGCAGCACGCGCAGAATCTCCAGGCGCAGCGGATCCCCGCTCGCTTTGTAGATCGGGGCCAAGGCGTCCACGGAGGACAGATCGGCGGCGTGTGCGTTCATGGATGTCATGGGGGGCAAGTTTAGGAGGGTTCGGCTGGTCAATCAATAGCCATATCAAAAAATATTGATATAGTTTTTGTGGTCTCGAAAGTTGGCCCGTTTCGGGAAACCCGATTTGCCCCGGCACACACTAATCGGCGAAAATACGCGCCTTATTTTTGCGCAGTTCTATTTTTCCCGATAAAGCACTGGAGAAACGTCGATGCCCTCTCGTAAAGATCTCGCCAACGCCATTCGCGCGCTGAGCATGGATGCGGTTCAGAAAGCCAAATCCGGCCACCCGGGTGCGCCCATGGGTATGGCGGATATCGCCGAGGTACTGTGGAACGATTATCTGAGCCACAACCCGGCCAACCCGCAGTGGGCAAACCGCGACCGCTTCGTGCTGTCCAACGGGCACGGCTCCATGCTGCAGTATTCCCTGCTGCATCTGAGTGGCTACGACGTTTCCATTGACGATCTGAAGAATTTCCGTCAGCTGCACTCCAAGACACCGGGCCACCCGGAGTACGGTTACACCCCGGGCGTTGAAACCACCACCGGTCCCCTGGGGCAGGGTTTTGCCAACTCGGTCGGTTTTGCGCTGGCAGAGAAAGCGCTGGCAGCACAGTTCAACCGTCCCGGCCATGACATCGTGGATCACTACACCTACACCTTCCTCGGCGACGGCTGCCTGATGGAAGGCATTTCCCACGAAGTGGCGTCCCTGGCCGGGACCCTGGGTCTGGGCAAGCTGATCTGCTTCTACGACGACAACGGCATTTCCATCGACGGTGAAGTGGAAGGCTGGTTCACTGACGACACCCCCAAACGTTTTGAAGCCTACGGCTGGCAGGTGATTCCCGCCGTTGACGGCCATGACGCTGACGCCGTGCGCGCCGCCATCGAAGCGGCCCGCGCCAACGCCGATCAGCCCACCATGATCTGCTGCAAGACCATCATCGGTTTCGGCTCCCCTAACAAACAGGGTAAAGAAGATTGCCACGGCGCCCCGCTGGGTGACGACGAAATTGCCCTGACCCGCGAGCAACTGGGCTGGGCCCACGGTGCGTTTGACGTGCCCTCAGAGATCTATGCCGAGTGGAACGCCGAAGAGAAAGGCGCCGCGGCTGAAAGTGCATGGGATGAGAAGTTTGCGGCCTACGCGAAAGCCGAGCCGGAACTGGCGGCCGAGTTCAAGCGCCGCATGGCCGGCGACCTGCCTGCCGATTTCTCCGAGAAGGCCCAGGCCTACATCCAGGAGTGTCAGGACAAGGGCGAAACCGTTGCCAGCCGTAAGGCCTCCCAGAACACCCTGAACGCCTACGGCCCGCTGCTGCCGGAACTGCTGGGCGGCTCCGCCGACCTGGCCGGCTCTAACCTCACCATCTGGGGCGGCTCCAAAGGCGTCACCAAAGAAGACGCCAGCGGCAACTACATCTATTACGGTGTGCGCGAGTTCGGCATGGCCGCCATCATGAACGGCATCGCCCTGCACGGTGGCTACGTGCCTTACGGCGCCACCTTCCTGATCTTCATGGAATACTGCCGTAACGCCGTACGCATGGCGGCACTGATGAAGCAGCGCTCCATCTATGTATTCACCCACGACTCCATCGGTCTGGGCGAAGACGGCCCCACGCACCAGCCCATCGAACAGCTGGCCAGCCTGCGCACCACCCCGAACATGAGCACCTGGCGCCCGGCCGATACCGTGGAATCCGCGGTGGCCTGGAAAGCCGCGCTGGAGCGTAAAGACGGCCCTACCGCCATGGTCTTCTCCCGCCAGGGCCTGCCGCACCAGCAGCGTGATGCCCAGCAACTGGCGGACGTTGCCAAAGGCGCATACGTTCTGTCCGACAGCGACGGCACCCCGGACCTGATCCTGATTGCCACCGGTTCCGAAGTGGGCCTCGCCCAAGACACTGCCGCCAAACTGCGGGAGCAGGGCAACAAGGTGCGTGTTGTGTCCATGCCGTCCACCGACACCTTTGACGCCCAGAGCGCCGAATACAAGCAGCAGGTGCTGCCGCTGGAAGTCACCAACCGCATCGCCATCGAAGCCGGCATTGCCGACTACTGGTATAAATATGTGGGTCTGGACGGCCGCGTTGTCGGCATGACCACCTTTGGTGAGTCTGCACCCGCCGGCGAGCTGTTCAAGGAATTCGGCTTCACCGTCGACAACATCCTGGAAGTGGCTGCGGAACTGCTGGACGCCTGATGAGCAACGCCAAGCCATTTCGCATTGCGATCAACGGGTATGGCCGTATCGGTCAGTGTGTGTTGCGCGCGCTCTACGAAAATGGCTTTCGCGACCAGTTGCAGGTGGTGGCCATCAATGAGCTGTCGGACATCGACACCATTGCCCATCTCACCCGTTACGACTCTACCCATGGCCGTTTTCAGGGTGAGATTTCCGTGTCGGGTCAGGACTTGATGGTCAACGGCGACGCCATCGGGGTGCTGCGGCACTCGGACCCGGCAGAGCTGCCCTGGCGCCTGCTCGACGTGGATCTGGTGATGGAGTGCTCCGGTGCCTATTCCGACCGCGCCACCGCGGAAAAACACATCCAGTCGGGGGCGAAACGCCTGCTGTTTTCGCAGCCGGCGGAGTCCGATGTGGACCGAACCGTAGTCTTTGGCATCAACGATCAGGATCTGGTTGGCGAAGACACCATTGTGGCGGCCGGTTCCTGCACCACCAATTGCCTGGTGCCGGTGATCAAGGTGCTGGACGAAGCCTTCGGTGTGGAGCAGGGCAGTACCACCACCATCCACGCGGCGATGAACGATCAGCCTGTGATCGACGCTTACCACCACCAGGACCTGCGCCGAACGCGCAGTGCGTTACACAACATCGTGCCGGTAGACACCGGCCTTGCCAAGGGCATCGAGCGTCTTCTGCCGCACATGGAGGGCAAGTTCAGCGCGGTGGCCATGCGGGTGCCCACCTTGAACGTCTCTGCCATCGATATGGTGCTCAACGTGCGCGAGGCTACCGACGTGGCCGCGGTCAACAAACTGCTAGAAGAGGCCGCCCAAGGCCCGTTAAAAAGCATACTTGGCTACACCGATGAACTGCTGGCCAGCTCCGATTTTAACCACGACGCCCACTCCGGCATCGTGGACGGCGGCCAGACCCGGGTCACCGGGGGGACCATGGTGAAAGTGCTGTGCTGGTTCGATAACGAGTGGGGCTTCGCGAACCGGATGCTCGATGTCAGCAAAAGCTGGTTAACCAAACATTCTTAATCTGAAATTTTGTTGAAGGGACGAACGACATGGCCATTAAAAAAATGACCGACCTGGACCTCGCCGGCAAGCGAGTGCTGATCCGCGAAGACCTGAACGTGCCGGTCAAAGACGGCAAGGTCTCCAGTGACGCCCGTATCCGCGCGTCACTGCCGACCATCAAAGCCGCCAAAGACGCCGGCGCCAAAGTCATGCTGATGTCACACCTCGGCCGCCCGGAAGAAGGCGTGTACGACGAAGCGGCCTCCATGAAGCCGGTCGCCGACCACCTCACCCGGGTGCTGGGCCAGGAAGTGCGCCTGATCAAAGACTACCTGAGCGGCGTTGACGTGGCTGACGGCGAAGTGGTCCTGTTCGAAAACGTCCGCTTCAACAAAGGCGAAAAGAAAGACAGCGAAGACCTGGCAAAACAGTACGCGGCGCTTTGCGACATCTACGTGATGGACGCCTTCGGCACCGCCCACCGTGCCCAGGCCTCCACCCACGGCGTTGCGAAATTTGCCCCCGAAGCCTGCGCCGGCCCGCTGCTGGCCGCGGAACTGGATGCCCTCGGCAAAGCCCTGGATAATCCGGCCAGGCCCGTAGTGGCCATCGTTGGCGGCTCCAAAGTCTCCACCAAACTGGACGTACTGAACGCCCTGGAAAACGTCTGCGATCAGATCATCGTCGGCGGTGGCATCGCCAACACCTTCCTGGCGGCCGCGGGCCACCCGGTTGGAAAATCCCTGTGCGAGCACGACCTGGTCGACACCGCCAAAGAGATCGCCTCCCGCGTGAACATCCCGCTGCCGGTCGACGTCGTGGTAGCCAGCGAATTCGCCGAAACCGCCACCGCCACCACCAAGAACATCTCCGACGTCAGCGACGACGACATGATCCTCGACGTCGGCCCGGAAACCGCAGGTCAGTTCGCCGAGTTGCTGAAGAACGCCAAAACCATCCTCTGGAACGGCCCGGTCGGCGTTTTCGAGTTTGATCAGTTCGGCAACGGCACCAGGGCCCTGGCGGAAGCCATCGCCGAAAGCGACGCTTTCTCGCTGGCCGGCGGTGGTGATACCGTTGCGGCCGTTGACAAGTACGGCGTGGCTGACAAAATCTCCTACATCTCCACCGGTGGTGGTGCGTTCCTTGAATTCGTGGAAGGCAAAACCCTGCCGGCAGTAGCTGTACTGGAAGAGCGCGGCGCATAACGAGTTTCAGAACGCATTCAACGATTCCCAAATTCAACTGAAGGAGACGACCCATGGCCCTGATTTCGATGCGGCAAATGCTGGATCACGCCGCCGAGCATGGTTACGGTGTACCAGCCTTTAACGTCAACAACCTGGAACAGATGCGCGCCATCATGGAAGCCGCCGACAAAACCGACTCTCCGGTGATTGTCCAGGCCTCCGCCGGTGCCCGCAAATACGCCGGCGCCCCGTTCCTGCGCCACCTGATCCTGGCGGCCATCGAAGAATGGCCTCATATCCCGGTGGTTATGCACCAGGACCACGGCACCAGTCCGTCGGTGTGCCAGCGCTCCATCCAGCTGGGCTTCAGCTCGGTGATGATGGACGGCTCCCTGGGTGAAGATGGCAAAACCCCGACCGACTACGAGTACAACGTCGATGTCACCCGCCGTACCGTCGAAATGGCCCACGCTTGTGGTGTCTCGGTAGAAGGTGAGCTGGGCTGCCTGGGTTCCCTGGAAACCGGCCAGGCCGGCGAGGAAGACGGCATCGGCGCCGAAGGCACTCTGGACCACAGCCAGATGCTGACCGATCCGGAAGAAGCCGCCGACTTCGTCAAGAGAACCCACGTGGACGCCCTGGCCATCGCCATCGGCACCAGCCACGGTGCCTACAAGTTTACCCGTCCGCCGACCGGTGACATTCTGGCCATCGACCAGATCAAAGCCATCCACGCCCGCATCCCGGATACCCATCTGGTCATGCACGGCTCCAGTTCCGTGCCGCAGGAATGGCTGAAGATCATCAACCAGTACGGTGGCGAAATTCCGGAAACCTACGGTGTGCCGGTGGAAGAAATCGTGGAAGGCATCAAGCACGGCGTGCGCAA
This sequence comes from Marinobacter goseongensis, assembly GCF_023156235.1. Lineage (GTDB taxonomy): Bacteria > Pseudomonadota > Gammaproteobacteria > Pseudomonadales > Oleiphilaceae > Marinobacter > Marinobacter goseongensis. The sequence continues at coordinate 179,072 of NZ_JAKZAI010000005.1, read as the reverse complement.
GGTCAACATCGACACCGACCTGCGTCTGGCCAGTACCGGCGCTGTTCGCCGCTTCCTGGCGGAAAATCCGGCGGAATTCGACCCGCGGAAATTCCTCAAGGAAACCATGAAGGCGATGACCGAAGTATGCATCGCACGCTACGAAGCCTTTGGCTGTGCCGGCAACGCCAGCAAGATCAAGCCGATCAACCTTGATCGCATGTTCGAGCGTTATGCCGCTGGCGAGCTGGACCCCAAGGTCCGATAACGCCCTGGCTGCAGAAGCCTCCGGATTCTTCTGGATTCCCGGAGGCTTTTTTTATCCCTTTTTTGCCAGCCGCTCCAGCGCCAACAGCGTATCCGCGTAATTCACGAACCGGTTCAGATACTCCGGCGACAACGTCTCCATGGTGGCGATCGCACGGCTGACCAGCCTATGGGCGTTCATTGGCCCGGCGTTTTCCGGCGTCTGTTCAATGGCCTGGCGAATGCGCTTGTGCAGGGCCTCATGGCCCCGGTCCGCCTGGGCTCTGGCCATGGCTTTGAGTGGGCGGGGCGGTCGGTTCGCTGGGATAGATTGCGAGGCCTCCCCCGTCTCCTCACCGAAGATGAGACTCTCCAGGGGTGAAGGGGCATTCGTAGCAGGTATTTCCGCTGAGTAATTCAGAGCATCCAGCAGACGCTGCAGTGGTGAGGGCTGCCCGGTTTGGCCGGGCAGTTCCGGTTGTTGTGCGTCAGTCTGCTGTTCGGACCTCGCTTGATACTCCGCCACGGCCTGCGCCAGCTTCTGCCAGTGGCGGCTGCCCTGCAGTCCTTTTGCCCGTAGTCTGTGCTCCAGAACTTCCAGGTAACGGAAGCGGATCGGATCCATCTGATCTTTGCCCGCCTGCTTCAGGTCAGCGAGGAGTTGGTCAATCGCCTCCGGCTCAGTGACGTCTGTCATTCGGTTCCGTCTCCGCTGCCGGTTTCGGCGGCCATAGCCGGTGCCCGTGGCACGGTGCTGATCTCCACCCGCCGGTTCTGGGCGCGGGAGCCGGCATCCACATTGGGCACCGCCGGGTGGTGCGGGCCAAAGGCCGCGGCAAAGACCCGGTCTGCAGGCAGGCCCAGTTCCATCAGGGTACGCGTGACCGTTAATGCCCGCTGGGCCGACAGCCCCCAGTTGTCCTGATAGCGATTGCCCTGGTGCATGGGCAGGTCGTCGGTAAAGCCGCTGACCATCAGCAGCTCATCGTGCTGGTTCAGGTAGGTCTGCAGGGGCGCAACCAGCGATTGAAGCACGGCCACGCCCTCCGCCTGCAACTGATCCGAGTTCAGCTCGAACAGCACGTTACCGCTGATACCGATGCGGCCATCGCGGAAGGTCACCAGGCCCTTGGTAAGCGGGTCTTCCAACGCCTGTTCCAGTGCCATGCGGCGCTCTTCCTCGGCCACCCGGCGCTCCGTCTCCTCCGCCAGAGACTGGCTGAGCTCCAGCTGCACGCCGATCACCCAAACCAGAATCAGCACCAGGATACCCACCAGCGCCGCCATCAGGTCAGAGAAGATCGCCCAGATCGGTGTGGACTGCTGTTCGTCGCCTTCCAGGTGTTCCATCAGTTGGCCCCGGCAGGCTCTGGCTGGCCCCTGCGCAGGGCGGTGACGGCATCGATAACGTCCTTCTGGGAGCTGACAGACAGATCGATGACCTCGCGGGCCTGCGCCACGTAGTAGGCCAGTTGTTCATCATGCCGGCTGCTGGCGCTGTCCATCGCCTTCTGAATGTTGGTCAGAGTTTCCTGCAGGCTGCTATTGGAGGTGCTGAATAACGCTACTGCCTGGTGGAAGGCCTCACTGAGGGCGCCCACTTCCTGACTGCTGCCGGCAATGTCGTCGCCCAGTTTGCCAAGCTGCTGGCTTTGTTCCGCAATCAGGGTGTTGAATCGTTCGCTGATCCCGGTGAGGGTGTCACCGGCGCCGCTGATCAGGGCGTCAACGGCCTGGCGCTGACTGTCAGCATTGCTGCGCTGAGAGTCCAGCAGGCTGTCCAGTTCCTCAACCAGCCGTTGGCGTTCCGCCAGCAACTGGTTTTCCCGTTCGCTGTTGCGGGCCATTTCCTGTTGCAGCTGGTTGATCACCTCGGCGGCGGCTTTCGGCGTTTCCGAAGCCGTTTCAATCAGTCGGGTCATGGGTGCTTCCAGGCCCGTGCCCAGCTGGGTCAGGTGGTCGCTTACGGTATTCTCCAGCCGTGCCAGGCGGTCAGTCGCTGCCTCGCCTCTGGCCGCTTCCTGGTCCCGGAGTGCGGTGAGCTGTTCACTGATTCCGTCGATCAGCGTAGCCAGATTCTCCTGCCAGCGCAGGGCGTTCTGTTCCGAAGTCGCCTGCTGGGTCGCAAGGTTCTGCTGCCAGCGTTCCCCCGCATCCATCGTGGTTGTCCGGAAGGCTTCGGCGATCTCCGTGAGTTGCCGTTCGGCGGTATCAGACCAGCTTCGGTGCAGTTCTCCGGCTTCTTCGTTCAGGCCCGTCATCGCTTTTTCCACAATCGGTTCTACGCGCTCTGCCGCCAGGCGGGTGCTGGCGTCCAGAGCCGACTCCAGGGATTGAGCCACGGAATCCGCCAGTGTCTGATAGTGGTTTCCGACGGTGCTGTGAAATTCCTGCTGGTTGCGGGTCAGGGATTGCTCAAGGGTCTGGCCCAGCTGTTCCATGCGGGCGGTCATGGCTTCCATGGCCGACGCCATGTCCGGCAGCGCCCGGGCCTGGGATTCCAATGCCTGAAACGCTTGCTGGCGCTGGTAGTCGGCGGACAGATGGTGCAGCTGCTGGCGCAGGGTGGTGTCCAGCTGGCGGGACACCAGCAGCCGCTCGCGTCGGCTGAGAGTGGAGGCCAGCCCGAGCATGGCGGAAGCGGCCACACCGGCAATGGACGTGCCGAAAGCCAGGCTGAGACCGGCAATGGGCGCGGCGAGGGCGCTGCGAATGGCGCTCAGTTCGGTACTGCCATCGAGCGCCGAGGCGGCACCGTTGAGGGTCACGATCATGCCGGCAAACGTGCCAAGCAGACCCAGCATAACCAGCAGGCCCACCAGGTAGGGCGTGAGCTGCGGGCTAGGTAAGGCGGTGGAGTGGCCGTCCAGGCGCTTCTGTATGGCGAACTGCACCGGTTCCGGCAAGCCGGACAGCCAGCGCTCAATCTGCCCGCGGTTATCCGGGGCGGAGCGCAGGCGTTCGGCCAGCTGGTGTGTCGTGCGCCGGAATCCGGTCAGCTCGGCAAAACCCAGCCCGTACACCGCAGCAATAATGACGGTCACGGTCAGCGCCAGCCGATCGGAACCGAGAAAGCTGTGGCCAATCCAGGCCGCCACGGCCAGGCCGAGGGCAAACGCGAGAAAAAAGAAAAGTCTGGTCATGGTGAATCACTCGCCTCGTTGTGGCAGGCCTCCAGCAGCCCCAGCACCGGCTCCAGCCGAACATCCAGTTCAGCGAGTAACAGAGTCTGCGCTTCCTCGCAGTAACGGTGGCGCCAGTCAGTGGGTGGGTTGCCCGCATGCAGGGCGTGCTCGGAGAGTTGCTCAGGGGGTGTTTTCAGGGTCTGGAACCGTTGTTCCAGCACCGTTGAAATTCGCGAAAAACACTGGCTGGTGTAGCCGGCCATGGTGTGGTCGAACACCGCATCCAGCTCCGCCAGCCGGGCCAGGGTCGGGCTCTGATCTTTCATCGCCTTGCGGACCTTGTCCCGCAACTGGCGGCTGCTGGCGGCGACTTTGCGTTGCAGGGTAAGCCAGGCGTTCAGATAGGGCTCGAACGCCGCCGGATCGTCCGCCTCCGTCTCGTGCCCGTAGCGCTGAATCCGCTCAACCAATGCCCGACGGGTGGTGGCCAGTTCCCGTGCCAGTTGCTCGACCGCCGCACGCGTTACTCCGGCGGGCGTGCCACCACGGAAGGCCAGCGCCGAATCCAGGCTCATGGTGTCTCCCAGGCCGAACAACCGGCCCAGACGCTCGGCGACGCAGGGCAGGCTGGCATCGTCGGTCTTTATGCCAGCGGCAGAAGCCGTGAGCTGCAGCAGCCGCGACCGGGCAACACCGGGTTGTCGGAGTGGGGACTGAATCATGGAGTGTGGGAGCACCGTGTGCGTTGGCCGTTGTTACAGGAAAAACCAGGGTCGTTCATTGCCGAGTGTCGGCGGCTGCCTATACTAAAGGCTAAATGCGGGAATTGATAATGACCGTAGATGAGGAAATCCATGGACTTCAAAGACTATTACGCCGTACTTGGTGTGAGCGAGTCTGCCTCCCCTGAGGACATCAAAAAGGCCTATCGCAAGCTGGCCCGCAAATACCATCCGGACGTCAGCAAGGAAGACGATGCCGACGCCAAATTCAAAGACCTCGGCGAAGCCTACGAAGTACTTAAAGACCCGGAAAAGCGGGCAGAGTATGACGAGCTCCGGAAATACGGTGCCCGGCCCGACGGCTCGTTCGAGCCGCCACCGGGCTGGCAGAGCGCGTCCGGCTTCGGCCGGGGCGGCTACACCGACGCCGATGCCCGCCAGTTCAGTGACTTCTTCGAAGAAATCTTCGGCGGGGGCCGCGGTGGCAATTCAGGCCAGGGTTTCAGCGGCGGCCGTGGTTTCCGCCAGAGTAATCGCATGCGGGGAGAAGACGTTCATGCCCGGCTGGCGCTGTTTCTGGAAGAGGTGTTCCAGGGCTGTGAAAAGCAGGTGTCGTTCCGGGTGCATGAGGCTGACGACCATGGCCGCATCGTCGCGCGCCAGAAGAACCTGAAAGTGAAAATCCCTGCCGGCATGCGCGAGGGCCAGCACCTGCGCCTGAAAGGCCAGGGCTCGCCCGGTATCGGCGGGGGCGAGGCCGGCGATCTGTTGATCGAAGTGGAACTGGCACCGCACCCGCTGTTCAGTGTCGAGGGGCGGGATGTGGTGGTCACAGTGCCCATTGCACCGTGGGAAGCCGCGCTGGGGGCCCAGATTACGGTGCCGACGGTGGGTTCCAGGGTGAAAGTGAAGGTGCCCAGGGGGTCATCCGGCGGACGCCGGCTTCGCCTCAAGGGCAAGGGGCTACCGGGCAAGCACCCGGGGGATCAGATCGTGTTGCTTCAGATCGTGATGCCGGAACAGCACTCCGAGCAAGCGGAAAAGCTCTATCAGGCGCTGGCTGAGGCTGAGGTGAACTTCAATCCCCGCAGCAAGCTCCATGTTTAGGTTCAGGTACAGGTTCGGTAAGAGGAGCCGGAAATGACCAGGAAAGATTCGATTCTGACCGTCGACGTGGATGAACCGCAGATGACCCTCACCCTGCGCGAAATCTGCGAGCGGGGCGAGTGCCATGCGGAGTTTGTTATCAAGCTTGTCAGCTACGGCATCATTGCCCCGGTGGAGGAGGGACCGGAAGAGCGCCAGTGGCAATTTGATCTGGCCGCCCTCGCGCGGCTGCGCAAAGCCCAACGGTTACAGCACGACCTCAATATCAACCTGCCCGGGTTGGCTATGTCTCTGGATCTGCTGGACGAGGTTCAGCAGATGCGCCGCGAGGTTGACCGGCTGAACCAGCAACTGCGGCAACTGATGGGGGAGTGGTAACTCCCCGGCTCACGCCTGCTTTTCCAGTGCCTGTATCTCCGCGTAGATTTTCTCCGCTTCTTCCATAAGCGTGCCATGACTTCGCAGATCGCCGTTACGCTGCGCATGGAGCGCTTTGGCGAGCTTGTCTTCATACGCTTTCTGCAGTTTCTTCTTCGGATCGCCTTTTAAAAATCCCAGCATGGTGTCTCTCCTTTCACATGGTGTCTGGAGAGCTTACGCGCCCGGGGGGCAAAAGTTCACAAATTCTTAATGAGCAAAAACTGGACAACCTATAAAAATGGGATTAAATTCCCAAATATGATATGGGAAAAATATCCCAAAAATGAAAAGCGGAAAACGAATCTGGAGAAGAACGATGAAACACAATGCCTTGGCTACAGCGATCAGATTTGCCCTCGGTGGTGCGCTCGTCAGTGCACTGGTTGCCTGCGGTGGCGGTGGAAGCGGCAGTTCCGGTGGGTCGGACGGCGTCAGTACATCCAGCGGGTCCAGTGTCGGGCCGGTATCCGGTTTTGGCAGCGTCTACGTCAATGGAACGCGCTTCCGGACAGACGGCTCAGTGACCAGTGACGATGGGATCGAGCGGGAAACCCAGCTTGAGAAAGGCATGATCCTCAAGGTGCGCGGTAGCTGGGATGGCCGTGGTGAGGGTGAGGCTCAACGGATCGACTACGACGACACCCTGCGGGGCCCGCTGACCGCCGCCACCTGGGATGAGGTGGAAAACGTGGGTGAGCTGACCGTTGCCGGCCAGACGGTTCGCCTGGATGGTCAAACCGTATTCAAAGGGCTGAGCCCGGTTGAACTGAACGGTGTTGCGCCGGATACCTACCGGGTACGGGTCAGTGGCTGGCCGCTGGCGGACGGCTCATTCCGCGCCAGTTTTGTCGGCGTTCGGACCATCGGGGTGGATTTTGATGACGACAATGAAGTGGAAATCGCGGGCGTAGTGGAGAATCTGGATGCCGAGGCCCAGACCTTCACCCTCAACGGGTTTCCGGTCAGTTACACCAGCGCTGTTTTCGATGACGACCTGAGTGCCCGCGATCTGCAAAACGGCCTGGCCGTGGAAGCGGAGGGCAGTCTGAATGCGGAAGGCACCCTGCTGATTGCCCGGGAAATCGACGACGAAGACGATCTGTTCGACGATGACGACGACGTGGAGATTGCCGGCAGTGTTTACGACATAAACGCCACCAGCCGCACGTTCTTCATCAACGGTATTCAGGTGCAGGTTGATGGCGGCACCGAGTTCGACGATGGCCTGCGGGGAAGCGACCTGGCTGACGGTTTGCTGGTCAAAGTGGAAGGTGAATACCGCAACGGTGTGCTGATGGCGGAAGAAATCGAGCCGCGGGATGGCGACGCCGAGCTGGAGGGCGTGATCGAGTCCAGACCTGACAGCGAGACCCTGGTTGTCAGTGGGGTGCGCGTGGTTCTGACCAACGCCACGCTGATTGAGGACGACGATGATGACGATGATGACGATGACGACCGCATCACGCTGCGAACCCGCGACATTGAAACTCTGAATGTTGGCGATTTCGTTGAAGTCGAAGGTCGCCAGCGTTCCGATGAGGGCGGGTTTCTCGAGGCCATCACGGTCGAGCGAGAGGACGACAGCGACGATGGCTTTGAGCTGGAAGGCCGGATCACTGCAGTGACCGACATCACCGTCACTGTTCTTGGGCTGGAATTGCAGCGTGGCACTTCAGACCTCTCAGGATTGCAAGTGGGCGATGAGGTGGAAGTGGACTACACCCTTAATGCCGGTGGTGACTACGTCATTGAAGACATCGAAAAGAACGACTGACCGAAGCGTAAACCCGGTGAACATTCTGTCACCGGGTGTTTCTGGTTTTGATGTTGCCATGGGAATACAATCCCAAACATGAAACATTCCGACACCCCACCTCTGCATCGGGCGCTGTATCGAATTCTGCGCCCCCTTGCCCGGCTTCTGCTCCGCAACGGGATACCGTTCGGTGAGTTTGCGGACCTGGTCAAGCGCGCCTACGTGGAAGCGGCACTGGAAGATTTTGGTGACGGACGCAGGAAACCCACGGATTCCCGGGCGGCGGTGATGACCGGTCTGACCCGGAAAGAAGTCAGGCGGCACCGTGAAATCCTTTCCGGCGAGGGCGCCAGCGCGATCAGCGCCAGTCATAGCAATCGCGCCTCGCGGGTTGTATCAGGTTGGGTCCACGACGCTGCCTTCCAGGATGTCAACGGAGAACCGGCACTGCTGCCCCTCGATGGGGTGCTGAGTTTCAGCGAGCTGGTCAGACGTCACAGTGGCGACATGCCGCCGCGAGCTGTGCTGGATGAACTGCTGCGGGTCGGAGTTGTGGGTGTGGACGCTGAAAGCGGCAGACTGGCATTGAGGCAGCGTGCCTATGTGCCGGCCGGAGATAGTGAAGAAATGCTCCAGATCTTCGGGGAAGACGTATCAGATTTGATAGCAACAATTGATCATAATCTGGTCAGCGGCGAGTCCGGCAGTCAACCGCTGTTCCAACGGACACTGACGTACAACAACATTCCTCCGGAAATCATGGCTCGCTGGCGCAGTCACGCGGCCGCCCAGTCCCAGGCCCTGCTTGAGCAGTTGGACCGTTGGCTGGGGCCACACGATCTCGACATCGCGGGGCGCAGCGGAAACGGGCGCACCGGAGAAACAGTGAGAACCGGAGAAACAGTGAGAACCGGCGTCAGTCTCTTTTACTTCGAGGATCCGGTGCAGCCGGAACCAGGCGAGGAGCCAACTGAATGACGGTCGACAGCAGTGCGGGGGAGGTTGTCCCCTGGGAACCCACAGACCTGGTCAGCACCTTGCTGTCGTTGGGCGCGCGGCAGGTTGTGCAGCAATGGATCAGCTCTGCACACTTTCTGGACGACCACAATGATCCGGTGTTGCTGACCATGACCGGAGACGAAGATTGCCGTTTTTCACGATTGGTCCACCAGGTCAACCTTGAGCTGGCCCCGGTCGTGATTCTCAACGAATTGCTCCGCAAGGGCATTGTCGAACGGCACGTAAACGGGCAACTGCTGCTACGCCGAAGCGCGTATGCGCCACCGCAGCCGAAACTTCCGAACAGGGCGCGAATGGAGTTCCCCGTGCGTGTTGTGCGGCCATTGCGGCGCCGGCGGTATAACGATTTTGGATGACAACTGCCGGCCTGGACGGCTGGTCATGGAGACAGTTCAATGAAACCGACAACCTCACGCCGCCGTCTGAATGCGCCCCTGCTTCCCCTGCTGGCAATAGCCATAGCGGGCTGTGGTGGAGGCGGGGGCGGGGGCAGTGTCGGCATTGCCGATGGTGGTATTCGTGGCACGGGTGCCAGCGTTGGACCGGTTTCCGGTTTCGGTAGCGTTTTTGTAAATGGTATTCGCTTTGAAACCGACGGCAATGTCGCCAGCGACGACGGCATCACCACGGAACGCCAGCTTGATAAAGGCATGATCCTGAGGGTTGATGGCCAGTGGCGTGAAAATGGCGAGGGCACTGCCGATAGGGTGGAATACGACGACACCTTCCGTGGCGAAATTGCGGACCTGGTGGCGGTCGCTGACCCGGATAACAGTTCCATACGGGAAAGTGTGACCTTCACCCTTTACGGCCAGACCATCGTCGCGGACAAGCAGACCGTCTTCCGGGGTGTCTCGCTGCAAACACTGGCCGATGCGGACGTCATTCGTGTCAGCGGCTGGCGCCTCCCGAGCGGGAACTACCGGGCAAGTTACATCGGGGCGTTGAACGGGCCCGCCAGTGAGGTGGAAATTGAGGGCAGCATTGACGGTGACCCCGGCACCGTCGGGGTGAACCAGTTCCGGATCAACGGTTTCCTCGTTGAGTTCGACGAGCAGAATACAACGTTCGAAGACGGGCTGACCCCATCGGATTTGCAAACGCCGGGGTTCCGGGTGGAAGCCGAGGGTGAAATTGTCACTCTCGACGGCGAACCCGCCATTCGTGCGACGAGCCTGGAGCGGGACGAAGCCCGCCGCTATGAACGCAGCCAAGGCGATGACATCGAGTTTGCCGGGCCGGTTGCCACCGCCTACCGCGCAACCGATCGCACCTTTACCATCAATGGCCTGACTGTGGTGGTACCCAGCGACGACGTGTTCGATGACGGTCTCTCCGCCAGTGATCTGCAGCCGGGCCTGTTGATTCAGGTGGAGGGTGACTTCCTGGCAGACGGCCGGGTGGAAGCAGAGGAAATCGACATCCGCGATGCCAACGCGAAAGTAGAGGGGCCTGTGGACACCGCTTCCATCGATCCTCAGGCGAGGTCCTTCCGGGTCGGCGGCGTGCTGGTCCGGGTAACTCCGCTGACCATCATCAGCGACGATGAAGACGACCGCCGGATTGGATTCAACGATCTCAACGGCGCCTTCGAGTTGGAGGTCGAGGGGATCGAGCGGTCTGATCAGACAGGCGCTGTGTTCCTGGACGCGGTCAAGATCGAGCGGGAGCCCATCGAGGATGCCGAATTTGAGCTGACCGGGCGACTCACCGCCATCGACAGTGCCACCATTACCGTACTGGGGGTGCGGATCGCCGCTGATAATTCGGCTTTCGAGGATGGTAACCGAGCGCTTGTGCGAGACTTGTTCAGCGAAGGCCAGCGCCCTCTGCTTGAGGTGGAGTACATCGAGAGCCCCGTTGGCAGCAATAACTACGTCGCCGATGAGGTGGAGCTGGAAGACGAGGGTACTGACGACAGCGACGACTGACCTTTAACCGTTGCCGACCCCGGGCAGGCCAGTGAATGGCGGGCCCGGGTCGAGCGGCGTGCTCCAGTTGTGCGTTCTAGCTGCACAACCTCTGCTTTGCCTCGCGGTATTCGCGCTCAAGACGCTCCACCAGAGTCTTTACTGACACTACATCCCGAATCTGGCTCACGCCCTGTCCCGCTGACCACACCGTTTTCCAGGCCTTGGCCTCGTCGTCGATGGGCTTGAGTTTTTCGCCATAATTCACGTCACCGGCCTGATGCAGCTTGTCCATCGGGAAGCCCGCCGCTTCCAGGCTCTGACGCATGAAACTGGCCGGTATGCCGGAGACTGCGGGGGTATGAATGATATCGCCGGACACCGCTTCGATGATCATGTTGCGATAGGCGTCATCCGCCTGGGATTCCTCGGTGTTGATAAAGCGGGTGCCCAGGTAGGCCAGATCGGCACCCATGGCCCGGGCGGCCAGAATGTCCTCACCCTGCGACAGTCCGCCCGCCAGCAGGATGGCGCCGTCAAAGACCTCGCGAATTTCGTGCACCAGTACGATCGGGTTGATGGTGCCGGCATGGCCGCCAGCGCCGGCGGCCACCGCAATGATGCCGTCCACGCCGGCCTCGGCGGCTTTGCGGGCGTGTTTCTGGTTGGTCACATCGTGGAACACCAGGCCGCCGTAGCTGTGTGCCGCGTCAACCACCTGGCTGGCTGCACCCAGCGAAGTAATGATAATCGGCACCCGGTGTTTCACACACAGTTCCAGATCCGCCTGCCAGCGCGGGTTGGTGCGGTGAACAATAAGATTGACCGCATAGGGCGCCGGCGGGTGGTCGGGATCCGCGTCAAGGAGCGCCTCAAGTTCGTTGTTCATCTGAATCAGCCACTGCTCGAAACCTTCGCTGGTGCGTTGGTTCAGCGCCGGAAAACTGCCCACGATGCCTTGTTTGCAGCACGCAAGGGCGAGTTCGGGGCCGGAGATCAGAAACATGGGGGCGGCCACCAGCGGCAGAGACAGGCGGTTCTTCAGAGAATCAGGCAAAGCCATGAGTATTCCTTAATTTTTGTTGGAACTTTTGTAGGATATAAAGGATCTTAGCGTGCTCACAAACCCCTGAAAACTAATAAACACCACAGCAGCGAATAACAAGGAGTTCGTATGGGTGAAGCAAAACGACGCAAGGAAACCGGCCAGCCATCACCGGCAAAACCCCAGAGCCGCAAACCGCTGGTGCTCGGCGTAACAGCCCTCGCGATCGTCGCGGCCATCATCGGGGTGTTCTTCCTGACGGCGGCGCCGGACAAAACGTCGGACGAGCTTCCGGTTGCCACCCCCGGTGCAGACGCCTTCCCCGCAGCGCTGGATCGCTATGGCATTTCCGTCGGCGACGCTGATGCGCCAGTGGTGGTCCGCGAATTCGCCGACTACCAGTGCCCTGCCTGCGGACGCTTCTCGGACGCCAGCCAACGGCTGAAGGAGGAATACGTCGACACCGGGAAGGTCCGCTTTGTGTACTTTGACCTGCCGCTGCAACAGCACCAGAACGCGATGCCCGCGGCCCAGGCCGCCCGGTGTGCCGGCGATCAGGGCGCCTATTGGCAGATGCACGACGAGCTGTATGGCATGCAGACCGAATGGAGCGGGTCTGGTGATCCCCTGACCACCTTTTCCCGCTACGCCAACGACCTGGGTCTTGAGGAGCGCCGTTTCCGCCGTTGTATGACAACCGAACTGCACCGGGAAGCGGTGGAGCAGAGCCTGCAGGTTGCGATGCAGATGCGGGTGACCAGCACCCCCACCGTACTGGTCGACAATATACGCCTGAGCCGCCCGGGCTGGGGCCAGTTGTCTGCCGTGGTGGAGCGCGAATTGGCAAATGGTAATCAGGATTAACTTGATTGGTATGCCCGGTTAGTTAGAATTTCCGTCCCCTGTCTGCCTTCCGATCCAGCGATCGCCGGCAACGGGGGATTTTTTTACCCCATGCTCCGGATTTACGGTCCGGCCCGCAGGAGAGAAACATGAGTCAGGATGTGGTTGTCTGCGCACTTTACAAGTTCGCAGTTCTGAATGATTACGAAGCCCTTCGCCAGCCGTTGCTGGATGTATTGCTTGGGCAGGACGTGCACGGCACTTTGCTGCTGGCGCGGGAGGGCATCAACGGCACCATCGCCGGCAGCCGTGGCGGCATTGATGCCGTCAAAGCCTGGTTGGGTAGCGATGAGCGTTTCGACGGCATTGATTACAAGGAATCCTTCGTGGATATCCAGCCGTTCAAGCGCACCAAAGTGAAGCTCAAGAAAGAAATCGTCACCATGGGTGTCGAGGGGATCGACCCCAGGCGCATCGTTGGCACCTACGTGCAGCCAGAAGACTGGAATGATCTGATCTCGGACCCTGACGTAATTCTGGTAGATACCCGCAACCAGTACGAAGTGGAGATCGGAACGTTCAAAAACGCCGTCAATCCGGCCACTGACACCTTCCGACAGTTTCCCGAGTATGTGAAGGACAATCTGGATCCCTCAAAACACAAGAAAGTCGCCATGTTCTGCACCGGCGGTATCCGCTGTGAGAAATCCACGGCGTTTCTGAAAGAGCAGGGGTTCGAAGAGGTGTATCACCTGCACGGTGGCATCCTCAAGTACCTGGAGGAGGTGCCCGAGGAGCAGAGCCTCTGGCAGGGCGAATGTTTCGTGTTTGATGATCGTGTGACGGTGAATCACCGGCTGGAACGTGGCGGCTATGACCAATGCCACGCCTGCCGCCGGCCGATCACCGAAGACGACAAGCAGCGCCTGGAATACGAGCAGGGCGTGAGTTGTCATCAGTGCATCGAGTCACTGACCGAAGAGCAGAAAGCACGGTTTGCCGAGCGGGAGAGGCAGATGCGATTGGCGGAAGAGCGCGGCGAAGCCCATGTGGGCGGCGAAGCAGCCCGCATCATCGCTGAACGCAAAGCCCGCAAGAGAGCGGAGCGGGAACGTCAGGCCCGGAAGAGTCTGGCGGGCGAGCAGACCGGAAAATCCGCAAACTTGTAACAAGGAGATTCTATGGGACTGAAGCAGGCAACGGCCATCGCCGCGATTCTGGTGTCGCCTCTGGCGGCCGCAGACGCGAGAGACTGGCAAGGTGAGGCGGAGCTGGGTGTGTTGAAGACCACCGGCAACACCGAGGAAACCAACGTGAATGCTCGTCTTGGACTGATTCACGAAGTGACGGAGTGGCGGAACAGTGGTGACTTCCGTTCGGTGTATTCCGAAGCGGAGGATGAAACCACCGCCGAGCGTTACCGCGCCGAGCTTGAGACCAACTACAAGTTTGATGAGCACCAGTACCTGTTCCTGCGGGGCGGTTACGAGGACGACCGGTTCTCCGGGTACGATTTCCAGTCATCGGCCACGGCCGGTTACGGTAACCGCTTCCTGAACTGGAATGACCGCACGTTCCTCGACCTGTCGGCCGGTCTCGGTTACCGGTTCAACAAGCTGGAGGAGCCGGACGAGGACGGAAACCGGGACGAGGAAGAGGCCATCGCGCGACTGGCTGCCCAGTTCGATTACGGTCTCTCCGAAACGTCTCTGTTTCGCCAGAAGTTGAGCTCCGAAATCGGCCTTGACGAGAACAACGTCATTACCGAATCGGAAACCTCGATACAGGCCAGCATTGTTGGCAATCTGTCGATGAAAGTGGCCTACCGGGTCAAGCACGTGTCGGACGCGCCGCCGGATTCCGACGACACCGACACCGAAACCTCGATCTCAGTGCTTTACGGCTTCTGATCTCAGCCATCCAACACGAGAACGGGCCCGGGCGGGCCCGTTTTTTTTGGCGTGACCAGGCGGCATTACACCCGGTTGCGCAGTCCCAGTTCATCGGGATAGGGCGTCAGGTATTGCTGAGTGCTCAGATAGTCCACCGGTTCCCGGCGCTGCGCCATGCGCAGCAGGGTCATCGGGACCACTAAGGGCACCTCGCCGCGATGGTAAGCCTCAATCTGCTCGATCATCACCTTGCGGTCTTCGTCCGCCATGGAATCCCGCAGATAGCCCATCAGGTGCTGCATAGCGTTAACGTGGGAGCCACGGCTGACTCGGCGGCCCATGGCTTCCATAAAACCCTGAATGTAGCGATCCGCCAGATCCGCCAGGGGCTCGGATTTCAGATCGCTGAGCATCGGGCCGAGCTGGCGATACAGCCGTTCCGAATGGGCCAGCAGCTGAAACTTGTGGCGGGTATGGAACTCGATCAGTGCTTTTGCCGAGAGGTTGGCTCCCGCTACGTTCTGCATCCAGTCGTCGTAGGCGAACACCCGCTCAATGAAATTTTCCCGCAGCTTGTCGTCGTTCAGGCGGCCCTCTTCCTCCACCGGCATGAGTGGGTAGGCGCGAATTAACGCGTCTGCGAACATGCCCCTGCCATCCCGGCGGGTAACCCGGCCTTCCTCATTGTGCACCTTGATACGCGCCATGCCACAGCTGGGCGACTTGGCCATCAGAATATAGCCACGAAGGTCAGCCAGCTCCGGCAGGATCCGGTCAATGAACGTCTGCATGGCGGGGGTATGGTCGGCGGTGCCCCGGGTTTCAATCAACCGCAGCCCGTTGTCGTGCTCGCGCAGGTGAATCGCGGGCCGGGGCACGCCCAGCCCGGCCTCGAGCTCGGGGCAGATGGCGCGGAATTCGAAATGTCTGGAAAGCACCTGGGTGCAGTAATGGGAATGCTTATGCCCGCCATCATGGCGAACTTCCTTGCCCAACAAGCAGGTGCTGATTCCAACGGGGATGCCGCTCACGCTGTCTCTCCGGTCGTGAATATACACAGAAAATACGTGTTTCCAGTGTAAACCGATCAGCGCCGCCGGCGAAATCGCCGCGTCAGGTTCCGGAGCGACGGCGCTTCCGTTTCTTGTCCACCAGCGCCAGCGTGGTGGCGTAAATATGCCGCACGTCGTCAGCGAAACGTTCTACTGAAAAGTCTTCGGCAAAGGCCAGCGCCTGGGTGGCCAACTCAGCGCGGAGGTCGTCATCTTCCAGCAGCTGTCTGACGCAGGCACGCCATTGATCCTGTTTTTCCGGGGTCTTGAAGCCATTTAACCCGTGGCGAACCACATCCTCGATACCGCTGGAGCGCACCGCCACCACGGGCAGTCCGGCGGCCATGGCCTCGAGAATAACCATGCCCTGGGTTTCCGATTTCGACGCAAACAGGAACGCATCCCCCAGCTTGTACCAGGTGGCCATCGCCTCGGGTGGTACCGCACCGACCAGCGTTACGTGGCCGGCGAGATCCAGTTGTTCAATTTTGCCTTGCAGGCGGTCCCGCTGGTGCCCGTCGCCAATCATCAGGAAACGGAACGGCACCCGGGTTTCCCGGCGTAACGCGCTGATGGCCTCGATCATGAAATCAATGTTCTTCTCGTTCGACAGCCGCGACACGCTGATGAAGATCTTTTCCCTGCCCAGCCCCAGCCGCTTGCGAAGATCGCTGACCTCGGCGGGGTCAACCTCCTGGAAACGCTGATACTCGATCCCGGTGGGCTGAACATAGGTCGGGGCTTTCACCCCGATCATGCGCAGATATTCTTCGGTGGAGTAGGTGGGCACGATCACGCCGTCACATTTGTTGGCGAACCGCCTGATCAGCGCGTGGGAAATAAGGTTGCGGAACAGCATCCCCGGCAGCGGCACAAAGTGGGCGTAGTGCTCCAGCCGGGTGTGGTAAGTGTAGATGGCCGGTATACCCAGCCGCCGCGCCATAAACAGGCCCAATGAACCCAGCCAGATCGGATGGTGTAAATGGATGACATCCGGGCGGAACCGGCGCACCTGCTTGCGAATGCGGGCGAGGAAGATGTTCGCCAGCCGGAATTCCCGTTTTTCACCCATGGCCAGCAGGGAAGGCACCCGCAGCACCCCGGTTTCGCCATGGGGTTCGCCACGGTATCGTGGCGCGACGATCAGCAGGGCGTCACCCAGTTGTTCCAGTCCACGCCGAAGCCGGTCGATGGAGATGGGGACGCCGCCGATAAACGGCAGGTAGTTGTTGGTGAACATGGCCACCCGCAGCGGCTTGCCCAGCCAGGGCGCGGGGTCCAGATCATAGTCCGGGTAGTAGTCCTTGCCGACAAAGATGGCGCCGTACAGCTTGATGGTGACCGCTATAAACACCGCAACAATCAGCAGGAAGTTGAGATAGCCGGTGTAGAACAACGAATAAATAAAGAACCACAGGCTTTCCAGTCGTTTGAGAATCGGATCCTGCCCCACCTCCACCCGCTGCAGGGTGTGGCTGACCTGGCCGTCTGCATCAACGTCCACCCGCACGTAGTGGTAGAAGCTGGTGTCGTCGTTCAGCACCAGCCCGCCCGCACCCCCGGTGGCAATGTATCCGGTGTTACCCCGCCCGGTTTCAGCGAATGCCGACAGATTGGCGGAGAACACCCGGTCAATCTGGTGTCTGTCAGCCATGTCCAGCAAGGCTTCGCGAAATTCCGGCGGGCTCAGGTAATCCTCGTCGCGGTCAAAGGGCAGGCTGCTTGCGGGCTTGAACGGCGGATGGCC
Organism: Marinobacter goseongensis; assembly: GCF_023156235.1. Lineage (GTDB taxonomy): Bacteria > Pseudomonadota > Gammaproteobacteria > Pseudomonadales > Oleiphilaceae > Marinobacter > Marinobacter goseongensis. The sequence continues at coordinate 162,208 of NZ_JAKZAI010000005.1, read as the reverse complement.
AATAAATACGAGGCGCGCCCGGGAGGTGCCCTGGCTCAGCAGATCATCCAGCCAGCGCATCTGCCATTGCCAGGGGGTTTTGCCGGTGCTGTCGAGGAAGATCAGCCGGGCATCCCCGGCGATGACGCTGAAAAAGTGCGGGCCGTAATGATCGTAGAAGCGGAAGCTGCCGAAATCCTCGTACTCATGGGCGCCGAAGGTCAGCAGGTAGGGCATTTCGAGGTGGCTGAGGGTGCCGTGCAGGGCCCGGTACTTGTCTTCCCCGCCACCGCTGACAGCATTGCCGGCAGACACCATGAAGTCGACGCCGGCATCATTGAGCAGGGGAATCATGCGCTCCTCGAATACCCCCACGGAGTTATTGATGTTGCCGACCACCGCAAAGCTGAACGGTTGCCCCGGTGTTACCAACTGTTCGATCCGTTCCACCTGATCGGTATGAATACCGGCGAAATCCTCGGTGAAAACATTCAGATAGATCTTGTAGCCCACCAGCAGGATGACAATCAGCAGGCAAACGTAAAACAACCATTTCAGCGGATTACGCAGGATCATTCCGTTCCTCTCACATGTCTGCGCTGTCTGAGCAGCTCCCTTTGAAGCACCACGAGGCCAATGAGCATGCCCAGATAGATGGTCAGTAGCCGCCAGCTGACAATGACCAGAATCAGGTGGTTACCCGAAAGAATATCGCGGAAAAAGCTGCCGAACACACCCTCTGAGATGCCCGACGCACCGGGGGTGGGTGAGAAGTACATAATAAAGGTGGTGACTACCAGTAAGCCCAGTGACACCAGATAGTCCACCTCGTATCCCAGACTGACCATCAGCAGTGCCGGAAAGCTGAACAGGCTCAGCAGGAACACCGCCGTAAAAACCACCGACAACCAGACAAACAGCGGCCGACCTCGCAGGTAGTCACTGAAGCTTTTGGTGAAACGCAGCATCTCGCGGCGCGCCTTGAACTGCCAGCGTCGGTGGCGGTTTTCCCCAATCAGGTGGGCGCGATGCAGCATGCCCAGCAACCCGCTGAGTGGGCCGATGAGCCAGCGGGTGCGGAACAGCAACACCGCGAAAAATCCCAGGTAGAGCGCGATGATAACCGCCAGGGCGACACCGAGGTTTCCGCCCAGTGAGCGGCCGTTGAACGCGTCCAGCGTCAGCAGGAACACCGGGGTGAGCGAGAATATGAACACCACCGCCAGCACCGTTCGGATGGTGGTGGCTGCGGTTGCCCGCCCCACGGGCACGCCATGATGATGCAGGTACCAGATCTGCGCGAAACCGCCGCCGGTGGCCATGGGTGTGACGTTGGAGAAAAACAGGTTAATGAACACCAGGCGGAAAATTGCGGGCAGGGGGAGCCGGTGCCCGAGTGCCCGCAGGGTGAAGTGCAGGCGTAGGCCGTCGGCGCTGAAGTAGACCAGTAGTAACGCGATCACCGCTGTTACCGTGGCCGGGTTGATCAGACGGCTGTCGAAGGTCAGGCTTCGCCCGGCGAACCGGTCGTACACGGCGTACAGCCCGATGCCGGTCAGGATGATGAACATCAGGCTGAACAGGGTGAGCCGCCGCCAGGATGTCTTTTTCGAGTATGTAAGGTCGGTGGAATCCGTCATGGCCTGCCCGTCAGTGAGAGACGGGCAGTTTACAGGCAGAGGTAAGGCCGCTGTCCAGTGTTGCGCTAGTGGCCATAGACCATCAGGGTGGTGTCGGTGATGGCGAAGTCGGTGAACGACACACTGCCGATACTTTCGGGACCAATGCGGAACACCGGCATATCGATGTCGGCGCGGAACTCCACGTTATGGATCGACAGGCCTTCCTTGCCGGAGACGGCGCTGGTGCCTCGGGAGAGTCTGGCGGTGGCGTGGGCCATGCCGAAATGCCCCAGGGTATCGTCGCCGCGGCGGTTATGAATCTGCAGCCCTTCAATGCCAACTGCCGCGAAGTTGAAGATGAAAATCAGGTCGGCCACATCCCAGTTCAGGCTGCCGTCGGCAACTTCGAAGTGGGTATCCAGCTGTAACTCAGAACCTGACACCACCGTGCCGTTGGAGAGGGTTCGGGTGGCGTCGCCCCCGTTGCGGATGACCAGGTCCGTGGGGCCCACATAGCCTTTAAGAAGCACGTCCGAAAACATCGTGGTGCTGCCACCGCTGCCCTCGGTCTGCAGGCTGCCCACCTCCAGCTGGAAGTCGATCGCCTTCAGGTAATCGTCAAGGCTGGTGGGGTCGCCGGTGTTGACGGCCCCGAGGTGGATCACCAGGTCGCCGCTGTTGAACTGCTTGCCAAATTCACCGGCCACGGAATAGCGGGCCAGGGCATCGGCTATGTCCGGGTCGCTTGCGTCCAGCACACCGGCGTTGGCTCGGCGGGCGATCTCCGAGAAGCCATGCTCCAGCACTTCACCCTCGCCGGCGATATCCAGTGTGATCTGCAGATTGTCCAGTACCGAACCGTCGTGGCCGGACAGGCTCAAGTCATTCACGCTCAGCGTGCCCTCGTCACGCCAGCTCAGCCTGCCGATATCCAGCTTGGTTTCCAGCTCAATGGTGACCCCGGCCTGACCGGTGATGTGCCCCATATCGCGGTCATCCAGAGGGCGGAAATCCGCACTGACGGGTAAAGATACCATTACGGCAGCGGCGGCCACGGGCCATAAGCGCGGTTGGCAGCGGGTGCATCGTTTGGCAGAGCGGGGGAGTTCGTTGGTCATGGTGGCCCCGGAATCATCTGGGCCGGCCAGGCGCCGGCCTGTTTATTGTTTTATGGCCGCAGGGGACAGCAGAACCGGTGCAGCATCCATGTGGTCTGGTTACACGTTGTTACGATAAGCGGGAATGTGGAGAAGGTCTGTGAGCTGAGTCACAACATGGTCTGGCCTGCCTGAATCCGGTGTCAGGAGGCCAGAGCTTGCAGAATCAGGGCTTTCTGATGTTCGGCAAATTCCCGGATCAGAGCCTGGGCCCGATCCGCGTCCCGCGCCAGAACAGCTTGGGGCAGCTGGGTAAAGAACTGACTGGTCTGGTCCAGGCCCTGGCGGTAGCGCTCAGCGCTCAGGTAGTAGGCGCGGCTGACCGCCGGCTTGAAATTGGACAGGGCCTCGGTGAGATACGGGTTGCCTACCACCTCGCAGCACACCTCCATCACTTCAAAGCTGGCTTCAACAATGGCAGTGACGTTGGCAGTGGGCTCGTTCATCTGCTCGATCACGTTGCGGGCGACATCCATCATCGGCTGCTTGTCCTTCTCTTGCCAGCGCTCGCTGACCCGCGCCGCGAGCATCATCAGCAAGTGCATGTAGACGTCGTACAGCTCCGAGGCGTGGGCCTGGTCCAGCTTGGAGGCCGACGCGCCCTTGCGTGGAGTGATTTCAACCAGGTGCCACCGCTCCAGGGTGTAAAGCGCCTCCTTGACGGAAGCGCGGCTCACCTTCAGCTCCGTGGCCGTGGTGGCCTCATGAATGCGTTCACCAGGCCGGATCCGGCCCGTCATGATGCGCTCGGCAAGGTAATTCGCGATCTGTTCCGCGAGGGTGTTGGGAACCTGAAAATCCATAATGGCTCTCTGAACCGATTGTTTCAGCCGGCCCGCCGCAGTGGGCGAGGGGCCGCTATCCATGGGTGCGTCTTTCATGAGTTTACCACAGCCTTGCCAAAGGAGAGATTCGCAGAAGGAGTCAAAGTATTGATCCGTGTCGCAATTTTGTTTCGGTAATGAAAAAAACGATCAAATAGATTGACGACTGCTATATTGTAGGACAATAATTAGGAAAAGCACAACGGGAAATCAAGCGAGGTTCATTTTATGAGTACCCGGTCCATCGGCTTCAACAGTGAAAGCGCACGCCGCAAGGTGCTGCTTACCCTGAAAAAATACAGCTACCTCATTGCCATGGTGCCGCTGATCCTGCCACCGCTGCTGCTGGCCGCCGGCCAGGCCACCGATCTGTTGAACGTGTTTGCGTGGGGCGTGCCGGTGGTGGTGTTCGGCATCATTCCGGTGCTCGACATGTTGCTGGGCAAGGATTCCCTGAACCCGGATGAGAAAACCGACGTGCCGGTGATGAACGGCGAAGCCTTCTACCGCGTGATCACCCTGGGCTGGGTTGCCGGCTTTGCGGTCCTGCTGGTGTGGGGCATGGCGACGCTGGCCTCCGGTATTTTCAGCGTGGCTGGCGGTCTGGGATGGGTGGTATCCATCGGCATCGTCGGGGGGCTGGGCATCAACGTCGCCCACGAACTGATCCATAAAGACGACCGCCTGGAAACCTGGGCCGGCGGGTTCCTGCTGTCACTGGTCTGCTACGCCGGTTTCAAGGTGGAGCACCTGCGAGGTCACCATGTGCACGTGTCTACCCCGGAAGATGCGTCGTCGTCACGTTACAACCAGTCGCTGTACCAGTTCCTGCCCCAGGCCTACGTGCGCAACTTCCTCAACGCCTGGAAGCTCGAGGCCCAGCGCCTGCAGCGCAAAGGTCACAAAGCCCTGAGCTGGCGCAACGAGCTGATCTGGTGGTACAGCATCAGTGCACTGGTAGGTATTGGCTTCACCCTGGCCTTCGGCTGGTTCGGCGCCGCCTTCTTCCTGGGTCAGAGCTTCTTCGCCTTCACCCTGCTGGAGATCGTCAACTACCTCGAGCATTACGGCCTGCATCGTCGCAAGCTGGATAACGGCCGCTATGAGCGCACCACCCCCGAGCACAGCTGGAATTCTAACTACTTCCTGACCAACGTGTTCCTGTTTCAGCTTCAGCGCCACAGCGATCACCACGCGTTCGCCAAGCGCCGCTATCAGGTGCTGCGTCACCATGACATCGCGCCCCAGCTGCCGGCCGGCTACTCCGCCATGATCGTCCTGGCTATGGTGCCGCCCCTCTGGAAGCGCGTTATGAACCCCCGGGTGGAGGCGTATTACCGGGGTGAGGAGCATCAGCTGGCTTCTTGAGCCTCTCCAGAGGCTTCAGAGCGTCTCTGAAGCGTGTGCCAGGAAACTGGCCCTTTCAGGCCCCGCAGGTTCGGTCTCTGACTGCGGGGCCTTTTTTGGTCCCCTTGAAGCACCCTTGAAATCCACCGGTAACGCACGCAGGTATATCGTTTAACCCAAGCAATTAACAAAGGGAAAAACCATGCCCAAGCACTTTGAACAGGCCGCCGGCCTGCACGAAGCACCGGTTCCGGAGACAGAAGGCTACGTTTTCAACCAGACCATGATGCGTATCAAAGACCCCGAGCGCTCTATGGATTTCTACACCCGCGTGATGGGCATGCGCCTGGTGCGGAAGCTCGATTTCCCCGAGATGAAATTCACCCTGTACTTCCTCGCCTACCTGGACGACCGCCAGGCCAGCACCGTGCCGACAGACGACGCCCACCGAACCACTTTCATCTTCGGCCGCGAGGCCATGCTGGAGCTGACCCACAACTGGGGTACCGAAAACGATGCGGATTTCAGCTACCACAACGGCAATGACGAACCCCAGGGCTTTGGCCACATCGGCGTGGCGGTGCCGGACGTCTACGCCGCGTGTGAGCGTTTTGAAACGCTCGGGGTGGAGTTTGTGAAGAAGCCGGACGACGGCAAGATGAAAGGCCTGGCCTTTATCAAGGACCCCGACGGTTACTGGGTTGAGATCCTGCAGCCGAACATGCTGGAAAAGCAGCGCAAAGACGGCTGACAGGCGGGCGGGCGTCAGTCGGCCTGACGCCCGCTGATCGGGTGGTCATCTGCTCGCACTGCGCCGGGCAGGGTTCTGGCGCTGCTCTGCGAGGCCACGATGACCGCAGCGGTGAGGATCACCGCACCAAGCACACCGATAACCCCCAGCACCTCCCCGAGAATTATCCACGCCAGCAAGGCGACGAACAGCGGTTCCAGCGTCACGATGATGCTGGACAAAGTGGCAGGTGTGGTTTTCATACCGGCAAAAAAGCTCAGATAGCCGATGCAGGTGGGTACCACGCCAATGTAGCCCACCATCAGCCAGTGCCGGATGCCCAGCGTTTCGATACCGTCAAAGCCGTCGGTGACCAGCAGCACCATCAGCAGGATCAGTGCCGCAGTGGCGAAGCAGATAAAAGCGGTGGTGAACACCGGCGTGCCGGTGGAGGTGTGGCGGCTGGTCAGGGTGAAGCCGGCGTACACCACGGCGGCAAAGACGGCCACCAGAATGCCCGCCAGGCGAAGTTCCCCGGCGGTATCCATGTCGCTGACGACCAGCATGGAGGTGCCGATAATCGCCGCCACCAATGCCAGCACGGTGATGACCCCCGGTCTTTCACCCAGCAGCGGCGCGGCCATGATGGCCACCAGCACCGGCGCCAGACACAGGGCAATCAGGGTGGCAATGCCGGCCCCGGTCAGGTCTACCGCAATCAGATAGCTGCCCTGATAGCAGGCCTGAAACAGGCCGAGGGCCGCCAGTGGCAGCAAGGCTTTCAGGGTGATCCCCGGCGGCCGCTGGCGCGCTGAGGGCTGGCCGGTTGTATCCCGGCGTTCCCGGAGCATCAGCACGAAAAAGAAAGGCAGCGCGACCGCGAGGCGTAAAAATCCGAGGGTGATGGCTTGCAGTTCGGTTCCGGTGAACAGGAACTTGGCCACGATACCGGTTGTGGCCCAGAGCAAGGCGGCGAGGGCAATAAGAAGTGCACCGTGAATCATCGGATAGCGACCTGGCTTGGTGTTGAGCAAGGGCGTGAGATTATCAGTGCGATCCGGGCAACGCCAGCGGCAGAAGGTCGCGGAGCCGGTGGCTCCGCTGGGCAATGCTTACTCGATGGCGAGGCTGTCGGCGTTCTTCGCAACGGTAGCTTCACCAATGCCTTTGACGTTGACCAGGTCGTCGGCGGACTGGAAAGGGCCGTTGGCTTCGCGGTAAGCGACAATGGCCTGGGCCTTGCTCTCACCAATGCCGTTCAGGCTGGCGAGGGTTTCCACATCGGCAGTGTTGATGTTGACGGCGGCCGGTTCGGCGTAGGCGAAGCCGGACAGCAGGCTGAAAAGAAGAACCAGTGTGGCCATCATTGGCGTGGATTTCATGGGCGTGAGCTCCTGAGTCTGAATACTTTCGTTATGGTTAGATGCCAGAACGCAGTCAGCAGGACGTTCGCTGGTCGGAAGATTGTTGCAGGTGAGCAAGAACTGGAAGGCAAAAAGTGCACGGAACAGGACCACCTTCCCTGTGATCCCTTGTCCGTGGCTGACCCCCGCCTGATCCTTCAGGCTACACACGTCCTGTGTGCTTCATCCCTGGTGGTCGTCCCTGTCTGCCCTGATCCGTGGGCTGCTCCAAATCCCTGGAGTCATCATCCTTGACCAACGTTCCTTGCTGGCTTGTCATCCCTGACAATGAGCATTCTACAGATGGCCTGATCTGCACATATCGGACAATTGCTCCCGCTGTTGTGCGATATATCCCACAGACTCGTGAGCCGTTGGCGTGGCCCGAAAATGAACCTGAATTCAGTATTTATGCGGTCTCCGAGGCAATATTTTGCCCGCCCCGATGGGCCGCGGCCGCCTCGCGAATTCGCTCCATGGTGATCTCGCGAACGGCCTTTTGGGAGGTACGAATATGCTGCGTGAGTTTGTCCGCGGCGGCGGTGGCTTCGCCGGAGCGGATGGCGGCCAGAATCTCCGAGTGCTCCACGTAGGTGGCGTCCACCCGGTCGTCCCGGGTGAAATCCAGCCGACGAATGATTCGCAGCCGGTCGGTGATCTCCCGATGGATACGGGTCATCTCCCGGTTGCCGGCGGCTGCGACCAGGTCGCAGTGGAAGCTTTCATCCAGTGCCCGCACGGTGCTGCCGACCGCTCGTTCTGACGGATGATCCGGATTCCAGATCGCGGTTAGCGTTCGCACGGCCTGAGGCTGTTCGTCCAGAGCGCAGATCTTGTGCATGGCGGCCCGTTCCAGCGTAATCCTCAGATCATAGAGTTCCTCGACCTGCAGAAAATCAAACGGCTTGACCTGCCAGCCACTGCGGAAAAGAACCTCCACATACCCCTCTCGCTGCAAGCGATAAAGTGCTTCCCTTACAGGCGTTCTGCTGGCGCTCAGTCGGGTGCCGACATCACCTTCGCTGAACTTGTCACCAGGAATCAACCGAAACTCAAAGATGTCCTCTTTAAGGGCTTCGTATACCCGATCGGCCATACTCTCTTTGCGTTTTGCTGCGGGTTTTCTGGTCATGATGGTGCTCTTCTGATGACTATCGCACTGCACTTTGGGGGTGGCGGCGGAGCGGGGAGTCTTTTTTAAAAACGTCGCTTAAACTCGCTTTGCTCAGACAGGCGACGTTTTGAAAAAAGACTCCCCCCACCACCGCTACATACTCTGGTGCTGGAGTCCTCTAAACCTTAATGCTTAGTATTGGTTCGCCAGGGGTTACGGCCTTTCCGGGGGAAGTATGCAATGCACTGATTTCTCCGGAAAGGGTCGCGTTTATTTCGAACTCCATTTTCATAGCTTCTACGATGATTAATGGATCACCTTCGGCCACGATGTCACCGGGCTTAACGAGACATTTCCAGATGTTTCCGGCGATTTCGGCACTGATGAGCTCACCGAATTTCTCCAGGTCGGAGACATCTGCTTTTGGCGGTGCTTTCGCCAGTTTGTCGAGCTCTTCCGCCTCGCTGTCTTTCCACAGGGCCACTTCTTTGGCGTAGGCCGCCTTCTGAAGTTTCCGGAAATCGGCGATGGAGTCGGCATTGGCGTCCAGGAAAGCCTGATGGGATTTCAGATCAAAGGTTTCTTCCTCAATCTTCACTTCCAGCTGACCAGCGCGGAACTGATCGCGCATTTCGTCCAGCTCAGGCTCTGTCACCGGGTAATAGCACACCTGATCGAAGAACCTTAGCAGCCAGGGGGCGCCTTCGGCGAACTGGGGGTTCTTCAGGTATTTGTTCCAGATTGGCAGGGTGCGGCCTACCAGCTGGTAACCACCAGGGGAGTCCATGCCGTAGATGCACATGTAGACGCCGCCGATGCCAACGGTGCCTTCCGCCGTGTAGGTTCGGGCCGGATTGTATTTCGAAGTGAGCAACCGGTGCCTTGGGTCGAGCGGAACGGCGCAGGGGGCACCCAGATATACGTCGCCGAGGCCGAGCACCAGATACCGGGCGGAGAACAGCACGTCCCGCACTTCCTCTCTCGTCGGCAAGCCGTTTATCCGCTGCATGAAGTCGACGTTGTTGGGCAGCCAGGGTGCGGTGTCTCTGACGGACTGGCGGTATTTGTCCACCGCTTCGAGCGTTGCGCTGTCTTCGAAGGCCATGGGCAGGTGGATCACGCGGCTGCGTACTTTCAGCTCGTCTGTGGGCGGCAGGGTTTCTTCCAGGTCCAGCAGGTATTCCATCAATGCCTGCTGTGACAGCAAGCGGGCGTCGTAGCGCAATTGCAGCGAGCGCACGCCGGGGGAGAGCTCCAGCAGGCCGCCGGGTTGCACGTCGGCGATGGCTTCCATCAGCGCGTGAATGCGCATGCGCACGCCCAGGTCCATCACGTTTGGACCGTACTCCAGCAAAATATACTGGTCGCCGGCCTGGCGATAGGTGACTTCCGGGCGGCCGTCTTTCTCGGGAAGGTGGGCGAGGATGGTGGCGGACAGGTCGCTCAGCGGTGCCAGTTGGGGCGCAACCAGAGCGACTTCCGGTGGCGCCATCAGGCTGGCGATGGCCAGTTCCTGGCGTTCGGACAGTTTCACCGCGGTGTCGTTATCAATGGCGACGAAGCGGATGGTGTCGCCGGGTTTGACCTGGCCGACTTTCCACAGCTCGGCCTTGGCGATGGTGACCGGGCACACGAAGCCGCCGAGGCTGGGGCCATCCTTGGTGAGGATCACCGGCATGTCGCCAGTGAAGTTGATGGAGCCGATGGCGTATTCGCAGTCGTGAATGTTGGATGGGTGCAGGCCGGCCTCGCCGCCGTCTTCCCGGGTAAATTCGGGTTTCGGGCCGTTCAGGCGGATGCCCAGGCGGTTGGAGTTGTAATGCACCTCCCAGTCTTGCTGGAAGAATTTCTCGATGGAACTTTCTGTGAAGAAGTCCGGGGCACCGTGGGGGCCATAGAGCACGCCGATTTCCCAATGATCCGGGTAGGACGGGATCAGGTCCGGGTCCGCCGGGGCGGCGTCGTGGGTTGGGGCGGTGGTGGTGCAGGCCGGCAGGTTGATTTGGCTGATGCCCAGCATGTCGCCGGGGCGCAGGGGCCGGCCGCCGTGGCCGCCGAACTGGCCGAGGGCGAAGGTGGAACGGCTGCCCAGATACACTGGTACATCAAAGCCGCCGCGGACGGAGAGGTAAGTGCGGCAGCCCTTGATGGCTTTGCCGACGGCCAGCACCTGACCGGCTTTGACAGTGATGGGTTTCCAGAATTCCACCGGTTTGTCGTCCAGCGTGGCTTCGGTCAGTGCGCCGGTCAGCGCCACTACCGAGTCCTTGTGGAACTTCAGGCTGGGGCCGATCAATGTGGCTTCCAGCCCCGCCGCTTCGTGGTGGTTACCAACGATGCGGTTGGCGATGCGGAAGGCGTAGTCGTCCATCGGGCCACTGGGTGGCACGCCGATGTTCCAGTAACCCACGCGGCCGGGGTAATCCTGCACCGTGGTGTAGGTGCCGGGTTTGACCACTTCGGCCACCGACGGTTTGAACTCGAAGGTCTCCAGCGCGCGAGTAGACACAACGCCGTCGGCAAAGCTCTTCTGGGCCACTACCTGGCGCAGGTAATCCAGGTTGGTCGCAATGCCCATCAGCCGGGTTTCCGCCAGCGCTGCCTGCAGTTTTGCCAGGGCGTCGTCGCGGTCTTTGCCGTGCACGATCAGCTTGGCGATCATCGGGTCATAGTGGGCCGACACTTCACTGCCGTTTTCTACCCAGGTGTCGACCCGCACGCCGTCCTCCGGCCAGTACACATCAGTCAGTTCGCCGGGGGAGGGCTGGAAGTCTTTCAGTGGGTCTTCGGCGTAGATGCGCACTTCCATGGACGCGCCGTTCAGTTTGGGCTGGAAACCAGCCAGGTCCGGGCTCTCGCCAGCGGCGATTTTCAGCATCCACTCGATCAGGTCCAGGCCGGTGACGGACTCGGTCACAGGGTGCTCCACCTGTAAGCGGGTATTCACTTCCAGGAAGTAGAATTCGTCCCGCTCCTCGTCGTAAATGTATTCCACGGTGCCGGCGGAGCGGTAATTGACGGACCGGCCGAGGGACACGGCGGCATCCAGCATCTTCTGGCGGGTGGCCGCCGGGAGTCTCGGGGCCGGGGTTTCTTCCACTACTTTCTGGTTGCGGCGCTGCAGGGAGCAATCCCGCTCGCCCAGGGCGACCACATTGCCTTCGCCGTCACCGAACATCTGCACTTCCACGTGGCGGGCGCGGGCGATGAAGCGCTCAAGGAACACGCCGCTGTCGTTGAAGAAGCTCTGGCCCTGGCGGCGCACGGTTTCGAAGGCTTCCCGCAGTTCGCCGTCGCTGTTGCAACGGGTAAGGCCGATGCCACCGCCGCCGGCGGTGCTTTTCAGCATCACCGGGTAGCCCAGGTTGTCTGCCACGCCCAGTGCTTCGTCCAGGCTATTCAGCAAACCGCTGCCGGGAGCCAGGGGCACGCCGGCGGCTTCCGCCAGTTCCCGCGCCCGGTGCTTCAGGCCGAATTCCCGCATCTGTGTGGGGGTGGGGCCGATAAAAGCAATGCCTTCGGCTTCGCAGGCTTCGGCGAAGTCCGCGTTCTCTGACAGGAAGCCGTAGCCGGGAATAATGGCGGTTGCGCCGGTTTGCTTGGCGGCGGCCAGAATCTGTGACTTGTCGAGGTAGGTTTCGCTGGCGCCATTGCCGGTCAGGGCCACGGCTTCGTCGGCACTGGTCACATGCAGGCTGTGGCGATCCTGATGGGAGTAAACCGCAACGCTGCCCACCCCCATGGCCTTGAGGGTGCGAATGGTGCGTACGGCGATCTCACCGCGGTTGGCAATCAATACTTTGCTGAACATGGTTGGGCTCTCCTTATGCCTGTCCGGATTTGAGGGCGGTGATGAAGGCGCGCCAGCCGCCGAATTCGGTCACGTCCCGGGCGCCTTCGAAGCCGTAGCCTTCGCAAATAAAGCCGTTGACCCAGCGGCCATCGGCCAGCTCCACGTTGCCGATGCCCAGGGGCGCCGGAATCAGGTCAACCAAGGAGCCGAACTCAGAGCTGGCCATCTGCCACACCTCCACGATCATTTCGCGGCCGTTTTCCGGGCCAACCCGTTTGAGCCCCGGTTTCGGCGGTGTGGTGTTGGGCAGGGCGTACAGGCAGTAGTTGGCTGAAGTGGTGGTCTGCTCCAGCAGCACCGCGTTGCGCTCGGTGAGCTGGGTGTTCAGGGGCATGCCGCTGAGGTGAGCACCCACCACGGCGACGGTAATGGTGTCCGCCGGCATCGGGGCGGCCGGTTCTTCGATGGGGCGGTTCAGGTCGGTGGCGCCCAGCGGGGTGGGGTGGGCGTTCAGCCACTGGCTGGCCAGCCTCTGCAGTTCGGCGTCTTTCCAGGCACCGCTGATCAGGGTGACTCCGAAAGGCAGGCCGTCGTCGCGGAAACCGGCGGGCACCGCCAGGGCACAGAAATCCGCCAGGTTGACGAAATTGGTGTAAGTGCCCAGCTGACTGTTGAGAGTGACCGGGTCCGCATTCACCGCGTCAATAGTCGGGGCGGTAGGGGCCGTAGGCACCAGCAGGGCGTCGATATCCTGCAGTTGTCCATCAATGGCGCGCACCAGCTCTTCCTTGCGGTACTGGGCCTTGAAGGCATCGGTGGCGGTGAAGTTGGCGGCTTTTTCGATAATGCCTTTCACCACCGGATTCATCTCGCGGGCGTGCTCCGCGATAAACCCTTCCACTGCCGCGTGGCGTTCTGCGACCCAGGGGCCCTCGTACAGCAGTGCCGCCAGTTCCGACATCCGCGCAAAATCCAACGGCACCAGCTCCACATCCTGCTGGCGCCAGTTACTGAGGGCGGTATTCCAGGCCGCTTCCGCCTGTTGATCCCCGAACCACTGGGGCTGTTCGGGAATGGCCAGGCGTTTGATGGGGCCGTTCCGGCGAATGGCCGGTGCATCGTCGGGCAGGGTGGTAGGCGCCTGGCGGGAGAACGCATCGGTCGGCTGATAGCCAGCCATTACCTGCTGCACGGCCCCGGCGTCGCCCACCGTCAGGGCAAAGATCGACACGCAATCCAGGGACTTGCAGGCCGGCACCACGCCTTCAATGCTGAACTGACCTTTGGTGGGTTTCAGCCCCACCAGGTTGTTCAGCCCCGCCGGCACCCGGCCGGAACCGGCGGTGTCGGTCCCCAGGGCAAACGGTACCAGCCCGCGGGCCACCACCGACGCGGAACCGGAGCTGGAACCGCCGCTGATCACTTCCGGTTTGAAGGTGTTGGGCACCGCTCCGTACGGCGAGCGGGTGCCCACCAGCCCGGTGGCGAACTGATCCAGGTTGGTTTTGCCAATCAGGATGGCGCCGGCGGCCTTGAGGCGGGCGACGGTGGCGGCGTCCTGCTGGGGTGTATAGGCGTAGGCAGGGCAACCAGCGGTGGTCTCGAAACCCACAGCATCAATGTTGTCCTTCACTGCGAACGGCACACCATATAAAGGCAGCGCTGCCCGATTACCGCCGGACTGTTGCGCCAGCTGGTCCAGATCCGCCAGCGCTTTCTTCAGGCCGGCCTGATCGATCAGGGAGATCCAGGCCACGTCTTTATTAGGGGTGGTATCCAGGCTGGTCAGCAATTCGCCCAGCAGGGACTCCGGCGACTGGCCCTGACCGTAGGCGGCGCGCCAGTCATGCAGTGTCCATCCGGTTGTTGAAGGCATGGGTTGTCCTCGTGCAGTTTGTCATCTTGTATACATCCTGATTGGCAATGCCCGTGCCATTTGACAAATTTTCTTTAAAAGCGTTTAAAAACAGTTGGATAGTGTTTTTTGCGGAAATGGCGCTTCAAAAGTGAGCGCCCAAAGCCGGTGCGGGCGCACCAAAACAGAACCGTAAAACAGTGAGTTAAGGGGGATTTGGTTCTGGCCGGGTACGAATCGATCTGCTTGTATACTAGATAAGTCGCTGTTTTTGCGGAATATATGGGTAATGTGGAACAGCAGATGCAGAGAGGGAAGTGCGTTTACGACGAACGACACTCTCTAATCAGGTAAAACCCAACAAAGTAAAAGGACTCACAACATGAGCATCAAAAAATACGTGAAGCTGGGCCTCTCTGCTCTGGCGCTGTCGTTATCCTTCCACGCCATGGCCGCGGAAGATCCCATCAAGGTTGGCATCCTGCACTCTCTGTCCGGCACCATGGCGATCAGTGAAACCGCCCTGAAAGACACCATGGAAATGCTGATCGAACAGCAGAACGCCAAAGGCGGCATTGACGGCCGTCAGCTGGAAGCCGTTGTGGTCGACCCCGCCTCCAACTGGCCGCTGTTTGCCGAGAAAGCCCGTGAGCTGCTGGAAAAAGAGAAGGTAGACGTGATTTTCGGCAACTGGACGTCAGTGTCCCGCAAGTCGGTACTGCCGGTGGTGGAAGAGCTCAACGGCCTGCTGTTCTACCCGGTGCAGTATGAAGGTGAAGAGTCGTCAGAAAACGTTTTCTATACCGGTGCCGCGCCCAACCAGCAGGCCATCCCGGCGGTGGACTACCTGAAGAACGAGCTGGGCGTTGAGCGCTGGGTTCTGGCGGGCACGGACTATGTATACCCCCGCACCACCAACAAGATTCTGGAAACCTACCTGAAAGACATGGGTGTGGCCGAAGCCGACATCATGATCAATTACACGCCTTTCGGTCACTCCGACTGGCAGTCCATTGTGTCTGATATCAAGAAGTTCGGCAGCGCCGGCAAGAAGACCGCAGTGGTTTCCACCATCAACGGCGACGCCAACGTGCCGTTCTACCGTGAGCTGGGCAACCAGGGCATCGCCTCTTCCGACATCCCGGTGGTGGCTTTCTCCGTGGGCGAGCAGGAACTGGCGGGTATCGACACCGGACCGCTGGTGGGTCACCTGGCCGCATGGAACTACTTCATGAGTGTGGACAGCGACGCCAACTACGACTTCATCGACGCCTGGGTTGAGTACAAGGGCGACGAGAAAGCCGTGACTAACGACCCCATGGAAGCTCACTACATTGGCTTTAACATGTACGTGGAAGCGGTGAAGAAAGCCGGCACCACCGATGTGGACGCGGTGAAAGACGCCATCATCGGCGTGGCCGTTCCCAACCTGACCGGCGGTTACGCTACCATGATGCCGAACCACCACATCACCAAGCCGGTGCTGATCGGCGAGATTCAGGACAACGGCCAGTTCTCCGTGGTGTGGGAAACCTCCTCCACCGTGGCGGGTGATGCCTGGTCTGACTTCCTGCCGGGTTCCCGTGACCTGATTGCCGATTGGCGTGCGCCGCTTAAGTGCGGCAACTTCAACGTCAAATCCGGCACCTGTGGCGCCTCTGCCGGCGAGCAGGCCCTGGCCGACGCTGACTGATCTGCCGATCACATCTCGCAGAATGAACCCCGGGGCCGCGTGAGCGCCCCGGGTGTTTCCCGAGTTCCGAACCCATCCTTTCTCTTCAACAACAGGACGGACACATGGGCATCTCCCGATGGCTCGCATCCCCTTGTCTCAAACGCCTGGGCCTGACCGTGCTGCTGGCACTCGCATTCATCGTCGCCAGCCCGGTAAAAGCCGACCCCGGTCAGGCGCTGCTCGCGGACCTGGCCGACGCCTCCCCACGGCAAATCGACGCCGCCATTGAAGCCATTGTCGACAGCGGTGATCCCCGCGCCCGAGACTGGCTGGATGCTTATGGCAATAACCGTCTGAGTCGCAACAAAAACACCGGGCAGGTGGTGGAAGTGCTGCGCAACGTAGGCCGCAACTGGACCATTGCCGACCCGCTTACCGGTGACAACCTGGGCGAGATCTCCCGCCGGGAGCTGGACCGGGTGAACATCAATAATGCCATCCGCGGCAAACTGGAAGGCGTGCTGGCCATGCTGGACCTGTATTCGGACGACCCCGAAGTTCAGGAAAACGCCGCCGAAGCCATGATGGGCAAAGTGAACAACAGTGTGGTGAACCCACTGAACAAATTACTGGAACGGGACCTGCCGGGTCCGGTTCGCAATCGCATTGAAGAGTCCGTTGCCATTTACCAGCTGGAGCAGGGCGACTCCCAGGCCCGGGTCGAGGCCATCGACGTACTGACCGGGAGCCTCCACAGCAACGCCCGCGCCGCCCTCAATAACGCCGTGGCCGGGGATGACCCCGCAGCCGCCGCTCGCGCCAAACAGGCGCTGGTCTCTATCGAGCAGAAACTGCAAATGAACCGCGTTGCGGAGACCCTGTATTTCGGGTTGTCTCTCGGCTCGGTGCTGGTGCTGGCGGCCATTGGTCTGGCCATCACCTTTGGCGTGATGGGCGTGATCAACATGGCCCACGGCGAACTGATCATGCTGGGGGCCTACACCACCTGGGGCATGCAGCAGCTGTTACCGGGCCAGCCCGGGCTGGCGCTGATCCTGTCCATTCCCGCCGGCTTTCTGGTCGCGGCGCTGGCGGGCATCGCCATCGAACGCAGCGTGATCCAGCACCTCAAAGGCCGCCCGCTGGAAACCCTGCTGGCCACCTTCGGTGTCAGCCTGATTCTGCAGCAACTGGTGCGCACGGTGATTTCCCCCCTCAACCGTTCGGTGACCACCCCGGAGTGGATGAGCGGCTCGCTGGTGATCAACGACGCGCTGTCGCTGACCCTGAACCGCATGTACGTCATCGGTTTTGCCCTGGTGGTATTCGCCGGGCTGATGTTGATTATGCGCAAGACCCGCCTCGGCCTGGAAGTGCGGGCCGTGACCCAGAACCGCGCCATGGCCCGTTCCATGGGCATTCGTGCCACCCGCGTAGACATCCTGACTTTCGGCCTGGGTTCCGGCGTGGCCGGGCTGGCGGGCGTGGCGCTGTCACAGATCACCAACGTCGGCCCCAATCTGGGCCAGAACTACATCATCGATTCCTTCATGGTGGTGGTGTTTGGCGGCGTGGGTAACCTCTGGGGCACCCTGCTGGCGGGGCTGTCACTGGGCACCATCAACCAGATTCTGGAACCCTGGGCCGGCTCGGTACTGGCCAAGATCATGGTGCTGGTGCTGATCATTCTGTTCATTCAAAAACGGCCGAAGGGACTATTTCCCCAGAAAGGCCGGGCTGCGGAGGGCTGAGCTATGTGGTTAACAAGACCTTTGCAGGAACGTTCCACCCAGGTCTTTCTCGGGGTGCTGTTCGCGGCGGTGGCGCTGGTCACCCTGCTGCACCTGATCATGCCGGAAGGCCATGCGCTGCATGTCAGCGCCTATACCGTCACCCTGCTGGGGAAATACCTGTGCTACGCGCTGCTGGCGGTGGCGGTGGACCTGGTGTGGGGTTACCTGGGTATTCTCAGCCTCGGCCACGGAGCCTTCTTTGCCCTCGGCGGCTACGCTATGGGCATGTACCTGATGCGCCAGATCGGCGATCGCGGCACTTATGGTGACCCGGTGCTGCCGGACTTCATGGTGTTTCTGAACTGGGACTCGCTGCCCTGGTACTGGCAGGGCTTCGACATGGCCTGGTTCGCCTTCATCATGGTGCTGCTGGCCCCGGGCCTGCTGGCGCTGGTGTTCGGCTTCCTGGCGTTCCGCTCGCGGGTGACCGGGGTGTACCTGTCGATCATCACCCAGGCGCTGACCTTTGCGCTGATGCTGGCGTTCTTCCGCAACGAAATGGGCTTTGGCGGCAACAACGGCCTGACCGACTTCCGCGACATCGTCGGCTTTAACCTGCGCACCGACGCCACCCGGTTGGGGCTGTTCATCGCCACCGGCATCGCGCTGGCCGTCGGCTACGTGATCTGCCGCGGCATCGTCACCAGCAAGCTCGGCCGGGTCAGCATCGCCTGCCGTGACGCCGAAGCCCGTACCCGCTTTCTGGGATACCGGGTGGAATGGGTGCAGCTGTTCGTGTTCGTGGTGTCCGCCATGCTGGCGGGTGTGGCCGGGGCGTTGTACGTGCCCCAGGTGGGCATCATCAACCCCAGCGAATTCTCGCCGCTGTTCTCCATCGAGATCGTGGTGTGGGTTGCCTTGGGTGGTCGCGCCACCCTCTACGGTGCGGTGATCGGCGCCATCCTGGTGAACTACGCCAAAACCGTGTTCACCGGCGTGATGCCAGACGCCTGGTTGTTCGCCCTCGGCGGCCTGTTTGTGCTGGTGACCGTGTTCCTGCCCAAGGGTATTGCTGGCCTGCTGCAGAAACGCCGCAAGCAGGAGGACGATGACCCGACCGAAAACGGCTCTTATAAACCCCAGTCGAAGGAGGCCAGCGCATGAGCGTATTCGAGCAACTGAGCAACCGTGATCGGGTGTTCGAATTCCTTGCGCCCGAGGCCTCCCCGGTGGACGTGCGCCATGGCCCGATCCTGTACCTCGAGGACGTCAACGTGAGCTTTGACGGCTTCCGTGCCATCAACAACCTCAATCTCACCATCGACGACGGCGAGCTGCGCTGCATCATCGGCCCCAACGGCGCGGGCAAAACCACCATGATGGACATCATCACCGGTAAAACCCGGCCGGACACCGGCTCGGTATGGTTCGGCAGCCGCCACAACCTGCTCACCATGAACGAGCCGGACATCGCCAGCCTGGGCATCGGCCGCAAGTTCCAGAAACCCACCGTGTTTGAAGCCCTCACCGTTTTCGAAAACCTGGAACTGGCCATGGCCGCCGACAAGCGCATCTGGCCCACGCTGACTGCCATCATGAAAGCGGAATACCGCGACCGCATCGACGAAGTGCTGGAAATGATTGGTCTGAAACAACTGCGGGACAAGCCCGCCGGCATCCTCTCCCACGGCCAGAAACAGTGGCTGGAAATCGGCATGCTGCTGATGCAGAAACCCCGGCTGCTGCTGGTGGACGAGCCGGTAGCGGGCATGACCGAACAGGAAATGGAACGCACCGCCGAACTGCTCACCAGCCTGGCCGGTAAGCAGTCCGTGGTGGTGGTGGAGCACGACATGGGGTTCGTGCGCTCCATCGCCCGCCAGGTCACCGTGCTGCACCAGGGCAGCGTGCTGGCCGAAGGCACCATGGACCAGGTGTCCAATGACCCGGAAGTCATCAAGGTTTATCTCGGGGAGGAGGCGTAATGCTGAAGATCCAGAAGCTCAACCAATACTACGGCGAAAGCCACACCCTCTGGGATCTGGACCTGGACGTACCCCAGGGCCAGTGCACCTGCGTAATGGGCCGCAACGGCGTGGGCAAAACCACCTTGATGAAATGCATCATGGGCGAGGAAACCACCAAAAGCGGCAGCATCGAATTTGCGCAGGACGTGGAGCTCACCAAAAAGAAAATCGAAGACCGCTCAAGACTGGGCATTGGTTACGTGCCCCAGGGCCGGCAGATATTCCCGCTACTGACCGTGGAAGAAAACCTGCGCACCGGCCTGGCGGTGCGTAAGGATGGCAGCAAGAAAATCCCCGAGCGGGTGTATGAGCTGTTTCCGGTGCTGAAGGAAATGAAACACCGCAGAGGTGGCGACCTGTCTGGTGGGCAGCAACAGCAACTGGCCATTGGGCGGGCGTTGGTGATTGAGCCCAGGCTGTTGATTCTGGATGAGCCGGGGGAGGGGATTCAGCCGAATATTGTGGCGCAGATTGGCGAGGTTATTCGTAGGCTGATTGAGGAGGATGGACTCACCGTTCTCCTGGTTGAGCAGAAGTTGCCGTTTGCGCGGAAGTATGCAGATCGGTTTGCGATTCTGGATCGGGGGAGGAGAGTTGCAGAAGACGAGATTGCGGGTCTGACAGATGAACTTATCAGGAAGCACCTGACGGTCTAGCCACCGGTCACGATGCCGGTTTCTAATCGATACCGGCCTCACACATTCAACGATGACATTCCGCCCGTTGCGGCCAAGGAAAATCTTAAAATACGGTCCGGGATTGATTGATCACTTCCGTTCTCTGCGAGACTTGATTCTTTGACCTGACTTTTCTCGAGGCTTCATCTGCATCTCAGACCCGCCTCTGGGAATTGATGAGTGCGCCCTCATTCCTTGAGGCTGAGTAACCGCCATAACGCTAGCTTTGATGATTGAAACCGGAACTTAGGTTATTCTCGACATCAAGTATTTACGGCACAAGCGCCAGGAGTAAAACACCTATGTTGAAGCGTTCACTATCGGCCGCCATGATCCTGACCGTTCTGGCCGGCCTGGCTGCTTGCAGCAGCAGAGAAACCCTTGAAAGCGATATGGGCATATCAGGTGCCCCTGACTGGGTTAATGAAGGCACCCAGGCTGTTGACGACGATGACGGTCGCTATATTCAGGGGGTTGCCTATGCACCGCCCCTGAACAATCAGTCGTTGCAGATCTCTACAGCAGACAGCAGGGCCCGAGCAGAAGTTGCGCGGGTAGTCTCCAGCTATGTCGACAGCACCCTGAGCGACTATTCGTCCAGCACAGGAGATTCGGCCGTCAGCAGTATCGAACAGACCCTGGTCAGTTCAACCAGAACGGCCCTGAACGGCGTCAGAATCAAGGCGCGCTGGAAAGACAGCAACACTGGCAATGTCTATTCCTTCGCGGAAATGGATATGGAGGCGCTGGACGACTCTATCCAGACGGCCAGCAAGCTGTCTGATAATTTCAAGGCGTTTTATTCTGGCAAGGCCAACGCCAACTTCGAACGATTCGTGCAAGGACAACAGTAATGAAAATCTGGGTAGTTATTTTTGCGGTCCTGCTGTTCAGCGGCTGCGGAACATCAGTTGAGCGGGTAGACAGTGACAGCACGATTGATCTGAGCGGCGCCTGGAATGACAGCGATTCACGGCTGGTGGCCCAGGAGATGATTCAGGATGTCCTGTCCCGACCCTGGATCACTGATTTTACTACCCGAAGCGGTGAGCGGCCTGCGGTGATTGTGGGCACGGTTCGTAACCTGAGCCATGAACACATCAACCTGAAAACCTTTGTCGCCGATATGGAGCGTGAACTGGTCAATTCCGGGCGCGTGGATTTTGTCGCGTCGAAAGACGAGCGTGGCGAAATACGTGATGAGCGCCTCGATCAGGATCTGAATGCCCGGGATGATACTCGCAACGCCGCAGGTCAGGAGCTGGGCGCAGATTTCATGCTGACCGGACAGATCAACACCATCATTGATGCCGAGGGCAAACAACAGGTGCGTTTCTATCAGGTCGACCTTACCCTGATCAGCATGGCCGACAACCGCAAGGTCTGGCTGGGTCAGAAGAAAATCAAGAAGCTGATTAAAAACCCGTCCATCCGCTATTAGTCTGCTTTTGGATGACAGATAGACCGTGATTGGCGAGATGCATGTGTTCCGGTTTCTGGCGAGTCCAGTGGTGTTGCTGTGCTTGTTGTATCTGCAGGGATGCACCTCCTGGCAAATCAATCAGCTTTCGGCAGAGCTGCCGGCGGTAGGCCCTGAAAAGACCCTGGCAAAACTGGAAGACATTGATCCGCCAGACCGTGACAGAAGCCAGTACCTGCTGAATCGGGGCCTGCTGAAGTTCTACACCGGAGACCTGGCCGGTAGCCGACAGGATCTTGAGCAGGCCAAGGCGATCATGATGTCTCTGAAGGCGGTCAGTCTGTCCGAAAACTTTGGTGCCCTGACGACCAACGAGACGCTTCGCAGCTATGGCGGAACGCCAAGTGAACAGGTGCTGGTGCATGCCATGCTGGCCATGGGTTATCTGTTCAGTGGCGACCGGGACGGCGCGCGGGTCGAAATGCTGCAGGCGGATGTCACCATGAGTCAGCTGGGAGACACGGAGTCTGTCAGCGGGCAACTGGCAAGCGTGCGCTTTTTAGCAGGGCTGGTTTACGAAATGAACGGTGAACTCGATGATGCCATGATCAGCTATCGCCGGGCGCACCAGATCATCAGGGCTCGTAAAGAAAAGGTTCCTGAGGCCCTGGCTACCAGCCTGTTGCATGTCAGCTTGCGCCGAAACAATGAAAACCGTAACGATGAAGAGTATCAGCGATACGTCAGTGAGTTTGGCCGCGAGGCCTCATTGCCCGGGGCTCATGAAGGCGAATGGATTGTGTTTTACCACGATGGTGTGGTTACCAATAAAACCGAAACCCGCCTTTTGGTGTTTGATCCGAATCTGGAGGCGCAGATCAGCATCGTCATGCCTCATTATCCGCCATCGCGTTACCAGACCAGGCATCTTTCGATCAAAGCCGGAGACCTCAGAAATACCGAAGTGATAGAAATGATCGAACAACGGGCGCGTGAAGACCTTGCGGATCAGAGTGCAAAAACCATGGCTGCGGCGACCGTTCGGGCAATTACCAAATACCAGATGGTCAGGAAAGCGAGAGAAAGTGGAGAACTTGGCGGTTTCCTGGCCAATATTGCCGGTTTGCTGTCAGAGCAGGCCGATGTGCGTAGCTGGAATATGCTGCCCTCGTCTATCCAGTTGGCGCGGCTGGTGACGCCTCTGGATGCCTCGGTCGGGATTGTCGCCAAGAACGTCGAGTTACCAGCGCTGAACAAGCTTGGCTCACGCCATTACGGTGTCGTGTTGGTAACCAGTCTGAATAATCGCCTGCTCAGTTATCCGCCCTATGAGGGCCTGGAATCTATCGAAGGACAGCCTAATGAACAATAGACCTGCATTCAGTTCATCTTTGATTCAGCCAAAGACCCTGGCCGGTTTGCTGGTTGTGTTGAGTGTGCTGGCTATGACTGCCTGTAGCTCCATACCTGATAGACCGGAGTGGCTGAATAACCCTGAATCGGCCTATCCGGCGGCCACGCATCTTTCGGCGACGGGATCAGCCGATGACCGGCAAAGGGCATCGGATCGGGCGATCAGCAACCTGGCCAAGATATTTGAAGTGAGCGTCCAGGAACGCTCGACAGACTTTAGCAGTGCTCAGATGAATGCCGGGCCGGGGCAGTTGCAGATTACCAACGAACAAAGGGTTACCCGCGCGGTGAGCACTGAGACCCAACAGGTACTGCAAGGTGCGCGGGTTGTTG
The DNA here is from genome assembly GCF_023156235.1 of Marinobacter goseongensis. Taxonomy (GTDB): domain Bacteria; phylum Pseudomonadota; class Gammaproteobacteria; order Pseudomonadales; family Oleiphilaceae; genus Marinobacter; species Marinobacter goseongensis. The sequence continues at coordinate 139,106 of NZ_JAKZAI010000005.1, read as the reverse complement.
AGTACTGGGACGATAACAATAATCCAGGACGGGTTCACGCCCTGGCTGTGCTGGCCAAACAACCTGCCGCCAGCCGCTTCCGCCAGTCCATATTGACTTCCGACCGCGAGATCAAGGATCTGATTCGCTACGCCAGTGTTACCGCTAACAATCCGATATCCGCCCTCAACGCCTTGAAACGTGCCCGCAGCGCCCAGATTCAGCGAGATCAGCTCAACGAGAATCTGATGATTGTAGCCGACGGCCAGGGGGTTATCGGTCAGTACGACCAGGCGGCGGTGGACACCCTGATTCGCAATGCGTTGGGCACCCTGCCGATCACGGTTCAGGCCGATGATCCATCGGTGAAAGCAGAGCTACAGCGTGCCCTGACCAGGCTTGGCGTGAAGACTGTGGCGCAGTCAGATTATGTACTACGCGGGCTTTCCGATCTGGCGCCGGTCAGTGAACAGCAGGGCTGGTTCTGGTTGCGTGGCTCCTACGAGCTGATGCTGCAGTACCAGGAGACTGTGTTGGCGAAGAAACGCTGGCCGGTGAAGATATCCGCTGCCGAACCCGGTTTATTGCAACAGCGGGCCCGGGATGAACTCAACCAGACATTACCGGGCCATGTGTTCGAATTGCTATCAAGCGACCCGGGTTTGCCAGGCCCCTTTGCAGGCGGAAAACTCTAGTCTGCGGAGAAACTGATACAGGCATTCGAGTGGCGTATAGGCATGCCCTGAGCCATAGTTACATAGGACAGTTCAAACGATCTGCCGTGTTTCATCCGGTTGCAATGCCGCTTTGACGCTTTGTTAAGCGACAACTGTTAACCAATGTCCCGCGCCCGCTTATGCTGGCGATTAAATGCAATAGAATTTGGGGTCAAGGTAAAGCCGAAGCTATCAAAATAAGGTCCTTGTATGGACGAGAGCGAATTAGACGAATCCCAGAGGTCGGCCATATACCAGATCCAGCGAAAGGTTCTGGGGAGAGCTATTCGTGGCGATGGTCTGGTCTCCAGCATGGACTTGCTTTGCCGCGAGATAGAACAAGCTCTGAAGGGCGACAGCGCCTTTTGCTCCATTTTGTTGCTTGATGGCCAACGACTGAAACACTGCGCCGCTCCCAGCCTGCCGGAGGCCTACTGCGAGGCTATCGATGGAGTGACGATAGGTGAAGGCATCGGCTCTTGCGGCACCGCACTTTTTCGTCGAGAGCAGGTGGTGGTAACCGATATCGCGACCGATCCGCTTTGGCAGGACTTTAGGGATCTGGCCATGTTCAACGGACTGGGCGCCTGCTGGTCAAATCCTATCATTGCTTCCGACGGCACGGTTCTCGCCAGTTTTGCCATTTACTATCCTGACCAGCGCTCTCCCTCACGCTTGCATTTGTACCTGATTCAGGCTTTTTCGGCCCTCGCACTGCTTGTCATTGATCATTACAGGCTGGCTGAACAGCAGTCCCGGCTTACTGCAGCTTTGGGAAAGATAAACGCGAGGCTGAGTGCTGTCATGCAGGTAATCCCGGATGTGGCTATCGTGCTTGATCTGTCAGGTCACTATATTGATTTTTGCGGTGATACCTTCGAGCTGATGGCACCATCAGAGACACTATGGGGCCAGTCAATAGAAAACCTGTTCGACCCCGAACTCGCTGAAGAGGTGATGACGGTAGCGCGCGAGACCCTCGCGACCGGGGAGATGCAGATTTTCGAGTATGAAGTTGTGACGGAAGGCGAGCGCCGGGTTTTCGAGGGCAGAACCGCGATCGTCGATGATTTTTATACCGAGGGTCTTGATGACTCCTATGTCTTGTGGATGGCCCGTGAAGTCACGACCCGCAAGTGCGCCGAAGAAAACGCTGCCCGCTTGGCGTTGTTCGATGCGCTTACCGGCTTACCCAATCGCCGCCATGCTGAGGAACAGCTGGAACAGCTACTGGAAGAGGTGAATCGCGGCCACGCCAGCGGCGCAGTGATGTTCCTCGATCTTAATGATTTTAAACGCATCAACGACAGCCTGGGACACCAACAGGGTGACTTGCTGCTCCAGCAGGTTGCACGGCGGCTTGAGGGTCAGACGCGCCGTTCGGAAATAGTCGCGCGTCTTGGTGGGGATGAGTTCATTGTATTGTTGCGCGAGCCTTTAACAGGTAAGGATGAGCTGGCCGAATCCGCAACAGCAGTGGCGCATAGGATACTCGATTGCTTCAATGCACCCCTGGAAAGTCAGGGCCATGCCTACAGCGTCAGCGTCAGCGTCGGAATAGCCCTGGCCGACAAGCCCGGATTGAAAACAGAAGACCTGCTACGCAAAGCAGACGCCGCGATGTATGAAGCCAAGCGCCATGGTGGCAATCGAGTCGCGTTCTTTGAAGAATCGCTGCAACGGGAGGCTGACCGGCGCCTTGATCTGGAGCGTCGGATGGTTCACGCCATTCGGAACATGGATTTTGCGGCCTACTTTCAGCCTCAGTTGACACCAGACGGGGCCCTTTTCGGCGCAGAGGCATTGCTGCGCTGGTTTGACCCGGAAGAAGACACCATCCCCCCGGATGCGTTTATCCCGGTGGCGGAACGGGCAGGGTTGATCTATCAGCTTCAGGATATCGTGTTCGAACAGAGCTGCCAGATGCTCGCAGAATTGCGCAAGAAAGATCGATTGCCGCCAGCCTTTCGGCTTGCCATCAATATCAGCCCGCTCCAGCTCCAAAACTACAAGCTCACCGAACGTCTCGATTTTTTCCTGGCAAAGTATGACCTGACGGCAGACCGCTTTACCCTGGAAATCACCGAAAATCTTTTGATGGGCCAACAACAGGAAACCTATCAGCAGATGCAGGCTTTGCGGCAGCGGGGATTTCGGTTCGCAATTGATGATTTTGGCACTGGCTACTCGTCTCTGGCGTATCTGCACCGTTTGGACGTGGATCAGTTGAAAATCGACAAAAGCTTTATTCGCGAGCTGGGACAAACAGCCGCCGGAGAAGCCATCGTGGATTCCGTGGCTGCACTATCAAGAAGCCTCCACTTGGAAGTTATTGCAGAGGGTGTAGAAACTGAGCTCCAGGCTCGCATACTTCACGAAAAGTCTTTGACTGGTTTGCAGGGATATCTGTATGCCCGCCCCATGACCCGCGCCGATCTGATGGACTACCTGGACTCGTCGACAAGAAATCCTGCGTCAGCATAGCATCTACCGCGAGGCCGGGCGGGTGGGCCGACCGGATCACATAGTCATTGCCGTCCCCATTCATTTCCTCCCATTTCAACCAACCGAGAAGCGGCTCGTCGAAAGGAAAAGGCGAGATCATTGGCAGACGATAATTGTGCCAGCGACACGCCAATTCGACCCGTCGCCGACCACTCATAATATTCTCCCTCTTTGGTGCGAATCATGGTGGTCGCAAAGGAACTTGAGTTTCCTCCCTTTTCATTGACAATCAATTCTTCATCTCCGTCGCTGCTTTCGACTTGCGCTTCAAAATCAACAAACAACTCGTCGAGCGGGACTTGTGCCGCCAGCACCAAGCGGGTGCGAGATTCATAACACGCGTCAATGAGGGTCACGAATCGTCGTGCTTCGTTGAGGTGATTGGCGTCCAGTTGGGGGACGCGCTCCATGATGATGACCGGAAATCGGCGGCAGAGAGAAATATAATCGGCCGCCCCGAGCGGTTGGTAGCACAACTCGGAAAAGTCAAACCAGGCGCACCGGTCATTCAATCGGGTCACCTGGACGGTGCGACCAAAGGGGACGGAAATGATCTCGGCCTCAGTTCCGGATGCAGCGCTACCAAATATTTTTTCCAACTGCGCTTGCATGTTGTTTTTACTATTATTATCACTATGAACTTTCTTGTTTGACCAAAAATAGGATTGACCATCCGCTCGATTTTCAAGTCGATAATCCTTGCTGGAATCCTCCATGGAAATAATGTCGAATGTGTGTTTTAACATGTCTATGAATGGCAAAAAGAGGGAGCGGTTAATGCCTCCTTCATACAAGGCATCGGGAGAGCGATTCGAGGTAGCCACTACCACCACATTCAAATCCAATAATAATGAAAACAGTCGCTTCAAAATCATGGCATCGGCAACGTCTGTCACTTGAAATTCATCGAAACAGAGGAGTTGGGCTTCTTGTGCCAATTGTTGCGCGATGATGGGAATCGCATCGCCTCGTGGGTACTCCTGTTTGTAGGCAAAGATGCGATGATGGACGTCTAGCATGAACTCATGAAAGTGGACGCGGCGTTTGGTTATGTTTATGTGTTTGTGGCTGTCATTAGTACAGCAAGAATTATCATCAGGAACAGAAACCGACGCGTAAAAGAGATCCATTAGAAAGCTCTTGCCGACCCCGACCGGTCCATGAATGTACATGCCTCGCGGTGGTGGACCAAAAGACCACAAATGGAACTTCTTTCGAAGAAAAGACTGAGCGTGTGCCAAGGATCGCGCCAGTAACCGTAACAGTGGACTGCTGTTTTTAAAGCTGCCCTCTGTCGGTTCGTCGCTGCGTACTGGTACTGGTGGGAGCGAGGTAAGAGAACCGTGCAGGGCATCGAATTTTGCCGCCAAAGCGACCTGCGCGTCATCTCGTTGTACCTCCCCCGCATCCACCATGCGTTTATACGCTGCTGTCACGGGGCCTGTCGGGAAGGACCGCCAAGCGACGCGATGTTGTGCTGTCATATTATTCATCACAGTCTTCATATTGGAACTGATGAGATTATTAACATGGTGGAATAGTACGCTAGGCTTCTGTATGGGTATCAAATTAACCCTGACACACCTGACCTGCTCCCCTCTCGCTTAACCGCTTTCCGTTTCGTCTGAATGTTCGCTTTGCGACCCAACCGAACGATGAATTGTTGGCGAGATGAGAGCAGGTAAGGTGCCCGCTTCAGGTTGTAACTGAGCACCGCTTCAGCGGCCTATCCAATCGGTACGAAAATGTTATCCTCACCGCCGGCTGTGACGTATATAAATCAAGCCTAGAGTGCCGCCACCCGGTAGGTTACTTTCAATCCGGAGTTTGAGTGTTACCCATGAGAACCATTATCCGTTATTTTTTCCGCGCCCTGCGCCTTGTTCTGACGCCATTCATGTTGCTCAGCGAAAAGCTCAGCACGCCCACGGGCGTTACCCGCAGCGCTGAACAGCAGGCCCGCGTCGACGAGGCCAGCAAGGATCTTGCCCTTTACCAGTTCAGAGCCTGCCCGTTCTGCATCAAGGTACGCAAAGAAGTTGCCCGGCTGGGTCTGAACATTGAAACCCGAGATGCCCAGCATGACCCGCAGCACCGTGCCGCGCTTGAGGCCGGCGGTGGTCAGGTCAAGGTGCCCTGCCTGAAGATGCGTCAGGATGATGGCAGTGAGCGATGGCTGTACGAGTCTGATGACATCAGGGCATGGCTGCGGGAACGCTTCGAGCCGGGTGGTGGAAACCCGGGCAGATACTCGACGCCTTTATCGACCTGGCGAGTGAGCTGATGGCTAGCCGGGAAATGGCCTCCGGTTCAGGGGACAGCGAATCTCTGTTCCGGTCAGATCGCCTGTTTCATGCCTGCCTGGAGGTTGCCGCCACGTGTCCTGCCCGGCAAGACAGTTCACTTGGGGATCTTTTTGCTCAACGTATTGCACAGGAAGAACGCCGGCTGATTGAGCAGACGTTTGAGCTTTTGGAAACGCAAAAACGTGTCATCGTTTGAGCCGTTTGTCGGGCTTGAAGCAGAGAGAGGGTTTCCGGTGTAGCCCGTAAGAGTTCTGTGACCCTTCCTTTACTGATTCGTTATCGGGCCGTGACAGCTCTGTAAGCGCACCCGGGTACTTTGCATTCTGACGCCTTCAGTCTTCAGGTTACGGACTGAGAGGCGTCGAACATCGAATGTTTCCAGTAAGGAGAATGCAGAATGAAAACCCTGACAGCCACACTCATTGCTCTCGGCACCACCCTGGCCATGTTAGCCCCGGCCCACGCGGCAGATACGGACAAAGACAGCATGGGTATGGAAGAGAAGATGATGCAGGACGACATGAAAGATGACGGCATGCACAAAGACACAATGAAGGCCGACACCATGCATGACGAGATGAAAACAGAAGACAAGATGAATGACGGCATGGAGAAAGGAAACATGGCCAAGGAGACCATGGAAAAGGACATGATGTCCGATAGGAAGAACAAGTCTATGTAGAGGGCGTGTGCGCCCGTTTACGGGCGCCCGCTACGCCGGGTTGTAGCCTGTTGACTCACATTTTTAGAGTGTTAATTCCTCACCTTGGGATCTCGGCTCACTTTCAGTTTTCGAGCTTCTGGGCTCACGGATTGGTGGCATCTCCCAGCAGTGCCCTGAAATCCCGAGCCTCAAGAAAATCGGATTCAAGCTTAACCAGATGCCCAGCCTGAGACCTGAAAAAGACAAAAGACCTTTCGCTATCGGAGAGGAAGTAATAATACCGATCCTCTCCCTTCCAAGCGCCTGAACGTGTCCCTTTGACGAATACGCTCTGGAACGATTCAACGGCGGATTTTTCGCACTCACCCTCCGAACTCTTTTCCAGAATAGCTTCGAAGAAGGTGCCCACTTCGCAGCCGCCAGTATCCAGTGAATTCTCGGCACTAAAACTGATGTAACGCTCTCCGGGATTGTTTGAAAACTTTATCAGCAGGATATCGTTGCTCTGGCCGAGAGCACCGATGATCACGGGGGCGCCGGGCACCTGGAACTTCATGCCGGAGAATACTGCGGTAATGACTTGGTCGGCTTGTGCGCAGGCCGTTACCGAGGTAATTGCCAGTGTAAGTAGTAAGGCAAATTTCTTCATTTCACAGTCCCTGTTTCGCCATTTCCATTTGAGTGCGGTAGTTGATGATTCAGCGACGCTCCTGAGGATGATACTCTGCCGATGGTAATGTCTGAGCTAATGTTGAGTGAAGTCTTCTAGAACTCTTATGGGAACGATGAGGGGCGTAAGCATGCAAATCGGAGTGATCGCAGACACCCACAGCAAAATGCGTCCCGAAGCCCTGGAGGTTTTGAAAGGCTCGGATCTGATCCTTCATGCCGGTGACGTGGGGCGAGACGAGGTTCTGGAAGCACTGGAGGCGATTGCGCCCGTGGTTGCGATCCGTGGCAATATCGACAAAACCGGTCGGGCAGCAACCCTTCCTGATGTTCAGGAGCTGGAATTTCTGGGCCACGCTTTCTACATGCTCCACGACGTCAAAACCCTCGATCTCGATCCGCAAGGCCGCTTCCGCGTGGTCATCGCCGGCCATTCCCACAAACCCCGTAATGAGTGGGTTGGCGATGTGCTTTCTTTCAATCCAGGTAGCGCCGGGCCCCGACGGTTTACTCTGCCGATCACGGTGGGGCGGTTGCAGGTGAGCAAAGACAGTGTGGTAGGTGAGATTATTGAACTGCCGGTTTGATCCGGTACCCAGATAACACGATCCGCGACAGGCCCCCAATATGCATTTGGACAAAGCAAAGAAGCGCATTGCAAAGCAGGTTAAGAAGGGCTTTCACGGCTACCCGTTGGTTTCGCTGGAGTACTTCGGTAAAGCGGGCCCCGGTAAAACACCGGAGTCAGCCACCGACGTCGTTGTTTCATATACTGAGGAAGAGGGCGCCGATCCTCAGAAGCAAACGTTTGTGAGTGACGGTGACGCCCGGGAAGATGAAACGATTCAATCCACCCTCGTGAAAATTATTGAGCGGGCGGATGCCAAAACGGTGACTGAGATCGACGGCATTTCCACTCGATAATGGGCAACCGGGAAAGAATTATTTTCCGGACGCGAACCGTGGGCTTATTCAAACCTGTTGTGGATTACCCTCAATAGCAGATTTCTGGCGCGCAATGACAGACTCAGTTTTTAATCGAGCAGAGCTTGATCAATCGGGCAATAAACAGCGAGACCCGGCCTGTTCAGAATTTGTAGTTGAGACCAACGGCAAACAGATAGGAAGACTCATCGTAGAAAGTCAGATTGGATTGGGTGTCGCCATAGCCGGCAAAGGAAATGAACGACCAATCTTTCCATCCCATGAATTCCGCGTATTCGTAGGCTGCGAACAGGCTGAATTCGTCATCCGAACGATTTTTATTGAACAGCGCACTGGCGCTGTCGTAGTCGCGACTGGCGAACCCCGCCGTTAACACCAGGCTTTGCCGGCCCAGAAGATTGACCCAGCTGATTTCGCCGCCATGGGAATCGAAGCTGTTGGCGCTACCATCAGCGTCATGTTGGATGTAAACGGCGGACGGTGTGACAAAGCTGGTAGGCGATACCGTAAAGCGGTAGCTGCCTTTGGCATAGTAAGTGTTGGCATCGCGGGCCAGATCCGTGCCGGCGTTGAGATCGTCCTCGACATCTGAGGTGGCGTAGGCGAGATCGACACTGAAGCCGGATCCCGAGATGCTCTTCAACTGCAGGCGGTAGGCATTGCCTTCAACGTCGGTCTCTTTTCTGGCTGTGTTGAGCTGATAGGGGTTCTGCCAGGTTTCTCCGGATATCACCGTCGGTAAGAAGGAAATATCCACGACGGTACCGGAGCTGAGTTTGTGGTTATATCCCAGCTGAACGGCCAGGGTGCCGACCGCAATGTCTTCCCTTGTAGTACCAAAATAGATTTGTTGTTCCAGTTTCTCGCCAAAGGTGTAGGCAACGTTGCCAAGTGGCGCTATCAGGACATCTGACTCACTTTGAGCCTTGTTATCAAGGGAGTTGATGGTGGCATCGCCATCGACGTTAAAGTTTGACGTTGAAGAGATAACCCCTGCATTCAATGAGATTTCACCGCTGATACCCTCCTGAGGCGCGAATTGCGCATAGCCGGGCGATGCGATGATCAGGGTGGACAGGGCAAGGTACTTTTTCATTTCAGAACTCCGGGGTCGCGACGATTCGGGTATCAATAGGCCTGAGGTATACAGCCAGTGATTTGCCCGCTGGAGATAACTACGCTGGCAAGGCACTGTTCGATTTCAGACAAGTCGTTCTGTGTCCCCGATGGCCTCGGCTTCGAAAGGAAGTTCTCCACCGAAGAATGATAGTATTCGGTTTGGTGGAGCAAGAATTTCAGAGCTTATGCGCATTCGAGTAACGCATCAAAGGATCACGTTGGTTCTCCAGCTGATACTGGTGGGTGAAACTGTCCTGGCCGTCCTCAGCCAGAATTGGTTCACCGCCTTCCTGACGTCAATGATCATCGCCATCACCTTTTTTCCGCTGTTATTTGAACGCCGTTTCCGAATACACATCCCCCCTGAGCTGCAGCTGGCTGCCATCGCGTTTGTTTTTGCGTCTCTGTTTCTCGGAGAGATCCGCGACTATTACACGCGGTTCTGGTGGTGGGATATGGCTCTGCACACTACGTCAGGGTTTCTGCTGGGCATTCTCGGTTTTCTGCTGGTGCATGTCATGAACGAGACCGAGAAGATTCATGTGCATATGAAGCCCGGCTTCGTTGCCTTTTTTGCCTTCATGTTTGCCCTGGGTGTGGGCGCGCTGTGGGAGATTTTTGAGTTCACCATGGACAGCGTGTTCGGCATGAATATGCAAAAGCCGATGCTTGGTGACCCGTCCGGGTTAACGGATACCATGTGGGATCTCATCGTGGATGCAACCGGCGCCTTGGTGATCGCCGTAATGGGATGGCGCTATTTGAAGAATGCTGACAGGAAATCGTTTCTGGAACGCTGGATTGATTCCTTTATTGAACGAAACCCAAGATTCTTTAAAAAGTGACTGGAAGCGCAAACACGCCGCGTGGGCATGAATCGTCGAGGTTTGAACCCATGGCGATCGCCCAGTGAAGAGTCAGCCAGTCACAAAACCTGAACCTTGTCCCCAAGGGCAATGTCCCCCGCCTTTACCACCCGCGCGGTAATGCCCCCATGTCCGCGCATGGCGTTGTAACCGCCGGGCCCTAGCGTGGTTTCCATTTTGCTGCAGGGGTGGCAAAGGCCGGTGTACTCCAGCACCACACTGCCGACGCGGAACCGTTTGCCTTTCAGGGCCAGCAGGTTCAGGCCAGACACCACAATGTTGCGCCGGAACACCCCGGGTGCAATGGCCTCCCGCTGCAGGCAGGAGGCGATGGCGTACAGGTGCTCTTTCTGGATCAGGGTCACTTGCCGTTTGCTGGTCTCGCGGCCTTTGAACCGGTCGCCTTCCAGGCCTTTGCCGGGGGTGACCGCTGCACTGTCGAGCGCCTCCATGGCCTCACCACGGGCGGGGCGGATGCCGATCCAGGCCACGTGGCCGGTTTGGGGGAGGGTGTCTAACAGAGTTTGCAGTGAAGACTGGTCAGACATTGGCCAGGGCCCTCACACAGCGGCGGAACAGCTCGGCCGAGAAGAAACGGTGTTCGCCTGGCTGCTCGGCCACGAAGAGCTGGCCGCCGGCACCATGGATTCCGCCTTCGATCATCAGGTTGTCACGCATCTCGAAGTCCTCAATGGTATGGCCCAGCTCGTCCAGTTCGGCGGCGCCTGCCCGATCCCGGTAGTATCGGTTGTCCAGGGTAAACCCGAAGGCGGGTTTGCCCTGTCCGGCCATATAGCCCACCTCAAAGACGGTGCCCGGGTCGGCGCTGATGCCGCGAAAGGGTGTCAGGTTGGCGATGATGGCATCACAGCTGTCCATCAGTTCACGATTGGCCCGGTAGATCCGATGGCCGCGCCTGAGTTTTGCCTCATTACCTGAAAATGTCAGCGCCGTGTCCAGTGGGTCGACGCCCTCGAACCCGTTTTCCCGGAGCAGGCGTTTTTTCTCGGCGACGATGGCCTGGTGTTCCTCAGCGGGGAAGAAGACTTCCGGGCCGGCGAGATAGATGCGTTTTGGCTTTGCCATGGGGGGCCTCTTCAGAAAGATCGTTGGATCGGGACAGCTCTGGTTTCTGGTCTCTTCACCATGCGTCACCTCGGGAGCGGCTCAGAGGTATGTCCAGGCCAGTACCCTGGTCATCTTGTTTCCCTGTTTCATTTCTATTTCCCGTACATCAACAGCGCCGAGTTTACGAATCAATTTCTTTGCCGGTTTTACATTGTCGGCTTTGGAAACCAGGCTGGTAAACCAGCGGCACTGCGTGGAATACGTATGGCTCTCTCTGATCAGCTTTTTCAGAAACAGCTGTTCACCGCCCTTGCACCACAGCTCTGCGCCCAGCCCGCCAAAATTCAGCATGGCGGATTCGGTTTTTGCTCGTTGCTCACCGCGGCTGCGCGCCAGGTTATTGCGTTTAAGCTGATTGCCCTTGAGCGCTTCATCGAGTGAGGCATGGAAGGGTGGGTTGCAGACGCTGACGTCAAAGAACTCCCCGGCTTGAATGACCCCCTCAAAGATGTGGTTTTTATCGGGCTGCGTGCGCAGCGTGAAGCGGTCTTTAAGGATGGGGTTGTGGGCAATGATCCCGGCGACGTTCTCAATGGACGGGGTGTTGATGTCACTGCCGACACATTGCCAGCCGTAAATCTGGCAGGCCAGTAGCGGGTAGATGCCGTTGGCTCCCGTGCCTATGTCGAGCAATTTGATGTTGGGCTGTTCAGCCCCGGGCTCGATCCCCAGTAAGTCCGCCATGTGATGGATATAGTCCGCTCTGCCCGGGATCGGCGGGCAAAGTGCGCCCTCTGGGATGTCCCAGTTGGCAATATGGTAGTACCGGTTCAATAAAGCGGCGTTGAGGGTTTTTACCGCCAGCGGGTCGGCGAAATCGATGGAAAGGTCGCCATGGGCGTTCGGTTTCACATAGGGGGCGAGCGCTGGATGGCTTTTTATGAGGGCAGGGAAGTCGTAGCCCCCATTGTGCAGATTCCTCGGGTGCAGGCCTTTGCGGACTGGCCTGTCTGGGCTTTGTTTGCTTCGATGGAGAGTGCTCACAGTGTTAGGCCCGAGGCTTGGAGTTCGAAAATTGAGTGGGTCTGGTTGAGTCCGTGATTATAATCGCACTGTATATGACCCATGAAAACATGATGCCCAGTTGTTTGCCCGGAGCCCGAGATGATCAAGCCTAGTTGTTACAGCTGTCGGAAAAAGTTTGAGCCATCGGCGCTCAGGGTGTCCTACTCAAAAAACTACTGTGAGGGCTGCGGCGTTGGGCTGTTTGGAGAGGACTACTTCAGTTTCAGCAGAAAGCCCGCTCCAACAGCGCGGAAGAACCTGGCGGTCCATTTCGCTGTGCTTCTTTGCGTGGGTGCCGGCTTAGTGTTTTGGTTTCTGCTTCGTTAACGGGTACCCCGGTTTTCCTGCACGGCAGTCATCGCTACAGAAGGCATTCGGCCCACCTCCCCCAAACGCCTCGGTCAAAACCCGCAGGTGATGCCGGAGCGTGTCCGCAAACTCCACCTGAAACACGGTCAACGGTTCCACCTGCATCGCTTTGCGCGCCGGCTCCGGCGGGTGGGACATGTGCCAGCAGCCGATCAACGCCTGCTGGCACTGCATCAGATAGCGCAGGCAGGCGGCTTCTTCCTGGCCGGTCGCCGCGGCGATAACGGCCGTCAGGCGGCGGGTCTGGGCCAGCAGGAACAGTTTGAATTCCCGGGCCTCTTCCTCGCTCAGGCCGGTTTCCAGGGCAATGTGCAGGATGGCGGTCAGGCCGCAGAACACGGGATGGGCCAGAATGCGATCAACAAACTGGTCGGGAAAACCATCTTGGCCAACCGCTTCCACGTCTGATGCCCATCCGGTCATGGCCCGGCGGTATACGGCAATGAACAGCAGCTCCTTGCTGCGGAAATACCGATACAGCGCGGCTTTGGTGAGCCCGGTTTCACGGGCGACATCCGCCAGGGTCAGACCGTGGAAGCGATGTTCCAGAAACAGACCTTCCGCCGCATCGAGTATCTGTTGTTCCCGCTGCGCCTTGTCCGATTCGGACCGGGCGCGTTGTTTACCGCCGCATAATCTGTGCTTCAAAACCACCTCAATGTTCTCGCGTGTTGGCCGGCATCAGGCCTGCAGCCAACCGGCCAGCCGTCGTGTCACGGCTCGGGGCGAGAGTTTACCAGACCACATCATCAACAGGTTACGCAGCCCCGGAATCACAATGGCTTTTCGGCGCCGGGCGAGGGATTTCCGGACCACCGCTTCCGCCGTCATGGCGCCGGCTTTGAACAGTTTGGTGTCGGTCATGTGGGCTTCCTGGGCGAACTCGGAATCGGTAGCGCCCGGGCACAGCGTGCTCACGGCAACGCCTGCCCCCCTCAGCTCTTCATGCAAGGCTTCGGAGAAGGAAAGCACGAAGGCCTTGGTGGCGTAGTAGACCGCCATATTCGGCCCGGCCTGAAACGCCGCAGTGGACGCCACGTTGATCACAAAGCTCCCCGGCTGTTTGCGCAGGGAGGGCAGCAGTTGCCAGGTCAGGGAGACCAGGGAGGTGATGTTCACCTGAATCATCGCCAGCTGGCGTTCAAGTGGAAGATCGGTAAACGCCCCGCGGTCGCCGAAGCCGGCGTTGTTGATCAGGCCAGACAGCGCCCAGCCGCCTTCATTGATCTGTTTTGCCAGGGTGTCTGCGTCGGCCTGATCTGCCAGATCGGCTTTCAGGACAACGGCCTCGATGCCATGCTGCTGCTTCAGCTCGGCGGCCAGGGTATTCAGGCGCTCTTCCCGGCGAGCCACCAGAATCAGGTTCTGCTTTTCACTCGCGAGTGCCCGGGCGAAACACTCGCCGATGCCGGCACTGGCGCCGGTGATAACCACATAGGACATGATCTGCTCCATTTAAGTGAACGATGGTCACTTAACATACAGGGGTGGTCAGAAATTGTAAATGACCTGTGGTTATTTATTGCATTGAGTCCCACTCGGGAGGCGGTTGTCTCTTGGGGCTGCGCGTTGGCCTTTGAAACGGTACAGTGTGGAGGACTGCTGTTTGGGCGAACGGGCAAGGGCAAGAGTGCGATGAAGTTTCTCATTATTGGATTATTTGTGGTTGTTGCGGTGTTTCTGATCCGCCGCAGCAAGCACACCGAAAACCCCGCTGAAGAAGCTTGCGCGATCGAGATTGGCGAGCTGATAAAGTCCAATCCGGAGGCCGGGTCGCAAGCGATTGCAGAGGTATTTTCGAAGCACGGCATTGCCCCATCACGCTGCTACAAGGTGGGGGCGATGGTGATGCCGCAGTTGCGCAAGCACGGGATGAAAGCGGAGGATGCGCGCCTTGTCATGACGCGGGTAAGGTCGGCGTATTCGCAGGTTTCATAAAAACCACCACAATCGGAGCAGATGCACCGGTAGAAATCACTGAATATGGAGGAAAACACGATGGGTTGGGAAGGCAAAACGGCACCCGATTTCACGCTGCACGACCAGGAAAACAAAGCGCACACGCTGTCTGATTATCAGGGTCAGAAAGTGCTGCTCTACTTTTATCCGCGTGATGCCACGCCCGGTTGCACCACCGAGGCTCAGCAGTTTCGGGATCGATTGGATGAGCTCAGCAGTCAGGGCGTGCAGGTACTCGGTGTCAGCCGCGACACAGTCAAGTCACACGAAAAGTTCGCCCGCAAAGAATCGCTGAACTTCCCGATTCTGGCAGACCCGGAGGAAGTGGTGGTGAACCAGTACGAGGTGCTCAAGGAGAAGAATATGTACGGTAAACAGGTGATGTCTGTTAACCGGGAATCGTTTCTGATCGATGAGAAGGGGCTGATTCTGCGCCATTACGGCAAGGTCAAGCCGGCCGAGCATGTGCAGGAAATACTGGATGACCTGACCTGACGAGTGCTTTGCCGATGGCACTGGGGTGCCGGTGTTGCCCCCTGGGGACGCAGCTAAGGCCGAGGGGGCTATATACCGCTAGGATTCAGAGACCAGCAGGTCGGCATTGATCTCGCTGATGGATTTGGCGCCGGTAAGCACCATAGCGACCCGCATTTCTTTCTCGATCAACTCCAGTAGATTGCTGACGCCGGCCTGGCCGTCGACAGCGAGGGCGTAGATGTAGGCGCGGCCGAGCATGGTGCAATCGGCACCCAACGCCAGCATGCGCAGTACATCCAGCCCCGTTCGAATGCCGGAATCCACCAGAATTTTCAGGTCGCCTTTGACCGCATCGGCAATGGCCGGCAGTGCACGCGCGGTGGATGGAACGCCGTCAAGCTGACGGCCGCCGTGGTTGGAAACCACCACGCCGTCCGCGCCGAAGCGCACGGCATCCCGGGCATCATCCGCGTCCAGAATGCCTTTAATGAGCATTGGTCCGTCCCAGAATTCGCGAATCCACTCCAGATCCTTCCAGGAAATGGAAGAGTCAAAGTTGTTGCCGAGCCAGCCGATGTAGTCTTCCAGGCCGGTCGATTCTCCGCGGTAGGCGGAAATGTTGCCCAGGTCGTGGGGTTTGCCACGCAGGCCCACATCATAGGACCAGCGCGGATGCGTCATGGCTTGCAGGTAGCGGCGCATGGCCGCGTTGGGGCCGCTCATGCCGGAGTGCGCGTCCCGGTAGCGGGCGCCCGGCACCGGCATATCAACGGTAAACACCAGGGTTTTGACGCCGGCGGCCCTGGCCCGTTCCAGCGCGTTCTTCATAAAGCCGCGGTCCTTCAGCACGTAGAGCTGGAACCACATGGGACGGTTGATCGCCGGTGCGACTTCCTCAATCGGGCAGACCGAGACGGTGGACAGGGTAAAGGGAATGCCTTTGCTCTCTGCCGCGCGCGCTGCCTGCACCTCGCCCCGACGGGCGCACATGCCGGTCAAGCCAACGGGTGACAGAACCACTGGCATGTTAAGGGTCTCGTCAAACAGTCTGGTTTCCAGGTTCAGGTCTTCCATGTTCTTGAGGACCCGCTGGCGCAAACCGATGTCGGCGAGGTCCGCGACGTTGCGCTTGAGGGTGTGCTCGTTGTAGGCGCCGCCATCGATATAATGAAACAGGAAGGGGGGCAGGCGGCGCTGGGCAGCAGCGCGGTAATCGGTCGAGGCGGAAATGATCATCGCGGATTCCTCAAAGGCTCTCTGATAGCCCGTGGTCTGGAGAGGTTTTAGTAAATTGGTAAGGCCAATTAATCATTTTTATCCCACTAGATTAAAAAAGCATCAATGCGGTGTCAAACCCCTTAATGGGGTTTTGGTAAAGGAAGGGGGATTTTTATTGATCATAAGTGAGTCGTTGGTTATGATTTTTGTACATTGGTAAGACCAAAGGATCGGTAATGGAAGTAGGGCAAATTCGCCAGCACCGGCTCTCTGACGACATCGTAGAGCAGTTGGAAACCTTAATACTGGAAGGCACGCTGCAGCCGGGCCAGCGCCTGCCGGCGGAGCGGGCCCTGGCGGAGCAATTTGGCGTTTCGCGGCCTTCCGTGCGCGAGGCGCTGCAAAAGCTGGCGGCCAGGGGCTTGGTGATCAGTCGCCAGGGCGGCGGGAATTACGTGTGCGACTCGCTGGGGTCGAGCTTCAGCGACCCTTTGATGAACCTGTTGGAAAGCCGGCCCGAAACCCGCCGCGATCTGTTGGAGTTTCGTCATACGCTGGAAACGGATTGCGCCTATTACGCCGCCCACCGCGCCACGGACCTTGATCGTCAGCAACTGCAGCTTGCCTTTGATGAGCTGCAGGCCTGCTATGCCCGCGAGCCCAAGGCAAGCCGGGAAGAAGAAGGCGCCGCCGATGCGCGTTTTCATCTGGCGATTGCCCAGGCCAGTCACAATCTGGTGCTGCTGCACACCATTCGCGGTTTGTTCGATCTGCTCAAACGCAGTGTGGTGACCAATATTGGCGGCATGTATGCACTGCGCAGCGATGCCCGGCACACCCTGATTTCGCAGCACCAGGCCTTGTTCGACGCGATCATGGAAGGCCGTGCCGAGGATGCCAGGCGCATTGCGGGTGAGCACATCCGTTTTGTGCAGAGCGTGCTGGACGAGCGCGAGGAAGAAATTCGTCGGCTGGCCCGCGCTCAGCGGCGTGAGCGGCCGCAAACGTAAAGCCAGGGTTGTCAGCGTCGTTACCTATCAGGTGAGCGCCTTGTTGTTTGTTGCCGCTGGTGCGGCTTATGCTCTTCGCACACATATCTGTTCCGGGGTTGCTTTATGAGTCTGGCCATCGCATTGCACGTTCTCTCTGCCGTTATCTGGGTTGGCGGTATGTTTTTCGCCTACATGGCCCTGCGCCCGGCGGTCATTGAGGTGATTGATGCCTCACAGCGGGGCGCGCTCTGGTGTGCCACCCTGTCCCGGTTTTTCCGGTGGGTGTGGGCGGCGGTGATTCTTTTGCTGGTGACCGGTTACTGGATGATCTTCAGCGTGTTCGGCGGCATGGCGGGAGCTGGCTGGCACATCCACGTGATGCAGGGGCTGGGGATCGTGATGATCCTGCTGTATTTCCACGTCTATTTTGCGCCTTTCCGCCGCCTGAAGCAGGCTGTTGCAAACCAGGATCCCCAGGAAGGCGGGCGCCAGGTGGGGCAGATCCGCAAATTGGTGGGTACCAACCTGATTCTTGGGTTGATCGTAGTGGTGGTTGGTGCTGGTGGGCGGTATCTGTGAGTACTGTGGCGTAAGAAAGGGTGTTACAAAAATCCTGAGGTGAAAAGTGAAACAATGATTTATGTTTCTCGGCTGCCTGATTGACGGAAGCAAAACAAGGACGTCCGTAAAATGGATTTCAGCCCGGCTTTTCAGCCACTGATTGCTGCACTTTGGTACCTGATCCCCCTTCTGATCGTCAGTGGGCTGATCAAGTCATCTTGGTTCAGGGGCAAGTTCGGGGAGTTCATTGTCAACTTCTCCGCTCGGTGTTTCCTTGATAAATCCCGCTACCATCTCATTAAGAACGTGACTCTCCCCACGGAAGACGGCACCACACAGATCGACCATGTTCTGGTGTCGGAATTCGGAGTTTTCGTTGTCGAAACCAAGAATATGAAAGGGTGGATTTTCGGTGGCCCTCATCAGCGCTTCTGGACCCAGAAGATTTACCGTTCCAACCACAAATTCCAGAATCCGCTACACCAGAACTACAAGCACGTAAAAACACTTCAAACGCTGCTCGGACTGGGCGATCACCAAATGCACTCGGTAGTGGTTTTTGTGGGTGACAGTACGTTCAAAACGCCCATGCCGGATAATGTCACCAAAGGTCTGGGGTATGTTCGCTACATAAAGTCCCGCACGGAATTGATGCTGAGCCCGGAGCAAGTCGCGGACGTTCGGGAAAAGTTGGCAGCCGGTCGCCTCAAGGCATCATTCGCCACCGATCAGGCCCATGCGCGTCATGTGAGAGGTTTGGTGGCCGAGCGTTATGGTCATGCGCCCGGCCGCTCCAATAGAGGACTTCTCAAGCTGGCCGTTTATACGGTATTGCTGTTGGGGGTGGGTGCAATCGGCGTGAATGCCTTTTCAGATTTTGCTTCACAGGCTATGGCTATAGGCACGAAAAGAATGCCTGAACAGCGGGAGGAAAGCGCACCGCTGCCAACACCCCGTCAAACTGGAAGTGAGCCAAAAACTGATGCAAGAACCGTGGAGCCAGAGCCCTCCCCAAAACCCCGTGCTCAGCGTGCTCCTCAACCTCCCTCGGAGTTGTCTCTGGCCCGTCAGGACTGCAACTCCCTGATTGCTGCCGCGCTTGGCAATCGGGATCCGCGCCTTTTGAGAGACAGGGATAAGGCGTGTGCCCGGTACAACGCTCTGAAAGGAGAAGTGCATTGAACCAGAAAGGACTGCTCACCGCCTGGAATGACACCAAGGGGTTTGGTTTCATTACACCAGACGGCGGTGGTGAACGGGTGTTTGCCCATATCAGCAGTTACGCGGGCCGTGGCCGGCCGGTTTCCGATCGCAAGGTGACGTACAGCCTCATGAAGGATAAACAGGGCCGGCCAAGGGCAGGGCGGTTCCAGTATGCCGGGGTGGCGAGAGTTGGTGCCAGTGTCGCTTCAGGCGTCTGGATGGCCGCTGTCTTCGTGCTGGTGTTCTTTGCCATTCAGGCTGGCCTGTTCCATCAAGGCTATCTGCCGGTCTCGATCCTGGCGGTCTACGGCGCAGTCAGTTTGGTGTTGTTTGTGATGTACTGGATCGATAAACGGGCGGCGCAGCGAAGTGCCCAACGCACCGCTGAGAACACGCTGCACCTTTTCGAGCTTTGCTGTGGCTGGCCCAGTGCGCTTCTGGCCCAGCAGGTTTTTCGGCACAAAACGCGGAAGGGCAGCTATCAGTTCGTTTTCTGGCTGGCGGTTCTGTCCAATGTGGGTGCTCTGGGTTGGCTGCTTATGGCGCCGGAGGCGAGCGCTTTGCGGCAGCAATTGGGCTTTGATCTGTCGAGGTCTTTGCAGCCGCTTGTCTGGTAGCTGGCTGAAAATCGCGGAGGTTCTGGTTTTCTATCCCTGAAGTCTGCGTCGCTACTGGCTATAATGGCGCACTTTGAACCATCGCAGAGAACCTTATGCCAATCGAAAAAAACCAGGTGGTCCTGTTTCATTACAGCGTTCGTGATGAGCAGGGCAAGGAAGTGGAAAACTCCCGTGGTGGCGAGCCGAACGCCTATTTGCACGGCCACGGCGGCATTATCCAGGGGCTGGAAGACGCCCTCGAAGGTCGCGAAGCCGGCGATACGTTCAGCGTTACCGTCACGCCGGAAAAAGCCTATGGTCCGCGCAAAGGCGATGCGGTGCAGCGCGTGCCGGTCAAGCATTTGATGGGCGCCAAACGCTGGAAGCCGGGCATGGTCGCCCAGGTGCAAACCGAGCAGGGCCCGCGCCATGTGGTGGTCACCAAGGTCGGCCTCAAGTTTGCGGATGTCGACACCAACCATCCGATGGCGGGTAAAACCCTGACCTTCGATATTGAAGTCATCGAAGTGCGGGACGCCGATGCGGAAGAGATTGCTCACGGCCACGCCCATGGGCCGGGTGGGCATCATTGATCGATTAAACCCTGCAACATGACGGCGCCTTTCACGCTGCGGCCTTACCAGCAGGAAGCGGTTGAGGCCACGCTGAACCATTTCCGCCAGTCCGATGAATCTGCGGTCATCGTGCTGCCCACCGGTGCGGGTAAAAGTCTGGTTATTGCCGAGCTGGCCCGCCTCGCCCGGCGCAGGATTCTGGTGCTGACTCACGTCAAAGAGCTGGTGGAGCAGAACCACGCCAAATACCAGAGCTATGGGTTGACCGGCGGCATCTTCGCCGCCGGACTGAAGCGCAAGGAAAGCCGGCACCAGGTAACCTTTGCCAGTGTGCAGTCGGTATCGG
This sequence comes from Marinobacter goseongensis, assembly GCF_023156235.1. Taxonomy (GTDB): domain Bacteria; phylum Pseudomonadota; class Gammaproteobacteria; order Pseudomonadales; family Oleiphilaceae; genus Marinobacter; species Marinobacter goseongensis. The sequence continues at coordinate 118,905 of NZ_JAKZAI010000005.1, read as the reverse complement.
CCAATCTGGATCAGTTCCGGGATGAATACTCGCTGGTGATCATCGATGAGTGCCATCGGGTCAGTGGTGAGGACACCAGCCAGTATCAGCGAATCATCGAGCTGCTGCGGCGGCAGAATGATTCCCTCAAGGTGCTGGGGCTGACCGCCACACCCTATCGACTGGCCATGGGCTGGATCTATCGCTATCACTATCGGGGCTTTGTTCGAAGTGAAGAGGACAAGCCCTTTCAGCACTGCATTTTTGAGCTGCCGCTGAGCTACATGATCAATCGCGGGTATCTCACCCGGCCTGAGTTGGTGAACGCTGCGGTGGCGCAATACGATTTCTCCGCACTGGCGCAGGACCGCTTTGGCGAATACACCGAGAGAGACGTCAACCAGCTGCTGGGCAAACACCAGCGGGTGACCCGAGCCATCATTGAGCAGGTGATGGAGCTGGCGGCTGAGCGCAAGGGGGTGATGATCTTTGCGGCCACGGTGGACCATGCGCGGGAAATCACCGGTTATCTGCCGGAAGACGAAACCGCTCTGGTGACCGGCGCGACCGATCTGAAGGATCGGGACTCGCTGATACGGCGTTTCAAACAACGGCAGTTGAAGTATCTGGTGAATGTGTCTGTGCTCACCACAGGCTTCGATGCGCCCCATGTGGACTTTATCGCCATTCTTCGGCCTACCCAGTCGGTCAGCCTGTATCAGCAGATTGTCGGCCGCGGTCTTCGCCTGGACGAAGGCAAGCCGGATTGCCTGGTGATTGATTACGCGGGCAACCCTATGAACCTGCATCACCCGGAGGTAGGGGAGCCGAAACCCAACCCGGACAGTGAGCCGGTGCAGGTGTTCTGCCCGGGCTGTGGGTTTGCCAATATCTTCTGGGGCAAAACCGACGATGACGGCCATGTGATCGAGCATTACGGGCGTCGATGTCAGGGGCTGATTGAGACTGCAGATGCCGAAAATCCTGCCGTGCAGAACGGGCGGCCGCAACAGTGCGATTACCGTTTCCGGTTCAAGGAGTGCCCCCACTGCGGTGGCGAGAACGATATTGCCGCCCGCAACTGCCACCAGTGCCGCAACGCCATCATCGACCCGGATGATCAGCTACGGGACGCACTGAAACTCAAGAATGCCATGGTGATCCGCTGCGCCGGGATTGCGTTAACGGTGGATGGCCGCAAGCTGAGGATCACCTATCACGGTGAAGATGGGGAGGAACTCCGCGAGTCGTTTGATTTCAGCAAGCCGGCGCAGCGTCATGTGTTTAACAAGCTGTTCGGGCGTCGTTTCGCGAACGGCCGGGCCCCGCAAACGTTCAGCAGGGTGGATGAGGTGCTGGAAAACCAGGCCCTGTTGCCGGCCCCGGATTTCGTGATTGCCCGCAAGCAGAAGCATTTCTGGCAGGTGCAGGAACGGGTGTTTGATTACCAGGGCAGTTATCGTAAGGCGAACGAAGCCTGAGGTCTTGAGCTTTCAAAGCGGTCTGCCCGCGAGCGGTGCAGACCGCCTGTGTAGTTGCACCACGTTAACCGGGGGTTAGCGCAAAGCTCAACAACCAGCGATTCCCGCGTTCAATTGTTGACACGCGGTGCTCGTAAAGATCCGGGCGAAAGAGATATAGCCTCCCGAAGAGATTAAACATAGTCTTCTCACAGATGAATTCGCCTCCGGCCCCGGGCTTGGCGAGAACCCAGTTAAGTTTGTACAGCGGGCCTTCGGAGACCATGTCGACGTGGCGTCCTACGCTGTGGCCCTCGGGATATCGCACAAGGTATATGTTCAGGCATTTGGAATGGAAGAGAACCCTGGTTTTCACTTTTTCAGGCATTGGAGGTGCGCTCACTATTTCGCCGTGTGGGAGACTCCGATATGAGTTTGTACGGTCGGACGGGTGGCCGTCAAAGGGTCTGACATGTCTTTCTGCCCGCGGCTCTCCCGATCTCTTCTAAATCTCTATAAACCGTGGGGCCAGTATCAGCCCGACACCCACCGCCAACAGTTCCCAGGTGCTGCTCGCAAGGTATGGGTACAGAATCATCGCTATGCCGCAGTAACGGGTGACGATGTTCTGCGTGCGCCGCCCGTGCATGAAGTACCCGAAACCGACACAGCCGAAGAGCAGTGCCAGGAAGATATCTGTAGTTTCCATAAGCCGAGGTCCCCCTGCCTTTCAGATTCGTGACATAGGTAGATTCGGCGAGCCGGTCATCATGTCTACCCTGCGTCAGTATCATTCAATAAAAAGTTAACAAGAAAAAGGTAGGGACAGCATACTGCGATAACCTGAGCTACACTTTTTTAAATCAACAACGGCATAGGGAGGCTCGTCATGGCTGGCCCACCGAACGTCGTTTTATTTGATGTCCTTGAGACATTGATTGATCTGCATCCACTGGCAACCCGGCTGGAAGAGGTTGGCCAGCCAGCGATACTCCTGGAGCCCTGGTTCCTGCGCTTTCAACGTGACGCCATGGCACTGACCCTCGCCGGTGATACGGCACCCTTCGATGCCGTTGCACGGGAATCACTCCGCACGGAAACAAAATATATGCTCAGTGAGCGTGATATTGAGTATGTCGTTGACGGCTTCTCTACGCTGCCCACTTTCGACGACGCCGCGCCAGCACTGAAGAAAATCTCGGAGGCGGGGGTGATCGTTGGCTGCCTGACTGTTAACAGCCCTGACAAAACACGCCGCTTTCTTGAGGGGGCAGGGCTTGCCGGATTTGTTGATCACGTAGTTACTGCGCAGGATGCGGGTGTCTGGAAGCCTCATCCGGACATTTACCGTTTCGCCGCCAAACGTCTGGATACGCCTATCGATCGCCTGGCACTGGTTGCCGTGCATGCCTGGGATTGCCATGGCGCGAAACGGGCCGGTGCACTGTCGGGTTGGTGTGCACGCCTTGAGTGCAGGCCCGGAGATGTCTTTCTACCCGCCGACGTCACTGGCGAGACACTTGTTGAGGTGGTCGACAAACTGATGTCTCTACACTAGTCAGCCAGGCGTCGCTAGTGAGCCGTGGCGGGATCAGCGTTATCGTCTGCCGGTTTGATCAATTCAGTCTGCGGTGGTTTGTATTGGCAGGGCGAGTCTTTCACTGTACCTTTTCGCTACTGGTCATCACTATTCCATGTCTTGGTTGGGTAACGCGCAGTGTTTAAAAGGTCAGGGAAAGCCGTCAGTCCAGCCCTTGTGTTTTCGATTCTCATGATCGTTGCGAACTCTGGCAGCGCAAAGATTTATAAATGGGTAGATGAGAACGGGAAGGTTCACTTCAGCGACCGACAGGATCATCGCGTTGAGCAGGAAGTGGTCAACGTGAGGCCAACGGCATCGGACTGGTCGCGTTTTGATATTAAAGTTGAAACGGTGGACGTCGAGCTGAGTGACGAAGAAAACCAGAACATTGTTGACGGTGTAAATAATGTTTATGAGTTTTTCGACCGCGTGATGTCTTTTGATATGTACCGGACGGTGCCGGTCAATATATTGATTTTGAAAGATCACACCGTTTACCGGAACTACCTGGTTCGCAATGACAGAGGCCTGGGCGTGGCGTCTTACGGTCTGTATATCCCCTCTGAGCATCAAATCGTCGTTTACATGCAGGAAGACCGAGGCCTGACTTTCAGGACGATCAAGCATGAGGTGAGTCACGCGGTTGTTGATACCATCGTTCCCTATGCGCCTGCCTGGCTCAATGAGGGGCTTGCCGAGCAGATGGAGATGCTGGAGCGTGACGAATCGGGGTTGTATTTTGAACCGCACCCGGTCAATCGTTGGGTCGTCGCTCAAGCCCTTGATCAGGACCGTTTAACAGACATCGACGAATTCTTGAAACTGTCCAGTAACAAGTGGCGGCATTCCGAGATGGCAGGGCACGGAAGCCTGCGAGCGCAGTCCGGCGAGTTTGTCTTTTTTCTTCTGTCCAAACCGACCCGGCGAAACTTTTTGGTGCGGTTGATGCACAACTTCAACCGGGGTGATCGCACGCTCTCCTATTATCTGGTGGATGATAATTACCTTGGTGGCCTGACCATGCTGGGTTCGGACTGGCGGCGTTGGCTGCACGCTCAGGGTAAAGGGCTCATCAGGCTATAGTCTGGCGCGCGGCGACCACACCTCCCCGTGCTGCATCACCCGAAATGCCGACTCATTCAAGCCCTGCCTTTCCAGCGCCAGCCGCAGTCGCCGCGGTGGCTCGTCCATGGGTTCATCGGTGAGCACGAATGTGCCCCAGTGCATGGCGACCGACTGGCGGGCGCCAATGTCCTGGTGAATCCGCACTGCTTCCTCTGGCGCCACGTGCACCGGGGCCATGAACCAGCGCGGGTCATAGGCACCGATGGGGAGCAGCGCCAGGTCAATGGGCGCAAACAGCTCGCCGATGTGGCGAAACACCCTGCCATAACCGGTATCACCACCGAAATAGAGCCGAAAGCCGTCCATCTCCAGAAGCCAGCTACACCAGAGCGAGGCGTTGGTGTCGGTGGGTGTTCGTCCACTGAAGTGCTGAGCCGGCAGGCAGAACACCTCGCTGTTGCCGGTCAGCGGCGCGGATTGCCACCAGTCCAGCTCCACCAGGTTATGAATGCCACGCTTTTCGAACCAGCGGCGCAGCCCCATGGGAATGCAAAAGCGCAGGTCAGACCCGAACCGTCGGTGCAACTGGCGCACCGTTGCCTCGTCGAGATGGTCGTAGTGATTGTGGGAAATCAGTACCAGGTCGATCGGCGGCATGTCCGCCACCGTCAGGGCGGGTGGCGTGAAGCGCCTCGGCCCGATTAACCGGAAGGGGCTGGCACGGTCCGACAACACCGGGTCGGTCAGCACGTTCAGGCCCTTGTGTTGAAACAGAAACGAGGCATGCCCCAGCCACGTCAGCTGGGGGGCCTCTGGCGGACTCATCAGCAGGTGGCCATCCGGGCGCAGCAGGGTATAGCGTTTACCCGGCGGAAAACGGCGGCCGGGCGCCAGTTGCCAGCGCAGGAAATCCCCCAGGCCATGCTGCTCTGTGCGTTCCAGGTTTCTGTATTTGCCCCGGTAAAAGTGGGGCTCGGCAGCAAGCGCTGCCAGGCGTTCACGGTCGATGGTCATGGGTTGGTCTCAACGCTGTTCTTGCGACTGCCCCAATCAGCCAGCAGGTGCCCAAAGACTTTGCAATTGGCCCAGTAACGACGAACCAACGCCCTGATCGCCCAGGAAGTCCATCACGATCGGTACAAACTGCTGGATCATGGCGCTGTCCATACCCAGCGCGGAGAAAGCCGATTGCACACTGTCCATGGACGAGACATTGGACAGCAGACTGCTGCTCAGGCTACCACCACCGCCCATCAGACTGGACAGGCCCGACGCTTTGTTGGTCAGGGTGCCGATAGAGTCTGGGCTGAGCTGATTTTTCGCCAGTTGCAATAGCGCAGAGGTACCGCCCATCGCCTGCGTTTTGGTAACACCTAGCTGATTCTGGAGCTGACCGACCAGTTGCTGCGTTTCACCAGTGACTTCCGTTGCCGAGGAGATCGCTTGTGTTCCGCTGGAAATAGTGTTGCTGAGGCTAAAGGCGTCAGCCGAGGGTGCTAATAGATAGATGCTGGAGACCAAAAGGAATTGCTTGAAAATAGCGTTCATTAAGACTTCCTGAAAGGTGTTCTAGTGGCAATTATCAGTATAGTTGGGGCAGTGGGTGCATAATAAAAGGGTGGGGAACCCGGGCGCTTGAATTCTCTCCATGTGCCCAGATTATTCTCTCCAACAGCGACTCAGAGACCGACTCACCATGACTGACACCCGACACCTCGTGTGCCCCCATTGCCACAAAGTGAATCGCGTGCCCGCGGACAAGCTGTCATCCGGCGGCAATTGCGGTGCCTGCAAGCAGCCGTTGTGGCCGGATCAGGTTCTGGAGCTGGGTGACCAGAGCTTTGCCGCCCATACCGCGCGCAGTGATGTGCCGGTGCTGGTGGATTTCTGGGCCAGCTGGTGTGGCCCCTGCAAGGTGATGGCGCCGCAGTTCGAGCAGGCGGCGAAAGCCTGGCGGGGCAAGGTGCGCTTTGCCAAGCTGAACACCGAACAGGCCCGCGGGCCGGCTGGCCAATTTGGTATTCGCAGCATCCCGACGCTGATCCTGTTTCAGAATGGCCGCGAGGTGGCCCGTCAGAGTGGTGCCATGAATCAGGCGCAGATCAGCCAGTGGCTCCAGTCGAACGGATTGGTTTGAACACCAGTAACCGGTTGTTTGCCGGCATGGCGTAATTCTCCGCCAGTGTAAGGCCCACCGTCCCCGCCAGCGCGCAGAGGTCCTCCAGATCCCTGATGCCCATGTGGGCGGCGCGGGCCCGCAGGTGCTGATCAAACTGTCGGTTGCTGTCACTGGAGAACCGGCCCTGGTGGTTGAACGGACCGTACAGGCAGAATGCACCGTTTTTTGACAGGCGTTCATCAATACCTCGAAACATCTGTTCCACTTCCGGCCACGACATGATGTGGGCAGTGTTGGCTGAGAAGGCCCAGGTAAAGGCCTCAACAGGCCATTGGGCCGAGCCGACGTCGAGGTCGATCACTGGCAGGATGTTGGGCAACGACGCCTGCGCCAGCCGGGGACGACAGGTTCCCGCCGCGTCGGGATGGTCGGTCGGTTGCCACTGTACGTGAGGCATGGCGGTGGCGAAATGCACGGCGTGCTGGCCGGTGCCGGTGCCCACTTCGAGAACGATGCCCGGGGTGTCGAAGATCTCACGGAGCTTCTCGAGGATCGGCGATTTGTTGTTCTCACAAGCTTGGGAAAAGGGCAGGTTGGTGACCATTACGTCATGTCTCCATGCGGAGAAGGCTTCCGATTGGTATCATCGTACATGGGACGTAAATGTTGATCCAGAAGAGGTACCCGGTTTTGATAACTCCGATGCGATTGCTGGCCAGTGCTCTGCTACTGGTCCTGATGATGCCACTGGCACAGGCCGCCAAAGATGACAGCGAAATGGCGGTGGAGTCCTTGCGCGAGCAAATGCAACAGCTCGATGAGGAGCTGGCGGATTTTAGCGCCGAACGTCGGGAACGGTTGATGACTGACATCAAGGACGTGCTCGGCGCCATTGATGACCGTATCGCGACCCTGGAAGACCGCCTGGAGACCGACTGGCAGGAGGCCGACAAGATCGCCCGCGCCCAGGCGCAGACTGCGCTGGCGTCCCTGCACCGGGAACGGGCCCGGATCACTGAATGGCACGAGCGCATGGAGGACAGCGCCGATTTCACCTGGGAGTCCATGAAGGAAGGCTTTAACGATGTCTTCGACAAACTCTCCGACGCTTTGCAGAACGCAGAGCAGAAGGTCGGCAAGGTTGTCGAGGACATTTGATCAGGGGGCCCAATCTCACTGGCTGCCGTCTTGGTGCGCCTGGTTGGTGAGGCGGGTTTCGGAGGGTCTGCTGGTTGCGACGCACCAGGGATACAAAAACGAAGCCGTATCCCTGGCTCCGGCAAGGTTTATTTAGTGAGTTTGTCCCACTCTTTCTCTGCCTCGTCTTTCTTGAGGCCGTACTTTTCCTGAATTTTGCCAATAAAGTGATCTTTGCGGCCCGCGATTTCCTCGACGTCGTCGTCGGTCAGCTTGCCCCAGTGTTCTCTTACTTTGCCTTTGAGCTGCTTCCAGTTACCTTCCAGAGTATCGTTGTTCATCTCGGTCATCCTTTTTCCGTGAATTTGAGTCGAACTGAATACCGCAATAGCAGCAAGTCATTTCGCTATTACGTAACTGCACCTCTCAACGTGCCACACAACGAGTTGTTCGACAATTACAGTTGGTTCAGGTGAAACGTTCCAGTGGGCTCTCCTGCGTTGTTCTTGCCCTACAAAAAACCTGATCGGACCATATCGAACGTATCCAGAATCCGCGCTACGAACTGATCCTTTGGCCGAAAGCTGTTTTGGGTGCTCAGTGTCACGTCTTGCTGAAGGTGATCCAGAAGTTTGTGCAGGCGCCGGCGATGCAGACCGATCGCCGCCTGAACGGGATCGAAAATCACACCGGATAAGGCCGCAAACGCTGCCAGGGCTGCCATCACCGCGACCATAACGCTGGCGGTTGTTGCCAGTGAAGGTTCCGGTGGGAATACGCTGTAGTACCATCCGCCGATAGTTTCGCCCAGGATAAAGTCTCTGGCAGCCAGCGTCTTCGCCACCATGGAGGCAAGCACCACTCCGAGCCCAATGCCGCCGGGGGTGAATTTCTGGAACGCGAACGCGCCAAGCACGGTGCAGCCAATACTGTTGGTGATATCGGCCGCGGCCGTTCGAGTCACCCGGTACTGGCTGAGGGTGTCTGCGATCAGAGGGTGTACCAGCTCGCTGAACTTCTGGTGGTCGATTGACTCGCAATTGTGGCGGTCATAGACGGCCTCCAGGGCCTCAACCAGGTAGCGCTCAATGAGCGGGCTCTCCTGACCATTGTTCAGCAACTCCACGAGGATCAGCTGCGAGATGTGATGCTGTACCCGGGTGGTGAACCCAGCCGGCACACGATCAGCCAGGCTGTGCAGCCATATGAGACCTGTTCGTCGTGGCAGCAGAATCTTCGTCAGGCAGGCCAGGGCATATATGGGTGCCCACAGCAGATTGATCGGTGCCCGCAACATGTCCCAACCCAACGCCCTGCGGTTGGTGGTGATGGCGCCGGGGTAATGGAAGTGGCGATCGATAAACGTCGGCACCCGTGCCCGACAGTCGTCGAAGTAGCGTCTGATGCCCTCGCGGACAGCATGCTCGATCTCGGCTTCGGAGATGGTTTGCTCGGGCGATGTGACAGTGCGCATAGTGAGGGAGCATCTGCAGGCAAATGGGTGTCTGCCGCATTAAACCGCAAAATGGACCGGTGCGGCCACATACTCCAGCAATGTTTCCCGGTTTCAGCTATACTGGCCAACTGTTGTTGGCGAGCAAGCCGGCATGCAACCAGGGGACTACCATGAGCAAGAAACCCGCAAAAGCGACGTTAACAACCGCCACGATCGAAGAGCAAACCGCAGCGTTTTTAAAGGCTGGAGGCGTTGTTGAGTACGTTGGCAAAGGTAAAAGTGGACAATTCGCCTCTACAGGTTCGAAGCAGATCAACCTGAAAAGCAATTGATGTAGCCGGTGCCCGGGGGCAGATAATGCCCCTGTTCTCACCGACCCACCGCTAAGCCTGAATCCCTTCTCTGAGCGCCAGCTCTCTCCCTTTCCAAACCCGCTGCTGCTGCCCATCTGCGCCCCGGCAAGCGACGATGCCAATATTCGGCAAGATCGTAAAATGTGTCCTACCCTTGTGGAACGGTTCCCTCACTCAAGGAAAGGGTCATGAATATGATCACCAACACACAACGTTTCTTCCTTTACTCCGTGCTGGCAGTTTCAATGGTTTCCGCTGCCCATGGCGCAACGCCCGCGCCTGACGGCGCAGCGGTGTATTTTGTTTCACCAATGGATGGGCAAACTGTCAGTTCGCCAGTAACGGTGAGGTTTGGTCTGGAGGGGCTGGGCGTGGCTCCGGCGGGTGTGGAGCGCGGTAGCACCGGCCATCATCACCTGCTTGTGGATGTCGACGATCTGCCCGCCATGAACCAGCCGGTGCCGGCGGATGACCGCCATATTCACTTTGGCGGTGGACAAACCCAGACCACCCTGGAATTGTCGCCCGGTGAGCATACACTGAAATTGCTGGTGGGAGACCACCTGCACGTACCCCATGAGCCGCCGGTGATGTCTGAGCAAATCACCATCACGGTGGAGTAATCGCGACGGCGCTTGCGCCCAGCACAAGCAGCTCCTGCAACATGCTGTAGCTCAGGCCCCAGATGCAGTAATCCTGGTAGCGGCAACAAGGCAGGCTCAGAGTGCCTACGGGCGTGCGCCAGGGCAGCCTGCTCTGGTTTTCTCGGGCGGCGAGGTAGTCCAGTGGAACCCACACTATTTGTTCCACTTCATGATTCAGCGTGACCGGCTGCGTGCCATGCCATTGATACACGTAGGGTGTGACGACCATGGGGCGCCAGCGGCTATGATGGCGGGTGATCAGGTCCGAGAGCCGGGCCTGAAAGCGGCCATGGCGCAGGAGATCGACGCCGGTTTCTTCGAGCGTTTCCCGCTCAGCGGCCGCACGGGGTGTGGCGTCTTCCGGTTGCATGCGCCCACCCGGAAAGCCCATGTCGCCGGACCAGGGGTCGCCTTGCCGGCGGGCCCGCTGGATAAACATCAATTCGACGCCGCCGTCATCCGCTTTGCGATAGATCAACGCCACTGAGGCTCGCGTCAGACGGCGCCGGAACGGCAGCTTTTGGGGGCGCAGGGTTCTGGCCCAGGAGTGGGTTATCACAGCGCGCTGTCCTTTGTTGTATGCTGATTGACAGTGGGCCACAGGGGCGGCTGATCCGCAACTGAACCACTGGCCGCCCATTCATTCATGATCCCATCAAGGATTCCGCCAGATCCCTATGAAACCGCTCCTGAATCAACAGTCCGAGGCAAACGAACAGGCCTTGACGGCCATTGCCCATATGCCAACCCGAAGCCTGCCCGTTCTTATGGGTGACGAATTCGCACAGGCGTTGACGGATGCAGACCGCATGCGCATCGCGGTGTTGCTGGCGCAGAAGAGCTACAACGAGGGCGGCTGCCCCATTGGTGCTGTGATTGTGGATAATGCCACCGGCAGGATTGTGGGTAAGGGGCACAACACGCTGGTTCAGGAGAACCATCCCTACAACCACGGCGAGACGTCTGCCATTCGTGACGCAGGCCGGCTTGATTTCAGCCAGACCACGCTCTACACCAGCCTTAGCCCCTGTGAGGTGTGCGCCACGCTGCTTGCAATGCGAGGATTCAGCCGCGTTGTGGTAGGTGATGTAACGAATGCCTCCGGCACCGAAGCGGCGTTGGAAGAGAGGGGCATTCGGGTGGATATTCTCGAGGATGCACGGGGTGTTGCGCTCTATGCCCGCTTTCGCTCTGAAAAACCCGAGCAGGATCTGGAGGATTGGCAGGGCGTCAGCGCCCTGCACAGGTCAAAAAACTGATGGTCGCCGTTCAGGCGAAATCGTATTTCCCGCCCTTTTCCAGCGCCTGTTGATACGCCGGCCGGGCGTGCACGCGTTGCACCCAGGCATTGATGTGGGGCCGGTGCTCGCCGACGATGCCCCGCGCCACGGACGCTTCCAGCGGAAAACTCATCTGGATATCCGCGGCGCTGAGGTTGTCTCCGAGAAACCAGGTGTTTTTCGTCAGGTGGGCTTCAACAAAGTCCAGGTGGGTTTTGATCATCGGGCCGATGAAGATCTCATTAGTTTTGTCTGAGATGCCTTTTGCCACAGGCTTTATGAAGAACGGCATCGGGCTGGTTTTGACCTTCTCGAAGACCAGGCGCATCACCAGCGGTGGCATCAGTGAGCCCTCGGCGTAATGCAACCAATAGGTGTAATCCAGCCACGCCTGGCCGCCACTCTCAGGCAGCATGGTGTCTTTGCCGTAGGTGTGGGCCAGGTATTCAACAATGGCGCCGGATTCAGCCACCACCAAGTCACCGTCCGTGATGACCGGCGATTTACCCAGCGGGTGGATCTTTTTGAGGCTTGCCGGTGCCAGCATGGTTTTGGGATCACGCTCGTAACGCTGGATCTTGTAAGGCACGCCCAGCTCTTCCAGCAGCCAGAGAACGCGTTGTGAGCGGGAATTGTTGAGGTGATGAACTGTAATCATGCAGAAACTCCGTTCGCATCGAAATAATGAGCAGGTTAGCAGTGTAGGCCGCAAATGGCGTTTTGGTTCACCGCCACCGTGATTTGCGTCGCTTTTCGGGATAGTTTATGCGGATTTGCTGTCGTTACCGGAGCCGTTTAAACCTGTGAATTGGGGTGTCTTTACCCTACGATTATACGATCAGTGTTGCAGCGCAGGCGGTTTCCAGAGTCTTATGTCCGATAAAGAGCTACGCCCCAGATCCGATAAGCAATCCATCGACGAGTTTATCCATCAGGTTCGCACGCTGCCGACGCACAGTGGCGGGCAGGGCCGGCTGATTTTCGCTCTGGACGCCACCGCCAGTCGTGAAGCCACCTGGGATCAGGCCTGTCATTTGCAAAGTGAACTGTTTATGGCGACTCGGGATCTGGGCGGCCTGGCCATTCAGCTTTGTTACTATCGGGGCTTTGGCGAGTTCAAGGCCACAGGTTTTGTGACGGAAACCGGTCAGTTGCTGACGCTGATGAACAGGGTGTCCTGCCTGGGTGGTCGCACCCAGATCAGCCGGGTGTTGGCCCACGCCGTCAAGGAGACCCGGGCCGAGGCGGTGAAAGCCGTGGTGTTTATTGGCGATTGTTGCGAGGAACCGGTGGACGATCTTTGCCACACAGCTGGCGAGCTGGGCATGCTGCGAACCCCGGTGTTCATGTTTCATGAGGGCAACGATGCCCATGCCCGGGCGGTGTTCAAACAGGTAAGCAAACTGTCGGGTGGCGCCTACGCACCCTTTGATCGCGCCAGCCCACAGGTTCTCAGGGATCTTATGGCGGCAGTGGCGGTCTATGCTTCCGGAGGCACCAAGGCGCTTGGGGATTTTTCCAGCCGCAGTTCCGAGGAAGTGAAGCGCCTGACCCGACAAATCCGGTAGCGCGTGCGGGTGGTTAAAAGCAGACAAACGTCAATTCATTGTTGGGCGGATCCGCCCGGGGTATCCGAGTGCCACTGACACTACTGGTGATTGGAGCGTCGATTGTTGCCTGGGCATGGCTGCGCAGCCAGCCGCCCGGTCAGCGCAAGCCGGCGGTTATCAAACTGGCGTTACTGGCGGGTATCGGACTGGTAGTTCTGCTGGCCCTGACCGGCCGTTTGCACTTCGTGTTTGCGTTGTTGGCGTTCCTGTATCCGCTGTTGCGTCGTGTGCTGCCTTCGCTGTTGACAGGGCGAGTTGGCGGTGCGGGCCATGGTGGCACGACAGCGAGTTCCGGGAATCAGTCCCAGGTGTCCAGCGACGTCCTCGCTATGACCCTGGATCATGATTCCGGCACCATGAGTGGCCGTGTCCTCAAGGGACCGATGGCGGGGCGAGAGCTGGCAGAGCTCAGCGAGAAGGAGTTTATCGAGCTGCTGCGCTATTGCCGGGAGCAGGATGAGGATTCAGGCCGGCTGCTGGAGACCTATCTGGACCGCCGGTTCGGGGATTCCTGGCGGGTGGATGACGAGCCTGAAGACCAGTGCGGCACTGACGGCGGTTCCACCAGTGCCGGTGGCCCGCTGACTGAGAGCGAGGCCCTCGACATCCTCGGGCTCGCACCCGGTGCCAGCCGCGAGGAGATCATTCAGGCTCACCGCCGGATGATGCAGAGAATGCATCCGGATCGTGGAGGCAGCAACTATCTTGCAGCGCGCGTCAATGAAGCCAAGGAGCGCCTGCTGGGCTGATTGTCCTGCATGGGCCGCGCCCTGCTATTCGGTTTCATTCCAGGAGATGGTGACGGTGCGTTTACCCCAGTCCCTCGCCGCTTTGACATCCACACCCATGTAGATGTCGATCTTGTCTTTCCAGCGTTTGTTCATCTTGTCCCGCACGATGTACGTACCCGACATGCCCTCGATAGTCACTTCGGTCCCATGAGTCAGTCCATCTTCGATCAGATCACGGGAAACGGCGATGGCTTTCATGCCCGGCTTGAGGGTGTCACCCCAGGCGGTCAGGGCCGGGTCGCCGGCCTTGGTCTGGCTGGTGACGGAGTTATAGGCGGTTGCGGTAACTTCCTGGGTTTGGCTATTTCCGCCGCTGCAGCCGATAAGAGTGGTGGCTGCCAGGGCGATGAACAAAGTGCGCATAACGAAACTTTCCTTTTATTTTCGATAACTGTACAGAAAAGGTACGTAAGAAAACCAGGAAAGATTCATCTGCGGAAAAGTCAGCGCGTTTCCGCTGCTGACGTGACCATTGGCTCAGGCTCAGTAATAATCCGTGTAGCTGAACACCAGCGCCACTTTATCTTCACTCCGAGGTTTTGTATCCATGTCTCTTTTTCCACCCAACAGCGGCGAGAACGATCTGTACATTTCACGGGCCGACCCCGACAATCCGCTGGGCACCCATGCGGCTTTCAGCTTTGAGCTGGAAGGCAAGGTCTGGCCCACGGTGGAACACTATTTTCAGGGCATGAAATTCACCGATGAAATCCGCCAGGAACAGGTGCGCATGGCAGCCACGCCCATGCAAGCAAGAAATCTGGGCCGTAAACGCCATAAAAGCCTGCGGCCGGACTGGAAGCGGGTGCGTGAAACCATCATGACGCGAGCCGTGTACACCCGCTGCTGTACGTACCCGCATTTGGCACAGGAACTTCTCGACACCGGCGACAGGAATATCGTTGAGAACAGCAACTTCGATTACTTCTGGGGCTGTGGCCGGGACCGTCGCGGCGACAACCGGTACGGTGAGGTGCTGATGAAGGTCAGGGGTAAACTGGCTGAAGAGCGCAAGGCTTCATGAACGGCATTGCGCGTTGGGGCTGCGGTTTCTGCAAGGACGCTCACGGAGAAGCAAGGGGTGTGGCCTCGTCATCCCGGGTGATTCTGACGCAGTTGCGGCCACTGGCCTTGCCTGCGTAGAGAGCGCTGTCCGCTTTGCGCATTAATGAATCGTGGGAGGTGTCGGATTTTGAAAACGAGGCAACGCCCACGGTAATGGTGGCGTGGAAAGACGTGTCTTCGTGCCTGAGCTCCATGGCCCCGGTGCGCTGACGAATGCGTTCAGCAAACGCCGCTGCCTCCTCCAGGGACGTATTGGGCAGAATGATGGCAAACTCTTCGCCGCCGATACGACACCCCACATCCGTTGGCCGCAATTCCCTCTGAATCATCTGTGCGACTTTGATCAGTACCATGTCGCCGCTGGCATGGCCGAACTGATCATTGATGGCCTTGAAGTGATCGAAATCGAACATGATTACGGAAGCGGGCAGGCCCGAGCGAACAAAACCGGCGTACTGGGCCTTTAGCTGGGTTTTGAAGTGTTTCCGGTTGTAGAAACCGGTCATTTCGTCCGTCAGGGATTCCAGCGTCAGCCGATCCTCCAGCGCCCTCTGATAGGTGACATCCCTGACCAGCGCCATGGCAGCCGGCGCCCCGTCCAGCGTGAGTTCGTTAATCATGATATCAACGGGCACCCCCGTGCCATCGGCGCGCAGTCCTGAGAAGCGTTTCTCTGCGCCCATGGGCCGGGCATGAGGTGTCTCGAAGTAGCCAGTCACGTTTCCGGCATGCCTTTTCCGATGGTGCGCCGGGATGATCATCTTGAGGTCAGAACCCATCATGGCGGCAATCTCGTGCCCGAACATCTCTGCGGCGCGGATGTTGGCCAGTACGATCTGGTGATTCGCGTTGACGATGACGACGGCATCGGGCAACGACTCGATGAACGGCAACAAAGCCTGAGAGGTCGCAACGAGCTTGTCGGTATTCTGATCGGCCATGGGCAGGAACAACTCAGCAGGGGATAGTGTGACTACATGTCCTTAATTATACGTGCTCGGGTGGCAAATGCCTTATGAATCTCCCTCGGGGCCCCTTTTGACTGAGGGAGTATCGCACGGTACCTATATCGTCAATTTCGGAAGCGTGTTAAAAGGTTCCGTCCAGTGACAGCCAGCCTGTGAATGTTTGACTGGTTACGCTCCCTACCTCCAGGATTTCGATATGTCAGACAAGTTTTTTTTCAAGGGCCGGCAGGATGCGCGCCAGCACCACACCGCTTACGGCGGTTTTGAGACCAATGCCAGCAAAAAAAGCGGCAGCAAGAAATTTCCGCTGACCCTGGTGGTCACCAGTGAGTCGCGCAAGCTGGAACTTGCGGCTGAGGTGGCCGAGGCCGGCCTGTATGCGAACATCGCCGTAGACACCCGCGAGGACGCTGTTGAATCCATTGCGGAACTGACTGCGATCCTGAACAAGGGGCCGACGGTCACGGTGGCGAAAGCCCCGAGTCGCAATGACCCATGCAGTTGCGGCAGCGGTCTGAAGTTCAAGAAGTGTTGTGGTTGAATGGGCGCAGGGTTCGTCCAGCCAGAAGATTGAAGCGAGCAAGGCCATGATTATTTGCGGAGTGGAACTGACCGGTAGCGATGCGGTGGTGTGCTTGCTGAAGCTCGACCGGGGGCAGTTCAGCCTGCCGGAATGCAAGGTGCGCAAGCTGTCGCTGAGCAAGAACCACACCCGGCAGGACCTGAAGCAGTTCCAGGCGGCGTTCGCCGCCTTGATGACCGAGCATGGGGTAACCGGAGTGGCGATCAAGGAGCGGATGCCCAAGGGCAAGTTTGCCGGGGGTGCCATCAGCTTCAAGCTGGAGGCGGCCATCCAACTGATCGACCAGCCCGGACTGGACGTCAGGCTGCTGCCACCGGCGCTGATCAAGTCCACGCTGGCCGCCCATCCCCTGCCGATTCCGTTTGCGGATACCGGGCTGAAGGTTTTCCAGGAGACTGCCTTTACCGCCGCCTACGTGGGGCACATGGCGAAATAGCCGTGTCAGCAGGGCGAGCCTTTCAGCGTCTTTGCCCAGTCGCAGAAGGTGTCCAGTGGCATTGGCCGGGCAAACAGGTATCCCTGCAACCGGTTGCAGCCAAGCTGGCTGAGTAACTCACGGGTGTTTTCGTCCTCCACGCCCTCGGCCACGGTTTCCAGCTTGATGCTGCGCGCCAGTTTCAGTGTGTTCTGGACGATGCCCAGATCATTCTGGTTGGAACACATCTGGCTGATGAAACAACGATCAATCTTCAGTTCATGGATGGGCAGGCGGCTCAGGTACGCCAACGACGAGTAACCCGTACCAAAATCATCCAGGGCGATCCGGCAGCCGCTGTTGGCAATTTTCAACAGCGACCCGATCACTGCCTCCATATTGTGCATCATGGCGGTTTCTGTCACTTCGAAGATCACCCGGTTCATGGGAATGTCATGCTCCCGGATGTCGGTCAGGGCGAAGGAGACAAAGTGGCTGTTGGTGAGATTCTGAACCGACAGGTTAATGCTGCAGGTGATGTCCACCTGGCGCTCATGCAGGGTCTGCATGGTTCTGCACGCCTGGGTCATGATGTGGCGTGACAGCAGGTCCATCAGGCCGGCATTCTCCGCAATCTCGATCACCTCCCGTGCGGAAACCGAACCAAAACGCGCGCTGTGCCAGCGCAGCAGGATTTCCGCGCCCACCAGCTTGTGACCACTGCTGCTCATTTGGGGTTGCAGGTGCAGCGTCAGTTCCCCGGCCTGTATCGCCGGGGGCAGGGCGGTCACCAGATCCAGGCGTCGCCGTGCGAAATCGGAGATCTCGTTGTTGTAGACCTGCACCGGAACCTTGCTCGACTCGCTGCGGTCGCGGGCCGCCGAGGCATGCTGGTACAGGATCTCGGTACTGTCACCATGCTCCGGGGCTATAGCTACGCCGCAGCACAGGTTCATGAACACCGGCAGCCTGACGGCATGAACCGAGATCTCGTGATTCCCCACCACCTGTTCGATGAACGGCTCCAGCGGGCCTTCAATGTGCGCCAGGTCTATCAGGAACGCTGCAGAACCGAATTCGGGAATGGCGAGGTAGGCGCGCTGCCGGCTTTCGAGGCAGATCACACCTTGCAGACCCGCCAGCGTATGGTTGAGCTTACTCATCAACTGGCAGAACATTTCCTCCGCCAACCGGTGGCCCATGCTGGAGGCAATGTCCTTGATCTGTGGGTAATGGACCAGTGTGAGCGCGACCCGCCTGTTCGCCCGCATCATGGTGTGTAGCTGCTGATTTAGCAGCGAGGCATTGGGCATCCGGGTGGTTGAGTCGTGCATGGCCTGTTCCATCGACAGCAATTCCAGATCCCGGACCTGGCGCTCGGCCATCTGTTGTTTGCGCAGGGCCGCCAGTTTGCGTGCCCGTTCTTCCTTGATGCGGTGGGCGAGCGCGAAGGAGAGCAACAGTACCTCGGCGACGGAGCCCACTTGCATGGCATGGTTGGTAATCAGGTTCACTGGTAACAGATCAAAAACATTCAGCAGGTACAGGGAAGCCCCCACGGCGAAGGTCGTCCAGGCCAACACGAAATAGCGGGCAATAGCGACGCCGGCCTTCAGGCCCGCCAGCCCCACGGCGATGAGCAGAAAAATCACCAGCGTGGCCAGCAGCCCTGCGAACAGCGCGCCGCGTGTGGGATCAACCCAGGTGTAGACCACCAGCAGGCCGGCAAGACCCGCCGAAACCTTCATGCTGCGATCCCAGCGAGGAGAAATGTCCTGCCATTTCATAAAGCTGCGTGCGAAAAGCAGGGCAAAAAGTGACACCAGAGCGGTGCTGAGGGGCAGGGCGTAACGGGTCAGCAGCGGGTGCCCGCCCCAGATCCACGCATTGCCAACCCCGGATATACACAGCATCACCAGGCTCATCGATACGATGTACAGCACGTAGTAGCCGTAGGCTGAATCCCGGAGGGACAAAAACAGGAACAGATTGTAGATCACCAGGGCGCACAGCACCCCGAAATAGGCGCCCCAGTATAGACTGCGGAGGGAAAACTGGGTCAGCAGGCGGTCCTCGCGCCAGAGTTCCAGTGGCACTTGCAATGACGTTGCGGACCGCGCTCGCAGCACCAGTTGCAATTCACCCTGCAGGTCGCGGGGTAAGGGCAGGGCGACCTGATAGCTACGGGGCTGTTGTCGCCGGGTTTCACTTTGTTCGCGACTGATGTGGTAGATGGGGAGTTGTTGCCGATCGCGCAGGATGTAGAGATCTACTTCCTCCAGCAGGGGATAGGGAATCACCAGGTACCACTGACGGTTCAGGGGTTCAGGGATGGTCAGGGATGCTCTGAGCCACACCGATTGATCGGTGAACCCCAGATTGAGCACGCTGTCGTCGTGCTTGGCTTGCCACTGTCCCCGTTGCAGTGCCTGACCCGGGGATTGCTCATCGCCGACAAAATAGTCTATGAGGTGATTCAGGCGGTAACGACCCGTGTCGCCCTGCACCGTCAGTGCCTGGCCACTGGCGGACAGGGCGAACAGAAGCAATATCACCAGCCATCCTGCTGCCCATTGGTTGCGATTCCTCATGGCGCATCCCTGTTCACCTTACTCGTCCAGCGGGCTGATCAGCCGGCCGGTAAAGCCGAGAAACTCGGCTTGCTCACAGAAGGCGGAAAAATCACCTTTGCCAACGCCCGGCTGCCGGAGCAGAACCAGGGCTTCCACCAGGCAGCCCGGAATATCGCGGTTGTTCCAGGCCGGCATGCGCGGCCACATCAGAAATTCCTCATGGGAGAGCACCACCTTCTCCACCGCGATCTGACTCTCTTGCAGGCGTTCCCGGGCGGTAAGGCTGATGCAGGGGTGAGTGTCATCAGCAATCAGGGCGCCCGGGCTGATGTATTGCTGGAGCTCCAGTACGGCATCGCCGTGGTGGGTCAGGCCAATGAACAGCTTCTCGTCCAACAGATTGGCGAGGGAGGAGGTGTGCAGTATCGTGCCCCCGTCCGTGACGATTTCCTGGTCTTCCTTATAGCGCGGGTCAAATCCGATCACCCGGTCATACAGGTTTGTGAGGTCGCGGCACACTGCGTTGCCGATGCGCCCGGCGCCCCCGAGCACAACGATGCTGGTCTGCTTGCAATATTGAGGGCGCTCAAGCATTTGGCGCGCCACGTCCCAGATCATGTAGCGAGTTCCGAGACTGCCCTCTACCAGCGGATCCGCAATTTCGATGCCGGCTTTCATGACAAAATTGGGCAGGCGTCCGACCAGGGCGATCCGCTGCACGTTGGGGTAGTCCTGCTGCAATCGCTCCATGTACAGCCGGACCTTATCGGAATCCGCTTCCAGCTCATGCTCCAGAAACTGCGACGCCACCATCAGGCCGCGCATGTCTTCATTGCGGATGAAACCCAGCACCATATTGGAGGGCATACGCTTTGCCATGCCGGGTGTAAAATAGGCCCCGGCCTGGTCCTGATTCCCGTACACCGCAAACAGGAACTGTGGCTGGGCCAGGGCGTGAAGGGGCGCGCGCAGATAGGTGTTGGCCAGAAAAACCGCGAAGCGGCGGCTGTTCTTCCAGAGTGCCCGCTTAGTTTTGGCTGTCATACGCTGCCAGCCGGGTGCGGCGCCATAGAGCGTGGTCAGCTCACTTTCGGAAAATCGTCTGCGATAGAACTTCAAGCCGATGTGAGACTTACCGCTGTGCGTGACCATTGCCGCGACCTTGGTGCCGGCCATGTTGCGAAAGTCCACGTCAACGCTTTCACCGGGGCGGATATACACCCGCTCCGGCCTTTTCAGCCGCAATCCTCCAGCCGATATATCCAGTGTGTTGGCTTCTACTGTGTGATTGGCATACGTCAGAACCACCGGGACACGAATCCCGGATCGCAAATGCCGGCGATACTCTCCATGCATCCTTATCATGGCAGGCTCCCGACGCGCTTTCGAAACGGATACTCACTTTCCTAACACAGTCTGGACCAAACCACAGAAAGCCGCCATGTTTCAGCGCTCTGAAAAGCCCTAACCGCAATCTGAGGCATGTGCAGTGATCAATTGCCCCGGTTTCTGGCCCTACAGCCCATAGTCGGGACGGCCAGCGTGTGGACAATAGGGCCCTCATTCAGACTGGGTCAAAAGACTATGGCACGAGTAACGGCACACGACGGCGCCAGGCTAAAGGTCAGGGAGATCGGGCGCGGCCCGGTTGTTATTCTGGTGCACGGTTTCGGCATGGACAGCCGTCACTGGCTGCCCATTGTGTTGCCGCTGGCGCATCGCTTCCGGTTTGTACTCCCGGATTTGCGGGGTTTCGGCGGTTCGTCGCGGCTGGCCTGTAGTGAAGCCTGTGTTCTGACCAGCCATGCCCGCGATCTTGACGCAGTCATCCGCGAATACAGCGTGGGCGAGCCGGTGGGCCTTGGCGGTATTTCCATGGGAGCAAGCACGTCGTTGCGCTACATGGAGCTCTTCGGTTCCCGCGCAGTGCGTCATTACGTCAACATTGACCAGTCGCCGTGCATTGCTCACGGTCCGGGCTGGCCCTGGGGGATTTTTGGCGAGCACGGCCCACACCGGATCCAGTCGTGGTGGCCGCTGCTGGAGCAACTGGCGCGTATTGATCCCGAAACACCCTTTGCCCAATTGCCTATGGCCCTGCGCCACCAGTTCCAGGAGGATCTGGCCGAGTTCATGGAAGTTGCCCTCAGCCGCCGCTGGATGAAGTGGGCGGCGGGCCGGTTGATGCGAGTGCCCGGGATGGCCCGGCAGCTGGTGCCGGTGGACAACTGGTACACTCTGTACCAGCACATGCGGGCCTATGCGGAACAGGGGTACGATTTTCGGGGGTTCCTGCCGGAACTGATGGTGCCGACCACGGTGATGGCCGGCCGCCGCTCGGAAATGTACCCCTGGCCCGGTCAGGCAGTTATGGCGGATCTGATCCCCGGCGCCCGCATGGTGACCCTGGAGAAAAGCGGCCACGTGCCCCTGATTGACCAGCCCCTCGCGTGCATCCGGACGCTGGGCGAGGCGTTCGAACTTACCCCAGGGTTGCCAGCAGGCTGTTGATTGCCTGAGCAAATGGCACCGGCGAGTCTTCCTGCAGGAAGTGTCCGCCTTTGAGCGTAACGTGGGGCTGGTCCTGAGCCCCCGGGATGCGTTTCTGCATGTAGGCATCACCACCCCGGGTGATCGGGTCGCCATTGCTGAAGGTGGTCAGGAACGGCTTGTGCCAATGTTCCAGCACCCGCCAGGCCCCCCGGTTGGCTTCGCTGGCGGGGTCGTCCGGTCGCATGGGGACCAGGCGTGGAAATGCCCGGGTGCCTGCTTTGTATTTCCTGCCCGGGAAAGGAGCATCGTAGGCGCGTAGCTCATCCGGGCCCAGCTTGCGGAAAGAACCGGCGTCGATGATGCGGCCAATGGGAAACCAGGGGCTGTGCAGGGCAAAGTTCTTCCAGATCTTGAACGCCAGTGGCGCTTTCTGGTCGCCCGTGGGCAGCATGCCGTTTCCGACCACGATGGCGCGGAAGCGGTCGGGGTTTTCCGCGGCAAGTCGCAGTCCCAGCAGGGAACCCCAGTCCTGGCAGACCAGTGTGATGTTGTTCAGATCCAGTTGATCGATAAACGCCTGCATCCAGTCCATATGCTGTTGATAGCTGTAGTCGTCGATGGACGTGGGTTTGTCGGACTTGCCGAAGCCGATCAGGTCAGGCGCAACGACCCGGTGGCCGGCGGCGGCACACACGGGAATCATGTGACGATAGAGGTAGGACCAGGTAGGCTCGCCGTGCATCATCAGAATCGGGCTGGCATCGCCGGGTCCCTCATCCACGTAATGCATCCGCAGGTCTCCCAGTTCCGCATAGTGCGGCTCGAAGGGATAATCCAGCAGTCGATCGAATCGTGCATCCGGGGTTCTGACGACATCCATGGTAACAGCCTTCTTGTGGGTTGCGTGGGTTAGGAACCGGGAAATCAGCAGGAAGCTTGGCACCAGAGGTGCGGGACATCAAGATCCGCCCGGATTTCATTGGCAAGCCGGCCTATACTGAGTAATAAGAGCCGGGTTTGCTTCATGGAAACCATCAACCTCAGGGAGAAGACATGTGCGACGCTTCATACGTCATCCCACAGACTTCCCGATTCTCGTTTTCTCAGCGAAAAGCGCTCGCGGCGATGAAGCCAGCCTGTGTGATATCAGCCAGGGCGGTCTGGCCTGCAGCCTGCGCAACAAACTCCGGCGGGATGAGCCGGTGGAGTTGGGCATCCCCTCGCTGCAACAGGATTACAGAATCTCGGGCGAGGTAGTGAGGTGCCGGCGAATCGCCGACGGATATCGGGTGGCGATCCGCTTCAGCGATGAGTCGGAGTCCTTCAAGAGCAAAATGGTGGAGCAGGTTTGCCAGATCGAGCACTTCCGTCAGGCGCTCTGTAAGGACGGACGTGAACTGGACAGCCAGACGGCAGCGCGGGAGTGGATTGAGCGCTATGGTCGCCAGTTTGCAGACATCTTTTCCGGTTAGACGCCCGACGACATTGGCATCGACGTCGCATTGAGAAAGGTTGAGCAGGAATTGCCGGGACCGCCAGTGGTTGAAGCACTGCCCGGAGAGAACGATCAGAAGGTGTAAGCGGCCCCTACGGAGTAGTAATCGATATCAAAGTTGTCGAGTTCGTAGCGCTCATATTCGGCGCGAACCTGGAACGAGAACAGGGTGATCCGCGCACCGACACCATATAACGGGTCAGTGCCGTCTTCGTCACCAATGTCGTCCAGGTCACCGTCCCAACTGATGAAGCCGGCTTTGCCGAATATACCGACGGGGCCGAGCTTTACGCCAGCCAGGGCGGCGGCGGTCCATCCGTCCACTTCAAAATCGGCGTCGCTGAGCGGGCCGATATCGCCTCGGAACTTGCCAAAATCCACGTAGGCGCCCTCAACGGCAAGGTCGACCAACGGGATCAACCCGAGATTGTAGCCCGCGAAAACCTTGTAGGCGGTATCTTCGTCGTCGAAATCGATGTCGACATCGATGTCATTGGCGCCTGGACGGTCATCGTCGAAGTCGAGCTGCGCCTCGCCGATGGATGCGCCCAGGTACAGGCCGCTGTCGCTCCCAGCGAGGGCGTTGCCAGAAACTGCAAGTAAGGGAACTGCAAGAATGAGAGGAATGACGGGGTTCATGATCCTAGCCTCCGTTGCCAAGATGGTGTCGGTTAAAAAGTAGTCAACTTCCTGTCGGTTGTCGAACCTTAGAACCTAAATTTCCGTTAATCCTTTCCCGCACCTTGCGCGCGGGCCGCCGGTTGGCAACGGATTCAAAGTAAAATGCCACGCAATCGGGTTGCTGCGCGGATCAACAGGGCTTCTTCAGCACTGACCGGTTGCATACTGTCGACTTTCTCCAGCAGCGGCAGCGCCGCCTTTTTGCCGTCGTCACCGTTCATTTTCACGTGGGCCCGGGCGTATTCGTAGTAGACCCCGGGGTACTTCGGTGAGATTTTCCGGGCTTGCTCGAACAGCTCCACCACGGACGATTGCTTGGCGCCGTATGTCAGCCGCGCGACAAAGCCGCCGGCTTTCTCGATGATGCCGGCCTGAACACCGGCCAGCAGGGTGATGGCGTAGACGTTGTTGGCGTCTTCATCCAGCAGTGTTTCCAGGGTGTCCTGTATTTCCGAGGTATACCCGGTGCCAAGCGCCTCGGTCGCGGAGACGTCTTCGAGAATCCGCGCTTTGCCATAGGCATTGCCAAAGCGGATCATCGGGTGATCCGGGGCCATGGGCATGATGTCCCGAGTGAGATGGATCACCTCTTCCAGCAGGCTATGTCGCTTGTCCGGATCGGTTTCGATCAGCGTGGCGTAGAGCGCCTGGGCGTACAGCCCGGGGAAATAGCCGGCGGGTCCGAGCGCCAGCCCCAGATCCCGCGCTTCCTGAAAGCGGCCGTTGAACAGCAGGCTCCAGGCATTGCGCAGTTCCGCGGCATAAGCGTCGAAATGCTCGTCCAGGTTGCCTTCGGAGAGATGAGCCAGTTCTGGGTGGGTATTGGCGATAGACTGCAGGTGTGCCTGGGTGTAGCCGTACATCTCCGGCCAGCGCTCGGCATCCTCTCTCAGGCTGTCTGCCGTGGGCAGTGGGCCCCGAAGCCCATAGGTCAGCGTCTGCCAATGCTCGGCCAGATTCTGCTCGGAGTAGCTGAATGGCGCGAGTGTGTCAGGGTAATCGCTCCAGTTCTGGGCAGACAGGGGCGTGGCGCTGCATAACAGGGTAACTATCAGCAGTAGGGTACGGATCAGCATGGCGATGGCTCCTCTTTTGAACAAGGAGAACACAGCATTCCGGGGCTGCCATTGGCTCTGGTTTTCAGGTCAGCCGAAGAAATGCCAATTTCCTGGGCCAGGTCAGGTGGCGATGATGCTGGCTGATTGGATATGCTTTACGCCCTGACATCAGGCATGGAGAGTGTAATGAACGTGATGATTCTGGGAGCCTCGGGATTGACCGGTGGTCTGGTTCTTGAGGGCTTGCTGGCCACGCCGGCCGTGACGTCTGTGGTGGCACCGGTGCGCCGACCGCTTGCCCTTGAGCACTCGAAGCTGTCTCAGCATGTGGTCGATTTCGATGCGCTGGAGGCCCATGCGGCGATCTTTCACGTGGACGCAGTGGTCTGCTGTCTTGGCACGACGATCCACAAGGCCGGCTCCCGCGATGCGTTCCGTAAGGTGGATCATGACTACGCCCTGGCGGCAGCCAGACTGGCGAAGATGGCAGGCGCCCGAGCATTTATTCTGATGTCCGCTGTTGGCGCGTCGGCCACCTCGTCGGTTTTCTACAGCCGGGTTAAGGGGGAGCTCGAGGACGCCGTTCGGGCGCTGCGGTTTGCGTACCTGGCGGTTTATCATCCGAGCCTGTTGCTGGGCGATCGGGACGAGCGGCGCACGGCGGAATCCCTGGGGATGGCGGTAATGCCGCTGGCTAATTATGGCCTGATCGGACCTCTGAAAAGGTATCGCGCGATCAGTGCGGAGACGGTTGCGTCAGCGATGGTCAACGAAGTTGCTATGTTGGCTGAAAATCCCTCCGCTGCACCCTTTGAGCGCATTCTCGAATACGCTGACATTCTCCAGCAGGTGAGGCTGGGCCAGTCCCCCGGGAGAGCCGGTCACTAGGTTGGTCGTTCCTCCATTCCCATAGGCACATACCCTTAACGCTCGGATTAATCCCTGCCCCACGGGACGGCGTAAACCTGAGGGATTGTTAGTCAACAACCAATGAGGTGAAGTCATTATGGGATTTACGTTCAAGCACATCCTGGTTGCTGTTGCGCTCACCCTGGCCTCCGGTGCGGCTCTCGCGGCCGAACATGTGATCGAGATGAAGAATTCCGGTGCGGATGGCGCCATGGTTTTCGAACCCGGGTTTCTGAAAGCTGAGCCGGGCGATACGGTGAAGTTTGTATTGGCCGACCAGGCCCATAACTCTGCATCCGTCGCAGTGCCGGAAGGCGCGGAAGGATGGCAGGGAGCGATCAATGAAGAGATCACTGTGACCCTTAACGAGGAGGGCGTTTATGTCTTCAACTGCACACCCCATGCAGTTCTGAACATGGCCGGTGTGATTCAGGTGGGTGAAGCGGTGAACTACGACAGCGCCAAAGCCGCTGTGGAGAAGCTGAGCGCTGCTGCGGTGACGAACAAAGAGCGTCTTGCCGGTTACTTCGAGCAGGTGCAGCAGTAACCCTCCAATTCATGTCAGAGCGGAGCCGCGCGTTCGCGTGGCTTCTGCCCGTCCTGGCAAAACAGACATCGTCGTTATAGGCGTGCCAGCCACAGCCTCGTATACTTGAGGCCTGTCCCTTTGTTGGCGGAATCGCCCAATGTCGCTTCGAGTCTTCGCAATGGCCAGATTACTGCTATGTTCCCTGTGGTTTTTCTGCGCTTCAGCACTTGCGGCGGAAGAAACTACGGATGCCCCGCTTCACTTCTGCAACAGTCATTGGCCCCCGTACAGTTATGGCGACGCCAACGGTCGTGCCGTCGGCGGTTATGCGGTCGATTTCATGAAAGAAATTTTCGCAAGGACCGGCAGGCCGGTGAGATTGAGTATTCTGCTCTGGCTTCGTTGCCTGAAAATGGCCGAGCGTGGCGATGTCGACGGCATTATGTTGTTAACCGCGAGCGAGGAGCGAAAGCAATTTCTGATAATGACATCTCCTTTGCTGTCCGATGCCAACGTGTTTTGGTATCGCCGCGACAACCCCAGGGCGCAGGAGAGACTCGCGTTTGAAGAGCTTCGCGGCCTTCGCATCGGAGTCGTTGCCGGCTTCAACTACGGTGAAGCCTTCAACAGGGCAGTTACAGAATACGGCCTCATTCTCGATGAGGCCCCGTCAATACTGAGCAACTTCCGAAGGCTGGATCGCAACTGGATCGATGTATTCCCCGTGAACCGACTGGCCGCTGACTACGCGCTCCACAATCACAGCTCGCTGCGTTCTCGCTTCATCGCCTTCAACGGCCCGTTTGAGGCAGTGGGCTTCAGGTTGGGACTTGCGAAGACGGGGCGAGCGGCCGGGCTCATCGCGCCCATCAATGAAGCAATCAACAGCATGCGGGAAGATGGTTCGGTCGAACGTATCCTGCGTCAGGTGCCTTTCGAATATCGGTAGACGTCCGCATCGATGAACACCACGTAGTGTTTTCTATGAACGTGCAGGATCGCCAGGTTTCCTGTAGCCTGCGCGGCTTTTTCATCGAGAGGCAGACTCTATGACCGTTAAATCCCAACCCCTTTCGCGGGCACGATCCGGGGCGCTCGCCGACAGTGATCCCGTTGTTCTGGTGCTGACTGTTGGCTTTATTCTGCTGTTTGTTGCGGCCTCGGTGCTCGACAGTACCTACGTTGCGGATCTGATTGGGCGGGGCTTCACCTGGACCGCCGCGTACCTTGGCTCTTTTTTCCAGGTGCTGTTATTGCTGACATTTTTTATCGCCATCGGTACCGCGCTCAGTCGGGCGGGTGCGGCAAGAATCGGTGGACTGGACCGGCCGGAAATCGGCCGTTTCCGCTGGTTGTCGATGATCATGTGTACCCTTTTGGCGGGCGGTGGTGTGTTCTTCGCTGCCGGTGAGCCGGTTTATCATTTCGTGGTGACTCCACCGGCCTTCGACACCGAAGCTGCAACCCCGGCGGCAGTGGCGCCTGCCATGGCGCAGTCCTTTACCCATTGGGGTTTTCTCGCCTGGGCGGTCTTGGGCTCCCTGACTGCTCTGGTTCTGACCCGGGCGCATTACGGCCAGGGCAAACCCCTGCAACCGAGAACCCTTTTGTACCCGGTGTTCGGCGAGAAGGTGATTCAGGGTCGCATTGGCGGTGTGATCGATGCCTTCTGCGTGATTGCGGTCGTTGCCGGCACGGTTGGCCCCATCGGGTTTCTCGCCACCCAGATGAGTTTTGGTCTGCACGAACTGTTCGGTATTACGGACGGGTTCGGCACCCAACTCACGGTGCTGGTTATCCTGGCTGGTGTTTATATGACCTCTGCCATGACCGGGCTTCACAAAGGCATTCAGTTGCTCAGTCGCTTCAACGTCCTGTTGGCACTGGTCATTGCCGCCATCATTTTCGTTTTTGGACCCACTCTGTTTCTGGTTAACACCTACACCCAGTCCATGGGCGAATACGTCACTTCCTTCTTCGCGATGGCCACCCTGACGGCTGAGACCGCACCCGGCTGGTGGATGAAGTGGTGGACCGTGTTTTTCTTTGCCTGGTTCATTGGCTACACGCCGTTAATGGCAGTCTTTGTGGCGCGGATCTCCCGTGGCCGGACGGTTCGGGAAATGATCCTCGCGGTCGCGGTACTGGCCCCCATTGCCACCACTATCTGGTTCACCCTGCTGGGTGGCTCCGGCATTTACCACCAGTTGGCAGGTACCTTTGATCTGACCGAGGCATTGAACAATTTCCGCTTTGATGTGGCAACACTCACGGTGGCCCAGGCGCTGCCGGGCGGCACCTGGATGGCGGCAGCCATCCTGTTGCTGACCACCATCTTTGTGGCCACTACCGGCGACTCCATGAGCTACTCCATTGCCATGGTCGGCGCCGGCCATGACGAACCAAACCCGTGGATTCGCGTGTTCTGGGGCGGTGCTATGGCGTTGATGGCGGCGATTCTGTTGTACATGGGTGCCGGTCAGATTGGCGTGTTGCAGCAGTTCATCGTGCTGACGGCGATACCCGTGTCGCTGATTATCCTGCCCTCGCTGTGGACCGGGCCGAAAGCGGCCATGGCGATGGCACGGGAACAGGGGCTGGTCTAGTCTTCCAGAGAGCGGGCGGCTCGCCGGATATTCGGTGTCGCCCGGCGTTTTTTACCTGAACAGGCTCACGGAGCGCGGATGCTGGAAGCATTTGAAGCCGGCTTCAAGGCGTGGTGGATGCCGGGTGTTTCGGCGGTTTTTGCCGTGGTGGCCACCTATGTGATCTATCGGCTGACGCTGGCGCTGGTTCGTCATTTCTCGGAGTCCAGAGCGGTGCCGCGGCTGTTTCTCGATGCGTCGGCCGGGGCGCTCGGCCTGGTATTCTGCCTGCTGGCGCTGGCAGGCACCCTGAAAGCGGCGTCGGACGACCTGCCCCTGATTGGGGCGATCCAGCAGGTGACCACGCTGTTGCTTATTCTCGCTATTACCTGGGCGGCGGTGCGGCTGACGTCGGCCATCGGTGAGGTGATTGTGGCGCTCAATCCGGTGCTTGAGGGGCAATGGAAACGGGCGCGCAAGGTCGAAACCCAGACCCGCTTTCTGGTCCGGGCGCTGAACATTCTCATCGTGATTATCGGTTTTGGTGCCGCGCTGATGACCTTCGAGTCAGTCCAGCACATGGGCGCCAGCCTGCTGGCGTCGGCGGGGGTGGGCGGTCTTATTCTGGGATTCGCGGCGCGGCCGGTGCTCAGCAACCTGCTGGCCGGCATGCAGATTGCGCTTACCCAGCCGTTCCGCATCGACGACGTACTGCACGTGCAGGGAGAGTGGTGCTGGGTGGAGGAGGTCACCGCCACCTATGTCGTGTTGCGGGTGTGGGACCTCCGCCGCCTCGTCGTGCCGTTGCAATGGTTTATCGAAAATCCGTTTCAGAACTGGTCCCGCAATACCGCGGATCTGCTGGGTGCCGTGTTTATCTGGGTAGACTACACCATGCCGGTGGAACCGCTGCGGCAAGAGTTCAAACGCTTGCTGGAGCAGTCGAACTTGTGGGATGGCAAACTGGCAACGGTGCAGGTCACCGATTCCAACGATCAGGCCATGCAGGTGAGGTTTCTGATGAGCGCTGCGGATTCCAGTCGGAACTGGGATTTGAGATGTGCAGTACGGGAAGGGCTGGTAACCTTCATTCAGGAACAGTATCCCGCCCAGTTGCCGCGCGTGAGAGCCAGGCTGGTGGAAAGCTGAAACGCAGAGGAGAACCCGAGTTAATGTCTGAAGATCCCCTGAAAACCCTGTCTGATATGGCCAGCGATGCCCACGCCCGAGTTCAGGCCACGCGCCAGCATATCAATCCGGTGATCGAAGTGCGTCGCGGTATGCGTGACTCCGGGATCCCCGCTGATGTCATGACTATCGACTGCCTGCGCACCCGCCGGCGGATAACGCTGATCCTGCATGACAGGCAACCCGGCAACCTGCTCTACCAGTTTGTCACCATTGATAACGAAGTCGGCAACGACTTCAAACAGATGGCACTGTCCGACATGGATGCCGGCACGCTTTTCGCCTGGATTGAGGAGTATTTCGGTTAATCGCTTCGCGATGTGGCCGGTGCGAACAGGCGCATGTTGTGATGTAAAACAGGTCGAACTGAAGGCTGTTCGGCGCTACGATGGGGTGATACATCACAATGATAAGAGCAAGAGGAAAGCCCAATGACCAACGTTGGGGTATGCATGTGGTCGTTCTGATCCGCGTTTTGCAATGGTTGGTTGCAGTGCTTCTCTGGGGTGTCGGGTCGTTAGCGATGGCGGCCGCGCAGCCGATTACCATCACCGCGGCTTCATCCATCCCGGCTCATTTCGAAGTGTGGGAGGACCCGCAGGGGCGGGCGGACATTGCTCGGGTCACCCGGCTTGCAGACGATCAGTGGGTGTCTGTTCCCTCCGGCAGTGCCACCTATGGCATTACTTCGTCGGCTTACTGGTTGCGATTCACCCTGGAAAACCGGACAGCGGAGCCGCTGAACCTGGTGGCGGAGCTGGCCTACTCCCAACTGGATGATGTGGTTTTCCACGTGGTTTCCGGTGGCGAAGTCGTGGAGGAATTTCGAACCGGTGACACCCGGCCGTTTTACCCGCGCCAGATTGACCATCCTAATATGCTGCTGCGACTGGACCTGACGGCTGGCGGAGCGCGCACGGTGTATGTCCGGGCGCGGACCGACGGCTCAATGATTCTTCCTCTGAATCTCTGGCGGGCGAACGATTTTTTCAGCGCTGCCTCCAATGAGCAGAAGCTGAACTTCTTCTACTACGGCAGCCTCACGGTCATTATCCTGATCAATCTTGCGGTGTTTCTCACGCTGCGGGAAAAACTCTATCTGTACTATGCGCTGGCCATCGCCGGTTATCT
The DNA here is from genome assembly GCF_023156235.1 of Marinobacter goseongensis. Lineage (GTDB taxonomy): Bacteria > Pseudomonadota > Gammaproteobacteria > Pseudomonadales > Oleiphilaceae > Marinobacter > Marinobacter goseongensis. The sequence continues at coordinate 87,756 of NZ_JAKZAI010000005.1, read as the reverse complement.
GCTCTTTTTTGCATCCATCAAGGGCTACAGCTTCCAGCTGCTGTACCCGGACGCGCCGTCACTCCATGCCCGGGCGCTGCTGGTGTCGATGCCGATACTGGCGCTGTTTTCGGTGCTGTTCTGCCGGGAGTTACTGAAAATTCCCACCCACAGCCCGAAACTGGACATCGCCATTCGGACGATGATCGTGTTTGAGGTGATCAATTTCATGGCCGCGCTGACACTGGGTTATAACTCGGCGATCATGCTGTCGGCGCTCTCTGCACTGGTATTCTTCTCGTTGCTGTTCGTGGCCGGCCCCATCACCTGGGCCGCCGGGGTCCGGGCCGGGGCATTCTTCACCATTGCCTGGACCCCGCTCACCATCGGTGTTCTGGCCACCGCCGGCCGATCTCTGGGGTTCTTTCCGGAAAATTTCATGACCGAGCATGCCATGCAGATCGGCTCCGGGCTGGAGGCGTTTATCCTCACCCTGGCGCTGGCGGATCGTTTGTATCGGGAGCGTGAGGAAAAGATCCTCGCCCAGGCAGACAGTCTGCGGAAGGAGAAGGCGCGCAGCGAAGCGCAGAACCGGTTGGCGGAAGCCATGACACACGATTGCGTCACCGGACTGCCCAACCGGAATCGTTTCGAGCGTATGGTCAACGAGCAACTGAAGCGCGACCCCAGTGGCCACTACATGATTGGTGTAGCCCGTATCACCCGCCTGGACGAGATCAATCGTACCCTGGGGCTCAGCCGCAGCGACCGGCTGCTACGGCGCCTGGCGGGGGAGATGACCCGGCTTGCCAACGAACTGCCGATATTGCATCGGCCGCAGCGGCAGGAGCGATCGGAGCTGGTGTATCAGCTGTCCGGCGACAGTTTCGGCGTGTTGGTCGACGCCAACAAGGTGACCGACGACTTTGCAGAACTGAACAGCGCATTGCGACGTCTGGCAGAGCCTATCTCTCTGGACAACCTCGCCATCGAACTGCACCCGAAATTCGGGGCGGCCAGCTACCCGATGCACGGTGACACCGCGGCGCTGCTGCTCCGTAATGCCCATGTGGGTATGGAGATCGCCCCCCATGGTCCGTTCGAGACCGGGTTCTACTCACCGGATCTCGACATCTACAGTGAAAGCCGGCTGACCCTGATGTCGGATCTCAGGGAAGCGTTGCAGGAAAATCGCACCGAACTCTACTACCAGCCCAAGCTGTGCCTGGAAACCGGCGCGGTGATCGGTGTTGAGGCGTTGATCCGCTGGCATCACCCGCAACGGGGCTGGGTGTTCCCGGCGGATTTTATCCCGCTGGCAGAAGAAACCGGTGTGATCACCCAGTTGACCCGGTGGGCGATAGAGAGGGGCATCCGTGATCTGGCGGACCTGTCGGCCGGGTTTCCGGAGCTGACCGTATCCATCAACATTTCCGCACGGGATCTGGGCTCCGGCGAGCTGAAGCGCCTGATTGCATCGGCACTCCGGCGCCACGATCTGGCCGCCGAACGACTGACTCTGGAGCTGACCGAAACCGCCGCCATGGAAGATCCGGAACGGGGCCTGGTTGCGCTGGCGGAACTGGCTGAAACCGGCATTCAGATTTCCATCGACGATTTTGGCAGCGGCTATTCCTCGCTCTCCTATCTGCGGCAGCTGCCGGCCAATGAGCTCAAACTGGATCGCTCCCTGGTTGAGGACGTGGACAGCAGTGAAAGTTCCCGGGTGATCGTGAGAACCGCCGTCAATATGGCTCACAGTCTCAGCTACCACGTTGTGGCGGAAGGGGTTGAGCGCGAGACCACGGCGCGTTTGCTGCGGGACCTGGGCTGTGACCGGCTGCAAGGGTTCTGGTTGTGCGGGTCGCTGCCACTCAGTGAACTCCGGGAGTGGCTGGCCCAATACCCGGTCTCACTTGGTTGCCTGACCCGCGTTAAACCTGGAAGGGGGTGAGAGGTGTCTGACCTCGATAACCTGAATTTGCGCCATCTTTACTATTTCTGGGTCATTGCCCGCGAAGGCGCCATTGTCAGGGCCGCTGAACATCTTTCGCTGACACCCCAGACCCTCAGCGGTCAGTTGGCTGCGTTTGAAGCCGCCCTCGGTAACGCGCTGTTTCGCCGTGCCAATCGGGCGCTGCAGCTGACGGATTTCGGGCAAACGGTGTTCGGTTACGCCGATGACATGTTTCAGACCGCCCAGGCGTTGACCGATGTGCTTCGCCAGCCGGCGGAACATCGGCCGTTAAGCCTTTCGGTGGGAATTGCCGCATCGATCCACAAGCTCATCGCCTACTATCTGACGAAGCCCGCCCTGTCTCTGCGCCGTGAGGTACGGCTCAGTTGTCGCACCGCCGACACGCCGGAATTGCTGAAGCGCCTGGGGCAACGCGAGCTTGATGTGGTGTTGACCGATCGCCAGCCCGGTTTCGGCGAGGCCAGTCAGTTCCGCAGTTACCGCCTCGCCAGTTCCACCATGTCTCTGTACGCGGCGCCAGAGCTGGCAGACAGCCTGTCCGGCAATTTTCCGGACAGCCTGAACGGCCGCCCGTTTCTGGCGACGTCCCTCGACGCTCCCTACATCAATGCGTTGATGAACTGGTTTTCCAGCCAGGGCATTCGCGTGAATGTGGTGGCGGAGGTGGACGACAGTGCGCTGATCAAGGTGTTCGGCCGTCATGGGCTAGGGTATTTCGCCGCCCCCACCTCGATTCGCGATGAGGTGTGCCGGCAGTATCAGGTGGTGCACGTGGCCAGTATCGATGATGTCAGAGACACCCTTTACGCTGTAACCCGAGCCCGCGGCAGTCATAACGACGCCGTCACGGAGCTGTTAAAGGAACGTCGGGAGCTGATGGATTAGCTCGAAAAAACCGATCTATAAATCAGATAAAACTTTGTTCTTTTCGATCTTTTGTTGGTGGATGATGAAACCGTGTTCCATCACAGGAGAGTCGCCCATGAAAACTATCCACAAGTTCCGTCTCGAGTGCGGCAAAGAGCCCACTACCCTTAATCTGCGAGAGGGCTGCAAGATCGTGCGATGCGAATACCTGGTCGCGCAAAAAGGGGTCTATCTGTGGGTCGAGCAGCCCCTGAATGTCACCATTCCGACGGTTGAACGACAGTTCGTGGTGGTGTACTCCGGCGATCCGGTACCAGACAGCTACCAGTATCTGGATACCGCGCTGGATCCGTTTGGCCCCGAGGCGTACCACCTCTTTGAGGTCACGCCAGCGGAAGAGCGTAAATCAGTCGTCGCCGGCTACCCCCTGAGCGACGTGATCTTCAGGCCCGCGGTCCAGCGAGCGGGATCGGCGTGATGTCATTGTTCCTCTGAGGGCCCTGCGGGGCCCTTTCTTTTGCCGGAGATTTTTCTGCAATGCCCGATATTATCGTGATGTTTTTTCTGCTCGGTGTGGTGGCGGGCGCGCTGCGCTCGGATTTGACCATTCCCAAGGCCGTATACGATATTCTCAGTCTGCTGCTGATGCTGACCATCGGTCTCAAGGGCGGAATGGCGCTTCATGGCAACCTGCACTGGGGGCTGCTGTCGCAGGTGCTGGCGGTTATCGCTCTGGGCTTCGTGATTCCGCTGATCCTGTTTCCATTGCTGCGCCATCTGGTGCGTCTGAACGTGGCTGACGCCGCCAGTTTCTGTGCGCACTACGGCTCGGTCAGTGCCGGCACGTTCGCGGTGGCATTGGCCTGGGTGGAATCGAGAGGCCTGGCGACCGGCGGACAAGTGACCCTTTACCTGGTGCTGCTGGAATTGCCGGCTATTCTGACCGGGCTGTGGCTGTACCGGCGCTATCAGCAGGGCGGCGCCAGCATGAGTGGGACGGGCACGCCCCTATGGCAGGAAACTCTGACCAATCGCAGTGTGGTGTTGCTGGTGGGCGGTGTCATCATCGGCATTCTGTATGGGCCGGATAACGGAGATGGTGTCACCGCGCCGTTGACCGGGGCCTTCTCGCTGGTGTTGTCGCTGTTCCTGCTGGAAATGGGGCTGGTGGCGGCAGACACCTTGCGCAAGATCCAGCTGCGCCACTGGCGGGTGATTGCCTTCGCGCTCTGCCTGCCCCCGCTGCTCTCGATCCCCGGCCTGCTGACTGGCGTGTGGCTTGGTCTGGAACCGGGAACCATCGTGGTGCTGGGTACCCTGACGGCCAGTGCCTCCTATATCGCGGCACCGGTGGCCGTCCGGCACGGAATTCCCGACGCGGACATCGGGTTGGCCATGCTGGCGTCACTGGGTGTGACCTTTCCGTTCAACGTGATTGTCGGTATCGGGTTGTACAGCTACTTCCTCGAATTTTTGATGGCCTGAGGTGGAACAGGGTCTTCTGGGGGTGAAGCTCTTGGCGTATGCTGGGCACGCCATTTGCCTTAAACAACCGGAAACACCTCAATGAAATTCCCCAAAGCGACCGTCATACTGGTTTCAGCTGCGCTGGTTTATGTTGCCTGGGATCTGACCCGTGACAAGCCCGATGCCGGCGATCCCGCTCGTTTCGCCAATCCGGCGGCGAATCCGGTGGAGCGTGGGGAGGTGGTGGACTGGGTTGTGTCACGGATTCCCGAGCATTGCGAAGACATCACCGGTGAAGCGGCGGGAAGTCAGGCATATGCCGGGTGTGTTGAGCGCAGCGAGTCCCGCAATTCCCTGTGCCGACGCGCGATTTACGACAGTTTTCCGGAAACGATCCGCTCTGAGGCGGTCTTCCGGGATGTTGCCCTTACCATGACGGATTGCCTGGCCCAACACTGAAGGCCGGGAACAGAGAGCCAAACCATGACCAATGAAGAGCTGACTGCCATTCTCGAACTTGATGGTGAGGAGCGGTACGACTATTTCCTCAGCCAGGTTGGCGAGGAACGGGAAATCTGGATTCTGGTGAATGCCGAGAACCGGTTTCTGAAAATTGCTGCCGACGATGGCGATGTGGAATACCTGCCGGTCTGGCCCAGCGCTGATTTCGCCGCAGCGTACGCCAAGAGCGGTGACGAACTCACACCAAAGAGTCTGTCGCTGCCGGATTTTCTCAAGAAGTGGATTCCCGGTCTGGCCAAAGACGGCCTGGACATCGGCGTGTTTCCGGGGCTGGACAAAACCCTGTGGATCACCGAGCCGGATGAGCTCAGGCAGGACCTGCAGGACGAGCTGTCGAACTTCTAGAGCTCAGGCCGTGTCGAGTTCCCGGTAAAGGGCGCGGCCCAGCGCGCTGAAGTAGTGTTCGAAAGCGATGTTGATGCGTTCCCGGTGCTCACCTTGAGGATACAACCCCGCTCTGGCCTCGTCGGAGTGGCGGCTGCCACGAACCAGGAACGGGCTGGCGGGGTTGCTGTCTTCAACAAAGGCCTCGAAGGCGCGGGCACACAACTCTTCTGGCCGGGCGTAGTAAAGAACCCCCAGCTCCCGGTCGGTTTTGCTCGACTGCTCAAACAGCTCGCTGGGCAATGAGCCCTCGCGGTTCAGGATAATCACCTGAAAGCAGTTGCCCAGCAGGGCATTCAGCGGATGGGCGTCGGGTTTGGCGTGGTCAAGCCAGGCGCTGGACGCAAACTGCGCCCCCTGGGAGCCCTTGAACATACGGCTGCCCATGTAGTGATCAAAGGCATGGAACCATTCATGGGCCAGGCTGCCGGCCCCCGCGTTCTTGGCAAGAGCCAGCTGCCGCGTTGCCGGAATGTAATGGGCTGCCACGCCGGGCCTGCCGCCAATGCCGTATTGCAGCCCCAGGGTCTGCCTCAGTGAAATCAGGTGTTCCGGCCCCCGCAGTACCGACATCAGGTCATCAAGCGCTTGCTGGAACTGTGTTGCTGCGCGATCTCGCTCGGGCTCCGACACCCAGCGCCCGATCTCGATGCTGCGAAAGTCAAAGCGCCGCCGTATGGTGGCGAAGCCCGGTTGCTGCTCCGAAAACCTCATGATGAAACATTCCTTGCCGGTTACTGCAAACGGGCCATCGCTGCGGCGCCGACCGTTTATAATAACATGTATGGATATACAGCATTGTTGCTGTGTATAACGTCAAGGTCAATCATTGTGGGAAAGTCGGGCCACGATAAAAAGAGAGTGCGGTCAATTTACGGTCATATTATGAGAACCCCCGTGGCAAAGGGTTTCAGCGAGCCTTTCCCGCCGTTGCTAACACAGTTATCCACAGTTTTTGTTAGCAACTTTTTGCGCCGCGGGCGGAGTGTGACCACTGTCCCGTGTTGAGCCCGGTACGTCTGGGTGAACCGGGCGGAACCGGTTAGACTATCCCGGTTCGGGAAGGCGGGTACCTGAACGGGGAACGCACCCGAGAATCACTGACGCAGGGAGCAGGGCTTGGAAGCATTACTGATCATTGTTGTGGTTGGATTTGCGCTGTTGGTTCCGGTTGGTTCGGTGCTGGGGTTTCTGGCGTTTCGACAGCGCCATCAGCAGGCCAGACAGCTCGCGGCGCTGACGCAGGAAGTGGCGTCGCTGCGGGCGCAGGTGAACCAATTCAAGGGCGCGGTGCCGCCGGCCAGCGACCCTGTGCCGGACGAGCCCCGGATAACGCCTTTGCCGCCGCTTGAGCTGGACGAGCCGGGTGAACCGGATGAGCCGGTGGCTACCGGGAGTCACCCCTCCCCGCATGTTGACCGCTTTTTCAGCGCCCTCAAGGAACACTGGATGGTCTGGCTCGGTGGCCTGAGTGTCGCGCTGGCGGGCATCTTCATGGTCAGCCATTCCATCAGTGCCGGCTACATAGGTCCGGTGCAACAACTGTTATTGGCGCTGATCAGTGGCCTGGCCCTGCACGGCGGCGCCGAATGGCTGCGGCGGCGGCACCGGGGCAGCGATGATGTCTTCGCGGCGCTGGCGGGCGGCGGCAGCATCACGCTCTATGCGGCCTTGCTGGCTGGCGTTCACCACTACGGGCTGATCGGGCCCACGGTGGGGCTGACGGGATTGGCCGCGGTTTCCCTGGGCACCATGGTGTTGGCGCTGTTGCATGGGCCGGTGTTGGCCATCATGGGGCTGAGCGGTGCCTATCTGGTGCCGCTGTTAGTGGGCGGCGACAGCGGCAACGTGGCTTTTGTGCTGGCCTACAGCTTTCTGATATCTCTCAGCTCGTTGTTGCTCATGCGCTACGTATTCCGCGACTGGCTCTGGTATGCCACAGTCACCGGTGCCGTGCTGTGGTGGCTTGTGGCCAGTTCCGCGGCCCCGGCCGAGGCGGCCATGCCCTGGTACCTGGCGGGTCTGTTTGCCGTGTTTGCGCTGGTGGCGGGCAGGATCCGCAGCGAAGTACCGCGCTTGCGGGAGGTACTGCTGGTGCTGTTGGCGCTGTGGGGTTTGTCGATTGGCGGCCAGGGCATGTCCGATCCATTGATGCTGGGCTGGTTGCTGATTCTGCCGGTAGCGGCACTGGTGCCCCAGAGCCGCGGCGCGCTGTGGTATCTGCCCTGGGGCGCGGTGCTGGCCAGCGCCGTGGGTTGGTTGATGCTGGCAACGGTGATCAATGTTGACGGCACCTATCGGTTGGCGATGCCGGTCATGCTCCATCGGGACTTCGTGGCCTACCTGATGCTCGCTGCGGTGCTGACAGCAGGCCTGGGGCTCTGGCACTGGGTGCGGGCGCCGGAGCGTCAGCGCTGGGCGTCGTTCACCCTGCTGGCGCCGGTGGTCTGGCTGGTTCTGGGATGGCTACTGATTCAGCGTGCTGAACTGTCGCTGACCTGGGCAACGGCAACCCTGATTCTGGCGGGCCTGTATGGCGTCATCGCCGGTTGGCTGGAGCGGCGGGCCAACGGCCGCAGCGGCGTTGTCTGGGCGATTCTCGCGGCACACATCTGCTACTCATTGGCGGCGGTGATGGTATTCCGCGAGGCCTCACTGACGCTCGCGTTATCGGTTCAGTTTGTCAGTCTCACCTGGCTGGCGCGCCGCTACCGGATGCCGCAGTTGCACCTGCTGCTGAAACTGGCGCTTGCCCTGGTGGTCGCCCGCCTGACTTTCAATCCGTGGTTGGCAGGCTACGACACCGAGGCGCACTGGTCGTTGTGGACCTATGGCGGCGCCACACTGTGTGCGGGTGTGGCAACCTGGCTGGCTGCCCGCAACACCGCGATCCGCCCTTGGCTGGAAGCCGCGACCCTGCACCTGCTGGTGTTGTTTCTGGGTGCGGAACTGCGTTACTGGCTCTATGACGGCGACATTTTCACGCAGCAGTACAGCTTTACCGAGGCGGCACTGAACACACTGCTGTGGGGTGCCCTGAGCCTGAGTTACGGCGTGCGGGCGCGGGTGAGTGAGTCCCTGGCCTGGCTGTACCGGTTGTTCTCGTGGGTGTTGTTGGGCCTGGCCGGTGTGAGCTATCTGACGCTGCTGACCTGGCACAATCCCTGGTGGGGCTCCGAGGCCATCAGCGCCACGCCGGTGTTCAATCTGTTGTTACTGGCTTATGGCGCGCCGGTCCTGCTGGCGCTGGCCGTGTCGCGGTTCCCGCAGCTGGCACCGCGGTTCTGGGCGCTGTGTGTGGCGGCGTCGGGCTTTCTGCTGTTCACCGCCTTTGAAATCCGGCAGCTCTGGCAGGGCAGTGACATGGCCCTGTCCTCCGGTGTCTCCGAAGGTGAGCTTTACAGTTATTCCGTGGTGGGGATGGCGTATGCCATCGTCGCAATCCTGTACGCCACCGGGCGTCATCACCCGGTACTGTATAAGGCGGGCATGGCGTTACTGGGTCTGGTGATTGGCAAGATTTTCCTGATTGATATGTCTGGCCTGCAGGGGCTTTGGCGTGTGGCCGCCTTCATGGGGCTCGGCCTGGCCTTGCTGGGTCTGGCCTGGCTTTACCGCCGGGCCCGCAGAACATCGTTGGCAGACGCGCCAATGGCGGGCCCGGATGGCCTTCGGGAGTAGCCATGCCGGCCGTAAGCTGGCAAAGTTCACCCCATCAATGATTCACCATCAGCAAGAGGACTGGCCCGTGACGGACCTGGTAGATTACAAACTGAACGACGGCATCGCGACCATCGTGATCAACAACGGTAAAGCCAATGCGCTCAGCCACGAGGTGTTCGAGGGGCTGAATGCCGCGCTGGATCAGGCCGAGCAGGACAAGGCCGTGGTTATCCTCACCGGTCAGCCGGGCGTGTTTTCCGCCGGTTACGATCTGAAGGAAATGCAGAAAGGTCCGAACGAAGCGGCGGCACTGGTCACCGTTGGGTCCAAGCTGACCCGCCGTCTGGCCGCGTTCCCGCTGCCGGTGATCGCCGCGTGCAGCGGCCACGCTATCGCGAAAGGCGCGTTTATCCTGCTCTCCGTGGATCACCGCATTGGCATTGAGGGGCCCTTCAAGCTGGGCCTGAATGAGGTTGCCATCGGCATGACCATGCATCACGCCGGTATCGAGATTGCCCGTCATCGACTGGCGCCGGCGCACTTCTACCGGTCCGTGGTGAACGCGGAGATCTACACTCCGGAAGGCGCCATTGCGGCCGGTTTCCTCGACGAAGTGGTGGCTCAGGACAAGCTGATCGAGCGCGCCAACGAGCTGGCCAGCCACTTCAAGACCCTGAACATGCGGGCTCACCGGGAAACCAAGGTGAAAGCGAAAGCCGATTACCTGTCATTGCTCGACCGCAGCATTGTCAAAGATGCGGAGAATCTCGGCCTCCGTGGCTGAGCCCGCAAAACTCCTCCCGAAACTGCCGGTATTGCCGCAACGTGCGATCAATACCGGCGGCTCTGAAACGCACCGTCTGCCCCGGCATGCACTGGGCCAGACGGCTGGCGGCCAGAGGCGTCAGGTTGCCGAGACGCGGGTAGCCACCAATGGTCTGGCGGTCGTTCAGCAACGCAATGGGCTGACCGTCCGGCGGCACCTGCACCGCACCCAGTGAAATGCCTTCGGAAACCAGCGAGGTGACCGAGCACTGCAGTCGCGGGCCGGTCAGGCGAACCCCCATCCGATCTGCGCGCTGATCCACCTGCCACTCGGCATTGAACGCATCGAACAGGCTCCTGCCAGTGAACGACGCTATCTGCGCGCCCGGAAGCAGGTCCAGCGTGGCCGGGAGGCGGTAATCCTGCTGTTCCGAGTGCGGTGCCATTCGCTGTGCGGGTGTAGCTGACGTGCCATACACGGTCAGCCCGTCCCCCTCACGCAACGGGGTTCCCCGGCCGTCAAAGCCTCCGATCTGTTCTCGTACCACGCACGCGGCACTGCCGAGCACGGCATCACCCCGGAATCCGCCCGCCACCGCCAGGTACGCGCGCAAGCCGTTGATGGGTGTGCCGAAGGCCAGCGTATCACCGGCCCTGAGGTTCAGGGTTTGCCAGCGCCCAGCCGGGTGCCGATTGCAGGTGATGCTCAGGTCGGCGCCGGTCAGCGCAATGGTAAGGTCCCGGTCGGCGATCAGCACCAGGCCACCGAAGGTTATTTCCAGCGCCGCCGCGCCCCACGGATTGCCCGCCAGGTGATTGGCCCAGGCCCAGGCGTGCAGGTCGGCCGGGCCACCCTGGGTGACACCAAGGTGGCGCACGCCAAAACGGCCAGCGTCCTGCAGCAGCGCTAGCGGACCGGTGCGGGCTACACGGAATCCGTTCAGGCCACTGTCGCTCATCGGGCCTGCGCCGGGCCAGGCTGGCTGACCGCTTTGGTGTCGCCGCCCCGGGCCTCGAAGGTGGCCTGATCCACCGGCACGAAGCGTACCCGGTCGCCTACCTGAAGCAGGCTGAAGCCGTCGCGATCGCGGTCGAACAAGCGGGTGGGGGTGCGTCCGATCAGATTCCAGCCACCAGGGGTGGCCGCCGGGTAGGCGGCGCTCTGCTGGCCGGCAATAGCGACGCTGCCCGCCGGCACGTGTTGCCGGGGCGTGTCCAGGCGGGGGCAGATCAGCGCAGTGTCGAGCAAACCCATGAAGGCGAAACCGGGGGCGAAGCCCAGGGCGAACACGCGGTAATCCCGGGCGCTGTGCGCGTCAATCACGGCGTTCACCGACAGCCCGGAGAGTTCCGCCACCCGCTGCAGATCAGGACCGCTGCGCGGGTCATACCATGTGGGCAGGCAGTGCTGTTTGCTGGTGGCTCCGGCATCCGCGGGTTCGAGCCGGGCGAGAATGGCTATCAGTTTCTGTCTCGCGTCACAGGGCGTGAGGCGGAACGGGTCAAACACCACCAGCAGCGTGGTGTAGGAGGGCACCAGATCGACGAGGGTGTCGCCGAATTCGGTTTCGCATTCCCCGGCCAGGGCCGCCAGCCACAGCAGGTTGTTTTCCTCGATGCGGTCAAACAGCCGCACCATCCAGCCATCCAGGCCAGCCCGCTCAAGACACGGCAGGCGTAACGATTTCATGCCGGTCCTTGCAACGTCGTGAGCATCTGGCGGATGGCGCGCACGGAAGCCACCGACTCTTTATTGTCTCCGTGCACGCACAGGGTATCCGCCTGCAGAATCAGGTCACTGCCGTCGCTGGCAGTCAGGGGGAGCCCGCTGGCAATTCGCCGGGCCTGCTCAAGGATCACGTCGGGGTCATGGTGCACAGCGCCGGCCTCGGCCCGGGATACGAGCCGGCCCTCGCCGTCGTAGGCGCGGTCGGCGAAGGCCTCAAACCACAGTGTGATGCCATGCTCCTGCGCCAGCGCGCGGATCTCGCGGGTATTCCGGGTGGCCAGTGTCATCAGCGGCAGGGTCGGGTCGTAGGCCTTGATGGCCCGGGCGACCGCACCGAAGATCTCCGACGTGCGGGCCATGTCGTTGTAGAGGGCACCGTGGGGTTTGACATAGCGCACCTCGGTGCCCTCGGCACGGCACATGGCGGCCAGCGCGCCCACCTGATAGAGCACCAGGTTCTCGATTTCCGCCGGTGAACAGGCCATGGCGCGCCGGCCGAAGCCCACCAGATCCGGGTAGGCCGGGTGGGCGCCGATGCCCACGGAATGTTCAGCGGCGAGGCGCACGGTGCGCCGCATCACGTCCGGGTCGGAGGCGTGAAAGCCACAGGCAATGTTCGCCAGGTCGACTTCCGGCATCACGTCATGATCCAGCCCCATCACCCAGGGGCCGAAACTTTCCCCCATGTCGGCGTTCAGCAGTAACGTTTTCATGGTGTCCTCTCTGTGTCTCTCGATTCTCGCACCGCTTCATGATATATCAGCACACCTATTGTCCCATTTTTTGTTTGGAAGCTTCAGACATGCCGAAAGCCAGTGAAATCAAGAAAAACTCCGCGGTCGAGTATGAGGGCCGAGCCTATTTTGTGAAGGACATCGAACGCTCGGTGCCCCAGGGCCGTGCCGGTGGCAGTCTGTACCGCATGCGCCTGTACGATGTCGTCACGGGGGCTAAGCTGGATGAGACCTTCAAGGACTCGGACATGCTCAGCCTGGCGGACCTGGTGCGTCGGCCGGTGTCGTTCTCTTATTCTGACGGTGACGAATACGTGTTCATGGACACCGAGGACTTCACCCAGTACAGCCTGAACCGTGAGGCCATTGCCGAGGAGCTGCTGTTCATCAGCGAGGAGACCCAGGGCCTGATGGCGGTTCTGGTCAGCGATGCACCGGTGGCGCTGGCCCTGCCGCCGACCGTGGACCTCGAGATTCTGGAAACCGACCCGTCGGTCAAGGGCGGCTCGGCCACGGCACGCACCAAACCGGCGAAAATGGCCACCGGGCTGGTGATTCAGGTGCCCGAGCATATTTCCACCGGCGATCGCATCAAGATCAACGTGGACGAGCGTCGGTTCCTGGGTCGGGCCTGATTGTCATGACCGATCGAACCTCCAGAACCGTCTCTGCCTCCGCCATCGAGAAACACGTCTACAAGGTGTTTCCCAATGACATGAATGCTCACGATACGGTGTTCGGTGGCATGATCATGGCCAAGTGTGACCGGCTTGCGCTGGTGGTGGCAGAGCGCCACTCGGCTCATGTCTGCGTCACCGCGGCGGTGGACTCCATCCATTTCCGCGCGCCCGCCAAGGGCAACGACACCCTGTTGTTCAGCCTGGCGCTGAATCGCAGCTGGGGCTCATCCATGGAAATCGGCGCGCGGGTGGAAGCGGAAAACAGCTACACCGGCGACGTGCGCCACATTTTGTCGGCCTTCTTCACCTTTGTGGCCCTCGATGAGCATGACAAGCCGGTGGATGTGCCGCAAGTGATCCCGGAAACCGACGAGCAGAAGCGCCGTTATGACAATGCCGAGATCCGTCGGGAAGGGCGCCTGGAAACCCGCAAGAAGCTCTCCAGCCGCTGAGCCCTGAACGCTGGCACGGAATCAGAGGCCAGCGTCCCGGACGTTCTCCATGACCACGAAGGTGCTGGTTTGCAGCACGTGTGGCAGGGCCGAAATCTCCTCACCGAGCACCTGCCGGTACTCCGCCATGTTGCCGGTCCGCACCTTCAGCAGGTAATCGAAATTGCCGGCAATCATATGGCACTGCTCAACAGCGGCAATCTGTTTCACCGCCTTGTTGAAGGCGGCAAGGGCACTGCTGCTGGTGTCGTTCAGAGTCACCTGGGCAAAGGCGATGTGACTGAGGCCAAGCTTGGTCTGGTTCACCAGCGCGGTATAACCCGTGATATACCCCTGATCCTCCAAACGCCGCATCCGCACCTGGCAGGGGGTCTTCGACAGGCCAACCCGGGACGCCAGTTCGGTGACGGTAATCCGCGAATTCTTCTGCAGTTCACGAATAATGGATTGATCGATTCTATCCAATTCGGCCATGTTACGGGTTCCAGGCTGGATTAACGGCTGATTCCTGCATTCAATATAATCAAAAAACCTTTTATTCGAAACACTATGGTCAAAGCGACTTTCTGGCCTTGGTTATACTGGGCTGATCACCAGACCGGAGAGTTTCGATGACCGATGCCCGCACACTACAAAAACAAACCCTGCTGGAACAACTTGCGGATGTCCTCCAGGGTCAGGCTCCTGACAACGATGAGTCGCTGGAGCTGCGGGAGATTGTTGCCCGCATGGTCCAGGAATCCCGCTCCTGGGACGACGATCTGCACGGTGAGCTGGTGCGTTGTTTCGGGGCATCCATCGGTGGCAGCTACGCCCGGGTATTCAGTGGTGGTTTTCCCTCTGCCTACCGCGCCCGCTTTTCCGTTGCCGAGGCCATAGCGGATATCCAGCAGGTCCAGTCCATCGCCGTCAGCTCGGACGTGCCCATGCGCTTTTATCAGCCGCGGGATCCCGGCGAATCCGGTTGTCATTTCAAGCTTTATAGCGAGGGGCACCCGGTTGTGCTGTCGGATGTGATTCCGATCCTCGAAAACCTGGGCATGCGGGTTCTCGGAGAGCATCCGTACCGGATTCGTCGCCGTGACGGCGGGATGTTCGGTGTCAGTGATTTTACCGTGGAGGTTCACGCCCGCTGCGCCGGGACCGATCTGAACGCGGTCCAGCCGCTGATGCAGGCCGCGTTCCGTGAAATCTGGAACGGTTTTGCCGAGAACGACGATTTCAATCAGCTGATCATGATGTGCGGGCTTGGCTGGCGGGAGGTTGCCCTGCTCAGGGCGTATGCACGATACAACAAGCAGATCCGTTTCGGTTTCAGTCAGGCGTTCATCGCCGACACTCTGGCTCGTCATCCGGGCATCACATCGCGTCTGGTGTCTCTGTTCCAGGCCCGCTTCGACCCGGATTTACCGGCCCGGGAGGCGCGGGTCGAACAGGTTGAGAGCGACATCCGGGAGGCGCTTGAGGCCGTTGAGAGTCTCGATGATGATCGTATCCTGCGGCGGTTCCTCGTGCTTGTTCGGGCCACGCTCCGCACCAACTATTTTCAGCGTCACGAGGACGGCGGGTTTCTGGGTTATCTGTCACTCAAGCTGGACCCCACGTCGATCCCTGACGTATCCAAACCCCGCCCGAAATTCGAGGTGTTCGTGTATTCTCCGCGGGTAGAAGGGGTTCACCTGCGGGCCGGTCCGGTGGCCCGCGGCGGTTTGCGCTGGTCGGACCGCATCGAGGATTATCGCACCGAGATCCTGGGCCTGGTGAAGGCGCAGCAGGTCAAGAACTCGGTCATCGTGCCGGTGGGCGCAAAGGGCGGTTTTGTGGTCAAACGGCCGCCGTCGGATGCCTCACGGAAGGAGTTCCGGGCCGAGGGTGTGGCCTGTTATCAGACTTTTATCCGTGGCTTGCTGGATATCACCGACAATCTTGATGATGGCGTGGTGGTGCCCCCTGCGAATGTGGTCCGCTACGACGGCGACGACACCTACCTGGTGGTCGCGGCCGACAAGGGCACGGCGACATTCTCCGATATCGCCAACGCCCTGGCCGCCGAATACGGTTTCTGGTTGGGGGATGCCTTTGCGTCCGGCGGCAGCGAGGGTTATGACCACAAGAAAATGGGTATTACCGCCCGCGGAGCCTGGGAGTCGGTCAAACGCCATTTCCTGGAGCTGGGTATCGATACCCAGTGCGATGAATTCACCGTAGTCGGTATCGGTGACATGGCGGGAGATGTGTTTGGCAACGGCATGCTGCTGTCGGACCGGATTCAGCTGGTGGCTGCGTTCAACCATCAGCACATCTTTGTGGATCCGGCGCCGCAGGCTGCGGTCGCTTTTGCTGAGCGCAAGCGCCTGTTCAACCAGCCCGGGTCGACCTGGGCCGACTACGACACCCGCCTGATCAGCGAAGGCGGCGGTGTCTTCCCACGAACCCTGAAGTCTATTCCCGTGTCGCCGCAACTGCGGCGACTGCTGGGTATCCGGTCGCAGGCGCTAGCGCCCTCCGAGTTGATCAGTGCACTGCTGAAAGCACCGGTCGACATGTTGTGGAACGGGGGCATTGGCACCTATGTAAAAGCGGCATCCGAATCCCATCAAGATGTGGGCGATAAAGCCAACGACGCGGTGCGGGTGAATGCCGATCAGCTACGCTGCAAGGTGCTGGGGGAGGGCGGAAACCTGGGCGTGACCCAGCGCGGCCGGATTGAATTTGCCCGGCTTGGCGGGCTGGCCAACAGCGACTTCATCGACAATGCCGGGGGCGTGGATTGCTCGGACCATGAGGTCAACATCAAGATCCTGTTGAATGACCTGGTGCATCGCCAGCGCATGCCGCTGATGCAGCGTAACCGCATGCTGCGGGCCATGACCCCGGAGGTGGCCACTCTCGTGATTGCCAACAACTACCGCCAGGCCTTGGCCCTGAGCATGGCGCAGGCCAGCGCTGTGGTAGCGGCGGATCAGAATGAGCGGCTGATGCGCCGCCTGGAGTCCGAGGGCAAGCTGGATCGGGCGCTGGAATGCCTGCCGTCGGATGAGGAGCTGCGGGCTCGGCGGGCACTCGGCGCCGGGCTGACGCGTCCGGAGCTCGCGGTGCTGGTGTCCTACGCCAAGATCGAGTTGAAACAGGCCCTGGTGGCATCCCCCATCGTGCACGATCCGCGATTCAATGCCGCCCTTCATTCGGCTTTTCCCGCGTCATTGCTGGCCACGTTTCCGGAGGCGGTGAACGGGCACCCGCTGCGAGCGGAGATCGCGGCAACGCAGATTGCCAATGATCTGGTGAATCGCATGGGCATCACCTGGTTCGACCGGGTTCGCAGCGCCACGGGCGTGGAGGCGGGCCAGATTGTGGCGGCCTACCTGATCTCCCTGCGGATACACGACGTAGACGCCCAATGGATAGCTATAGAATCGCTTGATAAGGATATCCATGCCGAAATGCAGGCGGGGCTTCTTGCCGACGCGGTGCGGCTGGTCACACGCAGCACCATCTGGTTGCTGCAAAACCACCGGCAGGGACTGGACCCGGTGTCCTGTGTGGATCAGTACCGCGAGCCTCTCGCGGACGTCCTGGTATCCGGGGAGCGACTTGCCTCGGTGATCCCTGCAAGTCGGTGGCAGGAACGCTATGATGAGTATGTGAGGAACAATGTACCGGAAGGCCTGGCGGCCTGGTGCGCCTCGGCAGAAAGCCGTTACTGGTTGATGGACATGATCGAGATCAGCCGACACGCGGGCGAAGCACTGGAAACCGTGGCCTGGGTGTATTTCAGGTTGGGGGAGAGCCTGAATCTGATCTGGCTGGACAGACAGGTGCGGGGGTTTCGCGCCCAGGGGCACTGGCAGGTACTGGCAACCCTTCACTACCGCGATGAGCTGGATCATCAGTTGCGGAACCTGACATCCGGTGTGTTGTCACGGCGGGAGTCGGACAACGATTCGGCGGAACAGTGTCTGGCGGCGTGGTTTGACGACAAGCAGGTGGTGCTCGGCCGGTGGGAGAAGATGCTCAATGATATGCAGTCCGCCAACGATGTGGATTGCGCCGTGTTCTCGGTAGCGCACGGAGTGCTGAGGGAGCTGGCCCTGCAGGCAGGTTGAAAGAGGAGGCAGGTAAAGCGTCTGAATATTACCGGTACATGAGAATTAGTTTAGTTTTTTCCCCGGCGAAAAAAGACGCAATGGCATGCTAGTCTGGATTTTACAGGCAAATTGTCTTTGTTGATCTCGGTAGAATGCCGGAGAGACAAACAACCAAGAGGGTACAACTATGAGACCGCAGCAATCCGTGACGCCGGAGCTCGTTGATAGCCGGCAGTCGATTCGTGAGTATTATCTCGCTGACGAGTACACCGTCATTCAGGAGATGATTGCTGGCGCTCAGTTGTCCCGGGCCGAGCGTGAGGCCATTTCTGCCCGCGCCGCCGACCTGGTGCGCAGCGTCCGCAAGAACGCCAGATCCACCATCATGGAAAAGTTCCTGGCGGAATACGGCCTCACCACCAAAGAGGGCGTTGCGCTGATGTGTCTGGCCGAAGCGTTGCTGCGAGTGCCTGACAACACCACCATCCACGAGCTGATCGAAGACAAGATTACCTCCGGCGCCTGGGGTGCCCACGTAGGCAAGGCGTCCTCGCCGCTGATCAACACCGCTACCGTTGCGCTGCTGATGACCAGTAACCTGTTGAAGGACTCCGAGCGCAATACCATTGGCGACACCCTGCGGAAACTGCTTAAACGCTTCGGTGAGCCGGTGGTGCGCACAGTGGCGGGTCAGGCGATGAAGGAAATGGGGCGTCAGTTCGTGCTTGGTCGCGACATCGGGGAAGCCCAGGACGAAGCCAAAGAGTACATGGCCAAGGGCTACACCTACTCCTACGACATGTTGGGGGAGGCCGCTCGCACCGACGACGACGCCAAGCGCTATTACGAATCCTACTCCAACGCCATCGACAGCATTGCCAAGAGCTGTGAGGGCGACGTTCGCAAGAATCCGGGGATTTCCGTCAAACTGTCCGCGCTGCTGGCGCGCTACGAGTACGGCAATAAAGAGCGGGTGATGAACGAGCTGCTGCCCCGTGCCCGCGAGCTGGTGAGAAAGGCTGCCGCCGCCAACATGGGGTTTAATATCGACGCCGAAGAACAGGATCGTCTTGATCTGTCGCTGGATGTGATAGAGGCCCTGGTGGCCGATCCCGAGCTGGAGGGTTGGGACGGATTTGGCGTGGTGGTACAGGCCTATGGCAAGCGCGCCTCGTTCGCACTGGACTGGCTCTACGGTCTGGCGGAGAAGCACAATCGCCGGTTCATGGTGCGCCTGGTCAAAGGCGCCTATTGGGATGCGGAAATCAAACGTGCCCAGGTGATGGGGCTGGATGGCTTCCCGGTGTTCACCCGCAAGGCCTGCAGCGACGTGTCGTTTGTCTCCTGTGCCACCAAGCTGCTGAACATGGCAGACCGGATTTACCCGCAATTTGCGACCCACAACGCCCACTCAGTGTCGTCGATCCTTGAGCTTGCAAAAGCTCGCGGCGTGAAAAACTATGAGTTTCAGCGTCTGCATGGCATGGGTGAGTCCCTGCACGACGAAGTGCTGAAAGTGAGTGGTGTGCCTTGTCGTATTTATGCCCCGGTCGGCCCGCACAAGGATCTGCTGGCCTACCTGGTGCGTCGTCTGCTGGAGAACGGGGCCAACAGCTCGTTCGTTAACCAGATTGTGGACACCCGCATCACGCCGGAGGACATTGCCAAGGACCCCATCGACAGTGTGGAGGAAATGGGCAGCAAGATCTCCAGCAAGGCGATTGTGCACCCGTTCAAGCTGTTCGGGGAGCAGCGCCGCAATTCCAAGGGGTGGGACATTACCGATCCGGTGACGGTGAAAGAGATTGATGACGGTCGTAACGCATTCCGGGATTACCGTTGGAAGGGTGGCCCGGTGATGTCGGGTGACGTCGCCGGCACGGAGGTGCAGGTGGTGCGTAATCCGGCCAATCCGGAGGATCTGGTCGGTCATGTTACCCAGGCGAACGATGCCGACGTGAGCACTGCGATCGGTGCTGCGGTTGCCGGTTTCCGCAGCTGGTCTGCGACCCCGGCGGAAGAGCGCGCCGCCTGCGTGCGCAAGGTGGGTCTGCTCTTCGAGGAACACGCCCATGAATTGTTCGCGCTGGCCACCCGCGAGGCGGGTAAATCCCTGCTTGATGCCATTGCCGAGATTCGCGAAGCGGTGGATTTTGCCGAGTTCTACGCCAACGAGGCGGTGCGTTACAAAGACAGCGGCGAGGCGCGGGGCGTGATCTGTTGTATCTCGCCCTGGAACTTCCCGCTGGCGATCTTCTCCGGGCAGATCCTGGCGAACCTGGCAGCCGGCAATACCGTGGTGGCCAAGCCTGCGGAGCAGACATCCCTGATTGCCGTGCGCGCGGTGGAACTGATGCACCAGGCCGGTATCCCCACCGATGCCATCCAGCTGGTGCCGGGTACCGGCGCAACCGTGGGTGCAGCGATGACATCCGATTCACGGGTGGCCGGCGTGTGCTTCACCGGGTCCACCGCAACGGCCCAGCGTATCGACAAGGTTATGGCCGACAACATGACGCCGGACGCGCCGCTGGTGGCGGAAACCGGCGGTCTGAACGCCATGATTGTGGACTCCACCGCGCTGCCGGAGCAGGTGGTGCGGGATGTGCTGGCGTCTTCGTTCCAGAGCGCCGGCCAGCGCTGTTCGGCCCTGCGTATGCTGTATGTTCAGAAGGACATCGCCGAGAACCTGCTGGAGATGCTGTACGGCGCCATGGAAGAACTGGGCATCGGCGATCCCTGGCGGCTGTCCACCGATGTGGGGCCAGTGATCGATGAGAATGCCCGCAAGAAGATTGTTGACCATTGCGACCAGTTCGAGCGCAAGGGCCGTTTGCTGAAGAAACTGAACGTGCCGGAGAAGGGGCTGTTTGTCTCGCCGGCGGTGCTCAGCGTGAGCGGCATAGAAGAACTGGAAGAGGAAATCTTTGGCCCCGTTCTCCACGTGGCGACGTTCGAAGCCAAAAACATCGACAAGGTGGTGGATGCCATCAACGCAAAGGGCTATGGCCTGACGTTTGGTATCCACAGCCGCGTTGACCGCCGTGTCGAGCGCATTTCCAGCCGCATCAAGGTGGGCAATACCTACGTCAATCGTAACCAGATCGGTGCCATTGTGGGTTCTCAGCCGTTCGGCGGTGAGGGGCTGTCTGGTACCGGTCCGAAGGCGGGAGGGCCGCAGTATGTGCGTCGCTTCCTCAAGGGCAGTGCGGTTGAACGCGCGGCCGAGTCTGGTGCCAGGACGATCGATATCAAGAAGCTGGAAAGCCTGATCGGCAGCGTCAAGGACGTGAAGCCCCTGAAACCGGAGGCTCGGATCGAAGCTCTGACGCCGATTTTCGGCCAGGTGCCTGCACCGCTGGACGCCCATGCCGAGGAACTGCCGGGACCGACCGGTGAATTGAACCGATTGAGCAATCACGCCCGTGGTGTTGTGGTGTGTCTGGGGCCAGACCAGCAAACGGCACTGGAACAGGCAGCCACGGCGTTGTCCCAGGGCAACCAGGTGGTGGTGATCGCGCCGGATGTGGAAGACACCGTCGCCCGGGCTGCGAAAGCCGGCCTGCCCATAGCGGGTGTGAATGGCTTGCTGGAGCCCTTGGCGCTGGAGCAGGCGCGGGGATTCACTGCGGTTGTCAGCTGTGCGGAAGCGTCGCTGTTGCGGGAATATCGCCAGGCACTGGCGAAGCGGGACGGTGCCCTGCTGCCGTTGATCACTGAGCACACCCTTGACCAGCGCTTTGTGATCGAGCGCCACCTGTGCGTCGACACCACAGCGGCCGGCGGTAACGCCAGTCTGATTGCGGCGTCGGAGTAAAGTCTGACCGGCGGGAATCTGTGCCCCAGGGATCGGGGCAAAGCGCCCCGCAATCCTTTCCCGAGCGGCGCTGCGCTCTAGTTCGCGGCGTAGCGTTCGTGCAGTATGCCCACCCGTTCAACGTAGGCCTTGGTTTCGGCGTAGGGCGGTATGCCCCCGTGGCGCCCGACCGCACCCGGACCGGCGTTATAGGCCGCGGTAGCCAGCCGGGTATCCCCATTGAAACGCTTGAGCATCCGGGCCAGGTAATCGGCGCCGCCACGAATATTTTCAGCCGCGTTCATCGCATTCGTCACTGCCAGCTCCCTCGCCGTGCCGGGCATCAGTTGCATCAGTCCCTGCGCGCCCTTGGGCGAAACCGCTGCGGCATTGAACGCAGATTCGGCATGAATGACGGCCCGGACCAGGGCGGGGTCGAGGTCAAACTGGCGGGCCGCCGTCTCGATTTCATCCCGGTAGGGCTTCAGGAAAAGGGGGGTGGTGCGCCAGTCGACCCGTGATTCGGGATCGCAGGCGTAGCAGTGAAAGCGGATCACATCAAAGTTAGCATCGGCCGGCCGGCTGCTGCTGTAGGCCACCACGCCGTTGCTGTCGCGGTAGCGATAGACCACTTCGTTTTTGCTGGAGGCGCGGGGGCTGCCCGCGTTGCTGTTGACGTTGGTGTATTCCACCGACCCGTCGGGGTGAACCACGCGTTTCACAGTGTCGCCCAGCGTCGGGGCGCTTATCAGCGTCAGCCACGCAGCTACAATCAGTGAGCCCGGGATTCGTTTACTGCTGGTCATTGCGCACTCACATCTGCCCTGAACGAAGTCTTTCTTATCAACGGCAAGTATACGTCCTTGTGTCGCGTATGAAACGTAACGGTTCGTGTACTTATCCGCAAATGTGATGGCGGTTCCGGTCATTGTAATCCCGCGGGAGCGGCTCTACTCTGCAAAATCAATAACAACGACAGGGCAGGGAACATGAGGCTAGCGGGAAAAACCGTGGTGATTACCGGGTCATCCAGCGGTATCGGTGCGGTGGCGGCCAGGCAGTTGGCCGGTCTGGGGGCAAGGGTGTGCCTGGTGGCGCGTCGGGAAGAGGAACTTGCCGAGGTGCAACGGGCCATCGTGGAAACGGGTGGGCAGGCCTGGATTTACCCGGCCGATCTGACCGACGAGGCATCGCTGGATCAGTGCGCCCTGCGCATTCTTGACGATCATCCGCAGGTCGATGTGCTGGTGAACAATGCGGCGCACTCGATTCGCCGGCCTATCACCGGTGCATTGGATCGTCTCCACGATTACCAACGTACCGTCAACATCAATTACATTGCCGCGGTCGGCCTGACCCTGAAGCTGCTGCCACGGATGCTGGAGCAGGGCAGTGGGCAGGTGGTGAACATATCCACCCTGTCCTCCCAGGTGCCGATTCCGCTGTTCTCCGCCTACCTTGCCAGCAAGGCTGCACTGGAGTCCTTTTCCCGGTCGCTGCTGGCGGAACTGGGTGACAGGGGCATTGATGTGACGGTGGTGTATTTTCCGATGGTGCGCACACCGATGTCGTCGAGAACCAGCATCTATCGCCACATGCCGATGATGGATGTGGAAAAAGCCGCCGGGTGGATCGTGAAGGCGGTCCGGAAGAAACCGGCCCGTGTTGGCAGTCCGCTTGGCACCGTGGGCAGTCTGGCGCTGGCGGCTTTGCCCGGTCCGGTCACGCGGCTGACTCAGCCAGCGTTCCGCCAGATGGACCGCTTGCTGAAGCAGAAAATGGGTCGCGATTAATACAATGAGCTAGGGACACTGCCAACTGCTCGTCGGTTGTGGCGTGAGCAGTTGGCAGCCTGCGGACCTGCTGAAGCGGTGGCTATATTTTCGGGCCCTTGCCCCGCATGGCGTTGGCCACCAGAGAAATCACCAGCAGGATCAGAAAGATGAAAAACAGAATTTTCGCAATGCCTGCTGCTGTGCCGGCAATGCCGCCAAAGCCCAGCACGCCCGCAATGATTGCGATCACAAGACACACGACAGCCCAATAGAGCATATCCTTTCCTCCTTTAATGGCTTCGCTTATCAACGTGGCACAGCTTTCTGTTTTGCACAAACGGCGACACTCGGCCGGCCATGGGTCAGACCTTTCTGCCGTTTTTAACGTTCTGTTTCTGAAAGATATATACTGTTTATTGACGCACTATTACGCTTTCATAAGTTACGGTGTTCGCGGTCGACATGCGGACGTGGTGGGTTATTCCGGAACGCAAAGTGTCTCTTCACGGCGCAGAGACCGGTAGTCACCCGGAGCCAGCGCCGGATCCAGGCGAATGTCGCCCATCTGCTCCCGGTGCAGGGCGGTGACGCGGTTACCGACGGCGTGGAACATGCGCTTGATCTGGTGGTAACGGCCTTCATAGATGGTGACCCGGGCTTCGTTGCCACCCAGAATCTCCAGGCTGGCCGGGGAGGTACGGAGCTGCTCGTAGTCGAACCAGATGCCCTCGGCAAAACAGCGGGATGTGTCCGCTGTAATCGGATGGGCGGTCGTCACCCGATATACCTTGGGCAGCTTGACGCGGGGCTCGGTCAGGCGGCGCGACCAGTTGCCGTCGTTGGTCAGAATCAGCAGACCGGTCGAGGCGCGGTCCAGGCGCCCGGCGATGTGCAGGTCAGTGTGGAGCTCCGGGGGCACCAGTGCCAGCACGGTGGGGTGGAGATCGTCCCGGGTGGCGCTGAGGTAGCCTGCGGGTTTGTGCAGCATCAGATAAAGGGCGGATTGCCCGGGCTGGATTACCCGGCCATCCACCCTGACTGTTTCGAACCGGCTCACGTCCCGTGCGGCGTCACTGCATACCCGGTCATCGATGGTGGCGCGGCCAGCGGCAATCAGCGCGTTGGCGCGCTGGCGACTGACACCGTTCTGGTTGCTGAGGATGCGTGAGAGTTTCATGGCGCAGATGATAGCCGTTTGCCACCCCGGGTCCCAGCACAGCTGGTGGCCAACCTGTGCTGGTTCTAAAGGTGGCATTCTGTATCTGTAATGATTGCCTGCTGACAACTACAGTAGATAGATCCTGAACGTTGTTCATTCCGGTGAGTTCCATGCGATCCCTGTTCTTTACCTATCTTGTTCCGGCTCTGTTTGTGTGGCTGTGGAGTACCGGTTTTATCGGTGCCAAGTACGGGCTGCCCTATGCCGAGCCTTTCACATTGCTGCTGATCCGCATGCTGTTGACGCTCGCGCTGCTGGCGGGGCTGGCCTGGGTGATGAAAACGCGCTGGCCGGGTTGGCGCAGTGCCGGGCATCTGGCGGTGACCGGGTTGCTGGTGCACGGCTGTTACCTGGGCGGCGTTTACTATGCCATTCAGGGCGGCATGCCATCGGGCATTGTGTCGTTGATTGTCGGGCTACAGCCGCTGGTGACCGCGGCGGCCGCTGTGGTGATTCTCAAGGAGGGCGTATCGGGTCGGCAGTGGCTGGGGCTGGGGCTGGGGCTGATCGGGGTGACTCTGGTGTTGCTGGAGAAGTTCGCCGGCGACCGGGTCGGCAGTGCCGGCTTTCCGCTCTGGACACTGGTATGGGCGGGCTTCTCGCTCACCGGTATCTCGCTCGGCACGGTTTACCAGAAGCGCCACGGCACCCAGGCCGACCTGGTCGCTGGCACCCTGATTCAGTACAGCGCCGCGGCGGCGTTCTTTGCCCTCGGTGCCTTCACCCTGGAAACCCGGGAAGTGACCTGGTCACTGCAGTTGCAATTGTCCATGGCGTGGCTGATTCTCGGGGTATCCATTGGCGCGATTCTGTTGCTGATGTGGTTGATTCGCCAGGGCGCCGCGTCCCAGGTGGCGAGTCTGTTCTACCTGGTGCCGCCGGTCACCGCGCTGGAGGCATTCTGGCTGTTTGATGAGCGTCTGGGCGTGCTGGCGATGACCGGCGGCGCCATATCCATTGCCGGCGTTGCACTGGTGGTGACCCGGAAAGCGACAAAAAGGACCTGAACGCAATGATCGGGAACCGCGGTGTGCGTTTGTGCCTCGAGCGGGAAGCCACCCTCGCCGTGCTGGCGGCCCCGCTCACTCCGGGTCATCGGCCGGTCGGTGATAACCAGTGCCGGATCAGCCTGACAGCAGCGGTATGATCAGTCCGGTGGTGATGGCCAGCAGAACGATAAGGAAAACCAGTTGCTTCCAGGGAAAGCTCGGCGCGGGCGGGGTCTGCAGTTCCTTCTCCAGGTATTCCCGCAGGATACGGGTGTTGCGGGTGTTGGCCTTGTAGACGATGTCGAAGGCGTCACCCACCACCGGCACCATGCCACCAAACGTCTCGATCAGCATGTTTTTCACCATGTGCGCTTTGATCCGTTTGCTGGCTCCGGCCCGATGGGCTTCCAGTAGCACATACAGCGACAGCACCAGCCCGATGATGTCGCCGATCACCGGCACCAGACCGATGATCGGGTCCAGTCCCAGACGGATGCCGGTGAAAGGGATACGGAATGCCGTGTCGGTGATGCGGGAAAACCTGTCCAGACGGGCAAGGGTCGCTCGCTGTCTTGATTCGAGATCCGAGCTGCCTGTGGCGGTTTCCCCATTGTCCATGTGTCCCTCTCCTGATCATTTATTCGCCAGAATCCACGCTGCGGCTTTTTCCGCGATCATCAGCGTGGGCGAGTTGGTGTTGCCGCTGGTGATGGTGGGCATGATACCGGCATCGACCACCCGCAGGCCATGAATACCCCTGACACGGAGGTGAGAGTCCACCACGGCCATCGGGTCGTCCGCACGCCCCATGCGGGTCGTGCCCACAGGATGGAAGATGGTGGTGCCGATGTCACCGGCCAGGCGGGCCAGTTCGTCATCGGTCTGGAACTGAACGCCGGGTTTGTATTCTTCGGGCCGGTAGCGCGCGAAAGCCGCTTGCCTGGCGATCCGACGGGTGACCCGCAAGGAGTCGGCCGCCACTTTACGGTCCTCTTCAGTACTTAGATAGTTGGGAGCGATGGCCGGTGCCGCGCGGGGGTCAGCGCTGCGGATGCGCACCGTGCCGCGGCTGGCGGGATTCAGATTGCACACGCTGGCGGTGATGGCGGCGAAGTCATGCAGGGGCTGGCCAAAGGCATCCAGGCTGAGGGGCTGCACGTGGTATTGAATGTTGGCGAAATCAAACTCCGGGGAGCTGCGGGTGAAGATGCAGAGCTGGGAGGGTGCCATGCTCATGGGGCCGGAGCGTTTGAGCAGATACTCGAGACCGATCCTGGCCTTACCAAGCAGCGAGCTGGCCATGGTGTTGAGGGTGTTGGCACCGTGCACCTTGTACACCGAGCGGATTTGCAGGTGATCCTGCAGGTTTTCGCCCACCCCGGGCAGATCCGCCACGACCGGAATCCCGTGCTGGCCCAGCAATTCGGCTGGGCCAAGCCCGGACAACTGCAGCAACTGGGGTGAACCGATGGCGCCTGCGGACAGAATTACCTCGCGGGTCGCTCGTACCAGTATCTCTGCGGCATTCGGTGCCGACAGTCGCACGCCGCTGCAGCGGCGTGCGTCACCGTTGTGGGTGTCCATTTCAAGTCCCAGCACCTGAGTGGAATGACGAACGGTCAGGTTGCGGCGTTTGGCGGCCGGTCGTAAAAACGCTTTCGAAGTATTCCAGCGCCAGCCGGCCCGCTGATTGACCTCGAAGTAGTCCACGCCCTCGTTATCGCCCCGGTTGAAATCCCGGGTCCGCGGCACGCCGGCCTGCACCGCAGCCTCGGCGAAATCCTCCAGCACCTGCCAGTGCAGGCGTTGATGCTCCACCCGCCACTCACCACCGTGGCCATGGAACTGTCCATGGTGGCCGTCTGCATCACCGCCGTCGTCCAGACGGTAGTGATCTTCATGACGCCTGAAATCCGGCAGGCAGTGCTCCCAACGCCAGGCGTCGTCACCAGTCACCTCGGCCCAGTGGTCGTAGTCTCGTTGCTGGCCGCGGATGTAGAGCATGCCGTTGATGCTGGAGCAGCCCCCGAGGGTCTTGCCGCGGGGATAGATCAGCGAGCGGCCATTCAATCCCGCTGCCGGCTCGGTACGGAAGCGCCAGTCGGTGCGTGGGTTGTCGATGCAGTACAGGTAGCCAACGGGAATATGGATCCAGTGGTAGTTGTCCC
This sequence comes from Marinobacter goseongensis, assembly GCF_023156235.1. Taxonomy (GTDB): domain Bacteria; phylum Pseudomonadota; class Gammaproteobacteria; order Pseudomonadales; family Oleiphilaceae; genus Marinobacter; species Marinobacter goseongensis. The sequence goes on along the minus strand of NZ_JAKZAI010000005.1, from coordinate 60,501 downwards.
GGCCACCGGCTTCGACCAGCAGCACCCGGTTCTCCGGGTTGGCGCTGAGGCGATTGGCCAGCAGACAACCCGCGGTTCCGGCACCCACAATGATGAAATCGAAGGTTTCCGATTCCGCTTGTGTGTTATCCGTCATAGAAGAAGCCTGTTCGTTATTGTTGTGCACTACCGGATGTTTTAACTGAAAACGTCGCGCATTACATTACGGCGTTGGTTGAATCCTTGTGTGAACTGAGCGCCATTCCCGGCGTAAATGTTAACTGTGGCCTCGCCGGAGCCCGGATACGTTTTGTCACTGACATTCGATCCGTATCAGGTAATGATGTCGGGATGGCATAAACGATCAGAAGCGCTGACAATTTATGCCAGTGCATCACTTATGCACCTATTCCATAACAGACAAACCCGCTTCGTCAAAAGGGATAAAAGAATGCCTTACCCAATGACACCGTCCATGACCGGAGCCCGCAGCGCCCTGCTGTGTGTCCTGGCCTGCCTGCTGATACTGGCCGGCCGTGCCAGCGCCTCCGAACGGCTGTACATTTTCACAGAGAATTACCCTCCGTATAACGAGACCAGAACGGGCAAGGGATTTGCGCACAGTGAGGAGGACATCACCGGTATCTGCAGCGAAATGGTGAAAGCCATGCTGGCCAGGGTGGACTACGACTACGTGATCAAGATGCGTGACTGGAGTTATGCCTACAGCTGGGTCCAGGGGCGGGAAAACCACGGATTGTTCTGCACCGCGCGCACCGATGAGCGGGAGGAACAGTTCCAGTGGGTGGGCCCGCTGGCCCCGATCAAGTGGACCCTGTTCGCTGCCCCGGGCTCTGACATCACGCTGACGTCTCTGGAAGACGCCAGGGATTACCGGATTGCCGGTTACAAGGGCGATGTCATGTCCGACTACCTGGTCAGTCAGGGGTTTGAGGTGGTGATGAGCGTGTCCGGTGACGTGAACCCCCGTCGCCTGACGCTGGGCGAGGCGGATCTGTGGGTGACCGACGGTCTGGTCGGGCCCCAGGTGGCGCAGGATGAGCATGGAATCTCCGATCTGCTGCCGGTGCTGACCTTCCGGGAGACTCCCATGTATCTGGCATTCAGCAACGAAACCGATCCTGCGGTGGTCGAGGAACTGCAGGCGGCACTGGATGCTGCGCGTCGAGACGGCGAGCTGGACGGCCTGGTCAGTCAGACCGCTCCGGCCGCGGAGTGAGGCAACAGCCTGCGGGCTGACAATCAGGGGTGAAAAGACGTTGTAGAAAGCACGATCCTCGTATAGAACTTAAAGGGAAACTCCCAATGTTAACGAGGATCGTCCATGGCTTTTTCGCCTGATCATCTTGCTGAACTTAACCTGCTGGCCCTGTTCCATTCCACGTCCGCGCTGGAGGGCATCAAGGTGCACCAGCACTCCGCATCCGAAGAATCGGTGAGAGCGGCGCAGCGGTTGTATGACAAAGGACTGATATCCCAGAACGACGGTGGCTATCTCACCGCACTCGGCAGCGAGGCGGTCGAACTCACCCAGAAACTGCAATCGATCCTCACCAGTCCCTGACCGTCCGGTTGCCGGACATCAGAACCAGAAGCTCACGTTCGGTGACGGTGTCTGGCGATCCAGCGTCACGCCTTTTCCCTCCAGAATCCGTAGCAGAATCTGGGTATCTTCCACATTCAGGAATGGGCCGAGCGCGATCGTCTGATTCCGGTGCGTGAGGAACAGCTTGGGTGGTGCAAAGGGGTGGCGGGGCAAGCGGACTCTTACCCGGGTGTATTGGCCGGGGAAGTGCCACTCGCTGTGTTTCGTGGTGCGCCCCTTTTCGAGGGTAATGCCGCCGGGGCCAATCATCAGCACCTCGCGGGCCTGACAGTTCCGGGACGTGACATAAATGCCGGCAGCCAACGCCACCAGCTCCAGGCCGGCAAACGGCACAATGACCCATGCCCCGGCAATCGCCATACCCATGGAAATCACCAGAGACACCACAAACAGTACCAGCCAGATCCGCACGTTGCCTTGCCAGCTCAGCGAGCGATTGGGCGTCAGTAACAGGCGCACGCCCTGATCGCATTCCAGATGCTCTACCATTGACCTGATCCCGAAGCGGGTAGTGTAGATCTATACGCCGACAGTGCGGGTACCGATGAATGCACGCTGCCTGACGGAGCCGTAATTCAAACGGGGTAGAATTAACGACATACTACTCACCTCTGAGCATAGTTGCAGGCATGTGGGAGTTCCTGTTTGGCCAAGAAATCCGTATTCCGACGGTTTACCCGTCATGTTGCCTGGTTCCTGGCGGGCATTGCTGTGTTGCTGGTAACGACACTGCTGGTGCTGAGGTTCCTGAATCCGCCGACCACGGCCTTCATGCTGGCTCACAGTCTGGGCAAGGCGGACGGCAAGGTACATCATCAATGGATCGATTATGGGCGGATTTCACCGTGGATGCCGCTGGCGGTGGTTGCCAGTGAGGACCAGCGCTTCCCGGAGCATTGGGGGGTCGATTTTGCCGCGATCCGCAAAGCGCTTGATGAATACCGGGCCGGCGAAGGTCTCCGTGGGGCCAGCACCATCACCCAGCAAACCGCCAAGAACCTGTTCCTGTGGAATGGCCGGAGCTTTATCCGCAAAGCCCTGGAGGCGGGTCTGGCATTGGGGCTGGAGGCATTCTGGACCAAGCGGCGTATACTGGAGGTGTACCTCAACATCGCCGAATTCGGCCCCGGCATCTACGGCGTCGAGGCCGCCAGCCTGGCCTATTTCGGTGTCAGTGCCCGCGACCTCTCACGTTCCCAGGCGGCGCGGTTGGCGGCAGTGTTGCCCAATCCGAAAGTGCTCAGTGCGGGCGATCCGTCACCCTACGTGTGGGAGCGCGCTGCCTGGGTTCAGCGGCAAATGCAGCAGTTGAACGGGCCGGGTTACCTTCGCGGACTGTAGATTACTGATACCCTTCCGCGTGACGGCTCTGCTAGAGTATTTATGTTGTTTCACGCTGCCGAAGGATTCGCACCCTAAATGCCCAGACAAACCGCCCACGCCCAGAAGTTACTCCTGTTCAGCCTCACCGGTCAGAAACTGTTCGCCATCGGCACGCTGAAAATCCGCGAGATCCTGCCGTTTGCACGCCTGACACGATTGCCACACAGCCACGCTGCGGTGCTGGGGACCATGTCGTTCCGTGGGGCAGCCGTGCCGGTCATCGATATGGCTGCGGCCGTCGGTGGCCAAGCGTTGACGACGGACGAGCTGACGTCGGCATCGATCATCGTGACCGATATCCAGCGCCAGGAAATCGGTTTCGTGGTGCGAAGCGTGAACAAGATTATTGAAGCGGACTGGAAAAACGTGAAGTCGCCCCCGGCAGCGCTGGGCGATCAGGCCTTCCTGACTGGCTTGATTGACCTTGAGGGTGATTTGATTCAGTTGCTGGACGTGGAGCTGCTGCTTTCCAAAGTCTATCCCGCTGCAGTGGACGCCGAAGCCGCGGCGTTGACCGATAGGGAGAGCGAAACCCTGCGTGCCCAGCGCATTCTGCTGGTTGACGATTCCCAGGTGGCCCGCAAGCAGCTGTCGGACGTTCTCGACAACAAGGGCATTTCCTACGAAGTGACCACCAACGGACAGAACGCGTTGACGATGTTGCTGGAAGCGGACAGCAACGGGCGCCCGGTGGACATACTGGTCAGCGATATCGAGATGCCGGGGCTGGATGGCTACGAGCTGGCATTCACCATTCGTGACAACACCGCGCTCAAGCAGCCTTACATCATCCTGCACACCTCACTGAACAGTGAGATGAGCCTGAGCTATGCCAATCAGGTCGGCGCCAACGAGGCACTGACCAAATTCGATGCCAATGAACTGATGCAGGCGATGTTGCGGGGCGCAGCCAGTTAAAATGGCTGATAAGGACGCTCAGTTGGCACTGGCCTGATGAATTCGGCCATCATAGTCCAGTGAGGTTTCCAACGCGGCTGTGACCGGGCCGTTGCGTTCATAAATGTCGTCGCGCAAGTTCAGTGTGCCGGCGTCGTCTACCCATGCCGTCCAGTATTCCAGGTGCACCGGTACCGGGTTTTCAAGATAGACCTTGGTCAGCTCGCGGGAGTCGAGCACGCGATTCAGCCGGTTGCCGGACCATCCGTTCTGGCTTTCCAGCAACAGGCGGGCGAGTTCCAGGGAGTTTTCCACGCGGATGCAGCCGGAGCTGAACGAGCGTTGACTGCTGGCGAACAGGTGCCGGGCCGGGGTGTCGTGCAGATACACATCGAATTCGTTCGGGAACATGAACTTCACCTGCCCCAGGGCATTGCTCGGGCCGGGTTCCTGAATCAGCTGAAACGGAAAGTAGTTTTCAGACAGCGCCCACCAGTCAACGGTATCCGGGTCGACCGGTATGCGGTCGGGTCCCCAGCCGCGATACAACGAAAAGCCCAGGTTGCTCAGATAGTCCGGATTCTGGCGAATAACCGGTAACTGGTCCTCGATCATGATGCTACGGGGTACCGTCCAGCTGGGGTTGAAAACCAGGTGACGAATGCTGTCGCTGAACAGCGGCGTCTGACGGTAGGGGCGGCCCACAATCACCCGGGTGCGCAGCACCTCCTCACCCTTGCGAATCATGGTGAGCTCGAATCCGGCCACGTTGACAACGATGTAGGTGTCTCCGGGTTGCTCTGGCAGCCAGCGCCAGCGCTCCAGGTTGGCGTCAATCTGGGTGAGGCGCTTTGCCGGTGTGAGGTTTATCGCGGCCAGGGTATCCCGGCCAATCAGGCCGTCGTCATCCAGCCCGTGCCGTGCCTGAAATCGTTGCACAGCGGCCACCAGGGCAGGGTCGTGCCGGGTGGCAATCGCTTCTGGGGCGTCGCTGTCCGGGTGGGGGTGGTCACCCAGAGCCCTCAGCCGTTGCCGGACGTGCGGCACGCGTTCATCGCTGTTTCCCGGCCGGATGGTCTCGCCCTCCGGGATGCGTTCCCAGGGCTCACGCATCAGCGCAGCCACGGCCGCCCGGGCGCTCAGCAATTGCTGATAGCCCGGCGTGGCGGGGGCCAGGCGTTTCAACCCTTGCTCAACGTTGTCGGCCGCCAGGGCCTCCGCCAGAAGGTCATCGATGCCGCGGTCCGGGTGGCTGGCGTCCGGCTCCGGACGCAGATCTTCCGGGTTCACCTTGCCGTAGCGCAGATGAGACGCCAGCAGCAGGGCGCTGTCGGTCAGTAGCAGATCGATGTCGGCCTGGGCTTCGGCGTCCAGGTGCCGGGTATCGCCGGCAGCCACGCGTGTGAGTTGCGCCAGGTTGTAGTCGTTGGGGGACAGGCCATGGTGTTGTGCTGCCGCTACGGCATCGAGCAAAGCCCGGCGATCCGCTGCCTCGCTCCAGGCGAGGGTATAATCCCGCTCCCGGTAGAAGCTTGAGAGGGTCTTGTCGCTGGTAAGAATCTTGCCAAGGGCGCTGACGGGGAAGTCCAGATCTATGGCGCCCATGCGGGTGCGGATGGTGTCGTTAGCCACGCTGCCCATGGAGCACAGGCACAAGGCTGACAGAAGCATCCCTCTTACTGCCATGGAACCTGAGGTCATTCTGCCTCTCCGCCCAGAAAACATGAATTGGTTCACATAATCCTAGTCCTTTCCAGCTCGAGACAAAAGCAGAAGCTTTGCCTGCGGCCCCGGGTGACATGCAATGTGACAGCCCGGGGTGAAGCCTTCGGTCGGCGGATCGGTCTGGATATTGACCGGCGTCAAGGGGAGCGCGTCAGGGCAAGGGTAGGCTGGAATTTCACCCCTTTGCATCAGGTGCACAGAATGGACGCGCCCGATTTTACCGCCCGCCGGGCGTCGATGGTGGATTACCAGGTCCGCGGTCGGGGCCAGTTCTCGCCCGCGGTTCTGGCTGCAATGCGTCGGGTCAGGCGGGAGCAGTTTGTGCCGGACGAGCTGCGCGAGCAGGCCTACGACGACGGCCCGTTGCCCATCGGCCATGGCCAGACCGTGTCCCAGCCCTACATCGTGGCACTGATGGCGGAGGCCCTGTCGATGCAGGGCGGAGAGAAAGTGCTGGATATCGGAACCGGCTCAGGTTATGGCGCGGCAGTGCTGGCTTGCATTGCCGGGGAGGTGTTCGGTATCGAGCGGCTTCCGCAACTGGCGCAGCAGGCGTGCCGCGTGCTGCTGGCTGAGGGCTTCCTGAATGTCCATGTGCGCTGCGGTGACGGTACACTGGGGTGGCAGGAGGTAGCCCCGTTTGACGGCATTGTGGTGGCGGCGGGCGGCCCGGGGATTCCCGAAACCCTCAAGAATCAGCTTGTCATCGGGGGTCGGCTGGTGATGCCGGTCGGCTCGGAATTCGGAGGTCAGGAGCTGGTGCTCATCACCCGGGTGTCCCGCTCCGGGTTCGAGCGTGAAAGCCTGGGAGAAGTGCGCTTCGTTCCTCTGTTAGGTGCCGAGGGCTGGCCCGCAGAGAACCGCTAGCCCATCAGCCCGTTGTGTTGGTGCTCTCGAAGATCTTGTCGGCCGACGCGGCGACAAAGCCCGGATACAGCTGGCCGCTGGCGTCGGGATAGCGCAGCGCAAATTCATAGAAACAGCTGGGTATGGTTGCCGTCCTGTCAGAGAACTGCACCGGAATGCGGTCGGCCATGGTCGACGACTGCTCAAGCAGCTCTGCAGGCGACCCCTTGATCTCGCCGCCAGAGCTGTTGACCCGATAGCCCTTGTCTTTCAACAGCTGGTTGATGCCTGAGACACTGTGAAACTGCCCGAGCTGGTTGATGCTGACCGTGAAGTGATTGGCACGGAAGCCCCAGGCAGCCAGCCATCCGGCGTATTCGCTTTCCTGCAACAAGGTCTGGTAGGTGGCGTAATCGAGATCCCAGTGGCGGCCGGAATACAGAAAATTGTCGGCGGACACGCTGGCGGGCGACACCTGCGCCACCAGGTTACGGACAACAGCCTGCAGATCAGGCGAGTATTGCTCGGTTAACAATTCGGAGATGAAGACTTTCGGGGCCAGTGGGTCCGGGTGTTCATAATGGCGGGCATAGAGCTTTTTGGCGCCGAACCGGTACTCACCACCGGCGTAATAGCCCAGCGAGGTGAAGTGTTCCGCGAGGGCGTCCAGCCCTACCGGGGCCAGGTTGAAGGTGCGCAGGGCGATGTGGTCGTTGACAATGCCCTGGCCCTCCTCGGCGCCCAGAATGCGGTGAAGGCCTTCGGCCGAAGGGGTCACTCTGCGGTAGTCTTCCCACAAGTGGTGGAACAGCGATTCCCGATCAGTGTGCATAGCGGGCCTCCAGTAACGGTGAGTGACTGCGTGGCTGTTTCTGGTCTGCGGTTGGAGCCAGTGCAAGACAGCGGGCGACCGAACCGGTTTCCAGCATCAGTTTGCCGGCCAGAGAGCGGGGAACACTCAGCAAACGGTGGTGCGGCAGCCAGGTTGCCCCATGGGTGATCGTAGCGCGAAAATCGCGGACACCGCCATTGGTCAGTAACAGGGCCTGGTTAAGGTGGCCCGGCCGGTTGCGAGTGATCGCGGGTACGTTGTCATCCACCACCTGAACCCGGCAGGCCTCAGAACCCTGAATGCTGGCAATGCCGGCAAGCGGTGACTCGACGGTAGGGCCAGCATCAAACAGGTCCACATAGCCGGTGTAGCGGAAACCCTCGTCCGTCAGCATTTTCAGGGCGGGCCGGGTGCGCTCGTGAACCTCACCGATCACCCGGCGAGCCTGCTCACCGATGGAAGCGGTGCACAGGGACCCGCCAGGTAGCAGCTTGTCGAGCAGGCGGGTGTCGCCGGTGCCGGCCAGGCGCGTAACCGTGGCAAAATCGAGATTGCCCGCCTGCGCCCGTAACCCGTTCCAGAAAGGCGACTGGCCGTGCTCGTCTGATACTCCCCGCATTTCGGCGATCACCGTGTCCTCAAAGCGTTGTGGGTGCTGGGCCATGAACAGGAAGCGTACTTTTGACAACAGTTTGCCCGCCTGCGGTCGCCGATCACCTGGCCGCAGATACAGGCTGCAGATTTCGCTGCAACCGGTGTAGTGGTTGCAACGGATCAACTGGTCTGGTTCATCCGCCGTTCCCGGAGCGCCAGCGCTGTGTCGAAAATGAAACAGCGGGCGATCCTGCCCGGCGCGGGCTTCGATGGCCGTAGTGCCCATGACACGTCCGCTGTTTTCATCCACCAGCACGAACAGATAATGCTCATCGTCAGGGGTCCGGGGTGATCGGGCAAAGCTGTCGATACTGAGAGCGATCTTGCGCCTCAGAAAGTCCGGGTCATCCACCAGTGAGGTAAACCCCGGGCCGGATTCCCGGGCGATGGCACGCAGTGCTTCCAGGTCCTGATGCTGGATCGGGCGAATAATCATGGTGTAACCCCGCGGCGGATCGGTTCTGATTGTTTGTATTGGGGCAGTATGTAAGGGAGCAATGCCGGTTTGTAGTGGCAAAATTAACGGAATAATGAAATAATTTATCAAAATGACGAAATGAGTGGGCATTATGCTTGGAACACAGGATCAGAGGCTGTTGTTGCTGCTGCGGCAGAACGCCAGAACCAGTGTGTCGGACCTTGCGCGTGCGCTTAACCTGTCCCGCTCGACGGTGCAGCATCGGCTGGCGCGCCTTGAAAGCAGCGGTGTGATCAAGGGCTATTCGGTGCAGCTGGGGGGCCGATTCGAAGCCAGCCAGGTGGAGGCTCACGTCTCCATCAAGGTGATTCAGAAGCTGACGTCGCGCACCAACGTGGCACTGGAAAACATCAGTCAGGTGTCACAGCTGTTTTCGGTAAGCGGTGAGTACGACCTGATCGCGATTGTTCAGGCCCAGTCTCTGGAGGAGTTGAGTTCGGTTCTGGATGACATCGGCAATCTGGAGGGGGTGGAACGCACCAACTCGTCGGTGGTGCTGGAAACGCGCTTCCGGCGCTGAGGCTGTGCGCTCCTCCCTGAGCGCGGACGCCGCTGTTACTCGGTCAGCGCCGTCTGGTTCAGCAACGACGGCTTTTTCAGTGCACGGCCGAACAAGTCTTTTTCCTCGGCGATGGCCAGCGCCGCTTTTTCCGCCAGGGCCTCGTCCATGCCCTCAACCCGAGCCTGCAGGAACTGGGTGATTTCTTCCGCGAGTTCCAGCACCTTGTCTCGTGCATCGGCGTCCGCTTTGGATGAAAACAGCAGGGTATCCGGGTTTTTCAGCGCCATCTCCAGTCCATCCCTTTCCGAGTAGTACAGTGCTTGTACAGCCATGAATCTCTCCAATGGGGTCCCCCGCCGGCAGGGCGCGGCGCGGGAGAGTCGTTACGTATGGAAAGCAGTGTAGCGCACCGAAGCTGTATATGTATACAGTTGTCAGTGCGTGCTTCCGGGCGTTGGCTCAGGCAGCGGTTATGGCAAAACCCTGCGCCGGGAAGTGCACGTGCACGGTCCCGGTTCTGGGGTGTTCCCGCTTCAGGATGGTGGTGTGCTCATTGCCGAACAGGAGCAGGCCCTGCACAGGGTCACGGCCGTAATCGTCTGGCGCCACGGTCACAGCCTGCCCGGTGAGGGGGTGTTCAGAGGCTGCCTCCAGTGCTCTGGGGTCGGCGGTTCTGGCGATATCCAGCGCCTGTTCATCCGTGATTTCTGCACGCTGGCCATGGCCGAAGGATCGCATCCGTTGAAGCCAGCCTTCAACCCGCGGGTAATCCCGGAGCCAGGGCTTGCCCGCCAGGTCACACGCGAACCAGAGTCCGTGGTAGGCAGAAAAATCTGCGATGCAGGGTGTGTCTCCGAACAGGAAGTCCTGTTCCAGCATGCCTTCCATCTGCGCCATGTGCGCCAGCACCCGAGCCTTGGCTTCAGGCCCCTTGAGCGCCTTTACCCGGGCCTTGCGCCCCATATTGATCCGGTCTTTCAGGAAGCGGAAGGTGTTGTACAGAGAGGTTTCACGGATCAGCTTTTTCAGCATACGGCCGTCACTGGCGGCGATCACGCAGGCCAGGAATACCTCGAGATCGGCTTCCCGCACAAAGTCCTGCACCGCCTGTGGCTGCTGTTCCAGAATCAACTCGGGCTTGCCACTGAGCCGCGCAATTTCCCGCGCGACAGAGCGGGTATCACAGAATACGTCCGCCCCCAGTTGCGCCACCGGGATTTTCCGGTAGCCGCCGGCGAGCTTGTCCAGCACTGGTCGCGGCGGCATCTCTTTCACGATGACAGACTGCCAGCTGAGGCCGGCATAGCCGAGCATGGCCCGCGTCTTCTCACCGAAAGGTGACATGGCATAGTGATACAGAACAAGTTCTTGCATGGATGTGGTCCCTGGCTTTTGTGAGTGCTCAGAGCATACACGGATCAGGGGGCATCATGCGATGACTGCCGGTGGGATTGACCTAGGAAACCAAAAGCCCGGCCGAGGCACAATAGATAAAGGCCGCAGAACCCATCAGGATGAAGCCCCAGGCAGGGAAGATCAGGTAAGAGCGATTTGTTGTTTTCATGGGCATCTCCGGAAGTGACCCTGTTCAGTACGCTGAGCCACCAACTGTAGACCATCCTGCGCAACTGTCACGATTCGATTGCGCGCTGGCCTGCAATAAAGTAACAATCAGTCAGTTTTTGAGGCACCAGCGGCTATTGAGTAAGGGTGAAATGCCGGTAGTATGCAGATGACCTGAAACAAAGAGTCAGTCCGTGTCTGACAATAACAACAAGGAGCCCAAGATGGCTGTAGACCTTGAGAAGCAATCCTCCCTTCATTGCCTGTACTACTGGGCAAACAAGAATCCGGACAACGTATACCTGACCCAGCCATTTCCGGACGGGCGGGTCGAAGACATCACCTGGAGCCAGGCTGCGGACCAGGTGTCGCGCATGGCGGCTCACCTGAACAGCCTGGCGTTACCCGAACGCAGCAACATCGGCATTCTTGGCAAAAACAGTGCCCACTGGATCCTCGCGGATCTGGCCATCTGGGCGGCCGGTCATGTGTCTGTTCCCCTATACCCGACCCTCAACGGTGACACCGCGGCCTACATCCTTGAACACAGCGAGGCAAAACTGCTGTTTCTGGGCAAGCTCGATGGCACCGCCGATGGCTGGAATGACATCAAGGGCCACATACCGCCGGAACTGCCGATGATCTCATTGCCCATGTCGCCGCGGGACGACACGCCGAAGTGGCTGGACATCATTGCCGGATGCGAGCCGGCTGAACCGAAACTGCCCGACCCGGACGCGTTGGCGACCATTGTCTACACCTCCGGCAGCACCGGTCGCCCGAAAGGCGTGATGCACAGTTTCCGCACTATGATTTCAGTGGCCGATGGTTTGCAGCAGCTGTTCCCGGTGTCATCGGATGAGCGCATGCTGTCCTACCTGCCGCTGGCCCACGTTGCCGAGCGGGCGGCGGTGGAAACCCAGTCGCTGTATTACGGCTTCCACCTGTATTTCGCCAACTCGCTCGATACCTTCCAGGAGGATTTGCAGCGGGCCCGACCGACGCTGTTCTTCTCGGTGCCGCGGTTGTGGATGAAGTTTTACCTGGGCGTTAACGCCAAGCTGCCGCCGAAAAAGCAGAAAGTGCTGTTCAACATTCCGATTCTCAAATCGGTGGTGAAGAAAAAAGTGCTCAAGCAATTGGGGCTGGATCACTGCCGCGCGGCTCTCACCGGCGCTGCGCCGCTGTCCGGCGAAATCATTGCCTGGTATCGCGGCCTGGGGCTGGAGCTGCTGGAGGTCTACGGGATGTCCGAGAACTTCGGTTATTCCCACGCCAACCGCCCCGGCCAGGCCAAGGTCGGCACCGTGGGTATGGCCAATCCGGGGGTCGAGCACCGCCTGGGTGAGGGTGATGAGGTCGAGGTGAAGAGCCCCGGCCAGATGCTCGGGTACTACAAGAACGAAGAGAAAACCCGGGAAGATGTAACCGATGACGGCTTCCTGAAAACCGGTGATATGGGCGAAATTGATGGTGATGGCTGCCTGCGGATCACCGGCCGGGTCAAGGATCTGTTCAAGACCTCGAAAGGCAAGTACGTGGTGCCGGTTCCTATCGAGAACCGGTTCAACCATCCGAAAGCCGAGGTGGTGTGTGTGGCCGGTGCCAATCAGCCGCAGCCATGCCTGATGGTGCTGTTGTCGGATGAGGCAAGGGAGGCGCTGGAAACCGGTGGTAGTCGTGCGGAGCTCGAGCAGGAGCTGGCGCAGGAGCTGGAAGCGGTGAATGCCGAATGCGAAGCCCATGAAAAGCTGGCGTTCGTGGTAGTGGTCAAGGAACCCTGGACCATGGAAAACGGCATGTTGACGCCTACCATGAAGATCAAACGCAACGTGATTGAGGACTACTACAACCGGAAGATGGACGAGTGGTTCGGTCAGAAGACCAAAGTGGTCTGGGAGTTCTGAGTCTATAACGAAAAACACCGGTGGACCGTGCCTGCGGCGCCACCGGTGTTCCTGACATCCTTTTTCACATCCTTGCGCAAACCCTTCCCTGCTCCTGACGCCCGCTTCGGGTTCAGTGGCCGCCTTGCATTGCCTGGGGCATGTCCGTAGTTGCAGCCTGGGCGCGACGACCTGCAATGCGCAGCTTCCTGCCGATGAACTGAACCGCTTGCCTGGTGGCAGTGCGGGTATACTGGCGCCTGACCTCAACACTGTTGTGGAGGATGCTGGACGGCAGCGGGTGAACGGTTGCGATATGCTTCTGAGTCATAGCGCCTTCCTCCTTGTAGGGGGTGGGTTAGTTAGGGATCTATCTTTAATTTACAAACAATTCTAAGGGTTCTTATTTGCAGCATAAATACGTTAAAATCCGTACTCACGTTGCAAATATGCAGTCACTATGGACTGGGATTATCTTCGATATATTCACGCACTGGCAATAGGCGGAACACTCGCCAGGGCCGGCGACATTCTGGGTGTTCACCAGACCACGGTGTTGCGGCGGCTCGACCAGATGGAAGAGGCGCTGGGAGTGCAGTTTTTCGAGCGTTCCCGGGACGGTTTGCAGCTCACACCGGTGGGCGAAACCGCGTTCAGGGAAGCCCAGCGGCTGACCGTCGAGATGGACAATCTCGAGCGCAAGCTGGTCGGCCAGGACTCCGCACCGGTAGGCAAGGTTCGCCTGGCGGCGGAGGATGCCATGATGGCGCCGTTGCTCAGCCCGATACTGTCCGATCTGGTGCGGGAGTTTCCGGATATCGAGCTGGAAGTGCTGACCGATAACGACGTGGCCAACCTCAGTCATCGGGAGGCGGATCTGACCCTGCGCCCCGAGAACAAGCCCCAGGCAACTCTGGAGGGTGAGCGCGTCGCCGCCGTTGAGTCTGCGGTGTATGGCTCGGCGCAGTACTGCCGGCGACATCGCAATATGGACGTCGAGAGTCACCCGGAGGGCTGCGTATGGATCATTCCGGATGAGACCTTCAGCCACCTGGCGACCGGGCGCTGGTACCGCAAGCATCTGAAAAATGTGCCATCGGTGATTCGCTGCAACAGCCTGCAGTCGATGCACGCATTGGCCATCGCAGGCGCCGGCCTGGCGGTGCTGCCGTGTTACCTGGGGGAAAGCGCGAGAGAGCTGCGGCGGCTGTCGGAGCCTCTGGAAGGCGAGAGCGTTGATTTGTGGCTGCACGTCAACCACGACACCCAGCAAATGGCGAGGGTGAGGATCGTCATGGAGTATCTGGTGGAACGATTACAGTCACTGCAGACGCTGATCGAACCCCGGCGCCAGGCCTAGCCACAGATCGGCCAGAACTGATACCAGCGCCAGCACTGGAACTCTTTCTCGCAGCTTTTCAACTGGTTGTCGTAGCGATAGGCGCGGGTTTGCACCCGTGAGGCGAGCTCGACGATGCGCGGTTTGGCCTCATAGCTTCGTCGGGCATAGCCGGTGCGGCCTTCGTGGTAGGCGAGGTACAGGTTGCGCGGGCTGTGAAAGGGAATGCCGAGCTGGCGGTTGGTCAGATAATTGTACCAGCCGACAAAATCCAGGGCATGTTCCATATGGGTCCGCACCACAAAGGGCCCGTCACCGTTCGCTTCCAGGTACTCGCCCCAGGCCGGGTCCAGCGCCTGCGCGTAGCCATACGCCGAGGTTGGTCTGGTCCAGGGTATGAATCCCCAGAGCGTGCGTCGCGGGGGGCGCGCGTGGCTCCGAAAGGACGATTCGTAATACACGAAGGCCATCTGTGTAGCGATGGGCGTGCCCCATTTCTCCTCGGACTGTCTGGCGTAGTCATACCACACCGGTTGTTCGCGGAAGATCTCACACACGTTCTCCTGCTGCAGGGGCGGCTCAGGCTCAAGCAGGCTGAACCTCAGGGTTGCCCAGCTGGCGATCACCAGGCCGAGCACCGGCAGCCCGTACCACTTCAGTCGAGACTTCCAAACATTAAGACGTTTGCTGAGCTTACTCATGGGCTGGAAAACCAGAACCCTCCGTTACCCTACCAATTTGTCATCAAACCACACCCGGTATCGCTTGCAGGGGGTGCTTTTACCGTGGCATAAACCGCCCATCAATCTTCTCGGATGATAGGCCATGAAAGCATTTTCCCAAATTAAACCGGTTTTAGTTTCCGTCGCTCTTTTGTGGGGGACGGCTCAGGCCGCTCCATCTGCCGATGCAGTGCTGGCGGCATCACCCATTGATGACATCGTTGCCCAGTACCCGGCGATGATGAGCCAGGGTATCCGCGACGGGCTCAAGCAAAGTGGCCGGGTGCCGCCGTTCGCGGCAGACACCATTGGCCACATGGTCAGCAACAGCTTTAACGCGCAGAAGATTCAGGCGGAGATCACCGCTGACCTGGAATCCACGCTCAGCGATGCGCAATTGCAGTCGGTGATGGACTGGTACGACACCCCGCTGGCGCAGAAAATTGCCGCTGCGGAAATCGCCGCGTCGCGGCCGGAAGCCTGGGCGGAAATCCAGACCCGCGCAGCGGAACTCAACAGGCGCTTCCGCGGCAGCGAGCGTGTCGACATGTTTGACCGTTTCGACAAGGCCTCGCGCGCAACCGAGAGCGCGGTCGACACCTCCATTGCCGTGCAGCTGGGCCTGGCGACCGCGTTATCCGCTCTGAAAGGCAGCGATGCGGCGTCCTTCGAGCAGATTCAGTCGCAGATCGAGAGCCAGCGCGGCATGCTTGAGGGTATGGTGAACCAGCAGGTTTTCGACAGCTACCTGTTTACCTATCGCGACATCAGCGCGCAGGAACTGGCGCTGTACATTGCATTTCTGGAGAGTGACGCGGGCTCCGGTTTCTCCCGCGTGGTCACTAACAGCATTCAACGCGCCATTACTGCCCCGATTGAGTCCATTGGCAGCCAGATGGTGCGCTTTCTCAATCCCGGGAGCTGATTCCCGGGCCGAGAGTTGATCAACGGAAGTTTTGGGTCCACCCTTCTGAAAGGAAGCGTTTGCGGGAGGATGCCCCATGGACTTCAATGCCTACCAGACTGCACTGTCCAGTGTCGCACGGGGCGCGGAGTGTCCGTTCCCACCCGCAGAATTCGAGTCCCGGCTGGCCAGGGTGCGGGCGGGTATGGCCCGAGACGACATCAGTGCGCTTCTGCTCACTGACCCTTCCGATATCTTTTACCTGACCGGCTACAGCACCTTCGAGGTGTCGGTGCACGTGGCGCTGGTGGTGACGCCTGCCAGCCTCCTGTTGCAGGTGCCCTCCATCGAGATGGGGCCGGCCATGGTCACCACCCGGGTGGAACAGGTGGTGGGGTATCGCTGGGAAGGCATCGGCGAGGTGCTGGAGCCACTGGTCGAAGCGCTGTCGGGGTTCGAGGAGCGGGTCGGCGTTGATTTCTGGCACGGCTCCCTGCGGCACGGTGTGATCGAGGGTGTCCGGACCCGCCTGCCGGATATCCGGTTTGTCGACAGCGCCTTGCTCCTCAAGCGCGTGCGTATCGTGAAATCCCCGGCGGAACTGGCCTGTCTGCGGCGCAGCGCGCACACAACCGGCCTGGGCCTGAAGGCAGCAGTGGCGGCAGTCAGGCACGGCGTCACCGACAACGAGATCGCCGCGGTTGGCGCCGAGGCGCTGCTGGCCGCTGGCAGTGAGTTCATGAGTATGCAGCCCATTGTCACGGTCGGTCACCGCAGCAGCATTATCCACACCAACCACAAACGCTTTGCCATTGAGCCGGGCGACCCGGTGTTTCTGGAATTCGGCGCAGCCTGGAAACGGTATACCGCCCCGATGATGCAGACAGTGGTCGCCGGAGTGCCGACCCGATCAATGCAGCGGGTGTTTGACGGCTGCCGTCGGGTGGTGGAGGCCTTGCTCGAGACAATAAGGCCGGACGTCAGTTTCGATGCCGCAGCCCGCGCCGGAGAAAAAGCGCTGGCACCGCTGGCGGGTGAGGTGTTTTTCTCCGGGGTGTTCGGCTACACCGTGGGTGCGCAGTTTCCGCCTTCCTGGGTGGAAGGGTCCGGGTTCATCGCCCGGGGGCAATCCTCACGTTTCCAACCGGGCATGGTGTTTCATCTGCCGCTGTGTCTGCGAATACCGGGCCAGTGGGGGATCGGTTGCAGCGAGACTCTGCTGGTCACGGACGCCGGCACCGAAGTCCTGACTACGAATCCCTGGTCGCTGGCTCAGTCCAGCCTCAGCTCTGTCAGGTAGACGGTGCGCGGCTGGGGGAGCCGGATCACAAAAAGCCCCAGTCTGCGGATGTCGGACATGTCCATGGTGCGGGTTCCCGGCGCGTTCTTGACGTCGTCCAGGTTCAGGGTGAAACGGTTGATCCCCGGCTTCAGTTCCAGTTGGGTGTTGAAGCGATCGCCGTAGGTGTTGGCCTCGCGCTCGTGGGCGACGTCGTTGATTCTCAGATTCATAATGAAGCTGTCGCTGTGGGGATTGAACAGCGACAGCCTGAGCTGGTCGTAGCCGCGCCAATCCGGTGCCAGGTTGTCCAGAGACGCGCCGGAGTATAGTTTGGTGTTCAGTGAGATCTCCAGGCTTTTCCCGTCAGTCCGCTCGCTGGCCCCGGAATGCAGGGATGAGGGCGTCACCGGTCCGCGCCAGAAACGTGTGGGCTGTTCGTGGGAAAAGTTGTACAGCAGCGGGAGCTGGCTGTTGATCTCGAACTGCCTCGAGGCCACCACGCCGGCGGCACCCAGTTCAAAAATAACCAGTGCCAGCGACGCTAGCGCCAGTGCGCGCGTGGAGCCCGGGGTGCGGGTTTTGGACGTAAGCAGGGGGTGCCAGGCAAGCACCAGCCAGGTGCCCATCTGATTGCGCAGTACGTCGCGCCAGTCTTCCTGCCGCGCCAGTCCGGACTGCAGCAATTCGATGGCGATACCGATCGCCAGTACCACCAGAGTGACGGTCAGCCACAAACGCCAGCCCTGCAGCCAGCGCCACGGCTGGACCGCGTAGGTGGCCAGCGCGAAAAAGATGAGATGGCCAAGATCCCACAAAGCCCTGTCCAGGGGCGTCGACGACCAGTCCGGCCCACCGACAAAAAACAGGGGAACGATCAGAACAACCCCCACCGCAGCCAGTATTTGTAGAAGCTGGCCGCTGCAGAGGTTTTGCAGGATGGATCCGGTTCTCATCAGCCCCGGCTGGTCACTTCCAGCAGGTGGTAGCCGAACTGGGTCTTGACCGGGCCGATCACGGTGTTCAGCTCGCTGTTGAACACCGCCTTATCAAACTCCGGCACCATCTGGCCCGGGCCGAACGAGCCCAGATCACCGCCGTTGCGGCCGGAAGGGCAGGAGGAGTGCTGTTTCGCCGCGTCGGCGAAATCCTGGCCGCCTTCGATGGCTTTTTTGAGCTCTTCGCATTTTGCTTCGCTGTCGACCAGGATGTGGCGTGCGGTTGCCTGTGTCATGGATAGTGTCCTGTAGGTTTTGGTGAATGAATACTTCAGGGTAGGAATGCTGCCCGCCCTGCCGGCCGGAGGCAAGTGCTTTTTATCCGTGTTTCTGCGGCCTCACGGTTCCGGCCGCAAACCTGTACAATGCCGCCTTTTCTTTGCCGGCGCATCCGGCCCTCACACAGACAGGTCAGTTTCTTGATTTCCACCGCCAATATCACCATGCAGTTCGGGGCCCGGCCCCTGTTCGAAAACGTATCCGTCAAATTCGGCAATGGCAACCGCTACGGCCTGATCGGCGCCAACGGTTGCGGTAAATCCACGTTCATGAAAATTCTCGGTGGCGACCTGGAACCGTCCTCCGGGCAGGTCATGCTGGAGCCCAACATTCGACTGGGTAAGCTGCGGCAGGATCAGTTCGCCTATGAAGAGTGCTCGGTCATGGACACGGTGATCATGGGTCACGAAGAGCTCTGGCAGGTCAAGAAAGAGCGCGACCGCATCTATTCCCTCGCGGAAATGAGTGAGGAAGATGGCATGGCCGTGGCCGATCTGGAAGTGCAGTTCGCCGAAATGGACGGTTATACGGCGGAGTCCCGCGCCGGCGAACTGTTGCTGGGCCTGGACATTCCCCTGGAACAGCACGACGGCCCCATGAGCGCCCTCGCACCGGGCTGGAAGTTGCGGGTTCTGCTGGCCCAGGCGCTGTTCTCCGACCCGGACGTGCTGCTGCTGGACGAGCCCACCAACCACCTGGATATCAACACCATCCGTTGGCTGGAAAACATCCTGGTGGCCCGCAACAGCACCATGATCATCATCTCCCACGACCGCCACTTCCTGAACAGCGTGTGCACTCACATGGCGGATCTGGACTATGGCGAGCTGCGCCTGTTCCCGGGCAATTACGACGAATACATGACAGCCGCTACCCAGGCCCGCGAGCGCATGTTGTCGGACAACGCCAAGAAAAAGGCGCAGATTGCTGAGCTGCAGCAGTTCGTCAGCCGTTTCTCCGCCAACGCCTCCAAGGCCAAGCAGGCCACCTCCCGCGCCCGTCAGATCGACAAGATCCAGCTGGAAGAGGTGAAGCCCTCAAGCCGGGTGAGCCCGTTTATCCGTTTCGAACAGGGCAAGAAGCTGCATCGCCAGGCAGTCACCCTCGACAAGATGAGCAAGGGGTTTGATGAGAAGCCTCTGTTCAGGAACCTGAGCCTGCAGGTAGAAGCCGGCGAGCGGGTGGCCATCATCGGCCCCAACGGCATTGGTAAAACCACGCTCCTGCAGTGCATGGCCGGCGCCTATACCCCGGACAGCGGCGAGGTGAAGTGGACCGACAGCGCCGAGGTGGGCTATTTCGCCCAGGACCATACTGCGGACTTCGCCAGCGACGATACGCTGTCGGACTGGATGGCCCAATGGACCACCGGTGGTGAGCAACTGGTGCGCGGTACGCTGGGGCGGATGCTGTTCTCCGGCGATGATATCGGTAAGTCCGTGCGGGTGATTTCCGGTGGTGAGCAGGGGCGTATGCTGTTCGGCAAGCTGATTCTGCAGAAGCCCAACGTGATGCTGATGGATGAGCCGACGAACCACCTGGATATGGAGTCCATCGAGGCGCTGAACCTGGCGCTGGAGAACTACCCGGGTACGCTGATTTTCGTCAGCCATGATCGGGAGTTTGTTTCTTCTTTGGCTACTCGGATTATTGAACTCAAGGCCGACGGGATTACTGACTTCAGCGGGTCTTACGATGATTATCTGAGGAGTCAGGGGTACCTGTAGGGGCCTTTGACTGAATCAAGGAAACGGCAAGCGCATGGGTGAGAACAAAGTTATTAATGCGACTCGAAAGTGGGTCGAAGACGTGGTCGTGGGATATAACCTGTGTCCGTTCGCCAAACGGGAACTGGTTCGGAACCGGGTTCGGTTTGTCGTATCGGAGGCAGTGACGGAAGATGAGTTACTGCAGGCGCTGCACGCCGAGCTTCAACGGTTGGATGACGAACCCGAGATCGAAACCGCTCTGTTGATCCATCCGGGTGTGCTTCGGGACTTTGGTCTCTACAATGAATTCCTGGACGCGGCAGATGGTCTGTTAGCCTACCTGGATATGGAAGGCGTCTACCAGATCGCCAGCTTTCATCCAGATTATCAGTTCGCTGAAACGGAACCTGACGCGGCGGAGAACTACACCAACCGTTCCCCGTTCCCGATGCTTCACCTGTTGCGGGAAGCCAGCCTGGAAGCAGCGATTGACAGTTATCCGGATGTGGATGAAATCCCCCAACGAAACATTGAGCTGATGGAAAAATTGGGCGAAGACAAAATGCGTAATACTCTTGCAGCATGCTTCAGTAACGCTTTACCAGAGCGGACAGGGGAGTAGAACAAAGAGCCGGTGGGTCGGGCCGTCCAAAACTGTGCGGAGCCAGGGATGGCGGAGCCCAAGCGCCCCATGGATGGGCTTGAGCGTGTTTTGGACGGCCCGACCCACCGGCGACTGCACGGACTATCAGGCTGGTAGAGGCAACTCCCAAGTAAAACCAGCCCCCACACCAGAAGAGTCGTAAGAAATGGGACTGCTTTTCGAACAAATAGACAGCCAGCCCTCGGTGATCGGTGAGATCACCCTGCGCCGAAGACGCATCCCGGCCATTGGCGATCGCGACATCTATGAGGTGAAGCTGGGCGAGGAATTCCTCATGTCCAGCATGTTTGTGGACGCCGAGGTCGCGCTGTCTGATATCGGGCTGGGCGAGACCGAAGGGGATAGCCTCAGTGTGGTGGTGGGCGGTCTTGGGCTGGGGTATACCGCCGTGGCGGCTCTCAAGCACCCGCGTGTCAGTGAGCTGCTGGTGGTGGAGTACCTGCAACCGGTGATCGGCTGGCATCAGCAGGAGCTGGTGCCGTTGGGCAAAGACCTCAATGCCGATGCACGGAACCGCTACATCCATGGCAGCTTTTTTGAGCTGGCCATCGCCGATCCGGACACCGGAGGCTTTGATCCCGCGTTACCGGGTAAGCGGTTTGATGCCATTCTGCTGGACATCGACCACTCGCCGCGGGCGCTGCTGCATAACTCCAGCGCGAGTTTCTACACCACCAACAACCTGCGCCTGATGGCACGTCAGCTCAAGCCCCGGGGCGTGTTTGCCATGTGGTCCAACGAGGGCGAGGATGAGGCATTCATGGCGGTGTTGCGGGAGGTGTTCATCGATGTGGACTGCCACGTCGTAAGTTTCTACAACCCGTTCCAGAACAGGGAATCGTTCAATACTGTTTATGTGGCCCGCAAGCCGGGCTGAAAGCCGGAGTCTGTGTGCCTGTGACCACCCATCGAAGCCGACCGTTCCGCTCCAGCCAGCGTCTGCCCGATCCGGCGCAGCCGCCGGTGTTGCACGAGCCGGACGAGGCGGGGGCGCTGCTGGCAGAGTTTATTCACCGCTACCCGAAGCTGATGGTTCTGACCGGTGCCGGGGTCAGCACAGATTCCGGCATTCCGGATTACCGGGACGGTGACGGCGCCTGGAAGCGCAAGCAGCCGGTTCAGCACAACGCGTTTATGGAAGACATTCACACCCGCCGCCGCTACTGGGGCCGCAGCCTGATCGGCTGGCCGGTGATGCGGAATGCCCGGCCGAACCCCTCCCATCATTGCATCTCCGAACTGGAACGACTCAACCACAGCCACCGGGTGGTAACCCAGAATGTGGACCGGTTGCACCAGCAAGCCGGTACCCACGCGGTGACCGATCTCCATGGTCGCGCCGATGAGGTGCTGTGCATGAGCTGTGGTTATCGCTGCCCGCGGGATGAGGTGCACGACCGCTGTGCCGATCTCAATCCCGGATTCCGGCAGTACACCGCCGACACCGCGCCGGACGGGGATGCGGATCTGAATGTGGATTTCGCGGATTTCCGTCTGGTGGATTGTCCGAAGTGTGGGGGTATTCTGAAGCCGGATGTGGTGTTTTTCGGGGATTTTGTGCCCAAAGAGCGGGTGGTTTCTGCGCTGGATGCCCTCAAGGCCTGCGATGGTCTGCTGGTGATCGGCTCATCGCTGATGGTGTATTCGGGGTTTCGCTTCTGCCGCTACGCGTCCGAATGGGACAAACCCATTGCCACGTTGAATCTTGGGCGCACCCGGGCTGATGAGCTGGTGTCGCTGAAGCTGAATGCCCGCATCGGCGAGACCCTCAGGGCCTCGCTCGAGCGGTTGTAAGGGGGCCTGGATGGGGCGAACCCTCAGGCGAGATTGAGCTGCTTACGCCACTTGCGCAGCAGGAATTCGGTGTCGTGCTGCCAGGGGTGGAAGTTCGGCTTGAAGTAGTCCAGGTACTCCGGGATGATCGCCGTGAACAGGCCTTTGGGGCCCCACACGCGGTTCAGACCCTTGGCCCAGGAGCGCAGGTTCAGCAGCTGCTTGTCTTCGCGCATCAGCTCCACGATAAAAGAGTGGATCGCCACCATGATCAGCGCGGTGATCAGTGCCATGCTACCCATGCGAATCGCGTAGTCCGCCACGCCCTTGTCGTAGAGCTTCTCATAGGTGTCGAAGGCAACAGCTTTGTGCTCGTTTTCTTCCACGCAGTGCCAGGCCCACAGGGTGCGCATGGAAGGATCGATGGAGTTGACCAGATCCTCACGCTTAAGCAACTGGGCAGACAGAATGCCGGTGAAGTGCTCCAGGGCAACGGTGGCGGCCAGATGCACGCGCTTGTTGTTCAGCAGCGGCAGGTTCTTCGCAGACAGAAAGCCCCGGGTCCAGCCTTCCAGCTTCTTGATGTCAAAACCCTGATTGATAGCGCCTTCGTTGAAGTGGCCATGCTCTTTCGCGTGCATGGCTTCCTGTCCGATAAAAGCGCCGATGTCCTTCTGCAACTGCGGATCATTGATCTGGTCGCGTACCGCTCGGACGCTGTCCACAAAGAAACGCTCGCCATCCGGAAACAGCGCGGACAGGGCATTGAACAGGTGTGTCATGAACGGGTCACTGTCGACCCAGTGCCGTGGCACTTCCTCAAAACCGAAGTCCTGACGGCGTACGGGAAACGATGCGGTTACTGCTGACATGGTGTGACCTCTCTGATCCATTGTTCTATGCCGTTCACTTTACGGGACGCCCATCCGCTTTGGCCGGTTAGAAAGGGACAGAATGTGGTCACAGCTGTAAAACGGTGTGAAAAGACGTAAAGCGTTGGGGGCAGGAAGTGCAGTCGGGGCAAGGGGCAAAAGGGGGTAAGGGGGGGCAGGGAGACGGCAAACACCGCCTCCCTGGCGCCTTACAGCAGGTTGTAGATAAACACCACCGCTACCGCCACCGGTGTAACGAAGCGAACGGTCACCAACCACAGGTTGAACATCGCCGGCGACAGCGACAGCTCGTTTTCCATGGCCTGGCGGGACATCACCCAGCCGGCGAACAGCGCCACCAGCAACCCACCCAGCGGCAGCAGGATGTTGGCGGTGAAGAAGTCGAGCAGGTCGAAGATGGTCTTGCCTTCCAGCATCGGGATAAAGCCCAGTGGGGCCACATCCGCCCACAGGTTCAGGGACAGGATCGAGGCAATACCGAGTGCCCAGCAGACAATGCCGGCCGCCAGGGTGCTGACCGCTCGGTTCATGCCCTTTTGCTCCTCCAGCCATTCCACAATCGGTTCCAGCAGGGAAATCCCCGACGTCCAGGCCGCGAAGATCAGCAGTACAAAGAACAGGGTGCCAAACACGGTGCCCATGGGCATCTGGCCGAAGGCCAGGGGCAGGGTCTGGAAAATCAGACCGGGCCCGGCGCCTGGCTCGAGGCCATTGGCAAACACAATCGGGAAGATGGCCAGGCCCGCCAGCAGCGCCACGCCGGTGTCGATGACAGAGACTGTGATCGAGGTTTTGGCGATGGAGATGTTTTTCGGCAGGTAAGAGCCGTAGGCCATCATCACCGCCATGCCGAGGCTGAGAGTGAAGAAGGCATGGCCCAGCGCCACCAGAATGCCTGCGGTGGTGAGTTTGGAAAAGTCGGGCTGGAACAGGAAAGCTGCGGCCTCGCCAAAGTGGCCGGTGGTCATGGCGTAGCCCACCACCACCAGCAACAACACGAACAGGGCCGGCATCAGGATGCTGACGGCCCGCTCCAGGCCGGCGCGCACGCCGCGTGCGACCACCACCATGACCATCGCCATGAACAGGGTATGCCAGGCCAGCAGGGTCGTGGGGTTGCTGAGCAGCCCCGAGAAAATGGCACCAACCGCGTCGGCAGACTGGCCGGTGAGCTGGCCGCTGGCGGTGGTGCCGACATAGGAAATGGCCCAGCCGCCGATGACGGAATAGAACGAAAGAATCAGGAAGCCCGCCAGAACGCCGACGGCGCCCACCAGTTTCCAGGCCGGTTTCAACCGGTCGCGCTCGGCAATCAGGCGCAAACTGTTGACCGGGCTGCGCCCGCCGCGCCGGCCGATCATGACTTCTGCCATCATGATGGGGATGCCGACAATGGCAATGCAGAGCAGGTACACCAGAACGAAGGCGCCGCCGCCGTTCTCGCCGGTAACGTAGGGAAATTTCCAGATATTACCGAGGCCGACGGCGGAGCCGGTGGCAGCAAGGATAAAGGCGAGGCGCGACGACCAGAGGCCGCGTCTGGCGTTGGCGCCTTCCAGTGCCCCCGGATAGGTGGCCGAACCTGATGAAGTGACAGACATGACGATCTCCTGCGGTACTTGTTTTTGTCAGGGATTAAAAAAGAGGAACTGCAGAAGCCTGCAGCTCCCAAGGGGGGTGCACCGGTGTCAGGTTACCCGGTGCAAGCCAACCGCTCAGGCGCCAGCCCGGCACCCGCGGTATGTTTGTGAAACCGCTCTTCCGCCAGTTCGTTAGCGATGGCCCCGGTGGGGCGGCCTGAACGGCTGGAACGGTTGAAAATTTCGGTCAGGGTGTCGCCGATGGTGTCCACATGGGCGCGCACGGTGCCCGGCGTGGCGCCGGTGCGCTCATAGAACACATCGATGATACCGCCGGCGTTGATGGCGAAGTCCGGGGCATAGAGAATGTCCCGATCCCGCAGCATGGCGTCGTGTTCCGGGCGCGCCAGCAGGTTGTTGGCGGCACCGGCAACGATCGGAGCCCGCAGCCGCGGGATGCTGTCGCCGTTCAGCACCGCGCCCATGGCGCAGGGAGCCACCACATCCACCGGCAGGAACAGAATGTCCTCAGCAGACGCCGGTCTGGCGCCCAGCTGATCCACTGCCCGCTGCATGTTGTCCTCGTGGATGTCGTAGACCCACAGCTCCGCGCCCGCCTCTTTCAGGTGCCGGGCGAGCCGGAAACCGACGTTGCCAATGCCCTGAATGGCGACTTTCAGGCCAGTCAGATCGGTGCGATCCAGCTTGTGCTTTACAGCGGCCTGCAGGCCAATGAACGTGCCATAGGCCGTGGCCGGCGAGGGGTCGCCGTTGCTGGGGTTGCCGTCAAAACCGGTGCGGTCGGCAATACCGGCGACGTGCCGGGTGTGACGACCCATCACCTTGAGGTCCGGTACGCTGGTACCCGAGTCCTCCGCGGCAATGTACTGGCCGCCCAGGCTTTCCAGATGGCGGCCGAGGGCTTCCATGAGTGCCTCGGTTTTGTCTTTGCGGGGATCGCCAATGATCACCGACTTGCCGCCGCCCAGATCCAGGTTGGCCAGGGCAGACTTGTAGGTCATGCCCCGGGACAGCCGCAGCACATCACGCAGGGCTTCTTCGTCCGTGGCGTAGGGGAACATGCGGCATCCGCCCAGGGCCGGGCCGCGGGAGGTGTTGTGGATGGCCACAATGGCTTTCAGTCCGGTTTCCGGGTCACAGAAAAAGGACAGGTGTTCGTGGTTGTCGAACTCGGGATGGCTGAATACGTTCATGGCGTTTTGCCTCTCGTCCGTGGCCGCCGCTGCCCTTGTGAGGCCTGCGGAAGCGACTTGATGGAGCGGGCAGCCGGCCCGGCCCCAAGGTAGAGGCCGGCCGCCCTGTTTACAGTTTAGACCGCCGCGTTGGCGATTTGCTGATGTTCCCGCGCCTGCGGGTTGAGCTCGGCCCGCCACTGGTTGCGTTCCTTGCGGGTGGCCTGGTAAGCGTGCTCTTTCACCGGGCCGTAACCGCGGATTTTGGCCGGCAGGCTAGCCAGGTTGCGGGCCGCCACGGCGTGATCCGAGCTCAGATGCCGGAGCAGGAAGGCCACGTCGGCCTCGTATTCCCGGATGATCCTGCGTTCCAGCCGGCGATCGGCGGTGTAGCCGAACGGGTCCAGCGGGGTGCCGCGCAGACCCCGGGCTTTGGCCAGCAGCGCGAACACGGTTTCCATCCACATTCCGAATTTGAGCTTTTTCGGCCGTTCCCCGTTCTTGCTGCGACTCAGAAGCGGGGGCGCCAGATTGAATTCCAGCTCCACTTCGCCCTCGAACTCTTCGGCAAGTTGCTTGCGCAGGCTGCCATTGCTGAACAGGCGGGCCACTTCGTACTCGTCCTTGTACGCGAGCACCTTCGCGTAGTTCTCGGCAATGGCGCGGAACAGCATCGGGTCGCGGCCCAGCCTGCCAGCAATGGCTTTCTCCGCAGCGCGCACCAGTTTCTCGTATCGTCTGGCCAGTGCGATGCTTTGATAGTCGGTCAGGTGCGCCTTGTTGCGTTCGATCAACTGATCGGTGGTTTCCATCACCTGAACCGTCTGTGCGCCGGCAGCTTTCGGTGCCGGGAACGCCAGCGCCCTGACCTTTTCCAGATCATGGGCAGCGCGGCGGCCCCACAGGAAGGCCTGCTTGTTTTTCTCGACGGACACGTTGTTCAGCTCGATGGCACGTTCGATGGATTGGGCACTCAGGGGCAGCAGGCCCTGCTGATAGGCGAAGCCCACAGTAAACAGGTTCACCGCCATGCCATCGGCCATCAGCGCCTTGGCCAGACCACCGGCATCGAGGAACCAGCTGCCGTCGGCGCGGCAGGCCTCCCGCACACTCTGCTCCATGGATTCGCCGGGGAACTGGATATCCGGATCGCGGGTGAACGCTGCGGGCATCGCCGGCTCGGCATTGACCACCGCGCGGGAAAAACGGGTGTCCAGTTTCGCCAGGGCGTCGTCGGTGGCCGCCACCATCAGGTCAAACGCCAGCATCAGGTCCGCTTCGCCGGCGGGAATCCGCACCGCGTGAATGTTTTCCTGGCGGTCGCTAATGCGTATGTGGCTGACCACGGCGCCGAACTTCTGCGCCAGGCCGGTCTGATCCAGCACCGACACCCCTTTGCCTTCGATGTGAGCCGCCATGCCCAGCAGGGCGCTGACGGTCACCACCCCGGTGCCACCCACGCCGGTGAGCAGAATGCCGTAGGGGTCGTTGCCGGACACCGGTGTTGGCTCGGGCAGGGCAGGGAAGTCGACGTCGGCGCTGACGCCGGCAGGCTTCTTTAGCTTGCCGCCCTTGACGGTGACAAAGCTGGGGCAGAAGCCACGCACGCAGGAGAAATCCTTGTTGCAGCCAGACTGGTCGATGGTGCGCTTGCGGCCCGCGTCGGTTTCCTTGGGCAGGATCGACAGGCAGTTGGACTGGATGCCGCAATCGCCACAGCCCTCGCACACGTCGGAGTGAATCATCACCCGCTGGTCGGGATCGGCCATGGTGCCGCGTTTACGACGGCGACGTTTTTCGGCGGCGCAGGTCTGATCGTAGATGATCACCGAGCAGCCCTCGAGCTCCCGCAGTTCCCGCTGAACCGCGTCCAGGTCGTTGCGGTCATGGAAGGTGGTGCGGTCGGCAAAGTCCGCGCGGGACGGGTACTTGTCAATGTCGTCACTGACCACGGCAATGCGACGAACGCCCTCGCCGTAGAGCTGGTGGCTGATCTGCTGCACGCTGAGGGTGCCATCTACCGGCTGGCCGCCGGTCATGGCCACGGCGTCGTTGTAGAGAATTTTGTAGGTGATGTTGGCGCCGGAGGCAATGGCCGCGCGAATGGCCAGCACGCCGGAATGGAAATAGGTGCCATCGCCGAGATTCTGGAACACGTGCTTCTGGCTGGTAAAGGGCGCCTGGCCAAGCCAGGTCACGCCCTCGCCACCCATCTGGGTGAAGGTGTCGGTGCCCCGATCCATCCAGGTGGCCATGTAATGGCAACCGATGCCGCCCAGGGCACGACTGCCCTCCGGCACCTGGGTGGAGGTGTTGTGGGGGCAGCCGGAGCAGAAGTGCGGGGTGCGCTCCAGACGCTCCCGCGGGTTGGCGAGGCTGTGTTCTTTTTCGGTGAGGAAGTCCAGGCGTTTCTGCAGGGTGTCGTTGCAGTAGCGGCCGTCGAGCCGAGAAGCGATGGCGCGGGCCACCATGGCGGGGGTCAGTTCGGCAATGGTCGGCAGCAGATCGTGACCGTGGTCGTCCCGTTTGCCGATGACATTGGGCCGTTGGCCATCCTGCCAGCTGTAGAGCTGGGTTTTGAGCTGATCCTCGATCAGCCCCCGCTTTTCCTCCACTACCAGGATTTCTTCCAGGCCCGTGGCAAATTCGTAGATGCCCTCCGGCTCCAGCGGCCAGGGCATGGCGACCTTATAGACGGTCAGGCCGATGGTTTCGCGTTCTTCCTGGCCCAGCCCGAGGTCGGCCAGGGCCTGAATCACGTCCAGATAGGCTTTGCCGGTGGTGACAATGCCAAATCTCGGCTGGCGGGCGGAATACACGGTGTGGTCGAGCCGGTTGGCGCGGCAGAAGGCTTTGGCGGCCTCCAGCTTATAGCGGTGCAGGCGTTCCTCCTGCGCCATGGGTTTGTCCGGCCAGCGGGAATTGAGCCCGCCTTCGGGCATCGGGAACTCGCGTGGCAGGCGAATGTCGATGCGGCTGAGATCAATGTTGGCGGAAATGGACGAATCCATGTTTTCTGCCAGGGCCTTGAAGCCCACCCAACAGCCGCTGAAGCGGGACATGGCCCAGCCATACAGGCCCATGTCCAGAATGTCCTGGATGCCCGCCGGGTTCAGTACCGGCATCCCGGCATCGAGAAAGGCGTAGTCGCTCTGATGGGGCAGCGTGGAGGACTTGCAGGCATGGTCGTCGCCGGCCACGGCCAGCACACCACCGAAACGGGAGGTGCCGGCTGCGTTGGCGTGTTTGAAGACATCGCCGGTGCGGTCGACACCGGGACCCTTGCCGTACCACAGGCTGAACACGCCATCGTATTGGGCGCCCTCGAAAATATTGACCTGCTGGGCGCCCCAGACCGCCGTTGCACCCAGGTCCTCATTGATGCCCGGGAGAAAGTGGATGTTCTGTTTTTTCAGATAATCGCGAGCTTTCCACAGCACCTTGTCGAAACCGCCAAGGGGCGAGCCGCGGTAGCCGGAAATAAAGCCGGCGGTATTGAGGCTGTTGGCGCGATCAAGCTGGGCTTGCAGCAGGGGAAGGCGGGCCAGGGCCTGGCTGCCGTTCATGTAGACAGTGCCGGAATTTTTTTCCCAGACATCGTCAAGGCTGACGGGACGCAGCCCGTCGGGGGTGCGTGAAACATGTGGCATGTGTGAAATCCTCTCCCACCTGGCCGGATCTCGGCATGAGCGGGTATCTTGTTCTTGTCGTCCGGCTTTTGGCCGGCGGTTCGATTTCAGGTGTCCCGGTGCTCCGTTCTGGAGTGCCCTTTTGGGGCGGAACGAAAAACAAATTAGCTGCAATTGACGTTAACGTCAACGCTGAAACCGGAATCTTTAGATGCAGTCGCCATATCCCGGTTTTGCTTATCGTAAAACGATTTGAACAATCATCAGGTTAGCTGTGTTGGTTTTTTTATAATCAAGTCACATCATCTGACTCAGGGCATCTGAGTGGAGGACGATTATGAAACGGCTCTTCTATCTGGTGGACACTATCGACAGTGTCGAGAGTATTTCCGAGGATCTGCACGAGCGTGGCATTACCGACTGGCGGTTCCACATCTTCAGCAAGGATGAGGCAGGGCTCTATACCCACAGGCTGCACACCGCCAGCGTGCTTGATAAGACCGATCTGCCCCGGTTTGTGGAACGGGGAATGATCATCGGTGGCCTGTTCGCACTGTTTTTCGTGGTACCCATTGCCACGTGGGGCGGCTTTGGCTGGCCGCTCTCTGCATATGTTGCGATGGGCGTGTTCGCGGTCATTGCCGGCGGCTGGCTCGGCGGCTTTGGCGGTATCGGCACGGAGAACTACCGCATCCGGAAATTCCACGGTGACATCGAATCCGGACGGCACCTGGTCATGGTGGATGTGCCCAAGGCCGATGCAGAGCAAATGAAGGAAGTGATGGCAAGGAATCACCCTGAAGCGAAATTGCAGGGCGAGGGCAGCAGCTTCAACAACCCGTTTGCTGCGGCAGACGGTCGGGTGCACATCGTGCATTAGGCCGTGTCTGCGGGTAACTACCTATACGCTGATTGAGGATTCTGACTTAGTTTTCTCTGATGTCTGTCGCTTCCTATCCTTATCAGCTTCAGCCGGCCAAGGTGCGCCTTGAGTTTGTCCGGCTGCTTCCCATCTCCTTGTTTGTGGTGGCGTTTGGTGCTGCCTTTGGCCTGGCGGCCATCCAGAAGGGGTTGGAGCCGCTGCAGGCGTTGCTGATGAGCGCAACCGTGTTTGCCGGCGCGTCCCAGTTTGCGGCCGTCGATATGTGGGGCGCCCAGGTTTCAGTGTTACCGTTGATCGCCGTGGTGTTCGCTATTAACTCCCGCCATCTGTTGATGGGGGCGTCACTGTACCCGATGCTCAAAGAGTTACCGCCCCGTCAGCGCTATGGCGTGTTGCTGCTGTTGACCGACGCCAACTGGGCGGTGTCGGCCCAGGAATATCAGAGTGGCCGGCGTAATCTGGAAGTGATTCTTGGCGGCGGGCTGGCATTGTGGCTGGCCTGGATGATCGGCACCCTGATGGGCGTTTACTTCGGTCGCCTGCTGCAAGACCCCCAGAGCCTGGGCCTGGACATGGTGCTCGGTTGCTTCCTGCTCGCTATGGCTCTGGGTGGCAAAAAATCCCCTCGCATTCTGGTTGCCTGGGCTGTCGCCGCGGCCGCCGCGCTGGCCGCCTACTGGTATCTGCCCCCTCACACACACGTTGTGGTCGGCGCCCTGGCGGGTGGCGTGGTCGGGTTGTTCTGGCTGGAGAAAAAACCGGTATGACCATCGAGACCACCACCTCCGGCATATTGCTGCTCATCGCCATCATGACGGTGGTGACGCTGGCAACCCGCTATGGCGGCGTGTTCGCCATGTCGTTCGTGCGGATCAGCCCGCGCGTCGAAAGCTTTATCAACACCATGGCCAGCTCGGTGCTGATCGCCATTGTTGTGCCCATGGCCTTTGACGGCGATGCCGGCGCCCGAGCGGCTCTGCTGGTCACCGCAGTGACCATGCTGGTGTTGCGCAAACCGCTGCCGTCGATCGCTGCCGGGATTGCCGCCGCTGCGGCGGTGCGTTATCTGTTCTGAGCTTCGGGCAGGCCACCGTCGTCTTGACATTACTCTCCAGATTCGGAGGCCATCGGATTGGTATTCCTCAGTGCCAGCTCACCAATGCCCGGTAGCTTGATACCCAGACCCAGCGGGTTTATGCCCAGCGACAAGCCCAGCACGTTCAGCTCCAGCCCCTCCCGAACGCCGGCCAGCAAACCGAAATAGCCCCCCAGTGAGAGCTGATAGCCCGAGCCGCCGGGGACCGATGCGCCCACGCGATCTCCCAGATAGTCCTTGCCGATGGCATGGTTCGGCAGAGCCACGTCCAGGCCCTCGGTTTCGCGAATCACCCAGGCCACGAAGGTGTTGCTGTTGGGCCCGGGCCAGGCTTCATATTCGTCTGGATAGGGGTAGGTCTGCACCGCCTCGTAAATGCCGGGAATGAGGGCTTCGGCTTCCTCGCCACGAATGTCGGCGTACAGCACCGGTTCGGCCCCATACCAGCGGCGGTCCGGGTCTCCGGGGCGTGAATTTACCACGTACTGACGCCAGCCAGTCACCTCATGCACGTAATACTGCTCCGCTGCTTTTTCTTTCGTACTGATCCACGTATGCACGGCAAAATAGCCGCGCCAGCTCCAGGCCCGGGCACCGTACACCTGAATGATGGCTTCTTCGGTTTCCGCCGCCAGCGGGGCGATTCCGGCGCTGTCCCTGGACGCGGTCTGCCAGCTTTCGGCGCTGTGCAGGGTGCCGCTGGTGGCCAGCAGCAGAGGGCCGGCCAACATCATGAACAAACCACCGAAGAACCAGGTGGTTACTTTCAAAAATCGTCTCATTCAGCTTGTCCTGAGGGTGCGTCGTCGGATAATGGAAACCACCTGATTCATCAGTTCCCGCGCCTCCCCATCGTACAGCAGGTGGAATTTCTCCCGCTGGATATTGCGGTCGTGGGTGGTGTCGGAGGTGGCGGTATCTTTCAGCAGATCCATGTACTGGCAGGCGGCGAGATGTGCCTTGATCTCCGTATCAATCACCCTGGTGACCAGCGTGTCTACTTCCTCATGGCAGTAGGGGCGATGACGATTCAACGCATTCCTCGCTTCCAGTGCGGCGTTACGCGCTTCCAGCCGGAGTTCACCGGCCGGCTCGCCGGATTCCACTGTGCGCAGGAACATGCCCAGCCGGTCGTGCAGCAACCACAGTTGCGGCCAGATAATGTCGTACGCGGCCTTCTCGGCAGAGAATTGGGCCGATTCGGGAGCACCGCCTGCGGCACCGAGCAGGGGCGGCGGGGTGCCATTGAACTGGTTGATGCGAAGTTCGTCCATATCGCGCCAGAGGGTTTCCGTGCGTTGCTTGAGCTGGGCATCCAGGTAAGCCTGGTTTCGCCGGGCGCTGGACGAATATACGAGAGTGCCCACCGCCACGATCAGCGCGACCGCTGATATCACGAGGGCAATGCTGTTCTGGTCCATGAGGCTGATGATCTGATCCGTATCCATGGTGTGTGACCTGTCCCGATGCCTGAAGGAGGGGTTCTGAAATTATCAGGAAACCCACGCTCAGGTTATTACAAGATCGTATAAAAATTAACCAGTATTCTCCTGTCGGAACGGCAGGGCCTCCCTGGCATCATCAACATAGCGCCGGACGTGTTCCGCCTCCTCGGCGGTAAATCGTTCAATGGCCTCGTGAAATCCCGGATGGACTATGCCGTGCCAGGAGTGGGTGACCACCGGCTCGAAGCCACGGATCAGCTTGTGCTCGCCCTGGGCGCCGGCGTCAAAAGTGGACAGGCCGAGATCTATGGCCAGCTCGATGCCCTGGTAGTAGCAGGTTTCAAAATGCAGAAAGTCGTACTCTTCCAGACAGCCCCAGTAGCGGCCGTAAAGTGTGTCATCACCGGTCAGGAAAAGAGAGCCTGCGATCATGTCGTCGTCCCTGATCGCCATCACCAGGTACAGCTGTTCGGGCATGGCCGTGCGCAGCTGGCGGAAGAAAGCCTCATTCAGGTAAGGGCGTTGGCCCCGCTTGAGATAGGTTGCCTGATAGAACACATAGAAGGCCGACAGCACCTGCGCCGGCATGTCTGTGCCGGAAAAACGCCGGAAAGATACGCCGGACTCGCTGACCTGTCGGCGTTCCTTACGAAGGGACTTGCGCTTGCGTGAAGTGAGCGCGCCGAGGAAATCGTCGAATCCCCGGTATCCATGGTTGCGCCAATGGAACTGGCACCCGAGACGGTGCAGCTCCCCGGTCTTTTCAAGCAGTTGCTGATCATCGGCGTTGGGAAACAGTACGTGCCAGGAGTGGGCGCCCAGGGCATCACAGGCGCTGTCCAGCAGTTTGTGAAGCAGCTCGGGCGTCAAACCCTTGCGCAGGGTCTCACCCAGCAGCAGGCGCGGCCCCTGGCAGGGGGTGAACGGCACGGCGATCAACAGTTTGGGGTAGTACTCTTCGCCGTAGCGCCGGTAGGCATCGGCCCAGGCCCAGTCAAACACATACTCGCCCATGGAGTGGGCTTTCAGCCACGCGGGCGCCACGCCGGCCAGATCGCCGTCCAGCCAGAAAGTCAGGTGTGCGGGTGTCCAGCCGGATTCACTGGTGGTGCAGCCATTGGCCTCCAGTGCCCGCAGAAAGCGGTGCTTGAGAAACGGGTACGAGCCGGGGCAGAATGCATCCCAGTCCGCTTCTGCAATGTCTTCGATGGATGTGCAGAAACGAACGAGCGGAATTGGGGAGCCGGGTTCGGCCATGGTCGGGCAACCTCCTTGGTGATACCCGATACCATACGCCAGAACCCCGCAACTGATCACTGGCTGGCGCAGTGTTCCTGCATTTTCGCCTGCCATTTCTCCATCTTAGCGGCGCGTTTCTCTTGCTTCTCCTGATGGATCTCGTCCCAGATCTCGCGCTGCTCGTCGGTCAGTTTGAGGCGGTCGGCCATCCTGGCGTGGCGCTGCTCCATTTTGGCCTGGTATTCCTGCATCCGCGCCTCGCGGTTCTCGGGGCTGAATTTGCCGGTGTCGTTGCGCATCTGCTCACACATTTCGGCGTTGTTGTACTTGCCGTGGTGGCCGTGATGTTTGTCTCCGTGATTGCCGGCGAGCGCCAGCGGGCTGGCCAATAGCGCTGCGGACAGAAAGACGCTGGCGAGAAACCGGGGGGATGGGTGTTTGATCATCGTTGGACCCTCTTGCTCATTGGTAGAGCCGCCGAAGCAGCCCCGTGACAGTGAGGATTATGCTAACGGACAAACCTGTCAGCCGGTGTCAGTGCCGTGTAAAGGTTGTGCAAAGGAAAATCGCCAGAAAAAGACACCGCAGGCCAGCGTGTTAGACTGAATCGTGTCAATCGGGAGGAGAGTCATGCAGAACAGGGTATTGCTGGTTGAGGACGACGATGAGCTACGGCAATTGCTGGCCCGCTACCTGACCAATCAGGGTTTCAGTGTGCGCGAGGCGGCGACCGGCAACGACGGGCTGTCGCTGGCCCGTGGCCAGAACTGCGACATTGTAGTGCTGGATATCATGTTGCCGGACATCAGCGGACTCGACGTGTTGCGGGCCCTGCGTGCCGAAACCCACCTCCCGGTGGTGCTGCTCACGGCCCGGGGTGATGAGACCGACCGCATTGTCGGCTTCGAGGTGGGGGCCGACGATTACATCCCCAAGCCCTGTAACCCGCGGGAACTGGTGGCGCGGCTGCAGGCCCTGCTGCGCCGCATCGCCTGGGATCAGGCGGTTGATCTGGACGCTTCCCGCACCTATGGCGACCTGCGGGTGGAGCCTGCCCATCGCCGGATCTATCAGGATGACAACCCGCTCGAACTCACCGCCACGGAATATGAGGTGCTTCAGGTGTTGCTCGCCCATGCCGGCAGCGTGGTCCGTAAAACCGACCTGATGCAGTGGGCGCTGGGACGACGGCTCGAAGCCCATGACCGGACCCTGGACATGCACATTAGCAACCTGCGCAAGAAGCTGGGTAACGACGATCCGCCACGGATCGAGACCGTGCGAGGGCTGGGCTACAGCTATCGGGTGCCGGCATGACGCGGCGCGTGGTGTTTCCGCTGTTCTGGCGAATTTTCCTGTCTATCTGGCTGGCCATGGCGATCACCATGCTGATCAGCAACGTTGCCACACGGGCGCTTATGGATCGTGAGCGCGCGTCCATCGAGCGTCAGGTCGGCCTGAGGGAGTTGGGCCTGGAGGCGTTAACGGTGCGCCGGAGTGAGGGCCGGGGGCCGGCCTGGCGCTTTCTGAGAGCGCAGGGCGAACGCCTGGAACTGCACCTCATTCTGGTGGAGAACGATGAGCAGGATGGCCGCTTGCCCTCGGCCATCCGTGAGCGCCTGAAGTCAGGCTGGTACCGGCAGCGCCCCGCGGTGATTGAGGTTGGTGAGGGGTACCGGTTGGTGGCCTGGCCACGGATGGACGGTGAGGGTTGGCTCGACCCGCGCTTTTTCCGTGTGCTGGAGATGGCGCTTGCTTTTGTGTTGATTACACTGGCTTGCTGGTGGATTGCCCGGTTGGTCTCGCGACCGCTCCGACATATGGAAACCACTGCCCGGGACATCGCTGGCGGTAACACCCAGTTGCGGGTCAGTGACCAGATTGCCGGCCGGCGGGACGAAGTCGGGCAGCTGGCGGCTGCTTTCAACGCCATGACCGAGCAGCTTTGCAGTCTGCTTGATCGGCAGAAACATCTGCTGCGGGACATTTCCCACGACCTGAGAACGCCGCTGACCCGGCAGCGGATCGCCATCGAACTGGCCAGTGAAAGCGGAACGGACGAAGACCTGCTGGCGAGCATTCTCCGCCAGAACGAGCGCCTGGAAGCCATGACCTCGCAGATTCTCACGCTCTATCGGGTGTCGGAAGAGGGGCGCGACATTCCCCGCGAGGCGGTTCAGCCGGTGATCGTGATCAACGATGTGCTGCAGGACGCAGCCGACTATGCCGAGCATCGGGGGGTGGACTGCCAGTTAACGATCAGTCCGGATTGTCCGGGGGTATCCGTGCTGGGAGATCAGGGATTGTTGCAACGGGCTTTCGATAACATCGTACAGAACGCCCTCGATCACACCAGCCCGCGTCATGCGGTTCACGTCTGCATGAACAAGGTGGATGGCGCTCTGGTCACGGTGATCGAGGACGAAGGCCCGGGGGTGCCCCCGGAGATGCTGCCCCATCTGTTCGAGCCGTTCTACCGGGCTGACAAATCCCGTGGAGGTAAGGGTTGGGGCCTCGGGCTGGCCATTGCGCGGGACATTGTGGCGGCCCATGATGGTGACATTCGGGCAGATCTTGCTGTTTCAGGCGGGCTTCGGGTGACCGTCATCCTGCCGGTCTTTACCGATGTCAGCTGACACATCGGTAGCCGGGGCGTCAGGTTTGAGTTCCGCTGCGCGAGAGAAATCGATGCCCTCAATTTCGCCTTCGTCATAGCGGATGCCGCAGCCGGCTTTTCGGATTTTCGCAGGCGGTGCGGTGCCAGCTGAGACGGGATCGTCTTCATTTTCCACGTTGGATTTCCTCGGTGTGCGCGGAGCGCGAGTAGATGAACAAGAACTACCCTGTTCCCGCAGGATACCTTGAGCGGGAAACGGAGATAAAGAAAAGCCGGTTTATCGCCCGTATTGCTCACGTGAGCAGCCGTGACGAGGTGCGCGCGTGGCTTGATCAGGCCCACCGGGATCATCCGGACGCCCGCCACATCTGCTGGGCCTACCAGTTGGGGCGCCCGGGATCGGCGGCGGAAGCGGCGATGAACGACGATGGCGAGCCGTCGGGCACCGCGGGTAAGCCGATTCTCGGGGTGATCCAGCACAAGGATATGGGGGACGTGCTGGTGATGGTGATTCGCTATTTTGGCGGCATCAAACTGGGTGCTGGCGGCCTGGTCCGCGCCTACGCCGGAGCTGCCGAGAGCGTGTTGTCTGCAGTGGAACGGTCGGTGCAGCAGGCCATGGACGCGGTTGATGTGACCATGGGGTTTGCCGATGAGCAGCCCTTGCGGCACTGGTGCGAAACTCACGAGGCGTTGTTGGTCGCGGTGGAGTACGGTGCCAGCGTCAACGCGCGGGTGCAGGTGCCGGCGGATCATAGCGAGGCCTTTGCCGCTTTTTGTGAGGCCCACAAACTCGATTACCGTTTCGAAAGGTAGGGAACCCTCGCTACATCTCTGACCGTTCGGAGTGCGTATACTTTACACAAGGAAATCAGACATGAGGTGTACTATGACGATTCGCGCGGTTGTGGCATCCCTGACGATGCTGTTGCTGGCCGGTTGTGCCAGCAACGTGGTGACCGATTACGACTCGGCCGCCGTTTTCGGTAACTACTCATCCTGGGCGTTCCCCGAGCGCGGTGGCGACAGTGCGTCTTTCGAATCGCTGGATGATAGCCGGATTCGCGCTGCGGTTGAGCGCGAGCTGAACCGGAGGGGGCTCGACAAGGCCGGGGCAGATGCCGCGGATTTGCTGGTGACCTGGCAAATTGTCGAGGAGGAACGGCTCGAACGTTCCGGCCTGGGGTTCGGTCTCGGCATCGGTCGTGGTAACTTTGGCTGGGGGCTGTCTACGGCACCGCCGATTCGTGAAGTGCAGGAAGGTAAGCTGGTGGTCGAGCTTGTTGATGCGCAGAGCGAGCGTGTGGTGTGGCGTGCGGCAAGCCGGCGTTACCTCAACGAGGACCAATCGCCGGAATACCGCCGCGAGCTGATCGACGAAGTAGTCGCGGACATGTTTACCGAGTACCCCCCGGGACTGAAGTAGGGCGTGAAACACTGTAATCGGAGTACCAATGAAGTCGAGATCGGCTGGTGGCCTGGTTTTTTCCACTGAGCAGGGGCGCATGTGCCCGGACTGCCGCCATCCCGTTGCTGACTGTTGCTGCGGCCAGCCGTCCCGGCCGGCCGGTGACGGGGTGGTGCGGGTCAGTCGCGAAACCAAGGGTCGCAAGGGCAAGGGCGTCACCCTTGTGACCGGAATCCCCCTGGACGATAAAGAACTCAAGGCCCTTGCGAAGGTACTGAAAGCCCGGTGTGGGACCGGCGGCACCGTCAAGGACGGTGTCGTTGAAATCCAGGGGGACCAGCGGGACATCCTCGTGCCGCTGCTTCAGGCCAAAGGCTGGACCGTCAAACGGGCCGGCGGCTGATGATCTAACACCCAATGCCGGCCCCGGACGCTAGACTGGGGCCCGGTCCATGGTGTCCCGCACGGGACTCACGCTTAGCGGAGGATAAGGATGCACGTAATGGTGCTGGGTGCAGGTGTTGTTGGTGTTACCACCGCCTGGTTTTTGCGCAAACAAGGCCATGAGGTCACCGTTATTGACCGGCAGAGCAAAGCCGGCCTGGAGACCAGTTATGCCAACGGTGGGCAGATATCGGTGTCTCACGCCGAGCCCTGGGCCAACCCCTCGGCGCCGTTGAAAGTACTCAAGTGGCTGACCCAACCGGACGCGCCGCTGTTGTTCAGGCCCCGTTTTGACCTGGCCCAGTGGCGCTGGGCGCTGTCTTTCCTCAAGGAGTGCACGTCGGCGCGTGCGGCCTATAACATTCGCCAGATGGTGAACCTGGGTACCTACAGCCGATCGCAGTTGCAGGCCCTGCGCCAGGAGGCCGGGCTGGAGTACGATCACCTCGAGAAGGGCATACTGCACTTCTACACCAGTCAGCAGGAATTCGATGCCGCTCTTGAGCCCACACGGCTGATGCGGGATCTCGGTTGCGACCGCCAGGTGATCGATGCTGCCCGCGCCGTTGAGCTGGAGCCGGCGCTGGCGCCGATCCGCGATCGCATCGCCGGGGCCACTTACACCTCCGAGGACGAATCCGGCGACGCCCGGAAGTTCACCCAGGCACTGGCGCGCAAGGCAGAGGAAGCCGGCGTGCACTTTCTGTACGGCACCGACATCCTCGGTTTCGACAAGACCCGGGAGCGGGTTCTTGGTGTGCAGACCCTCTGTGAGGGCCGCCACGAAACCCAGCGTGCCGATGCCTATGTGCTTAGCCTGGGCAGCTTCAGTGCGATACTGGCGCGGCAACTGGGTCTGTTCCTGAATATCTACCCCGCCAAGGGGTATTCCATCACCGTACCGGTCAGGAACGAGGCCGCGGCGTTCAAGGTCAGCCTGACTGACGACGAGTACAAACTGGTGTACTCACGCCTCGGGGATCGCATCCGTGTTGCCGGCACCGCCGAGCTCAACGGCTATAACCGGGATCTGGATTACACCCGGTGCCGGGCGATCGTCCGCCGCACCGCGGAAGTGATGCCTGAGGCCGCGTACTGGGACCAGGCTGAATTCTGGACCGGACTGCGCCCGGCAACGCCATCCAATGTGCCCTACATCGGTAAAAGTCATTTCGGCAATCTGTATCTAAATACGGGCCATGGCACCCTGGGCTGGACCCATTCCTGCGGTTCTGCCGCGGCCATAGCGGACATCATTGACGGTCGCACGCCGGATGTGGATTTCGCGTTTTGCGGTTTGTAGATCTGTAACCGGTTAATTTGGCCCAATGTGCGGGGTGCCTGTCATTCGCGAGTAATAGACTGTTTTCAATCTGTGATCTCCATCACAACAAGTGATCGACGACCGTCGGCTCACAATCAAGAATCCGGAGAGCAGAATGAACAAGCAACGCCGTGTGGTGCTCAAGGGCCTCGCCGCCACATCTCTCGGCGCGTTGACGGCCTGTGGGGGCGGTGGTTCGGGCAGCGGGGCCGCGGCCAGAGTCTCCGGGCCAGGTAACGTCGCCGGTGACAGCAACAGTCAGCGCGTTCCTGCGGTCGCATTCAACCACGGCGTTGCCTCAGGCGATCCTCTCGCCGACCGCGTCGTGCTGTGGACCCGTGTCACTCCGGCAGACGCGCTTGCCCGGGACGCAGGTGTCATACCGGTCAGGGTAACCGTTGCCCGGGATCGGGACATGCAGGAACGCGTTGGTCAGATCCAGACAACCACCGGACAGGCTCAGGATTTTTGCGTCAAGGTGGATGCGGCGGGATTGCAGGCGGACACCTGGTATTACTATCAGTTTTCTGTCGGTGATCAGACTTCCCCGGTGGGCCGAACCCGCACCTTCCCAGCTTCGGGTATGCCGGCTGAACGTGCCCGATTCGCCGTGGTGTCCTGCTCGAATTATGCCTTTGGTCTTTTTTCCGTTTATAAAGCCGTGAGTGACCAGAGCGACCTGGACTTTATCCTGCACCTCGGTGACTACATCTACGAATACGGTCCGGGTGAGTACGGTGACTTTCCCGACCGCGACCCGCTGCCTGCCCATGAGATTCTCGAACTGTCGGATTACCGGCAGCGCCACGCCCAGTACAAGACCGACAGCAACTTGCAAGCGGTACATCAGCAGTTTCCGATGATCTGCATCTGGGATGACCACGAGTCTGCCAACGACAGTCATCGGGACGGCGCGGAGAACCACGATGAAGCGACCGAGGGCGCCTGGACCAATCGCCGTGAGGCCGCGATCCAGGCCTATTTCGAGTGGTTGCCGATTCGCGAGGTGGTCGCAGACAGCGGTCGGATCTGGCGACGCTTCGAGTTCGGCCGGTTGATTGACCTCTTTATGCTGGACACCCGCCTTGAGGGTCGGGATGCGCAGGTGTCTTCGCCTGCCGATCCCGCCCGCTTTGACGACCAGCGCCGCATCATGAGTGAGCAGCAGATGAGCTGGCTCAGGGAGGGTCTGATGACGTCCGACGCCCACTGGCGGATGATTGGTCAGCAGGTCATGTTTTCCGAGCTGAACATTGTCCGGACGCTGGACGCGGCCCGCACCCTGGGGCTGGAGGATATCTCCGCCTTCAACGGTCAGTTGCTGTCACTGAACATGGACCAGTGGGACGGTTATGTGGCTGACCGGGAGGCGATACTCCAGACCCTGTCCGGGCAGGGCATCGATAACACGGTATTTTTCACCGGGGACATCCACACCTCCTGGGCAAACGAAGTCTACGCGGATCCCGGCAGTCTGCTGGAGAACGCGCTGACGGATCCCCTTGCCGCCGAGTTCGTGACGCCCTCGGTTACCTCTCCGGGTTTTCCCGAGCAAATCGCCGGTCTTGCGGGTGTCGCTGTCCAGCTGGCCAATCCGCACATGAAGTACGTGGAGCTCAAATCGCCGGGCTTCATGCTGGTGGATGTGACAGCCCAGCGTACCCAGGCCGAGTTTCTGTATGTCAGGAGCATCTCCAGTGTCGATCAGCTCGGCGAGATTGATCTGGCCATGAGCAAGGTGGTGGGTGTCGACAGCGGCAGCAGCCGCATTTACCAGGATCGGCCCCGGTCCACGCCTCGCGCCGTCCGCACGGCGCTGGTGCATCCGCCCGTGCGTGAAACTGTCAGCTAAGGAGTACACGATGTCCCGATCCATTATCCCCCAGGGTCCCCACTGGTCGCGCCGAGACGTTCTGAGAACCCTGTTTTTTACCGCAGGTGCCGTGGGTTCTGCCTCGTGGTTGTCGGGGTGTGGCGGTTCCGGTTCCGGCGCCTCAGGCGCCACCCTGCCGCCACCGCCGGGCATGGGAGAGGCTCCGGACGGAGAAGTACTGCCCGAAACCGTTGAAAAGCTTCTCGGGCGTTTCAGGAATATCGGTCCTTTGCGGGCACCCGACGTTCATGGCGTTCGCACGCCCGAGGGTTTTGCCACCCGGATTGTGGCGATCAACGGAGAGTTGCCACAGCCCCAAGGGATGGCTGTGATGGGTCCCCGCACCGGGGGTATCGGGAACCGGCCGTGGCATATTTTCCCGGATGGCGGTGGGGTGGTGCCCCGTGATAACGGCGGTTGGATCTACATCAGCAACAGCGAAGTGCCCGGCGTCGGCAGCATCGGCTTCACCTTCCCCCAGTTGGCGGATCTTACCAATGTGCTTGAGGAGTTCACTCCGGGCCTGGCTCAGGTGGGCACGCTGGTTTTCGATCCGGACGGGACGCTGGTGGACTCGTACACCATCCTCACTGGCACGACCTTCAACTGCGCCGGTTGCGTGACCCCCTGGAAATCCTGGCTGTCCTGTGAGGAATTCCCCAACGGCCAGGTCTGGGAGTGTGACCCGTATCAGCCCGGTGATGGCGTGCCGCGACCGACACTCGGCTTTTTCTCCCATGAAGCCATTGCCATCGATCCGGACGAGCGCCTGCTCTACCTCACGGAGGACATGCCGGACGGACGATTTTACCGATGGATTCCGGATCCTTCTGATTGGCCGGAAGGCAGCGACAGAGCCGCCTTGCAGGCTGGCCGGTTGCAAATGCTGGCCGTGGGCGGAAATGGCGTGCAAGCTGCCGTGGATGGGCCCCAGGCGATCACCTGGGTGGATGTCCAGAACCCCCACGAACCGCAGCACCAGAACCGGTTACCGGAATCGACCGTTTTCGATGGCGGCGAAGGTGTCTGGTTCTTCCGCGGCGTTGTCTACTTCGCCACCAAGGGCGATGACCGGATCTGGGCCGTCGATACGCTGGCCCAGACCATTGAAGTGATCTATGACCGCGCCACGGCGGTTGCGCCAAAGGACATTCTCTCCGGTGTGGACAACCTGTTTGTCACCTCGCAGGGGGACATTCTGGTGGCGGAGGACGGGGGTGACATGCAGGTCGTAGTGATCCTTCCGGATGGCAACCTGAAACCGCTGTTACAGATAGTCGGGCAGGACGCCTCGGAAATTGCAGGGATCGCGTTCTCGCCGGATGGTGGACGAATGTATTTCACGTCGGACCGGGGCGGTCGAAACGGTCTGGGCGGGTTTACCAACGGGCTCGGGATGGTCTACGAACTGATCCTGCCCGAGGATATTTAAGGCCGTTAAACGGGGGGCGGATGATCATGGCCATCCGTCCCCGTTTCGGCGTTACTTCAGCTGATCCCGGATCAGCTTCTTGTTGATCTTGCCGACGCTGGTCTTGGGGATATCATCAACGAAATCAATCTGTGCCGGAATGGCCCATTTGTTGATCTCGCCGGCTTCCACAAACTGTTTCAGGTGCGACTGGATGTCTTCCAGGCTGGCCTGCTCGCCCGGTTTGAGCGTAACCAGCGCGTGTGGGCGTTCTCCCCATTTCTCGTCCGGAATACCCACCACCGCCGCACCGGCCACTGCCGGGTGCTGGCTGATCAGGTTCTCCAGATCCAGTGAGGACAGCCATTCGCCACCGGTCTTGATGACGTCTTTGATGCGGTCCTTGATCACCAGGGTGTTGTCCGGTTCCATGCTGGCGACATCACCGGTATGCAGCCAGCCGCCTTCCCAGAGCTCCTGGCCTTTTTCCGGTTCTTTGAAGTAGCTCTGGGTCAGCCATGGGGCCCGGGCCACCACCTCGCCTTTGGCGTCGCCGTCATGGGCCACCGGATGACCGGTCGGATCCACAATTTCCAGTTCGGCCATGGGCACGGCGATCCCGGTTTTCACCCGCTTGGCGGTCTGCTGGGCCAACGGCAGTTCCAGATCTTCCGGCTTGAGATGAGTGACGCTCAGCAGCGGGCAGGTCTCAGACATGCCGTAACCGGTGTACATGCGGATGCCAAGCTTCGCACCCGCGTCGCACAATCCCCGGGTCAGGGCGCTGCCACCAATCAACACGTGCCAGTTGCTGAGGTCCGCGGTCTTGATGGATTCGGTACCCATCATCATCTGCATGATGGTCGGTACGCAGTGTGAGAAAGACACCTTGTGTTCCTTGAGCAGGTCCACCAGCAGTTCGGGTTCATAACGACCCGGATAGACCTGCTTGATACCCAGCATGGTGGCTGCGTAGGGCACGCCCCAGGCGTGCACGTGGAACATCGGTGTGACCGGCATGTACACCGTTGAGGATCTCAGCAGAGGCATCTCGTCGTAGGCTGAGAGCGACCCGGTCATGGCCAGGGTGTGGAGCACCAACTGACGATGGCTGAAGAACACACCTTTGGGGTTGCCGGTGGTGCCGGTGGTATAAAACGTGGTGGCAACGCTGTTTTCGTCGAAATCGGGGAAATCAAACTCGGTTCCGGCCCTCGCCAGCAGGGCTTCGTACTCGCCGGCCGTCTCCAGGTTGGTGGCCTTGGCGGTGCTCTCGTCGGTCAGCTGAATGTAGCTTTTGACGGTTTTGATCTCGCCGCTGACGCCTTCCAGAATGGGCAGGAAGTCATCATGCACCAGAACCACGTCGTCTTCTGCGTGATTCATGGTGTACACGATTTGTTCCGGAGACAGGCGCACGTTGATGGTGTGCAGCACGGCGCCGATCATCGGTACGGCAAAAAAGCACTCGAGGTAACGTGGCGTGTCCCAGTCCATCA
The DNA here is from genome assembly GCF_023156235.1 of Marinobacter goseongensis. Classification (GTDB taxonomy): domain Bacteria; phylum Pseudomonadota; class Gammaproteobacteria; order Pseudomonadales; family Oleiphilaceae; genus Marinobacter; species Marinobacter goseongensis. Next base: position 15,928 of record NZ_JAKZAI010000005.1, on the reverse strand, counting down.
CCGCGACGGTGTCGCCGGGCTTTACGCCGGCATCGGTGAGGGCATTGGCCAGGCGATGAATCCGCTCGACTAGATCGGTGTAGGTGTACTTGCTGCGATTGGCGTAAACGATTTCCTGATCCGGCGAGTACCTGGGGCCGGACAGCAGCAGTTGTTTGATCAGCAACGGATACTGGTGAGCGTTGTCCGCTGGTGGAAGAATTCGGGTCTGTGCCATTACTCGGTACCTCTTTCTCAGTTATTGATGTTATGCGAGAAACAGGGGTAAATCTGACACATTTTGCGGCAAACGAAAACCTTGAAAAGAGGAAAAAAGCCAGAGCGAATCAGGTGTTAGGAATACTGCATTTCGCTCTGGGATGTCGCTCAGATGACAGTGAGCTGACGGTTACTCGTAAGTGCAGAGGTAGGCGGTATCGATATCGGTTTTTGCTTTGAAGCTGGCCTGACCGGCCACGTCGAAGCTTTCGCCGGCACCGTAGGTCATCCACTCTTCCATGCCTGGCAGCAGCACGGTCAGGGCCCCACTGACGACAGTCATGGTTTCCTTCTTGCTGGTGCCAAACTCATAGTCACCCGGGCTGATAACACCCACGGTGGCGGGGAGAGTGGAGGTCTGGAACGCGATGGATTTGGCCTTGCCGTCGAAGTACTCGTTCACTTTCAGCATGATGTTGGCTCCTTGATTCAATTTGGGGGCCTACTATACGGCAATTTTCTGTCTGGCCAACGACATTTTTGGCGTCCCGTTCGCGGCTACTGCTCCCAGGGCTTCCCCCGGGTGTCGTCCATGGACTTGACGCCGATGTGCATGGCCGCCTTGGCCAGAATGTTGGCGCTCACCGGTGCGGTCATGAACAGGAACACGGTGATCAGTATTTCGGAAATACCGATGCCGTCGTGGCTCACACTGAAATAGAGCACCGATGCCAGCATGATGGCGCCGACACCGACCGTTGTGGCTTTGGTCGGGCCGTGCAGGCGAGTGAAAAAGTCCGGCAGACGGGCCAGGCCAATGGCGCCGACCAGGGTGAAGAATCCCCCGACCAGCAACAGGGCTGCAATGATGTACTCGGCAATTTCGTTCATGGCCGGCATCCTCCATATACCTTCAGGGAGTTCGTTACGTTATTCAATGACGCTACCTCGCTTCAGGTACTTGGCCATGGCCACGGTACCGACAAAGCCCATCACTGCAATCAGCAGTGCAGACTCGAGATAGAGCCGTGTACCCAGCGTAATACCAAGCAGGATGATCAGAGCAATGGCGTTGATGTACAGCGTATCGAGCGCCAGCACTCTATCAGGGGAATCGGGACCGCGAATCAGCCGGTAAACATTCAGCAGGGCCGCAATCATGACCATGGCCAGGGTGATGTACAGTGCTATTGTGATCATTTAAACATCTCCAGCAGGGGCTTCTCGTAGCGTGTCTTGATGGCATCGATAACCTCCTGTTCACTCTGCGCATCCAGGGCGTGAATCAGCAGTGTCTTGTTGTCATCACTGACGTCGGCGCTGACTGTGCCGGGTGTCAGGGAGATGGTGCTGGCGAGGATGGATATGGCCAGCGGGTGTTCAAGTTCGAGCGGGTAGCAGACAAACATCGGGCTGGGCGCTCGCGGACTGAGAATCAGCCGCGCCACCGATACGCTCGCGACGATGATGTCCATGAGCACGCGTGCCAGGTATACCGGCATACGCCAGGGGTGAATGAAACCCGGTCGTTCAGGCCAGAATCCCTGGGTGATCTGCGGGATCAGCCAGGCGAGAAATAGGCCAAGCACAACACTGGCACCGGAAATGCCGTCACTCAGGAACTGCCAGATGGCGAACAGAAGCAGGCTGAGCCACGGCTGGGGAAAATTCAGACGATCAAGCATTATTCGTCCTCCCCGACCATAGGTGTTTGCAGAATGCCGATGTAGGCGTTGCTGTCATGCAACTGGGCTGCCGTGGCATCGGTGTAACGACTGATCGGTCCGGCCAGGGCAACGATCACAATGCTCAGGGCCACTAGCGCGCCGGCCGCCACGGAGACGGTGCCGCTCAGTTTGCCGGGATCTTCGATATGGCCCTCCACGTTCCGCCAGAACACGATGCTGCCGGCGCGGCTGTAGGCAATCAGTGAGAAGAAGCCGCCGATAAGGATCACTGACCATAGCCAGGCCATTTGGGGGCCGGGGGTGACAGACTGCAGGATCAGCAGCTTGGCAAAGAAGCCACTCAACGGTGGTAGCCCTGCGGCAGCGACGGCACCGATCAGAAACAACACGCTGAGGAAAGTGCGGTTGCGCATCCGTGGCGCGGTGACGATTTTATCTGCCGCGGTGCCCCGTTGCCGACTGATGAGATCCGCCACCAGGAACAGGCCGCCCACCACCCAGGTGGTGTTGAGCAGGTAGAACAACGCCGCCGAGGTGCCTTCCACGGAACCGAGCGACATGGCAGCCAACAGGGTGCCCACGGAAATAATGACCTGCCAGGCCACCAGAGTCTTCAGGCTCTCGGAGCCCAGGGCGCCAATGACGCCCATGGCAAGGGTGATGAGTGCCAGCGGGAAAAGCCAGTCCATGCCCAGCCCCGAGAGTTCCCCGGCCTGATCACCGAACACCAGGGAATACACCCGCAGGATCGCGTAGATGCCGACCTTGGTCATCACCGCAAACAGGGCTGCAACCGGCGCGGTGGCCTTGGCATAGGCGCGGGGTAACCAGAAGCACAGCGGCAGGATCGCCGCCTTGAGGCCGAACACCACTAGCAGCATCATGCCGCCCGCTTTGACAATGTGAATATTCTCGTCGCTAACATCCGCCATTTTATCCGCCAGATCGGCCATGTTCAGGGTGCCGGTTACGCTGTAGATCATGCCGACACTGATCAGGAAGATGGCAGAGCCGATGAGGTTGAGCACCACGTAATGCAACCCCGGAACGGTTCGGGTTGTACCGCCCCCATGCATCAGGAGGCCATAGGAGGCAATCAGCAGCACCTCGAATGCGACGAACAGGTTGAACAGGTCGCCGGTCAGAAAGGCGATGTTCAGCCCCAGCAGCTGGAACAGGAACAGTGCATGGAATTGGCGATTGCCCTCATCAGCGCCGCCGATGGAGTACAGATGGCAGAACAGCGCCAGCACCGACGTCATCACCAGCATCAGGGCGGCGAGGCGGTCCAGCACCAGAACGATGCCGAAAGGCGGTTGCCAGTTACCGAATGCGTAGGCGCGATAGCTGCCGTCGTCGGCCATTACCAGTAGCACAATGGAGGCGGCAAGCAGAAGCACCGTGGTGGTCAGCGCCAGGGTGCGGCGCAGGCTGATGGGGGCGTAACCCATGAAGACCTGCAGCATGCCACCGAAGAGGGGGATCAGTATGGGAGCGGTAAGCCAATGATTCATTTACCGGTTACCTCCTCGGCTGAATCCAGTTTCGAATCGGTGCCGGACTGGCGCCCGTCCACATGATCGTCGTCGTTGTCGGCGAGGTTGCGCAGGGCAAGCACCACCACAAACGCCGTCATGGCAAACCCGATCACAATGGCCGTGAGCACCAGAGCCTGGGGCAGCGGGTCGGAATAGGCAGCGGTGCTACCGATGATCGGCTGACCACCGGACACTAGACGGCCGGAGGAGAACAAAAACAGGTTGACGCCGTAAGACAGCAGCGTCAGCCCCACCACCACCGGAAAGGTACGGGCCCGTAACAGCAGATACACACCAGATGCGGTCAGTGCGCCAATGGCCAGAGCGAAAGCCAACTCCATTACGCGCCCTCCTTTTTGCTTTTGATGGCCGAGTGGGGCGACAGGCGCCCGATGCTGACCAGAGCCAGCAGGGTTGCCCCGATGACCGTCAGATATACGCCCAGATCGAACACCAGCGCCGATGCTACCTCGAATTTACCCACGATCGGCCAGCTGATGTAATCGAAGGTGCTGGTCAGGAACGGATAGCCAAAGGCGTAACTGCCCACGCCTGCAATGGTGGCAAACAGCAGCCCGAGCCCGACCATGTTGTGGTATCGGAACGGTACCCGGTCCTGGGTCCAGATCATGCCGCTGGCAATGTACTGGAGAATCAGAGCCACCGCGGTGATGAGGCCGGCAATGAAGCCGCCGCCCGGCAGGTTGTGGCCCCGCAGGAAAATGTAGGCGGAAACCATCAAGGCCAGGGGCAACATGGGCCTGGCAATCTGGCGCAGCATCAGCGGGTAGGCGTCGCGGGTCCATCTGTGGCCGAGGCCGTCACCTGGTGGCGGTGTCAACGCGGTCTCCTTGAGCATGGCGTAGATGCCCAGAGCGGCGATAGCGAGCACGGTGATCTCGCCGAGGGTATCAAAGCCCCGGAAGTCCACCAGGATCACGTTGACCACGTTGGTGCCCCCTCCGCCGGGTTTGCTGTTGGCCAGGAAGAATTCGGAGATGGATGCGAATGGCTGGGTCAGCATCGCCAGTGTCACCACCGTCATGCCGGCGCCAGCCGCCAGCGCGATGGCGATGTCACGTAGCCGCCGGGTGGTGCTGCTTTCGATAGGCGTCCAGGACGGCATGTAGAACAGCGCCAGCATCAGCAGAACAATAGTGACCACCTCCACCGAGAGCTGGGTCATGGCGAGGTCTGGTGCGGAGAAGCGGGCGAAGCCCAGCGCCACCATCAGCCCTACCACGCTGAGCAGGACCAGCGCGTAGAAACGCTCACGATGGAGCGCGGCGGTGGCGAGCGCGCACAGGATCAATATGCCAATGCCGATCAGGGTTGGCCAGTCGACGGGTGACAAACCGCTTTCACCCACAAAAACACCAAGGTTCATCAGCGGTGCGATGGCCACTGCCAGCACGCTGATGACCAGCAGGCCCGCGTAACGCTGCAGTGATCCGTTCTCGATGTGCCCGGTGAACCGGGTCGCCAGTGACGCAATACGGGACACCGTGGCCTCGAAGACTGCCTTCTCATCGATTTCACGGAAGCGGGCATGGAAATCGAAGAAGCGTTGCCGCTGGCTGTACATCAGCAGACCGCCAAAGAAGGCGGCGAAACTCATGAACAGTGGCAGATTAAAACCGTGCAGGATGGCCAGATGGTATTCCGGTACCTCGCCACCCAGGGTCGCGGAGGCGGCGGCGTAAAGCAACGGGCCGACTGACAGTGCGGGAAATACGCCCACCATGATGCAGGCGAATACCAGAATCTCCACCGGGATCTTCATATACCGCGGCGGTTCGTGGGGCGGGTAGATGGGGAGATCCACCGGCTTGCCATTGAAAAATACATCGTGGATGAACCGCGCCGAATAGGCCACGGCGAAAATGCCTGCGAGTGTTGCCACCAGCGGCGGCAGCCACGCCCAGATCCCGGGCAGATTCAGTTGCAGGGATTCGGCGAAGAACATTTCCTTGCTCAGGAAGCCATTGAGTAGCGGAACCCCTGCCATGGACGAGGCCGCCACCATCGCCAGGGTGGCGGTGTGGGGCATGTAGCGCCAGAGCCCGTTGATACGCCGCATGTCACGGGTGCCGGTCTCGTGGTCAATAATGCCCGCCGCCATGAACAGCGACGCTTTGAAGATGGCGTGGTTGATCACGTGGAACACCGCCGCCACCGCGGCCAGCTGAGTCCCCATGCCAAACAGCAGGGTAATCAGGCCCAGGTGGCTGACCGTGGAGTGCGCCAGCAGGCCCTTCAGGTCATGTTTGAACATGGCGACATAGGCGCCAATGAGCAGCGTGGCCATGCCGGTAAAGCTGACCATGTAAAACCACTGCTCGGTGCCTGCCAGGGCAGGGTAGAGGCGGGCCATAAGAAATATGCCCGCTTTGACCATGGTGGCGGAATGCAGGTAGGCGGAAACCGGTGTGGGTGCCTGCATGGCGTGGGGCAGCCAGAAATGAAACGGGAACTGCGCCGATTTGGTAAAGGCCCCGAGCAGCACCAGGGTCAAGGCAACGGGGTAGAGGCTGTGAGCCTTGATCTGGTCGCCGGCGGCCAGCACAGCGTCAAGCTCGAAGCTGCCGACAATATTGCCGATGATCAGAATGCCGGCAAGCAGTGCCAGACCACCACCACCGGTCACTGCCAGCGCCATCCGGGCGCCCCGGCGCGCGTCCTGTTTGTGGGTCCAGAAACTGATCAGCAGGAACGAGGTCAGACTGGTCAGCTCCCAGAAAATCATCATGAGGAGCAGGTTGCTGGACAGCACAATGCCGAGCATGGAGCCCTTGAAACACAGCAACAGCGCGTAGAATTTACCGACGTTTTCTTGGGGCTTCAGATAGTAGCGGGCATAAAGAATAATCAGTAGGCCGATCAACAGAATCAGCAGCGCAAAGAGTAACGACAGGCCGTCCAGTCGGAAACTGAACGACAGTCCGAGCTGTGGCAGCCAAGGGTAGCTGTGCAGCACCACGCCGCCGTCAGCCAGGGTCTGCCAGTGCGGATACAGCGCTGCCAGGGCTATGAGAGCTGGCACCGATGCGGCTATGGCAATGGCCGTACGCCCGCCTTGGGCGAACAGCGGCGCGGCTAAAGCCCCTAAAAAGGGCAGTAAAACAACCAGCGGTAGCGACATCGCAACCTCTTTATTGGTTTCTTGTATTTCATGGATGGAGGTTTAATCGTTGCCTGAGCTTAGTCTCCGGCCACCTGTTCTGCACCGGTCGATGCATTACCGCGTGCAATCGCGGTCAGCGGCGGACACTCAGTCTGAACGCGGTGGGTCTGGAAAATACGGAAGACGGCCCCGGTGAAGATGCACCTCGGCTGTAGCCGGAAAATAACCGGGTTGGTGTGACACGTCGGACCTCTCGGTCATGGGTGCTCCGCTCGTCTGATACGAGCACCGATGATACGTGGCCGGTCCCGCAGGTCAAGTCGACTGGCCATTAATCCGGTTTATAGGCCCTTTGGGTGTCATACATTAGTCGTAGTTAGCTGTGCTACCATGTTGGCTTCCCCGAAAACACCAAGAGATACCCCATGACCCAAGCCTACCCGCACCTGTTGAAGCCTCTCGATCTCGGATTCACGGAACTCAAGAACCGGGTGTTGATGGGCTCCATGCATACCGGTCTCGAGGACCGCTTCTGGAACATCCATAAGTTCGCCCGGTATTTTGCGGAGCGGGCTGAAGGCGGGGTCGGGCTCATGGTCACCGGCGGATACTCACCCAACCTGGTCGGGCAGTTGGCGCCCCTGTCGTCCACCATGAACAATCGAGCCACAGCGCTGTTGCACCGGCATGTCACCGGCGCCGTGCACGAGGCCGGCGGTAAGATCTGCCTGCAGTTACTGCACGCTGGCCGTTACGGGTACCAGCCGCTGATTGTGTCTGCGTCCGCCACCAAGGCGCCGATCAGTCCGTTCAAGGCCCGGGCGCTCTCTACCAAGGGTGTGGAACGTCAGATCAACGATTTCGTCGATGCCGCGAAGCTGGCGAAGTTTGCCGGCTATGACGGCGTCGAGGTGATGGGTTCCGAGGGGTACTTCATTAACCAGTTCCTGTGCGAGCGAACCAACAAACGCACCGATAAATGGGGCGGCCCCTACGAGAACCGCATGCGGTTGCCGGTCGAGATTGTGCGCCGCATGCGCGAAGCGGTGGGGCCCGAGTTCATCATTATCTATCGACTGTCGATGCTGGATCTGGTCGAGGGCGGCCAGACCTGGGATCAGATCGTGACGCTGGGCAAGGCCATTGAGCAGGCCGGCGCCACCATCATCAATACCGGGATTGGCTGGCACGAGGCGCGGGTGCCCACCATCGTAACGTCAGTGCCCCGCGGCGGTTTCGCCGATGTGACGGCCAAGTTCTATGGCGAAGTGGACATCCCGATCTGCACCACCAACCGCATCAATACCCCGGAAAAGGGCGAGGACATCCTCGCGGCCGGCAAGGCCGATATGGTGTCCATGGCGAGACCGCTGCTGGCTGATAGTGAATTTGTCCGCAAGGCCGAGCAGGGCCGTGCCGATGAGATCAACACCTGCATCGCTTGCAACCAGGCCTGTCTGGACCATGTTTTTCAGGCCAAGCGTGCGTCGTGCCTGGTGAACCCCCGAGCGTGTCATGAAACCGAACTGGTGTTGACCGTTGCGCCGGTTGTTCGCCGCGTAGCAGTGGTTGGCGCCGGGCCTGCCGGGCTCGCAGCGGCCACCACGGCGGCCAAGCGGGGGCACAACGTGACGCTGTTCGAAGCAGACGACAAGATCGGTGGTCAGTTTAACTACGCCAAGCGGATTCCCGGCAAGGAAGAGTTTTACGAGACCCTGCGGTATTTCCAGCGCCAGATCGAGCTGCTGGAGATTGATCTCAGGCTCAACACCCGCGTTGACGCGCAACAACTGACCGAAGACGGTTTTGACGACGTGATCATCGCAACCGGTGTCAAGCCCCGTACGCCGAACATCGACGGCATCGATCACCCCAAGGTGTTGGGGTATCTGGATGTGCTGCGACACAACAAGCCGGTTGGCCAGAGTGTGGCGGTTATCGGTGCCGGTGGTATCGGCTTCGACGTCAGTGAATTTCTCACCCACGATTTCAGCCACCACTTGGAAGGCGAGCAGGTCAGCGTGGCGGACTGGCAGGCGGAGTGGGGCGTGAACCCGGAGTTTGAGGGCCCGGGTGGGCTGGCGGAGCGCAAGCCGACGTCGTCTCCCCGCAAGATCTACCTGATGCAGCGCAAGTCTGGCAAGGTCGGCGGCGGTCTGGGCAAAACTTCGGGCTGGGTGCACCGCAACAGCCTCAAGCACCGCGACGTGGACATGTTGCGCGGTTGCAGTTACGAGCGCATTGACGATGAAGGCCTGCACATTTCCATCAAGGACAAGGACGGCAAGCTGACAGAGAGCAAGGTGCTGAACGTGGATAACGTGATTATCTGTGCCGGCCAGGAGCCGTTCCGCGCACTGTACGACCAGCTCGCCGGAGCCGGCGTTCGCGCCCATCTGATTGGTGGTGCCGATGTGGCGGAGGAGCTGGATGCCAAACGCGCAATCCGACAGGGAACAGAAGTGGCAGCGGGGCTCTGAGCCCCGCCAGACCACGAGCCTGATGGGTGTGAAATCCGGGCTAAAAACATAGCGAATCCTGTGGTCGTTCGTTAAAATTTCGATATCTTCCTGTCCACAAGGTCTCTATGACGCTCCTGGTTGCATTCGCCGTTCTGTCGATCAGCTTTTCGTTTCTGTGCTCCATACTTGAAGCCTCGCTACTGTCTGTGACGCCCAGTTATATCGCGTCTCTCAAGAAAGATAGCCCGAAACTGTTTGCCAAACTCCGCAAACTCAAGGACAACGTTGACGATCCACTGTCAGCAATCCTGACTCTCAACACGGTGGCTCACACAGTAGGGGCCACCGGCGTGGGTGCCCAAGTTGCGGTGGTGTTCGGGGAAGCCTGGTTGGGGGCGGCCTCGGCCATCATGACTCTGGCAATCCTGATCTTCTCTGAGATCATCCCCAAAACCATTGGTGCGAAATACTGGCGCACCATTGCGCCGCGCCTGCCTGCCATTCTCGGGTTCATGATCAAGTCGCTGCTGCCATTCATCTGGCTGTCCAAGCAGATCACCCGCCGCATCGGTTCCGGTGAGGTCGATGTGGATATCCGCGCCGAAATCAGCGCCCTGGCGGAGATCGGTCGCGATCAGCAGGCGCTGGACGAAGATGAACGGAGAATGATTCAGAACGTGCTGAGGTTCCATGAAATCAAGGCCAGCGCGGTAATGACGCCCAGAACCGTGTGCAAGGTGATTCCACCGGCGATCACCATGACGGAGTTCCGGGAGATGGTGAAGAAGTCGCCTTTCTCACGCTATCCGGTGATTGATGAAGACGGTGAGGCGCTTGGCTACCTTCACCGGGCCGATCTGATCACCCTGGACGAAGATGTGAAACTGCTCGATCACATGCGGAAGATCAAGCGAGTGAAAGGAAACACCAATATTGAGTTTCTGTTTTCGGACATGTTGCGGGAGCGCCAGCATCTGGCGGTGGTGTATGACGAACTGGGTACCTGGCTTGGAATAGTGACGCTGGAGGACATATTGGAGACGCTTTTGGGCACCGAGATCATGGACGAAACCGACAATGTTTCCAACCTGCGCCGCTACGCCAAACAACGCTGGAGCCGCCGCCTGAAGAAATACGGCTCCTGAATGCCGCGCTGTGGGTTGCCGGAGCGGGCGGCCGGAAAGGGGGTCAGCGGACCGCTTTCAGGGCATTGAAAATGGCCTCGGCTTCGGCCTCAAGTACCTGATTGCGAAAGCTGTTTCCCTGTTGCGCGGCCTGGGCAATCTGCTTCTGTTTCATGTCGTACAGCTTGCTCAGGATGTCTGCCTGGCTTTGTCTGATCGGTGCGGTCATGGCGAACCTCCCCATTTTTACACCTGTGTCGGTATTCTTTACGTTACCGGCCATGGCATGGCCTTCAATGACTAACGATGCATAACGCGGGCCAGTGGGTGGTGTCTGAACATTACCGTCCGAACCGCGCTCGGTAGGCCCCCGGCGCCAGGCCGGTGTGTTTGCGGAACAGGCGGCTGAAAGAACTGACGTCTTCATAACCAACCCGCCGTGTCACTTCTTCAACCGCCATTCTGGAATGTTCCAACTGCTGGCGGGCCGCCTCAATGCGCAGAACCTGCAGATAGCCCGTGGGCGTATCGCCGGTGGCCGCCTTGAAGCGGCGAATCAACGACCGCTCCGTCAGGCCGCTTAATAAGGCCAGACCGGCCAAAGTGACTGCCCCACTGAAGTGACGGTCCAGCCAGTCCTGAAGTTTCAGAATTGCCGCGTCTGAGTGATAACGGCGTGCCTGCATGGCGCTGTAGGGCGCCTGACTGGTGCGCCCCACATCAATCACGAACGCCTTGGCCAGTTCTCGCGCCACCTGCGCCCCGGCAAACCGTTCCACCAGATAAATCCCCAGATCCCACCACGCCATCCCGCCGCCGGCGCAGGCAATGTGGTTGTCCACCGTCACCAGCTTGTCCGGGTGCAGATCCACCGCGGGATATCGTTGCCGGAACTGATTACTGAAACCCCAGTGGGTGGTTGCCTGCCGTCCGTTCAACAAACCCGCCTCGGCCAGCATGAACGCCCCGGTGCAGTTACTGGCCACCTGAACCTGCCCTGTGCCGGAAGACTGAAATCCACCCAGCCACGCAATCAGTTCCGGGTTTCGGCTCAACACCGGCTCGATTGGCCCGCCGATGGTGGGAATGATGACCAGATCGGCGTTGCTCTGTGCCGGGCTTCGATCATTCCAGGCACCGTCTGGCAGGATGGTAAGCCCGTTGATGCAACGGCAGGGCGCTCCGTCCCGGGTTAACAGGCGCGTGGCGAAGTGCGGCTCCGGCGCTTCTCCGTTAATCCGTGCCCAGGTGACTCCGGCCAGCCGGAAAAGATCGATGATGCCGGTAATGGCACTGGCAAGTGCTCCATCAAATCCGATGACAGAAACCGTTCGCATGCTTGCTCCCTTTCACGCCCGATCGCCGGACTCTTGTTCACCGGTTGCTCAGAGTCGGTTGGCGATATTCACCATGATTATGTCATAAATGCCGGTTCCCCGAAAAACGGAGGTATGAGAGGCTATCGGCAACTAACAGGAGACCAAGCATGACCGACACCCTGATCGACCGCCGCGACCTGGCGTTCCAGCTTTACGAAGTCCTCGATACCGACAGCCTGATCACTCGCGAGCGCTTCAGCGAACACAACCGCGATACCTTCGAGGCCGTCATCGAAACCGCCGACAAAATGGCCAGGGAAAAATTTGCCACCCACAACAGCGCTGCGGATAAAGACGAGCCCAAATTCGTCAACGGCGAAGTCGACATGCTGCCCCAGGTCAAAGAAGCGTTCGACGCCTACGCCGAAGCCGGCTTTATCGCCGGTCGCTACGATTACGAGCTCGGCGGCATGCAGCTGCCGGAATCGGTCATGGCCGCCTGCAATGGTTTCTTCACCGCCGCCAATCCCGGCACGGCTGGCTACCCGTTTCTGACCACGGCTGCCGCCAACCTCATCCGGGTGTTCGGCAACGAGCAGCAGCAGACCACCTTCCTGCCGCACATGCTCAGCGGCCGCTTCAGTGGCACCATGGCGCTTACCGAGCCCCACGCCGGCTCCTCCCTGGCAGACATTCGCACCTCGGCGTCACCCACCGAGGATGGTCACTACCTGATCAAAGGCGCCAAGATCTACATATCCGGTGGTGAGCAGTCCATCACCGAGAATATCGTTCATATGGTACTGGCTAAAATCAAAGGCGCACCGGCGGGGGTGAGAGGCATTTCCCTGTTTGTCGTGCCCAAGTTTCTGGTGGACGAGGAGGGCAACCCCACGGAGCGCAACGGCGTAAGCCTTGCCGGTCTTATTCACAAGCTGGGCTATCGCGGCACCACCTCTACCGCCCTGAGTTTCGGTGACGATGCGCCCTGCCACGGTTACCTGGTCGGCGAGCCCCATCAGGGCCTGAAGTACATGTTTCAGATGATGAACGAAGCCCGTGTCGGCGTCGGTTTCGGCGCGGCCGTGATCGGCTATCGTGGTTACATGCACAGCCTGGAATACGCCAAAGACCGTTTGCAGGGCCGCAAGGCCAGTGAAAAGAACCCGGAATCCCCACAGGTGCCGATCATCGACCACGCCGATGTTCGCCGCATGCTGCTGGCCCAGAAGGCCTACAGCGAAGGCGGACTGGCCCTGTGCCTGTTCGGCGCCCGCCTGATGGACGACCAGCACACCCATCCCGACGAACAGAAGCGCATGGAAGCCGGCAAACTGCTGGATTTACTGACCCCCGTGATCAAGGCCTGGCCCTCCGAGTACGGCCCTAAGGCCAACGACCTGGCCATTCAGGTCTACGGTGGTGCCGGCTACACTCGCGAATACCCGGTGGAGCAGTGCTGGCGCGACAACCGCCTGAACCCCATCCACGAGGGCACCAACGGCATCCAGGCACTGGACCTGCTGGGCCGCAAGATCTGGCAGGACCAGAGCCACGGCCTGCAGCTGTTGATGCAGGAAATGCAGGTGGACCTGGAAGCGGCCACCACCGACCGCTGTCAGCAATGGGCGCTGTCTTTGAGTGAAACCCTGCAGCAGGCGGTGAAAGTCACCCAGAGTCTGGGTAAATCGCTGATGGGCGGTGAAGTGGACAAAACTCTGGCGAACGCGTCCTGCTACCTGCATCTGTTCGGTCACATCATCGTGGCCTGGATGTGGCTCCGTCAGGCTAACGCAGCGGCTAACGCGTTGGCGTCAGCCAACACGGACGATGAGCGTAACTTCTATCAGGGCAAGCTGCAGGCGGCCCAGTATTTCTTCCACTGGGAATTGCCGACGGTGGCGCAGGATCTGGTGTTGTTGCGGAATCAGGATGATACCTGTCTGAACATGAAGTCCGAATGGTTCTAAGTCTGGAGTAAGCACAAACGGTTGGTATGGCTTCCCGGGACACGCCACAAGTGCGTCCATGCAGGCTCTGATGCGGCCATCCCTGGCCACAGCCGGTCCCGGGAAGCCGCATCAACCGTATGCGCCCGGAAAGATCAGCCCGTTGACCGGGCCTTCTCCGTTAAATCAGGCAGCTTCTTCAGAGGAAGAGGAATCCTTCTGGTTTTTGGCCTCAGCCGCTACCGCCGCCGCATAGTCGGCGTACTTGTTCATCAGCTCTTCCTTGCGATCGGGATCCCAGTTGATCTTGCTCAGATCGCCCTCGTAGTGATCGATCACCCGCTTGTCCATCATCTCGTACCACCAGGACGGCAGATACGCCGGCAGCAGCATCGAGGCATAACCGCCCGGCAACTGCGGAGCGTGCTCGAAGTGACGCAGTGCCTGGAAGCTGCGGGTCGGGTGGGCGTGGTGGTCCGAGTGGCGCTGCAGCTGGTACAGGAACAGGTTGGTTACAATGTGATTGCTGTTCCAGCTGTGTTCTGGCTGGGTGCGCTGGTACTTGCCTTTGCTGTCTTTCTGACGCAGCAGGCCGTAGTGTTCGACGTAGTTGACCGTCTCCAACAGGCTGGCACCGTATACCGCCTGGGCCGCCAGGAAGGGCACTGCGCGCGGGCCGCAGATCAGCGTGGTGGCGCCGAAGAAGCCGGCACTCATGGCCCAGCCCTGGAGCAATTCGTTGTCCAGTGTCCAGAAACCCTTGTCCTTGCGTGCCAGCCGCGCTTTTTCAATCTTGACGGCGGACTTGATACCACCGACCACGGTGCGGGGCAGGAATTTCCAGAAACTCTCACCCATGCGGCTGCTGGCCGGGTCTTCCGGTGTGGCGACGCGCTTGTGGTGGCCGAAATTGTGCTCTACCACAAAGTGGGTGTAGCCAGTGGGCGCCAGCGCGGCCATGGCCATCAGTTTGTTGAGCTTGTTGGACTTGTGCCCCAGTTCATGGGCGGTGTTGATGCCAACGCCGTTGATGGCGCCGACCGTCAGTGTGATGCCGATCTTGTCAGCCAGCGGCGTATTCTTGCGGCTGGCCAGCCAGGCGCCCATGAAGGTCATGGCGTACTGAGTGGGGATGAAGGCCTTCACGATGCGGTCGTAGTACTTGTCCTGCTCCAGGGTTTTCACCGCGGACTCCGGCGGGTTGCTCTTGTCCTCACCAATGGCGCGATCCAGTGCCGGAATGACGCCGTGCACCAGGGCGGGACCGGTCCAGGCCAGTGACCGCAGTTTTTTCGGGGCCACGGCGTAGCCGGCCAGGGCGGCAAGGCCGATGCCGGGTAATGCCGGCCCCATCAGCCACAGGTAGCGTTTCGGGTCTTTCCAGTCCTTGCCGGGCTTTGACGAGGCGGCAGGGGCGTTGACGCTCTCAACGGCGGTCTGTGTCGCCTGGCTGTGCATATTGTCGCGGGTTTTTGCGTTCATTGTTGGGCTCCAGTCATCAGGATGTGCCTTAACTTTATGTCGGACAATCTGACAGTGCAACATGGAGTGTGAAAACTGGTCGTTTGGGGCCATGGTTATGGTGTCAAAAATTGGAAACTGGCGAGGTGTCCGGTTTTGGGCCAGACTGATGATCGCCGGTCAAACACAGGGAAGCGCCAGCCATGGCTACAGGGAATTTCTCCAACGCGACGTCCTCAACGCACTGTTCTGTTCATCACTTGCTTCGCGAGTACCTGTCATCTGCGCGGTTGCTGGAGATTGTATATCGGGATGATGCGGGGCAGGTGCAGATCGTTCACGACAGTATCCGCGACCTGTTCAACCGTGCCGGTCGGGAGTTCGTGCTGATCGGTCGCGGTCAGCTGTTGCGGCTGGACCACATCGTGATGCTTGACGGGCTGGAGATATCAGGCGGGATCGGTTGAATGGCCATGGAATGCTGCTAACTTGCTGTGAGAGTTAACAAAAGGGTAATGCCGGTGTAATTGCTTACCCCGGCCGTCGGCCATAAACTTGTCTCTGTTATATACATTCGCCAACGAAAGGACATGGTATGAACAAGCTAACTTTGAGTGCACTGGCTCTGATGATGACATTGGGTCTTGCCGCTTGCAGTCAGGAAGACGAAGGTGCCGATTTTGAGGAAGCCGCGGAAAACGCGGGCGAAATGATGGATGACGCTGGCGATTCCATCGAGGAAGGCGCTGAGGAAATGACTGGCCAGGATGAAAGCGCCATGGGTGAGCTGCAGGAAGGTGCAGAGAACGCGGGCGAAGAAATGGGTGAGGCGGCGGACGAAGCCGGTGATTCCATGGAAGAGGGCTGGGACGAGGTGACCGAAGACGATAAATAAGCCTTCGGACCTCAGCAAAAAAGCCGACCACTGCTGTGGTCGGCTTTTTTTATGGTTCATCGCGGGTTAGCGTGAAAAAGTAGGAGACGGCGGGAGCCTGTAAATAAATCTGTGTAACTGCCCACCCCATTACAGGTGGCCGTCCAGGCGGTCACCGAATTCGATAATAA
>NZ_JAKZAI010000049.1 GCF_023156235.1 Marinobacter goseongensis | reverse complement strand
ATGAATGCTCCCATGCCGCCCCGACTAGTGAAATTCAGGCTAAATCGCCAACTGGACAACTAGGCTGACAGAGGGGGAGAAACTCACCGCAATGCTTGCACTTGATCGCAACCGCAAGAATCAGCTCTCCGCAGAATGGACACCTTTTTTGCTCGTCCATCAGGAACTACCTTCAGGCTTTGCGTGCATCATGCCCGCACACAGCGTTCGACATTTTAAGAAAAATCGCAGAGGCAAGACTTCTATTGTCTTCATGTTTTTACCTGTCATACGAAGTACTCAGATTGACTTGTAGAACGAACGAGTTCCTGATTTTTTAAAGGCTACGGCATTTTTGTCCTGCAG
This sequence comes from Marinobacter goseongensis, assembly GCF_023156235.1. GTDB lineage: Bacteria > Pseudomonadota > Gammaproteobacteria > Pseudomonadales > Oleiphilaceae > Marinobacter > Marinobacter goseongensis. Next base: position 5,437 of record NZ_JAKZAI010000049.1, on the reverse strand, counting down.
GTGCCTAGCCAATGTTGCGAATAGCCATCCCATTTCTTGGTCGATTTTGTTGCCCTGAGGGTAAGCAGATTTTTTAAGTTCAAGCTGGTCCTTAATAAAGGTAGCCGGAACCCATCCATCAGGAAATTCATTTTCAGACTCCCTGATAAATAAGAGCAATTCCTTAGCCATTGCATCGAATAGTTCATGGATTCTTGCTTTATGGGTCATAAGCTCCTCATTTTGCATAACAGCTGATTCAACGACAAATGACATCTATCCCCCAAATACTTTTCCGCACCAACCAGAGTGTCACCCATCTTTTTTATCATTCATTTCAGCAGCTTAAAATACGGACTACCATCAGCCAATAGCGCATAAACACAAAATGTCCATTTTTTGAGCGGACGATCTATTCGCTTATCCCGCATTTTATGAAACCCACTATTTCATAACTTTCATAGACTTGTAAGCCCATGTAGTGAAATTTGACGAAGTGGTGCAACATTTGTGGTTGATCTACGTAGGCCAGGCGAACTCACCCGAGGCCACCTGAGAACCCTCCGGCGCAATGTCCGCTTTTGTTTAGCTGGAGCCGAAGTATGCTCTGGTCGCAAAGCGAACATTCAGGCGGATAGACCAGCACTCACCTTTGGAGAAATTCAGCCTCTTTTTTGGCATGTCCGCAGTAATGGGGTAGAACCCATGATCTAACCTGAAAGTATCAGTTTTGCCGTTGCCAACTACAGTGCTGTTTTCGTCGTTATTCCGGCGCCCGGTATACGAGCGGGCTGAACAGACACGGCAACAGCTTTTGTGTAAGGTAACCGACGATTGGACACAGAACGAGCCGTGATTAAGCCCCCAGTAATATAAGTGGTCGATCAAATTGCTAGCCAACCTTGTGTATATCGCGTTCGCACTTGTCCTCCTTTTCGTTGGGGCAGAGGGCCTTGTCAGGGGCAGTTCATCACTGGCACTGCGGGCGGGTCTCAATCGCCTGATGGTGGGCTTGACCATCGTTGCATTTGGAACCAGCTCACCGGAACTGGTGGTAAGCGTGGAAGCTGCGCTTTCCAACCAGGGAGATATCTCGGTGGGCAATGTGGTGGGCTCAAATATTTTCAATATTGCTGTGATTCTTGGAATAACAGCATTGGTGTGCCCTATTCCGGTTCACCGCCAGGTTATCAAGATAGACGCTCCTGTCGCCCTGGGAGTCGCCCTCCTGTTGGTTTTGCTACTACTGAACCAAACTCTCAGCCGCCTTGAGGGCGTGCTTCTGTTTTCAGGAATTGTCGCCTACACATGGATGAGCGTCATTTTGGCCCGCAGAGAACCTCCCCCCGCCAGTGCGGATGAGGAAAACATTCTGGCAGTCAATACATCACGTCATTGGTGTGTCGATATTGCTCTGATCCTGGTTGGGCTGGCGATTCTTGTGGCTGGCTCCCGCCTACTGGTTGAGAACTCTGTGGCATTGGCGGTCAGTTTCGGAATCAGTGAAGCGGTGATCGGTCTGACGATTGTCGCGGCGGGGACCAGCATGCCGGAATTGGCAACCTCGCTGGTTGCAGCTTTCCGAAAGCAGCCTGACATCGCAATAGGCAATATCGTTGGCTCCAATATATTCAACGTCCTTGGAATACTGGGGGTGGCGTCGATTGTTTCGCCTATAGAAGCACCCGGGATTTCGACTCTGGATTACGGAGTGATGATTCTCTTTACGGTTTTGCTGATCCCGCTTCTGTATACAGGGCGCATGCTGCACCGGGTAGAGGGTGCTGTGCTGCTGGCGCTGTATTTCGGTTATCTTTTTCTCCTCTGGCCCGACTGATGGCCGAACAGGTGACTACGGATCGACGGCATGCCTAAAACAAGTTGAATCGCGTCACGGTGGACTTTCATTGGAGCTGAGCGTGTAAATCAGTTTTATCCACAGCAGGATAAGCCAGCCCCGGTGACCATCTACCTCTTAGAGTACGATCTTGCTGAAAAATCGTTCAATCCACTTTAACCGGGTCGTCGGCAAGGGAAAGTCGGCCCCGACTGAGCAATGGGAATATTGAGTTATTAAAAGGTGCGAGCCCTCGGCCTACATTTAAGGAGATAGAGAAGACCGGCGGTCGCAAAGCGGACATTCAATCATATTGGAGCAGATTCACTTTTTGGCTTTCTTTCTAGTAGTCAGCGTGCTGCTGCTGTTATGACACTGATCCAGCCAGCAAAGCTGAACGGGCATGATCCCTATGCCTACCTGAAGGGTGTGCTGACTCGACTGCCGACGCAGAAGAACACTGCCATCGTCGAGCTATTGCCCCACAACTGGAAGCCGACTATTTCCGACAAGGTATGGTGGCTTGACGCTGACGCTACTCCATCCTCCAACCCTGCCAGGCAACTTCTTCAACCGGCCACATAAACTCGTTGACTTCGGTTAGTCCGCGTTTCAAGATTCATTCGACATTTTGAGATAGCAGCATGACCAACGACAATCACCCTCTCCCTCGCGGACGGTTCCAAGTGCCTCTTGTAGTGCTTTCACTACTGGCATTGCTGCTTGTCTTTATCTCCTCAATTACCCACCAGCAAGCCTCAGCTACTAAGGCCAACCATGGTTTTATCGGAACCGTGGATCATCTGGTTGTTGCGAGTCATAACGAGTCCATCAGGGTACTAGGTGGCAATTCTGAGAACGATGCCGCAGTGGGTGGTGATCCGGACCTTTCCGACTGGTGGCCTGCCAGTCCGATGGTGCTAGGCGTCGGTCTTTGCCGCAGTAACTGCATCATCACCGCAGGAGCGGGACATCCCCCTGCATCTCCTCGTTTTTTAATCCCGCTTCTTCGCGCACCCCCTCTGGCGTAGTCCTCCGCTTTATCATGGCTGTGCATCTGGGCAGTCATACCGGTTAGTGAAGTTTTCTTCGAGGATTACCCATGAAATCGTTGCATACACGGGCCGTCGTTTACGGCCTGGTGATTGTGCTCGGGTTGTTGAGTGCGTTGCCGAACCTTCTTTCCCCTACAATGTCCGGGAAGCTCCCGGATTGGTACCAGCAGAATACGGTCTCCTTGGGGCTTGACCTTCAAGGTGGCTCACACCTGCTTCTGGAAGCGGATATCCAGGAACTGTTTGCCAGCGAGCACGAAGCGATGGCCGGCGAGTTGACCAACTCCCTGCGTGAAGCGGACATTCGATACGGGCGCATCCAGATGACTGATAGAGGCATCGAGCTACCGGTGCGCCAGCCCGAACGGGTGTCTGAAGCAGCCAGCCTTGCTCGAAAACTGGCAACGGATACTCCGGATGGCACGCGTCGGTTCGACGTTGATATCAACGGCGGACGGCTGGTGCTGACGCTGACCGAGTCCTGGCGTGCAGGTATTTCCCGAGATGCGGTGGAGCGAAGCCTGGAGGTAGTCAGACGGCGACTGGATGAAACCGGACTGGTGGAGCCCAGCATCACTCGCCAGGGTAGTGACGGCATTCTGGTACAAATGCCGGGCGTCGCCGACCCGAGCGAGATTCGTGAATTGCTCGGTACCACCGCGAAAATGACGTTTCACTGGGCAGCCCGGGCAACGGCGGAGGAAGATATCGCAACCATTATTCTGCCGGGTGCCTACGAAGACAGAGACTACAAACTGGAAGAACGGGTTGCCATAGCAGGCGAGCACATCCGTGACGCACGCATGGCTTTCAATCCGGATACCAACGAGCCGGTGGTCAATTTCAAACTGGATGACAAGGGTGCCCGGCTGTTTGGGGATATGACCCGGAACAACATTGGCCGGCCCCTAGCCATTGTACTGGATGGTGAAGTGATTACAGCGCCGGTAATCCGCAGCGCCATTGGCGCTAGTGGAGAGATCAGCGGTGGATTTACCACAACAGAAGCCAGTAACCTGGCTCTGCTACTGCGAGCTGGTGCCTTGCCCGTGCCCCTGTATGTGGTCGAGGAACGTACCGTGGGCCCTGACTTGGGCAGTGACGCCATCGCCATGGGGCTGACCACCGGTTTGCTGGGCGCAGCCATGGTGATTGCCTTCATGATCGGGCTTTATGGACGTTGGGGACTAATTGCCTGTGTCGGGTTGACGGTGAATATTGGGCTGGTGTTCGGGATATTGAGCTTGCTGGGGGCTACCCTGACTCTGCCAGGTATTGCTGGAATTATCCTCACCATTGGCATGGCGGTGGATGCCAATATTCTGATTAACGAGCGTATCCGTGAAGAATCCCGCCAGGGCAAGCCTGCCTGGATGGCCCTCCGAGAGGGGTTCGGCAAGGCCTACAGAACGATTCTGGATTCCAACTTCACGACACTGATCGCGGTCAGCCTGTTGTTCCTGTTTGGCAGCGGGCCGGTCCGGGGCTTTGCCGTCACAATCGGCATAGGCCTGGTAACGTCGTTGTTTACGGCAATAGCGGTCACCCGCCTGATCATGGAGTGGCGCATCCGGGGCCGTGCACGGGAACCGTTAGTGATTTCTGGCATAGCCCTGCTTGACCGCCTGAGTGAGCGGGGCGTGAACTTCATGCGCGGTCGCGTGATCGGTCTCATGGTATCGGCGGTGTTCTCCATTGCGGCAATCGCTCTGTTTGTGCAGCCGGGACTGAAATACGGCGTCGATTTTACCGGCGGTACGGTAGTGGAGGTACAGGCCCAGGGAGTCACTGTTGATAAGTTGAGAACCACGCTTCAGGCGAAAGACCTAGAGGACGCCGCCATTCAGGAAGCAGGCGCGGATGGGCGCTTCCTTATTCGCCTGCCAGCAGAGCAAGGAGTACCGGGGGCGACCGCGGAGCAAGTGGCATTGCTCAAAACCGCTGTTACCTCTGTCGAGCCAACGGCGGAATTCCCGAAAGTGGATATGGTAGGGCCTAAAGTCAGCGGTGGCTTTAGTGATGCCACCATTCTGGCTATTCTGTTGGCCGGTGTTGGTATGTTGGCGTACCTATGGTTCCGATTCGAGTCCCATTTCGCCTGGGCCGCCACACTGACCATTGCGCTGGATCTCACCAAAACCATCGGTTTCTTCGCCCTCGCCGGCGTGGAGTTCAACCTGACGGCAGTTGCGGCACTGCTCGCGCTTATGGGATATTCGGTCAACGATAAGGTGGTAGTGTTTGACCGCATCCGGGAAAACATCCGCAAGACGCCGGACCGCCCCATGCTGGAACTGCTGAACGATAGTATTTCATCGACGCTTACCCGCACTGTGTTTACCTCGGTAACGACCTTTCTGGCGCTGCTACCCATGGGCATTGCGGGTGGAGCCGCCGTTGCGAGTTTTGCCTTGCCCATGCTGTTCGGAATTGTAATTGGCACCAGCTCCTCGGTCTTTATCGCGTCGCCAATCCTTTATTATCTGGGGCTGACCTGCTCCCCTCTAGCTTAACCGTTTTCAGCTTAGTAATGTTCATCACAGCAGAGGACGATGAACATGAAAAA
>NZ_JAKZAI010000048.1 GCF_023156235.1 Marinobacter goseongensis | reverse complement strand
TGGTGGCAACGAATCCTGTGCAGTTGACGATGACCGTATTATCGCTGATTTTGAGACTTATTCAGAGCCTCCTTAGTCTACCTTTTTGCGGCGCGGTGTGGGGGGGCGTTGCTGTTTCAGAGCTTCTGGGCATAACCGTCATCTACAGGGAACTGAGCCACAGCGAGTTCAAACGCTGCCTGAAGCAGGGTTGGTTAAAAGATCTGATGGTTGGTGGGTAAACCACTCGCGACAGCTTAAAGGAACCTTTTGAAAGCAAAAACAATTTTGTCACCCCGAGGGTCTATATCGATCTGGCGGAAGAGCTTGCTCCCTATGACGTGGATTATAAAGGCGTCATCTCCTATGGGCCTCTCGCCACGTTGATCGGCTGGGTCGCACAGGCGGTATTAACGTCATGCGAGTGGAGCTAAGGCGAAAGAAGGCGGCTTGAAGATCAGGGATCTATGTTAACGAGCGTTCACTTATAAGTGACACCGTGTCGGTCAAATATTTCATAGACTTCTCTTGCTTCCTCCGCCGGCAACATCACCCGGATCGTCTGCTCATCCTTATCAATATAGATCAGATCCTGTGGAATTTCGCTGCCAATAAGGTCGTCTCGCGTATTGTGTGCCTGATCCATGTTCTCGAACTTACCATTAATAGCTTTACCCATCTTGTTTCTCCTTGTTGTTTAGCTTCTGCATAAAGCATAGATAACACATCAATTTCTGTAAATTTATGACATTGCCACGGACCGAGCGCCGTCCTTGAAACCATTCGCGGAGGGCTTAAAGACCCGTAAGTCGCGGATGATCGCCGGCCAGCCACACGCCTGCGTAACAGAGCTGACCGCGATTCGTGTTGTGTGCGGAAAACTTCCTGAGGCCTCCTCGACCGCACCGTTAGCCAGTGGCCCTTGCCATTCGGATTATCTTCCCCTCGGTCGGGGTGACTCCGCTTTCTTTCAGGCGGATGTCTGATTAACGCAACAGTGAGAAAGTCAGAACTTGACCTGTCCCCACAACCAGGCCTTGTCCGTATCCACACCGCGACCATCCTCGGCATAGCTGGCGAACTTGGCACCCACCGTGTAATGTTTGTTGACTGGGTAGGCAGCCAGCAGCCCCAGCTCAGAGCCATAGCTCAAGCTATTGATGTCACTGCTGTAGTCATGAAATATGGCCAGCAACTTGACTCCCTTTACTGCGGCACCCGCCGATACGTAAAGATCCTGCAGGCCATCGTCCGGGGTGACCAAGAACTGGTCGGCCCAACCGTTCATTGCGTGAAGCGTAGCCAGAGGAGTCTGAAATGATCGGCCGTCGTCCGACTCCAGGGTTTCCATGCCCACCTTGACCGTAACGCCATACGCGGCGAGGCCCGCTTCCGCCAGCCAATAGGCGGCCTCAAAGCTTTGCGGGTTGTCTGCATAGTCCTTCTGGATTGCGTACTCCAGAGTGTACAGGACTTTGGCGTCTTCCGTTACATCGGTGCCACCAGTGAATCGCAAGCCAAAATTCTGGGTTGAGTTGACGTCTGCGGTGGTAAAGTCGAACAGATATCCGTAGGCGGTAAGGGTTCCGGCGGCCAACCCCTGATACTGAACATTAAGAATCGGCGACTGCATGGGGAAATTGCCATTCGGGCTGGCGTCCGAGAATATCCGGTTAGCATTGTAAAGATAGCCCGCTGTAATCGTCGTGTCTGGAAGCGACTCGTTGGCGCCGATAAAGGCATCGAAGGTCTGCTCATTCTGGCGCCAGCCAACTGTGCCTATAAACCGGTGATTGTCCAGAGCAAAGCGCTGACGACCATAGGTCAGTGTGGTATCCGGAAGGCCTTTGTAACGTACGTAAATTTGGTTGACTTCGGTTTCCGTCGGATCAGCGACCACTGAGTGATCGGTTGTATCATTAATGGTGCTATTGTAGTTCTCATTCCCCACAGCGGTCACATCTTCCGCCTCGGCAAACACCTCAAACCCCTGGAAATCACCAGTCCGGTACCCCAGTCGGGTTCGAACGGTGGAAGCATGGGCTTGATCGAGAGGGTTGTCCTGATCCACAAATTCGTAACGGTAGCGAACTTCAAGCGAAACCGCTCCCCCGGTCAAGGCGTCGGTAAGGGTCTGGGACAGGACAGGCGTCGCGGAAGAGGCCAGAAGTGAACCAATGGCCAAGGCCAGCAACGACTTCTGGTTTCTTTGGCCTTTCCTGGCAGGGAGCGGCGTTAGCATCGTTTTCATCCTAGTGGTACCTTCTGTGGCCGTATAAGGGGTGAGTGGAGTCAATGTTTCATTCATGAGTCGATAATTCAGTTTAGGGCGCCTATGTCCGCGGCAACCTTGATATCGGTCAGATTGAGCCTGACTCGCAAGGGGTACCTCCAAAAGCTCACAGACAAAACGAGCAGGACAAGGTGCCATCACCTCATCCGTCTCACAGAGCCGTCCCTACGGGCCTCGTTTGCGGCTCATTCCATTGAGATACCTCTGGGCTTGAAGGACTGTGCGGCGCTTATTTCCTCAAATCCTAGAAAAAGCCACCAATGATCATTTGCAGATTTAACAGCTGCCCCATAGTCAGCCTGCCAAAGGCAATGAACCCCAAATGCGGATCGGAGAGGCGGAAAACTCGACAGAAAAACGAGAACTCCAGTAGACCAGCAGGAACAACCCAGACTCGGCTCCAGTTCGGCGAGGCTGCTTAGTAAACCAGCATAATGCGACAAACAATTTGACGCCTCTCAGAATCAACTTGATTTGACGCTGAAGGATGCCGTAGCTCTGACCCTATACACAGCCTAGAGTAAATCTCGTGACCCTCCCCGGCAGCCTCTAGTTTATAGAATTACCCGCACACCCTAGGCACTCACAGCATTCTCCAGGGCTGAGAAGGCCGGCGCGCTGGCCAGACCCTACTCTGCCTCAAGCGGTTTCACTCGGCGTCCGGCTTGAACACCGGGCCATGGCGCAGGGTGTTGACGTCATTAGCATCGGCATACCCGCAAGCTATCTGAACAATCCTCTCGGTCGATAAAGGAAAAGCGGGAGTTGACGGTTTTCAGCCTGTTGACACGTTTCGACCCATAAGAATTGGCTATTGACTTAATAGTTACAAAACCATAAAGTTTCGAAATGTAATGCTAATCATTATCACCTGCATCCGGCAAATTCAATGATAACGGAGAACAACCGTATGTTTAGACCTTCCCAACTATCACTGGCTGTGGCGATCAGCCTGGCCCCAGCCATGGGCTCTGCCGCTGGCGATGACCAGCCCCAGACCCTTGAAGCCCTGGAAATCATTGGCGATGCGTCTGCAGCCCAAACTCTGCCGGGGTCAGGCTATGTAGTTGGCGATCAGCAGTTGAAAACCGAGGTTGAGGCCGACATCAACCAGGTATTGAAAACCGTCCCGGGCGTGTATGTACGGGAAGAGGAAGGTCAGGGCCTGCGCCCTAACATTGGCATTCGCGGTGCCACGGCCGAGCGAAGCAGCAATGTTACCCTGATGGAAGATGGCATTCTGATCGCGCCGGCCCCCTATTCTAACCCGGCCGCCTATTATTTCCCGACGCTGAAGCGCATGTCCTCGCTGGAAGTGCTCAAGGGTGCCCCGCTGCTGCGCTATGGCCCGCAAACCACCGGTGGTGTCGTCAACCTGATTTCCACACCCATTCCCGATCAGCGCCAGGGGTATATTGAGACCGTCACCAACGACCGCGGCTCCACCGACGTTCATGTAACCTACGGTGACACGGCCGGCGACTGGGGCTACCTGCTTGAGACCATCCAGCGCTCCGCGAAAGGCTTCAAGGAGATTGACCGCAGTAACCGCGATACCGGCTTTGATATCGAAGACTATGTCGGCAAACTGCGCTGGCAGGGAGAGCGCCAGAGCGTAACCGCCAAGCTGCAGTATTCCGAGGAAACCTCCAACTCGACCTATGTCGGACTGACGGATGCGGACTTCAACCAGGACCCCAACCGGCGCTACGGGCTTTCCAGTCCCGACCAGATGGATAATACTCACTCCGGTGTCAGCCTGACTCATCAGTTCGAGTGGAGCGACAATGTAAGCAGCACCACAACCCTCTATCGCAACGACTTCAAACGCAATTGGTACAAGCTCAGTGGCGCCGGAAACATCATCGACCAGGCAAACGCCGGTGACGCCAATGCCCAGGGTATTCTCGATGGTACCGTTGACACCAGCGGCCTGAATTACAAGAACAACGCCAGGGAGTACGTCTCCCAGGGCGTTCAGACAAACTTTGATGTAAACATTGGCAACCATGAGTTCGATTTCGGTGCCCGCACCCACGAAGATGAAATGGATCGCTTCCAGCCAGTAGATGTTTACGACCAGATCAATGGCTCCCTCGTGTTCCAGAACAGCGTGGCCCCAACGGGCAGCAATAATCGCTTCGAGACCGGCGAAGCCCTGAGCTTCTGGGCACTCGACATGTGGCAGGCGACGGACAAACTCAGCATCAACCTTGCGCTACGCTACGAGGATGTGAAAACCAGCCGCACCCAGTACGCTGATCCCGGCCGCACAACGGTCGACAGCACCCGCACCAATGACAGCGCTGAACTCCTGCCCGGCGCTTCCTTTACCTACGACCTGTCCCAAAGCTGGCAGGTTCTGGGCGGTGTGCACCGGGGTTTCTCCCCTCTCGGAGGTGGTGCCAGGGCAAACGAAGAACCGGAAACCAGCAAGAACTGGGAAGCCGGCGTCCGCTACTTTGGCAATGCGTTCTTCGCGGAAATGATCGGCTTCTACAGCGATTTCTCCAACAAGGCTGAAAACTGTTCAGTGGGCTCGCCGTGCAGCAATGACGCCACTTCTGGCAGTTTCGTAACCGGCGAGGCTGAAATTGCCGGTGCGGAATTCCAGCTCCAGACCGGCACCGAGGCGGGCGACTTCTACCTTCCGGTCAGCCTTACCTACACCTTTACCCAGGCGGAAATCAGCAAGGACAATGCTGCCTCTGGCCTGAAAAAAGGCGAGCAGCTCAAAGACGTTCCGGAAAACCAGATGAGCCTGCGGGTCGGCATGGAGCACCAGAGCGGCTGGGACAACTATCTGGTGACTACCTACGTCGATGAGATGTGTGTGAGCGCGGGATGCAACAACACGGCCACCGAACTGGACGAGACCGAATCCCTGTTCCTGGTCGACTTCATCAGCCGTTACGCGCTGACCGCCAGTGCCGATGTCTTCCTGAAAGTGGACAACCTGTTCGATGAACAGCAAATTGTTTCACGTTTGCCCGATGGCGCCAGGCCAAACATGCCACGTACCGCTTCGCTGGGGATCAGCGTTAATTTCTGATCAACAACCCAAGGCCAACTGATCGGCGGCGAGTTCGCCTTTGCATTCCCTCTCTGTCATAGCCCTGGTTTCCAGCCGGGGTTTTCTGGCTATGAGAGACCTAACAACCTAATCCCGACAGACTGCCAGACGACTCCACGTGCGCGTCGGTGCGCCCCTTTTTCAGGAATTGATTATTGCCAGATAGCTATGTACCCAGAAACTTCAGATGAGCTCTATTCAGAGCGGGGCAGACAAAAAAATGGGCAGATGAATATCTGCCCTAAAAACCTGAGTACTTCATTAACTCGCAAGAACTATATCAAGCTAAACTGAACTCTAACTGAATTTTCCGATTGTTTTTTGATCGCAATGTTTCCCGTACCAGTGCCCTAATCAAGTGGTAAGCTTATTCAAGAACCCGCCATGCGGTCAAAACGCATATTGTAACCTCGCACGCACTTCATCTCCGCTGTCGCCATTGGCTTCTTCGCCATCCATGTAGCTCATACCCAGTCGAACATTCTTGTTGGCGTA
>NZ_JAKZAI010000047.1 GCF_023156235.1 Marinobacter goseongensis | reverse complement strand
GGCCGAAAATGAGCGGTAATGGCAGTAACCCGCACAGTCTGCGAGACTTGCTGGGGACCTATGAGAAATCCGGGCTAGAGAGTCAGCTCTGGAGCGAATTCGCTCCCACTCTTCGTGGTTCTGCTCTAATGAGTCCATTAATTCCCCAAACAAATTTCTCTTCGGCTCAGTCCTGCAAAAGCGCCGGCCCCAAACTTGGCAAGAATAATAAAAGGTATATGCTCGTGAGCTTTGTAGCTAATAGTTAAAAATTCTCAATAGGGAGCGACTTCTTTACAAACACTCTATTCACCGTTAAAACCACTAAATACACCGCTGCGGCAGCGCCAAATATGTAATCCGCCTGCGGAGTGAAAAAACGGGCGCCCGCCCAAAGTACAGCAAGTAAGAGCATGAAGTCTGCGGCAAGGCGCCAAACGAAATTGTGATGATTACCGATCAGAATGTGAAAGAACAAAACACAAACGCCACGCCAGTTATAACCATCTCCAAGGGTTTGATCCATAAAATTGCACATCGCTTTCCGATCCAAATCCCCTGGCAAATGTTTTACACACAAGTACGATTTCCCGTCCAAGTAGTTGGCGAATGAATGCCGCACAACGCCAGACGTTGTGCAGTCATGCAAGACCCCATTGCTATAAAAGAGAGCTGTGTGACTCACTGCACTATCAGTACAGTACATTATTGCCCAGCTCAGCGCTGAATCCGCAGGACTAGCGAACAGGATATCTCCTAGTGAATACAAATCATAGTTGGAAAAATTCTCAACAGTTGCAAGATAGAAGCCCTGCTCCATAAGGCGGGTGTGCGAGTAACGTCCGACCCTTCGGCGATACTTCCAGTAGTCAGCGAGCGCAAAAAACATTCGATACCCCAATTAACAGAAATTAGGCAGCGCGCTTTATCATTGCAGGAATTTGACAGCGTCATTATTACTGACTTTGGACCATTAATCGCGCCACACATAAATCGATAAAACAATAGCTTAGCCGAGCATGGCCATCTCTGCCATGTAACCATTTATCGTCTTCAATTTACTCCGCCAATAAGATCGGATGAAATGGCTGTGATTAGCTTGGAGGCTCTGGAAAAGCCCTGACTCGAATGTTCGCTTTTGTTTAATTAGGAGACCGGCATAGCTCTTTGATAGAAGTCTAGGTCAACAGCGTTCCTGCCTCACCCTCTTCCTGCGCAAGCGCCTTGGCGTGTTGGCCAATTTCTTCAGCCATGAACAGCACAGCCGAACGGGACTTCGAATCAGCTGCATGCGCCAAAGGTCCCAGTGAAGCCAGGAAGGACGCCAGCACAAAAATTGTAATTTTTCGAACCATCAACATGTCTCCAGAAAAGCAAACGAGGGGACATGGTATATAGGTCTAATTGGTTTGCTCTACTCCGAACATCCAGTGGCTCTTGTTATGAGCGACAATTATTCAGGAAGTCACGGAGCCACACAGTCTCGGTCGGTGTGGGTTGCAGCCCATACTGTTTCACGATCCGAGAGAAACGGGCGACATACTGACACTGACCCGACGGCGGCAGCCACTCGTCCGGACCCTTGGCGCCCTTACTCCGATTCAGGCTCGCCTCGACTGGCCACAGGTTCACAGGGTCATTAGCAAAGCGCTCTCGTTTTTCATCACTCCAATCGTCGGCACCATGCGCCCAAGACCAGGCCAGCGGTACCACATGATCGATATCGATCTCACCGCTGTTCTGAATCACGTTGCCCGTGAAGGGACTGATCCAGCGGCCCGTGGTTACCCGGCACCGATCACCATCGGCAAATCGGACCGTGGTTGCGGAAGTTGCGATTAGCGCTTCGGCCCGGCTGTCCTGACAATCCCCATCGGCGTCGTTCCAGCCGTGACCGAACGCGGACCGGGTGTATTCCTTGCGGCCACCAGAACGCGTCTGGCGGTCGCTGAGCGATGCCAATGTAAGTCCCTTGGGCAGTCGACCGTCCGCCTCCAGGCACGCTTCAACAGAGTCGTAGGCGGTGTAGTGCTCAGTACGCTCATACCAGCTGCTTTCTGGCGGGTGACAAATGCCCGACGACGTTTTCTTGACCGTCTCTGCCGCCACAGGTGCGACCCCGATGACCGACCACAAAGCCAGTACCATACACTGGACATACCTCACCGACCGCTCCTTTCATCCGTAACCGCTTGAATTCAGGGGCATGGTAAAACGTATGGCTGCGCGTGTCTTGCTGTAGGAAATGTCTTAACGGATTTGCAGAGATCTCGGGTTACCTTGGGCGCTTTAAGAACAGATACTGCAGACGAGCCGTTTGATCAGGACGATCGGGGTTCAGCGCCGGCACGGATGCCAGGCAAACGCGACACCTGCCCAGTGGTGTGACGCGCCAGGGAGAGGCCTGGCTCCACCCCTTCAATGCCCATTCACCATAACCCCAGATTATGCGCATTGGTGCAATCATCACTTGAATAGCTTTTTAGCAAGCTTGCTCATTTCTTTATCGAGTAACCGTTGAACATTATCCTGAGCTTCTTCTTTCGCTACCTCCAGTACGCTTTCGTACTCACTATCCTCACCACAGGAAAGGCATCTGATTAAGTCACCAGCATGAAATGAAGAGTCTTCCGCTGCTTGTAGCGGCACTTTGCAAAATAAACATCTTAAAGGAATTTCTAAATCGTCATCGATCACTCGTTAATGCCCTCCAGAACCAAACCGGAACCACAGCGTTAAGAGGGCAAGAATAAGCCCAATCAGCACTGTCAGCCCTTTGTGCTCTTCAACCCAATCCGATATTTTTTTCGGCCTAGATCGATTCCTCCTTCTGGAATCAGCGAGCCTCTTTGAACGCACAACACCGACCCCACCCGCTGTTATGAAAAGATCGAGATATTTACTACCAAGGTATTTGTTTTGGAGCCATTCGTGAGCCAGGCATTTATCGGCCATCCTGACGATTTCATCCATCTCTACAGACACTCCATATTCTGAGCAGAGACGGTTTTTGAGCTCCTCATTAACAGAAATGCTCACGAGGTTTCGATTAGATCCGCTGGCTTCCATCTCATCAACCCAAAGGCCGAGAAGATGAAACTCCTCAAACTGCACGTTTTTTTTCACTGAGACCTCTTTATCAATCAGAGATTTGATGGCTGACGGTTTGATAAAATCCGCAGGATCAGCAGTGCAAATTTCCTCTGACTCTCGTCGCTCTCCAGGATCTCCGTCGACAACTTTTCATGGTCCGTCATTGAGTCCAGCACCAAATCCGTGAGTCGTTTCGGAAACAATCCGTGCATTACTTGGTCTGTAGAATGGGTATTCACTTGGGCCATCACTGCTTCATCCCGGCGAACACGATCCGCAATGCCGTTGGCAAAGTGCAGCTGGTCTTCATCGCTGACCTCTGCTCCGAAGATGTCATTCAGCTTTTCGATGATTTCGGACAGACGCTTCTTCTCTGGATCGTGGGGCTTTCCAGTACCCACACCGGTAATCGGGTCCAGTCCGTCCGGGTCGTCCTCCCCCTCTAATCGGAGCTCGTGCTCCTTTCGCTTGGTGATCCGGTAATGTGAGAGGGCCAACTCAGAGATGTCGATTTCGTCGTCGTCCAGTGCCTCCTGACGCAGCAAAGGGAGGAGATGTTTGGCAAAGACACACAACTGCTCAAGCTCCGCATCCTCAAAGAACACAATCTGCGACAGGAACTCATAGGCTCGAACAAAGCTGCCCAGGTTCTTCTTGAACAGGTCCAGTTGATCGAGGCCTTCACCAATCTCCTTCAAAGATGCGTCGGCCTGCTTCAGACCAATGGTATTCCCATCAGCCTCAGCCTGTTTCCGGGCGGCTCGAACCTGCGCTCGTTCGTCGCGAAGCAGCTTGTACCGCTTGTTGAAGCGCTCTCGGGCCGGCTGGCAGTAGTAGCTAAGTTTTGAAGATTCTGCTTTGGGATCGAAGAAAGCCCGTGCAAAGGCCTCCACCTCGTCCCATTGGTACACCTGCTCGACGTCAAGAGCTTCCTGGATGTCATAGACCACCTGGACGTCTGAAACCCCGGTCAGTTCAGCCTTGTTGTAGTAAGGCAGGAAGGAGTCGAGGATATCCTGAGCATCGTTGATGAAATCCAGGATGAAGGTTTCCTTGCCCGGAAATAGCCGGTTCAACCGTGAGAGTGTCTGAACGCACTCCACCCCCTTGAGCTTCTTGTCCACGTACATGGCGCAGAGCTTCGGCTGATCAAAGCCCGTCTGGTATTTATTGGCCACCAGCATCACGTTGTACTCGTCCGTATCGAACGCCTTGGCATGATCGCGGCCATTCAGGCCTGGATTCAAAAGGCTGCTGGTTTCGGTCACCTCTTCTGGAATCACATCATCCGGTGGCAGGCTGCCTGAGAAGGCCACCAGTGGATGAACGTCCTGATAGCCCTTGTCCTGGATGTACTGCTGCATGGCTAACTGGTAACGGACGGCCTCCTGCCGGCTGCTGGTCACCACCATAGCCTTGGCCTGGCCATCCAGCAGGTGCCGGACGTTTTCCCGGAAGTGCTCAACGATGACCTCAACCTTCTGGCTGATGTTGTATGGGTGCAGGCGCACCCATTTGGCCAGCGTGGTTCGGGCCTTCTTGGAGTCGACCTCATCGTCCTCTGCGTCCGGGTGAGCCAGCTTCCAGGCGACGGCATAGGTGGTGTAGCGCCGGAGTACATCGATGATGAAACCCTCTTCGATGGCCTGTCTCATGGAGTACACATGGAAAGGCTCCGGCTTATTGGACTCACTTCGAGGCTGTGACGGATCCGGCTCACGGCCAAACAGCTCAATGGTCTTGGCCTTAGGCGTCGCGGTAAAGGCGTAGTAGCTGATGTCCTGACTGGGCTTGCGCGCAGAGACGGCAGCATCCAGCAGCTCTTCCGCACTGATTTCCTCTCCTTCGGGTAAATCACCGCCCAGGATGGCCTTCAGCTTGGTTGCGGAAGAGCCGGTTTGCGACGAGTGAGCCTCGTCCGCAATCACAGCGTACCGTCCGGAGGCTAGCTTGGGATACTTCTCCAGCGCGTCGAACAACGCGGGGAAGGTCTGGATAGTCACAATGATGATCCGGGTTTGCTCGGCCAGAGCCTCAGCCAGCTGCTCTGATTTACTCTGATTGCCCAAATCACGGTTGATGGGGCGAACCACGCCCTGAGCGTGCTCAAACTGGTAGATGGTGTCCTGAAGCTGGCTATCCAGAACCGTTCGGTCGGTCACGACGATGACCGAGCTGAACAGCTTATTGCCCTCGCTATCATAGAGCTGCGCCAGCTGATGGGCCGCCCAGGCAATGGAGTTGGATTTGCCGGAGCCCGCACTGTGCTGGATGAGGTAGCGCTTGCCTGCACCTTCTTCGCGGGTCGTCTGTATCAGCTGGTTGACCACATCCCACTGGTGGTACCGGGGGAAGATCAGGGTTTCCTTGGTCTTCCGGTTACCGTGGAAATCTTCCTCGGTTTTCTTTTCCAGGTGAAGGAAACGGCCAAGGACCTTAAGCCAGGCATCCTTCTGGAACAGTTGCTCCCACAGGTAAGCCGTGGCGTAGCTACCCTCGTCCTCGGCGCGTGGATTCCCGGCACCACCATCAGCCGTGCCTCGGTTAAACGGCAGGAAGAAAGTCTCCTTTCCATTCAGCCGGGTGGTCATCGCCACTTCGTCCTGGCTGACCGCGAAATGGACCAATGCCCCACGCTTGAACGTCAACAATGGCTCCGGCTTCCGTGTAACCGGATCCTTTACCGGACGATCCTTTTTGTATTGGCGCTTGGCGTGTTCGACGGTCTGCTTGAACTCGCTTTTGAGCTCCAGTGTCGCCGTCGGAATCCCGTTCACGAAGAGCACTAGGTCCAGCCGTGGGTTGTAGTCACCAGTGCGGGCATGAGGCGAATAGGAAACTTCCTCGACCACGCGTAACCGATTGGCGTTGTATCGACGCTCGGTGTCCGGATTCATGCCGTGATCCGGCTTGAAGCTGCAAAGATCGATTTTTACACCCGGTACTTTGAAGCCATGGCGGAGCACATCGAGGGTGCTTTTTTTCTCCAGCTCCCGAACGGTTTTCTGGATGAGCACCTTTTCCGGGTTCTGAGGGTTACCCTTGCAGAACTTTTCCCATCGGTCTGGCCAGGCCTCCTGGAAGTAACCAATCAGGTCTTCCGGGTACACGGCATTAACCTTGTCGTACTCAGACGCCTTGCCGACCAGCCAACCCTGATCGTGCAGGGCTGCGATGATGTCGTTCTGGAACGCTCTCTCTCGGCTGTCAGCCATGACTACTCCTTGTATCCTTTGACCCGCTTGGTACCCGGTTTTCGCTTAAATACCTTGAATATTGCTTTGTACTTGATAGCGGATGACCTGGTTGCCCGCTTCAATAACGTCAATG
>NZ_JAKZAI010000046.1 GCF_023156235.1 Marinobacter goseongensis | reverse complement strand
GGCCTACGGCTACCGGGATAACGACTACTTCTTTCTGAAGATAAAAGCAGCATTTCCCGGTAAAGCGCGATGAACCTGAAAAAAGCCGGTTGGTCCGTTGATGATGTAGACCTGTTCGAAATCAACGAAGCCTTCGCAGTGGTCACCCTGGCGGCGATCAACGAGCTCAAGCTTCCAGGGGAGAAGGTCAACGTGCATGGCGGAGCTTGTGCTTTGGGGCACCCGATCGGGTCATCTGGCTCGCGTATCCTCGTTACCCTGATTAGCGCGCTGAAGCGGCGTGGCCTTAAGCGTGGGGTTGCCTCGCTGTGCATCGGCGGTGGCGAGGGCACGGCGGTGGCGATTGAACTGCTGTAGAGAACGCTAGCTATCCTGCTTGCGGTAGGCGAGGGGGCTGAGCCCGGTCCAGTGCTTGAAAGCACGGGAAAAAGCACCGGGTTCGGCAAACCCCAGCTGGGAAGAAATCTCAGTAATGGTCAGGTTGGGGCGCAGCAACAGGGTGACCGCCTGGTCCCGCCGCAGGTTGTCCTTGATTTTCTGGTAGGCGCTGCCTTCTGCCCTGAGTCTGCGGCTCAGGGTGTTGCTGGTCATATTGAGCTGCTCCGCGATCCTGCCCAGCGTCGGCAAGCGACTCTGCTCCATGTCCTCAAGCCTTTGTCTTACCTGCGTGGTGAGACTGTCATCGTCGTCGGTCCAGACCAAAAGGTTACGGGGTGAGCTCAGAATGAACTCATCCACCTCCGCCGGTGTTCGAGTGACTGGCATGGCCAGATAAGCTTTGCTGAAATGCAGACTGTTGCGTTCTCGGTTGAAGAAACACTGGCACGGAAACACGAACCGGTATTCATCAAAGTGGCTCGGCAAGCTGTGGGTGAAGGTGGCGTGGCTGAGCACGATTTTGCGACCGATCAGCCATCCTACCAGGCGATGCCACACCATAAGCAGCCATTCGATCAGAAATTGGTCCGGGTCCAGTTCCGGGTGGCGATGACTCATGGTCAGCGCCGCCTCTTCCCCCTCGACGCTGAGCTCGATCTGTATGTCCTGGTTGAACAAGCGGTAGCAGCGAATGCTTTGGCGGATCACCTCCTCCAGGTTGGCGCTGTGCACCACCAACGATGTCATCAGGTGAAAATGCCCGACCTGGCATGGCTCGGTGGTGCGCCCCATGAACTCATCGTCCAGCACTTTCCAGGTCATCCGGAACAGACGGATGAACTGTTCAGTGGGCAGCCGTGCCCGCGGAGGGCCAATAAAATCCCCATCAATGCCGCTTCTGCGCAACAGCTCTGCGGTAGGCAACCCTTTCTTCTCCAGACCATGGAGAATGGCTCTGGCGTAGTGGGATGAGAACGTCAGGTGGTTCATTGCAAGGTATCCGTGTGCGGTCCATTGGTCACTCGCGAAGGGTCAATTCTGCCTGACTTGAAATTGTCTGGCTTCAATTTTCAGTTTTTTCAACCGTGAGGTCAGGGTGGTGGGCTTCACCCCCAGCAGCGCCGCGGCTCCGTCGTCCCCGAACACCCGCCCTGCGCTCATCGTCAGGGCGCGGGTCAGATTCTGTTTTTCCAGTTCCCTGAGTTCCCGCTCGGTCATCAGGTCGCCCTGATAATGGCGGGCCGGCGGCGCTTGCGCGGTCACCGGTCGGGCGCTGGAGTCGGAGCCGGCCAGGTCGAGATCGAGGTGGCCGTCAGCGGTGATCACCTGGCGCTCGATCACGTTCTCCAGTTCCCGCACGTTACCCGGCCAGTGGTAGGCCTTCAGGGTTTCCACGTCGCCTTCCTTCAGCGCCAGGGGCGGGCGATTGAATTTCTGGCAGGCGCGGTTGAGGAATTCCTGGGCGAGGATGGGAATGTCCTCCTGGCGCCGCCGCAGCGGCACGGATTCGATGGGAAACACGTTGAGGCGGAAGTAGAGATCTTCACGGAAGGTTTTGGCCTGCACTTCCGCCTTCAGGTCCCGGTTGGTGGCGGCGATGACCCGCACATCCACCGCGCGGGTGTGGTTTTCGCCCACCCGCTCGAACTGCTGATCCTGCAATACTCTCAGCAGTTTACCTTGCAGTTCCAGAGGGATTTCCCCCACCTCATCCAGAAACAGGGTACCGCCGTCCGCCAGTTCGAACCGGCCCACCCGGTCACTGACTGCGCCGGTGAAGGCCCCGCGGATGTGGCCGAAGAACTCACTCTCGAAAAGGTCTTTCGGAATGGCGGCGCAGTTGACCCGTATCACTGGTCGGTCACGGCGGGTGCTGGACTGATGAATGGCGCGGGCGATCAGCTCCTTGCCGGTACCGGATTCGCCGGTGACCAGAACATTTGCGTCGGTAGGGGCAACCATACCGATGCGGCGCACGATGGCCTTGATGGCGTCGCTCTGGCCAAATATCTCGTGAAAGTGGTATTCCGCACTGAGCTCTTCCTGCAGGTAAGCGTTTTCCATTTCCAGCCGGTGTTTGAGACTCTCCACTTCCTCCAGGGCTTTCTGCAGCTCCTTCTGGGCCTGCAGCCGCGGGGAGATGTCCCGGAACACAACCACTGCGCCCACCGGGTGGCCGTTGTCCAGGATGGGCGTGCTGGTGTATTCCACCGGGAAACCGGTGCCGTCCTTGCGCCAGAACCAGTCCTCGCCCACCCGTTTGATGCTGGCGTCCCGAAAGGCGGCGTAAATAGGGCACTCTTTCAGTGGATAGAGGCTGCCGTCCTCGTGAGAGTGGTGGACCACACGATGAATGACCCGACCCATAAGCTCATCAATGCGCCAGCCCAGCATGCGCTCCGCTGCCGGGTTGGCGAAGGTGGTGCGGCCCTCGGCATCCACGCCGTAAATACCTTCCCCGACGGCGTGAAGAATCAGCTGGTTCTCACGCTCCATGTCCTTGAACAGCTCTTCTACCCGCCGCCACTCCAGCAGCCCGCCACGATGATAATGGTTGGCGTCGTGGCGCTCCCGCAGCGTTCGTAACTGGCGACGGTCCCGCAGCAACAGCAGCAGCTCCTGGGATTCTGCTTCACCGACCCGTGAGGCGGAAATCTCCAGCTCAACGGTGTGGCCGTCCCGGTGTTTGACCATGAAATCCCGGCTCCAGCCGTGGCTGCGGAACAGGGTTTCCTCGGTGAAAGCAATCAACTGGGGGCGTTGGTCGGCGAACAAGCGGGTACAGGGGGTGCTTTTCAGGGACTGCCGGTCGATACCCATCAACCGGCCCATGGCACTGTTGGCAGCAACGATCAGATCCTGGGCGGCATCCACCAGCAATGCGGCCTCCGGCAGGTGGTCTATCCAGGCATGGTTGTTGACGGGGTGTTCCGGGTGCATGGGGCTGTCCTCGTTAATCATGAAAACAACAGAACAAACCCCGTGCCAACTATGAAAAATCGTAGCGATGCCTACGAAATCTCGTTTATTACGATAATTCGTAGTGGGTGTGTTCAGAAAGGATAAATAAAAGAGCTTTGAAAACATGGGTTTAAAAAAATATCGGTAGTTGGCACAAACCCTGCGATATCTCTCCCAGAACGCGCAACCGCCCCGGCCTGATGTGCTCGGGGGTCAGAGTCGCCAATTGGTTGCACTGCAAGAGTGCACAACATCATCCGAGAGAAGGGAGAGTGCCCCATGACCACGAAAAGCCTTGGCAATCCGTTTGACGGCGACAAGTCGTTGATTCATGCAAAAACCTGCGGCTGCCCGGAATGCAAGACCGGGCAGAACGCCCCGTCGACCTCGTTGAACCTGCAGTCAGCCCCCCGCCAGGACGCTACCGAGGGCGCCATGGACTCCGAGGCGATGATGGACCGGGCGATTGAGAGCGCGGTGGTGCGCTCGGTATTCGGTCACAACGACCACTCTCGCCGCAGCTTCATGAAAATGATGGGCGCCGGTTCAGCGGCTGCGCTGGTCTCCAGCGTATTCCCGCTCGATAAAGCCAAGGCGGCGGTGAAGGAATCCCTTGGCAAGCTCGAGAAGACCAAGCTGAACGTCGGGTTCGTGCCCATCACCTGTGCCACGCCGATCATCATGGCGCATCCCATGGGCTTTTATGAGCGCTATGGCCTTGACGTCACCGTGACCAAAACCGCTGGCTGGGCGGTGGCGAGGGACAAATCCCTGGCGGGCGAATACGACGCCTCCCACATGCTCACCCCGATGCCCCTGGCCATGAGCATGGGTGCAGGGTCGACCCCGGAGCCGTTTATCATGCCTGCGGTGGAGAACATCAACGGTCAGGCCATCGTTCTGCATGTGGATCACAAAGACAAGCGCGATCCCAAACAGTGGAAAGGCTTCAAGTTCGGGGTGCCTTTCGAGTACTCCATGCACAACTTCCTGCTTCGCTACTACCTGGCTGAGAACGGTATCGACCCGGATAAAGACGTGCAGATCCGTGTGGTACCGCCACCCGAGATGGTCGCTAACCTGCGGGCCGGTAACCTCGACGGTTATTTGTCGCCGGATCCTTTCAACCAGCGTGCCGTGTGGGAAAAAGTAGGCTTTATCCACATGCTCACCAAGGATATCTGGGAAGGTCATCCCTGCTGTGCCTTTGCCTGTAGCCAGAAGTTCGCCACCGAGAATCCAAACACTTATGGTGCGCTGCTGCGAGCGATCATCGACGCCACCCAGTACTCCAACATTCCCGAGAACCGTAAGGAAATTTCCGAGGCCATTGCGCCCAAGAACTATCTGAACCAGCCGGTACCGGTGATTCAACAGGTTCTCACGGGTCGCTATGCCGATGGCCTGGGCGAGGTGAAAAACGTGCCGGACCGCATCGACTTTGACCCGTTCCCGTGGCACTCCATGGGGGTGTGGATTCTGACCCAGATGAAGCGTTGGGGTTATATCGAAGGCGACGTGGACTACAAGGGCATTGCCGAGCAAGTCTACCTGGCCGGCGAAACCGGGAAGATTATGGAGGAGCTGGGTTACAGCGCTCCGAGCGAGACCTACAAGACTCACACCATCATGGGCAAGACCTTTGATCCGGAAAGTGCGGAAGAGTACACCCGCAGCTTTGCCATCGGGAGGGTGTGATCGTGGCTTCCCTGAATGTGCGGGCGGCGCTGTTGTCGGTGTCGTTTCTGATCCTGGCCCTGGGCATCTGGGAGATGGCGACCCAGCCTCCGGAAGCGCAGACCGGTATGACCGAGTATGAAATGCTGATGGGCGGTGCTGATCAGGAATCCCGGGTGCCGCCACCGTCAGCGGTGATCAAGCTCGCCTGGGCCGAGCTGTCCGATCCGTTCTATGACGCCGGGGCGAACGATAAGGGCATCGGCATTCAGCTGGGTTACTCGGTTTACCGGGTGCTCACCGGCTACCTTGCGGCCATGGCCATCGCACTGCCCATTGGCTTTCTGATCGGTATGTCACCGCTCATGTACAAAGCCCTTAACCCATATATCCAGGTGTTGCGGCCGATTTCGCCGCTGGCCTGGATGCCGCTGGCGCTGTTCATCATTCAGGATTCCGATGCCTCCGCCATCTTTGTCATCTTCATCTGCTCGATCTGGCCCATGTTGCTCAACACCGCCTTTGGCGTGGCGAATGTGCGGCAGGATTGGGTGAACGTGGCCCGTACCCACGAGCTGGGGCCTTTGCGCACCGCCATCACGGTGATCCTGCCGGCTGCGGCGCCCACCATCCTGACCGGTATGAGGATCTCCATCGGTATCGCCTGGCTGGTGATCGTGGCGGCAGAAATGCTGGTGGGCGGCACCGGCATTGGCTACTACGTGTGGAACGAGTGGAACAACTTGGATCTGGCCAGTGTGATTTTCTCCATCGTGATGATCGGGGTGGTGGGTATGGTGCTGGATCTTGCCCTGGGCAAGGCCCAGAAGATGGTTGAGTACAAAGAATGAGCGGTTCGGTGCCGGCGAGCCGGTACCTGCCTCAAACCTCCGAAGGGAGCGCTGTTATGAATAAGTCATTCCTGGAAGTAGATGGTCTGTCGAAGGTATATCCGGACGGCCAGGGCGGCGATCTGACCGTCTTCGAGGATATCCGCTTTGCCCTGGAGAAAGGTGAGTTTGTCTGCATCATCGGTCACTCCGGTTGCGGTAAATCCACCATCCTGAACGTGCTGGCCGGGCTGGATGAAGCCAGTTCCGGCAACGTGGTGATGAACGGCAAGGAAGTGAAAGGCCCCGGGCTGGAGCGTGGCGTGGTCTTCCAGAATTACAGCTTGCTGCCTTGGAAAACCACCCTCAACAACATTGTGTTCGCCGTTCGCGCTCGCTGGCCGAAGTGGTCCAAGGAGCAGGTTCGAGAACACAGCGAACGCTACCTGAGCATGGTAGGGCTGGATCACGCGCTGAACCGCAAACCCTCCCAGCTTTCCGGCGGTATGCGCCAGCGGGTCAGCATTGCTCGTGCATTCGCCACGCAGCCGGAACTGTTGCTGCTGGACGAGCCGTTCGGTGCGCTGGATGCGCTTACCCGTGGGGTGATTCAGGACGAACTGGTCAAAATCTGGGAAGAAACCCGTCAGACCGTGTTCATGATCACCCACGACGTGGACGAGGCCATTCTGCTCTCTGACCGCATCTTCCTGATGTCCAACGGCCCCAATGCCCGTATCGCCGAAAGCGTAAAAGTGGACATCCCGCACCCCAGGGCGCGCGCCACCATTTTCCAGAACCCGGCCTATCACAAGACCCGGGATTACCTGGTGGACTTCCTGGTCAACCGCAGCGGTTCGGCGTTGCCGGAAAAAGACGGCAGCCCGAAGTTCGTCGAGCCCGCCAGGGGGGATGCTACCGCTGCGTCCGCAGCCACAGAGTCTGAAGCCGAATCTGCCGCCCGTGCGGTAAACGCCTGACGTTAATTGCCAAGAGAGGAATCAATCATGATGAACAAAGAACTGATGACCGCAAAAATCCTGGAAGCCAAGGCCACCAAAGGCGTGTCCTGGGAAGCCCTGGCCGAGGCCATCGGCATGTCGCCGGTGTTCACCACCTCGGCCTGCCTGGGGATGAACAGCATGACGGAGGACAAGGCGTTCGCCGTGTGCGAGACCCTGGGACTGGAGAAGTCGATTGCCGAAGCACTGCAGGTCTGCCCGAAGAAAGCCTGGGACAGCGCCGTGCCCCAGGACCCGCTGATTTACCGCCTGTACGAAATCGTGGGGGTGTATGGTGACACCATGAAGGAACTGATCCATGAGAAATTTGGTGACGGCATCATGAGTGCGATCGATTTCACCATGGACATCGAGAAGGAGGAGAACCCCAAGGGGGATCGCGTGGTTGTTACTTTGAATGGGAAGTTTTTGCCTTACAAGGCCTGGTGATCGCGTCTGGCTTTGGAGTGGCCTGCCTTTTGTAGCCTGTTGGTTTAGGGGCGGGCTTGCGGGGTGGCAGGTGGAGAGCCTGTAAATAAATCTGTGTAACTGCCCACCCCATTACAGGTGGCCGTCCAGGCGGTCACCGAATTCGATAATAA
>NZ_JAKZAI010000045.1 GCF_023156235.1 Marinobacter goseongensis | reverse complement strand
ATCGCGCTTGAATGGCTTTTTTTCGAGTTGAAAAGCGATTCAGCGATAAATCAGGCGTTAATCAGACCCTCCCTAAATGAATTTCGACAATCAACTGTTAAGTAAAGAGAAATACATACCACTTATACTCCGGGTCATTGTTGGCCTATTGTGGGTTTGGATGGGCATCGTTCCCAAGCTAATTTATCCTGAACCGAGAGTTGCGATGGTGAGTAAAAGCTGGGTAATTGATTTGCTACCCATGAGTCCGGCGCATTTCATCTTTATTCTGGCAATAGCCGAAATAATAACTGGAGTAATGCTTCTCTTAGGCCTGTTCACAAGACTTGCTTCAATAGCACAAGCATTAATGATTATTATGATTATTGTCGGTGTTTGGAATATCGCTGCGATGCATGGCATTACTTCTCCTCATGCACATTTGCTTATGAAAGATATTCCATTATTCGGGATAAACATGGTGTTAATAATTACTGGCGGAGGTCTGTACTCCATAGACAATTGGAGAAAACAGAGTAAGGGTGTTTAAAACTCTGAAGACTCTGATTGAAGTGTTCGACATAGGCGATAATATAGCTCTCGTCAACCGCATAGGATCGTTGCCGCCATGAACCAGTTAACCCTCTCCGAAGCCGAGTACCAGACCAAGAAGAGCAAAATTCGCCGCGAAATCTTTCTCGAACGAATGGACACGTTGATTCCCTGGAAACAGCTGGAGAAGAACGTAGCGCATTATTACCCAAAAGGTCAGGACGGACGGCCTCCTGTCCCGTTGTCTTCCATGCTGCGCGTTCATTGTATGCCATTGTTCTATAACCTGAGCGATCCGATCTTGAAATGCAGTCAACGCCGCGCGATCTAGACTCGCCCGAGGCTATCGCCGAAATGCTGGACGCTTTCTACCGGAAGGTCCTGGCCGATGATCGCCTGCGTCCGCTGTTCTTGGATGTGGCAGAAATTGACCTCAGAACGCACCTGCCGTGTATCCGCGCCTATTGGTGCAAGCTGCTGCTCGGCGAACGCGACGGCTACCAGAGCAACATGGTCGCCCGCCACTTGGCGTTGCACGAGCAACACCCTTTGCAGCTAGATGACTTTGAGCGCTGGCTGGAGCTGTTTCGGGAGACCGTGAACGCAGATTTTACAGGGCCGAGCGCAGACCGCGCCAAGACATTAGCAACACGGATCGCGGGGAATCTTGTGCGACTTACACGTTCACCTATCAGCACGTAACGGACGATCGCACAACCCACTTTCAATGGAAAGCTGAATCATAAGACATCGCAAAACACTTTTTCGGGTTCGATAAGGAGTCACAACCATGAGTCATTCCAACGACCAAAGCTTCGGTGACGACGGTCACCTGAACGGGATTTTTGACCAACTTGACGTCCCTGAGGACGTTCGCAGGCGTCTGGCCCAGGCGCAGCAAACCGTACAAATCAACATCCCGATCCGCATGGACGACGGCGCCTTGCAATTCTTTCCGGCCTGGCGCATTCGTTACGACGACACGCGTGGGCCGGGCAAAGGGGGCATCCGTTTCCATCCGGACGTGAGCTCGGAAGAAGTCACTGCGCTGAGCTTCTGGATGACCATCAAGTGCGCCGTGGTGGACCTGCCATTCGGCGGTGCCAAAGGTGGTGTTCGGGTCGATCCCAAGGCGCTCTCCCGACTGGAACTGGAACGTCTGTCGCGTGGCTATATCCGCGCTTTTCATGACCTTATCGGGCCGAACAGTGACATCCCGGCACCGGACGTCAACACCAACGACACCATCATGGGCTGGATGGCCGACGAATTTGCCCAGATCGAACGCCGTCAGGTACCGGCCACCATCACCGGCAAGCCTTTAGGGCTGGGCGGTTCCAGGGGACGCACCGCGGCCACCGGACGTGGCGCGCTGCAGGTGCTTGATCTGTGGGCCGAGCGCCGCGGCAAAACCCCTGAAGAACTCCGTGTGGCGGTCCAGGGTTTCGGCAATGCCGGTTATCACTTCGCCCGACTGGCCCGCGAGCGCGGCTATCGGATCGTCGCGCTGTCGGATTCCCAGGGTGCCATTCATGCCGCTGACGGACTTGATCCAGACCCGATCTGGCGCCATAAACACAAAAACCGGGAGCTCAAGGGCATGGTTTACTGTGATGAATCGATCTGCCAGGAAGCCGACGTCGAGCAACTGACCAACGAAGAGCTGCTGGCTCTTGATGTCGATGTACTGGTACTAGCCGCACTGGAGGACGCCGTCACCGAGCAAAATGCCGCGACCGTAAATGCCGCCACGATCCTGGAAATTGCCAACGGGCCCGTCAGTAATGCGGCCGATGACCAATTAGCCAAACGCGGTGTCGAGGTGCTACCGGATGTACTGGTCAATGCCGGCGGTGTGATCGTCAGCCATCTGGAATGGGTGCAGAACCGTATCGGTGATACCTGGTCCGAAGACGAAGTCAATCGGCGCCTCACCGAACGCCTGGCCCGCGAGGCCGGCGCCTGTTTCGACCGGGCGGAGGAAGGTAACACAACGCTGCGGACCGCGGCCTATACACAGGCCATCGGCCGCATCGCCGATGCCATGGCGCAACAAGGCACGCAGGGCTATTTCAACGATCACCGAGCATAAGAGGTAAAGCCATACTTGACCACGAGGCAGTCATCCGGCTTGGGATCTTCACGGGCATCCTGCTTGTAATGATACTTGCCGAAGCCGCCGCACCACGTCGCGACCAGCGCTACACTCGCCGGCAGCGGTGGCCACATAACCTCTTGATGGTCGTGGTGGACACCCTGGTCGTTCGGCTATTGTTTCCCGTGGCCGCCGTCGGAGCTGCGGTGATGGCGAATGAGCAGGCGTGGGGACTGCTAAATCTGGCCAATCTGCCAGTTTGGTTGTCAGTCCTTTTGGGGACGATCGCGCTTGATCTCGCAATCTACTTTCAGCATCGCATCTTTCATGCAGTGCCCTGGCTCTGGCGCTTGCATCGTATGCACCATGCGGATTTGGAATTCGACGTAACGACGGGCCTGCGTTTCCATCCTCTGGAAATTGTGCTCTCCATGGCCATTAAAATCACCGTCGTGGTTGCGCTGGGAGCACCTGCGATTGCGGTACTGATTTTCGAAGTGATTCTCAATGCAACCTCAATGTTCAACCACGGAAACGTACGATTGCCTCAAGGGCTGGAGCAAAAGTTGAGACGGTTGGTGGTCACGCCGGATATGCACCGCGTGCATCATTCGATTGTTCCTGAAGAGACAAATAGCAACTTTGGTTTTAATTTGCCTTGGTGGGACCGGTTTTTTGGCACCTATCGGGATAAACCTGCCGCTGGCCATATTGGAATGGTCATCGGCATCGAGGATTTTCGAGAGCCGCGGGACCTCCGGTTGGATCAGATGCTGATTCAGCCATTTCGCAGCACCTACCGACGCCCCTGATCATTGTAAGCACTATCATCAGGAGTTCTTCATTTAATCGGAAAGACCTCATCATGGGGCACTGATAGAAAAGGTCCGTACATGAGTGGCCTCCACGAAACCGCCTATCCGCGATTGAAGGCGGACGTCTCTGAACAGGAACTGGCGGAAATCTATACACCCACCGCCAAAGAATGTGCCTTTGCCAGAAAGCACGGCCGAACACCGGCTGCTCGTGGTGCCTTGTTAATTCTCCTGAAAACGGTTCAGCGCTTAGGCTACTTCGTGAATCTCAAAACGGTCCCGCGGCCCATCACAGCGCATATCCTGGCCTGCGACGACCTTTTACCCGTCCCATTGAGCCAGCTCAGGGAATACGACCGCAATGGTGGCGCCCGTCAGCGGATGTTGGACGCGATTCGTCAACAGGTGGGCATCAAGGCGTTTACCGTCGAAGGCAAGGCTATCGTGAGGGACTTGGCGCGTGAAGCGGCAACCACCAAGCAAGATCTGGCGGACATTATCAATGTGGTGATCGAAGAGCTGGTGCGCCAGCGTTTTGAACTGCCGGGGTTTTCAACGCTGCAACGGTCCGCGCGTCAGGCTCGCAGCACGGTTAATACAGGTTACTTTCGGACGCTCAGTGCGGGTTTGACGGCGCAGCAAAAACAGGAATTTGACCGGCTGCTGCAAGTGCCAGACGATTCATCTCATACCAGTTGGCATAAACTGAAACAGGAACCCAAAAAGCCGACCAATACGGAAGTGAAGAAGTATCTTCAGCACCTGGAATGGCTTCAGGGCTGGTGTCAACGATTGCCCGCTGTTGATCACATTCCAGCCGCCAAGTATCACCACTTCATACTGGAAGCACGAGCGCTTGGCGCGGCCAACATCAAGGCTATGCAAAGCACCAAACGCTATGCCTTGATGATTCTGTTGGTCCATGCCCAATTGCGTCGCGCAATGGACGATGCCGTCGACATCTTTGTCCGCAAGATGCGCAACATCAAGACTAAGGCGGAAGCCAACCTGAACCAGTATCATCTGGATCACATGAAACGGATGGACAAACTGGTCGCTCAACTGCGTGACGTGCTGACCGCCGTTCAGGAAGCGCCGACGGATTCCGAGCGAGGTGCCCGAGTGGCGGCTGCCATCCAGAGCGACCCTGATGAATTACTGGCCGAGTGTGAGGAACACATGGCCTATGCTGGCAATAACTTCATCCCGTTTATGCTGCAACCCTATCGCCCGTTACGCCCCCTGCTATTCAATTGCCTTGAACTACTGGATCTGACGGCAACCAGCCACGATCAATCCTTGATTGAGGCGATTGCGACTCTGAAAAAGCACCGGCACAGCCGCAAGGAATGCCTTGTGCTCAGCACTCAACCCGTCGACGTGTCCTGGCTACCGGAGCGTTGGCGCCGTCTCATATTGGGGTCCGGGTCAAGCCAGCTACTGCCCGGTATGGTCTACCGGAAGTATTTCGAGCTGGGCGTACTAACGCAGGTGAAGCGTGAACTGATTTCCGGCGATCTCGCGGTCGCGAATAGCGACCAGTACAGCGACTACCGCGATCAGCTCGTGGATTGGAGTGTCTATGATGCCCAAATAGCGGACTACAGTGCGATGGTTGATATCGCATCCGACCCAGCCGCTTTTGTGGCGCAGGCCCGCTCACGCTTGAGCGAAACGGCGGACCGCATTGACCGTAACTTCCCGGAGAATGAATACGCCGTCTTCAATGGTGAAGAGCTGGTGATCCGGAAGCACCGTCGCACAGCGCCTCCCGATGGGCTGGCCGAAATTGACAAACAGTTATCCCAGAATTTGCCCGAAAAGAATATTCTCGACATCCTGGTGGAAGCCGAAAAATGGCTGGGGCTCCACAAACGCTTTGGACCACTTTCCGGTTTTGAGAGCAAGCTGGAAGACCCACGTACCCGCTTTGTTTCGACCTTGTTTTGCTATGGCTGCAATCTCGGGCCAACTCAGACCGCCCGATCCATCACGACACTTAATCGCCGGCAGGTGTCCTGGCTCAACCTGCGGCACGTCACCGAAGAGCGCTTGGAGCAGGCCATTGTGCAGGTTATCAATGCCTACAACCGCTACCGGCTGCCGCGACACTGGGGAACTGGCCAGCGGGCTGCCGCCGATGGCACAAAATGGAATCTGTACGAACAGAATCTGCTATCGGAATACCACATACGGTACGGTGGCTATGGCGGGGTGGGCTACTACCACGTCTCGGATAAATACATCGCGCTGTTCAGCCACTTCATTCCTTGCGGCGTTTATGAGGCCATTTACATCCTTGATGGGCTGATCAAAAACGATTCCGATATCCAGCCCGACACCTTGCATGGCGATACCCAGGCGCAAAGTGCGCCCGTCTTCGGGTTGGCTTATCTGCTGGGTATCAACCTCATGCCCCGAATCCGGAATCTGAAGCAACTGGTGTTCTACAAGCCCGATAAACGCCAGCGGTATGAGCACATCAATGCCTTATTCAGCGAAACCGTCAACTGGAAACTGATTGAAACACATGTACCCGACATGCTCCGGGTGGCGCTATCGATCAAGGCTGGCAAGATCGCACCCTCCACGATACTGCGGCGCTTGGGTACCGCAAGCCTCAAGAACAAACTCTACTTTGCTTTCCGGGAACTGGGGAGGGTTGTTCGGACGACCTTTCTTTTGGATTACATTGGCAACGTGGAGTTGCGGCGAACCATTCATGCGGAAACGAACAAAACGGAAGAATTCAACCAGTTCGTGAAATGGCTATTCTTCGGCGGCGAGGGGGTGATCGCCGAGAATATCCGCCACGAGCAACGGAAGGTGATCAAATATAACCATTTGGTGGCCAACCTGGTCATTCTTCACAATGTGGAGTCGATGACGTTGACTCTTAAAGCTCTCAAGGATCAAGGTCATCATATAGATCACGATATTCTCAAAGGGTTGGCCCCATACCGCACGGACCATATCAACCGATTTGGCGATTATACGCTTGATTTTGAACGGCAGGTTTCACCCATGAGCTACAACGCCAAAATAATTTAAATACAATAGGTTAAGGCACATTTTGGAGGATTTCGTCAGAATCGTTGCCGACCCTCTTTTTGGTTAAACAGCGATTCGCATCCGCAGCCCCGCAAACAGCCAAAAAATCTGTTTTTGCTGTGAAGCGAAAACTGCCTGCGCGTACACCATGGTGCGATACTGAAGGATAGGTGCCCCGGTAACTAAATCATTTGAGCCGCAGATAAAGGCAGCGGTCTAAACAGAGTCTTTTGCATATAATGTCTACTAATTAACAGTAGTGGACATTAATGGCTCTGACAGCTACCCTTTTGCATCCATACTGGAAATCCATCGTGTCAGATCATAAAACGGTTGGTAACAAAACGCCGCTATAGCTCGCATTCTTCCGCGCTGAAAAATCCTGAATAAAGAATAGAGTTGGTAACTTTCAGGCGGGAAATCACGTTCACAGAACGAACTAAGGTACGGCGGTAGTCTATTAAGCTATTGATAAACCTTGTGACTTAATGATTTCAGGTTTACGGCGAAGCCGGAAGTTACCAACTTTATTACTTGGTTACCGACTTTATTATCACGCCACACATCGGCCTAACTCGAGCTGGAGATGTTGCATGACGTTCCCTGGGAGCCCACTGTTTGATTGCCAATCTGACTGCACCATCGACGTTATTTGTGGCCCTCTTACCAAGTGGTTTGACCGTTTACATTTACAGAATGCCCTTCAAGATTGGGAAATCGCACGCCAGTTTTTACACCGGTACGACGATTCGCCGGCCACATTTCGGCAATACCGGGGTGAATTGCAGTGTTTCTTAAATTACCTTTGGTGCCTCGGCAAACGCTCTTTGTCCAACGTCGACAATGAAGTCATTAAGCGCTATTACAAATTCATAAAGAACCCGCCGGCTTCTTGGACGTCGTCCACTATTTACCGAGCATTTATAGACGCGGAATGCGGCCGCAAACCGAACCCACAGTGGCGTCCCTTCTATCAGCCTGGCAAATCCGGTCGATATCGAGCAAGTCAGTCCCGGCTGAACGCAGCTCGAACGACGTTGACCGCTTTTTTTCGCTATCTCAATGCACTCGATTATGTCGCTAAGGATCCAATGGTGGACCTATCGAGGCGGGATAAGCGAGCAAAAACAGTCGCTCGGGAAGAGTCGGAGCCCACCTATCGGCGCTTCACCGATGCCCAGTGGCAATGTCTATTTCAGACACTAGAACGTGCAGCTAACGAATCGCCACGCTATGAGCGCCACTTGTTCGTTTTAGTCACGATGAAGTGCCTTTTTCTCCGGGTGAGCGAGCTTGCGCCGCGACAGATAGATACTGAAGAGGACCGTATTCCGCAATTCTCTGACTTCCGAAAACAAGACATTGATGGCGAAACCTGCTGGGTCTACAACATTTTGGGCAAAGGCGACAAACACCGAGCCGTTACTCTTCCGGACGCCTACCTTCCCTACCTTGAACGTTGGCGCCGTCATCTCGGTAAAGATGCGTAAACCGCTGAAGGTTGCCACCCATTCCACGTGAAGCCTGCCACCCGGACCGGAGCAAGGCTGCCACCCATCG
>NZ_JAKZAI010000044.1 GCF_023156235.1 Marinobacter goseongensis | reverse complement strand
GCAAATTGCAGGAAATAGAGCGCAATAAATTGGCCGCTTAAACGCGGTCATTTGGACAACTGGGTTGAAAATCGCCGACTGGCTTCCCTGATCCGAGTGGAACATGACTATCTCTGGCCGACCACGCTGTTCCCAGGCGTGATCCAGAGCTTTTACAACCAGGTCTGCATCCGGACTGGATGACATTGCCCAGCCAACAACTCGCCGGGCATACAGGTCCAGCACAACAGCCAGATAGCTCCATCGCTGGCCGCTCCAGATGTAAGTAATGTCACCACACCAGACCTGGTCGGGCTGCTCTACTGCAAACTCACGATCCAGGTGATTCGGGATATCCGGCCGTTCAACGGTGGCCTGTTTGTAGGCATGAGGGCCTGGCTGCTTACAGATCAGCCCCAGCTCGCTCATCAGTCGTCGAACTTTGAAGCGGCCGACGACAACGCCTTCCTCGCTGAGTAAGCCTTTGATTGTCCGGCTGCCGGCAGAGCCGCGACTCTTGGTAAACAGGCGGTTTACCTGAGCCTTCAGGGCCAGGCGTTCTACATCCACACGGTTCCGCCGTTGGCGGTACTCGTAATAGCTGGAACGGTTGATTTCAAACGCTTCGCAGACCAGTTCAATTG
Source organism: Marinobacter goseongensis (assembly GCF_023156235.1). Classification (GTDB taxonomy): domain Bacteria; phylum Pseudomonadota; class Gammaproteobacteria; order Pseudomonadales; family Oleiphilaceae; genus Marinobacter; species Marinobacter goseongensis. The sequence goes on along the minus strand of NZ_JAKZAI010000044.1, from coordinate 8,053 downwards.
ACTCCTGCTCCCCCAACTGGTCTATCAGCGCGTACGATTCATCTCGTCCGACATCAAGAGAGCGGTAGCCTTTTTTAGTATCTCCTTCTCCCGCTCAAGTCGATTGCAGCGGGCTTCCAGTTCCTGAATCCGGCGCTGTTCCGAGGTTAAGGCCTTGCCCTTCGGGGTGACACCGTCACGCTCCTCGGCCAGTTGGTTAACCCAGCGCCGGATAGCGCTTTCACCGACTCCCAGGGACACACTGGCCTGCGGAATCGTGTAACCTTGATCCAGCACCAGGCTGGCTGCTTCCTGTTTGAACTCAGGAGAAAAAGAACGTCGCTTTCTGGTCATCAGACACCTCGTTTATGGTGGTGATATTACCACCTACGTTGGTGTCCGGAATCATTGAACCACTACACTCTCACCTGACTCGCAGAAAACCAAAAAATTACTGTTTCTTCAATAGATCAGCAACTAGCTCCTTGATTACTCGATGCTCTTCCTTCAACTTCTTGACCGTCTCGCTTTCTTCAGAACGATAGTCGGAGGACCGTTCATCGATGCTCTTATCAGGGTAGCTTCTTGCCTCATTATACCTATCTGCTTGTCCGCCATTGCTGCCTGCGAGGGCTATGGAAGCCCCGGTTCCTAGAAAAGATGCTATTAAAATTACAGACACTTTTTTCATAAACAGCTCCGATATGTCATTCTATTCAACCAACGAAATTCAATCGCCTTACGCAGTTAGTAGAACATCGAAACCTTAAACACATTTGAATGTGGACGTATTTTAAAGATCTTCACATTCCGTAAACTACAGGCCCACAGCTATTCAGGCAGATTTTGACAAGACTAAACGAACGACCAAAGCACAACCCCTCTAGCGTCAGGTGAGTTGCGACACGCATCAATCCCATCTATGCTTTCAAGCTCAGTCGCCTCTCTAGCCCTCAGCTAGCTCCTCCCGCTCAATCGACCATAACTAATACCTGACCTTGCTGGCTGCCTCCGCATTATTACTTGTTGTTCTCTTGGCTCTGGTAGGCACCACTACTTACCTCGCTTTGAAACCGATCGAACACATCAAGGAAGACATGAGGAGACTGCAATCTGGCAAACAACCTCGTTTGAATCCTGACGCACCAGAGGAGTTCAGTCCGCTGATCAAACAGTTCAATAACCTACTTGAACTAGCAAGTCGTCGCCTTGACCGCCACCGCCGCCTCAATTCCGATCTTTCTCACATGGTCAAGACCTCGATCTCTGCCAATCTCGCAATCTTGTCAGACACTGGTTCATTACCTCCGTCCCGCGACGACATAGAGTTCATGACCTCCAACCTAAAGGATCTAAGCCGGTCCTTGAACTACCGCATGAGCAAGGCAGATATCTCCGGCAGGCAGATGGGGCAAACATGTTTGCCGATTGAAATAGCGAACAACGTCATTTCTGTCATGGAAAAAATCTTTCCCGATAAGAGTTTCCGTATTAATACATCCTTGCCGAATAACTTCAGTTGGCCCATGGAGCGTCAGGACCTATCAGAGTTATTCGGTAACCTGCTCGAAAACGGCGGGAAGTGGAGTCAGGCTGAGATTGACGTTTCAATAAGCCAGACCGATTCCGGGCTAACGATAGAAGTTGCAGACGACGGCCCTGGGATTACTCCAGAAGCGGCCTCAAAAGTGATGGATAGAGGTTCCCGGCTTGACGAAACCGTTTCTGGATTTGGATTGGGACTGTCCATCGTGTCCGAAATACTAGAAGACAATTTCGGACGGATGAACATTGGCCCCTCAGAAACGGGGGGCGCCAGAATTACAGTTGTGCTTCCTTTCCCAGAGTAGAGCACAACCATAATTCCTCCGCCCCGCTATGACGGAGGGACTACCCTCCCCTGCTCGCGATCAAAACTGTGTATTTCCACCTCTTTTCTACCGTTGCATATCATCGAGTTTAGCCCTTGAGAAGCGCGTGAATAGAGCCGGCAAAACAAAAAGCGTTAGGAAAGTCGCAGTCACGAGACCACCTACAATCACGCTGGCCAATGGCTTCTGGATTTCCGCACCCACGCCCGTCGACAATAGCATCGGTATCAAACCGAGTGCCGAGGTTATTGCTGTCATCAAGACAGGACGCAAACGGGAGACGGCACCTTCAAACACCGCGGCATCCACGCTTAACCCATCCTGTATTCGCTGATTGATGCTTTCGACCATAACGACTCCGTTAAGCACCGCCACACCAAACAGTGTGATAAATCCAACGGAACTGGGCACGGAAAGGTACTGGCCGGAGATCCAGAGTGAAAAGACGCCACCAATGACAGCAAGCGGTACGTTGACAAGAATCAGCAGCGCCTGACCAACCGAACTGAAAGCAAAGTACAACAACAACGCAATCAGACCCAAGGATACAGGAACCACAATGGCCAATCGCTTCTGAGCTCGCTGCTGGTTTTCAAATTGACCACCAATATCCACCGAATAGCCGGGGGGAAGGTTCACTTCTGACGCGATGGTATCTTGAATATCGGCAACCACACTGCCCATGTCACGACCCTGCACATTGGACTGAATGACCACACGGCGCTGCACGTCATCGCGGCGCACCTGAGGCGGGCCGGACTCAATAGACACATCGGCCACATCACCGAGTCTCACCCAGGCCCCGGACGGCGCTTGTAACCTGAGATCGGCAATGGCATCCCGGTCCTCCCGGAAACGTTTGGCCAGACGCACATAGATATCGTACCGCTCATTTCCGTTGATGATCTGGCCTGCGGCGGCACCACCCAGTCCATCCCGGACGACACTCATCACATCAGACACGGCGAGTCCGTACCGGGAGAGTGCCTGACGGTCAGGCTGAACCACCAACTGCGCTTCACCAGCAATCTGCTCCATGGCGACGTCTCGTGTTCCCTGAACTGTTCGGACCGCCGCTTCAATCTGCTGGCCTTTCTCCGCCAGTACGTCGAGATCCGGGCCAAAGAGTTTGATGGCCAACTGCGCACGAACACCTGACAACAATTCATCAACCCGAGTCGCGATAGGCTGAGAAAAGTTAAACAGTAGCCCCGGGTGCTGTTCGAGCTTCTCCTCAAACAGGGCCTGCAATTCGTAGCGATTACTGGCGCTGGTCCACTCCGAAGTTGGCTTTAAGCCAATATAGATCTCTATGTTGTTGACGGGCTCCGGGTCGCCCCCTATTTCTGCTCGACCAGCCCGGGACAGAGCGTAAGTCACTTCTGGAAATTCCATCAACATGGCTTCCAGTTTTGGCGCAACTTCAATCGCCGTATCAAGGCTTGATGAAGGGGCCAGCGTCACCCGGAGGTTGATCGTCCCTTCTTCCAGTTCAGGGACAAACTCAGTACCGAGTCGCGGCACGACCAAGGCCGCCAGCACAACAAGGACAGCTGCTGCACCGACAACAGAGCGGGTGTGTTTCAACGACCAGTCAAGGCCCTTGCGATAAAGCTTTTCGAGGGGCTTTAAAATGAAACTTTCCCGCTCCCGAATACCCTTGCGAAACATAAACGATGCCAAGGCCGGCACAACCACCAGAGCAACGATCACAGCGGACACGATGGCCAACATTATGCTGATCGCCATTGGCTGAAAAAGCTTGGCTTCCACACCTTCAAAGCTGAATAAAGGCATGAAAACGACCAGGATAATCGCCGTCGCGAAAAAAATTGGTCGCGCCACTTCCCGGCCTGCCTCCTGCAGTCGAAGCGCAATGCCATGGTCATCGTGTGACGCGTCCAATGGGTCAGGGTCGTTTTTCACCAATTCATCCCGACGGGCGTCATGCTCAGCATCCGGATGCGTCAGATGTTTGAACATGTTCTCGACCATAACAACAGAGCCGTCCACCAGCATGCCAATTGCCACAGCAATGCCGCCCAGAGACATCAAGTTGGCCGAGAGACCGAACCAGGCCATGATCATCAGCGCAATACCGATAGAAATCGGTATAGAAAGCAGCACGAGCGTTGTTGCCCGAAGATTCATCAGAAACAGGGCAAGCACGATCGCAATAAACACAAAAGCCAACAGAAGTGCATTGGTCACCGTCTCTACGGCCTTGGTCACCAGATCCGCCTGGTTGTAATAGGGCTCAAAACGAACCCCACTCGGAAGCGCCTGATTTATGCGATCAATGCGGGCCTCGATGCCGTCGATGGTGGCTTTTGTATTGGCCCCCATTCGTTTGAGTACAATGCCAGAAACCACTTCACCCAGTTGTTCAACCTGACCGTCTTCATCCTTCCGGGTCATGGTCACCGCACCCTGGCGAATTTCAGTGCCCAGCGCTACCTGGGCGACATCGCTCACCGTCACTGTAATGCCATCACTGGTTTTAACGGGCACTTGACGGATCTGCTCCAGCCCCTGCTCGCCATTACCCAGCCAGCCCATACCGCGAATAACCAACTGCTCCTGTCCACGGCCCATATACCAGCCCCCAACATTGGAGTTGGTGTTCTCCAGGGCGTCCATGACGTCGTTCTGTGATAAGTCATAGGACAGCATTCGCGCCGGGTTCAGATTGACCTGGTACTGGCGGACCTCTCCGCCAAACGACAGAATCTCTGTTACCCCTTCAGCAGGTATCAGCAACAGCTTGACCAGCCAGTCGTGCAAGCTGCGTAATTCCATTGCGTCGTACCCCGAATCCGGGTCCGCTATCAGCAAGTACTGGTAGACCTGGCCGAGACCGGACGTATTCGGGCCCATTTCAGGCACCCCGACCCCGTCCGGAATCAGCTCCCGCGCGGCCTGCAACCGCTCGAACACCAGTTGACGCGCGAAATAGATATCCGTGCCCTCTTTAAAGACCACGGTGACACCGGACAACCCGGTTTTGGAAATGGATCGAACCTCCTCAACATCCGGCAACGCATACATCACCGCTTCAATGGGATAGGTGATCAGCTGCTCGACCTCCTCAGCCGCAAGTCCGGGCGCCTCTGTGTTAACAGCGACCTGGACGTTTGTAACGTCAGGGAAGGCATCAAGATTCAGTTTTGGGATCTGAAACGCGGCCGTGGCGATAAGCACTGCTAGCGCAATAAGAACCAACAGGCGGTTCTGAACCGCCCAGTCGACAACTCGGTTGAACATAATGGCTCCCGGAATCAGTGGTTGTGTGGGTCAAAGCCGCCTTTGGCAATTTCAGAGGCCACAAAAAATGCGCCCCGCGAAACGATCCGTTGGCCTGCAGTCAGGCCCGAAATTTCACGGAGTCCGCCAATTGCGCGACCCAGTTCCACTTCCACAGGCTCGTACTCCCCTTCAGCCTCTTCCACATAGACCGTCCAGTCGCCATCGGCGCCTCGCATCAACGCACTCTCCGGCACCGCAAGCACCGGCTCCGTGGTTTTAAAAAGGAAATACACATCTGCAAACATTCCGGGATGAAAACGATCTTCCGGATTGTCCAGCTCCAACCGAACAATTCGCGTGCGGGTCACAGCGTCAATGGTATGAGCTTCCTGGGATACCGTTGCCACAGCTACTCGGCCTGCAACTCTTACTTCCGCTTCGGCCCCTTGCTTAAGGACAATGTCGGAGTTTGCTGGCAGGTGAGCCTCTACCCAAAGTTCGCTTTCATTAGCCAGAGTCACCAGCGGTTGGCCTGCCTCAACTCTTTGTCCTTGCTCAAACTCATCGGTCAGCACTGCGCCATCCACGCGAGCTCTGAGCGTGTATTCACCGAGACTACCTACGCCGCTGGCCTTCAACGCACCAATGTCATCATCGTTTAGCCCATAAGCAAGCAGAGTCGCCCTCGCCGCTTCAATATTCGCTTTCGCCGTATTGAACCGCTGATCACCAACCACGGAACGACCCAGCCCGCTGATTCGCTCCCATTCAGGAAAAGCCTTCCTGTAATCAGCCTGCGCCTGTGCCACCGTCTCACTGAACAGGGTTACCAGTTGCTGACCTTTGGTTACGTGCTCACCCAATTCCACGTGACGTCTCAACACCACCGAGGCAACCCGGGGGGACACGTGATAGCTGGTATAGCCGTTGGTCAGCAGCTCACCGGGAGCGTAGATTTCATAGTCAACGCGCTTGCTCTCGAGGGTTGCTACCTCAATGCCGGCGAGCTCTTTCTGTTTGGCATTGATGCTTGCGGTAGTTGATTCTTCATGACCACCATCGCTCTCCTCTTCGTGGCCATGACCTTCTTCCTCTTCATGCTCACGTTCTTCAGCATGCCCGCCCTCATGCTCATCCTCTTCACCGGTACCTTCTCGATGATCGTCGCCACCGGCGGCATGATCATGGCCCGCCTCGTTATGCGCATCTTCCTCGGCCTGCACCAATGAAGGGGGAGCTATAAACAGCGTCAATACAAATACTGAAATCAGAGTTTTTTTCATGATGACTATCCAGTTTCCAGAATATTATTGGAAGGGGGTGATCAGTTCGCCAGACTGGCTCAAGAGTTCAATCAGGCCCAGCTGCGCCAGCTTTTCCAGTTCAATACCGGTTTTCAGGCTCTCCGCGCGCTGGCCTAACGCCTGGAGATACTCAGAGGTGGAGAGGTCGCCGACCTGCCACTGCTTCTCAAGCAAATCGGCACTTCGCTGTACACGCCCCTGGGATAGTTCTTTCCATCGACGAAGTTGCTTGTCGTATCGCTTCCAGGAAGCGCGAGCGCCTGCCAGGTCATATTGTTGTTTCCGGTAGAGCGCCTGAAACCGCGCTTCGGCCTCCAGAGCCCGTCGATTCGCGGCCCGGATTTCAGCGCTGTAGTTATTACGGACGTTCAGAGGGATCGAGAATGTCAGGCCAACCACGTTCTCGCCGCCGTCACGCCCTCCGCTCAGCCCTACTGTCGGCGATGCTGTGGCTTTGCGTCTCGCAACCTCTGCCTCACTTTTCAGCACCTGCCACTCGGCTCGAGCGACTGCAATTGACGGGTGTGACAGCAGATCAGCCTCACCAATCTGGGACTCCAGCGCTGGCCATATATACTCGGGGATTCCCCCATCCTGAGGCCTCCAGTCCGGCAGACGTTCTTGAACCTGAGTTTCTGCCCGATCAACTGCGGCCTTTGCCTGGGCGACTTCGCTCAACTGACGGGATAGATTTAGAAACAGAAGCTCTGCATCGGCACGCCCCAGATCACCTGCCTGCTGGCGCTGTTCAACCTGGTCCAGCAAAGCATCCAGGCGCTGCTGTTGGGATTCAGCAATTTCCTCAAACAGCGTAGTGGCGCGCCACTCGACAAGCGCAAACAATGATTCAGACGTTTGTGTCAGAACTGCTTCGCTCAAGCCAGCTTGCGCAGACAGCCTGATCAGCTTTGCCTTCTCCTGTAATGCGCCCTGTTGATCAGACCAATCGATCGTTTGTGACAGCCCTGCCTCAAAGTTATTCTCACTGCCCGTTCTGTCTGCTCCTACGGACAACTCCGGGTTATACAGCGGTTGTTCGCTTGCCTCAGCGTCCTCTTTCCGCGCTGCCGCCTGCTCTGTCGCTGCCAGTACCTCCGGGTGCTTGCTTATCTGGCCAGTGAGCCAATTCGCCCAATTAACAGTCTCAGCTTGACCGAACAGAGGAATGGACAATAGTACTGAACACAGCAACGCCCGAGGCGAGTGCTTGCTTGCCTTCATCGACTTTCTCCCGAAGCGATTAATAGCCAAAAATCATAGGTGTAAGGCGCCTATGACGAGGCAGGAAAAGATCGAGATAATAAGTGCAAACCTTGAAATGAGTTTGAATTCGGAAAAACAGTTCAGATATGAGTCGCTAAAAACTCTTTGTAGCGCTTCTCAATGAGGCTAACCCGGATTTCTCATAGGTCCCCGGCAAGTCTCGCAGACTGAACTGGTTACCGCTATGGCCGGTCGGTTTCGGCCATGCCTGCCCAATAAGTGATCAATTCCCGTTGTCCGGACACACGGCCCCCTTTCCCCCATTGCGTCGGGCCGGGGGAGCCCGGGCTTCTATCCCGGAACCAGACGGCGTACCAGGTCAGAGAGTTCGTCTTTGTAAGGATAGGCATCACTCATCAACACCCGTATGCGCCGAGTGTTGCGAATGAT
>NZ_JAKZAI010000043.1 GCF_023156235.1 Marinobacter goseongensis | reverse complement strand
TTGAATGATGCGCTGTATTGCTTGCGTTTCTTGCTCATGATTCTCCTCCTTGTGGAGATGATGAATCAGAGCTTAGGCACCTGTCCAAAATTTGGGGTCCACTTCATTTTGTGCTGTTCCTTATGTTTCATCGCGGGGATCCCATCATCTTCACTGAGTCGACGGTTGATGATCAGTTTTACCAATGTTCCGGAGCTTGAGTAGTAAATGATTCAAGCCTGTAGGGGTGCTTCATGTTTGCATGACTAGGTAAAAGATAGCTATCCCGGTGAGCAGTGCCCAGAGCAATCGCACTATGCCTGGTGAAGCGGGATCTTGACCAAGCATTGCATAAGACACTGCAACAGTCAGATCGAACCCCTCTGATACATCCACTGCTTTGACATTTTCCTGATAAAACGCCGACAAAGCCATGACACCGGAGTGGCTAATCTATCGATTCATCAGGTCAGGCCGGAGCTGCCGGTTGTCATTGTGTCTGTTTCCCCTATGAGCAAACTTTTAACCGTTCAGTTGCAAGGATTCATTACTGCCGGAGGCCTTGCCACACTATTCCACTGGTTTGTCATGGCGGCTCTGACCGGCGCAGGGCTTGACGCCACGCTGGCCACCGCAAGCGGAAGCCTGTCCGGTGCAGTTATGAATTATGGACTCCAGCGTCGTCTGGCATTCCGCAATGCCGGCCCTCACCGCCTGACCGCCTGGCGCTACCTGGTGTCCTGTATTTGTGCCTGGCTCTGCAATCTCGCTTTTTTCTTCCTGCTACATCAAATTCTGACCTTGCCGGTCACGCTCTCACAGCTTGTCACGACGGGTCTCGTAGCTGCTCTGAATTACATCGTCTACAAGAGGCTGGTGTTTTATGAACAAATCCCTTGATTTCCATCTCGAGCCGCCAGATGACCGCCTTATCTCCCTGGTGGTACCTGTGTATAACGAGCGAGTCATGCTGCCGCTGTTTTTTGACCGGGTACTGCCCGTGCTTGCCGCGGTCAACCTGCGTCACGAAATTGTGTTCGTGGACGATGGCAGTGAGGATGGCAGCGCGGTTTATATTCGTAATGAGATAAAGCGAACGCCTGGCCTCCGCCTGGTCAAACTGAGTCGGAATTTCGGCAAGGAGGCGGCGGTAACGGCAGGGCTGGAGCATGCCAGGGGCGACGCGGTGATCGTTCTGGATGCGGACCTGCAGGATCCGCCTGAGCAGATCCCCGCCATGATCGAATCCTGGCAGTCCGGGGCAGACGTTGTGTTGATGCAGCGTCGTTCCAGAGCTGGGGAAACCGCGTTCAAACGCTGGAGCGCGCACCTCTTTTACCGGTTGCTGAACCGGACCAGCCGGACCGATATTCCTGTGGATACCGGCGATTTCCGGTTGATGAGCCGTAAGGCCGTAGACGCGATACTGACTCTGAACGAACGTAACCGGTACATGAAAGGACTGTTTGCCTGGATCGGCCTGCCGACCCGTGTCATCCAGTATGACCGGGAACCCCGGGCTGCCGGAGAAACGAAGTGGGATTACCCCGGACTGGTTGGTCTGGCTCTGGAGGGCCTGACCTCATTTTCCGTCTCACCATTGCGCTGGGCGACCGTCATCGGGTTGTTTGCCGCGAGTGTTGGAGCCCTGTTTGGGCTCTGGATCGTGATCAAGGCCATGATGCTCGGCGATGCAACCAGCGGCTATCCGTCACTGGTTGCCATCATCAGCTTTCTCGGTGGCATCCAGCTACTGAGCATCGGTATTGTCGGGGAGTATGTGGGCAAAACCTATCTGGAAACGAAGCAGCGACCGGTCTACCTGGCCGAGGAGGTGCTGGAAAGTCCGGTTGGTGTCAGTCAGCCGTTAAATACGCGGCTGGCGGAGGCGAGTCATGTCAAAGCGATTTAACATCTGGTTCCTGGCGTTGGCAGCGGTACTGGTCAGCCGCCTAATCGGCATGGCGCTGTTTCCTTTTGCCGATACCACCGAACCTCGCTACGCGGAAATTGCCCGCCTGATGGCCGAAACCGGTGACTGGATCACCCCCTGGTTTGAGCCGGGTGTGCCTTTCTGGGGCAAACCACCGTTGTCTTTCTGGGCCCAGGCGTTGGCCATCAAGGTGTTCGGCCTCTCGGAGTTTTCATTGCGCCTGCCGTCCTGGCTGGCAACGTTGGCGATGGTCTGGCTGGTCTGGCGGCTGGCGAAGCAGCTCTGGAATGTCCATGCGGCACTATGGAGTAGCCTGGTGTTCGCCACCATGGCGCTGACTTACATCAGTGCCGGTGCCGTGATGACCGATTCGTTCCTGGCCCTGGGCACGACGCTGACACTGGTCAGCTTCTGTCTGGTGATGTCGGGAGAGGACGGCCCCTGGCGCTGGCTTTTCTTCATCGGACTGGTGATCGGGCTACTGTCCAAGGGCCCGCTGGCAGTCGTACTGGTCGGTATTCCAGTCGTTTTGTGGTTACTCCTTTTCAAACACGAGGTTGCCAGCCTGCGAAAATTTCCGTGGTGGAGGGGGGCTTTACTGACGGTGTTTCTGGTTGGCCCCTGGTATCTGCTGGCTGAACTCAAGACACCCGGGTTTCTGGATTATTTTATCGTAGGGGAGCATATTCGCCGCTTCCTGGATCCCGGATGGACCGGCGATCTGTACGGCAGTGCTCACGATCAGCCCAAAGGTATGATCTGGTTGTTCTGGTTGTGGGCATCGTTCCCCTGGGGACTTGTTGCACTGGTGGGCGTGATTGCCAGCTGGTTTGCTGGTCGAGGGACAGGTCGCATTCGGTTGCCGCTGTCACATCCTGGCTCCTGCTTTCTTTTTGTCAGTGCGCTGGCGCCCATGCTGTTTTTTACCGCCGCGGGTAACACGCTCTGGACCTATGTGCTGCCATCCTTGCCATTTACAGCCATGCTGATCGGTCGTTGGATTTCAGACATGGATTCCGTAAGACTTTTCGGAATGAGGCCGCTGTTGGTGGGATTGGTGCCCGTGCTGCTGACTGTTTTCGTGGGGCTGACTACGGCAGGCCTGATACCGTTCAAGACGGAAAAAGAACTGGTAAGCTATTACCTGCAGGTCAGAAAGCCTGGCGACAGTCCATTGCTCTACCTGGATGATCTGCCATTCTCGGCCAGATATTACTCGCGTGGAACAGCTATGGAAATTTCGGAGGACGATTGGAAGGAACTGCGGCAGCGCGATGGAGTACGACGATTCTATGTGGCTGTTCCCGAAGACTGGTCGGACCGGGAAATCGCGGCGCTATCGCCGTCAGCTGACAAGGTGCTCAGGAACCGCCGCTACCAGTTACTCGCTATAGAGACCCCTGTTCGAAATCTGCAATCGGCGTCGAATGCTGATGGAGCCCTATTGAATGACAGCTAACAGGCCGCCTCTAAGGCTACTGGTCGTGGAAGATCAGGTGGACCTTGCGGAGAATCTTTTCGAGTTCCTGGGTGAGGAACGCTTTTCGCTTGATTTCGCGGCTGACGGTCTGACTGCCTTACACTTACTGGCCACTGAGAGCTACGACGTTATCGTACTCGACCTGATGCTGCCGGGCGTGAATGGCTTCGATGTTTGCCGTCGTATCCGACAGGACCTGCAGTGTCAGACCCCCATCATTCTGATGACCTCCCTCAGTGCGCTCAACGACAAGGAAAAAGGCTTTGAGTGCGGTGCGGACGATTATCTCGTAAAACCGTTTGAATTGCGGGAACTCCAGTTGAGAATCGAGGCGCTTCACCGGCGCCATTCACCGATGAAGCCGGTTCTGCAGGCTGGGGAGATCCGGTTCAACCCTGGCACCCTGGAAGTCGAACTGCGTGGAATGAAAACCACGCTTTCCGGCACGTCGTCCCGGTTATTCGAATTGCTGATACGAGCTTACCCGAATTTTCTCAGTCATACCGCGCTCAGCGATGCCTTATGGGGGGGTGCCCGCTACGGGGATGCCGAGGGAAACAGTCTGCGTACCCATATCTACACGCTTCGAAAAGCGTTGGCGGCAGACCTTGGCAACGGATTGGTGAAAACGGTTCATGGGCGGGGGTATCGTCTGGAGTCTCCCGAAGATGGCGACCGGACGACATCATGAAGTCCTCGTTGACGGCCAGGCTCACCCGAACCCTGTTTCTCCTTATTGCCGCCACTGCGGCGGTGTCCATATTCATTGTTGAGCAGTTTGTCGATGATGTAGAAGACACCATCCTGGATCTTGAACTGAAAGCGGACGCTGAGTATTTCAAGGAGCGGCTTCGCAACGATGAATTCCAGCCTGTAAAAACGGCAAGGCTGGAAGCAGTATTCCTGCCTGAGGGAGAGACTGAGGCGGTGCTGCCGACGTATTTCCAAGCACGCATCCTGCCATTTTCCCGGGAAATCGAAGTCGGCGAGACGACGCTGCTTATTGTCGGGGAACGACTTGAGGAACCCAATGGAAAACTCTTCCTGGCCCAGGATATTACCATCATGGAGAATCGTGAGTTCCTGGTTCAGCTGATCCTGATCAGCGTGGCGGCTGGTATGCTCCTGATCGGCTATTTTATTGCTCGTGGGAGTGCCCGCTATCTGGTGCGTCCGTTCAGAAAATTGACCCGTGAGGTGCTGGGTGCGGTACCTGGAACGTCGGTGCCGCGAATCAACACGAGTTATCGCGATCAGGAATTTTGCGACATCGCCGAGGCTTTCAACCGCTTTCTCTCAGAGCTTGAGCACCACATTGAGAGAGAGAAATCCTTTGTAAAGCTGGCCAGTCATGAACTGCGTACGCCCCTGGCGGTGATGAATGGCGCACTCAATGTGCTGGAGCAACGCCAAAACCTGTCGGAAGGTGATCAGAAGACCCTGGCCCGCCTGCGCAGGGCCATGCAGACCATGCGCGACGACATGGATGTTCTGCTGGAGCTTGCCCGCAGCGAGGCTTCGAGCGAAGGCTCCAGGATGGTTAAGGTGAGTGAGATCGTCCGGACCACTATTGACGATCTGGAGCATGGGCATCCCGACCAGGCTGGGCGCATTACGCTATTTGAAGATAATCCTGATGTGAGAGTCAGAACCTATCCCGTATTGGTGCGTATGCTAATGCGCAACCTGTTGCAGAATGCTCTGCGCCATACCAGGTCACCTGTTGAGGTTCATATGCTGTCGAACGGAATTCTGGTAAAGGATTTTGGTTCAGGTCTTCCTGACGCAGTGGTAAAAAACCTGAGGGTCTCGCGTGCAACCGGCGGCGGCTTGCCCAGAGCAGACCAACTCAACAATACAACCTTCGGTTTGCTCATTGTACGGTTGGTCTGTGAACGGCTCGGCTGGGGGCTCCAGGTTACACAGTCAGATGACCGGGGCACCGAGTTCATGATTGAGATCGGCAACCGGGGGTGATCAGTTTTACTGTTTCTGCATTTCATTCCAGATGCTGAATTCCCGTTTGCTCACCTTCAGGTCCCGGTCGGCATCCAGGTGATCGAGGATCAGCGTTGTTCGGGTTGAAGAGTCCAGGCCTCTATCGCTGGCATCTTCAACGCAATCATTCCGGCGGCTGAGTTCCTTAATCGTCAAATAGCCATCGCCGTTCTGGTCCATGCAGTCGAATCCTTGTAGCGAACCAGGGTGCAGAGGCGTAACGTCCGTGTCGAAGTTAGTCTGCTGGTGCTTTGGGTGGTATAGGTACTGCTCCTCGGCATCCTTGGTTGAACTACCCTCACTGGCGAACGCCGGGGTCTGGCTGACGACCGCCGCTCCCAGAAAGAACACCGCTAATGTGGCATTCAATTTAATCATCATCGGACCCTTGTTGGTGGGTAGGTAGTCCATATGAGCGGTTACTGTACAGTCTCAATGGCAGGAGGGCATGGGCCAGAGCTTTGTCAACCAGGCTTGCAGGCGGTTCCAAGTCAACATAAGTGGTCTTTTCGCTTTGATTGGAATAAACACCAGCTAAAGGCCTCTGATCGGGTCGTAACACAGTTACGTTAAAATCTTGGTCCATCCATGCATAATAATCGTTGAACTGCATCATTGCCCGCCCGGGCTCGTCCGGAAACGCTGCCAGGTCACGGCCCACTAGGGGATGTTCACTCGCTATGCCCATGAGTGATAGCAGCGTCGGGGCAAGGTCGATCTGGCTGGTAACTGTCCTGATGCGCCTGCTTTCAAGATCGGCGCCCAGTATCAGGCCCGGAATCTGGAAGTTCTTGATGGGTACCAGTTCGTCACCCCAGACCCTCGCGTCATGGTCGGCAACGATCAGGAAGAGCGTATCTTCCCAGTAGGCACTGTTCCTGGCGGATTCGATAAACTCACCCAGGGCATGGTCCGCGTATTTGACAGCGTTATTGACGGTGTTTTTTTCCGCGTCATAGGGATCGATGCGTCCGTCGGGATACTCGAAAGGCGTATGGTTCGAGGACGAAAATACCAGACGGAAGAAAGGCTTCCCCGAAGCATGGAGTTGCTTGAGGTCCTGGTGGGTCTTTTCAAACAGGTCTTCATCACTGACCCCCCAACTGCCAGTAAACACCGGGTCAACGTAATCCTGCTGGTCGACAATGGAGTCAAAACCGTTGCCGGTAAAGAAGCTGCGCATGTTGTCGAAATGCGCCTCCCCGCCGTATATGAATCCAGTGTCATAGCCCTCTCTTTTCAACAATTCCCCGAGCGTAAAGAACCCGGTCTGGGAAAGGGACAGCTTTACGACACTGCGTGCCGGCGAGGGTAGGAAACCAGAAACCACCGCCTCGATGCCGCGAACGGATCTTGTTCCAGTGGCGTAAAGGTTCTCGAACCACCAGCCCGAACCCTTCAGGGCTTCCAGGCGCGGGGTTACCGGCCGGCCCCCCAGCGATTCAACAAAGGTCGCACCAAGGCTCTCCTCCAGCACAATCACCAGGTTAAGTGGTCGTGACCGGGTTCGTGCCGGGGTCTGGTGGTGCAATGTCGGATATTGCCCGGAACTGAACTGCGTATTGCGCAGCCACGGCTCATCGCGTACTTCGTCCACTATCTCGGATATTTCCATAGTGCCATAACGGTCACTGGCGTCCGCCTCATGCTTGAGGTTGTAGACGGCGAACGCAACGGACCAGCTTGAGTTGAGAATCAGCGAGTTCACCAGGGCGTCAGAGGTTAGTGCGAACATGGCGGGGTTGGCGGGGCGATGGCCCGTGGTGGATCGGATGCTAATGAACACCAGGAGCACCACCATCGGCCACACCAGTAACATTTTCCGATAGTTGCCTGGCCTGGCCTGCCGTACCCATGCTCCCATAAGCCAGGCGAATAGGGCTGTCAACGCCATGACCAGGAAAGAGCCCAGCAGGACGGTGGGCAGATAGCCCTCCCAGAGCATGCTCAGAATCTCCCGCGGATAGTTCAGGTACTCAATAAAGAGCCGGTTGGGTCGGGAATCGTATTCGGCAATGAAGGTCGGCGTGGCCAGTTCCATGAACAGAAATGCAAAAACCACGACCAGTGCCCAGAGCATCGTGAGGCGCTTCCAGAGTGCCCAGCTGTACCGGTGGCCCATAATCGGCAGGAGCAATACCAATGGTGCTACCACCATACCGGCTATGATCAGATCCACTCGCAGGCCGTGAAGAAAAATATCTGGCCACACGGGGGTTGGCTGGACTCGATCAAATTGCCACGCGACCAAAAGGGCACGGGACAGCCCCCCGATAATAAGGACCGAGCAGAACAGCATCAGTATCGGGGCATAGGCTCCCGCCCAATTGAACCAACGATATACATGAGCGGGGAGGGATTGCTTTCTGATGAACAATGACGTCATGACTGCACTCGTAAGTAAAAGCGGAAAAATCGGCCTGGAGCGGTGGCGTGAAGGATAGAGGGATGTTCGTCAGGCAGGGGTCGTGGAAATGTCAGGAATTTGTCAAAAGTCCTACTAGCACGTTGAGCATGTCGGTAAACAGGGTGGTAGGAATCTGAAGGGCCGGAGTTAATCAAAGCGAACATTAAAGATAGACGAATACGCAACAATCATTGGTATCGCTGGAGGAAGTTTTGCTCTCGTCAATCAGAACGTATATTCAAAAGCGGCTCCAGACCTTGAACTTTCCTGCATGGTTCTTGAGATCTCAGCGAAAACCTTTAAATGAATTGCGGATGCCGTCGACAATGTTTGTTGTCGCCTCGACTACTCCATGGATCTCGGCTTCAGCAGTCAATGCCAATTCTTCAGTAGATCTCTGATTGCGCTGGGCCGGGGTTCGAACCTCATCGGCAATGACGGAAAAGCCTCGGCGCTGCTCGCCAGCGCGGAGTGCTTCGATGGAGGCATTAAGGACAAGAAGGTTTGTCTGCTCGGCTATGATCGGACTCCACCCCATTCAATGACACTCGGTGGAAAGTGCAACGACGTTTATAGCTCCATCATAAGACACATCGTTTGTCCTCAAGGAACCACTTAACGCGTCTGGATAATACACCTCTGAAACTTTGATGGCCCAACGCGCTACTTCAAGAGTTCGAACGAGGCTCTCGCGGGTCTGATTAAAACGCGGCAGGGATTCCGGCACGAGCTGCTAGCGATTTCTTGCTTGCTGGCCAACCGTCGCAACATAAAGTCCTTAACCGTTACTCAATGCAGAACGTGTGTCCCAGACCCGCAGAAAGTCTCGATCAAAAACTCGGCCCTGATGTCCAGGCTGAACCAGCCCCAGAAGTTGCTGTTTAGCGCTCCAGAACCAGTGCAACCACGATGCCGGCCAGTAAATCGTAAGCGGCCGGTAATCCCATCTTGAGCCAGGCGCTGCCGCCGTCAGGATAGTGTCCACTTATTTTCTAGTGGACAC
>NZ_JAKZAI010000042.1 GCF_023156235.1 Marinobacter goseongensis | reverse complement strand
GCTTGGTGAACGGTGTAAGGTCCTGAAACTATAGCACTTTCAGCCGCTTTCTTTTATCCCGTCATGAGAAATCCGGGTTAGCGCAGGAAGTGCTTTTGATACGGGTTTGGCAGTGTCCTTGCGTCTGCCAAACTCACCCCAAACCAGTACATCATGTGGATTGCATGGCCGCGGGCTTTAGCGTTCCGAAACCTGCGCATGTATCTCAGCGCCGCATAACCGATTGCTGCAAAAATCAGAATTTGCTGCAGCAAGAAGCCGATGATGAAAAAGAAAAAAAACGCACCAATTTCATCGGCAGACCAGATGAGGATGATCGGTGGCTCGTCAACGTGAGTCGGCAAATGGTGAACCTGAGACATAACGTCCTTCTCTGTGTAGTAATCCACGTGCGACCAGTGCAAACGGCTCTGCTCGCCCTTTTATATGAACACGACGCGTCGGCACCAAAATGCAGGCGCACTCGTTAGGCGTATCAAGAATACCCTCCTACGAACCAGCACCTGTCACAAAATCAGAGCCTAAATCCGACGGTTAGATCTGTTTCTGAACGTTTGCCGACAGTGCCAGCATCAAGAGTGAGATGCACACCCCCCAAATCATCACGAGCATGGGGTGGATCGCGATTGGCAAAGTAATGTAGAACAGCGGTAAGAACAGCGCGGCAATCATCGTCTTTCCAGCCGCGTGATAAATCACCGGACTGGCGTAGCCATAGGACACCTTTTTTATTTCACGCACGGTATAGCCATGGATTAGAGATGGTACCAAGATGGGTAGAAAGTACGGCGCCCACAGCGCGATAACACCGAATCGTTGCACTGCCTGATATATTGTTAACCACATTACCTCGATCCGGCTCTGCACGTAGGGCCACATTGAATCACCAAGTGTCTCAAGACCTGTAGAGTCAGCTCTTTGCTGATAACTGGGCAAGATTGTGTAACTCGCATCAATCATCCCTGTGTCGCTAAATGCTTTCTTAAAGCGCTCGTTGCTGCTCAGCCAAAGAGAATCGCTGGTATCCACGCCCAACCAATCACGAATCATTTCATGTTCCTGGTCAATCTGACTCTCGATGAAATCACTCGGAACGATGACACCAACGAGAACGATCTGTAGAACCCACGCGACCATCCAGAAGAAAATCTGACCTTTACTAATCACATTCGACCTCCTGACGCTTTATAAGGAAGCCCCATCGCTCTCTGGATGCCACTTGTCATCAATAGCGGCACCAAATCACCAGCCTCGATTGGCACCACCCCGAATCTGTCATGTCTAGGTTCGACAGACGTCCTTCCGGCATGCTTTATCAGCCATCTGTCACGCGGGAAGACCCACAACGACTCTTCACCGAGATTGCGTATTCGAATTTCCAGGCCTTGCAGCAGCAGCAGATCGGCACAGGCAACGTTGACACAGGCCCCAACAACATCAGTCATTGGCAACATATTGTGTCGCCAGAGCTCAGAACTCTCATCAAACGTCGTGATCACACGCTTGATCATCCGATCAATGAGGGGTTCCCCATCTATGGAGACGTCGCCAGCCGCTGCAGATGCTATTACCAAGGCCTGCACTGTCTCTCGGACCGTGTTATCCATAAAGTCCAAGGCATTACCGCTGCGGGTGCGCTTAGCACCCTCCTGCAACGACGCCATGGCTTGATGGAACACTGCTGGAGTCAACCCTGTCGCCTCGACAATAAAGGCATCTCCAACCTTTCGTCGCATCACTGGGCAACCCCCCCGTCCTTAGAAGTCATCAGCATGTCTATTTTTGATCCATGGCTGATCTTCCAGTCCCATTTCAATATCGCTGGTGATAATAGGGATGCGGCCTTTGTAAATTCGGCCGCCGGACACAGATGCGATGTACTCAAGGTTCGGGAGATTGCCCAATAGGTTTTGAGCAAATAGCGGCATGTCTGTTTCAATCAGACGCTCTCCGTATCCGCCAGAAAAGCTGGCAGGGTTTTTCTCAGAGTCAATCGCAGTTGTGTTCTGGGTATGCATGATCTGTCGCACTACGGTGTCGCCCAAAGGCTCACAAATGAACTCCTGAGTCTCCCCATCCTTTGTGCGCAGGCCTATCAGGTTGTTTGCGTTACCGATCACCTGACGCGCTTTAGATTCGCTTCCCAGTCGAGCGGAAAAATCGGCAAAGGTCTGACTTGCGATCATGACCCGGAAATGTGCTCCTCTACCTTTGTTCATGAGCTGTATCAGAGGTCCATTCACCACCTCGGCGGCCTCATCAACGATTAAGTTAATGGGCCTGTTGTCAACGCCATAGTTGTACCGATCGCCTGCAACCGAGGTAAGGTCCGCCAGAAAAATACTGCCCAGAGCAGATCCGATCGTGCTGTCGGTCAATGAATCCAGTCCGCAATAAACGACTTGCCCCTTATTGATCATCCGGGCTGAATCGGTGATTGGGCGGTGGTCTGTCTGATCGTCGGGATCGGGCGAGAGCAGATCTCCGAGTTCACCGGCGGTCAACTGGTTGAGAATAGGTTCAAGCGAGGCGGTCATTTTGGAAAAGTGCGCCCGCTCGTGCTCGAACATCCTGCAAAGACCATCGAGTGGCTGTGATGGGTGACGTTCACTCACAAATTCCCGGTAATACTCCACCATGATTTTGGTTTCAGTTTCACCGTCTTTCGCCTTACTTAACTGCCCCCCAATGGCGGACCTCCAACCGGCCGCATGGTCATCGAAATGATTTTTCAGCGCCCGTCGAAGCAACGATGCGGGACCACCTTCGATGTATTTCCTCAGGCGCTTGAAGTTAGGCCGCACGCCAGTGGCAACTAGCCCTTGCACAATGTTATTGATCGCATTCCATGAAAACTGCGCGAAAGGATCGTTGTCTGAGTCTGACACAATCAAGTCCTTGATTCGTGATGCCACCTCCGTCGGACGGTTCCAATTTTTCAGCGGATCGATCCGATAACTCATTTCTGGAAATGCCGGATTAAAGTGCACAAACGCATCTGGACGTCCCGCTAGCTGACATGCTCTAAAAGCATTTTTCCAAAGCTCCTGATCGCCTTTCGGGTCTATAATGAAACAAGATTCATTCCTAAATATTGCTTGGCTAATAATTAGATCAAACAGGCGGGTCTTGCCGCTTCCTGTAGTGCCAAACGCGATCGAGTGACCGTCCAAATGCTTTAAAGGCACATCAATTTCATGCTCTTTGGGCTCTACGCCGTGTATCCACGTCTTGCCAACCTGAGGTGTCTTAAAGCGTTTCCTTACCTTTTCCGAAATCTCAGGTTCCAGCGCTCGTTTAGTGATCTCGTACACGCGCTGGGCGTGCTGCTGTCCCCACTCAAACCCATACCCCAGCCAGAGACCTTTCCCGGTGGTGTCCGCCTGTACGCGTTTGTACAGGTTTTCTAAGGACTCAAATTCGAGTTCATGACCAATCAAACTGTTTTTAATCTCGGTATGACTGCGCGCTTGCCAAGCCTGCACACCAGCCATGACGGCACAGAAGCCACCCATATAATAAAAAGGCCCCGATGGCAGTGTGCTCGTGATCGATACCAAGCCACTCGCTAGTGCACCGCCACCCCAGCCAAGGCAGGAATACCATTCAAATGTTGGGCGCCAGGGCATTTCATAGTCTTGCGTGAACGCTGCCATTAAATTTCTCCAATCATCACTTGCCGAACACCGTCTACCGTTCGATTATTCAGAACTGCGGACGACGCCAGTTGAAGCTTTAAAAATCGTTCAGGAATATCCGGATGGTGCTCGTTAGAAAAGGCGATCAGATCTTCATGAGCTATCCAAACTCCAGACGCATCTTTGACAATGGTTTCAAGTGACTGCGCCTGTGAGGTGACGGACTCGAACAACGCTTGGATTTTCGGACCTAAGGGGCTCAAGTCGGATTTAATCTTTAATGGGGTTCTTTTTGGCTGTATCGAATTTGCGGACGATCTCTTAGACGTTGCTGCCGCTGGCCTGGCACTATGCTTTGTCTGCGCCTTCTGTGAAGGCTCGCCTCTACCTCGTGAGGCTTCGTCCGAAATAAGATGCCTCCTCTCTGACAGCTCGGTGAGCACCTTTGTGATTGTTTCGGTGAAGATCAGCGCTTTACGATGGCCGCTCACGTTATAATGCATAACAGCTTTGTCTATGCGCTCGTAAAGCCAATCTGTCATCGATCCGACACCCATTGGCACCACATCCTTTGGTAGTGACTTTATAAACTCAGGATGCGGTACACACATTTTGTCCTCATGCCAGAAAATCAACTCCGAAACTAATAAATGATCACGCACCAATATTTGTCGATCAGTTGTCAAACTCCGGTACCAGTTGAGAGCGTTATCCCCAGAACTACTGAATTTATGACCTTGCTTTGCGACCTCGTTTGATGAAACCGTTGCGTTGTCAGGTCGTGCATTCACACCAATGTTTGCATCGCCAGATGGTACGAACGCTTTGATGTTTGTTTCGTCTTGTGCAGATTCGTTTTGCTGCTCTGTGGACCTGGGATCATTACCTTCTGTCAGTTCGTTTACTTTGAACCCGAAATCCCGCTTTGAATCACGCTCTTTCGCCCGTTTATGCGCGTTGGCATTTTTCTCTTCCGCCCGCTCTTTGTTGCGCTCTTTTCGTGCAGCAATAGCAGCCATACCAACATGGCACTCTACGGGTGCCGGATCAGGGCCATCGAAAAACAATCCTATCTGTCGAAGTCGGACACACAAAAGCGATTGGACCGCTTTCGTGCTTGCAAGAGGCTCGGGTGCAACGCGTACGTAAAGGCCTGGATGATCATCCTCCTGAATGCACATCTCCAAAACGTCATAATCAATCAATGCCTGAGCCATAGCATCGGGTGTCCGAGGCACACCCGGCGTATCGTCGCTATCTAGCACGCGGTTGATGTGAGAGGCGGCCATGTCCCAATCCAAATAGGCCGCATCGGCAGAAACCCAAAGCGGTTGTTTCGGTTGGTTTGGTTTCCAGTGACCGTCGCTGACCAATCGTTTCATCGCATCAACCAAGAAACGAGCGGCTGGCACGCCGAGAGATGTGTCGTCTTCCGCAATTCGTTGGCCTTTAAGATCGGCGGCCACACTAGCTTGGTCGGCTTTGTGCACCAGCTCAGATATGACGCGCCCTGCACTATTTTGAACAGTGCCAGATAGCACGGAATAAAGCGTTGAGATGACTTTTGGGTCGCCACGTTTCAGGAAATCAAAAACATTGGGAGGAACAACACGAGGCAATAGTGAAAGCGACAGATTTTCGTGCATGCCATTGACCCTGTTAGGTGTCCACCGGATGTAATATCGATCCACCGACTGTGCGTCCATCCACTCAACGATCGTCGTCGAAAAAACATCCCACTGTTTCTTGCCGTCCCGATCAAAGATCGTCATATCAATCGCGGGCTTTCCCAAATCGTGGCCTAGAGCAGCCGCCAACACCGCAATTCTCCATCGAGACTCCAACTCTTTCCTTCTCTGGCCGGACTCGTGACCATCGATAATGCGGCCGTGATAGGAACGAAGGGCATGGTTTGCCACCTCCAATCCATGCCGAAAAAGCCCACCCGGCCCGCGGTGGTGATGGGCTTTCGATGCAGGGAGCAAATGCACAAAAGCGGCATAATTAGTCAGTATTGGGCGCACATACTGATCAAAGTCGCCGGGCGACATACCCATCTCGTGATCGATGGCTTCAATCAGTCGCGCCTGCGAGTCGAGCAGTTCGCTCGGATTTACTGCAGGGAATCCATCATCGTAGGGCGGATACCTTGGAATAGTTGGCCTATTGGCTATTGCGGTTGTTGAGCCAGGCCCAGCATCCTTCGATGCGTTCCGCGAATCAAACAACCTAGTGATAAATGAAAACATCAACTACACCGTCAAAAGAAAGTCTCGAAAGTGTAAGGGGTCGCGCTGAGACGCTATGACAAAATCAGGCCCGAATTCCGTTGCTCGCATCAAAAAAAGGGGCTGATTCTGTGAAACGGCTTCGGAACTGGACGGTAAAGTAGTCGGAAAATTACCCGAGGACATAATGTGAGCGCTGGATATGTAAAGGTCGCTGTTCTGAGTGTTTGCATGACTGCTGTAGGCTGTGTTGCAAACCAAACCGAACCGCCAGAACCCCAGGTGCCGGTGGCTGTAATTAATACCGGAAAACTGCACTATGGGGTGGCCGACGTCACACCAAAATCCGACACGGTGCTATTAGCGCCAGCAAATCGCCATGTCGTTGGCAGTGGGCATCAGATAGGCGGTCTTGTGGATTACAATGCGACGGTTATCGCACCAACACGACCCCCTTCTCCAGCCATTGTCGTTGATTTTAAAAAAGCGGCTATTCAATCGGACATTGAGGACCACACTGCCGATCAAGTCGTTAGTGAGCCCGTCATTGAACGCATGCCTGCATTTCAGCATCACCTGCAAGCACCGGGTGCCCCCGCTACACCGATGCATCCGTCACGACAGGCACCACAAAGCAATGAGCAGTCAGAAGAGGTGCCTGGTGTCCCCACAAGGACGCCCTTCGACGTCGCCGAACGTAAACTCGACCAAATCAATGGCGGTCGGCTTGCCCAACTCCCAGGTGTTGACATGAGTGATCCAAAAGTAAGCGTCTGGGCATTACACCTTGTCAGGTATAGCCAGCTTCCAGTTGTAGGGCAATAGCTCGTCGATGGCATTGTTCTTCTGCGTCGGCAGCCGGGTCAGCACATCTTTGAGGTAGGCATACGGATCATGCCCATTCAGCTTCGCCGACTGGATCAGTGTCATCACAGCCGCAGCACGTTGGCCACTACGTAGTGACCCTGCGAACAGCCAGTTGCTGCGCCCCAGCGCCCAGGGCCGGATCTGGTTTTCCACCCAGTTGTTGTCAATGGGCACAGCACCATCGTTCAGGTAGCGCGTGAGCGCTTCCCACCGTTTGAGGCTGTAATCCAGTGCTTTGGCCGTGCCGGAACCATCCGGCACCTTCTGTCGATGCGCCAACATCCACTGATGCAGTGCGTCAGCCAGTGGTTTGGCTCTGGTTTGTCGGATTTCCCGGCGCTTATCCGGCGGCAGGTCTTTGGTTTCCCGCTCGATCTCATAGAGTCCGCCGATGTATTCCAGGGCCCTGGCGGCCAGTTCGCTCTTGTTGGCTTCATGCAGGTCGTAGAACTTGCGCCGGGCATGGGCCATACAACCGATTTCGGTGATGCCATTACCGAACCCGGCTTTGTAGCCAGCATAGTCGTCACACACCAGCTTGCCCTGCCAGTCTCCAAGGAAGGTGCGGGCGTTTTCACCCGCTCGGCTCGGCGCGAAGTCGTAAACGGTGGCTTTCAGGTCTGAGAACGGCGTGGTGCAGTAGGCCCAGACATAGGCCTTGTGAGTTTTCTTCTTACCCGGAGCCAGCATGCTGACGGGGGTTTCATCGGCGTGCAGAACGCTGTGTTCCAGCAAGGTATTTCTCAGCGCATCCACCAGGGGTTGCAACTGCACACCGCAGGCACCCACCCATTCGGCCAGGGTGGAGCGAGGGATTTCCAGGCCAGCGCGACCGAAGATGCGTTCCTGACGGTACAGTGGCAGATGGTCCGCGTACTTGGCCACCAGCACCTGAGCCAGCAGCCCAGCAGTGGGGATGCCCTTGTCGATCACCTGCGGTGGTACCGGTGCCTGGATCAAGGTCTCGCATTCATTGCAGGCCCACTTGCCCCGGATGTGCCGCTCCACGGTGAACTCGCCCGGGACGTAATCCAGCTTCTCGCTGATGTCCTCGCCAATGCGCTTGAGCTGGCAACCGCAGCGGCAATGGGTGTTTTCAGGTTCGTGGTGGATCAGGGTACGGGGCAGTTCTGGTGGCAGCGGAGTGCGCTTGGGCTTTAGCTTGGGCCGGGCAGCCTTCTGCTCCTCGGTCATCGCCTGGTCCAGCTCGGCTTCGATGGCGGCCAGATCGCTGTCGATCAGTTCGTCCAGCAGTTTCCCCTGAACGGCATCGAGTTGTTCACTGCGACGGGCGTACTTGTGGCGCTTGAGGATGGCCACTTCGTGGGTCAGCTTCTCGATGACCGCGTCACGGTGCACCAATGCCCGCTCTTTGTTCTCGACTCGATCGAACAGTTCCGTGGCAAGAGCACGGAGCTGATCGGCAGAGAGTTGGTCGAGATCGGGGCGCTGAGTCATGCCCCTTAGTATGCCAAGCCCTTGTGCTGCAAGCGATTCGCAGTTTTGGCTATGGCGATATCACTCGGCTTGTGGTTACAGGATGGAGATAACGCCGTCGGCCCCAAGGCGTTGCCATGGTAAACCCTGAACCAGGGCGGACAACTGTTCTTCGGTTAAACGCAGCTGGTCACCGCGCCAGGATTCGCCCCAGTGGAACTTGCCCCGGTTCAGCCTACGGGCACACAACCAGATGCCCAGGCCATCGTGGATCAGCACCTTCATCCGGTTGCCCCGCTTGTTGGCGAACAGGTAAGCACAATGGGGCCTGGCCGAGCCAAAGACCTGAATGACTCGGGCCAGGGCCTTGTCGGGCCCGGCTCGCATATCCAGCGGTTCAGTAGCCAGCCAGATCTCATCAATGCGGATCATCCCAGCAGGTCCCGCAACAGGGCAGCACACTGGTGCGCCTGCTCCGCAGGCCACTCCACCACGACCGAGCCACCGGCGCGGGGAATCTCGATGCGGATGGTGCTACGCTTGTCTGCAACTGATTGGTTTCCCGTTGCAGAGGTTGCCGCTGGCAGTTTGACCGGTACAAATCCCGGTGTTTTATCCGCTCGCTGCGCTTCACTCATCCAGCGCCGGACCATGTTGGCGTTGAGACCGTTATCCAGCGAGATCCGGGAAACGGAAGCACCGGGTTCCAGGCATTGGGCTACAATCCCGGCTTTGAATTCCCGGGAAAACCGGCGACGTTTTTGGTAGGGCTTGGTTACGCTTAATTCGTTCATGTTAAGTGTCCACTAGAAAATAAGTGGACACTATCCTGACGGCGACAGCGCCTGGCTCAAGATGGGATTACCGGACGCTTACCTTTAACTCGTCTTTTGCTGCGAAGGGGCTTCCTACAGCAGAAATTTTGTATGTGAGTGACGCCTCAGATCGAATAAGTTCCTTTAAAACGTCCACGTACGACAGCAGCCAAGCGACAGCCAGACAATCGTTCTGCGCGCGGTGGGCGTCGTAGAAATAGCCACAACATGTCAATAGATATTCCAATTTTGAGCTGGAAAAGTCCTTTGCGTTCCAATCCACATCAGCAATGGTGCAAGCCCACCGCCGGGATTTTAGGGAAGGATACCGTTTCTCGACGAAACGCGAGTCGAAAGAGGCGTTATGGGCTACTAAAACGCTGTCACTGCGTTCTAATACCGATAGGATTGTGTCGTCGGGCAAAGAATGCCCCTCCACCATTTCGGTCGTGATGCCAGTCAGCTTCGTTATGAAAGGATCAATAGGCTCGCCCGGGTCTTCATAGAACGATCCGACAAAGTTAATAGCCGTTAACCGCTCTGTCGAAGGACTGACCATGATTTCTACGATTCCCAGCTCGATGATTTTATCCACTTCGGGATCTAATCCAGTCGTCTCGACATCTACTATGTGAAAAGGAATTTCGTCGCCTACGATGGGTCTGCACTTGGCGGGGAAACTACTGCCTTCAACCGTATAGGGTGAAGTGGACCCCAAATTTTGGACAGGTACCTAAGCTCTGATTCATCATCTCCACAAGGAGGAGAATCATGAGCAAGAAACGCAAGCAATACAGCGCATCATTCAA
>NZ_JAKZAI010000041.1 GCF_023156235.1 Marinobacter goseongensis | reverse complement strand
CTTTTTCATGTTCATCGTCCTCTGCTGTGATGAACATTACTAAGCTGAAAACGGTTAAGCTAGAGGGGAGCAGGTCAGGGGCCCCGTAATTAACTGAACATTGGCGATCAACAGGGGTTGAGTATGCGTATTCTCAAGGGCAGCGTTTTGGCTTTGACGACTACCGTTTCATGTGTTTTTTCTGTGGCCGCGCTTGGCGCCTCCAGCGCTGACGAGGTCAGAGTCGCACTGGTCGGCAATACGTTTAAAGGCAGTATGGGCAGCGACGTCTATTCAAGCTATTTCGCGGCAGACGGCACCTACAAAGATGCTTTTGGCGGCGGAAATTATGAAATCAGAGCCGAGGGTGTCTGTTACCCGGGGACTGACTTCGGCTGTTATTCAGCACAGATAAGCGGCAATGAACTTGAATGGTTTCGGAACGGAGAGAACGTCGGCACGGGAGTGATCGAAGAAGGCGACACCCTCGTCTTGCCGCCCTCCGAGTAAAGCAGTCGGATTCCAAGGTTCAGGCCGCCCGGTCAGCCAGAATTTTCTAGCTCTCAGGTTTCCGGGAGCTGTCTGCAATGACTCTGTTTCCAGTTTCGGCGTTTAAACAAAAGCGAACATTCGAGCCAGAGCTTTCCTCCAGAGCTGCCGAGTTAATTACAGCCAGTTCATACATTGTGATTGGCGGAGCAAAATGCAGGCGCCGCCGTAAAGATAGTGCCCATGGTGCCGAGGTAAGTCCGTAACCCGTATCTTTATAACGTTTGTCTGTCCATCTGTTTTTAATCCAACCACCTGTAAATTTAAAGTTATATTTATTTTTTCTTTTTCAGGACCATTTCAGAAACCAATGATTAAATATAATCGACAACCAAATAGGAGGTGCCGATTATGAAGAACATACTTTTATTTGCCGCAACAATTGCTCTCTCAACATATACATTTGCTGGCAACGTGTCACCAGATGAAAATATGAAAGCCACGCATGATCAGTCTAAAGGTAAGGGCTCCTTAGAAAACATTCTCAACAATGACGAAATGAAACGCCTACACAAGCGGATGACACGTTACAGCATGTCCGAGCCTGGGATGGAGGCTCGCGTGGAAATGATTACGACTGAAGTGGGTCGGGCCTACCACAAGGCACTGGAAAAGGCAGAGAAAAATACCGCAGGATAATCCTGCGGCCAAGTTAACTCATGGAGACGTTAACAATCTAACCATACGAACCTGAACTCAGGCTGAAATAATCAACTGATTTTAAGGTTAAAGGGGAAAGGTCATGAAAAAATTAATGGTAATCACAGCAATCGCAGCTTTTTTTTCAACAATGGCTTCGGCCAACTCTGGCTTGGCAGACCGTATTAATGAGGCTCGCACTTATCCGAACAAAACGGTCGAAATCCGATTTACAAAAAATTTCAAAGAGCATGCTAGAACGAAAAAGAATACAAGTAAAATAAATACCGAACACAATCAGCACAGTGAACAGAATGTAGAAACGATGAGCCACAAGCACTCATGAATCGAAGATTATAAGTTGAGAGAAATAAGAACCGACCCTGTAAGTATCGGGGTCGGTTTCATTTTATTGCCTGAACAACTGAGTATCAGAGCCCACTCCTTCCAGACCATGCTTCGTAGATCCGCTTTTCCCATTTGCTTTGGAAATAGGCGATAGCGGCTTTTTGATCGTCCCTGGAAAGCTCGTCTTCGAAGGCCGGCATTTTCCCACCCATGGGCGCGCCACCTTGATTGATCGTACCCATCAGCGTGTCGAACGAATGGTGCCAGGCATGGCCTGTTCCGTTGAGCGGTGGCGGCGGATAGGAGCCATCTTTCAGGGTCTTTTTCCAATTGAAAGCGCCTTGGGCATTTCCGCCATGGCAGCTTGCGCAGTTGTCGTCGAAGACCACTGCGCCGCGCTCGACCTGGGCCTGTGTGTACCAGCGGTCATCCACCGTCTGTTTACCGCAGCCGCTGATTAGTGCGACAGCAAGAACGCCTACTGAGATAGTTACCACATGCATCATTCTTGTTCCTCGATTTCCTTGCGCCTCAAATTCCTCAATTGCGGAATAAAACGCGAAGTTCTAGCTGCATAGGCCCGCCAATCGGAGCCGAACGTTTTTTCTGTTTCACGCTCCTCATGAATAGACAAACGTGAGTACATCCACACCAGCACCGGGAACATGGCCAGCGTCAGCAGCGTGGGCCATTGCAGCAGAAAACCGAACATGATGAGCACAAAGCCGGAATACTGGGGGTGGCGAACGTGGGCATACAGGCCGGTTGTGGCCAACTGACCTGCCTTCTGTGCGGTATACAGGGTACGCCAGCCAGCCGCAATCAAATAAAACCCGAGGCCAATAAACACCGTGCTCATGAGATAAAACGGCCCAAAGTGTGGAGAGCCCTTCCAACCAAACATCATCTCCAGCAAGTGGCCACTGTCGTGAGCCAACCAGTTCACGTCGGGATACTGGCTCTGCAGCCAGCCGGAGAGAAAGTAAAGTGTCAGCGGGAACCCGTACATCTCGGTAAAAAGTGCCACCAGAAACGCGCTGAAGGCACTAAACGAACGCCAGTCCCGGCGGGTCTGCGGTTTGAAGAAACTGAAGGCGAAGAAGATGAAAATCGCTGAATTCAAAACCACCAGGCTCCAAAGGCCATAATCCGAAGTGCCACTAGTCATCACGCCGTTCTCCGCTTTTGCCAGATTGCTCTACTTGATGGCGATGCCCTCCATGTCCGCCGTGCCCACCATGCATAAAGATGTGGATCAGTGGGCAGGCAAGCAGTATCAGCCAAGGCAAAGCGCCAAGCAGATGAACCTTGTGTTCTCCCCAGAGTAAGACCAGTGCGATAACGGCAAATATTGCCAAGGTGATTTTGAAGCGTCGATCCATGAGCGGGTCCTTTTTGAGAAAACTCAGATATGGTTATTATCGATCAGTCCACCACACCAAGCTGAAACAGGCCTGAAAACGGTTGCGTAACATGCATTCGTTTGACCAGAATCAAGGTGGAACGATTCACAATGACCATGGACACCCAATGCAAGACGTGCCCCAGGAAAACCAGCGAACAACCAAAACCCACGCCGACCAGCTCAACCGGCAGTGTTACTGCATCACTCTTGACCGAAAAGCGCTCACTGACAGCCTCCGGAAGCAGTTTTCAGGCATTGGGAACGAGCTGCCGACCACTCCTGAACTCCTTCATCTCTTTTCAAACACACCGGTTTTCGTTCCCCAAGCGGACATCGCGACGATGAAACGGATTGTTCAGGCGATCGAATTCGCAGCCGAGCTTCCGCCCTATAAGGAAAGAGCTCTGTCCTGGGCGCCGGACATCGCCGGTTTTGACCCAGGCCCCATCGGGGCCTTCATGGGCTACGACTTTCACCTGGGCGAAAACGGACCTCAGCTGATCGAAATCAACACCAACGCCGGCGGCGCATTTCTGAACACGGTATTGGCCCGGGCTCAACACCGATGCTGTGACCCGTCCCAGCAGACCGCTGGCACCAACCGTGCACTGGATGGGTTCGAGGACGCGGTGTTTGCCATGTTCCAGCAGGAGTGGCAACGGCAAGGTGGCGACTCGACGCCCGGTTGCCTGGCCATTGTGGACGATGCCCCTGAATCCCAGTTTATGTTCCCGGAATTCCAACTGGCCCAGCAGTTATTCCAGGCCAGAGGCATTGAGACCTTGATCCTCGACCCATCGGAGCTTGAGTATGTTGATGGCGCTCTGAGCGCCCACGGCAA
The DNA here is from genome assembly GCF_023156235.1 of Marinobacter goseongensis. Classification (GTDB taxonomy): domain Bacteria; phylum Pseudomonadota; class Gammaproteobacteria; order Pseudomonadales; family Oleiphilaceae; genus Marinobacter; species Marinobacter goseongensis. The sequence goes on along the minus strand of NZ_JAKZAI010000041.1, from coordinate 6,238 downwards.
GCCTATCGACATGGTGTACAACCGCCTGGTGGATTTTGCCTTGGAGGCCCCGGCTCTTGGGGCGCTGAGGCGCGCCTACCTCGACGGCGCGGCGGTCGTCACGCCCAATCCACGCGCCCATGCGCTGATGGCCGACAAACGGAACCTGATCCTGCTATCTGATGCCCAAACCCTGCGCGACTGGGGCCTGAGTGAAACCGAGGCAGGATTTCTGGATAGAGCTGTACCGAAGACCCGGCTGGTTTCAGCAAGTGATGAGGCGGAGTTGTGGAGCAACCGGCGTAAACTGTTTTTCAAACCGGTAGCGGGCCATGGCAGCAAGGGCGTCTATCGGGGCGAAAAACTAACCCGCCGCGTTTTCGAAGAGATCCTGAAGGGTGATTACATCGCGCAGAACTTCGTTCCCGCCGGAGAACGCACCCTGAGAGTGGATGGCACGGTCACCACCAGAAAGGTCGATATCCGTTTGTACACCTATGCCGGGCAACATCTGCTTGCCGCTGCCCGTGTGTACCAGGGCCAGGCCACCAACTTTCGAACGCCGGGAGGTGGCTTTGCGCCCGTCTTTGAGGTGTGAAGGTGAGCCTCAATTGGAAACATTCAAAGGGATTAAGCCGTCAGCAAAAGTGCTCGAATCTCATAGATCCTGCATTCGGCCAACCTGACGAGCCAGTCTCATCGACTCATTTTCCTCCATCGCCAAAAGAGATTCGAACAGCTCTTTTGCTTCTGGAATTTCGGCTTTTCCAATCAGCGTTTTGTAGAGATCAATAATCTGATCATGAAAGTCGAACACTTCCCGGCAGATACCATCAAAATCAAGCTTCGCGTAAGGCTCGTCGCAGGTTCGATGAGTTTTGATCGGATTATGGGACAGGTAGTCGTACACCCGAGTTTCCAGTGCCTTCTTATCCCCTTGGTGCTCAAACTCGTTCACGATCCGCTCTATTTCCGATTCATGAGCTGCCAGATAATCCAAAAGCGCACGGGCCCGTTCTTCCTCGTGCTTTGTTGCGCAATGGGACAGACAGCTCGCCAGATGTGAGTGCAGATCGCGCGTCCAGTCGATCAGTTGTCCAAAAGTCTTTATATCCATATCTTTTTTCCTTTTTTCCTTTTTTCTTCTCCATAATATGACTGACATCAAATAGGTATCCCGTCGTCAAATGAGGAGTCCTATTTGCATTTCCAGTGTTCAGTTGGGCTATGCGCTCGCCTGGCTAATTCGCTAATCCATTGCAAACCGCAGGCACTGCAGCAAATCGACGCCTCTACCGGCTTCAGATCGATTCCACAACCTCAGAGAGCATATCCCTGACCTTCCCGGCAACCTGCTTGAGCTCGTCATTATCGATGGCGCTCATGGAAGCCAATGGATCCACTGCACTTACCTCAATGCCCTCCGAAACCTCACGAAGAATAACGTTGCAAGGCAGCATGGCACCCACGCGAGGCTCCACACCGATGGCTTCCCAGGCCATGCCAGGATTGCAGGCCCCGAGAATCCGATAGGCCAACATATCCTTGTCCAGCTTTTTCTTCATGGTGGCTTTGACATCAATTTCTGTCAGCACACCGAACCCGTGATCAGTGAGGGCCTGACGCGCTCTTCTGTCCACGTCCTCGAAATCGACATCTTTGATAACTCGATCGATCGTGTATGACATAGCTACCTCCAATGATTCAGAAGTTCATTGCTTTGACCCGAGTTTCACCACCCTCAAACGCAGCGCATTCACGATCACGCTGACCGAGGACAGCGACATGGCGGCCGCTGCAAAAATGGGCGACAGCAGTATCCCGAAAAACGGGTACAAAACCCCTGCCGCTATCGGAACACCGGCGGAGTTGTAAACGAAGGCGAAAAACAGGTTCTGACGGATATTGCGCATGGTCGCCAGAGACAAACGGCGCGCCTCGACAATACCCATCAGGTCCCCGCGTAGCAGGGTAATGCCGGCGCTTTCGATGGCGACATCGGTCCCGGTGCCCATGGCCACACCGACATCCGCCGTTGCCAGTGCAGGCGCATCGTTTACGCCGTCACCCGCCATCACGACAACACGGCCTTCGTCTTTCAGGCGCTGGACGATCTTGCCCTTATCTTCCGGCAGGACTTCCGCTTCCACTTCGTCGATATGCAGTTTTCGGGCAACTGCTTCAGCTGAAGTGCGGTTATCGCCGGTCAGCATGACCACCCGGATGCCGTCTTTTTGCAGCGCGGAAATAGCGGCTTCGGTGGTTTCCTTGACCGGATCGGCAATCGCCAGCAACCCTGCGACGTTTCCGTCGACAGCAGCAAAAATCACGGTAGCACCATCTTTTCGGAGCTGGTCGGCGTCGCCGTCAAATCGCGTGGTGTCGACATTTTCCGACTCCATGAGAAGGCGGTTACCAAGTAGCACCCGCTTGCCGTCTATTCGACCGGTAACCCCTTTACCATTCGGAGAGTCAAAGTCTTCCGCATCCGGAAGCTTCAGGTCCATGCCCTTGGCTTTATCGAGTATGGCGTGAGCCAGTGGGTGCTCACTGCCTTTCTCCAGGCCGCCTGCATAACGCATGAGACTACTGTCATCGAACCCGTTGGCCGCGACAAGCCGGGTGACTTGCGGCTTGCCCTCTGTCAGCGTGCCGGTTTTATCCACCACCACGGTGTCCACCTTCTCCATACGCTCCAAGGCTTCCGCATCGCGAATCAGAACGCCACTTTGAGCACCGCGTCCGACACCCACCATGATGGACATGGGCGTCGCCAAGCCAAGTGCGCAAGGGCAGGCAATGATCAGAACACTGACCGCTGCAATCAGCCCGAACGCCATAGGCGGTGCGGGTCCAAAGAAGGACCAAGCAATAAAGGCGACAATAGCAATCACAATAACTGCCGGCACAAACCAGCCTGCTACCTTGTCAGCCAGCCCCTGGATCGGTGCGCGGCTACGCTGGGCGCTGGCCACCATCTGGACAATCTGGGACAGCATGGTGTCACGGCCAACCTTGTCGGCCCGCATGATAAAGCTGCCCTGCTGGTTGATACTGCCGCCGATCACCTGGTCGCCGGATTTTTTGCTGACTGCCAAAGGCTCACCGGTCACCATGGATTCATCCACGTTGGAGCTGCCTTCAAGCACCTCGCCGTCCAACGGCACCTTGTCTCCCGGACGTACCCGCAAGCGGTCACCGACCTTGACCTGATCAAGCGACACATCGGATTCGCTGCCATCGTCGTCCAGTTTTCTGGCCGTCGCCGGTGCCAGATCCAGCAGGGCCTTGATGGCACCAGAGGTTTTCTCTCTGGCGCGCAATTCCAGCACCTGCCCCAGCAGCACCAGCACCACGATGACAGCAGCCGCCTCGAAGTAGACGGCGACCGACCCGTCTTCCTGCCGGAAGGCGCCTGGGAAGATCTGCGGCGCCAGGGTCGCCACCAGGCTGTAGATCAGCGCGACGCCGGTACCAATGGCAATGAGCGTAAACATGTTCAAGTTACGGCTAACCACGGATTTCCAACCCCGGACGAAGAAGGGCCAACCGCACCAGAGCACCACAGGCGTTGCCAGCACCAGTTGAATCCAGTTGGACATCTGCGGGGCTATAATGTGATCGAGTCCGGTGAGGTGCCCACCCATCTCCAGTACCAGTACAGGCAGGGCCAGCACCAGGCCGATCCAGAATCGGCGGGTCATGTCTTTGAGTTCTTCCGAAGGCCCGTCGTCCAGGCTTACCTGCTCGGGCTCTAGGGCCATGCCGCAGATTGGGCAGTCCCCTGGCCCTTGCTGCCGAATCTCGGGGTGCATGGGACAGGTATACATAGTGCCCGGCGCTACCGGCTCTTGCTGTTTCTTTTCCCAATCGAGGTACTGCTCAGGGTCCTCGTCGAATTTGGACTGGCAACGCGACGAGCAGAAGTACCAGGTTTTACCGCCATGCTGGCTGCGGTGTTCCGCGGTATGCGGATCCACTGCCATGCCGCAAACCGGATCCTTGGCGGTGTGCTCGCCAGGTTCTTTATCGGTGTGGTGATCGTGGTCATGGGCGTGATGGTGCTCAGCCATTGCGATCTCCTGTTTTGTCGGCGGGCCAGTCTGCAAATGCAATAAAATACAGCAGAACCAGATTGACGATGGGGATCAATATCAGCACACCCATCCACCCCGGATACCCGGTGCGCTGGCAAATACGCCAAGCCGGAATGACCACCACAATGGCAATCACCAGCATCCACAGCCAGTGGCCTGCCCACATGGTATTCCCGAACATGTTATCTCCCATCATGGCAATAGCCTCTCTTCCTGATTCAGATTAATGATGATGCGCATGACTCTCTTCCTGTTTCGCTTGCGCCGATTCCGGTGATCTTTTCAGGAAAATCTGCTCGGAGACTGCAAGCACAATCATGGTGACCACTGCCACGCCGATGACGAACGGGTCCGTATTAAGCTTTACCCAGACGAAGCCGCCCAGCGCCAAAAGATCCAACAAAATGGCTGTTGCTGGCACCCAGGTGTTGGCCTTAATGTCTTTGCGTAGATAACGGAGCACACCCCAGTGAATGGCAATGTCCATAATCAGATAAAACACGATACCCAACGCAGCAATGCGTGACAGGTCAAAGAAGGCGGTCAGAATCAGACCCAGGACAACGGTATACACCAGTGTGTGTTTCTGAATGCTGCCGGGCATCCCGAAATGCCGATGAGGAACCAGTTTCATCTCCGTCAGCATGGCCAACATGCGGGACACAGCAAAGACACTGGCCAGAATTCCTCCCGCCGTGGCCATCATGGCAATGGCGACAGTAAACCAGACACCGTAATCGCCGAGAGCGGGACGCGCAGCAGCAGCGAGGGAGTAATCCTGCGTTTCGATAATTTCAGCCAGTGACAAATTACTGGCGACCGCGAAGCCCACCAGCGTGTAGATCACCACGCAGGCGGCAATGGAAATCACGATGGCGCGCCCGACGTTTCGCTTTGGGTCTATTACTTCCGAACCACTGTTGGTGATGGTCGTAAAGCCTTTGAACGCCAGAATCCCCAGTGCGGTTGCGCCCAGGAAGTTGCCCAGCGCTCCGGCTTCACCGGGCTCCGAAAAATCAACCGAGACTGAGTCGGCAATCCAGATCCCGACCAGACCGAAAATCAGTATGCCGCCGATTTTCAGGATCCCGATAAAGGAAGCCACCCCCTGAATCATCCGATTGCCGAGCAGGTTGATCACGAAAGCCACGAGGATTAATGCCACCCCCAGAATGGGCACCATACGGCCGCTTTCGTCCCCTCCGAATAGTTGCATGGTGTAAGAGCCAAAGGTGCGGGCCAGGAAGCTCTGGGCGATCACCATGGAAAAATACATCAACAGGGCGTTGAAAGCCGTTGGCAGCCGGTTTCCGTAGGCCTTGTGCAGGTACATGCCGATACCGCCGGCGGACGGGTAGGTATTGGAGATCTTGATGTAGGAATAGGCGCTGAAGCTCACAATCACCGCTGCAGCGAGAAAGGCCAGCGGGAATAGCACACCGGTCATCTGGGCCATCTGCCCGGTCAGAGCAAAAATACCGGCGCCAATCATGACGCCGGTACCCAGCATCACCGTCCCTGGCAGAGTGAGACTACCTTCCTGGTAGCGAGTGCTTCGATCTTCCTCCCTGCTCATTCAATCTCCTTTATTTTTTCATGGGTGGAATCTTGGAACAGCAGAACGGCTCATGCTTGGCATTTGCCCGGACGTTGTCGTCGGTAAACCGGTACCAGGCCAGTTTGCGCCGGGTCCACCATCCGGTTTTCAATCGGCCACCGTAAGCCTTGATCAGTTCCAGTAATTCATCGACGGACCAGTGGGTTCCATCGTACGTCACCTGCAATGTGCCATTTGGCTTACGCTCGGCGAAATCAACGCATGGGTGGTGATTCAGATCGTGGATGAGCCCCTCCCACTGATCCTCTCCAAGCCCCTTGACGGTCATTTTTCGGCGCAACAAAAACTGCTCCTGGTTGGTTGCTTTGTGTGCTTTGGTCATGGGGTGACACCTCTCTTCCTGATGACTTCTCCCTGTATCAAAACACTTCAACCTGAACTGCGACTGAAAATGGACACATGCTTTCGGTGGATTTGAGTTACATCAAATCATAGACGAAAAAAGGCCATGGGTTTCCCATGGCCCTTCAGCATCAGAATGCGATTCGAGCGCCGATTACGGCAAACCAATCTTCTGTGCCGCCGCCGCTCGCCTCGGCCAGGT
>NZ_JAKZAI010000040.1 GCF_023156235.1 Marinobacter goseongensis | reverse complement strand
TTTCTTGATCCACTTGTGTACCCACGATGGTATCCTTTTGAAAAGATTACTCACTCGTGGGCAGTTACACAATTTGGTTTACAGGCTCTCTGTCGTCAGCAAACCACTTTTCTGCGCTGGTTTTTTTGCAAGCGCCCGCCAATCGCATAACGCCACCTAGCTGAGGATCATAGGCCGCCTTACACGAAAAGTATCGATTGTTAACCCTGCGAAGAACATGACCACCTATTTTGTTCCAATGACTGGATTGTTTGCGAGCGTATTTGAGGTATGCCTTAGTTACAGCATTGGCAACCTTACGCGCTTCCGGCTCGTAGCCGGCCTCTGCTGCCTTGGCCGGTAAAGCATTCAAACTCTTTTGGTAAAGAGCCCAGAGTCTCTCGGCTTCCCGACTTTGATCTTTAAATGCCCGAAATGACTCATCCATCGAGCCTTCAGCGGCCATAACCATTAACTTTGAGACAACGTCGGGGACTGACCTGGCAATCTGAAGAACGACGCGATCATTCAACAATAGCCCCGGGGCCAGCAATGTTAAGGCGGTCTTTGTATCCGGCCGATCCAGATTTTGTATATCAAGGGAAAGGCTGTCTATGCTAACAAGCCCATAACGCATGGCAGGCCCCAGGTATTGGACGTATCTAGCTGCCTGGCGCTGTTCTTTGCTTGCGTTTGCGATGACCACATCGTCGATCAACCATTTTTGTACATTCCACATTCCGTAGATTGACAACGGAAAAATAATTGCTGCGTTCAAGACAAGCCTTAGCACGACCGCCGTTGTGGCATACTGATTGAGAGGTAAACGCCCTGCACGAGCGGCGAATATCATGAGCCCTAACCCTATGCCGGAAAACACTCGCCCAAAAACCTCAAGATCGTCAAGCGATGCCTCCGCCTCAGTCGCGCCGGTGGCCAAGTTCAGCAAACTGGCGTTAAACCCCACCTCTGCCACCACGTATATGACCTGGAGAATAATGACCAGCACCAGTGGCCAAAGAATAACGGGGCGTTCATTATAAAATTTGCGAGAAAACATGAGCCGTGCGCCTTGGTATCAGTCGTCCTTTCGTATTTTCCATATTATCGGATAACTGCAAGCATCCAATAAAAAACCCACCAGCTCAGAAAGCCGGTGGGTTTTCGTTACAGCGCGTCAGCCGCCGCCATCAACTCATCCATTCCATTGTCCGTGTCGGACGTAGAAAATATGAGCCCGGATTTATCTCCGCGGTGGCACAAGCCGACGTAGTCACACATCGTACAAGGTGAGTTAAACGCCATTCGGGGACGCTTAGGGAATACCCCAGCTTCAACGTCCGCAGCCATCGCCTGGATCTTCCACTTCAGATCGTCGATGTCCGAGTCCGACCGAGCATCCACCAGAATCGGTGGCTCCCAGGTCGGGCCCTTTCCGGTACGTGAAACTTTGCGCTTAATCCCCTCAAAAAATCCGACGCGATCCACCTTTTTGCGACCGGTGAAGGCCACAACGCTCGGATCCTCCAGCAAGAGCTGGTAGCTTGTCAGCTGCTCGGAAGCCGCTGCAAACACCTCGTCAGAACTTTGAGCGGGCGTTTTGATATCTGGGACCACCACACGATCCTGCGCGTCTACGGCAACCACATCAGGTTGGCCAGATAGCACGACACCGGGACGAATTTCGGTTTCCAGACGACGTTCCACCATCGGCATACCATCTTTATCCATCAGCACCTTGAGACCGCTATCGGTCCAAGCCGCAGGAAACGACGTGACCAAAGCCTCCCCCATCTTGAAGAGGTCTTCGGGCAGCTTGTCCTGCGGAAAGGATACGATTTTAGTATCCAACGCTTTCTGGAATCCCTCACGGAAGATATCCGCAATAGAGACAGTCTTGCCGGTGGAATCGGCAATCAGCCAGCTGGTACACGCGTCATGGACAGCGGTGCCAAACGGAAGGTTCACCGAAGTGGTTTCAGTGCGAATACGATCAACATACTGGTACTTATAAGCACGCGGACAATCGTCGTATTTCAGCACGCCGGATGGCCGGACTTTCATGAAGACATTCGACATGAGAACTCCTTACGCCACGTTGGCAACGGTTAATGGGATCAGTTGTGCTTTGCGAACACGGACGTATCCGCCAGCGGTGAGCTGTACTGTTACCTTCAGAAGGTGACTTCCAACCCGGGTCTGCCCGTCAAACCAGCCGTTTCCAGTGGGTACCAGATCGGCCAGCTTCATTTTCTTTATGAGATCAAACATGACATCGCTCCAAATGGTGAAGGGATGCCACGCCCCACGGGGACGAGAACATCCCCGGATGGGTGGTTTTAAAAGGTTGCGTTGACGATCAGCCTGCGCGCTTCAATTCCTGGATAGCCGCTCGGGCTTCCTGGTTATTGCGCACCTGCGGTACAGGTACACCTTTGCCGCGTGCAAGCTGGTTAAGAACCGTGATCAGTTGAGACTGAATGGGCTCCGCCGGCACAACCTCTTCGAACTCTTCTTCAACAACGGGTTGTTGAACTGGAGCTTGAGGGGTCGTGGAGGCCGGTTCGTCGTGTGTTACTGCGGATTCTGCATTGGCGTCTGCTCGCGCAGACTTAGGCGCAGAAACGGGAGTTTCGCTCTTCTTCGGCTTCCGGCGAGGTTTATTCGCCTTTTTGGTGTCCCAGTCAGACGCTGTGACGCGAAGGTTCTGATCATTTAGATCAGCCTCGCCATCGATGTCGAGAAGCTCGCCACCGAAACCACAAGCGGCCATCAGGCGTTGGAATGCCGCTGTCTCCCCACACTCCCAATCTTTGTAGCTGACAACCACCTTAGCGGAGGATGCGTTCGCGATCAGATCACTGTTGTGATAGAGCGCGGCTTCAAAGATGACCGTGTTGGACAGCTCCGGCAGGCCAGCCTCATAGATGGACTTACCTTGATTGATCGCAGCCTCATAGAGTCGCGTCAAACCGGGGCATTTCTCAACGTAGGTGCTGTGGCTGCGGACGATGCGATAGCCCTCGTCCAGCGGAAACGCTTCAAGAAAGGCTGGCAGACGCTCAGACACTTTCCTGTAATCAAACGCTTCGCCATTGGGTTTAAGAACAGTGATACTCATAGTCAGGCTCCAGGTTATAGACGCAAAAGTCCCTGGAGGCGACGGCCTCAATCAGGGACTAGCGAGTCCCTCAATTGAGGGGGGTGAGATTAATGGCTTAGTGGTTAGGCATGTCGTACGCGAACGGGTCTGACTCGTAGTTTGCCGGAGGAGCTGAGTGCCCACCGGTCGGCATACGGTTATGACCGTTCATTGACGACTGAGATTGCTGTTGCGGGCGCTGTCCGGCGTTATCCTGTCGAGCATCGAGCAGAATAATTTCACCGTTCATGTCCACAACAATTTCGGTGCTGTAGTGCGTGGTGCCGTTTTTGTCGTCCCATTTGCGGGTTTTAAGTTTTCCCTCAATGAACAAACGACTGCCCTTTCTCAGATAAGGTGCCAACGCGTCGGCTACCTTCCCAAAAAGCACCACTTTGTGCCATTCCGTCTGCGCGACGATCTGGCCGGTGTTGCGATCCTTATAGGACTCATCGGTAGCAAGGGACAGATTGATCACTGTGTTGCCAGATCCAGTAGCACGGATGTCCGGATCCTGACCGACGTTGCCAATAAGTTCGACTTTGTTGCGTGATTTCATGGGATATCTCCAGGTTGATTGACGACTGCGGGATGCAGAGTCGAGGTTAGACACTCAAAATGAGCGGAGAACGCCGAAACGCTCCCAACCACCACGGGCTGGTGGCCTGCCATATTGTTGCCAGAGGCAACGAATATGCTCCTAGTGTGCCATTGAGAAAGCGCTCCATTTCACAACAAGAGGGCCGTTTTTCCGTGTCTTCTTGTGAAAGACGCCCTCCAAAGTCGGGTAACGTGAACGGGCAAGTCAAACCAATGGGAGAACAACTATGGCCACGTCAGTAGCCGCTGAGGCGAAACCCGCCCAGAATCAAACCAGCCGTGCAGGCTTTAAACGAAGTGTCACGCTCAATACCCCAAGCGCTCAGCGTGCGCTCAAAAAGTATTTCGAGGTGATGAACGCGAATCTGTACAACATCACCGTCAGTCTGCCGATCATGGTGGACAACGTAGAGTTGGTAGACGAATTGCTCCAAGCCGTCTCTGACTCTATTGAAGGGCTCGAAGAGAGCATGAACAAAGAGGTAGAACGTCTCACCGTTATGCACAAGGAATACGCGGTGAAGCAAGACCTCGAGTACACCAACCCACAGACATTTGATGTGCTTTGTACCAGCCCGGAAGCTTCTCGGATGCTGGATGCACTGGTCCACATGGACAAGATTTGTCAAATGCTGGACGCGCTCTGGATGGCACAGGTGCTGACTCTGCGTCAGAAGTTGGATGTCGATCGACGGTGGTCCGAGGCAATGCGCAAGCAGAGCAACCGATTCCGGCATAATGCGGAACGGGCTCGTAAGGGGCTCAAAATGATGGATCAAGCCAAGGCGGAAGAAGACGCGCCGACCGACATTGACGGCGACACGCCTCAGGTAAGCTCCAGAAAGTCTGAAGAAGGTTCCGAAGCGTCCTCAGAAACGGGTGCGAACATATCCTCTGCCAGCGAACAGACACCGCAAATTGCTGCGAAAGCGCAGGCCGCTGGCTAACAAAGCTCCCCGGCCATGTCCTGGTCGGGGATTTCCTCTTTATTGCCCTTTAAATGGATCCTTTTTGATCGGAAAGCCCGGGAGCGGTTCAGGATCGCGCTGTGGGTTCAACAGGTTTTCGTTGACCTTAGCTGGATCCACACTAAGTCCAGGGGCGTCTGCGGCCCCCGCCTCAAGCATCATATCCGCCCATTCACTAAGATCTAGGCCGTTCCAATCGAGCGTCTGAATTTCGTTTATCGTTAAGCCTCGGCAATTGCCATAGCCTGGTCCGCCAAATGAACGGCCAAACTGCGGATTCGCCTGTTCCATAATGATTCGGCCCAGCGGCGACTCCCAAGAGCAGTAGTGTGAATCGCGTCGAATACAAAACTTAAATGGCCCAGATCCCGCTTTAGCACCACATCGCCGTCCAAGATAAACGCGAGCATCAACGGTGCTTGTTGTGGCAAGCTTCATCTCATCTTTATTACAGGGAACCAAAAATTGAATAATCCCTTTGGCAGCATCAAAGAACGTGTTCACCCCGTCCTTGAACATTGCTACAGAGAAGTTAGCCCCGGCTTCAACGATACTTTTTATGTAGTCATCAGACTTGATTTTATTCTCGCCCGAACCAATGTCGCAGCAGTCCCACAGCGCTTGGAAACCGTTATGCCCTTTTCGACACGCCAACTCCTCCCCTTCAAAAACCCGACACGTTTTGGGATCCTCAGGGTCTGAGCACTCCATGTGTGTGGCGATAGCCTGCACGGCGCTTAACATAGCCGCGGCTTTTCCAAAGTCCGGGTTGGACTCTTCAACCTGGTTAAAACACGAGCCGTCGACGCAGTAGATATCGTCGTCGGTGCCACAGATAAGCTCTGTTCGAGTTACATCCTTTGTTTTCTGAGATCCGGGCACCCGGCACTCATAAACGAGCTCTTCTTCGACACACTGCTTTCCGAAGGGGGTGTCCTTTTCAGTGATACAGTTGATCGATGCCAGGTTGCAACCGGCAAAGTTCTGGTTCTCGCAGTTGTTCTCAGGCTGTACAAAGCTGGTTATTCCGCCAAAACTCACTGAACCACCAGGTGCTGGGCACTCGACGCTTCTAACCTTAATCCGGGATGACAAATTATTACCGAAGCCGCCTGGCGGCATACCAAAACTTTCATAGATTGGCTTTCCGGTTTTATAGTCTATGGGGAACGTTTTATTAACGTTTGTTTCTCTACCGTCCCCATCATTAATAAATGTAAGCGAGCTTGGGGCAAACGCATACACATCGTATTTACACCCCCGTGCTTCAAACTCCTCCCGTTGACGAAGTATCGTGAGGCACTGTGCATCCCCCTTCCATGGCTCAGAATTGTTGGTGTACGAAAAAGGGTACCCATAACGCGTTTTTTTATTGGATAGCATGCTCAGCTTTCGTGTCACCTCACACGATTTCAGGACGAGCTCGGAACTCCGGAGGCACGATCGCCTCTCGGTCCGCGCCTTACGGGTAATAACGGTTTTCGTGGTTGTAACTTCTCGACACCCCCCGAAGACACTCTCAGCGCCAAACTGCAGCAACTGCCCTTCTGATATCAATCCACCGTCTTCGTATTCGGACAAGTCGATGGACTCTACACGAGGTTTCGCTTCCTTCATCGAATTCATAATGTCGGAGTTGTACGACTTGCCCTGCACCATCTCGGTACCGCCAGTGCCCAACGCCGGATCCAAGCCGCGCGTAATGGCGGTACTGTCAGACCCGGCCCTGGACTTCAAACGCTCCACCAGCTGTTTATCGCCGGCGTCCAAATCGCCAAACCCCGCAGTATCCTGATCGATCTTCATCCCGCCGAACGAGATGCCGTTTTCGCCGCCTTGCATTGAGTTACGAACCGATGCTGCGGCTGCCTCAGCCTCATCCTGAAAGTTCTCGCTCTTAACGGGAGCCGCTACCAAAGCACCAATTACAGCAGTAAGAAGAAGTCGCCTCATAACGGCTCCACGCAGCAGTCATTCCAGCGCCATACCAAATTGAGGTAATTTTGATTCGTAAGCTGCTTTCGGTGCATACCCCAACGATAGGAGCTCTCTCCAATCCAATGGTTGCCTGTACTTTCCGCCAACGGATGAAAGTGTTGAAGCTTGTATTGGTTTTTAGGCAGAACCGGCCAGATACTATTCCGACAACTATCGCCCATTGTCTTTCGGGCCTGCCCTAATCTGTGCATCACAGCGATCAAACGTGTTGCTTGCAACCCTGTTGTATCGGCGGCACTGGTTGGATCCTCTATGCTGCCAGTGAGGGGGTAAATGGTGCCCCAACTACCTGCACACCAGAAAAGCTGCTCGATAGGCTGTGTTCCGCCCACACCAGTCGTAGCTGCCTCGGCTGAACATGCCATCACCGCTGCAGGGTTCGCAAATAGCATGGTTTCGGGATTCAGGACTAACCCTAATAAGTCGTTATTCCAGGTCGGGAGTACCTCAGTTGCCTGCAATAGATCCATAGATACGCTCTCATTGCACCCAGCAACAAGTTGCAGCATTTCGGCGATTGGGAATGAGTAATAATGCAAGTGGCGGAATGCTTTCTTATCGCCTGCTTCGGCCCCCATATTGGAGTTCCCCAGCGCACTAGAGTCACCTAAGGGGATCATAATGCCACCCAGTGATGGCTGGCACCCTGGTATTTTTACCGCCTCTACGATGTGTGTTGGAAACCACGCTCCGTAGGTAACGCCTGGAATGATGCTGTTACACGCACAAATTGGTGCATCTACCGAACCGCGCGGTGCGCTGCCACCAACGTCCACACCAGCAATCTTGATCGGGAGCATGCATGACCAACACACATCGTTTACCAGCTTTTCAAAAACATTGATGGGCTGACACACGTTATCCGAGAAGGCATGCGCTAAAGAGGATGTCAGAAAAAACACCAACCCTATTAAATAGGCTTTAATCAATTGTCCTCCTCGCTCTTTGAAATGAGCACTTCGGTCAGGGTCATCACCTCACCGGACTGAACAAGCCGGGACGGCACTCGTTTGAGTTGAAAGCGGGAAATCACGGTTCGATCGGTGACCTTCAGATCACCCCCGGGCAACTGCGCATTAATAGCTCTCAAGTTATCCCAAGGTGAATCCAAGCTGCCTTTGGGTATGTGTGTTGCCAAGTAAACCGGCATCAGCCCCTTACCCAGACTTTTTTGGCCTTCCGAGGCTGCCCACTCCACATGCCCCTCCATGTCTGGATTGAACACCAGAATCGTCTGACGAAGATCAATCGCACGAAGTGGGTTGAACTTCGTACCCTTTTTCACGATCAACTCACCATCCAGTCCCCTGACATCCTCGTCAGCACGGATAGACATATCGACGGTAAACGATGCTGTCTTCTGAGCTTTGGGGAGAGTGAATCGGGGCTGATGGTCAAAAAAGCGGTTATTGGCATTGCGCATGATCTCCTCACCATCCAAAGCCGCTGCTCGTCGCTTCATCTCATCAATCAGATTGACCTCAACAACCTCGAAGACCTCTCCGAACGTGCCCAAATCACCCGTTTGTCCATCTTGGACTTCGCTTCTAAGGAACTCAGCGTTTGGCAGTCCAGACACCCGGGCCACGGGTGATCTACCGTCATAGTGGACAATGGTTGGAACCGTCGTAACAGCGTTGTCACTAAACAGGGTGGGATCGATGAAGACACTGGGTGCCACGCCATCGAGGTCGGCGCCGTCAATCAGGTTTTTCAGAGCCAGTACGGTTTCTGGAATAGAGGTTGTGCCTGGCAGTAAGCCTCGAACAACGCCGACGGTGTCAGGCGTTTTCTGAATGGTTAAAAGCGCCTCTCGCAACTGGGCCCTTGGTAACGAGCTGCTGATGAACACAACAGTTGTCTCTGACCGGCCATGAAGCAATGGAGATGCAGTGTCACCGGTGGCCCTACGTTCCTGCATTAACTGCTTCGTGGCCTCAATCCGTTCTTTTGAGAAGCGCCCAAAGCCTTCCAATTGGTCTATCCCCTCGGACGCGATCCGCTCGAACGCCTCTGTATTGATGCCTTCCAGCTCATCTCGAAATTGCTCAACGTCTATAGACCGGACCTGATTAATCGTTTCTTCGTCCAAGTACGACGCTGCGTTTTCCTGAATTGATCGGGCCTTCTCTTGAACGGCTGAAAAATCAAACGGTTCTTCCGGTGTCTGAGCGACTGCCCCTAATGAGGTGAACGTCAACAACAAGCCAAAAAAAGAAAATCTACCAGGCATGAGAATCCCAAAGCGCGTACGAATACACCTATGGTATTCCGCCCAGCCGGCGGCGTGTCACAGAATCATGGGTTTAAATCGGGGTTTAAAAACTAATCTCTACGTCGCAGCGAGTTGTACGTTGTACTTGAGTGGAGCATGTTATTCTTTATATCCAATAAAAGCATTTAGCGAGGCAAGAGTGGGGAGCCGAGGGTTTAGAAATCTAGCCACTGAGTACCTAGACAGAGCGAAAAACGATCCACAGTCTATGCTAGTCATCTACCAATGTGTCAGAAACATTTCACGCATCCATTATGCTCACTGGGAGCCGCGGCTGATTACTCCTGGTCACGCTTGGTTAGAACCAATGATGAAGTATTTGGACATATCCTTCGTCAAGTTAATGCGCGATCTATGGAAATGCAGCTCGATGGATGCGAGCGTTTCGAAATTGTCGGAGACAGTTATACTGGATCTCGGGTATCCATGCGATGATGCAGACGCTTCTCAATTAGAGCTTAGGATTGAGTCACCGTTGTTTATGAAAGCTGCGCGTGATTACGTGTGGTTCTGCCTTCGGAACATGATCTACGCCCACAACAATATTTGGCTCATCCGGGGCCAAAGCCCGGAAAAAAACTTGGGAGACCTTGAGAAAGAAGACGCTCTATTATTTCAAGGCCTCCTAGATCTCAGGCACACCACAGTAAAAGTTTACAAAAAAGTTCGAGTGAGCCGACGATTTTTGCGTTCTCTTGACACCATAAATCAACGTAATGAAGCGGCAGAGCTTGGTCTTTTACAAACGGCCCAGAGAAACAACGATTACAGAAGATATTCTAATAATCGAAACTTCATTGGCACGCTCAAAACAGCCATCCTGGAACGTGACCAACATCGGTGCCAAGCCTGTGGCTCGACGGCGTCAGAGCTTGGCGAACTACATAGATTGGAGATAGACCACAAAATTCCTTGGAGAGTTGGCGGAAAAACAGTTATGACCAACGGCCAGGTTCTTTGCACAGGCTGCAATAATGGCCGCAAAAGATACCTTCACTGGGGCTTACCTCATGACCCCTGGCTTAAAAAGGTTCTCAAGGCCTGGGATCATTCCAAGGATGAGGTTATCCTTGATTAATATATAGGTACAGCGACTCCAACGACTTGGTCAGCATGGATGAAACCCCAGTATCGAGAGTCGAAGCTGGACTCCATAGAGCCCATACCAAAGTAGTTTCCCTCGCTGATTTGCAAAACACGAGTAAAATCCGCTGCTGACCGTCCATCGAGTTTATCCAGCAGGTACAACCCGCTGCGGAAGCGTGGCTGATCATTGATACGGGTCACAGTCTCGGAGACCTCAACGGTATCACCCGGCATGCCGACCGCTTGCTTCACCGCCAGCTCACCATCCTCAAGCGCCGGTTGCATGCCGCGTGCCCGAAACGCCACCAGATCGTTTCGTTTTGGGGTTTTGTTCTGAGTGTCGACAATGAAAAGCCGCCACTCAAAGCATGGCTCCGCTTGTCGATCAAAGGTGATCAGATAACGAGAATTAAAATAGCTGACACCCACCACCAAAACCAACGCCAGCGCAGCGCTTTTGGCAAAGAAGGCTTTGCGCTCATTCAAAAAGGGGGATAATTGCATTCGCTGGCACAGCCACCGTATCGGAGCGCATCAACACCGCATAGCCTTTGGCTGCATAATCCCGCGCAAGCTCTGCAGCTTTGGTTCGTACCTGATCTGGCGTCAGCTTTTGACGTACGACTTCGGGATCGTTCATGTACAGCTCCATGTCCATGACAACGATGCCCTGGATGGGAACAACAGACCGATCAATGGGGCCAGGCGTATCGATGGCTTCAGCCTGTCGCTCTGGTGTTTGCAACTCAAGACCTAAAATGGCCGGATCAATACCCAGCCGGTCAACGATAAGCTCTTTTCCATACAGCCACGCTACGACACCAGCGCAAACGAGCATTAAGAACAGATTGGTTTTACTGATGCCTCCAGTCGATTCCGCCATGTTGCCTCCTAGACTCCGTAGCCCTGCGAACGTTCGTATTGCACGATACTGTCGATGGCGTCTTTCAAGCTCAGGCCGTTTCTCATCAGCTCTTCGATCTGGGACACCTCGTTGGGATTAGTTGAGTACATCAACTGCTGGAAGCGAGATACAATCAGACGTCCGATACCTGCCCCCGCATCCGTCAAAAAGAAAATTTCTGAGTAATGACCTGGACGTGTGTGTACCGTTTTGAGCAGGTCGTAACCTGCATTGTTCAGCGGTAATCGCTGTTGCTGGCGGATAGAGTCAATGGTCTGCCCTTTCTGCTTGAGCAACATGGTTGTCGCAGAGTTCTCGGCAATGGCCGCGCCAGAGGATGTGTTATAGAGATCATTAATCCCCTGGGTGATGGTTATCGCACAGCCGTTGTACTTCCGGAATCGCCGGTAACCGGTTTCGACGAAGTCACCCACCGCCCCTGAGTCAGACCCGATCAACGACCACGCTTCATCGATGATCATTACCTTGCGTTGTTCTCGGGTGCCCAGGTACATCTCTTGCTGGATTTGGTAGATCAACTGAAGCAATACAACGCGCTGGAGCTCAGGCTTGGCCTTTAACTGTTCCAGCTTGTTAGTGGCCAATTAAAATGACCCACTACTGGCCATTAATTTTGACCCACCTCCGAGTGGCCGTCAGGCCACAGAA